>CAVTIC010000002.1:0-323943 GCA_963734685.1 uncultured Actinomycetes bacterium | reverse complement strand
GGCAGCGGATTGAACGGATGCGCCTGTGGCAAGCTGAGCGGCAGACCGCGGCGGCGCGCCAGCCAGCGCACCTGGCGATAGGTGAACGAGCGCTTGGGCGGAATTTCCGCCGGACCGAGCTGTCCCCAGTGAGCAAGCACGCCCGCGAGCAATATGGGCTGCAGGCGAATCTCGAAAGACGCGCGCAGCCTGGGTAATTCCGCGAATTGCAAATATGAGTAAGGGGAGATGAAGTCGAAGTACCAGTCCGCGCGTTTCATGCCTGAGTCCTCAACCAACGCGCAGCATCGAGATCCACGTTGCCTCCGGACAGAATGATCCCGACATCAAGGCCCGCGACATCGAGTCGCCTCTCGATCAGGGCACCGATCACCACAGCCGCAGAGGGTTCTATCAGGACTTTCATTCTCTCGAGCACCAGTCTCACACCCTGAAGAATCGCATCCTCGGAGACGCGCACAATGTCGTCGACGCAGCGCCGGATGAGCGCGAAATTGCGCACGCCAAGCGAAGAGCGCAAGCCGTCAGCAACAGTATCCGGCGCATCGAGGAGTACTCGCTCACCGCTGCGGAAAGGAACGCCAGGCGTCATCCGCCTTCTCTGGTTCGACGCCGATGACACGCGCGCCAGGCAGGAGCGCCCGCGCCGCGATTGCAGTTCCCGACAGCAGGCCGCCGCCCCCGACGGGCGCGAGCACGACATCCAGGCGTGCATGCTGTTCGATGAGCTCAAAGCACGCCGTGCCCTGGCCGGCGATCACCCGATAGTCATCGTAGGGGTGCACCAGGTTCATCTCACGCTTTGCAAGCAGTTCAGCCAGTGTCGCTTCGCGTGCAATTCGACCCGGGCGGCAGAAGATGACTTCGGCACCGTGGCTTCGGACCGCGGCGATCTTCACCGCCGATGAGTTCTCAGGCATCACCACGACGGCCGGAATGCGGCGCAGCTTTGCTGCCAGCGCCAGCGCTGCGCCATGGTTGCCGGAGGAATGAGTCGCAACTCCACGAGCGGCGAGTGGTTCCGGGAGCGAAAACACCGCGTTGGACGCCCCGCGTAGCTTGAAGGCCCCGCCACGCTGCAGGTTCTCGCACTTGAATATCAGCCGCGCGCCGAACTGTGCATCCAGAGTCTCATCGCTCAGGAGCGGTGTGCGCCGTACGAAGGGGTCCAACGCGCGCTGCTCGCCCCCGGCGGCTGGGCGTTCGAGTTCGAGAACGACCTCTATCCCGACGTCGACGACGCCGCCGTCGTCTGCCTGGCGCTGCGGGAGCTGGAGCTGGGAGAGGACGCCGTCCAGCGCGGCCTCGCCTGGATGGCCGGCATGCAGTCGGAGAACGGCGGCTGGGGCGCCTTCGACGCCGACAACACGAGCACCTGGCTCTACAAGCTCCCGTTCTGCGACTTCGGGGCCGTCATCGACCCGCCGACTGAGGACGTGAGCGCGCACGCGCTGGAGGCGCTGGCCCACGATGATGCCTACGCAGACGTCGTGCGGCGCGGCCTCCACTACCTGCTCGGCAGCCAGCAGCGCGACGGCTCCTGGTGGGGCCGCTGGGGCGTCAATCACCTCTACGGAACGGCTGCGGCGGCTCCGGCGCTGGAAGCATGCGGCATCGGCCCGGGCCATCCGGCCCTCGAGCGCTCCGCGGCCTGGCTCGACTCGGTGCAGCATCCCGACGGCGGCTTCGGCGAGGACATCCACTCGTACCACGAGCCCGCATGGCGGGGCCGCGGCGTGCCGACGGCTTCACAAACCGCCTGGGCGCTAGTAGCCTACGTCGCCGCAGGCAAGGCGACAGGGACGCCCGCCAGGAGGGCGGCGGACTATCTTTGCGCGACGCAGCTCTCGAACGGCGACTGGGAAGAGCAGCACTACACCGGGACGGGGTTTCCAACCGACTTCATGATCCGCTACCACCTGTACCGGCTCCACTTCCCGTTGCTGGCGCTCGGACGGTTCAGGCAGGCTGTTTCCTGATGGGAGGCCACTGATGCCGAAGTTCCCGCTTCGCTCGACGATCCAGATCGGCAAGTACGTCGCGCAGCAGCGCCGCAAGGGCGAGCTGTACCCGCTCGTGCTCATGCTCGAGCCGACGCTTGCGTGCAACATCGCGTGCATCGGCTGCGGGAAGATCCGCGAGTACGAGTCGAACAAGGCGAAGCTGTCCGTCGACGAGTGCATCGACTCGGGCGTCCAGTGCCCGGCGCCCGTCGTCTCCATCTGCGGTGGTGAGCCGCTCGTCTTCAAGGGCATCGAGGATGTCGTCGCCGGCTTTCTCGAGCTCGGCAAGACGATCGACCTCTGCACGAACGCGCTGCGCATGGAGGAGTTCCTCGACGTCTTCGAGCCGGACCATCGCCTGACGTTCGTCGTCCACCTCGACGGCATGCAGGAGATCCACGACTACATCTGCGACTACCCGGGCCTGTGGGACATCGCCGTCGACGCCATCAAGCGCGGCCGCGAGGCCGGGTTCCGCGTGACGACGAATACGACGATCTTCAAGGAGACGTCGGTGGACGACGTCATCGAGATGATGGCGTTCCTCACGAACGACATCGGCATCGACGGCATGCTGATCGCCCCGGGCTACCAGTACTCGCAGATCGACCCGGCGCTGACGATGACGCGCGCCGAGCACGAGGAGAAGTTCCGCGCCGTGCGCGCGGCCGTCAAGGAGCACGGCTACCGCTGGCTGGCAAGCCCCATCTACCAGGACTTCCTCACGGGCCAGCGGGAGCTGCCCTGCGCGCCGTGGGGCTCGATCACCCGTAATCCGTACGGCTGGAAGGGCCCGTGCTACCTGCTGACGGACGGCATCTTCCCGAGCTACGAGGCGCTGCTCGAAGGCATCGAGTGGGAGCACTACGGGCCGGGCAACGACCCGCGCTGCGAGCACTGCGGCATCCATTCCGGTTTCGAGCCCTCGGCGGCGTTCGTGGCGACGAGCAGCGTCAAGGAGACGGTGCGGAGCATGGCGTGGACGCTGACGGGATGACCATGGCCTGCGCGACGACGGCGGAGTTGCGAGCCGCGCGGCGCGCGGGGTTGCGCGCCGAGCTGGTCGGGCTGGCAGCGAAGAACGGCATTCCGAGGGACAGCGTCGTCTCGTTCGGGCTCGCCGGCGGGCTGGGCGACCTTCCGTCGGGCACCGTGATCGACGCCACCCGCGTGGTCGACGAGGAAGGGAAGGTGCTCTGGGAGGGTGAGCCGCTGGGAGTGCCCGGCGCCCGCGCCGGCACCTTGCTGGGAACGGACCGGGTGATCGACGATCCGGCCGAGCGTCGAGAGGCACAGCGGCGCACAGGTGCCGACGCCGTGGACCTCGAGTCGGGCGTGCTGGCGTCGTCGGGACAGCTCGCCGGCTGCCTGCGCGCGATCTCGGACACGCCGGAGCGGACGCTGCATGGCATCTGCAACGCCGTTCACGAGGACGGTCGCTACGCGTGGGGTGGTCTCGTGAGGGCGTTCGCGCGCTCGCCGATCGGCTTCAGCCGCGCGGGCGCCGACGGCAAGCGCGGCTCGGATGCGCTCACGCGCGCCGGGGCGAAGTGGGCGTCATGAAGGTGCTGCTCGCCGCGCCGCGGTCGTTCTGTGCCGGCGTCGACCGCGCGATCGAGATCGTGGAGCGGCTCCTGGAGTCGCACGGCGCGCCGGTCTACGTCCGCCACGAGATCGTCCACAACGACAACGTCGTGCGCAGGCTCGAAGGACTCGGCGCGGTCTTCGTCGACTCGGAGGACGACATACCGCCCGGCGAGATCTGCGTGCTGTCCGCGCACGGTGTCGCGCCGTCGGTGCTCGAGAACTGCGTGGCGCGCGGCCTGCGGGTCGTCGACGCCGTCTGTCCCCTCGTCTCCAAGGTGCATGCCGAGGCGCGCAGGTACGCCGACTCGGGCCATCTCGTGGCGCTGATCGGCCATGCCGACCACGTCGAGGTGATCGGGACGAAGGGCGAGCGACCGGACCAGATCGTCGTCGTCGAGTCGCCGGAGGATGCCGCCGAGCTGGACGACCGACGGCAAGCCCGTGGCCGTCATCTCCCAGACGACGCTGTCCCTCGACGACGTCGCTGCCACCGTCACCGCGCTCGAGGATCGCTTCGGCGACCTGAAGCGTCCAGGCGCGGACGACATCTGTTACGCGACGCAGAACCGGCAGGACGCCGTCAAGGAGATCGCGAGGCTCGGTGGCACGCTGATCCTCGTCATCGGCTCGCCGACGAGCTCGAACGCCAACCGGCTCGTCGAGGTCGCGCGGGTAGCCGGCGCAGATGCCGAGCTGATCGACGGCGAGACGCGTGCTCGACGACGAGCTGCTCGCGGGGCACACGATCGTCGGCCTGACCGCCGGCGCATCGACGCCGGAGGAGCTCGTGCAGAACGTGCTCGCCGACCTCGCTCGCCGCGGCTATGACGACGTCGAGGACATCACCGTCGCCCGCGAGGACGTCCATTTCCGGCTGCCGAAGGAGGTCGTCGCCGGATGACGTCAGCGTGGAGATCCCCAGCTCGGTCGCGGCAGCGCTGCCGACCCTGTCCGTCTTCGACATCACGAACGACGTCTCGCGCTCCATCGAGAGCTCGGAGCACGAGTCGGGGCTGGCCTACGTCGCCGCCGGCTCGCCGCTCGCCGTCGTGCGCGTCACCGAGCGCGAGGCGGGGTTCTTCCACGACTTCGAGGCGATGCTCTCGCGGCTCGTCCCGCAGGACACGACGGAGCGTGAGCGCCTCATCGTCGCGCTGCTCGGCTCGCGCACCGAGCAGATCCCGTTCGCCGACAGCCGCCTGTGCCTCGGCCAGTGGCAGCGCGTGCTGCTCTTCGGCTTCAACGGCGACGCCTGCGCCGACTACACGCTCACGCTCCTCGGCTGATCGCTCGTTAGGCGCTCGCCATCAGCTTGAACGCCGTGCCGGTCGGGTCTGCAGCCTGTGCCAGGCGACCCCAGGGCGTGTCCTTGGCCTCCTGCGTGACCTTGCCGCCGAGCTCGACGACCCGCTCGAGGGCGGCGTCCGTGTCCTCGACGCCGAAGTAGATCGTCCAACCGGGTGCCGCGCCCTCAGACAGCTGCGACGCGTCCATGATCCCGGCGAGGTCGTCAGCGCCGGAGCGAAGCGTCGTGTAGCGGAACTCGGGCGTGTCGCTGTACGTGTTCGTGTTCCAGCCGAACACGTCACGGTAGAAGTCGACGGTGGCGTCGTAGCTCTGCGTGTGCAGCTCGAACCACCTGGGCGCGCCGGGCTCGTTCCAGATCTCGAAGCCCGTGACCTGGTCCGGCTGCCACGCGCCGATGCCGGCGCCGCCCGGGTCGCCGATGATCGCGAACGAGCCGTTCTCCGCGACCTGCATCGGCTCCAGGTGCACCTGGCCGCCCTTCGCCTTCGCGTCGGCGGCGGTTCGCTCGACGTCGTCGGTCGTCAGGTACGTGGTCCACGCGTCCGGCATGCCCTGCTGGCCGTCGTTCGCCATGCAGCCGCCGACGTGCTTGCCGTCCTTCAGAAACGTGAAGTAGCCGCCGAACTCCTCTCTCTGCGTCTCGGTCGTCCAGCCGAAGAGCCCGCCGTAGAACTCTTTCGCCTTCTCGGTGTCCGACGAGAAGAGGTCGATCCAGCAGGGTGCTCCGATGACAAGCGTTGGTGTGGGCATCTGAGTCCTCCTCGGGAGATGGTCGTCACACGGTACGACTCGTGCCTACCCCGAAATTCATCGGTCAACCCTAAGCTCCCTCCGTGGAACGCGATCACTGGGACACGCTGTTCGACGAGCTCTACCTGCGGACGTACGCGCGGCTCGACCGAGGCGTCGACGACGAGGAGGAGGCGCTCGGCGCGGTCGCGCTGGCCGGCGTCGAGCCGGGCGCGGACGTGCTCGACGCGCCGTGCGGCTACGGGCGCCACTCGATCGTCCTCGCCCGCGCCGGCTACCGCGTCGTCGGCGTCGACCGCTCTCCGGTCCTGCTCGACGAGGCGCGGCGGCGCGCGGGTGAGGGAGAGTGGCCGCAGTGGGTGCAGGCCGACCACCGCGAGCTGCCGTTCGAGCGACGCGAGCTTCGACGCCGCGCTCAACCTCTTCTCGGCTGCTCGGCTACCGCGGCGAGGAGGGTGACCGCCGGACGCTCGGCGGAGCTCCGGCGCGTGCTGCGGCCGGGTGGCGCGCTCGTCGTGGAGACGATGCACCGCGACCGCGCTGATGCACATCTTCCAGCAGCGCGGCTGGGACTCCGCTTCCCGACGGCGACCTGCTGCTGGAGGAGCGCACGTTCGACTACGCTCGCGGGTGAGATCGAGACGATGCACTCGCTCGTGGAGGCCGGCGGCAGCCGCGAGTCGCATCACGTACCGCTTTCGCGTCTACACGGCGACCGAGCTCGTGCGCCTCGTCGAGGAGGCCGGCTTCGACCGGGTCGAGTGCTTCGGCGGCTGGGACCGCGAGCGAGCTCTCCGCGGGAGACGCGGCTCGTTCTCGTAGCGAAGGTGCCTTAGACTCGCGCCGACAACCGATCCAAGGAGGAGAGCATGTCGGAGGAGAACAAGGCGATCGCTGCGCGTGGCTTCGAGGTCTACTCGACCGGGAACTACGACATCCTCGACGAGGTCATGAGCCCCGACTACGTCGGCCACGACCCGGCTCTGCCCGAGCCGATGCGAGGCCCCGAGGCAGTGAAGGCAGCAGGCTGCGGGCTACCGGGCGGCGTTCTCGGACCTCCAGCTCACCGTCGACCAGCAGATTGCAGAAGGCGAATACGTCGTCACGCACTGGACTGCACGCGGAACGCATGACGGTGAGCTGTTCGGCATTCCGCCGTCGGGCAAGTCCGTGGAGACGACCGGGATCTCGATCGCGCGGATCGTCGACGGCAAGGTTGTCGAGGACCGCACGGAATGGAATGCGCTCGGCCTCATGCAGCAGGTCGGCGCCGTCCCGGCGACGGCCTAGCGCTTCGTGCGGCCCGAAGATCTCTACGACCTCACGTGGGCGTCCGAGCCGCGTGTCTCTCCGGACGGCAAGACCGTCGCGTACGTCGTCAGCATCGATCGACCGCGAGGAGAACGCCTATCGCGGCGCGATCTGGCTGGCCGCCGTCGACGGCTCGTCGCCTCCGAGGCAGCTGACTGCGGGCAAGAAGTCCGACAGCGCGCCTCGCTGGTCTCCCGACGGCACGCGTCTCGCCTTCACGTCCAACCGGGACGGCGACCAGAAGCAGCTCTACGTGCTGCCGCTCGAGGGTGGCGAGCCGACCTGTCTCACCGAGCTGAAGGAGGACGTTGCGCAGCCCGTCTGGTCGCCGGACGGCACGCGCCTCGCCTTCACGGCGCGGGTGCCCGACGAGGCGTACGAGGAGGAGGACGAGAAGAAGCGCCTGCCGCGGCGCTTCACGCGCCACCGCTACAAGCTCGACTCGGTCGGCTGGACGGGAGACCGGCGGACGCACGTCTTCGTCGTCCCGGCCGACGGATCGTCGCCCGCGGAGCAGCTGACCGACGGCGACTACGAGGACGACGCGCCGACCTGGTCGCCCGACTCGTCGAGATCGCGTTCTGCTCGGCTCGGGACGACGACTGGGACGTGCAGCTGCGACAGGCGATCTGGGTCGTCGACGCCGGCGGCGGCGAAGCCCAGCGCCTGACGCAAGACGACGACCTCTACGACCTGCCCTCGTGGTCGCCCGACGGCTCGTCGATCGCCTGCAACTGGAGCCCCGGCGGCTTCGATCGGCCGCGCAACGATCGCATTGCCGTCGTCGATGCCGCGACCGGCGAGCGGCGCGTGCTGACCGAGGAGCTCGACCGCCAGTGCGGTCCCTTCCCGTCCGTCCGCGAGCCGATCTGGGACGGCGACTCGATCCTCTTCGCGGTCGAGGATCACGGCAACGTCCACGTCCGGCGCATGCCCGGCGGCCGGCGGCGACAGTCGAGCCGGTCGTCGACGGCGAGCTCTGGGTGAACAGCTTCGATGCGGTCGGCGGGACGGTCGTGCACGCGGCGTCGACGCCGACGACACCGAGCGAGATCTACGCGGGCGATCGCCGCCTGACCGAGGTGAGCAAGGCGTTCTGCGAGCAGGCGCCGTGCCAGCCGTCGGAGCGCTTCGTGGCCACGTCGCCCGACGGCGCAGAGGTCGAGGCGTGGCTCGTGCGGCCGCACGACTTCGAGGCGGGCAAGCGCTATCCGCTGCTGCTCAACATCCACGGCGGCCCGTTCTCGCAGTACGGGAACAAGCACTTCGACGAGTTCCAGGCCTATGCGCGGGCGGGCTACGTCGTCGTCTACTCGAACCCGCGCGGCTCCTCCGGCTACTCGGAGGAGTGGGGACGTGCCATCCGCGGGCCCGTCGACGGCGGTCCCGGCTGGGGATCGGTCGACTACGACGACCTGATGGCGGTCGTCGACACGGCGCTCCAGCAGTTCGACTTCATCGACCCCGACCGGCTGGGCGTGATTGGCGGCTCGTACGGCGGCTACATGACGACGTGGATCGTCAGCCACACCGATCGCTTCAGGGCGGGGTGCTCCGAGCGCGCCGTCAACAACATGTTCTCCGAGTTCGGCTCGGCGGACTTCGGGTGGTTCCATCGTGCGTACACGGGCGTGTGGCCGTTCGAGGACGTCGAGCCGTACCTCGCACAGTCGCCCACGACGTACGCGGACAAGATCACGACGCCGCTGCTCATCCTCCATTCCGAGAACGACCTCCGCTGCCCGATCGAGCAGGCAGAGCACCTGTTCACGATCCTCCGCCTGCTCGGCCGCGAGGTGGAGTTCGTGCGCTTCCCCGCGGAGAGCCACGAGCTCACGCGCTCAGGGTCTCCGTTCCACCGCGTGACGCGCCTCGAGATCGTCCTCGACTGGTTCGATCGCTACCTGAAGTAAGGCTCGAGCCCGAACCCCGACGAAGGAGGACGGCATGGCGAAGTGGGTCGCACTCACCGCGAGGAAGCTCAAGCCCGGCTCGTACGACGACTGGCGGCAGGCATGGGAGACGCGGTGACCCGCCGTCGGGTGTCACGGCGTACATCTGCCGTAGCGTCAACGATCCGGACGAGATCGTCGCCTTCGGCATCATCGAAGCGTCGGCCGAGCAGGTGCAGGAGATGAAGCCTGCGGAGGATTCCGCGGAGGCCCGCGACGGCGGCGATGGCGCCGCACGTCGAGTCGGTCGGCACCGACGGCTTCTACGAGGTCATCGAAGAAGTCACGTTCTAGGCTCAGGCTCGACAGGTCCGGTCGCTACAGTGGCCGCGTGGCCACGGCCGAGCAGCGCGTGATCCCCGACGGCGCGATCGCCGTGCTCGACCACGGCTTCGTCCGGCTCGACGATGCGATGGCCAGCGACCTGTCCGTCGTCAACTCGGCGCGCGTCAGCTTCGGCCGCCGCAAGGAGGAGATGGACGAGTCCGACGAGGGGCTCGTCCGCTTTCTCATGCGCGACCGGCACGGGACGCCCTTCGAGCACAACGCGTTCCGCTTCCACATCCGCGCGCCGATCTTCGTCGTACGGGAGTGGATGCGGCATCGCGTGGGCTCGTTCAACGAGTTCTCGATGCGGTACGCGAAGGCGACGAACGACTTCTACGTGCCCGACGCCGACGACGTCAGGTCGCAGGTGGGCAAGCCGGGCGCGTACTCCTTCGAGCCGGTCGATGCCGAGCTGGCCGAGCAGACGCGCGAGGAGCTGCAGGCCGTCTACGACCAGGCGTTCGAGACGTACGAGCGGCTCGTCGAGCTGGGCGTGGCGCGCGAGCTGGCCCGCTCGGTGATGCCCGTCGGCGCCTACACCGAGTTCTACTGGACGGTCAACGCGCGGGCGCTCATGAACTTCGTCTCGCTGCGGGCTGCGGAGACCGCGCAGCGCGAGATCCGCCGCTACGCCGAGGCCGTCGAGACGTTCCTGGCCGAGAAGATGCCGGTCACGCACGCTGCGTTCGTCGCGAACGACCGCGTGGCTCCGTAGCCAGCGCCACCCGTCCAAGCACGCCATGTCCGGGGTCAGACCCCGGTCGTGCCGCGTTGGGCATGTCCGGAGTGGTTGTGCCTGCAAATCGAGGCCATTGGCATGCGACACCTTCGCATCGTCTCTGTGACGGAACTCAGTCCACGGACATGTCCGAACCGGCACGCGCGCGGCACCGCGTTATCCTCCGCGCAACCCTTACGACTGACGGAGAGGACGCGCATGGCGACGCTGGCATACAACGCTGTGGAGATCGGGGCCCGCGAGCTCGACCCCCGGCTGCTCGAGCTGGACGGGATCTCCCGCCAGACGATCGAGGCCCACTACAAGCTCTACCAGGGCTACGTGGCGAAGCGAAACGAGATCCTCGGCAAGCTCGGCGAGATCGACATGTCGGCCGCGAACCAGGTCTACTCGGACATCCGCGCGCTCAAGGTCGACCTCACGTTCGCCGTCGGCGGCGTCAAGAACCACGAGATCTACTTCGCGCACCTGGGCGGCGACGGCGGGCCACCCGAGGGCCCGATCGGCACGCTCGTCCGGCGCGACTTCGGCTCGATCGACGCCTGGCGCACGGATCTCACGGCGACCGGCATGGCCGGCCGCGGCTGGGCCTGGACGGCCTACGACTGGGACGAGGGCCGGCTCTTCAACTACGTCGGCGACGCCCAGAACACGTTCCCGATCTGGAACGCGTCGCCGCTCGTCGCGCTCGACGTCTACGAGCACGCGTACTTCCTCGACTACCAGACCGACCGCGGGGCGTACATCGACGCGTTCTTCGACAACCTCGACTGGACGGTCGTCAACGGCTGGATCGAGGCGTACGGCATCCGGCCGTAGAGCTCTGACGATGACGACGGCGCTCTTCGTCGCCGCGGGCTACCTCGTCGGGTCGGTGCCCTTCGGGTACTGGCTCGTGCGCGCGACGAAGCACGTCGACATCCGCACGGTCGGCAGCGGCAACATCGGCGCGTCGAACGTCTGGCGCGCGTTCGGCTGGCGCTACGGCGTGCGCGGTCATGCTCTTCGACCTCGCCAAGGGGCTCGTGCCGGCGCTCGTCGCCACGCAGGTCGCCGGCTCGCTCGCCGGAGTGCTGACGGGCGGCGCGGCGATGGTCGGGCATGCCCGGCCGCTCTTCCTCGGCTTCGCGAAGGGCGGCAAGGCCGTAGCGACGGCGGGCGGCACGATCCTCGGCGTGGCGCCGATCGTGGGGCTGATCGCGGCCGGCGTCTGGATCGTCGTCTTCGCCGTCACCCGCTACGCATCCGTCGCGTCGATTATCTCCGCGGCCTCGCTGCCGCTCCTCGCCTGGGGGCTGGGCGAGCCGTGGCCGGTGATCGCCTTCGGCGGCGCGGCTGCCGCGGCGGTAATCGTCGCTGCACCGCCAGAACGTCCGCCGGCTCTTTGCAGGCACCGAGACCCGCGCGAGGCCGTGGCGGGAGCAGCTGCGCGCGGTTACTGCTCGAGCGGCGCCATCGTCAGGCCGGAGTCCTTGAGCCCCGTCCAGTAGAGCTCGGCCTGCTCGCGGTGGCCGGACCAGACGATGGCCTGGCCCGTGTTGTGAATCCTGTCGGCGAGCCGAAGGCCCTGCTCGTACGAGACGCCCGGCAGGACGCGGGAGAGCGCGGCGGCCACGCCTTCGAACGTGTTGTGGTTGTCGTTGAGGACGATGACGTTCCACGGCGAGCCGAGACCCCGTGCCGCCTCCGATCGACTCGCGCTCGCGCGTCTCGGGCGGCGCTACGACCGCAGCCACTCCGCGAGCTCCGTCTGCGTCCCGCCCGCGGCGCCGGACTCGAGCTCGGCGCGCAACTCTCCGACCGTCCCCGCCCGCTCGGCGAGCACGTCGTGGTCGTGGATCGTCTCGAGGTTGACCTGCCGCGAGAAGACGAAGTCGTCGTCGTCGAGCTTGGGGTACGCGGAGAGCGTCTCCTGCAGCGCGATGCGCACCGAGTCCTCGACGAAGCGCGGCCGGAGGTGCGCATGCTCGACGACGAACAGCTCGTCCGGCCGCTTCAGCAGCTCGTAGACGGGCGCGCTCATCGACCGCTCCACGATGTCGACGAGGTCGACGGCGTCCACGGGGCTCTCGGTGCCGACGAGCAGCGTTCCGCGCCCGCGCTGGTTGTGGGTCGCGAGCGGCACGAGCTCGAGGATGCGCTCGACGTCGTCCTCGCCGAACCCGGCCTCGAGCAGGCGCTCGGTGGCGCGGCCGCGCACGAGGCCCTGCGCGCACGGGCAGGCGTTGATGCCGGTCGCTTCCACGCCGACGACGCGGCGCGTCCGCTCGGGCGACGCGGCCGCGACGCCGATCAGCGTCACCATCTCCTGCGTCGCCAGCCGTGTGACGGGCGTCTCGCGGCGGATCGGCCACAGCGCGCGGATCGTCACCTCGGCGCGCAACGCCTCCTGCCGCTCGACGATGCGGCTGGCGATGTGCTCGGCGAGCACCTCGACGAGCAGCGCCTCCTCGAAGACCACCGAGTCGATCGCCTCGTCGAAGAGCTCGGGGAAGCGCGACATGTGGACGCCCTTCTGGTCGGCGGCGAGGTCGACGGTGCAGTCGATCGTCGCGGCCATCACCGTCTCCGACTCCTTGCCGGCGATGCGCACGGCCTTCGAGACGCCGGTGACGCCGGCGCGCGAGAGGCCCAGGCGCACGTCCGGCGTCGGAAGCCTGGAGGTCGTCGGTGAGCCCGGTCTCGTCGCTCGTCGCTCACGCGGACACGCTAGCGCGCGCCGCTGCGCGCGCGACGGCACGAACGTCGACACAGACGTCCGCGTCGTGCCCACCGGACGCCGTTGGTCTGCCATCGTCGAGCAGCGAGTGGACGAGCTGCGGATCGACCGAGACGGATTCACGCGTTGCAGCGAGCTATTCGCTCGGCATGGCGATCGCGCTGTCGCACTGCACGGAGCAGCGAAGGGACGCGCGACGGCCCTTCGTACACCCACCTTCATGCAGTTGCTCCCGGCCACGGCGTCGGCGTCGTCAGCTTTCGACCGCCGCGGCGAGGGTCGAATCGACGCCGCGAGCGTGACCTACGTGGCCTGCTTCGAGCTCCAGCGTCGAGGACGCGCTGCGCGGTCGATGGGTCGCTCATCGACGCGAAAGCGGATCGGCCTCTGGGGAATCAGCCAGGGCAGCGTGGATCGGGCCTCTCGCCGCGGCTGCGTCGGACGACGTTGACGTTCTCGATCCTGATCGTTCCTCGATGGAGCGCGCCCGTCGCGATCACGATCGCTGCACGTCGGTCGAGTCGGTCAGCTCCTCGCTCTCCGGCTACGGACAGGACGGTCGATCGAGCTCGACCTCCGTGACGGCGATTCGATGACTGGGTACATCCGCCTCCTCCTGCGCGGGAGATTGTCGAGAACGTCAGCGAGCTGCGAGCTGCTAGGCCTGCATCGACGCGACGCCGTGGTGCGCATGCGATCGGCTTCCGCCGGGGCTTCCATCGCACGAGCGAAGGCTCGGCCGTCGCTACTCTGGATCGAGGACGATGGCACTTCGACCCTCCAGCCCGGAGATCTTCGCTCGTGTTCGGCAGTGCCGACGCTCCTCTTCTACGGTCGACGTCGAGATCCTGGACGCCGGCTCGAGCCGAGCGTCCGCATGCCGTCGCGCGCCGGCGCGCGACGCAGGTCGAGATCGTCGTCATCCCCGGAGCTCGAGCACGACTTGACCATGCCGGCGGGACGTCGCATCCCGTCGAGCGACGCTCGTCGAATGCCGCCTAGCGGAGGAGCCTGGAGAGCCGGCGGTCCTTGAGCACGCGGCCGCCGGTCTGGCAGTTCGGGCAGTAGTAGACCGTGTGCTCCTCGTAGTCGACCCGCGCGATCGGCGTCCCGCACTCCGGGCACGGCTCGCCGAGGCGGTTGTGGACGCGGTACACGGCCTTGTCGTCCTTGCCCTGCTCGCCGGAGCTCGAGCGCACGCGACAGGTCGACTCGGATCGCCTCCGCGAGCCGCTCCAGCTCCTCCTCGCTCAGCTCGGTCGACGCCTTGAACGGCGAGAGCCGGGCCCGCAGCAGGATCTCGTTCGCGTGGGCCCGGCCGATGCCGGCGATCGCGCGCTGGTCGCGCAGCAGCGGATGGAGCTGGCGGCGCTCGCGGCCGAGGATCTCGCGCGAGCGACGCCGCGTCGAGCTCGAGCGCATCCGGTCCCAGGTGCGCAAGAGCCTCGTCCAGGGCATCCGGCGTGACGAGCCAGACCCCGGCGCGCTTCTTCTTCCCGCCCTCGGTCAGCACGAGCTCGGCGCCGCCCTCGAAGCGCAGGCGGAACATCGGCGCCTTCGGCTTCTTCGCGCTCGCCGTGAGGAAGCGCAGCCGCCCGGCGCTCATCAGGTGGACGCGCAGGACGAGGTCGTCGCCGTCGACGGGGAACAGAAGGTTCTTGCCGCGCCGCTCCGCACCCTCCAACCGTCTGCCGTCGAGAGCCGAGAGCGGCGGGTCGAACGTCTTCAGCGTCGCGATGTGCGCGGGCCCGGCCTGCTCGATCGCGTGAGCGGACACGAGCGGGTCGAGCTCGCGCACCCACGCCTCGATCTCCGGTAGCTCAGGCATCGGCAGTCGCGCTCGCCGTCCCGGGCGGACCGAGCGGCACCGACGGGATCCTCCTCGGACTCGGTCGGCATGTCGTGGATGTGACGGAGCGGCGACAGCGCGACCGGCAGGAAGCAGACGGATGCGCCGATCGCTCCCACCCACAACGTCGCGTGCAGGCCGATCACCGAGGCGAGGGCGCCGCCGACGAGCGATCCGAGCGGGATCGTGCCCCAGACGATGAAGCGGCGCGAGGCGTTGAGCCGGCCGAGCAACCGTTCGGGCGTGAGCGTCTGCATGAGGCTGATGGCGCTGATGTTGTAGAGCACGGCCCCGGCTCCCGCGAGGACGAACGACGCGACGAGCAGCGGGATCGGGAAGGACTGCGGGGCCAGCGGCACGAGCATCAGGGCGGGGCCGAACAGGACCGCCGAGGCGACGATCGTCGGGCCGACGCCGAGCCGCGTCGACACGGGCCTGCCGATGAACGCGCCGAGCAGCCCGCCGATGCTGCCCAGCGAGAACGTCAACCCGATCACCGCCGGCCGACAGGTCGAGCTCGCGCACGGCGTAGACGATGATGATCGAGCCGCACATCGTCCAGAAGAAGTTCGAGCTCGCGGTCGTGATCGAGATCGGCCGCCAGTAGCGATGCCGGACGAGGTACTCGAGCCCTTCGCGCAGCTCGCCCCACATGCTCGGCTTCTCGGTCACCGGCGCTGGCTCTTCCTCGGTGCGAATCGCGCCGAGCAAGGCCGGCGGAGCCGAGGAAGCTGACGGCGTCGAGGAGGATCGCGTACGGGGCCGTGATGGCGCCGACGAGCAGTCCCGGCCATGCCAGGCCCGCCGATCTGGGCCGCGTTGCGCGACACCTCGAGCAGCGAGTTCCCCTCCACGAGCTGGTCCTTGCGGACGAGCGAAGGCAGGTACGACTGGTACGAGACGTCGAAGAAGACCGTGCAGATGCCGACGAGGAAGCCGACGACGTACAGCTGCCAGATCGTCAGCGCGTCGAAGAGGTACGCGACCGGGATCGAGGCGAGGAACAGCCCGCGGCCGAGGTCCGTGACGATGAGGATCGGGCGCCGCCGCAGCCGGTCGACCCAGACGCCGGCCGGCAGCGCGAAGAGCAGGAAGGGCAGGAACTCGACGGTTCCCAGCAGCGCCACCTCGAACGCGCTCGCGTCGAGCACGAGCACCGCAGCCAGCGGCAGCGCCAGGGCCGACACCTGCGAGCCGACCTGGCTGACCGTCTGGCCGGACCAGAGCTTCAGGAAGTCGCCGTGACGCCAGAGCCCTCCTCGCGGCCAGAGCGATTTAGTCTCCGTCGCCATCGAGGCGATCAGCGTATCCGTCGCGCCGTGGGGGCACCGTCGAGGCGCGGCACCGCGTCCACGCCGTCGCCGTCCGCGACGGCGAGTCGTCGCGGTCGCAGGCGATCCCGCGATCTCGTCTGCTTTCTCCGCTCGAGCGCGAAGCCGATCCAGGCGCTGCCGCTCGTCCGCTCGCGGCCCGACCTCGCAGACGCCGAGATCGCGATCGCGTGCGCGTCCCATCGGGCCGAGCCCGCGCAGATCGCAGCCGTGCGCAGCCTGCTCGCGCAGGCTCCGGCGACGGAGGACGACCTCGAGTGCGGCGAGCAGGAGGGCCGCGCGCCCGGCGCCGATCCACCACAACTGCTCCGGGCAAGCACGCCGGCTTTCTCGCCGTGTGCCAGGCGCGCGGCTGGGAGACGGCGGGCTACCGGCCGCGCCGACCACCCGCTGCAGCGGGACGCTCGTGGACGAGGTGGCCGGTGTCGCCGGTGCTCGCATCAGAGGACCTGCCGACGGCGATCGACGGCTGCGGCGTGGTCACCTTCGCCATCTCGCTCGAGCGGATGGCCGCGCGCGTTCGCCCGGCTGCCCGAGATCGACGGCGCCGAGCGGATGCTCGCCGCCATGCGCGCGCGCCCGGAGCTCGTCGGCGGCGAGGGCTCGCTCGACACCGATCTCATGTCCGAAGGGCCCGGTTGGGTGGCGAAAGGCGGCGCCGAGGGCCTGCTCTGCGCAATCGCGCCGGACGGCACCGGCTACGCCCTGAAGTCCGAGGACGGCAACCCTCGCCCGCTGCGGGCGGCGCTCGCGCCGTTTCGTCGAGGTCGATCTCGGTACTGTGCTCGTCGAGAGCTCACGCGGCGAGGTCGTCGGCGATGGTCGAGCGTCGACCCGGAGGACGTGCGCGGCCTACGAGAGAGGCTGGCCAAGGCGCGTGGGTGCGCCGCCGAGACGGCTCGACCGCCGATCGAGATCGCAGACTACGACTCGGCGTGGCCGGAGCTGTACGAGCGCGAGGACGTGCGTCCGCGAGCGGCGCTCGGCGACCGGGTCGTCCGGGTCGAGCACGCGGGCTCGACGTCGGTGCCGAGTCTCCCCGCGAAGCCGATCATCGACATCGTGCTCGAGGTGGCCGACGCCGCTGACGAGGACGCGTATATGCCCGACCTCGAGGCGGCCGGACTACGTGCTGCGGTTCCGCGAGACGGACTGGTGCGAGCACCGGCTGTTCAAGGGGCCCGACACGAACGTCAACCTCCACGTCTTCACGGCCGGCTGCGAGGAGACGGAGCGCATGGTCCTGTTCCGCGACTGGCTGCGCGGGTACGACGCCGACCGAGAGCGCTACGCGCCGCCAAGCGGGAGCTGGCGGCCCGCGACTGGAAGTACGTGCAGCAGTACGCGGACGCGAAGACGGCGATCGTCGAGGAGATCATGTCCCGAGCGAAAGCAGCGAGGCAAGGGGGAGAGCAGTGAAGGTCCACATCATCAGCGACATGGAGGGCGTCGCCGGCATCGTCAAGTGGGAGCAGACGACGGGCGGCGACCCGATGTACGAGGAGGGCCGCCGGCTCTACACCGAAGAGATCAACGCCGCCATCCGCGGCGCGAAGGCGGCCGGCGCGACGGAGATCGTCGTCATGGACTGCCACGGCGCCGGCGAGGGGCTGGAGCTTCAACTCGCTCATCCCGGACTGCTCGATCCGGCGTGCGAGTTCGTCGTGCAGCAGGAGTGGACGGAGTACACGGAGTTCCTCGAGCAGGGTTGCGACGCCGCGCTCTTCGTCGGCATGCACGCGCGCGCGGGCACGCGCGACGGCGTCATGAACCACACGGTCTCGGGCCAGTCCTGGCAGAACCTCTCCTTCAACGGCACGCTCGTCGGCGAGACGGGGATCAACGCCGCGCTGTGCGGGAACTGGGGCTGTCCGGTGCTGCTCGTCACGGGCGACGAGGCGGTGTGCCGGAGAGGCGACCGAGCTGCTCGGCGACGGCCTGACCACGGTCGCGGTCAAGAACGGGCTCGGCCAGTTCAGCGCGCGCCAGCTCCCGCCGCAGCGTGCCCGCGAGCTGATCGAGGCCGGAGCGAAGCGCGCACTGGCGAATCTCGAGGCGGTGCCGCCGTACGACCCGGGCAGTCCCTGCACGATCGAGGTCGAGTTCACGACGGACGGCCGCGCTCGACGAGTACACGCGGAAGCCCGGCGTCGAGCTCGCCGGCGAGCGGACGATCACGTCTACGAGCTGACAACTGGTGGGAAGCATGGCAGCAGTTCTTCTTCGGTAGCGGCGCTCGTCGTCGCGCTCGGCGGGGCCGCCTGGGAGCCGCACGCGCCGCTGCCCGTGCCGCGGACCGAGGTCGCCGCCGCGCCGTTCCGCGGCGACATCGCGGTCGTCGGCGGGTACCTCGCCGACGAAGTCGTCCACGGACGACGTCGATCTCTACGACCCGGCCACCGACGACTGGAGCCGGCTGCCCGACCTGCCGGTCGGCGTCAACCACGCCGCGGCGGCCTCCGCCGGCGGGAAGCTCTACGTCGTCGGCGGCTACGGCGGGCCGGGAGTCCGGCCTGCGCTCGGCCTACGTCTTCGACGGCGATCGCTGGCGCGGCCTCGCGCCGATGCCCGGCGGCGCGCGGGGCCGCCGGTGCGGCGATCGTCGGCCGGCAAGCTCTACGTCGTCGGTGGCGTCGGGCCGAACGGGCTGGCCGACGAGCTTTCGCTCTCGACCTGAAGACCGGCCGCTGGGCGTCGATCCCCGGTCCGACCCCGCGCGAGCACCTCGCGGTGACCGCGGCGGCAGGCAGGGTGTACGCGGTCGCCGGCCGACTCGCGGGCATCGACACGAACCTTCGCGCCTTCGAGTCGTACTCCCCGGCCACGAAGCGCTGGACAAAGCTGACGCCGGTGCCGGACCCGCGAGGGGGCACGGGAGCGGCGTTCGCGAAGGGGCTCGTCGTCTCCGTGGGCGGCGAGGAGCCGCAGGGAACGATCGGCTCCGTGTACGGCTACAACGTCACGACGAAGCGCTGGCGCCGCCTCGCCGATCTGCCGACGTCACGCCACGGCGTCGGTGTCGCTGCGATCGCCGGCCGCGTCTACGTCATCGGCGGCGGGACGGAGCCGGGGCTCTCCGTCAGCGGCGCCAACGAGTCGCTGTCTTGCCTAGGAGGCGCCTAACCGGCCAGACCGCGCCGCGGCGCTGCACTCTCCGCCTGTCCTCCTTCGCCTCCTTGGCGCGCGCCGCGGCGATCCGGCGCATCGTCGGGCTTGCGGATGTCGAGCGCCCAGAGCTTGAGCTTCGCGATGCGCCCGCGGATCTCGAGCTCGTCGTAGTACGACGAGGTCCGTCGGCCGCTCGTCATCATCTCGATCGTCGACTCGGCGATGAGCACCGAGATACGGCGTGCCCTTCGTCATGCCCTCGATGCGCGAGGCCGTGTTCACGACGTCGCCGACGCCGTGTAGTCCATCCGTCGCTCGTGGCCGACGTTGCCGGTCATGACCGGCCCGGAGTTGAGGCCGATGCCCATGAAGTACCCGCTCGCCGTAGCCCTGCTCGCGCATCCACCCGTTGAACTTCGGCAGGCGCTCCAGCGAGCATCTCGCGCGCGGCAGCGAGCGCGCGGTCGGCGTGGTCCTCCTGCTCGAGCGGCGCCCCGAAGATCGCGTAGATGCCGTCGCCCATGTAGCAGACGAGCGTGCCGCCGTGGGCGAGGATCGCCTCGCTCATCTCGTGGAGGTAGTAGTTGAGCACCGTGATCACGCTCTCGGCCGGCATGTCCTCGGCGCTCGACGTGAAGCCGCGCAGGTCGGAGAACATCGACCGTCGTCGACCAGCTCCTTGCCGTGGAGGCGGAGGTCCGCGTCGGCCTGCCGAGCACCTCGTCGACGACCTGCTCGGGCACGAAGCGCGAGAAGACGTCGCGCACGCGCTCGCGCTCGAACGCGGCGAGCGAGTAGTGGGCGCCGACGGAGCCGACGGTGGCCATGGACAGCGCCGCCGTCGGATAGACGTACGACGACACGTCCGGCCGCTGCTCGAACGACAGCTGCGTGCCGAGGAGAAGAGCCCGACCCGACGACGCCGACGGCGACTGCGACCAGCGGGCCGGCCGCGAGGCTGACCAGCGGGACGAGCAGCCCGAGGACGACGATGAGGACGATGTTCCAGCCGCGCCGACAGGCTGCGCAGCGGAAAGCCGCGGAGCGCCGTGACGATCGCGTTCGCCTGGATCTCCGGCCCGGACATGACCGCGCCCGTCGGCGTGGCGTGGATGTCCTGCAGCGACGGCGCCGTCGCGCCGATCACGACGACCTTGTCCTTGAAGACGCTCGGCGGCACTTTCCCGTCGTGGACGCGGGAGTAGGAGTACGACGTCACGGTTCCGGGCGAGCCGGCGTAGTCGATCCACTGCAGGTCGCTACCCATCTCTTCGCGTGTGATCGGTCGGCCGATCGCGATCTCGGCCGCGACGATCGCGAAAGCTCTCGAGCTTCTCGATCGTGTGGCCGAAACGGCGGATGATGCCGTCCGGGTCGGTCGGGAGATTCGCGTTTCCCGCGCGCACGCCGAGCTGCTGCAGCGCCTCCTCGAAGAAGAGATTCGGCCTGCCGTCGTCCTCGACCTCGGTGGTCGCAACGGCGGTGCGACCGTGGTTACGGATGAATGCGTAGCCGAGCGCGTTGTCTCCGGCCGCCGAACCGAGCTCGCTCGAACTGAACGTCGAAGGTGACCACCTTCGCGTTGCCCTTCCGAATTTGATCGAGCGTCTCCGCGTGGATCTTTCGGTCGAATGGCCAGCGCCATTCCTTGTGCTCGCTGAACGTGATGTCGTCGACCTTCACGATGACGACGTCCTTGGGCGGCACCTGGTCGCCGCGCAGCGAGAAACGGAGATCGATCGTCTGCCGCTCGAGGTTGTCGAGGAAGCGGAAGTGGAGCACGTATGCGGCCGTGGCAGTGACGATCGAGCCCAGCGCGACGAGCAGGAAGAACCGCGTCCGAAGGCTCATGTTCCGCGGATTCATGGCCTAGAAGGATAGGGACGCGCTCAGGCGAGCGCAGCGACTCGCGCTCCCACGGCCGGCGCGAACTTGAAGCCGTGGCCCGAGCAGGCGGAGCAGACCACGATCGGCCCGTGGCGCTCGATCACGAACCGGTCGTCCTCGATAGAGGTGTAGAGGCACGTCTCGGCGCTCGTCGGTTCGGGATTCGCCGCCGGGTACCGCATTGCCACCCACTCGGAGATGGCCTCGACGATCCGCAGGTCGGGCTCGCCCGTTCCTCCCGGCTCTACGTTCGTGCCGGTGTGGTGGAGACCGACCTTGAGGACTCCTTCGCCGCTCGCCAGCGAGTAGGCATGGCGCCCCGTGCCCGCGTGCCAGTCGATCAGAGACGGCTTCGTGTCCGATCCCGGCAGGTCGAAGTAGGCGACGGTCTCGCGAGTCACGAACGTGTCGAGCTGGATGCCGGCTCCGGCGAGTAGCGGGGTCGCCCAGGCACCGGCGGCGACGACCGCCAGGCGAGCTTCGATCGGGCCGGAGGTCGTCACCAGGCGCACGCCGTCGCCGGCCTCCGCCAGCTCGAGCACGCGGACGTCTTCCTCGACGGGAACGCGGGCGCGGAACGCGGTGAGCGAGCGATCGGCGCGCACCGTGCCACCGTGCAGCTCGAGCACCACGCTGCCCATGACGGTGATGCCGAAGCGTCGCGCAGACTCATCCGGATCGAGGACTTCGTACTCGGCCGCCTGTTCGTCGAGCGCCGCCCGCAGCGGCGCACTATCTCCGCGCGCGTCGAGCAGCCCGGTCAGCGACAGCAATTGCTCGCCCGACTCCTCCTCGAGCTTCACGCCAGAGCGGGAGCGCCTCCTGGGCGAGCGCGACCCACTCCCGCTCGTCGTAGGCGAGGCGGAAGATGCGGGAGCCTCCGTGACTCGACCCGAACGGGTGGCCGACCTCGAACTGCTCGAGCACGGTCACGTCGCGCCCGGCACGTGCGAGCGCCCACGCAGACGCGAGGCCCATCACCCCGCCACCGACCACGACGACGTCCTTAGTGGTGGCCATGGACGAGTGCGTGGCCGCGGCCACGTCCGATCAGCCAGCGGTTGACGGGGTACGCAGCGCAGAAGGCGACGGCCAGCGCGATCGCCAGAGAGCCCAGAAGAGCAGCGAGTCGAGCCCTGCCTCCATCGCTCCCGGCACGGCGACGATGATCGCATTGTCGACGATCTCCATCACCGTGATCGAGAGCGTGTCGGCCGCGAGCGCAATGCCGACAGCAGCGCCCACCGCGAGGCCGCCGCGAATCAACGGTACGAACGTGAACGCGTAGCCGAAGACAAACGCGAGCACCACCGCGAGGGCGATCGACGCAACGTCGCCCCAGCCGAGCGCCTTCGCGATGACGAGGCCGAGCACCTCGCCGACCGCGCACCCCGTCAGACAGTGCAGGGTGGCGGTCAGGGCCAGCCGGTCGATGCTTGCCTCACGCACTAGGGTTCGCATTGTGCTCCCATCGATCGCGATCACGTCCGCCGAGTTCGCGGCGCGACGAGCCCGCCTTCGCGAGCACCTCGACGCCGCAGACCTCGCCGGCGCCGTGCTGTTCGACAACTACTACGTCCTCTACTACGCCGGCTTCGCGTTCATCCCACGGAACGGCCGATCGCGTTCGTCGTGTCGACCGGGCGGCGAGCCGGCGATGCTTCTTGCCTCGCCTCGAAGTGGAGCACGCGCGGCAGCGCGACCGGGATCGAGCGGATCGCGCACTACGACGAGTTTCCGGGATCCCACGCGCGGAGGACTGCTCTCGCCGAGCTGCTCACCGACATGGGCATCGTGGGTCGCATCGGGCGCGGACCAGGACGGCTACCCGTGGATCCTCGGCTACCGGGGCCCGCCCTCTCGGAGCTGGCGGGCGCCGAGGTCGTCCGCGTCGCCGTGCTTTCGTCGAGGCCCAGATGGCGGTGAAGTCCGAGGCGGAGATCGCCCTCATCCGCGAGAGCGTCGAAGTGGGGGAACCTCGCGCACCGTCTCCTCCAGCAGTACACGCGGTTGGCCTCACGGAGACGGAGGTGACGCAACGCGCCTCGGACGAGGCGACGACGGCGATGCTCCAGACGCTTGGGCCGCTCTACCGTGGCCAGAACCCGCACACGCAGGGGCGCACGCCGGCTATCGCGGTCAGATCGGCCGCGGCGCCGCGATTCCGCACGCGCTCGCGAACAACGTCGTCTTCCAGGCCGGAGACGTCCTTGTCACCGGCGCGAGCGCGGCGATGTGGGGCTATCTCTCCGAGCTGGAGCGGACGATGGTGATCGGCCCATCCGAGTGACGATCAGCGGCGGATGTTCGACCACATGGTCGGCGCTCCAGGACCTCGCGCTCGACGCGATCAAGCCCGGCGCGCGCTGCTGCGACGTCGACTCGCCGTGCGGGCGTACTTCGACGCGCACGACCTGATGCCGCACTGGCGTCACCACACGGGGCACGCGATCGGCCTCCGCTACCACGAGGGCCCGTTCCTCGACACGGGAGACGAGACGGAGATCCTTCCCGGGCATGGTGTTCACCGTCGAGCCGGGCCTCTACTCGCCCGAGCTCGGCGGCTTCCGTCACTCCGACACCGCCGTCGTCACGGACGACGGGTCGAGCTCGTCACCTACTACCCGCGTGATCTCGAGAGCCTCACGCTCCCGCTCTGAGAGGGCCAACGTTTCTCGTTTCTTCAGAATGGGCAACAATCGGCACATGAGCCGCACTCGCGTTCTTGCAGTAAGCGCTGCGGCCGTGCTGGCGTTTGCAGCGACCGGCTCGGCGGCTCGCATCGTCGGTAGCAACGGCAACGACACGCTTCGCGGCACCCCCGCAGCCGACAAGCTGTACGGCAAACGGGGCAACGACAAGCTGTACGGCGTGGCGGGCAACGACAAGCTGTACGGCGCGGCCGGGAACGACCTGCTCGTACCCGGTGCTGGGGCGGGACACGGTGTACTGCGGCAAGGGCAGGGACACGGTCAACGCCGATTACCGGGACCGAATCTCGAAGGACTGCGAGGTCGTGAAGCGAACGATCCCCCCGCCTCCTCCGGCCCCGCCGCACCGCCGCCACCGCCACCACCGCCCCCGCCGCCTCCATCCCCGCCGCCTCCGCCGCCCCGGCTGTCGTGGGCCTGTACGCGGGCACGACGTCGCAGAACGAGAAGGTGACGTTCGAAGTCCTGGCCGGCGGCACCGTCGCTCAAGAACTTCCGCTTGAGCGACATCAACCTCTCGTGTCAGCCGCCCGATCTCGTCTCGTTCAACGCGCCCGGAACGACACTGGCGACAGAGCCGGTCACGATCAAGTCCGACTCGACGTTCGTGATCGACTTCTCCGACTCGGGCGTCATCGAGGGCACGCCCTACACGGACACCATCAAAGTGACGGGCAGCTTCTCGGGGACGACGGCTTCAGGCAAGTTCGAGGAGACGTTCTCCGTCGATCTCGGCTTTGTCGTCATCTCCTGCACGGCGCCGAACGTCACCTGGAACGCGTCTCGCCAGCCGTAGTCGGCTCTTGACTTGCCGCTGCCGACACCTTAGTGTCGCGTCATGCTCGAGAGGCGCGGGCGACTCCTCTTCGTTCCTGGGCGTTCGCCCTCGTAGTCGTCGCCGCTGCCTCCGCGGCGCACATCGTCGGCAGCAACGGCAACGACACGATCCGCGGCACGTCGCGGAACGACTCCCTGTACGGCAAACAGGGCAACGACACCCTCTACGGCTTGGGCGGCAACGACTTGATCGTCCCCGGAGCCGGGCGTGACCCGGTGTACTGCGGCAGTGGCGTCGACACCGTGAACGGCGATAACTCGCACGTCGTGACCAGAGAACTGCGAGATCGACCGGCGCAACCCCGACGCAATGACACCCCCGCCGCCGCCCCCGCCCCCGCCGCCGACGCCGTCGCCGGCAAGTACGCGGGCGTAACGTCGCAAAACGAGCTGGTCGCGTTCGAAGTCCTCCCGCTCCACGCTGCTGCCCGACCTCTACGTCAACTCGATCAACCTCACGTGCCAGCCTCCGATCGTCGGCTCGCTCTACGGTGGAACAAACCAATCTGCAACGTGCCCGCATCGTCTCGGTCCGCAACATGACGTTCGAGTCTTCGGCGGTCGGCCTCGCCGGTACGAACGAGAACAACGTCCGCATCGACGGGCGCTTCTGCGGGCGAACCGCCACCGGCACCCTCACCGACACGCTCGGATGCCCGTGTACGTGAGTGCCCGTCGGCTAGCTCGCCACCTGCACGGCCCCGTCCGTCACCTGGAACGCGTCGCGCGTCCCGTAAGCGGCTCTAGAGCCCCGGCGGGAACGGGAAGGACGAAGGGATCGGCTTCGGGATCGAGGCAAACGTCCCGTACGCGACGACGATCTCCTGGTGCTGCTTGAGCGAGATCTGGCGCGGGTTGCCGAGCCAGCGCTTGCCGTTGACGAACACCCACACGCGCTCCTTGCCCTTGGCGCAGTAGGCGCCCAGGCACGTCGACGAGAAGCGGAGGCCCCAGACGTCGAACCACTGTCCAAGCGTGAACCTGCGGACGGTCGGCGACTCGACGTGCATGATCCCCGCGAAGTCGTGCGTGTGAAGCGGCGAGATGAAGCGCTCGTGGTAGTCGATGCCGATCCCCGCCGGCACCGGGTAGCCCCGACCGCGGACGACGATGTCGAGGTGCTGGTGGGTGTGCAGCCGCTGGCCTTCGGCCTTCAGCGCAGGCATCCGGATCTTGTCCAGACGCGCGTGGAGAAGCGCGCGGAGTTCGCCGGCCACGGCGCCTTCGAGGTCATCATCCCGGGGAAGCGCGGACTGGCGTCCAGCCGCCGAGCCCGCCAACGCGGCGGCGCCGAGCAGGACGACTGCGAGTGACGCGACCCGGGTCACGACCGTATGGTGCCGACGGCCGTCGCAGTCGGCCCGGACAACCGTCCGTCAGACGGCGTCACCGAGCAGGCGAGGCGGCTCCCGGCCGTCGCGATGCCCCGCCGCAGCACATCCGAGAGCGCCGCGCTGGTGACGGTCCGGACGGCTCGCCCGTCGACCGTCCAGCGGTAGCGATAGCGCACGATGTCGTAGTCCGGGTCCTCCGTGACAAGCGACGTCGTCAACCGGCACTGGACGACGTCGCTTTTCGCGGGCTGCTCGGGCACGAGCGAGACGCCTGCGATGCGGTTGGGCGGCCGGTTGCGGATCTGGCCTTTCGTCGCGACGACGCGAATCGGCCCCTTGGCGACGCGCCTCGCGTGCCAGACCTCGAGCCGCCACCGGCCGACCGAGTTGAAGTTGACGCGGTAGGAGCGATATGCCTCGCCCAGACCCTGGCGGGACGGGGGCAGTGACCACGCGTCGTCGACGGCGACCGAGCCGTCCGGCCGCAGGAGCCGCGCCTCGACGGCGTGGTCGGCGACATGGCTCCGAGTCTCGATGCGCAGGTAGACGCGCCGCGTCCCGCGCACGAACGTCCCGGTCCGCTCTGCCTCGTCCCAGGGAGAAGCGCCCGGCCGCGGAACGGCTTCGCGCTGATGGCGAGATCGCGTGCGTACGGCTCCGTCGGCCAGGCGCCTGCTCGGCCCAGCCGCTCTCGCCCTCGCGGCACGGGCCGGCAAAGGGCTCGACCACGAGGCTGTCGACCTGCGACGTGAAGTGGAGATGCGGCCACGTCGAGTTACCGCTCGACGCGGTCCAGCCGAGCTGTTGGCCGGCGACGACGCGGTCGCCGCGCCTCAAGGCGATCCCCTTCCGCAGGTGCCCGTAGATCGTGAACCGGCCCGTGCCGTGCTGGAGGACGACGTGGTTGTCGAAGCGGGAGATCGTCGGCCCGTGCTCGCGGTCGAAGAAGCCGTCCTGCACGGAGATGACCTCGCCGTCGAGTGCGGCGAAGACGGGCACGCCGATGTCCATCTCGCGGAAGCTGCGGACGATCGTGTCGGACCCGTGTGGCCGTCGTACGTCTGCTGCCGCACGCGTAATCGCGAAGACCCGGCTCCGGGTCGAGGTCGACGAAGTTCGTCGGATAGAGGTCCTTCCAGACGATCCCGGCCTGCGGAAAGATCGGGAAGACGTCGGAGACGCCGCAGCTCCGCCGGCGGCGGTGATCACACGACCGCGCCAGAATGGCGCATGACGCGAGTCACGTTCCGGATCCGCGGCCGGGCGTAGAGCTCGAGCCGGTCGACGTCGCGGAGGTCGGGGAAGAGCCGCGCCCAGATGACCGCGATGCCGATCGTGGCCACGCCGCCGAGCACGACGGCCGGGACGGCGCCGATCAGCGCGGCGGCGATGCCCGACTCGAACGCCCCGAGCTCGTTCGACCCCGAGATGAACACCATCTCGACGGCGTTCACGCGGCCGCGCAGCTCGTCGGGCGTCGCGAGCGCGACCGTCATCGAGCGGATGTTCATGCTGAACATGTCCGCGAAGCCGGCGACGGCGAGCGCCGCGCACGAGAGCGGGAACGACTTCGACAGGCCGAAGACGATGTGCGACGCGCCGAAGACCGCCACGACGATGAACAGCGTCCGGCCGGCGTTCCCGCGGATCGGCCGGTGGGCGAGGATGATGCCCGCCACGAGGGCGCCGACCGCGGGCGCGCTGCGGAGGATGCCGAGGCCCACCGGCCCCACGTCGAGGATGCTCTTCGCGAACAGCGGCAGCAGCGCGACCGCGCCGCCGAAGAGCACGGCGAAGAGGTCGAGGCTGATGGCGCCGAACAGCACCGGCGTGCGGCGGACGAACCGGGCGCCTGCGAAGAGGGCCTCGCGGCTCATCGCCTGCGGAAGCCGCTCCTCCGTCCGTTCGGTCACGCGGACGACGTTGACGAGCGCGAGCGACGAAGAGCACCGCCGCGACGCGTAGACGACCTCGCCGCCCGTGCGCGGCGAAGAGCAGCCCGCCGACGGCGGGGCCGACGATGGTCGCGCCCTGAAACGCGATTCCGCGCAGGGCCATCGCGCTTGCGAGCAGGTCCGCAGGCACGAGCGTCGGCGGCAGCGAGCGGGCGGCGGGCCAGCCGAGGGCGGAGGCGCACCCGGCGGCCAGCGCGAGCACGAGGAAGGGCCACAGCGAGCTCGCGCCCGCGAGGGTGACGAGGAGCAGGCAGCGGCAATGAGAATGTCGACGCCGATGGCGGCGGCGTATACGAGCCGCCGTGGCAGCCGGTCGGCGATGTGGCCGGCTGGGAGCGCCAGCAGCGGCAAGGGCAGGAACTGGGCGAGGCCGATCAGGCCCAGGTCGAGCGCGCTCTCGTTGATGGCGTAGACCTGCCAGCCGACCGCGACGGCCATCATCTGCCCTGCGAAGCCCGTCGCGACGATCGCGCGCCAGTAGAGCGAGAAGTCCCGCTCCCTGAGCACCGGTGGCAGCCGCCGTCTTCTCATGCCGCAGCCTAGCCCTGGACCCGTCTGGACACGCCGTAAGGGGCTACGATGCACCGCCGACGTGAAGGCGATGCGACCACTCCTGCTCGTGATCGTGCTCGCGGCCGTAGCGGCCGTGGCCGGTCGGCCGCATCCCTTCCGGCCGCTGTCAACCCGGCCGTCGTCGCCTCCGTGACGGACGGCGACACCGTCCGCCTCGCCGACGGCCGCCGCGTCCGTCTCGTCCAGATCGACACGCCGGAGCTGGACACCTCGGCGAGTGCTACTCGCGCGCGGCGCGAGAAGGCGCTCGCTGCACCTCGTGCCGGAGAGGAGCGCCGTCGGGCTGGAGTCAGACCCGAGCCTCGACCAGATCGACCGCTACGGACGTCTGCTCGCTACCTCCGGCGTGGCGCACGAACGTCAACGTCGCGCTCGTCCGCGAGGGAGCGGCGGCGCCGTACTTCTACGGCGGTGACCTGGCGCGCTACGCCGACCGGCTGCTGTCGGCGGCGAAGGCCGCGAAGGCCGCGCGGCGTGGGCTGTGGGGTGCGTGCCCGGGACGGGCGCTCGACCCGTTTCGGGCCATCGAGACTCGCGCAGAAGGACGTCGACGCCCCCGCGGCACCGGTGCCGCGTGGCGGTTGCGACCCGTCGTACCCGACGGTGTGCATCCCGCCGTAGGAGTGATCGAGGACGGTCGCAGCGGGCTGCTCGTCGACCCCACGGATCTCGAGGCCTTCGGGGAGGCGATCACGCGGCTGGTCCGCGACGACCAGCTCGCCGCCGAGATCGGACACGGGGCACGGCTGCGGGTGCGCTCACGCTTCCTCGCACCGCATTTCCTCGCGAGCCACCTGGAACTGGCGGTGCGGATCGCCGGCACCGGCGATCCGTGACCGGCTCGGCACCCTCCTTGCCTCAGTCTCCTGGGCCTCAGTGCTCCTTGACGACGGTCCCCGCCTCGGACACCCGAAGGTCGGTGAGCCCGGAGTGCGCCCGATCGCCCGTGATGTGCACCGTATCGTCGCCGAGGCGGCCGAGTTCCTTCAGCCGCGTCAGGACGTACTGCAGCGACTCCTCGGGCGTCTGGGAGAGCGTGTCGACGCGGATCTCGGGATCTTCGGGCGCCTCGTAGGGAGCGTTCGGGTCGACACCGGTGAAGTCGGCGATCTCCCCCGCGAGCGCCTTCTTGTACAGGCCCTTCGGATCGCGGTTCGCGGCGATCTCGTCGACGGTCGCGTGCACGTGCACCTCGACGAACTCGCCGATCAGCTCGCGGCACGCGTCGCGGGTCTCCTTGTAGGGACTGATCGGACAGCAGATCGTGGCGACACCGTTGCGCGTCAGCAGATTCGCCACGTACCCGATCCGCATGATGTTGGTGTCGCGGTCCTCCTTCGAGAAGCCGAGCCCCTTGGAGAGGTTCTTGCGCACCTCGTCACCGTCGAGGATCTCGGTCTTCATCCCGCGCGACTGGAACTCGTGGTACAGCATCTCGGCGATCGTCGACTTGCCGGACCCCGACAGGCCCGTGAACCAGACGGTGAAGCCTGGTTGCTCGATCCGTGGTTGCTCGGTCACTTCAGGAAGCTCCTTCCGACGGCGCCGGCCGGCGCCTCGATGTCGTAGAGGGACAGGACCGACGGACCGACGTCGACCAGGTTCATGCCGTCGACCTTGCCGGTCCGCTGACCCGGCAGGTTGACCATCGAGAAGAACGCGGTGCGGTCGTGGTTGGCGCCGTCGGTGCCCGTGTCGTTCTCGAAGGTGTAGATGCTGGGGTTGCCCACGGCGCCCACCGAGCGCCAGTCGAGGTCGCCGAAGTACACGATGAGGTCGGGCGCGACGCCGCGGACCTCGGTGTAGACGTCCTGCGGCTTGTGCACCTTCGTGCCCATCGGCTGCCCGTCGGGACCGGGCAACGCCTCCAGCTTCGCGATCATCTCGTTGCGGAGCGTCTCGTACTGCGCCGGCTCGAGGATGCCGTGCGGCTCGCGCCCCTTGATGTTCAGGAAACAGCGCCCGTAGTAGCCGCCGTCGCCCCACGCGACGGTACGGTTCCAGTCGATCGGCGCCTGCGCGATCGGCGTGATCTCGGTGACCGGCTCCTTCAGCACCAGGTAGCCCTCCTGGATCAGCCAGTCGTTGAAGCAGAGGCCGCCCATCATCGGACGCGCGCCGTGGTCGCTCATCGCGATCGTCACGACGTCCTCGGGCAGCACCTCGAGCAGCGTGCCGATCTGCTGGTCGAGGAACCGGTAGTAGTCGTGGAACGCGGTCTCGTACCTGTTGCCGGCCTCGTAGAGCGGGTGACGCGGGTCGAAGAACTGCCAGAAGCAGTGGTGCAGCCGGTCGAGGCCCATCTCGACCATCATGAAGAAGTCCCATGGCTTGGACCTGATCAGACGGCGCGCGACCTGGAACCGGCGCTCGGTCATCTTGAAGATCTGGTCCATCACGAAGTCGGCGCCCTGCTGGCGGAAGTTCGGGATGTCGAAGATGTACTCGTTCTCGCCCAGCTCTTCCTCGATCTCGGTCTCGAGCTCGGCCGGGAACGCGTAGCGCTCTGCGCTCGGCGGCGTGAGGAAGCAGGCGACGCGCCAGCCGGGGAACTCCTTGGGTGGTGGGAACCCGGGCGGCACGCCGATCAGCAGCGACCGCTTGCCGGCGGCGCCGAGCGCGTCCCACACGGCGGGCTCCTTCACCGACAGCGACGTCGCCACCTGCAGCCCGTCGTAGCTCGTGTCCTTGCGGTTGCGGAAGCCGTAGATGCCGAGCTGGCCCGGGGTCTTCCCCGTCATCGCGCACGCCCACGCGGGCACGGTGATCGGCGGCGTGATGCTCGCGAGATCGCCGTACATGCCGTTGGCGAAGATCTTCCGGAGGTTCGGCACTTCGTCGGCAAGGTCCTCGAACAGGAGCTTCGGGGCACCGCAGTCGAGGCCGATGATCGCGACCCTGGGTCCTTGCTGCATGCTGCATCCTCTCGGGTGTCGGAAACGGTGCGCCGGAACCGCTGATGGAGAACCGCGCGCCGACGCGCTGACGCGAGGGGGGTGCCTCAGCGGTGCGCGTATCCTACCAACCGGCCGAAACGCGGCCCACCTGCCTGAGCCACAGGACGAGGGAACGCTCGTGAAGCTTCTGCGACGGTTGCTGAAGGTGCAGGCTGCCCTCTGGCTCATCTGGAGCGTGGCCGTCGGGCTGTTCCCCCGTCAGGTGATGGAAGACCTGTTCGGCCAGCCCGTGTCGGCGGACTACGTCTGGGTGCGGGCCGCCGCGGTGATGGGGGTGGTGCTCGCCCTGCTGATGGTGCTCGTGGCACAGAAGATCGACGAGCTCTGGTGGTGGTCGTGGGCGTTCGCGCTGCTCGAGGTCGGCACGGCAACGGTCTTCGTGATCAACGCCATGTTCGGGGTGCCCGCGGGCGCCGACGCGTGGCCCTTCTGGGCGCTCGCGACCGTGAACGGTCTGTTCGGCGCGGGCCTGCTGGCCGGCATGGGCATCTCGGGCCAGGAACGACCCTTCGTCTGACGGGGGTCACACGGGGCGCACGAACAGCACGGCGAGGTCACCGTCCCACTCCCCCGGGAGGTCGCGGACCATCGCGAACCCGGCGGAACGGTAGAACGCACGGGTCGCCTCGTACCCGCCGTCGCGTGGATCGGGCTCCTCGTCGTTCGGCGAGACCGTGAGGACGAGCAGGAGGCGAGCACCCTCGGTCCGTCGCTCGGTCGAGAGCGTCTCCACCAGCCGTCGTCCGATGCCCTGCCCTCGCGCGTCGCGACGGACGGCCATCCATGTGATCTCGACCGCCTCGTCGTACCTCGGCTCCCAGGTCAGGAAGCCCACGACCTCGCCGTCGCGGAGCGCGACGATGCCGCGCTGGGTCCGCACCGCAGCGGCGCACAGCCGACGCCCTTCCTCGAGCCCGAAGTGGTAGTCGAGCCCGGCCACGATGGCGTCGCACGCCTCGGCATCCGAGGGGGACAGTTCACGGATCTCCAGGCCGGTCACGGCGACGCGGCAGCCTCGAGGCGCTCGAGGGCGAGCCGGTCCGCGGCTTCCGCCGTCGTGATGCCGTCTCGTTCGGCGGCCTTGAACAGACCGATCAGCGTCTCGCCGATGCCGGCGAGACGGGCAGCCATCGCGGCCTCGTCCCATCCGAGCGTCTCGTAGCCGGCGAGGTGGATCACCCCGCCGGCGTTGATCACGTAGTCGGGCGCGTAGAGGATGCCCCGGTCACTGAGACGCTCCGCGTCCCAGGGCGTCGCGAGCTGGTTGTTCGCTGCGCCCGCCACCACCCGGCACCGGAGCATCGGGATCGATTCGGCCGAGAGCACGCCGCCGATCGAGCACGGGGAGTACACGTCGCACTCGGTGTGCGAGACGTGGTGGACCGGCACGAGCTCGGCCCCGACACGCTCGGCCATCGCCGCCGCCCGAGGCTCGTCGAGGTCGGCGATGAGCAGCGTCGCCCCCGCCTCGCGCAGGAGCGGCGCCAGCCGCTCGCCCACCGCACCGATCCCTTGCACGAGCACCCGCCGGCCGGCGAGGTCGTCGTCGCCGAGGACATGGCGCAGGCAGGCGCGGATGCCGTGGAACACCCCGACCGCCGTGCCCGACGCCGGGTCTCCGGAACCGCCGTGCTCCGGGGAGCGGCCCAGCACGTGCGAGGTGCGCTCACCGATGACGTCCATGTCGTCCTGCCCGGTGTTCATGTCCGCGGCTGTGACGTAGGTGCCACGCAGCGACCCCACGAGGTCTGCGTAGCGCAGCAGCATCGACCGCCGTTCAGCGGAGCCGCGCGCCGGTACATCCGGGAGCGCCAGCACGGCCTTGCCGCCCCCGAACGCCAGCCCCGCCGCGGAGTGCTTCATCGTCATCGCCTGCGACAGGCGGAGCACATCGGCGAACGCCTCGCCGCTCGAGCGATAGGCCTTCATGCGAGTGCCGCCCATCGCGGGACCCAGCACCGTCGAGTGGACCCCGATGAACATCCAGGCGCCGCTCGCCTCGTCGAAGCGCACGGTCACCTGCTCGCCGTCCCACCCCCGCAGGAGATCCTCGAAGCTCACGGGTGCAGTCTAGGCCGACGACGATGCACGAGGGGCGGGCCGTCGGCCCGCCCCTCGTCGTGTTGCCAGCTAGTCTCACGCAGACTAGTGCATGTGGCCGTGACCGTCGCCCGCGGGCTCCTCCTCCTCGGGCTTCTCCACGACCGCCGACTCCACGGTCAGCACGATCGCGGCGATCGACGCGGCGTTCTGCAGCGCCGACCGAGTGACCTTGGCCGGATCGATGATGCCGGCCTTCACCATGTCGACCCACTCACCGGCCGCGGCGTCGAAGCCACGGCCGCCGTCCTCAGCACGGATCTGCGTGACGACGACGGCTCCCTCGTAACCGGCGTTCTGGGCGATGCGGCGGGCCGGCTCGGCCAGCGCGTTGCGAACGATCCTCGCGCCGGTGGCCTCGTCGCCCTCCAGGTCGAGCTTGTCGAGCCCCGCCTCGGCACGGATCAACGTGACCCCGCCGCCGGGAACGATGCCCTCCTCGACCGCCGCGCGCGTCGCGCTCACGGCGTCCTCGATGCGGTGCTTCTTCTCCTTCAGCTCGACCTCGGTGGCCGCGCCGACCTTGATCACCGCGACACCGCCCGAGAGCTTCGCGAGCCGCTCCTGCAGCTTCTCGCGATCCCAATCGGAGTCGGTCTTCTCGATCTCGGCCTTGATCTGGTTGATACGGCCGGCCACGTCGTCCTGGCTGCCCTGGCCCTCGACGATCGTGGTGGTGTCCTTCGTGACCACGATCTTGCGGGCCTTGCCGAGCAGGTCGACGTCGGCGTTCTCGAGCTTCAGCCCGACCTCCTCGGAGATCACCTGGCCACCGGTGAGGATCGCGATGTCCTGCAGCATGGCCTTGCGACGGTCGCCGAAGCCCGGGGCCTTGATCGCGACGGCGTTGAACGTGCCGCGGATCTTGTTCACCACCAGGGTCGCGAGGGCTTCCCCTTCGACGTCCTCGGCGATGATCGCGAGCGGCTTGCCGCCCTGCATCACCTTCTCGAGCACCGGGACGAGCTCCTGCACGCTCGAGATCTTCTTGTTCACGAGCAGCACGAACGGCTCCTCGAGCACGGCTTCCTGCCGGTCGGGGTCGGAGATGAAGTACGGCGAGATGTAGCCCTTGTCGAACTGCATGCCCTCGGTGAACTCGAGCTCGATGCCGAAGGTGTTCGACTCCTCGACCGTGATCACGCCGTCCTTGCCGACCTTGTCGAGCGCCTCGGCGATCGTCTCGCCGATCGTCGTGTCGGCGGCCGAGATCGAGGCGACCTGGGCGATCTCGTCCTTGGACTCGATCTCCTTGGCCTCGTTCGCGATCGACTCGACGGCCGATTCGACGGCCTTCTCGATGCCGCGCTTGAGGGCCATCGGGTTGGCGCCGGCGGCGACGTTCTTCATGCCGCCCTTGACCATCGCGCGTGCGAGCACCGTCGCGGTGGTGGTGCCGTCACCGGCGACGTCGTTCGTCTTGGTCGCGACTTCCTTGGTGAGCTGGGCTCCCATGTTCTCCCACGGGTCATCCAGCTCGATCTCCTTCGCGATCGTCACGCCGTCGTTCGTGATCGTGGGGGCTCCCCACTTCTTGTCGAGCACGACGTTCTGGCCCTTGGGGCCGAGCGTGATCGCGACCGCATCGGCGAGCTTGTCGACGCCGGCCTCCAGGCCGCGTCGCGCATCCTCGCCGAACTTCAGCAGCTTCGACGCCACTGTGGACCTCCTTCTTCGGTCGTTCGAGACGGAACGGGACCCGTCGCTCGTCGGCGCGGGCCCCGCTTCCGATCGGGATCGTTACTTGGCGACGACGGCCAGCACGTCGCGGGCCGACAGGATCAGGTAGTCCTCACCCTCGACCTTGACCTCGGTACCGCCGTACTTCGAGTAGATGACGGTGTCGCCGACGGCGACGTCCATCGGAACGCGCTCGTCGCCGTCCTCGTTGAAACGGCCCGGGCCCACCGCGATCACGGTGCCCTCCTGGGGCTTCTCCTTCGCGGTGTCGGGGATCACCAGGCCCGACGCGGTGGTCTGGTCACCCTCGTTGGCCTGCACGACGATGCGGTCGTCGAGTGGCTTCAGCTTGAAGTCCGCCATAGTGCTCTGCTCCTCCTTGCGGCTCTGCGGTCCGTTCCGACGATTAGCACTCACGCTGGGTGAGTGCTAACAGGATAGCCATCAGAGTGCCAGAGGGTCAACGCGATGTCGCGGAACCTGCGACGAGTCCCTCGTGGCTCCCGTGCAGGCCGGCAAGGGGCCGCTACGTTCAGGCGCCCCCGTGCCCGTACGCCCCGTACCACGCATGACGCATGACCCCTGCCGTCACCGGACCTACGCTCGCGGACGAACCGGGCGCAGACGCTCCTTCCCCGTGTCCGATGTCCGGACGGATCCAGCCACGACGAACATCGACGCCCGGAGGAACCGTGCCCATGAGGACGAAGTCCAGGATCGGCGCCGTCGCTCGCCTGATGGTCGTGCTGCCCCTCGCAGCCTCGATCCAGGTCATCGCAACGGCTCCGCCCGCGCACGCCGTCGAGACGGCGACACTCGTGCACACCATCGACACGTCGCAGTGGGGGCCCAGCAGTCCGGATCCGAGCGGGATCGACTGGATCGAGTCGAGGAACACCTTGCTGGTGGTCGACGGTGAGGTCGAGGAGATGTCGATCTTCGCCGGCGTGAACGTGTGGGAGGCGAGCCTGGGCGGACAGGTGACCCGCACCTGGCGGACCACCGCGTGGTCGAACGAACCGGTGGGCGCGACGTCGAACCCGGCGAACGACCACGTGTTCGTGAGCGACGACAACCAGCGACGGGTCTACGACATCGATCCCGGCCCCGACGGACTGCCGGGCACTGCGGACGACACACGAACGTCCTTCAAGACCACCGACTACGGCTCGAGCGATCCGGAAGGGATCGCCTTCGGAGGGGGTGCGCTGTTCATCTCCGACGGGGTCGGCAAGGAGATCTACCGAGTGGACCCGAGGACCAACGGGTTCAACGGGGTCGCTCCGGCCGGGGACGATCTGGTCAGCCACTTCGACACCGGGACCCTCGGCGTCACCGATCCCGAGGGCGTCGAGTACAACCCGACCACGGGGCACCTCTTCATCGTGAGCCGAGGCGAGAAGCGGATCACCGAGACCACCCAGTCCGGTGCACTCGTGGCGCACCTCGACATCAGCAGCTCCGGCATCAGGAAGCCGGCGGGGGTCGCACTGGCGCCGGGCAGCACGGCTCCGGCGCAGACGCACGTGTACGTCGCAGATCGGGCGTCCGACAACGACAGCAATCCGAACGAGAACGACGGGAAGATCTACGAGTTCGCGTTGAGCGGAGGGGCCGGGAACACCGCACCGGTCGCCGACGCCGGGCCCGATCGGTCGATCGCCCTCACCGGCAGCGCTCAGCTCAGCGGTTCGGTCGCCGATGACGGGCTCCCGAACGGGACGCTCACCGCACAGTGGTCCACCACGAGCGGCCCCGGGACCGTGACGTTCGCCGCTCCGACATCACCCGCCACCAGCGCCACGTTCTCCCAGGCGGGCACCTACGTCCTCCGCCTGACGGCCGATGATTCGGCGCAGACGCACTGGGACGAGATGACCGTGCTCGTGACCGCCGGGACGGGCACGTCCGTTCAGGAGATCCCCGTGGTCGGCGGTTCGAACGACGCGGAGGAGAAGCCGACCGGTGGCATGCGGCTCACGAGCACCGATCTCGACATCGTCGACGCCGGTGACAGCCCGGGCCCGCAGACCGTCGGGCTCCGCTTCACCGGGGTCGGCGTTCCGGCCGGCGCCACGATCGTGGACGCATACGTCCAGTTCCAGGCCGACGAGGTGTCGACGGGGTTGGCATCGATGGTGATCCAGGGACAGGCGGCCGACAACCCGGGCACGTTCACCTCCGCCAAGTTCGACGTCTCGTCCCGGCCGCGAACCGGGGCGAGCGTGAACTGGGTCGCGGCGCCGTGGAACGTCAAGAACGAACGAGGGCCCGCCCAGCGCACCCCCGATCTCAGCAACATCATCGACGAGATCGTGGGCCGTCCGGGGTGGCAGGCAGGTCAGGCGCTCGTGGTCATCTTCACCGGGACCGGGACCCGCACGGCCGAGGCCGTGGAGGGTGCCCGCGCACCCGTCCTGCACATCGAGTACTCCCTCTAGACGGTCACACGAAGCCCGGTCCGAGCCAGGGCGTGTCCCCTAAGAGCTGCGCGGTGGTCGCGAGAATCTGGCTGGGCGACGCGTTCAGACTGAACTCAGTGAGTTGGCGTAGGCACGGATCGAGCCGTTGATGCCGGGTGAAGACTTCTCGTTCCGCCGCTGCATCCGTAGGCCATGGGAGGTCCTTCTGGGCCGACGGGGCCGCCGCGCCGTCGCTTCGCGAGGAGGTTGTCCGTCCACAGCGGACGATGAAAGGTAAGGAGAGTACCCACTCCTTTCCACTTCGAATCTGTTGCGCAGCGGGGCTTGCGGCAAGCCCCGGGTCGTGCCGCATGATCGCCGGCCGAAGCCAGAACTACGGAAACGGGAGTCGTGAAATGCGTGTGTTGTTGACGACGTATGGTCGTGTGTGGGCGCGACGAACGACTGCGAGGGGAGTGGCCGGTGATGGACACCGACGTGATCATCGTGGGCGCCGGCCCGACCGGCCTGATGTTGGCCGGTGAGCTGGGCCTGGCCGGCGTGCGAGTGCTGGTGCTCGAGCGGCTGCCGCAGCCCAGCGAGACCCCGAAGGCCGGCGGTCTCAGCGGGCAGATCCTGGAACTCCTGCGCTACCGAGGCCTGCTGGAACGATTCGAAGCCGCCAGCACCGGTCCCAGGCCGGCTCCCCGATTCCCGTTCGGCGGCATGCACGTGGACTTCACACAGCTGTCCGATCCCCCGATGCAGGCGCTGCCGCTCCCACAACCGCTGCTCGAGCGCCTGCTCGCGGAGCTTGCCGGCGAGCTCGGCGCCGACATCCGCCGCGGACAGGAGGTGGTCGGGCTCAGCCAGGACGACGCCACGGTGACCGCTGACGTGCGGGGCCCGGACGGGCCGACCAGGGTGACCGCCCGATACCTGGTCGGCTGCGACGGCGCACACAGCCGGGTGCGCGACATGGCCGGTATCCCGTTCCCCGGCACCACGTACCCAGAGGTCCAGCGCCTCGCACAGGTCGCCGTGCCCGAGTCGGTGACCGTGCTCGAGAACGGCGACCTCGACGTCGCCGGGGTGGGCAGGATCAGCTTCGGTTTCACACGTACCGAACGAGGTGAGTTCGCCCTCGGGTCGACCGACCCCGCGCTCATGGGGCTCTATACCAGCGAGGACGAGTCCGCCGACTACGACGACGACGAGCCGATGACCTTGAGCGAGCTCCGGGACAGCATCCGGCGCGTGCTCGGCGTGGATCTGCCCTTAGGAGAACCGACCCGCCTGGTTCGCTTCACCTTTCACGCTCGACAGGCCGAGCGATACCGCGACGGGCGGATCCTGCTGGCCGGCGATGCCGCCCACCTGTTCCCCGCCCCCGGCGCCGCACTCAACGCCGGCCTGCTCGACACCGTCAACCTCGGCTGGAAGCTGGCCGCCGCCATCCACGGCTGGGCGCCGGCCGGCCTGCTGGACACGTACCACGACGAACGCCACCTCGCCGGCGCGCGTACCATGCTGCACACGCAAGCCCAGGTGGCGCTGCGACGCGGCCACGACCCAGCCGCCGAAGCACTCCGGGAGCTCTTCCAGGAACTGCTCGTCGACGAGCAGCCGTTGCGCCGCATCGGAGCCCTCATGGCCGGCTCCGACATCCGCTACCCGTCACCCGGCCACGACCACCACGCCTTGATCGGAACCTTCGCACCCGACCTCACCCTGCGCACCGACCAGGGCACAACCAGCGTCGCGGAGCTCATGCACGCCGCACGGCCCATCCTCCTCGACCTCGCCGACCGCGCAGACCTCCGCGAGACCGCCCGAGACTGGCAGCATCGCATCGACATCCACAACGCCGAAACCGATCACCGACCAGCAGACGCCCTCCTGATCCGCCCGGACGCCCACATCGCCTGGGCCGCAACCATCGACGAACCCACCGACACCGCCGCGCTCGCGCTGCGAGAAGCGCTCTCCTGCTGGTTCGGCACAAACATCCGGGACCCCGGCATACTCGGCGCCGTTCCGCGGCAGTAGCCCGACTTACTCACCGGCGAGAAACAGCACCGGCTTCCAAGATCATCCTGTTAGGGGTTCTTAGGAGACACGTCCTGGCCCGCAACCGAGGGTCTCCACGCGAGGCGGAACCAAGCGGAGCCTGATCAGGCGGTCGTCACCACGAGCTGGGGAGCGGTTCCAGCCGCCCCCTCCTTCGTCGCGTAGTCGGCGCCGTTGCCCGAGGTGTTCTTGATCCGCAGGCTGTAGGTCCCGTTCGCCGTCACGAGGGTCTTGAGGTCGACCTCGTACCAGAACCCGGTCTTGACCGCACCCAGGGAGCCGTAGCTCGCGCCGGCAACCGGGGCGGTCGCCCACGTCACCGTGCCCTCGCTCCACGGGGGGCTGGTCTCGGCGGCGGCGTAGAAGGTGCCGCCCGCCGAGGAGGAGTCCACGCAGTACAGGCGGAGCTTGGCGCCCGTGATCTGGCCGACGACGTTGACGTTGAACTTGAGCAGGCCGTCGCTCACCGGTGAGCCGTCCGCGCTGAAGCTCGGCGCAGACCCCGGCACGGATGTGCCCGCCTGGTTGATCTGGGTGTCGTGGGATGGGGATATGACGGCCGTCGTGCTGACGGTGATCGTCTGCGAGGCCGACGTGGACCCGAGCCCGTTGGTGGCGGTCAGGGTTGCGGTGAAGGTCCCGGTGGCGGTGTACGTGTGCGAGGGCGAGCGCAAAGTCGACGTGCCACCGTCTCCGAAGGTCCAGTTCCAGCTCGTCGGCGAGCCGCTGCTCGTGTCCGTGAAGTTCACGGCGAGTGGTGCCGTGCCGGTGGTCGGCGTCGCGGTGAAGCTGGCGGTCGGGGCCGACGGCTGGTTGACGATGATCGTCCGCGAGGCCGACGTGGATCCCTGCGAGTTGGTGGCAGTCAGGGTTGCGGTGAAGGTCCCGGTGGCGGTGTATGTGTGCGAGGGCGAGCGCAAGGTCGACGTGCCACCGTCTCCGAAGGTCCAGGTCCAGCTCGTCGGCGAGCCGCTGCTCGTGTCCGTGAAGTTCACGGCGAGTGGTGCCGTGCCGGTGGTCGGCGTCGCGGTGAAGCTGGCCGTCGGGGCCGGCCCGCCGGGTCCGCTGACATCGAGCACGAAGACGGCGTGGGACATGGGATCCGATGATGGCCGCGCGCTGGAGTCGGCGCCGTCGGTGACGAGCAACTGTTCACCGATGACCTCGACCGCACGGGTGTCGAGGAAGCCGAGACCGGTGAGGCTGATGCCGTTCCACCCGGGCAGGAGCGTCCTGGTGGTCATCGACGCCCGGTAGAGGCGTTCACTGCCGTTGACGGCCAGCAGGTCACCGGTCGCGTCGTCGAAGTCGACGCCGAAGATCTTGGAGAGTCCCGAGATCGAGAACGAGGGCCCGAGGGTGTTCGTGGCGAAGTCGTAGGTGCGGATGGTCGAGCCGTTCGCGACGTAGGTGAGGCCATCGGCCTGGCGCCACCCCGCACCGGTCCACTCCGACGGCATCGGCTGCCAGGACTCGACCTGGAATCGGTGGTTGCCGTCCCGTGTCAGGCGGAACGAGGTTGGGGTCGCGCTCGTACTCCCGGAGAAGGCGTACAGAACGTCGGCGTTGGCGTCGTAGGCGAGCGCCTCGAGGTCTTCGGTACGCGCCTGACCGGCGCTGCCGCCCACGCCGTAGCGAGGCGCGTTGATGAAGTCCGCCTGCGCGAGCTTCCTGCGCAGCGCCCCGCTCGTCCGATCGACCTCGAACAGCGCGTCGTCGTTGTCGGACGCCATCCACAGCGCGTCGTCACTCGCGACGTACGCGCTGCCTTCGTTGTCGCGCACCGTGGTCGAGGATCCCTGGAACGGCGAGGTTCGGATCAGGTGGTTGAGGGTGAGCTGCGGCTGCGTCGTGCTTATCAGCGCATGCGCGGTGCCCGTCCCGACCATCGCCACGGCAAGAGCCACGATCAGTGATCGTGCGATCAGTCCTCGAGTTCGGCGCCGCATATCTGATCCTCCCCTGACCGGTTCCTCATGCGGCAGCTCATCCCCCGGGGGGATGCCGCGACGCTGAGGCCGAACGCGAGTGGACTCCTTGGCGCGCGACTCTCACGTGTCTTCCACTCCCGGATCCCTCAGGTCATCGAAGCCAACCCCGCATCTGTATCAGCGATGCGCGTCGGGGAGACCGCGCCGTTGACGTAGGAGATCCGAGCGCGGGGACTCGTCGGCCTACGCATCCCCTACTCCATGACCGTCCTGGCTCCCGCCGCGAGGGACCCCGAGCCCACAAAGGGTTCCCGTCGATCCCCTCGGTTCACACGATCCCCCAGCCGTCGAAGCTCGGTCCGAGATAGGCGCGGAGCCTCCGCACGTCGTCCCTCAGGTCGTCGGCGAGGTCGGCGCGGACGTCGTCCGGGATGACCAAGTGGGGCGGCAGCTCCGACGCACCCTCGGGCTTCCTCCGGAGTCCTCGGAGCGCGCGAACCACGTTGTTCTCGAGCTCCTTCGCTCGCTTGGCCGCCGGCAGATGCCGTTTCAGACCCTTGCGCAGCCACAACGGCACCGGGGACCTCGGGGCGCGATGCCTCGTCTCGTAGAAGACCCGATCCATGTCCATCGGAACGTGATCGGAGCCGACCCCCAGGAAGCCGTACACCTTCTGGACGGTCGCCTGGCGGTCGCCACGCAGATCCTCCGCCGTGATCACCAGCAGCTGCTCTCGAGGGAAATGGTCGAGGTACTGGTCCAGTTGCATCGCGTACCGGCTGTAGTCCAGGTAGATCGGGTTCTCGCGAACCGCGACCCCGATCGGCGATCGCTCCGTTCCCTCGGTGACCCTCGTCTGGTAGTGCGAGCGGATCCGGTCGATCGGATCGCGGACGACGTAGACGAGACGGGCGCGGGGGATGTGATCGGCGATCCGAGCAGGCACGCCCCGGTAGCGCGGGAACTTCGTGTACACGTTCGACGCTTCGCCGATCGCCACCACGCCGGGCCCCGCCCCTTCGAACTGCCGTCGGTACCAGCCGATCCCTCGGCCCCAGTTCGACTCCTCAGCGAAGAACTCGGGCGCCTTGATCGCCGGCATGAAGATCTGGGGATGGTCGCGCAGGTAGTGGTACAGGCTCGTCGTGCCGCACTTCATCGCGCCGATGATCAGGAAATCGGGCAGGGCGCCCCCACGATCCTCCACGACGCCGGATCGAGACGGTTGGGCGCTCACGCACCTTGTCCCGTCAGGACGCACTTGGCGGTGCGCACGATGATCGCGCAGTCGCCCCAGAGGCTCCACCCTTCGATGTACGCGTTGTCCACGCGAGCGCGATCCTCGATCGAGGTGTCGCCGCGCAGACCGCGCACCTGGGGCAGACCGGTCATGCCTGCCTGCACCCGATGGCGGTCCGCGTACCTGGGGATCGTCGCACTGAACGAATCCGCGAAGTGCGGTCGCTCCGGGCGGGGACCGACGATCGACATCTCGCCCTTCAGGACGTTCAGGAGCTGCGGGAGCTCGTCCAAGCTCGTCGCACGGAGCAGCCGACCGACGCGGGTGACCCCATCGTCACCGGCGACCGACCACCGCGTATCGGAGTCGTCGCTCTCGTGCATCGACCGGAACTTCATGATCTCGAAGAGGGTCCCATCGAGTCCCACACGCTTCTGGCGGAACAGGATCGGCCCGGGACCGGAGAGACGCACCGCGAGCCCGATCGCCAGCAGGAGCGGCGCGGTGAGCACGAGCAACAGCGACGCGACGGCGACGTCGAGACACCGCTTCACGAGCCGGTTCCGTGCGCGCGTCAACGGCCGGCGGAGCTGGACGACCGGGATCCCCCACACGTCGTCGACGTTGCCGGCCTCCGGCACGATGCCGCTGGACTCCCAGAGGCGAGGAACGACGTGGAACTCGACGGATGTTCGCTCGGCCGACCTCAGCGTCTCGACCAACTCCCGCTCGGAGACGCCGAAGGCGATCACGACGCGGCGCACCCCGTAGCTTCCGACGAGCGTCGCGAGGTCCCGAGGATGGCCGAGCATCGGCAGGGTCCCCACTCTCCGGCCGGTGGCGTCGACCGAGCCGACCGGATGCAGGCCGTACTCGGGATGCTGCGACATGATCTCGACGAGCTGCTCGGCGACCTCGCCGGCGCCCACGATCAGCGTCGGCTCCGAGATGGTGCCGACGACTCGAGCCCTCCGCGAGATCGCGTACGCCACCCCGCGCCCGAGGAGCACGGACGCGACTGTCACCGGACCCAGGAGCGCCCAGTTCACGTCTGCGCCGAGGCCGGCCGCCACCGGCAGCAACACGACCAGTGGCGCCGCCCCCGTGGCGAGCAACCACCCGGCGTCGGTGGAGAGCTGGGGAGCGATCCTCCCTGCACGGGCTGGATCGAGATGCAGGCCCAGGAACACCATCGCGACGTAGGCGGCACCCCACGGGGCGACCCCCGCGATCACGATCGCTACGGTGAGCGCGACGACGTCGGCCGCAGGCACGCTCGCCCTTGCGAGCCGAGCTACGGCGGATGTACGGCGGGCATCATGCGGCATCACCCGCCCGACCGCGCGATCGCTTGCGTACTGCGATGTCCCCACGCGCGCCCCGATCCTCGGCTTCCGACACGACACCGGAGGACGCCGAACACCCCCGGTCACGAAGTGGGCCGAGTGTCACCTCCGTGGGTCGGAGGGGCATGCGTGGATCGTCGTAGATGACCTACGCGAGTCAGGCTCGGTGGGCCGCAACGCCTTCAACGAGCGTAGGAGTGCTACGCGCGATGCATGGGGCAGAGGCCGAGGGGTCCTCATTAGGGTGCAGAGACGACGACGGATGGGGAAGGCGTGCTGCTCGCTGGGCGGAGGGCGAAGGTCCGATCGGCGGTACTGCTGACCGTCGCACTCGCGGCGATGGTCATGGGGGTCCTGACGGCCCCTTCGGCTCCCGCAGCGACCCGAACCCTCACCTTCGGGCCGACCGCAGACACGTCGGTGCGTGCCGACCAGCCCACGGCGACGGCCGGCTCGGCGACCGAACTCACGATCGAAGGGTCTCCGATCCAGTACTCGTTCCTCCGGTTCAGCGTGTCCGGGGTGGGAGCGGACACCGTCGAGAGCTCGAAGCTGCGCCTCTACGTGACGGATGGCTCCCCCGTCGGCGGCGTGTTCTCTCGGGTTGCCAACACCACGTGGAGCGAGAGTAGCCATGACCTGGAACAGCGCGCCCCCCGCTGACCCGACGCCGCTCGCCACGTTGGGCGCAGTCTCGGCGTCGACCTGGTACGAGGTGGATCTCTCCACGCTCGTGACGGGAGACGGGCAGTTCAGCCTTCGCATCGCCTCCACGTCGAGCAACAAGGCCAAGTTCCGATCGAAGGAAGGCGCGGTGGGGTTCCGGCCGGAGCTCGTGGTCGCGGTCGCTCCCTCTGCGGATGTCGCCGCGCCGACCGCGTCGATCTCGTCGCCTCAGTCCGGGACGACGGTCGCCGGATCGATCGACGTCGGCGTGGACGCCGCGGACGACGTGGGGGTCGTCTCGGTCGAGCTCCAGGTCGATGGCGCGACGTACGCGACCGATACCGCGGCGCCCTACCTGATCCCGTGGAACTCCTCGTCCGTCGCCAACGGTGCTCATGAGCTCACGGCGGTCGCGCGTGATGCGGTCGGGAACAGCGGGTCCTCCGAGCCGGTCACCGTCCTCGTCGACAACGTTCCGGACACGAGTCCCCCCGACGGCTCCCACCGGTGTCGTGGCCACCGCGAGCGGGCCTAGCCGTGTCGATCTCAGTTGGACCGCCAGCCAGGACGACGTGGGCGTGGCGAGCTACTCGATCTCTCGCGACGGCGCGGAGATCGGGACCAGCGGCGCGACCACGTTCCGCGACGACTCGGTGAGCGCGGACACCAGCTACCGCTACTCGATCGTCGCGGTCGACCCGACCGGGAACCGATCGGATCCCTCGGATCCGGCCGACGTGACGACCCCTCCCGCTCCCCCGTCGTCCGGGTCGTTCACCTTCGCCGCCGCGGGAGACTTCGGAACGACGTCGAGGGCGACCGCGAGCCTCGCCACCCTGAACGCCTCCGGGACCGACTTCTTCCTGGCGCTGGGTGATCTGGACTACGACGAGACGCCCACCGACGCCGCGTGGTGCGACTGGGTGAAGGCGGGGTTGCCCAACCTCGGGCCCACCTACCCGTTCGAGATCGTCGCCGGGAACCACGAGGACCAGAACGGCGCCGACGGCTACATCCTGAACCATGCCGCGTGCCTGCCGGACCGGCTGGGGTCGACCTTGGGTGCGGCGCAGGACTACGGCGCCGAGTACTACTTCGACTATCCGGCGAGCGCTCCCCTCATGCGGGTCTTCATGATCTCGCCCGACCTCACGATCGAGGGCGTCACCTACGGCTACAAGCTCAACGACGCGAACTACCGGTGGCTGTCCGACTCGATCGATGCGGCTCGCGCGGAGGGCATCCGTTGGGTGGTCGTCGGGATGCACTACCCGTGCATCTCTGCATCGAACTCCGGTTGCCCGATCGGCCAGCCACTCTTCAACCTCCTGCTCCAGAAGAAGGTCGATCTGATCCTGGGAGGTCACCACCACAACTACCAACGGAGCAAGCAGCTCGCCCTCGTGCCCGGAACCTGCCCGTCGTTCGTGATCGGGGGATTCGATCAGGACTGCGTGGCCGACAGCGGCGCGGGAGTCATGGAGAAGGGGGCCGGATCGGTCATCCAGGTGGTCGGGACGTTCGGGCGCTCCGGCTCTTCGATCAAGCCGGACGATCCTGAGCTTCCGGTACTTCGTGAGCACGGCCGGCACGGCGAACGGCATCATGACCTACACGGTGACCCCCGATCGGATCGACGCGAACTTCGTGCCGAGCGTCGGGAGCTTCACGGATGCCTTCTCGATCAGCGCCGGCGCGGCACCGAGCGGCGACGTGACGCCGCCGTCGGCTCCCTCGAGCCTCGTCGCCACGCCGATCGGGGGCGACCAGGTCGGCCTCTCATGGACGGCGAGCACCGATGATGTGGGCGTCGACCACTACACGGTCATCCGCGGCGGCGTGGCGGTCGGCACGACGAGCGACACGACCTACCTCGACCGGTCGTTGACGCCCGGGTCGACGTACTCGTACGTGGTCCGGGCATCCGATGCCGCAGGCAACGTCTCGGCGGCGTCGAACGTCGCGGTCGCGACCACGGCACCGGGAAGCGAGCTCACGTTCGCCCTGACGGCCGACGCCACGATCCGAGCGGGCGCCCCCACGACCAACTACGGCACGAGCTCGTCGCTCTCGATCGATTCCTCCCCGAGCGAAGACGGGTTGATGAAGTTCTCGGTGACGGGCATCGGCTCGCGCACCGTGGCGACAGCGAAGCTTCGGCTCTTCAACGTGGGTGCGTCGAACGCGGGGGGCGTGTTCTCGGCGACCTCGGATACCGGCTGGACCGAGACCGGCGTGACCTGGAACAGCGCCCCGCCGGCCGTCGGCCCGCCCGTCGCCTCCCTCGGCCCGGTCGCGACCAACACGTGGTACGAGGTCGATCTCTCGAGCCTCGTCCGCGGTGACGGCGTGTACAGCCTCCGCGTCTCGACACCCTCGACCGACGGTGTGAAGTACACGTCCCGCACCGGATCGACGGGGTTCACCCCGCAGCTGGTGGTGACCCTGCTGCCGTAGCACCGCCCACGCGCCCCCCGGAGGTGCCGACGAGGGGGTGCAGGACCCGACGGTAGCCGTCGGCGATCGCGGCGGGTGACCACGAGGAGAGGTCCACCGTCGCAGCCGGACGACTCGTCGACAGGATCCGGGTGAGGGCATCCGTCGCAGCCGGAAGGTCGTCGGCGGGAACGACGGCGCCGGCCGCGCCGAGATCGAGCAGCTCGCGCGCCCCGTCGACCTCGTAGGAGACGAACGGGGTTCCTGCGGCGGCGGCTTGCACGAGCACCTGGGGCAGGCCCTCCACACGGCTGAGGAGCACGAGGGCATCGGCGGCGGCGACCAGGGATGCCGGCCGCTCGACGAAGCCCAGCAGGGCGCAGTCTCCCGCCAGGTCGCGCCGTCGCAGCGCCTCCTGCAGCGGATCTTCGAGCGGTCCCTGCCCCGCGACGACGAGGAACGGTCGCCTCCGGGGGGGGCATGTTCGAACGAGACGATCCAGCAGGTCGACGAGGTCCAGCACGTTCTTGCGCGGCTCGAGACTGCCCAGATACAGGACGATCGGCCTCTCGGGCGGCACGCCCGACGTCGCACGAGCGTCGCTCCGGTCTTCGGGTCCCGGCCGGAAGAGCCCGGCATCGGACCGGACCACGTGGAACTTGTGCGGCGACACCCCGATCCGCGTGTAGCGGCGCGCGAGGTCGGCGCCGACCACCGTGTACCCGTCGGTGATCCGGGCGAGTCGCGCCTCCAAGGTGCGGAACAGATAGTCCTGCCAGCGAGGATACCCGGGGCCGAAGCTCGCCATCGAGAGCGAATGCACGACGGCGGCCCCACCCACCCATCGCTCGGCGGCGCGACCGAGGATCCCCGCCTTCGACTGGTGGGTGACCAGCAGGTGGTGCGGCATCCGGCGGAACAGCGACACGAGACGGAGGAAGGCCGAGACATCGGACGGTGGGTTCGGTTCGCGCACCAGGGGACGCACGACGGTGAGGGATGCGGGTGCCAGCCGTTCGCGAGCGAGTTCGACGTCGGAGTCGATGCCGACGACCAGGTGGTGATCGGCCTCCGGAAGGGCGCTGACGATGTCCTGGATCCGGGCCTCGGACCCTCCGCGGAGGTATCGGGTCGCCACGTGGATCACCTGTGGCCGATCTCCCCGATCGGACATGCCTAGCTCCTGATGGGGGTGAGGTCCTCGAGCTCTCGGAGCATGCCGTTGCGGGCGACGAACATCGCCGCTTCGAGCCTCGAGTGCACGCCCAGCTTCGCGATCAGGTTCTGCACGTGGGTCCGCGCGGTCTGCGGACTGATGACGAGGGTCTCCGCGATGCCCTCGTTGCCGGCACCTTCGGCGAGGAGGGCGAGCACTTCACGCTCTCGGCGCGTGAGCCGGGACATCCGGCGCATGGCCTCGTCTTGCTCCTTGCGTCGCCGTATCAGGCCCGACAGCAGCGGTCCCAGCATGTGCGGCGGAACGACCACCTCACCTCGGTGCACCGTATGCACCGCGTCGATGAGTTCCGTCACCGGACTCTCCTTCGTGAGATAGCCGCTCGCGCCCGCTTCGATCGACGCGACGAGGGTCGCTTCGTCCTCTTCGGACGCGAGGAGGATCACGGCGCAGTCGGGGAGTCGGTCCTTGATCCTGCGCGTCGTCTCGACGCAGTCGATCGCACCCAGCTGATCGTCGACGAAGACGCAATCCGGGTGCGTGCGCGCGGCTTCCGCGACCGCTTCGGATCCGTCCCCCGCGTCGCCCACGACCACGATGTCGCCGTCACCCTCGAGCACGCTCGTCACCGCCTCGCGGAACAGGGCATGCCCGTCGGCGAGCAGGACGCGGATCCGCTTGCGTTCATCGATCATCGTTGCCCCCTCCCGCCGCCTGGCGACGATAGGCGGCCCGACCGAGTGCCGCACGCGATACACGACGTAGCCCCGCTACGTCATGCGCGCGAGCGGACGTCAGACGGCCCGACGGCTCGATCGATGGCGGTCGTCCGTTTCGACGCCTGACGTCTGAACGAGGTCGTGGCGTACGGCGAACGTCGCGGCCTCGAGTCGGGAGTGGACCTGCAGCTTCGTGAGGATGCTCTGGACGTGCGTCCGCACGGTATTGACGCTGATCGACATCTCGCGCGCGATGTCTCCCCCGCGTGCACCCTCGGCGAGCAGCGCGAGCACCTCCCGCTCCCGAGGAGTGAGCGTCGAGGCGATCAACTCGATGTGTCGTTGCGCCCGGGTCCTGGACGCGCCGCCGAAGCTTGTGGACAGCCCGGGCGTCACGACCTGGCCGTCGATCGCAGCGTTGATCGCGCTCACGAGTCCCGCGATCCGCAGATCCTTCGTGAGATACCCCTTGAATCCCGCCTGGAGCACCGGGGCCACGTGGCGGTCATCGTCGATCGCGGTGAGCGCGAGCACGATCGTGTCCGGTCGCATCTGGAGGATCCGCGCTCCCACGTCGATCCCCCTCATGTCGGGGAGCCCGAGGTCCACGAGGACGACGTCGAACGTGGACGTGGCCACCATCTCCAGGGCCTCGCGCCCCGTCGTCGCCAGCGCAACGGTCATCCCGAGCCGCTCCAGAGAAGGCCTGACCGCCTCTGCGAACAACCGGTGATCGTCGACGATCAGCGCTTCGATGGTGACCCCTCCTTCCGCTCCCCCGCGCCCGAGCGGAGCGGCAGCGTGAGATGGAAGCTCGTCCCTGCCTGGCCGGAGTCCACCCACACCCGGCCCCCGTGCGAATCGGCGACCCGCTGGACGACGAAGAGACCCAAGCCGTTCCCTGCTCGCATCGAACGCCCCGAACGCCCCCGGGCGAACGGCTCGAAGATCGTGTCGACGTCTTCCGCGGCCACCCCGATGCCCTGGTCGTGGACGCTGATCGTCGTCGACGCGTCATCGAACGCGACACGCACGGCGACCACCGAATCGGGCGGGGAGAACGCGATCGCGTTGCGGATCAGGTTCCGGATCGCGAACGAGACATGACGACGCGAGATCGGTACCCGCACGGGATCGAGGGGGAGCTCGAGCATCACACGGGCCTCCCCGGTCTCCCGGACGACCGAGTCGATGGCCTCCTCGACGACGCCGACGAGGTCGCCCGCGCGTCGTCGCAGGCGATCCCCCGAGACGGACCATCGGAGCAGGGGATCGACGATGTCGGCGAGCTCCTCGAGCTGGCGTCGCGAGTCCCGCAGGCGAGCTCGGTCGTCCGCGGCCCGTCCCGCTTCCTGCAGCATGCCGTCGATCGTTGCCTTGGCGGCCAGCATCGGGCCGCGGAGCTCGTGGGCGGTCAGCGTCAGCGCCGTGTCGAGCGCGACGTTGCGCCGGCGGAGGTGCTCGATCGAGAACAGCCAACCGAGCAGCTGCCCGGCAACCCCTTGGACGAGGGCGACGGCCTCCCGGAGCTGAGGGTCCTGAGGTGCATCCATGACCACGACCGAGCCGCCGGCGTCGATCAGTTCAGGGTCGTCCGAGGACAGGACCGATGAGAACGTCGAAGCCAGGCGGGCGGGCAGCTCGCCCGATCCGGGTGCGCCGATCGCACGCAGCCGATCCCGGCGACCGGACCCGATCCCTCTGGCCGATACGAGGATCGGATCGCCTCCGTCGACGAGCCATGCGGCAGACCGCAGGCCCAGATCACGATGGAGTCCACGGACGATCTCGCGGAGCGCCTCCTCTCGAGTGCGGGCCTGCGCCACCCTCGCCCCCAGGACCGCCGCCCTCCGCATCGTCTCCCGGTCGCGGTCGAGTGAATCCCGTGCACTGGCGTTCGACAGGGCGACCGCGACCTGGCCGACCACCGCGACGAGCGTGTCCCACCGTTCGTCGATGACGTGGGCCGGCGCCACGAGGTCGAGCACGCCGTAAGCGAACCCTCGGGCGACGATCGGGACGGTCACCGCCTGCGCCCCGGTGACCGACCGTGCGGGGAGCCGACTCGTCGCCTTCCCGTCGAACACCGCGCTCGCCCTCTCGAGCGAGTCGTCGTCGATGAGCCCCTCCCCGTCGCTGAGCACGGTTCGGAGGTGACCCAGCGGGTCGGGCAACGCGATGCGCAGAGCGTCGAGCTCCCACCCCAGGGCCGCGCCGACCCAGTGGGACGACGCCCGCACCACGCCTTCGACGTCGGGCTCCGACCCGAGCGCGTGCACCATCTCGCGCAACAGGTCCCCGTCGTCGCGGTGGCCCACACGCGGCGGCGACATCCGCATCGCTTGCGCCACTCTCGCTCCCCCAACTCCGTCATTGAGGCACTGAGGCTCTACAGCATCTGCTGTATGACCAACGCTTCGTGGAGTCTACGGAGCGCACCACACCCGTGTAAAGGGTGTAGGTAGGTCAGGGGAGGAAATCTGGTACATACCTCCCCCAAACGACGTAGGTCCGGCGTCGGCAACGGCCTGTTCGCGGGCGTCCCGCCCGATCACGGTACCCACCTCACGAACGCGCTCACGACGGGACGCGGGCGAAGCGTACGCCCCGGCGCCATGATCGCGGCGATCGCGTAGAGGGCGAGCACGTAGACGAAGCCCGCGGTGACGAGGATGACCGCCAGGGGTGCGTCGGAGAGCAGCACGATCGAGAGGGCGAGTGGGATGCATGCCGCTCCGGGGATCGCGACCGCGGACACGAGGCACGAGGGACCCGCGATCCGTCTGAGCATGAGCACGTACGCCGTGAACAGACCGGTCTCCGTCACGATCGTGGCGGCGACGGCACCGAACAGCGACCAGCGGGGGATGAGCACCAGGTTCAACAGGACGCTCACGCCTGCGGCAACACCCACGGCCACGGTGCGCTGCGTCTGGCGGTCGGCGGCAGTGAGCGCGGTGCCCAGCGTGTTGCCGAGCATGCGGATCGGGATCAGCGGGACGAGGAACAGGTAGGCGAGGACACCTCGCTGGAACTCGCTCCCGTACATGACGTCGAACACCCGTGGAGCGAGCATGAAGGACCCGACGGCGATCGGCATCGCCAGCGCGCCGAGCATCATCAAGGAGGAATCGCGCAGCTGCCGGAGCTCATCGACACGGTCCGGCCAGGCGCGGCTCATGCGAGGGTACATCGACAGGTTCAACATCCGGGGCAGGATGTTGAGGTAGAGCACCAGGTTCGTGGCCGCCTGGTAGAGGCCGACCGCGTGCACGCCCGCCATGATCCCGAGGAGCACGGTGTCGAGCCGGATGTACGCGAGCGACAGGGCGTCGTCGAGGGCGAACGGCGTGGCCTTCTTCATCATCGGCGCCACGTCGCCCGAGTGCCAGCGGGGCACGAGGCGGATGTGGATCTTGGAGGCGACGACCGCCCAGGCGGTGATGAGCCCGACGACCCGGGAGACGAGGTACGCGAGCATCACCCCGAACGCTCCCATGCCGGTCATGAGCGCCCCGGCGGCCATCACGACGAAGGTCCCCTCCTGGACACCGACGGAGAGCGCTTCGTAGCGCATCCGCTCGAGCGCCCAGAACGGCACCATCACGATCCGCATGGCCGAGTCGGCGGCGAGCGCCACGCCGGCCAGCACGAACACCGACGTGTCGGCATCGAGGAGCAGACCCGACCCGAGCAAGAGGGCGGTCACGACGGCGCCGGCGCAGAGTGAGACGACAAGCGCGGACTCGATGCGGAGCTTGATCTCCTCCGGACGCCGGGCGAGCTCGCGCACGAGCAGCTTGGGCAGACCGAGCGCGACGGCGAAGCTGAGCAACAGCGTCAGCGTCAGGGCGAACTGGAACCTCCCGAGACCGGCCGGGCCCTCGAGGTGCGCGAGCAGCACGGTCGCCAGCACCCCGCTGACCGTGCGAGCGCCGAACGCGATCAGACGCCACCCGGTGTTCGAGGCGAGCACGCGCGCGAACGATTGCGGCGGCTCGAGCTGACGCGTGGCGAGCCTCGACGTCATGCCGGCCTGCCCCCGGTCGCCGGATCGGAACCCACGGCACGCCGGGCGGGTGCGTCCGTGCGTGCCCACAGGTGCAGGCACGCCACGAGCCCGAAGAGCGGCCACACGTATCTGAAGTGCAGGATCTCGTGGGTGAGCGAGGAGACGGCGAGTGCGACCAGCGCGCCGGCGAGGAACTCCGGAGCCTTCACCACGTCCGCGAATCCGGCGTCGATCGGGCGGGCGGCGAACGAGGCGGTCATCCCGATCAGCGACCCGATCAACAGCATCAGTCCGATGGCCCCGATGACGCCTCGTTCAACGAACGCTGCGGCGTAATCGTTGTGAGCACCTTTCGCGTCGTTGAACGGCCCGTCGTCGAGGACGGCCTTCGTCGACGCCGGGCCGAAGCCCAGCAGGGGCTGCACGAGGTACAGGTCACGGAGTTGCTCGAACCTCCCCATCCGGTCCCCGGCGCTCCGCTCGCTCCTTCCGATCGTGTTCTGGAGGAGCCTGATCTCGCTCTGCCGGGCCGCCTCGACGGCATCGAGGCGCACGAACGCGACCGCCCCCACCGTGAGCGCCACGGTCGCGATCGCGCCGACCGCGATCGCGACCAGCACCCCTCGCCGCTTCGCGATCGCGAGGATCCCGGCGACGACGAGCCCCACCAGCGTTCCCCCGATCGCGGCGTTCGACGCCGCGAGGAGCGTGGCGGTGCCGACCACGACGGCGGCGAGGACCTTCACGCCGCGACGCGGGATCACACCGCTGCAGAGGATCACCATGAACGAGGCCGCGAAGTACCCGCCGGCCTGGTTCGGATTCGGGAACAAGAGGGAGGCGCGTCCTCCCTCGACCTCCTGGCCGGCGAGGGCCGTCGACCCGGTGATCGCGCCGACGATCAAGACACCGGCGACCACGACCGAGCTCCATACCCAGGCGCGGAGAACCACGGCGAGCGCGTCGGGCGTCCGACACACGTTCGCGATCGCGACGCACCACGCGAAGAGCAGGAGGTCCTGCCCGATCGCGATGGCACCCAACGTCGCGTGGTCACCGACGATCGCCGCCACGAGACCGCCCGCCACCAGCATCGCGACCGAGGCAGCCAGGGGAACCCTGACCTGCACTCGATCCGAACCGAGCCACAGCGCCACGACGAGGACCGAGGCAGCGATCACGACATCGGCGGGCGTGAGGGCGCCCGCGAGCCCGGGTCGCAAGACCGGGACCATCGCGAGGCTGGCGCCCACGACGCGCGCCGCTGCGCGCTGGTCGATCGTGATCGCGTCGCGCGAGGGCCGAGCGATCCGATCGGCCGAGGCGGCCGCCCGCACGAGCGCCTCAGCCGGCGCGCTGGGAGAGGTCAAGTGTTCCCTCATCCGCCGGCTTCGATCGCAGCTCCGGCCGAGGGCGTCGCCGCATGCTCATAGTGCGGTCGTAGGTGACCACGCCGACGAGCGGCCAGGAGGTCAGGGCCTGGAGGTCATCGAGCTCGCGGAGATCGGATCGCTTGATCGTCGAGGGCATGACGGCGACGAGCGCGATCTCCACGCCCTCGTTGGCTCCGTTGGACCGGGTGGGGAGTGCGAGGTCGGCGCCGAACCTGCGGACGGTCAGTCGCCCGTTCGCGCTGAGCGTGGGCGGCGCGTCCGGTGCCGCCGCGGCGTCGAGATCCTCCATCGCGTCCGAGAGGCGGCTGAGGTCGACCCATGGCCCGATCGACACGAGCTCGACCGTCTTCGCACGAGCACCCGTCGCAGCCAAGCGGGCCTTGAGCGCGGGTCGAAGGATCTCCTCCGCCGGACCCTCGTCGTCGGTCGGCATCTTCCCCAGCATGGGGACCCCGAGGGCGTCGGCGATGGCTGCGGAACCGGCGAGCGTCGGCCGCAGCGACTCGACGAGCGCAGCGATGCAGATCCCGACGAGGAGACCGAGGAACGCCCCGAGCGCGGCCGTCGACTCCTGGTGTTTCGGATCCGCCAGCGCCGGCGGCACGGCGGGGTCGATGACCTGGGGTACCTGCTCACTCGCCCCCTGCACGAGGACCCCGTTCAGTTGCGACTCGAGGAGCATCCGTCGCCGTTCGAGATCGTCGCGATCCTGGGCCAGGACGTCGCGCTTGGCCTCGAGGCGCTGGACCCTCACAGGGCGGGTCTCTCGCGCGATCTCGATCTCGAAGAGGGCGAGCTGCTGGTCGGCCGCGGCCAGGTCGTCGCGGACGCGGCCGATCTCGTCCTGCAGGGGCACGAGAGCGTCGATGCTGCGTCCACCGCTCACGTCCGCCCAGCGATCGACGAGTTCCTGGCCGAGCGCGTTCGCGAGGTCCGACGCCACCTTCGGGCGCATGTCGGTCACTTCGAGCTGCACGAGCTCGGACGACCCGAGGGTCTTGACCGAGATCGAGTCCTTCGCCACTTGCAACGGATCGCGATCGAGACCAACCTTCTGAACGGCTCGCTCGACGATCGCCCTGCTCGTCACGAGGGCCTCGGCCGCGTCCGCCACCGCCACCGCGTCCTCGGTCGTCCCGGCACCCTGACCACCGAGCGTCAAGCGCGTCGCGGCCGTGAACTCCGAGGGGCGAGCCGCGGTGACGGCGAGACCCCCGATCAAGCCCAGGACGACACACAGGAAGATGAGCTTGCGATGAACGAGGAAGATCCGTCGAACGGCTTCATTCAGATCCACGGTCTACTCCCAGCCCCTCAGATCGAGTCGGACCCCTTCCGACGAGACTCCACCTGGCAGGGTCATGACCGCCGAGATCCCTCGGGTCGAGCACGTTCCCTTCACGTCGAGCGGCGCCGTCTTCACGTGGGGCGGGCAACTCTATCCGGGGGCCCGGTGGGACGCACCAGGCCCGCGACGTAGCTCGCCTACGTCGGGTGGATGAGGCCGACAGGGATCGACCGGGTCGGTCCGGACGTTCGATGGATACAGCCGGCCCGCGATCGCGGCCAGCAACTCCCCGGCCCCGCCTGTCTCCGACGTGCAGGGGCCCTCACCCATCCGTATGAGGGTCACCTCGTCCGGCAAGACCTCGACCCACCAGTCGAGGAGCCGGTCGATCAGGTCCTTCCCCTTCGAGAGCTCCGCGCGCCGCGCTGCGGGATCGGCATGGCCTTGCAGCCGGCTGTGACGCGACCGCCTCCGGCTCAGACGGACGTCGACCAGTTCGATCGGCAGGTCGAGGACGACGACGAGATCCGGATGGTCCCAGTGCCCCACCCTCCGACGCAGCGCCTCGAGCGTCGGAGACAGGTCACCTCGCAGACCCACGGACCAGAGCGCCTGCGTCACGCCCTCGTCGAACAGGTGCACGCCCGGGGTCGATCTCGACACGGCCATGAGTCGTTGGGTGGCGACCCACTGAACCCACCGCGAACAGATCGGACCTCCCCCACCCTGTCCCGAACCGGCGATGCGCCGCAAGAGTTCGGCCGAGGGAACCGGTCGCCGGAGCGCCTCCTCGGTGACCAGCTGCAGCTTCCGCCCGATCCGTCTCACCGTCGGCACGTCGGCGTCGATGGTCGCGGTCGGCCGGCGGACGTTCACGCCGATCTCGTCGGCCGCCGCGACGACCTCGCGCGCGAGGAACGACTTGCCTGCCCCCGGAAGCCCGCAGAGCTCGACGACGAGGCTCACAGCCGCGACCACACGATCGTTCGCAACGTCGCCTGGACCTCCTCTCGCTCCTGCCCCGCATCCACGACGACCGCGGGCGTGTCGCTCCAGTCCGTCTGCCAGACCTCGTTCGAGCGCGGTCGAACGAACTCGGCTTCCTCCTCACGCTGTTTGCGCTGCACGGCGATCGCCGGGTCGACCCTGAGCACGATCAGTTGATCGGGCCACGTGAAGCGTGCGTAGTAGCCGCGCTCCAACGAGACCAGCCAGCGAGCGACGAACCCCAGGTCACGCTGCTCCGTCAGCCAGGTCGTCTTCTCGCCATCCATCGTTCGGATCCTCTGGAGCGGGAATCGGTCGGCGAGGACGATCCGCCCGGAGAGCACGGATCGCCGTGATCTGGCGTAGGCCCGATATCGATCGCGGGCGGTGAGCACGTGCCATACCAACCAGCCGTACCCCGGGAACGACCCGCCACGTTCTCGGAGGGACTGGACCGGCACCGACGTGCTCCGGAACGCGCCGACCGTTCGGAGCACGTACATCGGTCCCTTGACCACGATCGTCAGGAGGCTCGGAGGCGGCTTCCCCAGATGCACCCTCGCGACGTCGAAGGGACCGGTCAGCCAGGCCGACAGACCGGCGATCGCCGTCGACTTGCCCGCGCCGTCGCCGCCGACGACCGCGATCAGCGCCCCTCCTCCCGCGAGCCTCTTCCCGGGACGTCCGCGAAGGAGCCTGCGTGAGACCCAGCTCACCCTGCGGATGATCCGCAGCGACGCGTCGGCGAACCTGCCCCGCCTCCGATGGGCCGCGAGGGCGCGGTGCAAGCGTCCCGCCGTTCGCACCCGGGACCACCGCGAGCACCCAGGTTGGATGGCGTCGATGCAGCGATCGAACAGATCCTGCCCGACGAAGGGAAGGTTCGCCCTGACGAGCTCCCGCACCTGGGTCAGGTCGGCGCGATCGGTCAACCAGATCAGCTCTCGCCGCTCGGACGCGGCCCATCGTCCCTGGAGCATGAGCATCGCGTCGAGGGTGCAGTGCTTGACGACCATCCTCAGCGTGAACAGCAGGAACTCGTACTCGGCTGAGGGGACGCGGAGGTTGGGCCCGTGAGGTGAAGACGCGATGTAGGCATCCTCGAGGTCGAGCGCGAAGTTCTTCGTCGTGTCGTCACCGAACACGAGCCGCCGATGCGCATGCACCTGCACGAGTCGGCCTGACTCGGCATCGAGGCCGTAGTACTGCGCCACGCCCGGGATCCGGCGGACCCTCGGCGGACGGCCTTCCTTGAAGCCGAGCGCCGAGAGCACCCCGAGGAACCGCTCCGCTCCTTCAGCCCCGACCAACAGGTCCAGGTCGTTCTCGCCCGCCAAGGACCGATCCAGCGCTTCGTTGCTCTTGAAATGGCAGTAGGCAACCCCGGCCGCCTCCAGCTCCCGGCAGAGCCTGAGCACGAGATCGAGGGGGCGCTGCTCCTCGGGGATCGTCGGGACGGACGGCACGACGGCCTGGATGCGGTCCGCGTCGGCGAGCTCGGCTCGCGGTCCTCTGCCCAACGTGTGTCTCCTCAACTCGGCGAGATCGCGGGCACGTCCGGTCCGGGACTCCCGGCGAAGGCGGTCGGAACGCTATCGCAGCCACCCTCGCGGGGCCGCCGCCCGATGCCGTAGCCGGACTACGGCGATCGGATGAGGTGACTCACCGTCGGAGCGGGGTGACCGGGATCGAACCGATGTGCCCTCCGGCCGGTAGTGCTGGGTGGAAGGCGTCGAGTCCCGCACACCGGGAGGGTCGCCCGGCGACCGTGAGGCCTCGACCTGACGGGAGGGAGACGAGATGAGGAGACGGAGCCTTGCCGCCGTCGCGTTCGTGGCAGCGGCGATATTCGCGGTCGGCGCGGCGGTTGCCATCGCCGGCTCTCGGCCGGCCGTTCGGGCCGAGCTCACGGGCTACAAGGAGGTCCCGGCGATCTCGAGCGCCGGCGAGGGCACCTTGACGGCCGAGATCGGCTCGAAGGAGATCCACTACGAGTTGCGCTACGGCGAACTCGAGGGTGGCGCGGTGCTCTTCGCCCACATCCACTTCGGTCGCCCCGGCACCAACGGCGGCGTCGTGGCGTTCCTGTGCGGAGGCGGCGACAAGCCGGACTGTCCGCAGTCAGGCACGGTGAGCGGCGTGATCGACGCCGCCGACGTGATCGGACCCACCGAGCAAGGCATCGAACCGGGTGAGTTCCGCGAGCTGGTTCGGGCGATGAAGCGCGGCGCGACGTACGCGAACGTGCACACCGAGTCGTTCCCGACCGGAGAGATCAGGGGGAACGTGATCGAGGCCTGAGCACGTCCGGTTTCCGGCGACGGCCCACGCCGGCGGCCGGGCGACACGACCCTTCGGTCCGGGAGGGCCCGGGTGCGCAGAAGGGGCGGTCGACCCGCCCCTTCCTTGCCTTGGTGGTACGCGAGAGCCGTCGCCTTCAGGCGTTCAGGCGTTCTGTGCGGCCGGGAGTCTCCCCGCGGCGTCGAGCTGTCCCTCGATCCACGCGTAGGTGCTCTTGAGACCGTCCTCGAGGGTGACCTCGGGTGCCCAGCCGAGCACTGCCTTGCAGCGGTCGTTGTCCGAGTTGCGCCCGCGCACGCCCTGCGGCTTCGTGAGGTCGTGCTGCTTCACGAGCGACTTGCCCGCCACCTCGCTCACGAGGTCGACGAGCTGGTCGATCGTGACCAGGCGATCGGAGCCCAGGTTCAGCGGCTCCCAGTGCTCGCTCTGCGCGATGCGGTAGATGCCCTCGACGCAGTCGTCGACGTAGGTGAACGACCGGGTCTGCTGGCCGTCACCCCAGATCTCGATGTCGTCGCCGTCGACGACGAGCGCCACCTTGCGACTGATCGCGGCCGGCGCCTTCTCCCGCCCGCCCTCGTACGTGCCGAGCGGGCCGTAGATGTTGTGGAAGCGCGCCACCCGCGTCTCGAGCTTGCCCTCTTCCTGGTAGTACTGGCAGAGCTTCTCGGAGTAGAGCTTCTCCCAGCCGTAGCCCTCCTCGGGCTCCGCAGGATAGGCGTCCTCTTCCTTCAGCGGCGTCACGTCGGGATCGTGCTGCTTGTACAGCGGGTAGATGCACGCGCTCGACGAGTAGAAGTGGCGCTGCACGCGGTTGCGGTACGCGGCCTCGAGCATGTGCGCGTTGATCAGCACGTTGTTGCGCGCGATGTCGACGCGGTTGCCGGTGATGTAGCCGATACCACCCATGTCGGCGGCGAGCTGGTAGACCTCCTCGACGCCCTCGGTGGCCTTCAGGCAGTTCTCCCACTCGCGCAGATCGAGCACCAGGAACTCGTCGGCCGCCGTCGGCTCGTACTCCGGTTCCTTGATGTCGACCCCGCGGACCCAGTACCCCTTGTCCTTCAGGTAACGAACCATGTGATGTCCGATGAACCCGCCGGCCCCGCCGACGACCGCACGCTTCTGCATCGCTCCGTTGTCCTTTCCGTGTTCGAGCGTCCTCTTCCTCACGAAGGTTGACGACGCCCGGCCGACAGCGCTCAAGCAGGTTCCCGGCCGGAAGGCGTCGTCCGCCGCCGCCCTAGTGATACCCGAAGGCGTAGCCTTTGGCTACGGCAACGGTATTAGACCCTTGGGAGGATTTCCCCCTTGGGGGCGGGGGCAGGGCCGTCAGCTGTCGAACCGAGACCCACCGCGACGAGCATACGCAGCCAGAGACCCCTGCGTCCCGCCCGCTCATCGGCCCTGGTGAGCGCCCTGATCGCGAGCCGGACACATCGCGCCACCGGGCCGCACCGGGCCTCACGCGTCGGGGACGGGCCAGACCAGATCGAAACGTTCGAGTACCACGAGGTCGTCGTCGGAGACCGGCGTGCCCTCCTCCGCGAAGAACCGGATGTGCGCTTCGCGCCAGTAGGCGAGGGAGCGATCGCCCTCACCTTCCACCCAGGCGAACTCCTCGTCGACCTCGCCGAACGGCAGGGTGTCGACGCGTGTCGTGCGGATGATGCAGACCGGCTCGCCGGCGCCGTCGAGGATCACGCTGTAGCCGCCGACCTCCGGAAGGGGTTCGCCATCGGCCCCCAACTGGTCGAGGCGCCCCGTCGTGGCGCGCTTGGGACCGTCCCGCACGAGCAACCCCAGCTCGGTGGCGAGCTCGGGTGTGTCGTCGCCTCCGAACGCCCACGCCTCGTAGGGGGCGTCGACGCCGGTCGCACTCGCGAACGCACGCCAGAACGCCTCGACGACGGGAGCGGCGCCGGACCCCACGCCCCTCACACCCCCTTGAGGAACGCCACCGTCTCGGCGAGCCCGTCCTCCAGATGGGTCCAGGGCTTCCACGCGATCGCGTTCGTCGCCGAGCCGATGTCGAGCGCGATGCGGCGGAGCTCGCCGGGCGGCAGGGGCCCGGACGCGGGCTCACGGTCGTATCCGATGATGTCGGCCAGCAGCCGGTAGAGATGATTCACGCTCGTCTCGAGGCCCGTGCCGACGTTCACGAGCTTGCCCGGGCCGCGATCGACCGCCTGCACGAATGCGTGGACGACGTCGTCGATGAAGACGTAATCGCGCGTCTGGTTCCCGTCGCCGAAGATCGTCACCGGTTCCCCGGCCAACATCCTCGAGGCGAAGATCGCGATCACGCCCGCCTCGCCGTGCGGGTCCTGCCGGGGTCCGTAGACGTTGCCGAGGGCGAGCGCGGTGTACTCGAGACCACGGTAGCGCTGGTAGAAGCCGAGGTAGTCGAGCACCACCTTCTTCGAGATGCCGTACGGGCTGAGCGGGAGCGAGCTCCTCGCGCTCGTCTCCTTGGCCGGCAGGCGACGGGGCTCCCCGTAGATCGTGCCGCCGCTCGCCGCGTACACGAGCTTGCGTGCCTCGACCCGGGCCGCGCACTCGAGCACGTTCATCGTGCCCATCACGTTGATCGAGGCATCGAGCACGGGATCGTCGAGCGAAGGCCGCACGCCCGATTGCGCCGCGAGATGGAAGACCACCTCCGGCCGGTGTCGCTCGAACAGGGGCAGGAGACCGTCGGCGCGCACGTCCATGTTGAAGAACGTGAACTCCTTGCCGTAGCCCCGCGCGTCCACCAGGTTCGCGATGCGCCCGGTGGTGAGGTCGTCCACGCTGATCACGCGGTGCCCCTCCGCGAGGAGCCGGTCGGCGAGGTGCGATCCGATGAACCCGGCGCCCCCGGTCACCAGGACCGTGCTCACGCGGTCAACCTTAGTTGCGGATCGGCGGCGATGTCGAGTGACGTGCGTTCCCCGCGAGCCCATCTCGCGGCGCCCACGCATGCGATCATCGCCGCGTTGTCGGTGCACAGCGGCATCGATGGGAAGCGCACGCGGATGCCTTCCCGCTCCCCCGCGAGCGACAACCGGTCACGCAGGCGCGTGTTCGCCACCACCCCTCCCCCAAGCAGCACCGTCGGCGCGCCAACGTCCTTGGCCGCCGCCATCGTCTTGGAGACCTGCACGTCGACGATCGCCTCCTGGAAGCTTGCCGCCAGGTCGGGAAGGTTCAGGTCCTGGCCCGCAGCGTGCGCGCCCTTCACGTGTCGCAGCACCGCCGTCTTCAGCCCGCTCATCGAGAAGTCGTAGTCCCCGGAGTCCTCCATCGCCCGCGGGAACCGGATCGCCTGCGGATCGCCCTGCCGTGCCATCGCGTCGAGCGCGGGCCCGCCCGGGAACCCGAGGCCGATCAGCCTGGCGACCTTGTCGAAGGCCTCCCCCGCCGCGTCGTCGAGCGTCTGGCCGAGCACCACGTGGTGGAACATCTCCGGCACGTGCACGAGCATCGTGTGGCCGCCGCTCACGATCAGGGTGACGTAGGGGGGCTCGGGCGGTCCGTGCTCCAGGAAGTTCGCCCAGTAGTGCCCCTCCAGGTGGTTCACGCCCACCAGGTCGGCACCCGTGGCGAGCGACACGGCCTTGGCGCTCGCCATGCCGACGAGCAGCGCCCCGACGAGGCCCGGACCGATCGTCACTGCCACGGCGTCGATCTCGCCGAACCCCACCCCCGCCTCGGCGAGCGCCTCCTCGAGCAGCGGATTGAGGGCCTCGACGTGGGCTCGAGCGGCCACCTCGGGCACGACGCCTCCGAAACGCTCGTGCAGGTGCACCTGTGAGGCGATCATGTTGGACCGCAGGCCGAAGCCGTCTTCGAGGATCGCGACGGCGGTCTCGTCGCAGGATGTCTCGATGCCGAGGGTGATCACGACCGGCGCACCTGCTGGGGCATGTCCGAGGCGATCGCGCTCAGCCGGGCCGCATAGGGCTCCGTGCGGATGTCGTCGGTCCACATGATCAGCGCGTCCTCGTGCAGCTCTTGGTAGTAGTTGCGCCGGATGCCCACCGGGCGGAACCCGAACCGTCCGTAGAGCCGCTGCGCCCCCCAATTGGTCACCCGCACCTCCAGTGAGACCGCCTGCCCGCCCATCGCGATCGCCTCGGTCACCAGGTCGTGCAGCAGCCTCGTGCCCACGCCCAGCCGATGCTGCTGCGGATCGACGGCGATGTTCGTGATGTGCGCCTCGTCCCCGTAGCAGATCAAGCCCCCGTACCCGACGACGGTCTTGTCCACGCGCGCCACCAGGTAGCAACGGTTCGACGGCTCGCTCATCTCGGCCATGAAGAGGTTGGGGCTCCACGGCCGCGCGTAGACCTGGCGCTCGATCGCCATCACGCCACGCAGGTGGCGGCGGCGCATGCGAACGACCTCGACCTTAGATGCCCCGTGCTCGCCGATCCCACGCGATCTCAGCATCGGACTTCCTCAGGTACAGGGGGACGACGTCGAACAGGCGATCGTGCTCCTCCCGGAGGAAGCGGGGCACTGCGAGCTCCACCAGCGACGCGGCCTCCGGGTGGGCTGCGATGGACGTGGCGATCTCGAGCCTGCTGCCGATCTCTTCGAGCACATGCCGGTACAGCATCGCACCGTTGCCCACCGCCAACACCTCGCCGGCGGTCGCCTGCAGCTCCGCGGCGAGTCGGTCGGGAGCGTGCACCTCGTAGTCACGTTCCCGCACGATGCCGCCGGGCACGGGGCGGTAGATGGCGGAGAAGACCTCCCCCCGCCGGGCGTCGATCACGGCCGCGATGCGCCGAGGCGTGTACCGGACCGGGTACGCGAGGGCGTCCAGGCTCGTGATGCCCGCGATCGGCAGGTTCGCGACCTGCGCGAGCGTCTTCGCGGTCTCGACCCCGACGCGCAGACCGGTGAACAGGCCCGGTCCGATGCCCACGGCGATGCCGCCGGCCTGCGACAGGGCGAGGCCGGTCCGCTCGAGCAGATCGTGCAGGAGCGGGGTGACCGATTCCTGGCGCGCGGCTCCGGCCACGCTGGTCTTCGCGAGGATCTCGTGCTCCGTGCCGATCGCCACCGATGTCTGCGAGGTCGACGTGTCGATGCCGATCACGATCACGCGGACACCGCCCACGGCAGCAACGCGGCCTCGAGCTCGGGGAAGCGATCGACCCACCCACCGCCCGCACACGTGAACACGATCGCGCGGGCCTCCTCACCGATGGCCTCCTCGGTCGTGAACTCCACCCGGAGCCGGTCGTCGGGCAGCAGTTCCTCGATCGTGTCGCCCCACTCGACCATGAGCACGTCGTCCCCGCCTCCCAGCTCGTCGAGACCGAGGTCGACGACGTCCTGGATGCGGTCGAGCCGGTAGACGTCGACGTGCGCGAGTTCGAGGATGCCCGAGTACTCCTTCACGAGCGTGAAGGTCGGCGATGAGACCTGCGTCTCGATGCCCAGCCCTCGGGCGACACCCTGGACGAACGTCGTCTTGCCGGCGCCGAGCTCGCCCGTGAGCACCACGGCATCTCGCGCCCGCAACAGCGAGGCGATGGCCTCCCCGACCTCACGGGTCTCCTCGGCCGAGCCGGTCCGCACCCGCATGTGGTTCATCGTCAGAACAGCTCCAGCTGATCGGCGTCCGCCGGGGGCGGGTCGCCGGCGGCCGACGGTGTCTCGGCCACCCCGACCCCGGTGACCTCAGGCATCTCGACGACCGGCGCTGCCTCCGGCACCTCGAACTCGTCGAGCGTTCGCCGTACCAGGCGGAGATCATCACGCAGGAGCTCGAACTGTCGGGACCTCTCCCCGCCTCCGTGCAGGATCGCGGCGGGATGGAACGTCGGGATCACGGTGCGTCCGTGCCAGTCGTGCACCTGTCCGCGCAGCCGGGTGATGCCCGTCTGCGTGTTGAGCACGAAGCGGGTCGCGAAGTTGCCGAGGGTCACGATCACCCGCGGCTGGATCAGCGAGATCTGCTCGATCAGCCACGGCGTGCAGGCCTCGATCTCGTCGGGATGCGGGTCACGGTTGCCGGGAGGCCGGCATTTCACGATGTTGCCGATGTACACCTGCTCTCGCGTGAGCCCGATCTCGCCCAGCATGCGCGTGAGCAACTGCCCGGCGGCACCGACGAAGGGCTCGCCCTGCTTGTCCTCGTGGAACCCAGGACCCTCACCGATGAACATCAGGTCGGCGTCGGCGTCTCCGACACCGAACACCACCTGGGTCCTCCCCTGAGCGAGCCGGCACTTCGTGCAGGTGGCAGCCTCGGCCGCGACCTCCGCGAGCGTCCGCGTCATGGGCCCGCTCGCTTCCGGGAGGACGCTCGGCGGCGGGGCCGAGGAGCGTGCCCGCTCGACAGCACACCGCGGGCGAACGAGCGGATCTCTCGGTCGAGCTCGACGGGTCGCTCCATCATCGCGATGTGGCCTGCCCCCTCGAGCAGCACGAACCGGCCGTCGGGCAGCGCCGCGGCGAGCTCGACACCGCTGGCGGGAGGCGTGACCCGGTCGTGCTCCCCCACCACGACCAGCGCCGGCATACCCACGCGCGGCAGCACGTGACGGAGGTCGGTCTCGAGCAGCCCGGCGAGCCCATCGGTCCAGACCTCGGACGAGGCTCGCTCCGCGAGATGCACCACGTGCTCGACCACGTGGCGCGGGGCATCGGGGCCGAACTGGGTGAGGCGGACGACGGCGCCCCGCAGGTCGGTGGGGCTCGCCAGCACCGCCTTGCGGAGGCGGTCGACGCGCTGCGCCGCGCTGCGGAGGGAACCCAACCGGGGCCGGACGAGGTCGGTGATCGATCCCATCGCTCCCCGGACCAGCTCCGAGGCGGACGTCCCGACGAGCACGATCCCCGCGACCGTGGTCGCGAGCAGATCCGGCCGCACCTCGGCCATCGCGATCGTCGCGATCGCCCCCATGCTGTGGCCCACGATCACGACCCGGCGATCGGGCGCCACCGCCTCCAGCACCGCGGCGATGTCGCGGCCCATCGAGCGGATCGACAGGTCGCCATCGGCCGGGTGCTCGCTCGCGCCGTGGCCGCGTTGATCCATCAGCACGCACCGGTGGTCGACCGAGAGATCGACCCACTGCTCCCGCCAGGTCGTCATGTCCAGGCTGAACCCGTGCACGAACAGCAACATCGGAGCGGCAGGATCGCCGGCGGCTCGCACGGCGAGGTGGGTGCCGTCGAACGAGCTCACCGGGCCGAGATCGTCCGGAGGGAGGTCCCACAAGGGCGCCTCGAGATCGTGGTCGGTCCGACGACGCAGCACGGTCCGCCCGACCGCCCCTGCGGCGATCGCGCCGGCCGCGACCCCCCCGGCGATCAGCGCGGTGCGCTTCTTCGTCACGGTGCACCTCCTCCGGCGGCCCTGCCGGCGGATCGATAGCGCCTCGGCACCCGGGCGCCGATCCGCGACAAGACCTCGTATGCGATCGTGTCGGACCGTTCGGCGAGCTCCCACGCGCTCACGGCCTCGGCGTCCTGCGAGCCGAGCAACACGACCTCGTCGCCTTGATGCGGCTCCACATCGCCGCAGTCCACGATCAGTTGGTCCATCGTCACGTTCCCCGCGACCCGACAACGCCGCCCGCCGATCAGCACGTCGGCCCGCGACGACCCAGCGCGAGGGTAGCCGTCGGCGTAGCCCACCGGCACCGTTGCCACCCACGAGTCCCTGGGCATGGCGTACCGATGACCGTAGGAGACCCTGCGTCCGGCGGGGAGCCACCGGACCGCCGTGACCGCGGACCGCCACGTGAGGGCGGGACGCAGACCGATCCCCGCGCCCACGCCGGGTGCGGGTTCCACACCGTAGATGCCGATGCCGGGCCGGATCAGGTCGAACCGTGCCTCGGGATGGCCCACCGCCCCGGCAGTGTTCGCGGCATGCAACACCCGCGGGCGATGGCCCGCGTCGCGGACCGATGCGACGACCCGGTCGAAACGCTCCAGCTGTTCCTTCGTGGTCACGTCGTCGCTGTCGGCGCACGCGAAGTGGGTCCACAGGCCGTCGAGTTCCAGCCCGGCACCGACCACGCGCTCGACGAAACCCGCGGCGTCCTCGGGCGGCCACACGCCGACCCGGTGCATCCCGGTATCGACCTTGACGTGCACGCCGAAGGGAACGGGCGACTCGCGGGCGGCGGCAGCGAAGCGCTCCAGGCCGGCGTCGGAGCAGACCGTCGGCGTGAGCCCGGCGGCGATCGCGGCCACCTCCGAGCCGGGCGGGGATTCGGAGAGCACGAGGATCGGGGCCTCGATGCCGGCGGCGCGCAGCCCGAACCCCTCCTCCACCAGCGCGACGCCGAGCCACGTCGCGCCGGCCTCGAGGGCGGCTTCCGCGACGGGGACGTCGCCGTGCCCGTACCCGTCGGCCTTCACGACCGCCATCACGTCGACGCCCTCGAACGTCAGGGTCCGCACGTTGTGCGCGATCGCATCGAGGTCGATCTCGACCCATGTCGGGCGCAGGCCGCTCATGTCGCCTGCACCCCGACCAGTCGGATCGCCTCCGGGAGCCGTTCGGCCACGTCCCCCGCGAGCGTGCCTTCGCCCAGACTCCGCCCCGCGCAGAGGCCAGCGAGACCGTGCACGTACGCGCCCGCGGTGGCGGCGTCGAGCGGATCGAGGCCTCGGGCGAGCAAGCCGCCGATCACGCCCGTGAGCACGTCGCCCGAGCCGGCCGTCGCCAGCACGGCGCTGCCGGTCGGGTTCACGCGGATCACGCCCTCGGGCGGGGAGATCAGGGTGCGAGAGCCCTTCAGCAGCGCCACCGCGCCGGTGACCGACGCCAGCCGCCGGACGGCTCCCACGCGATCCGACGAGATCGCGTGCGCGTCTTCCTGCATCAAGCCGCGCGTGCTCCCCGTCGTGCGGGGTCAGCACCGTGGCTCCCGAGCGCTCGCGCAGGGCGCTCGCGTCACCCGCGAACGCGTTCAGTCCGTCGGCGTCGAGCACGACCGGCACCGGGCTCAGGCGCACCAGGTCGCGAACGAGCCGCCCCGTCTCGTCGTTCGTGGTCAGACCCGGACCGACCGCGACCGCGTCCGCGCGCCCGAGGGCGTCGAGGAGCGGATCGAGGGCATCGATCGCCACGGTGCCGTCGTCGGTCTGTGCCAGGGGCAGGAACACCGCCTCCATCTCGTGCGACTGCACGGCCGGCAGCGCGTCCCGCGGCGTGGCCACGGTCACGAGGCCGGCCCCGACGCGACCGGCTGCGCGCGCGATCAGCGCCGGCGCTCCGGTCATCGCGCGGGAACCCGCGATCACGACCAACACGCCGGTGCTGCGCTTGTGTCCCTCGGGCGAGCGCCTCGGCAGCACGGACGCGACGTCGTCGGGCTCGACCAACCCGATCTCGGCTCGCACGAGCTCGTCGGGGAAACCGATGTCCACGACCCGAACCGTGCCGGCGCGCTCGGCGCCCGGGAGCAGCACCACCCCGACCTTCGCGGCCCCGAACGTCACCGTGAGCTCGGCCCACACGGCCTCGGCGACGACGGCGCCCGTCGTTCCGTCGACGCCCGAGGGGATGTCGACCGCCACGACCGGCGTGGTGGCGGCGTTCAACGCCTCGATGGCAGCTGCCCAGCGACCCCCGGGCTCGCCGTGGAAACCGGTGCCGAAGACCGCGTCGACGGCGACGTCGGCACGCGCGAGCTCACGTTCGAGCGCGCCGTCGGAGCAGGCACGCACGGCGAGGCGCTGTTCCCCGAGTCGAGCGAGGTTCGTCGCCGACGGCTCTCGGAGGGCGTCGAGCGGCTCCACGGCCAGCACGGCGACCCGCATGCCCCGCCGCGCGAGGTGCCGCGCCGCGACGAGCCCGTCGCCCCCGTTGTTCCCGGTCCCGCACACCACTGCCGCTCGCCGCCCGTAGACGCCGCCGGTCACCTCCGCGGCCGCACGCGCCACGGCTCGTCCTGCTCGCTCCATCAGCGACTCGGCCGAGACGCCCTTGCCTTGGGTCTCGCGATCGAGCTCCACCGCCTGTGCCGGCGTGAGGACCGGCTTCATGCCTGCACCGCGATCGCGAACGCGACCGCACTGGTCTTCTCGTGCGTGAACGTGACGAGCACCCGGGTGATGCCGAGTGCATCGGCCCGCAGCTTCGCGTTCCCCTCGAGCACGATCGACGGCGCGCCGGTCGGCGCTCGCCCGACGCTGATGTCCTGCCACCGCTTCCCCCGGTAGCCGCCGAGCGCCTTGATCGTGGCTTCGCGGGCGGCGAAGCGACCTGCGTACGACTCGGCCGGGCGTGCCTTCGAGTCGCAGTAGTCGATCTCGGCGGGGGTGAAGACGCGTTCGCGCATCGTGGGGTGGCGAGCGAGGGCCCGCTCCATGCGCGCGATCTCGCAGATGTCGACGCCGAGCCCGACGATCTCCACGGGCCAAGCTTAGAGCCAGGGTGGGGCTACTTCATGCGCATCAGGGCCACCGCGGCGGCGATCGCGAGCGCGATGCCCCCGATGACGACGATCCCGATGAAGACCCCTCCTGCGCCGATGATCGTCATGCCGCGAGGTTATCCGACCTGCCCGGACCATGCGACCAACGAGGGCGAGGACAGAGCGCGCGGATCGCGAGCCGCGGTGCGTCAGCGCCTCCGACGACGCGCGCACGAGGAGTCACGTCTCCTCCGTGCCCGCCGATCACTCGACCGTGACGCTCTTCGCGAGGTTGCGGGGCTGGTCGACGTCGCAGCCGCGCAGCCTGGCCACGTGGTAGGCGAGCAGCTGCAGGGGCACGGTGACCACGACCGGAGACATCAGCTCGGGGGTCACCGGCACCTCCAGCACGTGGTCGGCGAGCGTCGCGACCTCGGTGTCGCCCTCGGTGGCGACCGCGATCACGCGGGCTCCGCGCGCGCGAACCTCCTGGATGTTCGAGAGCATCTTCGGGTACACGTGGCACCGCGTGGCGACGGCGACCACCGGCACCCCGTCCTCGATCAGGGCGATCGGACCGTGCTTCAGCTCGCCGGCGGGGTGCCCTTCCGCGTGCACGTAGCTGAGCTCCTTCAGCTTCAGGGCCCCCTCGAGCGCGGCGGGGTACCCCGTGTGCCGCCCGATGAAGAGCACGTCGCGGGCGTCGCGGTAGCGCTCCGCGAGGGCGAGCACCTGCCGGTCGAGTCCGATCGCGCGCTGGACCTTGGCCGGCAGCAGGTCGAGCTCGGCCATCACCTCCGCGACCTCCTCGGGGAACATCGTGCCCCGGACCTGCGCGAGGTAGAGGGCCACGAGGTACTGCGAGACCATCTGGGTCGCGAACGTCTTCGTGGCGGCCACGCCGATCTCGGGTCCGGCGTGCGTGTAGAAGACGCCGTCGGCCTCTCGCGCGAGCGAGGACCCCACCGTGTTCGTCACCGCGATCACCTGGGAACCCTGCCGTCGGGCGTGGCGGGCCGCTTCCAGCGTGTCGATCGTCTCGCCCGATTGCGAGACGGCCAGCGTCAGCGTGTCGGGACCGAGCACCGGGTCGCGGTAGCGGAACTCGCTCGCGATCTCGATCTCGACCGGCAGCCTCGTCCAGTGCTCGATCGCGTACTTCGCGACCAACCCCGAATGGAACGCGGTGCCGCAGGCGACGACGAACACCTTGCTCACCTCGCGGAGCACGTCGTCGCTCACGTGCAACTCGTCGAGCACCAGCCGGCCGCCCACCGTCCGCCCGACGAGCGTGTCGCGGATCGCGGCGGGTTGCTCGTCGATCTCCTTGCGCATGAACGTCTCGTACCCGCCTTTGCGGGCTCGCGCGACGTCCCAGTCGACCGTGATCGGCGCCGGGAACATCGGTCGGCCCTCGAGGTCGGTGAAGGAAGCACCGTCCCGCCGTACCTCGACGACCATGCCCTCGTCGAGCGGTATCACGGTGGTCGTTCGGTCGAGCACGGCGGGGATGTCGGAGGCGAGCAGCGTCTCGCCGTCGCCCACCCCCACCACGAGCGGCGACGAGACCTTCACCCCCACGAGCACATCCGGATCGTCGAGCGCGCAGACGACGAGCGAGTAGGCGCCATCCAGCTGCGCGACGGTGGCTCGCACCGCTTCGGGCAACGAGACGCCGGGCTCGCGGAGCATCTCCTCGACCAGGTGGGCGACCGCCTCGGTGTCGGTCTCCGAGACGAGGGCGTGCCCGCGCTTCTCGAGGCGCGTGCGCAGCGCCTGGAAGTTCTCCACGATGCCGTTGTGGATCACGGCCACGCGCCCGGTGCAGTCGAGGTGCGGGTGGGCGTTCCGATCGGTGGGCGCCCCGTGGGTGGCCCAGCGCGTGTGCCCCATGCCCACCGTGCCGGTCGGGTTGCCCTCGGCCTCGAGAGCAGCTTCGAGCTCGCCGAGCTTGCCGGCACGCTTCACGACGTCGAGGCCGCCGTCGATCACGGCGACACCGGCAGAGTCGTACCCGCGGTATTCGAGCCTGCGGAGACCCTCGAGGACGATCGGAAGGGCCTCGTCGGGCCCCACGTAGCCCACGATGCCGCACATGAGGCCCTCACCCTAGCAGGGGTGTCGCGCGACCCCGAGCAGCGGGCGCCGCGGTGCAACCTCGACCGTCGACGATCAGCCGGAGGCGGCGAGCACGGCCTCCGCGATGCGCTCGGCGTGCTCGCTGGCGAGCGCTTCCGACTCGGCCTCGACCATCACGCGCACGAGCGGTTCCGTGCCGGAGGGACGCACCAGCACCCGCCCTTCGAGCCCGAGGGCAGCCTCGGTCTCGGCGACGGCTCGCCGTACGGCGTCGGCGTCCGCGGCGCCGCGATCGGTCACCTCGACGTTGATCATGCGCTGCGGATACCGGTGCATCACGGAGGCCAGCTCCCGGATCGATCTGCTCGAGGCGGCCGCGAGCGAGAGGAACCGGACGGCGGTCAACAGCCCGTCACCCGTCATCGCCCGATCGCGGAAGATCACGTGGCCCGACTGCTCCCCGCCGAGCACCGCGCCGGTGCGCAGCATGTCCTCGAGGACGTACCGGTCGCCCACCTTCGACGAGACCACGTCGATGCCCGCCTCCCGCATCGCATGATGGAAGCCGAGGTTCGCCATCACCGTCGTCACGACGGTGTTCCGTGCCAACGCGCCGCGACCGTGGAGCGCGATCGCGCAGGCGGCCAGCACCTGATCGCCGTCCACGATCGAGCCGGCTTCGTCGGCGAACAGCGCGCGGTCGGCGTCGCCGTCGTGCGACACGCCCGCGTCGGCACCCAGCCGCACGACCTCCTGCGCCACGACCTCGGGATAGAGCGCGCCGCATCCGTCGTTGATGTTCTTGCCGTCCGGATCGGCGTGGATCGCGTGCACCTCCGCCCCGAGCCGACGCAACAGCTCGGGTGCGAGCTCGGAAGCGGCGCCGTTCGCGCAGTCGACGACGACGCGCATACCATCGAGACGCGCCTCCGAGGCATCGATCAGGTGCGCCAGGTAGCGCTCCCGGCCGTCGCCGATCGGTCTCGTGTCGCCCGGCCGGACCGATGTCTCGCCCAGGTCGCCGAGCGCCGCCTCGATCTCATCCTCCACCTCGTCGGGCAGCTTCGTCCCGCCCGCATCGAAGAACTTGATGCCGTTGTACTCCGGTGGATTGTGCGAGGCGGAGATGACCACTCCGCTCGAGGCGTGCAGGTCGGTCGTGAGGAACGCGATCGCCGGTGTGGGCTCGACGCCGGCGATGAAGGCATCGCCGCCCGCTTCCCTGATGCCTTCGACGAGCGCGTCCTCGAGCCACTCTCCCGACGCTCGCGGATCCCGGCCGACGACGAACGTCGGGTGCTCCTCGCCGTGACGCCCGAGCACGACCACGGCAGCTCGCCCGAGGCGATATGCGAGGTCCTCGGTGAGCTCGGTGCCCGCTAGCCCGCGGATACCGTCGGTGCCGAACAGCCGTTCCGTCACGGCGCGAAGGCTACCCCAGGGACGTGCCCCGGCGCACCGGCTCCGCTCGTCGTCGCGCGGTCGGCCGACCCACTCCGGTGGCCTACTCGGAGGGTACGAGCTCGGCCAGCAGCGCCCGGATACGCCGATCGATCTCGTCGCGGATCGGGCGCACGGCCTCGACGCCCTTGCCCGCCGGGTCATCGAGTTCCCAGTCCTCGTAGCGTTTCCCCGGGAAGACCGGGCACGCGTCGCCGCACCCCATCGTGATCACGACGTCCGAGGCGCGCACGAACTCGTCGGTGAGGGGCTTCGGATACTCCTTGGTGATGTCGATGCCGAGCTCGGCCATCACGTCGACGACCGCTGGATCGATCTCGTCGGCCGGCGTGCTACCGGCCGACCGCACGTGCACCCGGCCCTTCGCGTGGTGATCGAGCAGCCCGGCCGCCATCTGGCTCCGTCCGGCGTTGTGCACACACACGAAGAGCACCTCGGGCCTGTCCTTCACGATCTTCCCTTCCGCCACGCCGAGGGCACGGAGCCGATCCCGGGCGAAGCGATAGGCCAACACCTGCAGGTGCGCCGTGACCGAGGCCTCAGGCCATCGATCGAGCGACTCTCGCACGAACCGTGCGATCGTCTCACGGCCGAAGACGCCGTCGAAGTCCCGTGCGAGCGCGGACACCGTGCGCTCGAATTCCATCTCGTTCAGCAACGACGTCGCGCCTTCGTCCATGCTCTCTCCGCTTCTCGCCCGCCGAGACGGTCGATGCGAACATATGGCCCACCTGGCGGCCGCGACGTGTCGATCGGATGAACGTCACGTGAACGTGGGGAGTCGCGGGGCCCGCCAGCCGCGGGTCGACGCTCCGACGGATCACGACGCCGGCTTGACGCCACGCACGATCGCGCCGTGGATGCCGTCGGTCAGTTCGTGGGTCGGCACGACCTCGACGTCGACGAAGCCGGCCCGGACGAGCTCTGCCCGGTACTCCGCGAACGAGAGTGCGCCCGCGATGCAGCCCACGTAGGACCCTCGCTCGGCGCGTTCGGCGGGGCTCAGGTGGTCGTCGGACACGACGTCGCTGATGCCCAGCCGCCCGCCCGGCCGCAGCACCCGGAACATCTCGTCGACGACGCGAGGCTTGTCGGTCGAGAGGTTGATCACGCAGTTCGAGATGACGACGTCGACGCTGCCATCTGGCAGCGGCACCTCCTCGATGTAGCCACGGAGGAACTCGACGTTCTCGGCGCCGGCCTTCCGCGCGTTCTCGCGCGCGAGCTCGAGCATCTCGTCGGTCATGTCGAGCCCGAAGGCCCTGCCGGTCGGTCCGACGCGCGCCGCGGAGAGCAGCACGTCGATGCCGCCGCCGGAGCCGAGGTCGAGCACGGTCTCGCCCTCCCGGAGCTCCGCCACGATCGTGGGGTTGCCGCAGCCCATGCTCGCGAGCACCGCTTCTTCCGGCAGGCCGGCGCGGGTCGCCGGGTCGTAGAGCGTCACACCGAGTCCGTCCTCGGGAGCGCATCCGTCGCTGCAGCTCGTGAGGTCGGCGCCGTTGTCGTCGGCCGCCCGGCCGGTCGCCACGACCTTCGCCGCGGCAGCGTACCGGTCCCGCACCTGGTCCCGGAGCTCGTTCATGATCCTTCCCCTTCCTCTTCCTCGAATCGAAGCACCTCGCCGAGCCGACGGATCGCGTCGTGTCGAAGCGAGTAGTAGGCCCAGACACCGCGCTGCTCCCTGGCGAGGACGCCGGCCTCCACCAGCTTCCTCATGTGATGGCTGACCGTGGGCTGCGAGAGCCCCAGGAAGTCGGTCAGGTCGCAGACGCACACCGCCTCGCGCGCGGTGGCCAGCAGGTTGACGACCCGCACCCGGTGCGGATCGCCCAGCGCCTTGAACAGCGCCGCCGTCGCGGCGGCGTCGTCGGCGTCCATGTCCGAGGCACCGATCGGCACGCAGCATTGCGCGGGGGCCTCGATCGTCGCGATCGGTGTCGCCGTCATCTCGGAGCCTCCGGTCCGTCGGTCGTCGATCGTCGGGGCGATGTGATCGACGATCATCGATGTCTCTGAGGACCAGGGTAACCCCGGACATCGACGTTCGTCAATGTCTTGACCGGGCGCACCACCGACGCCGTGGGAGGATGAGCGCATGGACGATCGAGTCGTGAAGGTCTTCGCCACCCCGGACACCGTGGCGGGAGAGATGATGAGGGGCCGCCTGGAAGCCGAAGGCATCCCCACGATGGTCAAGGGCGACGGCGAGGGTCCCTACCGCGCGGGACCCGTGTACCTGTGGGTGGCCGCCGAGCACGAGGCCGCGGCACGCGACGTGGTCGAGGCCGTGCGTTCCGGGGCCTTCGAGCTCGACGAGAGCTTCGAGGAGCCTGCGGACGCCGTCGACGACTCGCAGGGCTGAGTCGACAGCCCCCCGCTCAGGCTCGGCGCTCGCGGCGGGACCGCCGCATCGCCTCGACCCCCTTGTAGTTCGCGAGCCCCTCGAGCTCATGGTCCACCGTCACCAGGTCGGCCTGATCGCGCATCACGACGTCGATGGGCTTGTAGGCGTCGGGGTGCTCGTCGAGCAGGGCCACCGCGTCGGACGCCTGCCACGACCGTCCGGCCATCCGGTGCTGGAACGACTCGAGCGACAGGGTCTTGCGAGCCTTCGTGCGGCTCATGCGCCGGCCGGCCCCGTGGGCGCACGACCGGTAGGAGGCCTCGTTGCCCAGGCCGTGCACGACGTAGGACCGCTGCCCCATGCTGCCGGGGATCAGCCCTCGCTCGCCGACGCCCGCGTGGATCGCACCTTTGCGCGTGATCCACAGCCGCCGTCCCCCGAACTCCTCGAGCGCCGTGTAGTTGTGGTGGCAGTTCACCTCGTCGGTCGCCTCGATCTCGCGGCCGAGCTCGGCCTCGACCTCGCGGTGCGTGCCGACGAGGAGGAGCCTCCGGTTCTCGCGTGCGTACGACTGTGCCCACCCGAGGTCGCGGATGTAGGCGTCGAACTCCGGGGTGCCGCTCTGGAGCCAGGCGAGCTCGGGATCCTCGAGCGCGGTGCCGAGACCCTCGTGCAGCGTCCGGGCCACCTTCGTGTGCAGGGTGGCCAGTTGGTTGCCCCCACCCCGCGAACCCGAATGCAGCAGGATCCACACCCAGCCCTCCTCATCGACGGCCAGCTCGACGAAGTGGTTGCCCGATCCGAGGGTGCCGAGCTGAGCGGCGGCGCGTTCGGGGCGCGCGAGCGTGGACGGCGGCGGATTGGCGTCGAGCCACGACACCGCGCCGGGAGAGGCTTCGCCGTGCCACCGACCGAGCCCGGCCGGCACGGCCCGCTGCATCCGCTCGACCCAGCCGCCGAGACCGCGGTCGGGGAGCTGATCCAGACGCAGGTCGAGCCGTCGGGCGGCCATCCCGCAGCCGATGTCCACACCGACGGCGGACGGGATGACGGCGGTCCGGGTCGCGATCACCGATCCGATCGTCGCGCCGATGCCCAGATGCGCGTCGGGCATCAGGGCGATCGGGCCAGCCACGATCGGAAGACGAGCGGTGCGCTCGGCTTGCTCCCTCGTGGCGTCGTCGAGCTCGCTCGCCCAGCTGAGGACCCCGGGTGCGATCTCGATCGGCATGGCGCTGGTCCGTCCTTCCTGCTGCTGCGAGCCGCGGGCTCGAAGCCTCAGGAGGTCAGCGCTTCGAGTACTGCGGCGCCTTGCGGGCCTTCTTCAGCCCGTACTTGCGGCGTTCCTTCTCACGGGCGTCGCGGGTGAGGAACCCCTCTGCCTTCATCTGACCACGGAGCGCGGGCTCGAGCTCGATCAGGGCGCGGGCGATGCCGAGACGGATCGCGCCGGCCTGGCCGCTGACGCCGCCGCCCCTGATCGTGGCGACGATGTCGAAGTCCTTCTCGCGTCCGGACACCCGGAGGGGCGCCTGCGCGACCATGCGATGCACCCGCGTCGGGAAGTACTCCTCGAGGGAACGCCCGTTGATGTCGAACTCGCCGGTGCCGGGCACCAGGCGCACGCGCGCCACCGCTTCCTTGCGGCGGCCGGTCGAGATCTTGGCGGGTGTCACTGCCACGTGCTCACTCCTCGTCGGTGGTCTTCTTCGGCGCGGACGTCTTCTTCGCGGCCGGCTTCTTCGCCGTCGACTTCTTGGCGGTGGTCTTCTTCGCCGTCGATTTCTTCGCCGTCGACTTCTTCGCAGCCGACTTCTTGGCGGTGGTCTTCGTGGCAGGTGCAGCGGCGGCGGTCTTCTTCGCCGTGGTCTTCGTGGTGGCGGGCTCCTTCGTCACGGGCTCGTCGGCGGGCTCGGCCTGCGGCGCGTCGGCGCCTCCGGTCGTCCGGTGGCGGGTCTTCAACTCCGTCACCGGCGAGGGCGTCGGGAGTCCCTCCCACATCGGAGGCCGGCCGAGCGTGTACGCGACCGGCTGCTGCGCAGCGTGCGGATGCTCGGGTCCGGGCACGACGTGCAGCTTGCGGATCATCGACCGCCCGAGCCGGTTCTTGGGGAGCATGCCCCTGACCGCCTTCTCGACGGCGAAGACCGGACGGGTGCGCAGCAGTTCGTCGTATCGCGTGGCGGTGATGCCGCCGGGATAGCCCGAGTGACGGTAGGCGAACTTCTTCATCTCCTTGCCACCCGTGACCTCGACCTTGTCGGCGTTGACGATGATGACGTGGTCGCCGGTGTCCATGTGCGGCGCGAAGATCGGCTTGTGCTTGCCCCGCAGCAGGGCTGCGGCCTCCGACGCGAGACGTCCGAGCACCTGCTCGCTGGCGTCGATGACGTACCAGCGGCGCTCGACGTGCTCAGGCTTCGGAGAGTAGGTCTTCATAGGACGTGGATATCGGCCAGGAAGGCTCCCGGCCGACGCATCAGACTACCCGCGAGGATGCGCGCGCGTCAAAGATCGGCGTGTCGGGTGCCTCCTCGTTCGGCGGAGAGGCGCGAGCCTCGACCATGCCTGCCGTACAGGACCCGTTCGAGGGTCAGCCCGTGCGCCGGCGCCATCTGGCGGGCCGCCGCGCGGTCGCGGGCGGCCAGGATGCCGGGGATCGCGTCGGGATCGACCTTCCCCTCGCCCACGGCCAGCAACGTGCCCGTGAGCGCCCGCACCATCTGGTGCAGGAAGGCGTTCGCGCGGAACCCGAGCTCCACCCGGTCGCCGGCCCGGGAGACGCTCGCCCGCTGCAGGTCGCGTACCGTCGGCCTTCCCGCCCCCGGATGACGGCAGAACGACGTGAAGTCATGCTCCCCCACCAGATGCCGGGCGGCGACGCGGATCGCCCTCACGTCGGGCGCACACGGATGATGCCAGACGTACCGTGCGGTGAACGGATCCGGCACGGCGCCGACGTCGATCCGGTAGCGGTACTCGCGCGCCGTCGCCGAGAACCGCGCGTCGAAGCCATCCGGCACCTCGTCGGCGGCGAGGACGACCACCTCCGGACCGAGCCGCGCGTTCACCACCCGCTGGAGACGCGGAACCGTGACCGCGGTCTCGACGCGGAACGACGCAACCTGCCCGCGCGCGTGCACGCCCGCGTCGGTGCGCCCCGCGACCGAGAGCCTCGGCCGGTCGCCGAGCAGGTCTGCGAGCACGCCGCCCAGCGCACCTTCGACGGTGCGGATCGACGTGTCGCGCTGCGCCGCCCATCCTCGGAACCCGGAGCCGTCGTAAGCCAACAACAGCCTGATCGTGCGCGCCTGCATCATCCCGGAGTATGCGGGAGCCCGAGGCCGGACGGTGATGCGGCAGCACCGATGCGGGACGGGATGCGCCGCAGGGTCGTTCGACCCTACCGCCGTCGTTCCGGGCGTGATACCAATAGTCGCCGTGGCGGGCCGGACGGCCGGCCCCTTCCCACCCGGCGAGGGGGCTCCCGCCCGGAGAGAGAGGGGGAACCATGAGACGACGCACCGTGCCACGCCCGGTCCTGATGTGCGCCTTGGCGCTGGCGGTGATGCTGCTGCCGGCATGCGGCGGCGACGAAGGAGGAGGCGACGGCGACACGACCAGCGCCGCCGAGACCAGCGCCGCCACCGACGGCGGCGCGACGACCGTGACATCCACGTTGGAGGAGTTCGCGGTCTCGACCGACCCGGCATCGGCTGCCGGCCGGGTCGGTGACGTTCGACGTCACGAACGACGGACCCGACGACGTGCACGAGTTCGTCGTGATCCTCACCGATCTCGGGCCGACCGAGCTGCCCACCGACGCCGACGGCGCCGTCAAGGAGTCCGGCAAGGGCATGGAGGTCATCGACGAGATCGAGGACATCCCCGTCGGTGAGACGCAGTCGTTGACGGTCGATCTCGCAGCCGGCTCCTACGTGATCATCTGCAACATCCTGCAGGAGGAGCCCGACGGAACGCTCGAGGCGCACTACTCGGAAGGCATGCGCACGACATTCACCGTGGAGTGACCGATCGGAGGTCGCGCAGGCCGGGGCTCAGCCCCGGCCTGCCGCCTTCCCGGGATGTTCTCCCGTGGTTCATCGAACGGCCGAACGGCACCCGTACCGTCGGGATGAGGCTCCCGGAGGTTCCGGACCGCCGAGCCGACGCGACGAGGAGTTCGTCGAGATGTCGAACCTGCGATCGACGGCGCTGCGAGGGTCACTCGCCCTGCTCGCCACCGTGGAGACCCCGACGTCAGGCGGGAAACACGTCCGATTCGCCGGCACGCTCGTGACCGACACCGTCGGATCGGTCTACGAGCTGATCGCCCGGACCCAGGATCAGCACCTCGTCCGTCGGATGACGTTCGACCTCAGGGGACTGACCGAGATCGACGACGACGGCCTGCGAGCCGTCCGCGCGGCGCACGTGATGATGTCGTGCTCCGACGGCATGCTCTGCATCGTGCCCGGACCTGTCTGGAACCGCTGGGCGGAACTCTCACCCGACATCGAGCGCGATCTCATCCTCTGCTCGGACCACGCCTGACGCGCGTCAGCCGCCGCGTTCCACCAGTTCGATCCGCGCCATCGGCGCGGCATCGCCCTTGCGCGGCCCGAGCTTCAGGATCCGCGTGTACCCGCCGTGGCGATCCTCGAAACGCGGTCCGATCTCGTGGAACAGACGCGCGACCACGTCACGATCGGGGATGTCCTTCAGCACCTCTCGCCGGGCGGCGAGGTCGCCCCTCTTCGCCTTCGTGATCAGCTTCTCGGCATACGGGCGCAGCGCCTTCGCCTTCGCCTCGGTGGTGTCGATCGCCTCGTGGGTGAAGAGCTGGGCCGCCAGCGTCGAGAGCAGCAGACGCTGGTGTCCCGGGTTCGAGCCGAGGCGAGGGCCCTTCTTGGGCTTGGGCACCGGCTACTCCTCCCGCAGTCCGAGACCCAGCTCCTCGAGCTTGGCCTTCACCTCGTCGATCGACTTCTGGCCGAAGTTGCGGATGTCCATCAGCTCGGATTCGCTCTTGAGCACCAGATCGCCGACCGCGTTGATGCCCTCGCGCTTCAGGCAGTTGTAGGAGCGGACCGACAGGTTCAACTCCTCGATCGTGATCGCGTAGTCGCCGGGAACCTCCTCGTCCTCGGCCGGACCCACGGTGACGCTCGCCGCGTCGGCCAGCTCGCTGAAGAGCGTGACGAGCTCGAGCAGCGTGCCACCGGCCGAGGCCACCGCCTCACGAGGCGTGACCGAGCCGTCGGTCTCGACGTCGAGGATCAGGCGGTCTCGGTCGGTCATCTGCTCGACGCGCGTGTTCTCCACCGAGTAGCTGACCTTGCGGACCGGCGAGAAGATCGAGTCGACCGGGATCACGCCGATCGGGTCACGGGGCTTCTTGTTCTTGTCGGCCATGCGGTAGCCGACGCCCCGCTCGACGGTCATCTCCATCTCGAGGCTGGCGCCCTTGCCGAGCGTGGCGATGTGCAGATCGGGGTTGAGGATCTCGACCCCCGCGGGCGGCGCGACGTCGCCGGCCGTGACCTCCGCCGGGCCCTTCGCCTTCAGGTACACGGTGGTCGGCTCGTCGAGATCCGAGCGGACCACCAGCTCCTTCAGGTTCAGGATGATGTCGGTGACGTCCTCGGTCACCTTCGGGACCGTCGAGAACTCGTGCAGCACGCCGTCGATGCGGACCGACGAGATCGCGGCGCCGGGGATCGACGAGAGCAACGTGCGGCGGAGCGAGTTGCCCACGGTGTAGCCGAACCCGGGCTCGAGCGGCTCGATCGCGAACCGGGAGCGGATCGGCGAGACGACGTCCTCAGTGATCTGAGGCCTGGCGACGATGAACATGCGGTGGTTCCCTCCTTCGGCGGGGGATCATCCATTCCTACCCCGCGTCGGTTCTCCCCGGCGCCGCTCAGCGGGCACCGGGCGCTCGCCGCTAGACGCGGCGACGCTTGCGTGGCCGGCAGCCGTTGTGCGGCACCGGCGTGACATCCTGGATGCCCGTGACCTCGAGGCCGGCGGCGGCGAGCGAACGGATCGCCGTCTCACGGCCCGAGCCCGGGCCTTTCACGAACACGTCGACCTTCTGCAAGCCGTGCTCCTGCGCGGCGCGGGCGGCCTTCTCGGCGGCGAGTTGCGCAGCGAACGGCGTCGACTTGCGGGAGCCCTTGAACCCCACGTTGCCCGCGCTCGCCCACGACACCGTGTTGCCCTGCAGGTCGGTGATCGTGACGATCGTGTTGTTGAACGTCGACTTGATGTGGGCCTGGCCGTGGACGACGTTCTTCTTCTCGCGGCGCTTGGTCTTCTTGGCCTTGGGCTTCGCCATACGTGTGCAGCTCCCTCACTTGGTCACGCTCGTCCGAGCGCTACTTCTTGGTCGCCTTCTTCTTGCCGGCGATCGCCTTCTTCGGGCCCTTGCGCGTGCGAGCGTTCGTGTGCGTTCGCTGACCGCGGACCGGCAGCGCTCTGCGGTGCCGCACGCCCTGGTAGCACCCGATCTCGATCTTGCGCTTGATGTCCTGCGCGACCTCCCGTCGGAGGTCACCCTCGACCTTGAAGTTCGCGTCGATGAACGCGCGGATCTTGAGGACCTCGTCCTCGGACAGGTCGCGGACCTTCGTGGCCCCCTCGACGCCCGAGCCGGACACGATCGCCATCGCGCCGGACGTGCCGATGCCGTAGATGTAGGTCAGCGCGATATCGAGCCGCTTGTCGCGCGGAAGGTCGACGCCTGCGATACGAGCCACTCAGTACCTCCTCAACCCTTCTCCGATCCTACCCTTGAGGACCGATCTTCTCCGGTCCTACCCTTGAGGACCGATCTTCTCCGGTCCTACCCTTGAGGACCGACCTCCGGTCCTACCCTGAGGACCGATCTAGCCCTGTCGCTGCTTGTGCCGCGGGTTCGTGCAGATGACGAGGATCTTGCCCCTGCGGCGGATCACGCGGCAGCGGTCGCAGATCCTCTTGACGCTCGGCCGAACCTTCATCCCGTCACGACTCCCGCTCGGTCTTGAGGACCGATCTACTTGTACCGGTACACCACACGGCCTCGGGTGAGGTCGTAGGGCGACAGTTCCACCAGGACCCGGTCACCGGGGAGGATGCGGATGTAGTGCATGCGCATCTTCCCGGAGATGTGGGCCAACACCTTGTGTCCGTTCTCGAGTTCCACCCGGAACATGGCGTTGGGCAACGGCTCGATGACCGTTCCCTCCACCTCGATCGCATCTTTCTTCGGCACGCTCCAGCGAGTCCCTTTCGAACGGGGTTCACGCCCGAACCGGCGCGCAGGAACCAACCTCCGGAAAGGGCAGGCAGGTACTATACGCGGCCCTGCGCGGCAGCGTCCAACGCCGCCGTCAGACGCAGTCCGCCGAGCCCGAATCGGTGAAGCTGTTGCCCGGCACGGGCAGGAAATCCCACTCGTAGGCCCCTGCGCCCAACCTGAGCTCCAACACGCCTGCGCCGTCCCTCGACGCGGCCTGACTCGTCGGCAGGCGGTCGGTGTCACTGAGTCCGCCGATGCTCTTGCCACCGGTGCCCACGAGGAACTCCCGCAGGCCGCCCGCCGTCGCGGTGCCGTTCGAGTTCTGCGGCGCGAATCGCTCGTAGAAGTGTGAGTTGCCGCCGAGCACGACGTCGACACCTCGCTGGTCGAGCAGGGCGAAGAACGGCTGGTACGTGGAGTTGATCTGCCGAGCGGTGTTGGTGCGCGAGGCGAACACGGGCACGTGCAGCACCGCGAGGGTGCACTCGGTGACGTTCGCCTGCAGGTCGGCGTCGAGCCATCCGTACTGGGGCGAGCCGGCGTTGCACCCGCCCGCCTGGTTGCAGACGGAGTTCAGGATCACGACGTGCCAGGAGCCGAGGTCGAAGGAGTAGTAGCCGTCGCTGCTCTCGTGGGCGGCGGCGCCCCAGTAGGCGTAGTAGCCCGCTGCCCCCGCGGTGGCGTACTCGCCGTCGCCCGCCGCCGGGTACGAGATGTCCTTGTACGCGCCCCACGAGGGGTGGTACGAGGCGTTGTAGTCGGCGAGGGTGCCCTGGTCGTACTGGAGGTCTCCGATCGGGATGACGGCGTCGGCGCCCGCGAGCAGGTCGGCAGTGGCCCGATGCGCGCACCGCTTCGTCGTGGGGCTGTTGAACGAGGGATCCGCCGGGTCGCAGGCGATGTCGCCCGCGGTACGCAACACGACCTCGCCGCCTCCGCCATCCGCGGGAGTCGCGAACGTGAGCACCGGGGTGATCGCCGTGTTGCCGGCCGCGTCGAACGCTTCCACGGCGTAGTCGTAGGAGGTTGACGGATCGACCGTGTCGTCGGTGAATCCCAGCGCCGTGGTGGTCCCCAGCAACCCGCCGTCACGGTAGACGCGGTAGCCGTCGACGCCCTCGTTGTCGCTCGAGGCGTCCCAGGCGAGGACGACCCGGCTCGCCGTCAGGGTGGTCGTCCGCAGGTTGCCCGGCACGGTGGGGTCCTCGTCGTCGGGCACCGGCGGTCCGGCCGGGTCGTCGTCGACGACCACGTCGTCGAAGACCATGTGATATGTGCGTCCGGTCTGGGCCTCGCCGAGGTTCGCCTTGCCGATCGGCGCGGTGCCGACCGACTCCGAGCGGGTCAGGTCGGCGAGCGCGACGCCGTCGAGGGAGACCTCGAACAGTCCCGACGCGCCGGTGACGAGGTGCAGCTCGAGCTCGTGCCACGCGCCGTCGCGCACGTTCGTCGTGCTGTTCCTGGTGCCGCCGCTGATCGTCTGGTTCTGACGGAAGAGGGTGCCGTTCGTGTTCACGCCGAGCACCGCGACCACAGTGTTCGAGGCGAGCCGGAGCTTCATCACGGTGATCTTCTGCGTGTTCGAGATCAGCTTGAAGCGGGTGCGGAAGGAGGCCTCACCGAGCGTCGAGGGCAGATCGAGGGTGGCGAAGGCCTTCGTGCCCGATCCTTGGGCGCGGGCGGCCCAGGCACCGCTGAAGACGTCGGTCTGCTGGGCGACCAGGCCGTCGTTCTTCTTCCATGCCGAGAGGTCGCCGGTCTCGAACCCATCCTGGAAGTCGATGGGCGCGGTGGCTCCGGCCCGGGGCATCGCGAAGAGACCGGAGATGACGAGGAGCGCAACGACGAAGGACGCAGGCGTGCGCAAGCGGGGGGAGGACGAACGCATGGGGGAAGGCACCCTTTCGTCGTAGGACCGTTGCCCGAATCACACCACAGCCGTCCACGTGGCGTCCAGTGTCCGGCGCGAGGAGACGTGACCCCGACTCAGTCGCGAGCGGTCAGCACCTCGGCACCGTGCTCGGTCACCGCCACGGTGTGCTCGAAGTGCGCCGCGAGCGATCCATCGGCGGTCACGACCGTCCACTCATCGGCGAGCACCTTGGTCTGCTCCTCACCCAGCATCAACATGGGCTCGATCGCGATCACGAGACCCGGGCGGAGTTCGGGGCCACGTCCCGGCCGCCCGTAGTTCTGGATGAAGGGGTCCTCGTGCATCGCCCGGCCGATGCCGTGTCCGCCGTACTCTCGCACGATGCCGAGCCCAGCCTGCGCTGCAACGGATTCGATCGCGTGGCCGATGTCGCTCAGCCTGCCGCCGAGCTGCACCGCCCCGATGCCCGCATCCAGCGCCTCCTCGGTGGTCTTCACGAGGCGGCCCGCATCTTCCGACGGCGGGACCCCGCCGACGAACACGGTCACGGCCGAGTCGGCGTGGAACCCTTCCCAGATCGCGCCGAAGTCGAGCGAGAGCAGATGCCCCTCCTCGAGCCTCCGGCTGGGCGAAGGGATGCCGTGCACGATCTCCTCGTCGATCGAGGCGCAGATCGTGGCGGGGTACGGTGCCTCGGTATCCCTTGAACGAGGGCGTTGCCCCTTGCTCACGGATGAAGGACTCGGCCACCGCGTCGAGGTCGCCCGTGGTGGCGCCCGGTCGCACCGCGTCGAGCACCGCAGCGATCGTGGCGGCGACGATGCGCCCGGCGCGGCGCATGCGGTCGAGCTCCTCCGGCGACTTCCGGATGATCACGAGGTGACATCCTCGAGCGCGTGCATCGTCCGGACGGTGACCTCACCCTCACGGACCTCGGCGTCGATCTCGTGCAGCAGTCCCCGGTCGCGGTAGAAGGCCTCGAGCGGCTCGGTCTGATCGCGGTACACGGCGAGTCGGCGACGCACGGTCAACTCGTCGTCGTCGGCGCGCCGCTCGAGCTGGACGCCGTCGGCGTCGCAGAGCTGATCGGTCACGGGCCGCTTGAACTCCAGGTTGTAGGTGCGCTTGCACGCCGGGCAGGTCCACCGGTTGGACAGGCGTCGGACGGCCATGTCGTCAGTGATCGCGAACTTGAGCACCGCCGAGAGCGGCCGCTCCGCCTGCGCGAGGGCCACCTCGAGCGCCTTGGCCTGCGGCACCGTGCGCGGGAAGCCGTCGAGGATGAAGCCCTTGTCGGCGTCGGGTTGTTCCAGCCGGTCCATCACCATGCGGACGACGAGTTCGTCGGGCACGTACTCCCCACGGTCCATGTACGCGCGGGCCTGGATGCCGAGCCCCGTGCCGTCCTGCACGTGCTCACGCAGGATGTCGCCGGTCGAGATCTGCGGGATGCCGAAGCGCTCCACGAGTTGCTGCGCCTGCGTTCCCTTCCCTGCCCCCGGGGGCCCGAGCAGCACCAGCCGCATCGGCGCCCTACTTCAGGAAACCCTCGTAGTGCCGCATCAGCAGTTGCGACTCGATCTGTTTCATCGTCTCGAGCGCGACGCCCACCGCGATCAGCACCGACGTGCCGCCGAAGGGGAACTGCTGGAAGTTCCAGATGCGGAACACGATGGTCGGGATCAGGGCGATCGCGGCGAGGAAGAGCGCGCCGGGCAGCGTGATGCGCACGAGGATGTCGTTGAGGTAGGTGGCCGTCGGACCGCCGGGACGGATGCCGGGGATGAACCCGCCCTGCTTGCGCAGGTTGTCGGCCTGCTTCACGGGGTCGAACTGGATCGCCGTGTAGAAGTACGCGAAGAACACGATCATCGATGCGAGCACGAGCATGTACACGACCGTCGGGTTGCCGGCGTTCAGGTACTTGTCGACGAAGTTCTGGAAGCCCTGCCACGGCACGATGCTGGCGAGCAGGACCGGCATGTACATCACCGACGTCGCGAAGATGATCGGGATCACGCCCGCCTGGTTCACCTTCAGGGGCAGGTAGGTGCTGCCGCCCGTGGTCATCTTCCGGCCGACGATGCGCTTGGCGTACTGGATCGGGATGCGGCGCTGTCCCTGGTCCATGAAGACGACCGAGACGATGATCGCGATGCCGATCAGCACGATCACCGAGAACTTGAAGCCGCCTCCCTGTCGCAGGATCGCGCCGCCCTCCCCCGGCAGCGACGCGATGACGCTCGTGAAGATCAGGATCGACATCCCGTTGCCGACGCCACGCTGGGTGATGAGCTCGCCGAGCCACATGATCATCGCCGTGCCGGCCGTGAGCGTGAGCACGATCAGCCCGATGTTCGCCGGCGTGAACGTCCCCGGGGGGAACGGGTCGGGCAGTCCGGTGCCTCCGGAGTGGAACAGGAACACGATGCCCGTGGACTGCAGGATCGCCAGCACCACGGTCACGTAGCGCGTGTACTGGTTGATCTTCTTGACGCCCACCTCGCCCTGGTCCTGCAGCGTCTGCAGCTTCGGGATCACCACGGTGAGCAGCTGCATGATGATCGAGCTGGTGATGTACGGCATGATGCCCAGCCCGAACACGGCCATCTGACCGAGCGCCCCGCCCGAGAACAGGTTGATCAGCTGCAGGAACCCGCCCTGACCCTGGTCGAGCGCATCGCGGATGCGGCCGAAATCCACCACCGGGACCGGCACGTAGGAGCCGAACCGGTACACGGCGATGATGAACAGCGTGAACAGGATCTTGTTGCGGAGGTCCGGTACCCGGAACGCGTTGAGGAAGGCCTTCAGCACGGGCGTCTATCGTACCCCGGCATCTAGGCGCCGATGAGCTCGGTGCGGCCGCCGGCCTGCTCGATCTTGGCTTTGGCGGCCTCGGAGAAGGCGTGCGCCTTCACCACGAGCGCGTGGTCGAGGTCGCCACGAGCGAGGATCTTCACCGGTTTGCCCTTGTGCACGAGGCCGTGCTCGTAGAGGGCCTCGGGGGTCACCTCGCCGCCCTCGTAGTACTTCGAGAAGACCTCGACGTTCACCACCGCGTACTCGACCCGGTTGGGATTGGTGAAGCCCTTCAGCTTCGGCACGCGCCGCTGCAGCGGCATCTGACCGCCCTCGAACCAGGCGGGCACGTTCTTGCGAGCGCCGGTGCCCTTCGTGCCGCGGCCTGCCGTCTTGCCGCGCACGCCGGCGCGGCCGCGGCCGACGCGGCTGCGTTCCTTCTTCGCGCCCTCGGCGGGCTTCAGGTGATGCAGCTTCATGTGGTTCCCTTCCCGAGGGACGCCCTCTCAGGCGCCCTCGACCTCTTCCACGCTCACGAGGTGCCGCACCTTCGCGATCATGCCACGGATCTCGGGACGGTCCTCCTTGATCACGGTGTCGTTGATGCGATGCAGTCCGAGCCGGCGCACCGTGTCCTTCTGATCTCGAGGACGGTCGATCACGCTCCTGACCTGCGTCACCTTGAGCTGGCTCATCGCCGGCCCCCGCGTGGGCCCTGGCCGCGCCGCTGATCGCGCGACGACGGCTGGTCGGAGTAGACCTCCTCGAGGGCGGCCGTGCGGGCGGCCTGCAGCCGAACGTCGGCGGCGGCCACGGCCTCCAGCATCGGCTTGGGCGCCACATCGTGCACGTCACGCCCCCGCAACTGCGCCACCTGCTGCGGACGGCGCAACGACCGGAGCCCGGAGACCGCGGCCTTCACGATGTTGATCTGGTTCGAGCTGCCCATCGACTTCGACAGGATGTCCTTGATGCCGGCGGCTTCGACCAGCGCCCGCACCGGACCTCCCGCGATCACGCCGGTTCCCGGGGCGGCAGGCTTCAACAGCACCACACCCGCGCCGGCCTCGCCGATCACCTCGTGCGGGATCGTCGTGCCCATCATCGGCACCTCGAACATCGCCTTGCGGGCCTCCTCGATGCCCTTCTGGATCGCGGCGGGCACCTCCTTGGCCTTGCCGTAGCCCAAGCCGACGCGACCCGCGCCGTCACCCACGACCACGAGCGCGGCGAATGAGAACCGGCGGCCGCCCTTGACGACCTTGGCCACGCGGTTGATCGAGATGACCCGCTCTTCGAACGGGCTTCGGTCCTGCTGGTTCGCGTCGTATCGCCTACTCATGTCAGATCTGGAGTCCTCCCTCGCGCGCGCCGTCGGCGAGCGCGGCCACGCGGCCGTGGTACAGCCGCCCGCCGCGGTCGAAGACCGCACGCTCGATGCCGGCTTCCTTCGCGCGGCTCGCCAGCAACTCGCCGACCGCCTTGGCCCGGGCCGTCTTGTCGTCGCCCGAGACCTCGCGGTCGCTCACCTGCGCGAGCGTGCGAGCCTCGACGTCGTCGATCAGCTGCGCGTAGATGAACTTGTTCGATCGGTACACGGCCAACCGCGGCCGCGTGCGGTCGCCGGCGATCTTCTTCCGGACCCGCGAATGCCGGCGTTCGCGCGCCGCCCGCCTCTCGTTCTTCGCCATCACGCAGCACCTGTCTTCGCGGCCTTCCCGGCCTTCTTCCGCACGTACTCGCCCTCGTACCGGATGCCCTTGCCCTTGTAGGGCTCGGGCTTGCGGATCTTCCGGATCTTCGCGGCGATCTCGCCGACCGCGGCCTTGTCGTTGCCGCGCACGACGATCTGGGTCGGGACCGGCACCTCGAACTCGATGCCCTCGGGCGCCGAGACCAGCACCGGGTGCGAGTACCCGGCCTGTACCTCGAGGTCCTTGCCCTTCATCGCGGCCCGGTAGCCCACGCCCACGATCTCGAGCTTCTTCTCGTAGCCCTTGGTCACGCCGTCGACCATGTTGGCCAGCAGCGACCTGGTGAGGCCGTGCAGCCCACGGTTGAAGCTCTGGTCGTCGGGGCGCTCCACGCTCGCCGTGCCCTCGGCCACCACGATCTTCATGTTGGGGTGCATCGCCTGCGAGAGCTCACCTCGGGGGCCCTTCACGGTGACGAGGTTGTCCTCGCCGACCGTGACGTCGACGCCACCGGGGATCTCGATGGGCTGCTTGCCGATACGACTCATCTGTCCGTTCCTTCGATCTCTCGGGGGCGCCTACCAGACGTAGGCGAGCACCTCGCCGCCGATGCCCCTGCGGGACGCGTCCTTGTCGGTCATCACTCCGTGTGACGTCGACACGATCGCGATGCCCAGCCCGCCGAGCACGCGGGGCAGGTCGTGGCGTCCCGTGTACACACGCCGGCCGGGCTTCGAGACGCGCTGGATGCCGCTGATCGTGCGCTGCCGCTGCTTCCCGTACTTCAGCCGCACGCGGAACGCCTGATGCACGCCCTCGCCCTCTCGCCCGAACCCGTCGATGTAGCCCTCGGCGTCGAGGATACGCAGCACGGCCTCGTTCACCTTCGACACCGGCACCGCCAGGTCGTCCTTGTAGGCGAGGTTCGCGTTGCGGATGCGCGTCAGCAGGTCGGCCACCGGATCGGTGACGTTGCTCGAGAACCGCCGTTCCTTGGTCACCATGAGGACTTCGTCACCCCCGGCAGCTCACCGGCATGCGCCAGCTCTCGGAAGCAGATGCGGCACAACAGGAACCGCTTGTACACGGCACGCGAGCGACCGCACCGCTGACAGCGCGTGTACGCGCGCACCCGGTACTTCGGCTGCCGCTGCTGCTTGTTGATCAGTGCCTTCTTCGCCATGTGTGTGTCTCTCCTACCCGGCCTGCGCGACCTGCTCGACGCCCGCGAGCGGGAATCCGAGCGCGATCAGCAGGCTGCGTGCCTCGTCGTCGGTGGTCGCGGTCGTGACGATCGTGATGTCCATGCCGCGCACCTGCGCCACCTTGTCGTAGTCGATCTCCGGGAAGATCAGCTGCTCGGTGACGCCCATCGTGTAGTTGCCGTGCCCGTCGAACGCCCGAAGGCTCATGCCCCGGAAGTCGCGGATACGCGGCAGCGCGAGCGAGACGAGGCGGTCGTAGAACTCCCACATCCGGTCGCCTCGCAGGGTCACCTTCGCACCGATCGCCATGCCTTCCCGGAGCTTGAACCCGGCGATCGACTTGCGCGCCTTCGTCACGACCGGCTTCTGACCCGTGATGATCGTGAGGTCCTCGAGGGCGGCCTCGAGCAGCCGGCCGTCCTTGACCGCGTCGCCGACGCCCATGTTCACCACGATCTTCTCGAGGCGCGGCACCTGCATCACGTTGGTCAGACCGAGCTCCTGCTGCAGCGCCGGCACGACCTCGTCGCGGAAGCGCTGCTTCAACCGGGGTGTGTAGTCCTCGCTCACAGTTCCGCCTCGCACTTCCTGCAGATGCGCACCTTCAGGCCGTCCTGGTCGGTCCGATGTCCCACCCGGGTGGGCTTGCCGCAGCTCGAGCAGACCGGCTGCACGTTGGAGATGTCGATGTACATCTCGACGTCGATGATGCCGCCCTGCTGGATCGCCTGGCTCGAACCGCTCGCACGGCCGGTGGCCCGCTGGTGCTTCTTGGCCAGCGCCACCCCGTCGACCATGATCCTGCCCTCGCGGGGCAGCACGCGGACGACCCGGCCTTCCTTGCCGCGGTCCTTGCCCGCCATGACGCGGACCGTGTCGTCCTTCCTGATGTCGACCCCTGGCATCGTCACAGCACCTCCGGTGCGAGCGAGATGATCTTCATGAACCGCTTCTCGCGCAGCTCGCGCGCCACCGGTCCGAAGATGCGGGTGCCGCGCGGGTTCTTCTGTTCGTTGATGAGCACGACGGCGTTGTCGTCGAAGCGGATGTACGACCCGTCGGGGCGACGGCGTTCCTTGGCCGTGCGCACGACGACCGCCCGCACGACCTCGCCCTTCTTCACGCCGCCGCCGGGCAGGGCGTCCTTCACGGTGCCGACGATCACGTCGCCGACCCTCGCGTAACGACGGCCCGAGCCGCCGAGCACGCGGATGCACAGGACCTCTTTGGCCCCCGTGTTGTCCGCGACCTTGCAGCGCGTCTCCGACTGGATCACGTCGTGCTCCCCTACGTTCCTTCGTTGCGGTCGACTACTTGGCCCGCTCGACGATCTCGACGACCCGCCACCGCTTGGACTTCGAGATCGGTCGGGTCTCCATCACCCGGACCGTGTCGCCCACGTGCGCCTCGTTCTGCTCGTCGTGGGCGGCGAACTTGGATGAGCGGCGCACCGTCTTGCGGTAGAGCGGATGCGTGACCTTGCGGTCGACGCGGACCAGCACGGTCTTGTCCATCTTGTCCGAGACGACCACGCCGGTGCGCACCTTGCGGCGCCCGCGCTCGGCGGTCGTGACGGTGGTGCTCTGCTCGTCGCTCACTGCTCCTCCTCACGTTCCGCCGCGGCGGCCAGAGCCGCGGCGATCGCGTCGAGCTCCAACTCGATCTCGCGCTCTCGCAGCACGGTGGCGATGCGCGCCACGTCGCGACGCACCTCTCTGATGCGGGTCGGGTTGTCGAGCTGCCCGGTCGCCAGCTGGAAGCGCAGGTTGAAGAGCTCCTCCTTGGCGGCATCGACCCGCGCCAGGAGCTCGTCGTCCGGCAGCTCTCGCAGCTCTGCGGCCTTGCTGGGCATCGCTTACTCCCCGTCCCGGGTGATGAACTTGGTCTTGATCGGCAACTTGTGCTGGGCGCGCTTCATGGCCTCACGGGCCAGCGACTCCGGCACCCCGGCCAGCTCGAACATCACGCGGCCCGGCTTCACGACGGCGACCCACCCTTCCGGGTTGCCCTTGCCCGACCCCATGCGGGTCTCGGCGGGCTTCTTCGTCACCGACTTGTCGGGGAAGATGTTGATCCACACCTTCCCGCCTCTGCGGATGTGGCGCGTGATCGCGACACGGGCCGCCTCGATCTGACGGTTCGTGATCCAGGCGGGCTCGAGGGCCACCAGACCGTAGTCGCCGAAGTGGATCTCGGTGCCGCCCTTGGCCATGCCGCGGCGATGACCGCGGTGCACCTTGCGGTGCTTGACCTTCTTCGGGGCGAGCATCAGGCCTCGCTCCCTTCCGCCGTCTCGGCGGCCGCGTCGCCCTCGGGGTTCTCCGGATCTGCGGCCGCGGGTGCCTCGGGCGCCTCGGGCGCTGCAGGCTCCGGAGCCTCGGGCGCCTCGGGCGCTGCGGCCGCCGGGCGCTGCGGCCTCGGGCGCTGCGGCCTCGGGAACCGGAGCCTCGGCGGGGGCTTCGACGGTGGGGACCTCGACGGTCGGGGCAGCACCCGACGAACCGCCGCGGCTCGCCGTATCGACCTGCTGCGCCGAAGCGTGCGCCCGAGCGAGTGCGCGCTCGGTCTGCTGCTCGCGGTGGGGCACCTCGTCGCCGTGGTAGACCCACACCTTCACGCCGATGATGCCGAACGTGGTCTTGGCCTCGGCGGTGCCGAAGTCGACCTTGGCGCGCAGGGTGTGCAGGGGCACACGGCCCTCGCGGTACCACTCGCGCCGACCCATCTCCGAGCCGCCGAGTCGGCCGCCGCAGGCCACGCGGACGCCCAACGCGCCCGAGCGCATCGCCGTCTGCACGGCGCGGCGCATCGCGCGACGGAACGCCACGCGGCCGGCGAGCTGCTCGGCCACGCCCTGGGCGAGCAACGCGGCGTCGGTCTCCGGGCGCGATTCGCTCGCCGCCTGGTTCATGTCCTCGACCTTCACGTCGACGCGCTTCTTCGTGTAGCGCTCGATGTCCTTGCGCAGGCGGTCGACCTCGGCGCCCTTGCGTCCGATCACGATGCCGGGGCGGGCCGTGCGGATGAACACCCAGATCTGGTCGCCCTTGCGCTCGATGTCGATCGAGCTGATGCCGGCACGGGACAGCCGCGAGCGGATGTGCTTGCGGATCCAGACGTCCTCGTGCAGCTGGGACGCGTAGTCGCGGCGACCGGCGTACCAGTTGGACTTCCAGGGGTAGATGACCCCCAACCGGAACCCGTACGGGTTGACCTTGTGACCCACTAGGCTTCCTCTCCCATCGTCTCCACCACGAGCGTCACGTGCGAGGTGCGCTTGCGCACCCGCGTCGCGCGGCCGTACGCGCGCGGCCGGTAGCGGCGCAGCGTCGGGCCCTCGTCGACCCACGCGCGCGAGACCATCAGGTTGTCCGCGATCACGCCGGGCTGCTGCTCGGCGTTGGCGATCGCGGAGTTCAGCAGCTTCTCGACCTCCGGGGTGGGCCCGAGCGGCGAGAAGCGAAGGATGCGGCGCGCCTCGACCACGTGCTGGCCGCGGATCATGTCGATCACGCGCCGCATCTTCCGCGGCGACGTGCGCACGTACTTCATGCTCGCTCGGGCCTCCACTTACCTCACTCCTGTGCGCCGCTCGTCCCGCGCGTGCGAACGGAACGTGCGGGTCGGCGCGAACTCGCCGAGCTTGTGCCCCACCATCGACTCCGAGATGAACACCGGCACGTGCTTGCGGCCGTCGTGCACGGCGATCGTGTGCCCGAGCATCTCGGGCACGATCGTGGAGCGACGGGACCAGGTCTTGACGACCCGCTTGTCGCCCTTCTTGTTCATCTCGTCGACCTTGACCATGAGGTGCTCGTCGACGAACGGACCCTTCTTGACGGACCTGGGCACCTAGCCACGCCCCTTCCCACGGCGACGAACGATGTACTTGTTCGACGCCTTGTTCTTCTTCCGTGTGCGGCCTTCCTTCTTGCCCCACGGCGACGCGGGGTGCCGGCCGCCCGAGGACTTGCCTTCGCCGCCGCCCAGCGGGTGGTCGACGGGGTTCATCGCCACGCCGCGGACGGTCGGGCGCTTGTTCTTCCACCGGGCACGACCCGCCTTGCCGAGCGCGATCAGCTCGTGCTCGGGGTTGCCGACCGTGCCGACCGTGGCCTTGGCGGCGGCGGGGACCAGGCGGGTCTCGCCCGATGGCAGCCGCACCGTGGCCATCGCGCCTTCCTTCGCCATGAGCTGCACGCTCGCGCCCGCCGAGCGCGCCAGCTTGGCGCCGGCGCCGGGCTTCAGCTCGATCGCGTGCACGACCGTGCCGACCGGGATGTTGCGAAGCGGGAGCGCGTTGCCGGGACGGATCTCGGCCTCCGGCCCGCTCACGAGCTGGTCGCCCTGCTTCACGCCTTGCGGCGCGAGGATGTAGCGCTTCTCGCCGTCGGCGTAGTGCAGCAGCGCGATCCGGGCGCTCCGGTTCGGGTCGTACTCGATGTGCGCGACCTTGGCCGGCACGCCATCCTTGTTCCGCTTGAAATCGATCACGCGGTAGCGCTGCTTGGTGCCGCCGCCCTGATGGCGCGTCGTGATGCGACCGTGCACGTTGCGCCCGGCCTTGCGGTTCTGCTTCTGGAGCAGCGACTTCTCGGGGGCCGAACGCGTGATCTCGTCGAACGACGAGACGCTCGCGCCACGTCGGCCCGGGGTCGTCGGCTTGTACTTACGGACGGCCATCTCTGCTACCCACCCTCGAAGATCTCGATCGCGTCGCCCTCGGCGAGGGTGACGATGGCGCGCTTCTCGTCGGGACGCTTGCCCTTCGTGTAGCCGCGCCGCTTCACCTTGCCGCGGCGATGCAGCGTGTTCACCGAGATCACGCGCACGTCCCAGATCGCCTGGACGGCCTCCTTGATCTCGGTCTTGTTCGAACGCTTGTCGACCAGGAACGTGTAGGTGTTCTGCTCGAGGCCCGCGTAGGACTTCTCCGACACGATCGGCCGGATGATCACGTCACGGTGCGTCTTCACGACGCCTCACCCGCCTCTGCTCCGGGGTCGGCCGCCGGCGCGCCCTCGATCGCGTCGAGCGCGGCTCCGGTCAGCAGCACCCGGTCGGCTCGGAGCACGTCGTAGGTGCCGAGGCCCCCCGCGTAGGCGACCTTCACGTCGGGAAGGTTGCGGAACGACTTCTCGGCCGCGCCGTCGTCGGTCGGCTGACCGAGCACGACCAGCACCTTCCCGGTGAGACCCAGCGCGCCGAGCAGCTCGATGGCGCGTTTGGTCTTCGGCTCGTCGAACGTGATCTCGGAGACGACGGCGAGCTTGCCGCTCTGCAGCGCGTCGGTGAGCGCCGAACGCAGCGCGCCCTTCCTCATCTTCTTGTTCACGCGCATCGAGTGATCGCGCGGGTGCGGCCCGTGGGCCACGCCGCCGCCCGCCCACTGCGGCGAGCGGATCGAGCCCTGGCGCGAGCGCCCGGTGCCCTTCTGCCGCCACGGTTTCTTGCCGCCGCCGGAGACGTCGCCACGGGTCTTCGTCGAGTGCGTGCCCGCACGGATGCCGGCGAGCCCCGCGACCACGACCTGGTGCATCAACGGCACGCTCACCGGTGCCTCGAAGATATCGGCCGCGAGGTCGCGCGAACCCGACTTCTTGCCCTGGGCGTCGAGGATGTCGATCGTCGCCATGTCAGGCACCCTTCGTCGCCGGCGTCTTGACCGCGGATCGCACCATCACGAGCCCACCCTCGGGGCCGGGCACCGCGCCCCTCACGAGGAGCAGGTTGCGCTCGGGGTCGGCCTGCACGACCTGCAGGTTCAACACCGTCACGCGGGCATTGCCGTGTTGGCCGGCCATGCGCATGCCCTTGAACACCCGGCTGGGCGTGGCGCAGGCGCCGATCGCGCCCGGCGCGCGGTGCACGCGATGCGTACCGTGGCTCGCCTTCAGACCGGCGAACCCGTGACGCTTCATCACACCGGCGAAGCCCTTGCCCTTCGACACGCCCACGACGTCGACCAGGTCGCCTGCGGCGAAGACGTCGGCGCGCAGCTCCTGTCCGGATGTGTAGGAGGCGGCGTCGCCGGTGCGCAGCTCCACCACGTGACGCTGCGGCTCCGCCGAGTTCGACTCGAAGTGCCCCTTCATCGGCTTCGTGACCTGGTTCGGACGGACGTCGCCGAACGCGAGCTGCACGGCGTCGTAGCCGTCGCGCTGCTCGGTCTTGATCTGCGCGACCACGCACGGTCCCGCCTTGATCACGGTGACCGGCACGGCGTGCGTGTCGTCGAAGATCTGGGTCATGCCCAGCTTCGTACCGAGGATCCCTTTCACGCTCGTCATGTCGTTCGGCATGCCTGTCCTCAGAGCTTGATCTCGATGTCGACGCCGGCCGACAGGTTCAGGCGTTGCAGCTCCTGCACCGTCTTGGAGGTCGCGTCGACGATGTCGATGACCCGCTTGTGCGTGAGCATCTGGAAGTGCTCGCGCGAGTCCTTGTACTTGTGCGGCGACCGGATCACCGTGTAGATGGAGCGCTCCGTCGGCAGCGGCACCGGACCGACGACCTTCGCACCCGTGCGGGTGACGTGCTCGACGATGTCGCGCGCGGCGACGTCGAGCATCCGGTGGTCGTAGGCCCGGAGCTTGATGCGGATCTTGGGTCCTGCCACGGTTTCGCGCCTCTCTTGGCTTCCTCGAGCTCGTTCGAGCCCGGTTACTTGACGATCTCCGTCACGCGACCGGCGCCCACGGTGCGACCGCCCTCGCGGATCGCGAAGCGCAGGCCCTCCTCCATGGCGATCGGGGCGATCAGCTCGACCGTCATCTCCACGTTGTCACCGGGCATCACCATCTCCACGCCCTCGGGCAGGGCCGCCGAGCCGGTGACGTCGGTCGTGCGGAAGTAGAACTGGGGCCGGTAGCCGTTGAAGAACGGCGTGTGGCGCCCGCCCTCGTCCTTGGAAAGGATGTAGACCTGGCCCTTGAAGTTCGTGTGCGGGGTGATCGAGCCCGGCGTGGCGAGCACCTGGCCGCGCTCGACCTCGTCCTTGTCGATGCCGCGGAGCAGGATCCCGACGTTGTCCCCGGCCACGACCTCGTCCAGGAGCTTTCGGAACATCTCGAGGTCGGTGGCGGTGGTCTTGCGGGTGTCCTTGATGCCGACGATCTCGATCTCTGACATCTTCGCGAGCTTGCCCTGCTCGACGCGGCCGGTGACGACCGTGCCCCGCCCGGTGATCGAGAAGACGTCCTCGATCGGCATCAGGAAGGGCTTGTCGGTGTCTCGGGTGGGCTCGGTGATGTAGGTGTCACACGCCTCGAGCAGCTCGTCGATCTTCGCGATCCAGGCCTCGTCGCCCTCGAGGGCCTTGAGGGCGCTCACCTGGATCACCGGGACGTCATCGCCGGGGAACTCGTAGCCGCTCAACAGCTCGCGGACCTCGAGCTCGACGAGCTCCAGGAGCTCGGGATCGTCGACCATGTCGCACTTGTTGAGGGCCACGACGATGTAGGGCACGCCCACCTGGCGGGCCAACAGGACGTGCTCGCGGGTCTGGGGCATCGGGCCGTCGGCGGCACTGACGACGAGGATCGCGCCGTCGACCTGGGCGGCGCCGGTGATCATGTTCTTCACGTAGTCGGCGTGCCCGGGCATGTCGACGTGGGCGTAGTGGCGGTTCTCGGTCTCGTACTCCACGTGGGCGATCGCGATCGTGATGCCGCGCTCGCGCTCCTCGGGGGCCTTGTCGATCTCGTCGAACGGGGTGAACTGCGCGAGCCCCTTGTCGGCCTGGCGCTTGGTGATCGCCGCGGTCAAGGTGGTCTTGCCGTGGTCGATGTGGCCCATCGTGCCGATGTTGACGTGGGGCTTCGTCCGCTCGAACTTCTTCTTCGACATCGTTCTCCTCTCCTCGTCCCTGGGGCTCCCTGGCCCTACTCGCCCATCACGCGGGCGATGATCTCCTTGCCGATCTGCGACGGGACTTCGTTGTAGGCGTGCAACTGCATCGGGCTGTGTGCGGCGCGACCCTGGGTTCGTGAGCGCAGCTCGGTCGCGTAGCCGAACAGCTCGGCCAGCGGCACGATCACGCGGACGACCTTCTGTCCGCCGCGCTCGTCGATGTTCTCGATGCGGCCGCGGCGGGCGGTGACGTCGCCCATCACGTCGCCGAGGAACGCCTCGGGCGTCGTGACCTCGAACTCCATCACCGGCTCGAGGAGCACCGGGTCGGCCTTGCGGGCGGCCTCCTTGATCGCCATCGAGCCGGCGATCTTGAACGCCATCTCGGAGGAGTCGACCTCGTGATAGGAGCCGTCGATCAGCGTCGCCCGCACGTCGACCATCGGGTAGCCGGCCAGGATGCCGTTGTCGAGCGCTTCCTGGATGCCCTGGTCGACGGCCGGGATGTACTCCCGCGGGATCTTGCCCCCGACGATCTTGTTGATGAACTCGTAGCCGCCGCCGGGGCCGGTCGGCTCGAGGTCGATCACGACGTGACCGAACTGGCCCCGGCCGCCGGTCTGGCGCACGAAGCGCGTCTCGACCTTGTGGGCCTCCTTCCGGACCGTCTCCCGGTAGGCGACCTGGGGCTTGCCGACGTTGGCGTCGACGGCGAATTCACGCTTGAGGCGGTCGACGATGATGTCGAGGTGCAGCTCGCCCATGCCTGAGATGACCGTCTGGCCGGTCTCGTCGTCGTACTTCACGATGAAGGTCGGGTCCTCGTCGGAGAGCTTCATCAGGCCGGTGCCCAGCTTGTCCTGGTCGGCCTTGGTCTTCGGCTCGACCGCGACGGAGATCACCGGGATCGGGAACGTGATGTTCTCGAGCACGATCGGCTGGTCCGGATCGCAGATCGTGTCGCCCGTGGTGGAGTGCTTCAGACCCACGACCGCCACGATGTCGCCGGTGTAGGCCGCGTCCTTGTCCTCGCGGTGGTTCGCGTGCATCTGGAGGATGCGCCCGATGCGCTCCTTCCGGTCCTTCGTCGAGTTCATGACGTGGGAACCGCTGTGGAGCACGCCCGAGTAGACCCGCAGGTAGGTGAGGCGGCCAACGTACGGGTCGCTCATGATCTTGAAGGCCAACGAGGCGAAGGGCTGGGAGTCGTCGGGCTCGCGCACGACGTGCTCGTCCTCCTTGAACGGCTTGTGGCCCTCGACCGGGAGCACGTCGAGCGGGCTGGGCAGGTACGCCACGATCGCGTCGAGCACGAGCTGCACGCCCTTGTTCTTGAACGCCGAGCCGCACAGAACGGGCACACCCTCGCCCGACAGGGTCATCGAGCGGATCGCCTTGTGGAGCTCCTCGATCGTGGGCTCGCTCTCGAGCACGAACTTCTCCATCAGGTGCTCGTCGTGCTCGGCGAGCTTCTCGAAGAGCTCGTGGTGTGCCGCCTTCGCCTGCTCGAGGTACGCCTCGGGGATCTCGGTGTCCTTCCACTCCTCGCCCATGTCGCCGTCCCAGTAGTGGGCGTTCATGTGGACGAGGTCGATCACCCCGTGGAAGTCACTCTCGGTACCCCACGGAAGCTGCAGCACGAGCGGGTTCGCGGCGAGACGGTCGACCATCATGCCGATCGTGCGCCGGAAGTCGGCGCCGGTGCGGTCCATCTTGTTCACGAAGCAGATGCGGGGCACGGCGTACCGGTCGGCCTGGCGCCAGACCGTCTCGGACTGCGGCTCGACCCCCGCGACGGCGTCGAAGACCGCGACCGCGCCGTCGAGCACGCGCAGGCTGCGCTCGACCTCGACCGTGAAGTCGACGTGGCCGGGCGTGTCGATGATGTTGATCCAGTGGCCCTTCCACTGGCAGGTGGTGGCCGCGCTCGTGATCGTGATGCCGCGCTCGCGCTCCTGCGCCATCCAGTCCATCTGGGCCGTGCCCTCGTGGACCTCGCCGATCTTGTACGCCTTGCCGGTGTAGTACAGGATGCGCTCGGTCGTCGTGGTCTTGCCGGCGTCGATGTGCGCCATGATGCCGATGTTGCGCGTGCGAGCGAGGGGGTACTCACGGATCTTCAATCCCTTCGCCCCCTTCGACTTCACGTCCTGTTCGGTCGTTGCCACCTGCATCGTCTCCGCGGGCACCGCCATCAACGGCGCCCCTTCAGTCGAGAACCGGCCCGCGCGGGCCGGTTCGGTTCGGTCTCGTCGCTCACCAGCGGTAGTGAGCGAAGGCCTTGTTGGCCTCGGCCATCTTGTGCATGTCTTCGCGGCGCTTCACCGAGGTGCCGGCGCCGTTGGCGGCGTCCATGATCTCGGCGGTGAGCCGCTCGGCCATCGAGTTCTCGCGACGAGCACGGCTGTAGTTCACGAGCCAGCGGAGCGCGAGCGTCGTGCCGCGCTGCGGCTTGACCTCGATGGGTACCTGGTAGGACGCGCCCCCGACCCGGCGCGACTTGACCTCGAGCATCGGCCGCACGTTGTCGACGGCGCGCTTGAGGGTGATGACCGGGTCGTTGGCGGTCTTCTGGCTGATCTGCTCGAGCGCCTCGTAGACGGTGCGCTCGGCCACGGTCTTCTTGCCGTCGAGCAGCACCTTGTTGATGAGCTGCGTGACGAGCGGGTTCTGGTACACGGGGTCGGGAGCGACCTCGCGGCGGACGGCGGCACCCTTACGTGGCATCGGTTACTCCCCGCTCTTCTTCGCGCCGTAGCGGGAGCGGGCCTGCCTGCGGTCCTTGACGCCGGCGGTGTCGAGCGTGCCGCGGACGATCTTGTAGCGGACGCCCGGCAGGTCCTTCACACGGCCGCCGCGCACGAGCACGATCGAGTGCTCCTGCAGGTTGTGTCCCTCGCCGGGGATGTAGGCCGTGACCTCGACCTGCGACGTGAGCCGCACGCGCGCCACCTTGCGCAGCGCCGAGTTCGGCTTCTTCGGGGTGAAGGTCATGACACGCGTGCAGACGCCGCGCCGCTGAGGGGACCCCTTCAGCGCGGGAGCCTTCGTCTTCGCCTTCGGGGCGGTGCGCCCCTTGCGTACCAGTTGCTCGATCGTGGGCATAGATCTCTCGTCTGCACTCTGTCGTTGTCAAACACCGGAGCCCGGCGTGAGCCGAACCCGCGGGCCGTTCGGGAGCCTCCCGGGCGCAGCCGCAACAGCCGCATGCCCTTTCGGGGGTTCCCCACTCCTGAGAGGAGCCGAACGCGCCGGTGGCCCGCCGAGCCGGGGCGCGAACGATAAAGCTACAGGTCACACGCACGAGCGTCAACGTGGACGGGGTGCCTGGGCAGGCCCTTGAGGTGACCTGCCGCCCTCCCCGGACGCGGCGTACGTCCTGCTAGGTTACCCGCCCGATGGGGTCCCTGTCCTTGCCCGTGCGCCGGGAGGCGTCGGTCGCGGCGCAGGCCGCGGAGGTGGGCGCGGCCGTCGTACGCGAGGCAGGGCTCGGAGGCGTTGCGGCGCTGCAGAAGGACCTGCCCGGGGACTGGGTGACCGAGGTCGACCTGGCTTCGGAACGCGCGATCGGCGAGCTCCTGGCGGCCGAGGGTGGCGGCGTGCCGATGCACGGCGAAGAAGGCGGCGGCGCCGACGTGCGCGACGCCTGGGTGGTCGACCCCCTCGACGGCACCACGAACTTCGCGCGCGGGTTCTGGGCGGTGGGTGTGTCGGTGGCGCTGGTGCGTGAGGGGAGGCCCGTCGCGGGCGCGGTGAGCGCGCCGTTCCTGGGCGAGACGTGGGTGGCGGGGCGAGGCGAGGGCGCGTGGCGTGTGCCCCCGGACGGCTCCGGAGCCGTGCGACTGCGGGTGGGCGGTCGGGGCGTGGATCGGGCGGTCGTGGCGACGGGGTTCCCGTTCCGGCGCAAGGACCTCCTCTCGACCCGATACCTCCCGGCGCTGGAGGGGGCGTTGGAGCGGTTCGAGGACCTCAGACGGCCCGGGGCGGCGGCGCTGGACCTGGCGTGGGTCGCGGCGGGCGTGTTCGACGGGTTCTTCGAGCTGGCCCTGGCGCCGTGGGACGTGGCGGCCGGGGGTCTGCTGATCGAGGAAGCCGGCGGGATCGTGACCGACTGGTCGGGCGGGAACGGGTGGCTCGAGGGCGACATCCTCGCGGGTGGGGCTGCGGTGCACGAGGCGCTGCTGGAGCTGGCCGCGGGGTAGCTGATCCGTGGGCGGCGCGACCTTCGTCGGCGCGGCTGGGCAGGAGAGACACGTTCGTCTCTTCGCAGCGACTAGGCAGGGACCTCACTCTTCGATCGCAGGCGCCACTACGGAGGTCCATGCCAAGTCGCCGCGCGAGGAACCCGATCGACACCGGTGTCGGACCTTCCCGGTAGAACATGCTCCATGCCGTGCACGCTTCACCACGAGTGGAACGAGCCCGATCCCAACGCCTGGGACATCATCGACACGCATCACCTGCTGCATCAACGCATCCGGGTGACGCTCGACCAAGCCTTCGAAGGCAACTTCGTCTCCTACGCCCAGTTCCGCATGCTCGTCCTCCTGCAGGAGACGCCGAACCTATGCCTGAACGAGATGGCTCGGCGCCTCAGGGTCACACGACAGGCGAGCCGAGGCGTGCTCGACCGCCTCGACTGGGCGGGGCTCGTCGAGCGCGTCGAGGGCTACGAGCACGAGCAGGCCAAGCCGTACCGCATCACCGACCTCGGCCGCCACCGCCTCGGCCGCATGATCGACCTGGCGGACGACCGGTTCGCACCGATCACGCGACGCCTCGACGGCGCCGACCGGCGACGGCTCGTGGAGCTGATGACCACGGTCGACCGCGCCCTCGAGCCGGCCCGTCGTCCCCTCTGGTGGCTCCAGTAGCCGCTATTCCTTGTCGCTCGGACCGCGCGATCCCGAGCCGGCTCCCGACAGGCTCGACAGCCCGCCGCCGCCGAGCATCTGCTCGGCCTGCTCCCGGGTGAGCCCGACCAGGGCCGGTTCGCCAGACTCGGCAGCCACGGCCTCGGCGATCTCGCGCTGGCGCGCCAGCCAGTACTCCGGGATCGCCTCCGGCTTGATCTTGACCTGCACGTTGCGGTAGCGCGACAGGCCCGATCCGGCCGGGATCAGCTTCCCGATGATCACGTTCTCCTTCAGGCCGAGCAACGGATCGGACTTGGCCGAGATGGCCGCGTCGGTCAGCACCCGCGTCGTCTCCTGGAAGGAGGCCGCCGACAGCCACGAGTCGGTCGCGAGCGACGCCTTCGTGATGCCGAGCAGCACCGGACGGGCCGAGGCCGGCACGCCGCCCGCCTCGACCACCTCGGCGTTGCGCTCCTCGAACGCTCGACGCGCCACCATGTCGCCGGGCAGGAACTCCGTCTCACCCGGCTCGATGATGTGCACCTTGCGCAGCATCTGACGCGCGATCAGCTCGATGTGCTTGTCGTGGATCGTCACGCCCTGCGAGCGGTACACCTGCTGGACCTCGTCGACCAGGTGGTTCTGGAGCGCGAGCACGCCCTCGACCCGCAGCTTCTCGTGCGGGTTCACCGAACCCTCGGTCAGCTGCTGGCCCACGACGACCTCGTCGCCGGCGCTCACGGTGAGGCGCGCCCGGTACGAGACCGGGTACTCCACCTGATCGCCGGACTCGTCGGTGACCAGGATGCGACGCACGTGCTTCTCGTCGTCGTCCTCGATCGAGACGGTGCCGCTGATCTCGGTGATCTGCGCCTCGCCCTTGGGCTTGCGGGCCTCGAACAGCTCGACCACACGCGGCAGGCCGTGCGTGATGTCCTCACCGGCGATGCCGCCGGTGTGGAACGTGCGCATCGTGAGCTGCGTGCCCGGCTCGCCGATCGACTGGGCCGCGATGATGCCGACGGCCTCGCCGATGTCGACCATGCGGCCGCTCGCGAGCGAGCGTCCGTAGCACAGCGCGCAGACGCCGATCTCGGCCTCACAGGTGGTGACCGAGCGGACCTGCACCTCCTCGACGCCGGACTCCACGACCGCGGCCGTGACCTCGTCGTCCAGCTCGTCGCCGGCCGAGGCGATCTTCTTGCCGTCGACCTTCACGTCCTCGGCGAGCACCCGGCCGAACACCGACGTGTCGACGTGCTGGCCCTTGACGACCGTGCCGTCCGGACGCCGCACGTTCACGCGGATCGGGATCGACCGGTCGGTGCGGCAGTCTTCCTCGCGCACGATCAGCTCCTGCGCGACGTCGACCAGGCGCCGGGTGAGGTAGCCCGAGTCGGCCGTGCGCAGGGCGGTGTCGGCGAGCCCCTTGCGGGCGCCGTGCGTGGAGATGAAGTACTCCAGCACCGACAGGCCCTCGCGGAAGTTCGACTTGATCGGCCGCGGGATGATCTCACCCTTCGGGTTGGCCACCAGACCACGCATGCCCGCGAGCTGCCGGATCTGCATGATGTTCCCTCGGGCGCCCGAGTTGGCCATCATGTAGATCGGGTTCGTGGGCGTGAACTGGGCCTCCATGGCGTCCTTGACCTCGTCGGTCGCCTGGGTCCAGATCTCGATGAGCTCCTGCCGGCGCTCGTCGTCGGTGATGATGCCCTTGCGGTACTGGCCCTCGACCTTCTGCGCACGCTTCTCGTGCTCGTCGAGGATCGTCTGCTTGGACGGGGGCACCGTCACGTCCTCGACGCCGATCGTGACGCCGGCGCGGGTCGCGTAGTGGAACCCGAGGCTCTTCAGGCCGTCGAGCACCTCCTCGACCGTGGCCCGGTCGTAGCGGTGCACCGCCTCGTCGACGAGGCGGGCGATGTCGGACTTCAGCACCGAGTGGTTGCGGAACTCGAAGTCGTCGGGGAACGCCTGGTTCAGGATCACCCGGCCGATCGTGGTGCGCACGACCGGCGTGAGACCCGCCGCGGCGGCGTCGGACTCGGCCCACCCGTCGGGGAGCATGTCGTCGGGCAGGGCCTTGCCCTCGAGACGGATCCGGATCGGCACGTGCAGGTCCATGCCGCGGTCGAGCGCGAGCAGCGCCTCGGCCACCGACCCGAACGTCGAGAGCGACTCGTCCTTCTTCCTCTCGTCGACGGCGAGGGACAGGTAGTACAGACCGAGCACCATGTCCTGGGACGGGGTCGCGATCGGCCGCCCGTGCGCCGGCGACAGGATGTTGTTCGCCGACAGCATCAGGATGCGGGCCTCGGCCTGCGCCTCGGCCGACAGCGGCACGTGCACCGCCATCTGGTCGCCGTCGAAGTCGGCGTTGAACGCCGCGCAGACCAGCGGGTGGATCTTGATCGCCTTGCCCTCGACGAGCACCGGCTCGAAGGCCTGGATGCCGAGACGGTGCAGGGTCGGTGCGCGGTTCAGCATCACGGGGTGCTCGCGGATGACCTCCTCGAGCACGTCCCACACCTGCGGACGCGCCCGCTCGACCATGCGCTTGGCGCTCTTGATGTTCTGCGCCAGGTTCTGGTCGACGAGCCGCTTCATCACGAACGGCTTGAACAGCTCGAGCGCCATCTGCTTGGGCAGCCCGCACTGGTGGAGGCGGAGCTCCGGCCCGACCACGATGACCGAGCGGCCCGAGTAGTCGACGCGCTTGCCGAGCAGGTTCTGACGGAAGCGCCCCTGCTTGCCCTTGAGCATGTCGGAGAGCGACTTCAGCGGGCGGTTGCCCGGGCCCGTGACGGGCCGGCCGCGACGGCCGTTGTCGAACAGGGCGTCGACGGCCTCCTGCAGCATGCGCTTCTCGTTGTTCACGATGATCTCGGGCGCCTGCAGGTCGAGCAGCCGCTTCAGCCGGTTGTTCCGGTTGATCACCCGGCGGTACAGGTCGTTCAGGTCGCTCGTCGCGAACCGGCCGCCGTCGAGCTGCACCATCGGGCGCAGGTCGGGCGGGATCACCGGCACGGCGTCGAGCACCATGCCCGCGGGCGTGCTCTTGCCGTCGATGAAGTTCGAGACGACCTTCAGGCGCTTGATCGCCTTGAGTCGCTTCGTGCCCTTGCCGTTCTCGATGATGTCGCGCAGGAACTCGGACTCGGCCTCGACGTCGTAGTCCTGCAGCAGGCGCTTGATCGCCTCGGCGCCCATGCCGCCCTCGAAGTAGTCGCCGAAACGCTCCCGGAGGCTGCGGTAGACGTTGTCGTCGGCCACGAGCTGCTTCACCGACAGGCTCTTGAACGACGAGAGCACGTCGTCGAGGTGCTGGGCCTCGCGCCCGGCCGCCTCGGTGATGCGCTCGACGTCGCGCTGGGCCTCGCGCTTGGCGGCCGAGAGCTGGGCGCCCTTGGCCCCCTCGCCCTCGAGCTCCTTCAGCCGGTCCTCGAGCTCGGACAACCGCTTCTTGATGTCGTCGTCGCGCTCGGCGTCGAACTGCTTCTTCTCGGACTCGATCTCGGCTTCGACCTCGGGCAGGTCCGTGTGCCGGCGCTCGTCGTCGACCCGGGTGATCACGTAGGCGGCGAAGTAGATGATGCGCTCGAGGTCCTTGGGCGCGAGGTCGAGCAGGTAGCCCAGCCTCGAGGGGACGCCCTTGAAGTACCAGATGTGGGTGACCGGCGCGGCCAGCTCGATGTGGCCCATGCGGTCGCGGCGCACCTTGCTCCGGGTGATCTCCACGCCGCAGCGCTCACAGATGATGCCCTTGAAGCGGACGCGCTTGTACTTGCCGCAGTGGCATTCCCAGTCGCGGGTCGGCCCGAAGATGCGCTCGCAGAACAAGCCGTCCTTCTCGGGCTTCAGGGTGCGGTAGTTGATGGTCTCCGGCTTCTTCACCTCGCCGTTGGACCACGCGCGGATCTGGTCCGCGGTGGCCAGGGCGATGCGGAGCTCATCGAAGTAGTTGACGTCCAGCACTTAAGCGCTCGCCTCCTCGTGTGGCTTCGGGCGTGGATCGCTCTTCTTCACAACGTTCAACGCTCGCGTGTTCCCGCCCGGCTCTCCGGCGTTCAATCGAAGTCCGCCCCCGCCGGCTCGCGCCGGCTGAGATCGATGCCGAGCTCCTCGGCGGCTCGGAAGACGTCCTCGTCGGTCTCGCGCAGCTCGATCTGCTCGCCGGTCGAGGAACGCACCTCGACGTTGAGGCAGAGCGACTGCATCTCCTTGATCAGCACCTTGAACGACTCGGGGATGCCCGGCTCGGGGATGTTCTCGCCCTTCACGATGGCCTCGTAGACCTTCACGCGGCCGAGCACGTCGTCGGACTTGATCGTGAGCAGCTCCTGCAGGGCGTAGGCGGCACCGTAGGCCTCGAGGGCCCACACCTCCATCTCGCCGAACCGCTGGCCGCCGAACTGGGCCTTCCCGCCGAGGGGCTGCTGCGTGATCATCGAGTACGGGCCGGTCGAGCGGGCGTGGATCTTGTCGTCGACCAGGTGGAGCAGCTTCAGGATGTAGGCGACGCCCACCGTGATCGGCTCCTCGTACGGCTGGCCGGTGCGCCCGTCGAACAGCTGGGACTTGCCGACCTCGTCGACCATGCTCCGGCCGTCGCGGTTGGGGTGCACCGAGCGGATCGCCTCGAGGATCTCGTCCTCGCGCGCGCCGTCGAACACCGGGGTCGCGACGTGCACCGGACCCTCGTGGTCGATGCCGTCCTTGGAGAAGCCCCACAGGGCCGCCAGGCCGAGATGGGCCTCGAGCACCTGCCCGAGGTTCATCCGGCTCGGCACGCCGAGCGGGTTCAGGATGATGTCGACCGGCGTGCCGTCGGGCAGGAACGGCATGTCTTCCTCGGGCAGGATCGTCGCGATCACGCCCTTGTTGCCGTGCCGGCCGGCCAGCTTGTCGCCGTCGGAGATCTTGCGCTTCTGGGCGACGTAGACGCGCACCAGCTGGTTCACGCCGGGCGAGAGCTCGTCGCCGTCGTCGCGGCTGAACACGCGCACCCCGATGACCTTGCCCTGCTCGCCGTGCGGCACCTTGAGCGAGGTGTCGCGCACCTCGCGCGCCTTCTCGCCGAAGATCGCGCGGAGCAGGCGCTCCTCGGGCGTGAGCTCGGTCTCGCCCTTGGGGGTGACCTTGCCCACGAGGTAGTCGCCGGGGTTCACCTCGGCCCCGATGCGCACGATGCCGCGCTCGTCGAGGTCCTTCAGGATCTCCTCGGAGACGTTGGGGATGTCGCGCGTGATCTCCTCGGCCCCGAGCTTCGTGTCGCGGGCGTCGACCTCGTGCTCCTCGATGTGGATCGAGGTGAGGACGTCGTCCTTCACCAGACGCTCGGACAGGATGATCGCGTCCTCGTAGTTGTGGCCCTCCCACGGCATGTAGGCGACCACGAGGTTCTTGCCGAGCGCGATCTCGGCGGCCTCGGTCGACGGTCCGTCGGAGATGACCTGACCCTTGACCACCCTGTCGCCGGCGGCCACGAGCGGCTTCTGGTTGATGTTGGTGCCCTGGTTCGACCGCTGGAACTTCTGCAGGTTGTAGGTGCGCAGCTCGCCGCTGCGCTCCTTCACGATGATCTCGTCGGCCGAGACGTCGTCGACCAGCCCGGCTTCCTCGGCGACGACCACGTCGCCGGCGTCGACCGCCGCGCGGAACTCGACCCCGGTGCCCACCAGCGGGGCCTCGGAGCGGAGCAGGGGCACGGCCTGCTTCTGCATGTTGGCGCCCATCAGCGCCCGGTTCGCGTCGTCGTGCTCGAGGAACGGGATCAGCGCCGCCGCCACCGAGACGAGCTGCTTCGGGGAGACGTCCATGTAGTCGACCTCGGCCGGCGGCACGGAGTCGACCTCGCCGCCCTTGCGCCGCACGAGCACGGAGTCGCCGAGCATCTTGCCCGTCTTCAGGTCGTAGGCCGTGTTGGCCTGCGCGATGACGTGGCGGTCTTCCTCGTCGGCCGAGAGGTAGTCGATCTTCGAGGTGATCTTGCCGGCCTCGACGCGGCGGTACGGGGTCTCGATGAACCCGAACTCGTTGATGCGCCCGTAGCTCGAGAGCGACCCGATCAGGCCGATGTTCGGACCCTCCGGCGTCTCGATCGGGCACATGCGACCGTAGTGCGACGGGTGCACGTCGCGGACCTCGAAGCCCGCGCGCTCACGCGAGAGACCGCCCGGCCCCAGCGCCGAGAGGCGCCGCTTGTGGGTGAGGCCCGCGAGCGTGTTGGTCTGGTCCATGAACTGCGAGAGCTGCGAGGTGCCGAAGAACTCCTTGATCGAGGCCACCACCGGGCGGATGTTGATCAGCGTCTGGGGCGTGATCGCCTCGACGTCCTGGGTGGTCATGCGCTCCTTGACCACTCGTCTCCATCCGGCTGAGACCGATGCGGATCTGGTTCTGGATCAGCTCGCCGACGCTCCGCAGGCGGCGGTTGCCGAAGTGGTCGATGTCGTCGGGGTCGTAGCCCTCCTCGCCGGCGTGGAGCTTCACGAGGTAGCGGACCGTCTTCAGCATGTCCTCGTAGGTGAGGACGGCCTTGTACTTGGGAGCACCGGCGCCCAGCTCGTCCTTGAGCTGGTCGGAGAAGACCCGGTAGCGGAACTGCTCCCAGGCCTTCTTGTCGGGGTTGTCGAGCTCGCCGAGCGCCTTGTGGTGCGCGCGCAGCTGCTTCATCAGGGTGCTCTCGGCCTTGCCCAGCTTCTTGTCGACCTTGTGCCGGCCGACCTTGGCCACGTCGTAGCGCTTGGGGTTGAAGAACAGGTTCTCGAGCAGGGTCTTCGCGCTCTCGGCCGTGGGCGGCTCGCCCGGGCGGAGCTTGCGGTAGATGTCCTCGAGCGCCTCTTCCTGGGTCTCGACGTGGTCCTTCTCGAGCGTGTTCTGGATCGAGGGGGCGTTGTCGAACAGCGTGAGGATCTCGTCGGTGCTCCAGCCGAGCGCCTTCAGGAGCACGGTGACGAGCTGGCGGCGCTTGCGGTCGATGCGCACGCCGACGGTGTCCTTCTTGTCGACGTCGAACTCGAGCCACGCGCCGCGGCTCGGGATGATCTTCGCGATGAAGATCTCCTTGTCGGAGGTCTTGTCGAGCTCACGGCTGAAGTAGACGCCGGGGGAACGCACGAGCTGGGAGACCACGACACGCTCGGTGCCGTTGATGATGAAGGTGCCCCGCTCGGTCATGATCGGGAAGTCCCCCATGAAGACTTCCTGTTCCTTGATCTCGCCGGTCACCTTGTTGACGAAGGTTGCCTCGACGAACAGCGGCTCGCTGTAGGTGATGTCGCGGTCGCGGCATTCGTCTTCGGTCGCCTTGACCTCTTTGAACTGATGCTTCCCGAAATAGAGCTGGAACTGTTCGGTGAAGTCCTCGATGGGAGAGACTTCCTCGAGGACCTCCTTGAGGCCCTCGTTCAGCAGTGAGTCGAAGGACCCCCGCTGGATGCCCACGAGATCGGGAAGCGGCAGGACCTCGTCGAGCTTGGCGAAACTGACACGCTCACGGACAGGGACGAGCTGGTCAGGCAAGAGACACCCCTCCCAGGGAGACTAGAACGGCGCACAGCAGAGCGCGAGGACGGCACGGCAATCGGGTAGTGTACGCACAGATGCAGGCACCGTCAACGGTGCCTGCCCCTCCGGGCCGTCGGCGCGGCCCCGTCCCTGGCAGGACGCGGGAAAGATACGCCCCGTTCGGCCCCGGGTCAACCCACTGAAACGGCCTAACTCTGTCGGGCCCGCGGCCTACGCGCTAGGGTTCTGCGGTGTCCACCCCTCCCACCTCGGACCCCTTCTCACCGCCGTCCGAACACCCACCTCCGAAGTCCGGGTGGCGGTTCGCGATCCCCGAACGCTTGCGGATCGGCGAGTGGACCCATGGGGCGCACCGCCGGCGCACGCAGCCTCGCCGCATCGTGCTCGGGGTGCTCGCCGGACTCGCCGCGCTGCTGCTGCTGCTCACGCTCGACGGCATCTGGGCGGGCCGGGCGATGCTTCGCGGCGTCTCGGGCGCCAGATCGGCGCTCTCCGAGGGCGCGGTGGCGGCGGTGACCGGCGACCCCGAGGCATCGATCCCGCACTTCGAGGACGCGGCCGAGTCGGCCGAGTCGGCGCTCGCGGCCGGGGACCATCCGTCGATGGCGCTGCTCGAGCGCGTGCCGTTGCTCGGCGACAACATCCGGGCGGTGTCGGCGGTCGCCGAGGCGTCCGCGCGCTCGGCCGACGCGGGCCTCGCGATGGCCGAGGTCGCGCGCGTGCTCGGGTGGACCGACCTGCGCCTGCCGGCGACGGAGTCGATCGGCGAGGTCGACCTCGAGGCGCTGCGGTCGGCCGCCCTCGGGCTCGACACCGTCGCGACCGAGCTCGGCACCGCCCTCGCGCGGCTCGAGACGGCCGACACCGGGCGCCTGGTCGGGCCGGTGGCCGCCGGCTTCGACGACGCCGTCGACACCCTGCGGCGCCGGGCGAAGATCGCGCTCGACACCCGCGACCTCGTCGCGTTCCTGCCGGGGTTCCTCGGGGCTCGCGGCGAGCGCCGGTACCTGCTCGCGGTGCAGACCCTCGGCCGGCCACAGGGCGTGGGAGGAGAGGTCGACCTGATCGGCGAGCTCACCGCCGTCGACGGGGTGATGACCCTCACGACGCCGCTCACCCCCGCGGGGGACGCGTTCGCCGACGCGACGGCCTCGACCGACAGCGCGGCGGCGGCCGAGGAGCTCCTGGCGGCGGCCGAGGACGCCGGGCTCGGCGAGCTCGACGGGGTGATCCTGGTCGACTCGATGTGGCTGGCCGATCTGCTGCACGTCAGCGGGTCGGTCGACCTGCCGGCGCGCCCGCTCCCCCTCAACGGCGACCAGGCCGCGCGGTTCCTGGAGCGCGACGTGTTCGAGGCGTCCGACCTCGCGGCCGCCGAGCAGCGGCGGGCCACGGTCGCGACCGCGATCGTCGAGTCGTATCTCTCGAAGCGGCCGGCGACCGAGGCCTTCGCCGAGGGGCTGGCGCGCGAGGTGGCGGACCGGCACCTGACGATCCTGTCGACCCGCGCGAAGGAACGGAAGGTCCTGGCCCGCCTCGGCGCGGAAGGCCGGCCGCTGACCGGCAGGTCGGCGGTCTCGGTGATCTGGGATTCCGTGGTCGACAACCACGCCGTCGTCTTCGCCCAGCGCGAGGTCTCCCACACCGTGGCCCTGCTGGCGGACGGCTCGGCGCGCGTGCGCACCGTGGTGGAGCTGCGGAACGGCGCCCCCGAGAAGCCGCCCTCGGCCCTGCTGGGGTTCCCGCTGCCCGCCACGGTCGAGGAACCCGCCGGCGTCAACCCGGTGGGCGGGTGGGCGGCCGACGTGCAGGTGCTGCTCGCGCCGAAGGCCGACCATGTCACCGCGGAGACGAGCATCCCGAGCGAGACCCGGATCGTGAAGGCCGACGGACGCAAGTGGGCGCTCGGCCGCCTGACCACCGACCCGGGCGACTCGATGGCGCTGACCGTGGGCTACCGGGTTCCCGACGCGATGCGCGGATCCGACACCTACAGCCTCGTGGTGATGCCCCAGCCGTCGTTCGTGCCGCCCACGGTGCGGGTGCGCATCGACGCGCCCTCGGGAACGTCGATCGTCGAGGCGTCGCGTCAGCTGGAGGTCGGGAGCTCGAGCGCGCGGTACATCGGCCAACCCACCGAGCCGCTCGTGCTGTGGGTGCGGATCAGCTGACCGGTCGGCTCATGGGCCGCGCGGTCAGGACCCCGTCGGAGCCCGGCCGACCGGGTGATACGAGAACCCCGCGGCCACCACCGTCTCGCCGTCCAGCAGGTTCCTGCCGTCGACCACGGCCGGCTGGGCCATGACCCCCTTGAGCTTGGCGAGATCGAGGTCGCGGAACTCGGACCACTCCGTGCACAGCACGACGCAGGCGGCGCCCTCCGCGGCCTCGTACGGGTCCGCGGCCACGGCGAGTCCCTCGAGCTCTTCCCCGGCCTTCTCCCCGGCCATGGGGTCGTAGGCGACGACCCGGGCCCCCTCGGCGAGCAGGAGCTCCGCCAGCGCGAGGGCGGGCGCCCCGCGGACGTCGTCGGTCTCGGGCTTGAACGCCATGCCGAACAGGGCCACCGTCTTCCCCTCGATGTTCCAGACGGCCTCCTCGACCTTGCGAGCGACCGCCTTCAGCGCCTCCTCGTTGACGCGACCGGCCTCCCGGAGCAGGCCGAAGTCGTAGCCCAGGCGCTCGGCGATCCGCTCGAGGGTCACGATGTCCTTGGGCAGGCAGTACCCGCCGTAGCCGATGCCGGCCCTCAGGAAGGCCGAACCGATCCTCGGATCCGCGCCCATGATCTCGGTGACGCCGTCGACGTCGGCCCCGGAGAGCTCGCTCACGCGCGCCATCGAGTTCGCGAACGAGATCTTCGAGGCGAGGAAGGCGTTCGAGGCGAGCTTGGAGAGCTCGGCGGTGCGCGGGTCGGTCCGGATCACCCGCACGCCGGCGTCGAGCATGGGCCGGTAGAGCCGCTGCAGCACGTCGAAGCCACGGGGGTCGTCGGACCCGATCACGAGCCGGTCGGGCCGCAGCGTGTCCTCGATCGCGTGGCCCTCCCGCAGGAACTCGGGGCTCGAGACGGCGATGAAGTCGAGCTCCGGACGTTCCATGCGCACGACCTTCTCGATGCGGCCGGTGGTGCCGGGCGGCACGGTCGACTTCACGACGAGCACCACGCCGTCGGCGGCGGCGCGCGCGATCGACCGTGCGGAGTCCTCGACCGCCGTGAGGCTGCGGTCGCCGAGCCCCACGGGCGGGCGGCCGACGCAGACGAAGACCACCTCGGCGCCCTCGAGCGCCTCGGCGATCGTGTCGGCGAACGCCAGGGTGCCGTCGCCGAGACCGGCGCGGAGCAGCTCGTCGAGGCCGGGCTCGTAGAACGGCGCCTCCCCTCGGCGCAGCATCGCCACCTTCTCGGCGGACGCGTCGGTGCCGACCACCTCGTTGCCCTGCCCGGCCAGGGTCGCGCCCGTGATCAGGCCCACGTGACCGGTGCCGACGACCGCAACCCTCATCGCGCGCTCCTTCCTGCCGCGGCCACCGACGCACGGAACCAGTCGACCGTCCGTGCGACCCCTTCCTCGATGGCGACCCGCGGCACGTATCCGAGCAACCGCTCGGCCAGCGAGACGTCGGCCTGGGTCGTGCGGACGTCGCCCTCGCGCGTTCCCGTGTGGACGGGGTCGGGCACGACGCCGACCCGATCGGCGATCAGCGCGAGCAGCCGGTTCACCGACGTCGGCTCCCCGCCCCCGCCGATGTTGAACGCCCGCCCGTGGGCATCCTCCGCCGACCGCGCCGACAGCAGGTTGGCCTCGACGACGTCGTCGATGTAGGTGAAGTCGCGGGACTGCTCGCCGTCCCCGTGCACCTCGGGACGGGCGCCGGTGAGGCACGCCACCGCGAACCGCGGCACGACGGCCGCGTACTCGGACTCGGGGTCCTGGCCGGGCCCGTACACGTTGAAGTACCGCAGGGCCACGGTCGGCACGCCGTAGCTCCGCCCGATGCCCGCGCAGTACACCTCGAGCGCGACCTTGCTCGCCGCGTAGGGCGACCGCGGCGCGAGCGTCATCGACTCGCGCAGCGGGAACTCGGTCTGGTCGCCGTAGACCGAGCTGCTGCTCGCGGCCACGACCACCGCCCCGGCGTCGCGAGCGGCGAGCAGCACGTTGAGCGTGCCGCGCACGTTCACGTCGGTCGTCATGCCGGGGTGCGCCATCGAGCGGGGCACCGATCGTTTCGCGCCCTGGTGGTAGATCGCGGTGCATCCGCGGGCGGCGTCGGCGACGGCTGCCTCGTCGCGGAGATCGGCCTCGACGAAGTCCACCTCGGGCGTGTCGCGGAGGTTCTCGAGCGAGCCGTCGGAGAGGTCGTCGAACCCCACCACCGAGACACCGTCGGCCACGAGCCGGCGGCAGAGGTGGGACCCGATGAACCCCGCGGCCCCGGTGACGAGCACCCGATCGATCGACGACATCGACCCGGACCCTACCCGGTGGCGACCCGGGTCCGGAAGACCTGCGCGCTCCTGGTCGAGCGGGACCGCGCGAGGAGCTCCCCGTAGAGACGGGTGAGATCGTCGGCCAGGCGCTCCTGCGAGAAGCGGTCGCGCACCCAGCGAGCGCCTTCCTCCCCCATCTTCCGGGCCCCCTGAGGGTCCTGGAGCAGGGTCAGCAGCTGCGCGGCCACCGCCACCGGATCGCGGGGCGGCACGAGCAGGCCGGTCTCGCGGTCGCGGACCACCTCCGGCACGCCGCCGACGCCGGTCGCGACCACGGGGGTCCCGGAGGCCGCCGCCTCGATCAGCGCGACGGGGGTCCCCTCCGATCGCGACGTGAGCGCCACCACGTCGATCGCGCCGTAGAGCGCGGGCAGGTCCTGGACCCACCCGAGGAAGCGCACGCGGTCGCCGAGCATCGAGCGCGCCTCGGCCTCGAGCGAGGTGCGGAGCTGCTCCGTCGCCGGCGACGACGACCGTCGTGTCGGGCCGGTCGGCCACGACGCGGGCGGCCGCCTCGAAGAACGTGTGATGGTCCTTGATCGGCGCGAGCCGCCCACGACCCCGATCACCGAGCCCTCGGCCGGCAGCCCGAGCCGCGTGCGGGCCTCGTCCCGCGGCACCCGCGCGCGGAGCAGCGTCGCGACGTCGACCCCGACCGGCACCACGTGCCACTGGTCCTGGCGGCCGATGCCCATCGCGAGCAGGTCGTCGCGCACCCACGGCGCGACCGCGATCAACGCGTCGGTGCGGGCCGCGAGCCGTCGCTCGGCCGCCGCGAACGCGGCGTTCTTCAGCTGGGAGAAGTACTCCTGCAGCACGTGCCCGTGGAACGTGTGCGCCACGACCGGCACGCCCGCCCGACGGGCCGCCACGCCGGCCGAGCGCGCCGGCCTTCGCGAGGTGGGTGTGCACGACCTGAGGCCGCCAGCGGCGCATCACGCCGTGCAGGGCCTGCAGCGCGCGCAGGTCGCCCGCGCGGGTTCAGCTCCCGCGTCAGCCATGGCAGATGCGTGGCCGGCATGTCGTCGGGGGGCGACAGCTCGCCCTCCCCGGGACCCGACGATCCCCAGACGAGGCGCGTCTGGAACCCTCGTCCCGCGAGCTCACGGGTGAGGAACAGGGCCTGGCGCGCCGGACCACCGACGTTCAGGCGCGTGACCACCCGGAGGACCCGCGGGTTCCGTTCCATGTCGGAACCATCGACCGTCCGGGAGAGCCCGCTGAAGCCGCGCCGGGCCGAACGGGCGGCACCGTCCACGATCCTCCTCGGTTGTGCCCTAGCATCGGATCGATGGACTACCTGATCACCGGCGGCGCCGGATTCATCGGCTCGCACCTCGCCGATCTCCTCGTGGCGCGAGGCGACACGGTCGTCGCGCTCGACGACGTGTCGACCGGCTCGATCGACAACGTCCGCCACCTCCTGGAGCACCCGAGCTTCTCGCTGCGCGAGGGCACGGTGCTGAACCACCCGCTCGTCGCCCAGCTCGCCGGCCGCGCCGACGTGGTGGTGCACCTCGCCGCCGCCGTCGGCGTGAAGCTGATCGTGGAGCGACCCCTCGAGTCGCTGATCACGAACATCAGGGGCACCGAGATCGTGCTCGACGCCGCGGCGATGGGCGAGTGCCGGGTGCTCGTGGCATCGACCTCCGAGATCTACGGGAAGAACGCCTGGGGCCCGCTGACCGAGAACGCCGACCGCATCCTGGGCTCGCCCTTCGTCGCTCGCTGGTCGTACAGCGAGGCCAAGGCCGTCGACGAGATCCTCGCCCACGCCTACTGGCGGGAGCGCGGCACCGAGGCCGTCGTCGTCCGTCTGTTCAACTGCGTCGGCCCGCGGCAGTCGGGCGCCTACGGCATGGTGGCACCCACCCTCGTGCGTCAGGCGCTCCGGGGAGAGGACCTCACGGTCTTCGGCACCGGCGAGCAGCTCCGATGCTTCTGCCACGTCGCCGACACGGTCGACGCGATCGTGCGCCTGCTCGACCACCCCGACAGCCCGGGCGAGCCGTTCAACATCGGCGCGGCCCACGAGATCTCGATCAACGACCTCGCGAGCATGGTGATCGAGCGGACGGGGTCGGGCTCGAGCGTGGTGCACATCCCCTACGAGGTCGCCTACGAGGAAGGCTTCGAGGACATGGAGCGACGCGTGCCCGACACCACGAAGCTCGAGGCGCTCACCGGCTGGAAGCCGACGCGTTCGCTCGAGCAGACGATCGACGACGTGATCGAGTACGAGCGATCGCGGTCGCTCGCCGTCGAGTGACCGGGGGCGCGTGATGCACGACGGCGCCCGGTACGCGCTCGCGTTCCTGGTTCCGGCGGTCGCCACGCTCGCTGCTCACGCCGTGGGCGGCCAGGCTGGCGCACCGCCTCGACGTGATGGATCGACCCGGGGGGCACAAGGCTCATCCGGTCACCACCCCCTACCTCGGCGGCGTGGCGGTGGCGGCCGGACTCCTGCTCATCGGGTCGATCGCGGCGGGAGCGAACGGCCAGCTGCTCACGATCCTCGCGTGCGCGCTCGTGCTGGGTGCGCTGGGACTGATCGACGACGTGCGCACCGTGCCGCCGTCGATCCGACTGTTGCTCGAGGCCGCCGCGGGTCTGGCGCTCTGGTTCGTGGGGGTCCGCGCCGGCGTGCTCCAGACCGCCTGGGTCGACCTGCCGATCACCGTGCTCTGGGTCGTGGCCGTCGTGAACGCCTTCAACTTCATCGACAACATGGACGGGCTCGCCGCGGGGGTGGCGGCAGCCTCGGCGCTGGGCATCGCGTCGATCGCCGCGCTGGAGGGCGACTACCTCGTGGGATCGTTCGCCTTCGCGGTCGCAGGAGCGAGCGTGGGGTTCCTGCGATACAACCTGCCGCCGGCCCGCATCTTCCTGGGCGACGCCGGCTCGATGCTGCTGGGGTTCCTGATCGCCTCGCTCACCCTCGTGCTCGACCTCGAGGTGAAGCCCGGGGCTTCCCGGCTGCTCGCGGTCGTGCTGCTGGCCGCGGTGCCGCTGTTCGACCTGTCGCTCGTCGTGATCGCCCGGGCGCTCGGACGTCGGCCGGTCTGGATCGGCGGGTCCGACCATACGTCGCACCGCCTGGCGCACCGGGGCGCCAGCCGCTACCGGGTCGCGGTGACGTTCGCTGCAGCGCAAGTCGTCTGCTCGCTGCTCGCGATGTGGGTCTACCGTCAGCCGGCCTCGACGGCGTTGGTGACCGCGGGGGTGCTCGCGGCGGTGTGGATCACGCTGCTCGTGCGGTTCCTCCGGCTCCCGCATCCGAGCGCGACCGCTGCGACCACCACCTCCTGAGCGCCGGGAGCAACGAGGTCAGTCGACGAAGACGGGCGGATCGACGAGCGCGTCGGCGAGCGAACGGTTCGACGCATCGCGCTCCGACACGATCGGGTCGCTCGCCGGCCAGGGGATGCCCGCGTCGGGGTCGTTCCAGGCGAACCCGAACTCGTCGTCGCCGGTGAAGGCGCGGTCGACCAGGTACTGCAGACGCACTTCGGTCAGGGCGTAGAAACCGTGCGCGACCCCCGGGGGCACGTACAGGCCGCGCAGGCCCTCGCCGGCGTCGAAGACGTGCCACCATGCACGGCCCTGCGTCGGCGAACCCTGCCTGAGGTCGAAGAGGGCGACGAACGCCGAGCCCTCGAGCACGCACCAGTAGTCGGCCTGGAGGCGATGGAAGTGCAGCCCTCGCAACACGCCCCGGCGTGCTGACGGAGAGGTTCGACTGCACCATCGCCGGCGCGTGGGGGAACCACTCCTGGCGGAAGACCTCGGTGAAGGCGCCGCGCTCGTCACCGCGCGTCGAGAGGTCGACCACCCGAGCGCCTCGAGGGAGGTCGATCGGGTCGCTCCGACTTCTATCGGACCGTGATCACGGAGTCCTTGGACTCGCTCGACAGGCAGCGGTGCACGTGCGGATGCGTGCCGAAGCTCCTGCCCGCGTACTCCACGTGCCAGGTGTTGGTGTTGCTTGGGGCTCCTCGTGAACTTGTAGCTGCCCGAGCTCGAGGTCTCCTTCGCAAGGATCGGCGTTGTTCCCCTTGTACAGCGTGACCGTCTGGTGGGCGAAGCATTTGTCCCAATCGCTCTTCAGCTTGCCCTGGAACGTGACCTTGTCGCCCTCATCGATGGTCTTCGCTTTGGGCTTGATCGAGATCTTGGTCTTCTCGGTGCGCTCGTGAGCGGCGGCGGTGCCGCTGGCGGTCAACGCGAACAGCATCGTCACTGCGAGGCCTATCGTGATGGTCTTCTTCACGGTTCCACTCCTTGCATGCCGGGGTTCGGACGAGTGAGTGGTTCGATGCGGGGATATCTATCGAGGCTACTCGCCTATCGAGTTGGGTGCAACAAGCACGCAACCTCACAGGCCGCCCGGTAGGGTTGGCGGGGTGCCGAACGCTTCCCCGTCATCCACCTCTCGTTCGATCCGCGGCCGTCGACGACGTCGCCGCGGGGTCGTGCTCGCGCTCGTCGCACTCATCGTGCTGATGGTGGCCGACGCCGCCTGGGTGACGTGGACCACTCGTGACGCGCTGCTCTCGGCGCAGGCGGAACTCGAGCAGGGCGCCGACTCGCTCAGATCGGGCGACCTCACGCAGGCCACGCAACACCTGGAGCGAGCCGGCGAGCGGGCCGAGGCTGCCGAAGCGTTCCGGCTGCACCCCCCGATGATGCTCGCAAGGGTCCTGCCCTGGATCGGCGACGACGTCCGCACGGTCACGCCGATCGCTCGCGCGGCCGGGTGGGCGTCATCGGCGGGGCTGTCGATGGTCGCCGCCGCTCAGGCTGCCGGGTGGGAAGGCGATGACCTCCCGATCTTGGGGGCGGAAGGGCGGATCGATCTCGCGGCGCTCGAAGCCGCACAACCCGGCCTCGATGATGCCGCCACGGACCTCCAGCGAGCGTCGGAGGAGCTCGACGGCATCGCTGCGGACGACCTGTTACCTCCCCTCGAAGGAGCGGTCACCGACTCGCGGACCACGCTCCACGACCAAGAGGAACTCGTCGTCGACGTCCGAGATCTCGCGCACCTGCTGCCCGGCTTGCTCGGCGGGGACGGACCCCGTCGATACATGCTGGCGTTCCAGAACCTCTCCGCCCCAAGGGGCACCGGCGGGTATCTCGGCTTCATCGGCGATGCTCGAGGCCGACGGTGGACGGCTCCACCTGGTCTCACTCGACCCGGTAGGCGACGTGGCGGTCGTGCCGCCGGTGGACGTGCCGCCCGACGTAGCCAGGCGCTACGAGCGCTTCGGGGTTCGCACGACGATGTGGGCGTCGAACTACCCGCCCGACGTGCCGACGTCGTCGAAGATCGCGATGCGGATCGGAGAGGAAGCCGGGCTGGGGGCCGTCGACGGCGTGATCTGGTCCGACACGGTGTGGATGGCCGACATGCTCGCCGCGATCGGCCCCGTGTCGTCCGAGGCCTGGCCCGAGCCCGTCTCGTCGGAGAACCTCGTCGAGGTATTCAACCGCCGCATCTTCGAGACCGCGGACCCGGCGACGATCAACCAGGTCCAGGCCCAGCTCGGCCGCGACCTCTGGGCCGCACTGCTCACGCGGCGCCCCGAGCCCGCGGCTCTCGCCTCTGCGATGTCGGCCGGCACTCGGAGCGGCCACCTCGCGATCTTCGCGACCGACGCCGATGCGGAGGAGACGTTGCAGCGACTGGGTGCGGCTGGGCTCTTCGAGCTCGGTGACAACCCTCTCGCCGTCGTCTGGCAGGACGCCTCGGCGAATCGGGCCGGGTTCTTCGCGGAACACGATGTCGGCTCGAAGGTGACGATCGCCGGCGACGGTTCGGCCACCGTGCGAACGAAGGTCGGGATGCGGAACGGGGCGCCGAGCGGCCCACCCTCGGAGCTGCTCGGCGACGGGAGCTACGGCGTGCCCGTCGGGTTCTGGGGCGTCGACGTCGAGGTCTACATGCCGACCGATGCGATCGATCCGACGGTGACCGTGACGGGCCCCTCCGTGACCGACATCGACGAGGCGTACGGACACCCCGTCGCCGACGCGTACCTGTTCGCCGACCCGGGAGGCGGATCCAGCGCGACCGTCACCTACCGGCGGGACGCGGCGGCCTCCGAGGCGGACGGGCTCTGGACGTACTCGCACCCAGGTCCTGCCCCGGCCATCGTTGCGGCCCGTGAGCTACTCCCTGGAGATCGCCTTGCCGAGCGGCGCCCAGGTCGTGGAGGCGCAGGGCTTCGTCGGCGAGGGGAACGTGCTGCGGTGGTCGGGCAGCCCGACGGAACCGACTGGAACTGGTGGTCAGCTACACGCTCTGATCGACGTACGTCGACGCAGGGTCGTCCGTGGCCGCGTCCGAGGGTGTGCCGGGGCCGGCGACCGACTCGAGGCCGCCGAGCGCCTGCACCATGTCGGCGACCGCCTGCGCGAGCCGGGCGCCCTGCTCCTTCGAGTCGAGATCGTGACCCCTCGTTCCTCGAGCACCCGAAGAAGTCCTCGATCATCGCGCGCTGGTCGCCGAGCAGCGAGGCCTCGGACACGTTCAGCGCTCGGGCGAGACGAGCGAGGGTCTGGATCGAGGGCTCGACGTGACCGTTCTCGTACCGCGAGAGCCGGGCCTTGGGGATGCCGGAGATCTCCTCGAGCTCGGACTGGCTCAGTCCGGCCGCGAGCCGGGTCTCACGAAGCCGGTTGCCGAAGTGTCGTCCGTCGTCGTCGTACTGCATGCGACCGATCCCCCTCCGGTCGCTACCGACTGTTCCCTTCGGGCGCACGATAGCACAGGGTTCCGTGCGTGACCTTCCGGCCGAATCGATGTATCGAGGGGGAACGGCAGAGGGCGGGGCCCGGTGCGCGACCCCGCCTCTTCGTCCCGTGACTGGCGAAAGCGCTTGCGCTACTTGACCTCGACCGATGCGCCGGCGGCCTCGAGGGCCTCCTTGGCGCTTGTCGGCGGCCTCCTTGTTGACCTTCTCCAGACACCGGCTGGGGAGCGCCGTCGACGAGGTCCTTGGCCTCCTTCAGGCCGAGGCTCGTGAGCGCGCGCACCTCCTTGATCACCTGGATCTTCTTGTCGCCGGCGCCCGTGAGGATCACGTCGAACTCGTCCTGCTCCTCGGCTGCGGCCTCGCCGCCACCGCCGCCGCCGGGTGCGGCCATCATGACCGGCGCGGCCGCCGCGGCGGTCACGTCGAAGGTCTCCTCGAACTGCTTGATGAACTCCGACAGCTCGAGCAGCGTCATCTCCTTGAACTGCTCCAGCAGGTCGTCCGTGGACATCTTCGCCATCGCTTACTCCTCCTCGTTTCCGCTCTCGTCCGAGGCCTCGGCCTCGGTCGTCTCGTCGCTCGCCTCGGGCTCGGCTCGCCTCGGGCTCGGCTCGGCTTCGCGCCTCGGGCTCCTCGATGCCTCGGCTGCGGCCTCGGGCCTCGGCGACTCGGGCTCGGGCTCGGGAGCGTCCTCGCCGGGCACCTTCTCCTTGTACGCCTCGAGCAGCGACAGGAACTTCGACTGGGCGCCCACGAACAGCGCCGCGGCCTTCGACATCTCCGACTTCATCAAGCCGGCGATCTTCGACAGCATCGACGTCGCGCGACTCGAGCGAGGCGAGCGCCTTCGCGTCGTCGGCGGAGAGCATCTTGCCGTCCATGAACCCGCCCTTGAGCACCAGGGTGGGGTACTGCTTCGCGGCGTCGACGACCGACTTGGCCGCCGCCACGGGGTCGCCCTCGACGAACGCCACCGCGGACGGGTCCCTCCAAGAAGACCTCGAGCTCCGCGACACCGGCGTCGTTGACGGCCCGTCGCATCAGGGTGTTCTTGACCACCTGGAACTTCGTGCCGCCCTCGGCGAGGGACCGGCGGAGCTCGGTGATCTCGGACACGCTGAGGCCGCGGTACTCGGTGAGCAGCAGGGCGTCGGATCCTTCGATCCGCTCCTTCAGCTCAGCGACCCGTTCGACCTTCTCCTGTTTGGGCATCGCGCCTCCTGACATGAAACAACGCGCCTCCGCAGACAGCGGAGACGCGCATCGTCAGGTGCTGCGCTGTTCCGTTCGCCTCGGCAGGTGCCCGGTGATCGGGATTACGCGCGGTGAGCGCCCCTGCTGTCTGCGGCTCGGGAAGGATACGGAGCGCGAGGGAGCGATGACAAGCGCGGAACAACGACCCGCCGGCCCGGGGACCCACGGCCCTCTCGCAGGCGATGCTCGCGAGGGTATTGTGATGACGCAACGCTAGGCTGGACAGTTCCACGGCCATCGAGGGATCGAGAGCACGACGAGGAAGGACCTGCCATGGTCACCAGAAGGACGTTCCTGAAGCTCTCGGCCGCCGCCGGAGGAGCGCTCGTGCTGCCACCGGGCGTATCCGTCCGCCCTCTCTGGGCTGCTCCGCTGCCGGGGGGCATGCTGGACCCGTCGGACATCGCCAAGTACGCACGCGACCTGGTGATCCCGCCGGTCATGCCCCGTAGCGGCGTGAAGGTGGTGAAGGGAGGCAAGAACGTCGACTGGTACGACATCGCGGTCCGACAGTTCCGACAGGAGATCGTGCCGGACCTGCAGACCAACGTGTGGAGCTACGGTTCGGTGAACCACCCCGGCACGTTCAACTACCCGGCCTTCACGATCGAGGCGAGATGGCGCCGCGGCGTGGCCGTGCGCTGGCGAAACGAGCTGGTCGACGGCGCCGGCCGCTTCCTGCCGCACCTGCTGCGGGTCGACCCGACGCTGCACTGGGCGAACCCGCCCGGCGGCGTCGATGGTCGCGACATGCGGCCCGAGTTCGACTCGACGCCCGGTCCGTACCGCGGGCCCGTGCCGATCGTCACCCACCTGCACGGCTCCGCGAAGATCGGTGACGAGAGCGACGGCTACGCCGAAGCCTGGTACCTGCCCGACGCGACGAACGTGCCCGGCGGCTTCGCAAAGGTCGGCACCTGGTTCGACTTCTTCGCTGAGAAGTGGCTCGACCGGTTCGGCTCAGCGGACATGAGCCGATGGAAGCGAGGGTCGGCCACCTTCGTCTACCCCAACGATCAGCGAGCCTCGACGCTCTGGTACCACGACCACACCCTGGGCATGACCAGGCTGAACGTCTACGCCGGCCCGGCCGGCTTCTACTTGATCCGCGGAGGCCCAGACGACAAGGTGCTCGACTCGCGCACGGGCGCGAAGGCGTCGCTGCCCGGACCGGCGCCGCGCCTGGGTGACCGAGGGAAGGAGCGGTACCGCGAGATCCCGATCGCGATCCAGGATCGGGCCTTCGACGCGAACGGCCACCTCTTCTACCCGGACACCCGAGCGTTCTTCGACGGTATCGAAGGTCCGTACATCCCCGAGACCGACGTCTCGCCGATCTGGAATCCCGAATTCTTCGGCAACGTGATGGTGGTCAATGGGCGGTCGTGGCCGCGGCTCATCACCGAACGGCGACGCTACCGGTTCCGGTTGCTGAACGGATGCGACTCTCGGTTCCTGATCCTGTCCTTCGACGACCCGAGGGTGAAGGTGTGGCAGATCGGCACCGAGGGCGGGTTCCTGTCGAAGCCATTGAACCTGAACTCGATCAACGGCGGGCACATCCTGCTCGCGCTCGCTGAACGGGCCGACGTGATCGTCGACTTCTCGGGCGTGCCGGCCGGCACCGAGGTCCGCATGGTGAACAGGGGACCCGACGAGCCGTTCAGAGGCGGCGTGCCCGGCGTGGACTTCGAGCCGTCGGATCCCCGCACGACCGGTCAGGTGATGCGGTTCGACGTGGTGGCGGCGACGTCGACCGACACGAGCACCCCGCCCCAGTTCCTGACGCTGCCGCCGATCACGAACCTCACCGGCGGCACGCGGCGCAGGGTGACGCTCATCGAGGAGATGTCGGGCACGTTCGACGACGCGCCGGTGGCCGCCCTGCTGGGCGTCGTTCGCCACGGCTCGCTCGTGCCCAAGCTGTGGGACGACCCGATCACGGAGAACCCGAAGCTCGGCTCGATCGAGGTGTGGGAGATGATCAACGCCACCGCCGATGCGCACCCGATCCACATCCACGAGGTGCAGTTCCAGGTCGTGAACCGTCAGGCGCTGGCGCTCGACGAGGACGGGAGGGTCGTACAACCGATCCGGGTCGTCGGCACCGCGCGGGCACCCGAGCCGTGGGAGCGGGGATTCAAGGACACGGTGATCTCATACCCGGGCGAGGTCACGAGGGTGCGCCTGGAGTTCCAGACGGCCGGCAACTACGTCTGGCACTGCCACATCGTGTCGCACGAGGACAACGAGATGATGCGGCCCTACCGCGTCGGCCCGGTGCAGCCGGGATCACCGGAGGCCGGGGGTTAGGTCGCGATCGGGGCGGACCGGCAACTGGCGGATGAGCTCAGTCGCTACTTCGAAGTGCTCTCTTCGACCCTCGAGGGTCGCAACATGACGGCCCGTCGCATCAGGGTGTTCTTGACCACCTGGAACCTCGTGCCGCCCTCGCCGAGGGACCGGCGGAGCTCGGTGATCTCGGACACGCTGAGACCGCGGTACTCGGTGAGCAGCAGGGCGTCGGATCCTTCGATCCGCTCCTTCAGCTCAGCGACCCGTTCGACCTTCTTCTGTTCGGGCATCGCGCCTCCTGACATGAACAACGCGCCTCCGCAGACAGCGGAGACGCGCGCGTCAGGTGCTCCGCCGTTCCGTTCGCCTCGGCAGGTGCCCGGTGATCGGGATTACGCGCGTGAGCGCCCCTGCTGTCTGCGGCCCGGGAAGGATACGGGCCTCGGCACGACGACGACAACGCCTCCCACGCCGGGCGCCGGAGTCAGGAATCAGCGCCTGCGGGGTGCACGCAGTGGACTCGCTCATGAACCGACGAACGTGCCGGTGCGTGAGGGCGGCGGCGATGACCCCGGCCACGTCGGCGACCCAGTCGCCCCGCTCGGCTCCTCTGCGGGTCGAGCGCGCCTTGCAGGTACTCGCCACCGAGGAGTCCTGAGGCGATCACGGCGAGGCCATCACGAAGGGGCCGAACCCGCGCGAGCGGTCCGAGGCCACGGCCGGGACGCCGCGTGGTGGCGATCGAGAACCGTGGAATGCCTTGACAAGTACGCGGGGACCGTGCGAAGCCCGGGTCGCGACGTGGCCAACGGCGACCGCGCCAAGCGGACCGCTGCCAGAGGCGACGAGCGCCCGGCGTCCGCACGCTCGACAGAGCCGGACGTGGCTCCCGAGAGCAGAACCGTGAACAAGCATGGTCGGGACGCTATCAAGCCGGTCCGCCGCCGGGGGTAGCACCGCAGCGGGCGCCGCTATCGTCGGGCGAGTGTCAGCACGATCGGCATGCACGGACGCGGCGAACTCCCGTACTGTCAGAGATCAGACGCTACTCGACGCCGGGGAACTCAGTGATCGTCGTCGTCGTCGCCACCGCCACCACCGCCACGGATGCGCACCGTGTCGGTGTTGGACCAGGCGTCGAGGCAGACGTCGGTGTCGGCGTAGCCGCCGCGGACCGAGCCCGCCACGAAGCTCTGCACCGTGTACTTGCCCTTCTTCAAGCGGCCCGACTCCGCCGAGTACCTGCCACTGCCTCGGGTCGTGCCCGATGCGATCTGCGCGCCGTTCCCGTACACGACGACGCTGCGTCCTCCCGGTCCCTTGCAGACCGGCGAGACGGAGTCGTAGACGCCCTTCGCGTCGATCCTGCGCCCTTCACGATGGGCGTCGAGGGTCAGCGTGGGCTGGTGGGTCGTCAGGGCGAGGGCGGCCCCGGCGGTCACCAGGACCGCGAGAACCGCCGCTGCCGCAGCGGTGAGCCGCTTCTTCATCAGGGGTAGCGTACTCGCGGAACAGGCTTCGCGCAAACGTGGCGCGACCGCACGCCTCGCCCGACTGCTAGCGTCCAGTCTCCATGGGTTCCCACAGGCCGGAACGGCGCCGATGGCTCCGATGGACGCTGCTGGTGCTGGTCGTGCTGGGCGTCGTGCTGGTGCTCGACGGCGTGTGGGTCGGCATGCATCTGCGCGGCGACCTCGAGACCGCGCGCGACCGGATCACGACCGGCGCGGACGCCCTCGTGGACGGCCGCATCGATCAGGCCGCGCGGGACTTCGACGAGGCGCGCGCCGCGGCCGATCGAGCGGGGGCATTGAGCGTACACCCGGCCGGGTTCGTGGCAGGCGCGCTGCCCTGGATCGGCGACGACGTGCACGCGGTGGACGACCTGGCGCGGGCGGCATCGCTCACCGCGAGCACGGGCCAGACCCTCACCGGGGCCGCCCAGCGGGTCGGCTGGAACGGCACGGGCATCCCCGGCGTCACCGGCGACTCCGGCATCTCGACGGCGGTGCTCGCTGAGATCGTCCCCGAGATACGCGCGGCCAACGCCGATCTGACGCAGGCCCTCGACGTGCTCGACGGGATCCCCACGGCCGATCTGCTTTCCCCCGTCCAGGACGCCGTGCTCACGGCGCGCGGCGAACTCGCGGCGCGCGCCGACCTCCTGGGCTCGGCCGGCGACATCGCCGACCTCGTCCCGAGCGTGGTCGGCCAAGGGACAGCGCTATCTGCTGATCATCCAGAACCCGGGCGAAGTTCGAGGCACCGGCGGCTTCATGGGGTTCTTCGGGACCCTTGAGGCCGACGGCGAAGCGCTGCGGCTCACCGACGCTCTTCCCTACCGGCGACACGCCTAAGGTGCCTGCGGTGAAAGCATCGCGGAATTCAGGGCACGCTACGCGCGGTTCGAGAGCCTGATCGACATCCGACAGGCCAACTTCTCCCCCGACTTGCCCACGACCGCCGGCATCGTCACGCAGATGGCGTCCGAGCTGGGGTGGGGCCGGTTCGACGGCATCTTCCTCGTGGACACCGTCTGGATGCAGTACATGCTGGAAGCCACGGGACCCATCATCGCTCCCGGGTGGGACGGCCAGATCGCCACCGACGACGTAGTGGACGTACTCGGCACGCAGCTGCCGGCGCTCCCCGCCGAGCGGTCGAACGAGATCCAGGCGAGCATCGGTCAGGCGGTTTGGGACGCGATCCAGGTCCAGCGACCTCTCGCCGTCGGCGTTCGCGACGGCACTCGCGCGGAGCGTGTAGGAGCGGCACATGCAGCTCTGGTTCGAAGACCCGGCGCAACAGGCGCTGGCCGACCGACTCGGCGCGACGGGACGCGAGCAGCTCGGGAAGAACCCCATCTGCGGTGGTCTGGCAAGGCCTGGCCGCGAGCAAGGTAGCCATCTTCACCGAGCGCACCACCGACGTCGACGTCACCCTCGACGCACAGGGCACGGCCACCGTCACCACCACCCTGCAGGTCACCAACCGGGCGCCGGACGCGCCCCCCGAGCGACCTCCTGGGGACGGGCGACCGACTTCCCTGTGGGAACCTTCGCTGGCTACGTGAGCGTGTACCTGCCGCAACAGATCGAGGGCGACCCGACCTTCGAGGCGAGCGAACCCACCGTCACGCGCGTGGAGCACGAGTTCGGCCACCCGGTGGCGATCGGGTTCCTACAGGTTCCCGCCGGAGGAGAGATGACGTGGTCGGTGACCTACACCGTGCCCGATGCCGTCACGGAGGTCGACCCCGACACCGTCGAGTACCGGCTGGACTTCCTGCCGCAGCCCACGTTCACCCCCGGATCGCTGAACGTCACGATCCATCTGCCCAGAGGGAGCCGTGGCCACGGACCGCTCGCCCGGCGTGCGGGGAGAGGGGACGCTCACCTACCGCGACCGCCCCGCCGTGCCCACCGCGATCTGGGTCCGATTTTGATCAGGCGAGACGGCTCAACGCTCGATTGGCTTGAAGCGGGAACCGACGTTCGGTGGGAAACACGAGGAAGCAGACGTCGCCCTAGGTATTAGCCGAGATCGGCGAAGTCAACACTCGCATTGCCACGCTCCACCGCTCGTTGCTCTAGCTGGATGCTGTGGGCCATCGCCACCATCAGCCAAAAGGGGAACGCGACAAGCCCACCGGCGGCGAGCAGCCCTGACTCGAAGATACCGTTCACCATTCCACCAACGATGCCCGCAAGCGTCACGGTCCCAATCCATCGCAGTGGGCCAGGCGACCGCGCAACACGCCAGGCTGCGATAAGGCCGCTCAGCGCTAGGAGGACGAGCCATATTGTCCCAACCCAGCCAAGGTCGAGACCTGCCTCGAGGTAGCTGTTGTGGAGGGAACCCAGGATAGTGCCCTGCGACACGTCCTGTGCGGCAGGGATAAGCGTCTGCGTGGTTGCGAACCCGTACCCGAGAAGTGGGCGCTCAGCAATGAGCCGCAGTCCATCGGCCCAGACAACCGCCCTTAGGCTTCCCGTGCCTACTTCGAAGAAGCCCTCTCCTCCCGGATTCTCATTCCTAATGTTCAGGGATGAGAAGATGACGACGGCAGCCACCAATCCGAGCATCGCCACCACAAGAGCACGGCGTGCTTGTCGATCTTGGCCCGTGAGCCGGCTTGCTAAGAGGGCCGTGGTGACACCAGCAACTGCCGCGACTGCGCCAGCCCTTGATCCAGTGAGAGCCAAACCGACCGCAATGACCAAGATCGCGACGATCAACCCCGCCCGGTGCCGCCCAGGCGCTGATTGAGAAGCGAGGATGACGATGGCCGGAAGGATGGGAGCAACGAAGTAGCCAAGGGTATTTGCGTTCACGAGGATTCCCCTGAACCTGCCGACGGAGTCAAGCCAGGGCACGAGACCGGTCGCACTTAGGACCAAGCCAGCTAGCACCGTCATGGCGGCCACGACTCCGACCCAGAAAATCACGCGTGCCAGATCACGGTGATCGCGTAGGCCGAGCGGGATGGCTACTGCAACAGCGAGCCCCAGCAGCAGCATCGAGGCCGCCTTCGTGATCGTCACCGCGGGCGCAACAGACCAAGCTGTGGACAAGAGCATGAGCCCGACGAGACCAGCGAAGCCACCCACGAACCGAGCAGGGACCGGGAGGTGCTCTCGGGGAGACGTCATGGCCGGGAGAATCGTCGCAGCAATGGCCCCGAGCATTGCGAATTTGGCGAAGAACCACAACGAGCTCTCGGGCAGCGTGGAACTCCCTAGCACGAGCGACACGGTCGTCAATGGAATGAGGACCCGAAGGTTGCGAGCGAGGATGAGGGATCCGACCAGCATCCCAATACAGATCATGATGGAGACCCATGGGTCGTACGCGGTGATGTATCCGAGGATCGAGGCCATGCATCCGACGGCGAACAGTCGGATCCAAGGCTTTCGACGGCTCACGAGGACGTCTGCGCGGTCGCCCATGGCGCAGAGTATGACACTTGCTCTTCTGTTTGCGAGTCCCCCATATCCTCATCTTTTCAGGCACTACGGGCGAGCTTTGATCGGGTGACAGGCACCACGCGCCGGGGCTACTCGCGGCGATCGCCCGATAGGCGAGGTTGGGAGTGACGAATCTCAACCAATTGACGGGTGGAACCTTGGTAATCTGCTGCAAGGGTCCCAAACAACTGAAGAGTGTTGCTCGGGCATGTGAGCTACGACGGTAGGTGGCGCCATTGATAGCGCAGACTCGTTCCAGTGGAGCGAACCGAACCTCTCATCCTGAAGCCGATGGCGTCACTGCTGATTGCCGTCTTGCTGATCCCGACCCGGGAGCGGCGAAGCCGCAATCTGTAAGGTGTTCATCCCGGCGCGTCCAGCTAGAGGATCAGCCAATCTCTACTGTCGAGCGGTTCGCCAGAACGGTAGTCTCGGATGGAGAAGGCTGGGAGCCTGTCTAACTCGTACCGCAAGGTAGTCACATTGGCTCCGTCTGTACCCCCATATACACTTTCACCATGAAGACCGAGGACAAGGCAGGCGCTAGGGCGGATTGCTACCTGCTGGTCGTCATTCCGGATACTTCGCCGACCCTCGCACGCTAGTGAAGAGCGCGTACGTGGATGCGTACGAGGGCCTCCGACCTCGGTCGGCCCGATCTCTCGCCCGTCACGCGACCCTGACCGGGCTAGCCCTAGCGGCTCGCGCCAGTGGGAGGTTCAATGCGCTCGGCGACCCCACGGGTGCAGTTCCTCTATTTGCACCACGTCTTCACGGATGAAGAGGCAAACTTCCGGGCCCTTATCGAGCACCTCCAGGCCAAGGGGCAGCGGATCGTGTCGACCACCGAAGCGGTGGACCGCCTTACGCGAGGCGACCTGGATGCCCCGTATGTCGTGATCAGCATCGACGACGGGTTTAAGAACAGCGTCCGTGCCGCGCAAGTGTTGGAGTCCTACGGACTCACGGGCTGCTTCTACGTCTGCCCCGGCACATTGGATGAGCGCGATCCTGACGCAGTGGCCCGATTCTGCCGCGGGGTGCTGCACCTTCCCCCGATAGAGTTCCTCGACTGGGGCGACGTTGAGGCTTTGCTCGCTGGGGGTCATGAGATTGGCAACCACACTACGAACCATGCCCGCCTCGCTGGGTTGTCACCAGCTCAGCTGGAGGACGAGATCGGCTTCTCGACCGAGGCGCTGCGAGCCCGCGCGGGTCGGGTGGACCATTTCGCTTGGCCGTATGGTGCATTCGGTGACTTCGACCCGTCGGGGGCGACGATGGTGGCGGACCTCGGCTACCGGTCAACCGCATCTGCGGTCCGCGGATGTCATCTGGGCCGGTCGGCCGATGCTCCTCCGGAGCCGGTGTGGGTGTTGCGGCGCGACCATGTCGTGGCAGCGTGGCCGGTCGACCACATCCTGTACTTCATGGCGTCGGCTGTTCGAGGCGCGGCCAGCGTCGGCAGGACGTGGCCCGACGAGTGGAGCGAGCCGGCCGGTGGCACATGAGGGTCGCCATCGTGACAAGCCTGCGCCGCGGGATGGCGGGTCTCAGTGTCCCGCTGCTCGCCTTGGACCCGGGCATCGAGCTGGTCGGCGTCATCCTCAACGTTGAGCAACAGGCGGGCGGAGGCTTCAAACGGAATCTCAAGAAGGCGGTCAAGATCGGACCGCGGGGAGCCGCGAACGGGGTGCGGATCCGACCCTGGTTCTCGAGCGACATCGACGAGCGGCTCGCGATTCCCGACATAGGCGTCGTGTGCAAGATCATGGTATCCGTCTCGCGGACTCGCCGCGCCTAAACGGGCAGGAGACCATCGCCGCCCTCGCCGCATCCGGAGCCGACCTTGCCCTCTCGCTCGGTAATCGATACATCGCACCACCAGTCTTCCGGGTACCTCAGGAGGGGATGCTCAACGTCCATCACGAGCTGCTGCCGGACTACGGAGGCGCACAGTCGGTCATCTGGCAAATCCACGACGGACACACTACGACCGGCTACACGATCCATCGGATCGACAAAGGCATCGACACCGGCGAGATCCTACTGACCGAAGAGCTTCCGATCCGATTCGCGGGTAGCTTGCACGAAACCGTCGTCGAGACTCTGAGTGACGTTCTCCTCGCGAGCGCGCGAGGTCTCGCTCGCGTGCTGGGCGACTACCCGAGGTATGCCGCCTCGGCACGCGCGCAACCCTCGGTGCGACGGTTCACCACCCCGACGTTCTCTCAGTTCCGGCGGATGGAGCGGGTGCACGAGCAGCTGACCCGTGGTTTGAGCGGATCGCGTTGATTCGGAAGGCAGCTTCGCGGTGAGGAAAGGGGCCGGCATAGACCGAAGCGTCGTCTCGTCACCCTCGGCCCATCAATGCGGTCTGGCCAGGCTCTGTCCCAGTACCTGCCCCCGGCGCATCCTGTTCGTGAACCAGTACTCGCCGGAACGTGAGACTCACGCTCGACCGCGATCTGGCCGGGTTCGGGATCACGAAGGCCTCGGTCACGCCGACCGAGGGCGTGAGGAACCCGTCACACGGCGGTCCCGACGACGAACAGACAGCTGCCGTCACCCGCGACGAAGGCCTGCTTCACGCCAAGCAGCCGCAGCAGAGCCATCTCGACGCGATGAGCGAGCAAGCGGGGGCGTGATTCGATACCTATGTCTCCGGCTCGCTCGAGCTGCATGTCATCGAACCCTGAGGCCCGCATGTGCTCCACCAACAACCAGTCCGGCAACGGCGTGATGTGCCCGGAGTCGTAGTAAGCGTCCGGCCCGAACAACCAAGGTACGCCCGTCAGCAACGTCTTTAATCGGGAACCAGGGTGTGTCACGTTTGGCGTGGACACCAGCAGTTTCGCGCCTGGTTCCAACAGCGACCGCATCGACCGTAGCGCGGCACGAGGGTTCTCAAGGTGCTCCATCGTCTCGACGCACACGATCATGCCCAACCGGCCTATCGCTACATCGCTGGCCGAAGGGTTGTCCAAGTCGAGAGCATGCATCCACGGCTGGCTCGGTTCAAGGTCGGTCGCCACCACATCGAACCCCGCATCCTGCAGCCGCAACGCGAGGGCACCCGACCCGGCGCCGACCTCTAGAATCCGCGCACCAGGCGCGAGCGTCTTCTGGCACAGGTGGGCGGCGTGCTCATGCACACCGGCAGCGGCGTGGATGGCGAGATCCCGGTAATACCTTCCCTGGTCGCTTCGGTGAGTGGTTTCTCGCATCGCGCTCACCCTACTTGTCCTACTCGAACTCAGCAGCGCTTCCATGAAAACACGATGCTAGAGACGCCGGGGTGCGGGTGGCCGGGTGCCCCTGGCATTCGGGCGACGCTGGATCGAAGACCAGAAAGCGGCCTACTGGGCTGGCCCAGATCCGCGGATCCCGCCCGAAAGACAGCCGGTCGACACTCAACGACACCCCTTTACTCGGGCCGGGTCGGACCATCCCAGCAGCTCAGCGACGGCGTGGCCCATTGCGACTAAGCCTGTCACCTTTGCGGGCATCCAGGTAGTTGGCCCCTTCGCCCCTGCTCGGGGCTGGCTCAACCCGGTCTTCGCGGCGTCCGAACCCATCCCGCGGGCGGAACTTCTGCAACCTACCTCGGTTGGCTCGTTGCCATCATCCCGTTGCTGGGGCGTCCAGGTCCTCAGGGTTTGAAAAACAACGCGGTTGGGTGGACGCCGTCGTTGAAGTCCACGTGTCGCCAAGCTGTCACCAACCTGAGAAAGGCATGGACCTCCGAGAGAGAACTAGACCTTAGGGTTCTACCACTCGTGTCGTCCCACACAAGCAGACCTCCAGACTTGAGAAGACGAACGGCCTCAAGAGCTACGTCAAAGCGGACCCATCCGTCGTTGAGCACGACAGTGAAGGATTCTTCGGGGAGAGATCTAGCGAAACCAAGGTAGTCCAGGTAGCCACCGGTGACCTGTCCAGCAACTTCGCCCCCAGTCGTCTCGGGTTCGGGGGTTCCGTCGAACAAGTGAACTTCAACGTTGCGCAAAGCGGCCGTTTGCTCGGAGACCCGAGCGAACCAGATGGGGTTATTCTCAACGCTCACCAAACTTCCTACTCTTTCCCCGAACCATTTCGTGCTTGCACCGGCACCGAATTCCAGCATGCGATCCGTTGTCCCTAGCCAGCTTGCAAGGAACTCCACCGCCTGGGAGGCAAGGTTTGGGCAGTCCCTCCCCTGCGCTCGACGGAATCGCTTCTCATTCAGACGGTCAAACACATACCTCGGCGTCAGATGTCGGAATTGTCTCACTTAGAGTCATCCCCTCGACGGCCTCCGCCGCATCTCCACCTTCGGCTTGGTAAGTCAACGTCGCGCAGGAAGAGAATCCTAAAGATACTTCAACGGGGGAGCGACCGCGCAGCCTCGGCGCTTGTCGCATGTCTGCTTCAGACCCCCACATCCGATGAGGGACGGGGTCGGCTCCCCTCCGCCCTAAGCGACCGGTCGTTTGGTCACGTCCCGTCAAGTGGTTGAGATTCGTCACCGCCATCCTCGCTTCTCACGCGATCGCAGCGAGTAGCTCCTTCGGGTCCTCACCTCCCTCGAGTTCGTCGACCTTAGCCATCGAACCGATCGAGAAGTAGCGACGATCGGCGACCTGCCACTCGTCATCTTGCTCGGCGAGCAGGGTGCCGATCATCCGCATCAGCGAGTCGAGCGTCGGGAAGATCCCGATCACCCGGGTGCGGCGCTTCACCTCCTTGTGCAGGCGCTCGATCGGGTTGGTCGAGTGCAGCCGCCGGCGATGCTCGCGAGGGAAGTGCATGTGTGCGAGCACGTCCTCGGCGGCATCCTCGAGCAGCTCGGCGGCCTGAGGGAACTTCGGGCTCGAGCATCCGGGCCACGTCGTGCAGCTGGGTCATCGCGGTGGCGTGATCGGGCGCGGAGAAGATCGAGCGAACGACCGCTGCCACCGTGTCCTGGGCGCCCTTGGGGACGGTCGAGAGCAGATTCCGCATGAAGTGGACCCGGCACCGCTGCCACGTCGAGCCGGCGAGGATCTTCGCGATCGCCTGGCGCAGTCCCTCGTGAGCATCCGAGATCACCAGACGGACGCCCTTGAGGCCACGCTTGATGAAGCGAACGAAGGAACGAGCGTCCAGAACTGGTGGTCCTCGCTCTGGCCGGTGGCCGCACCCAAGATCGTGCGCTAGTCCCTGGTCGTTGACCCCGATCGCGACCACGGTGGCGACCGAGGTGACCCGGCCGGCCTGACGGACCTTGTGGAACGTCGCGTCGAGCCAGACGTAGGGATGCTCACCCTCGATCGGGCGAGCCAGGAACGAACGGACCTCCTCGTCGAGCGACTTGCAGATCCTGGAGACCTCCGAGCGTGAGATCCCGTCGATCCCGAGCGCCTTCACCAGGTCGTCGACCTTGCGGGTCGACACGCCCTTCACGTAGGCCTCGACCACGACCGCGTGCAGCGCCTTCTCCGCACGCCGGCGGGGCTCCAGCAGCGACGGGAAGTAGGCGCCGGCCGTGACCTTGGGGATCTTGAGCTCGATCGTGCCGACCCGGGTGTCCCAGGTCCTGGTGCGGTAGCCGTTGCGATAGGCGGTGCGCTCGGAGCTCCGCTCGTACGGTGCGGCCCCGATCTGAGCGGAGACCTCGGTCTCCATCACGGCCTGGGCGAGCACCTTGACACCGTCGCGCAGCAGATCGACGTCGTTCTCCTCGAGCAGCTTGCCGACGAACGACGTGATGTCCATCCTGGTTGTGGCCACCGTCCCTCCTCATCTGACTCACCTGTCGTTGAGGATGGCGGTGGCCATCTACGTCACGGGGATTTCCACCCCGGAAGTCCACCTCGAAAGTCCACCACTTCTCGGGACGTTAACGGTCGTTTCCGGACCTTGCCACAGCGGATGGATCACCTAGGTCGCAGGCACTAGCATTCCAGAACTCAGCCATGCTGTACACGTCCTCGGTCGCCCGGCCGATGGCGTGGAGGATCTCGAAGAGAGGCCCCGCCCACGGCTGCGGGTGGCCGCCGGCGCGCAGCACGTCATCCACGTACCGGATGACTGGACAGGGAATGTCTGGGTGGACCCTCATTCCCAGGCAAGCCGCCGGAGGTCCCGGAGAGCCTGGGTCTGAAGAAGCGGGATCCAGCTGCGGATAGTTGCTGAGAGCGGCAAGCGGCGGTCGTCGCGGGCATGGTCTCCATCAGGAGGCGACGCGGGTGCAGGCATCGTGCAGGGTGCTCCAGTTGAGGCCGAGCTGTCGCAGATGGGTATCCTTGGTTGATGATTGGTCGGCCGTGGGTCAACCTGGGATGCGGCACCACCGCACCCGCCGGATGGGTCAACATCGATCGGTCTCCCGGACTGATCGTTGCTCGTTTCCCCTCGGTCGCCGCCGCTCTGCGGAGGACCGGTGTGCTGAAGGGACCCCAGGCCGAAGTGCGCTGGCCCGATAACATCCGGCGACTGGACGTCCGGAAAGGCCTGCCCTACCCATCCGGCTCGGTCGGCGTCGTGTACTCCAGCCACATGCTCGAGCACCTGCCGCGTGCCGATGGCGCGGCATTGCTCCGTGAGGCACGCCGTGTGCTCCGTCGAGATGGGCTCGTGCGGCTTGCACTCCCGGACTTGCGCTCCATGGCTCGCACGTATTGCGAAGCCGCTGAACCTGGCGCCGCGGACGAGTTCATGCGGGTGATGGGCCTCGGGTACGAGGCCCGTCCGCACGGGAGCTCGAAGGTCATGGAACTCGCCAGTGGAGCGAGGCATCGATGGATGTACGACATTGCTTCGATTTCTGCACTGCTACGCGAGTGTGGGTTCGATCAGGTCAACGAATGGTCGTATCGTGAAGGCCGGTGTCCCGAGCTAGAGGCGGTCGAGCACCGGGAGGACAGCCTGTTCGTCGAGGGCTCCGTCGCGCCGACTGCCTGAGATTCATGAGGCGCGGTCTATATGAGGCCGACCCCGCCCGCGTTCGACGCTTGGGCCGCGCGATGCTCAACCTAGCTGGCGCCCTACCCACCCGCCGATCCCGGGTCCGAGCTGCGCGAGCGTCTGACCATCGACGGGCATTGCGGCCCACCAAGTGCCGGCCGACCGGGCTACGACCCGAGGACCTAGAGAGATGCGCTTGAGAAAGCCACTCGGGAACCCGCTGAGGATGTCCCCAAGCTCACCGAGGATCGGCTTCGAGGAGTATCTGTCACATCCGGGATCCTACCGCCCGGTGATTCGCCGGTCTCTGTAGGCAAGCGGGCGTCTCCCAGGGGTCCTTTGTGGGTGCCGCGGACAAAACCTCCATAGGAATGTCGGGGTCGGGTTAGGCCGCCGGCCAACCAGGCTCAGCTTCGAACTGCCGTCAGTGGACTCCGATGCAAATCCCCGTCCGCCTACATTATGGGTTGCGATGTGTGGCCTCTTGAAGCAGTTTCACGATCCGCTCTGCGTTCACTCTCCATGTGCGCGTCCTCGCGACCTCCAATGCGTTAGCGCCAAGGGAGGCTCGGAGCCCCACATCTTCAACAAGCGTCTTCCAACAATCGCCGAGGGCCGAAGATTCCCTCTCCACCAGGAGACCAGAAACATCCTGCTCGATGAAAGACTCAGGGCCCTCTCCACGACAAGCAATGGCGGGCTTACCATGAAGCATCGCTTCCACGTAGGCGATACCATAAGCCTCAGGTCTAGAAACGAGCGAGAAGAAATTGCACCATTCAAAATAGCTGCCCAGGCGGTTACGAGAGACTTGCCCGGTGAACACAACATAGTCTCGAACGCCCAGCGATGTGGCCAACCGTTCGAGGGCTCTTTTCTCTGGACCGTCGCCCACGACCCAGTACCCGATGTCGAGACCGCAGCGCCTCACCTCCGCAAGAGCCTCGATGTTGAGGTGTACTCCTTTCGAGGAGATCAGGCGACCGACAGATAACGCCATGATTGGGGCGGTCCGCGTGGGTGGAGGCCCGTCTGCCGGGAGATACTCTGCCCCATTTGGTACAAGTGATGCCTTGTCGCTTGCCCAGTGAGGAACACGGACTCCGGGACCCGTCAGCACGATACGATTGGCTTGGCGGTAGGCACGCTCGCGCAGACGGACTCCAGCAGGGCTCTGCATGCGTCGATTGAAGCTGATTCCGTGAACTACGAGCACCCATGGGAGCTCTGCTTGGCGCAACAGAGGGATAACAAGATCGGCCACCAGCTCATCGTGAACGAGCGCAGCATCGTACTCCTCGCGCCTCAGTAGGCGACGAAGACCTCCGAGCTGAGGGCGGGCTCCGAGAGCGCGGAGCGTCAGACTTACGCTGGTAGGAGCGGTGAGGTAACGATACGCATGGAGCCCGCGCACTCCGTTCATTTCGAAGTCTTCGCGCGCGGCGCTTCCTCTTCTCATTCCACGCAGCTCGGCCACATCAATCACGTCGACGAGGTCTGCTAGCTCGCTGGCTTGATGGAGGATGAAGCTGCTACCAGGATCGTCGGGGGAATGGGGAAACGCACTCGTTAGGTTGAGGATTCTCATTTCGTCCTCTTTCGGCGCTGACTCCCGCGTGGCAACCGAAACGTTTCGTCATCGGTGAACTCTTCGGAGGGCCGCGGGCCAAAGATTAGACTTGTGTCGATCGCGCGAAGAGCGACGATGAGGGCCACGTACACGAGCCCACCGGCTACGATTTGTGGTACCAGGGGGGCACCTTGATGTCTCAGTAGAAGCATCACGACCGCCATCAAAAGGCATGCAACCAGCGGCTTCGGCAGATATCGAAGGAGGTGAACGCGAACTTCAGTGCGCGACGCCAAAGCAGCTAGGAGCGCCACGACGAGCTGGGTCAACACAGTCGTAGCGGCAGCCGCTGTCATGCCATACCGGGGGATGAGAACCAAGTTGAGGCCTATGTTTAGGGCGATTGCCGCGCAGACAGCCACAATGTAAGCCTTGTGCTCGTGCAATCCGAGCAGGATGTAGTTGGCGAACAGCGTCGCCAAACCGCCCGCGAGTAGGTTGAAGGCGAGAATGGCGAACACGCGCCCGGCAGCTGAGAACTCCGTTCCAAGCAGCAAGGTGACAAGCGGCTCGCTCACGAGCATGCCGCCCACGCCAACCGGAACGGCGATGATGATCAGGTGCTGCAAATAGAGGCTACATCGACGGCTCGCCTCCCCCTTATCCTCAGCCAGCGAGCGCGTGATCGAAGGGACTACGGTGAGAGAGAGCAGGAACACTGGCAGAAGCACGCCTGCCTCCATCAACCGATAGGCAGCGCCATAGAGACCCGCCTCGGTGTTCCCTCGAAGCGCCCTCACGAGGACGATGTCGACGCTATTCAGGATGACGACGAGTGCCACGCCCGCCTGGAACGCCATCGAATCCTTGGTAAGTGTCCAGAGGTGACGAACCCTCCAGCTGAACTGGATGCGTCCCCAGTATCTCTGGAAGATGGCGATCAAGGCAATCGCGATCACGACGTACTGAATCAACTGAACCAGTGGCACCAGGGCCACGTCCATCGGCTGGCGGACCAAAAGGATGATGGCGGCCGTGTAGGCAGCGTTCGTTGCCAAGGTCAACATCGACGCCACAGTGGCCCTGCCCTGAGCCACGAATGCCCAGTTCGGTGCAACTCCCGTAACTGGCAGCATTGCTGCGCACAACAGGATGAGGGTCCGATCAAGACCACTCCCCAGCCCGACGAAAGCGTAGATACTCAGTATCAGAAACGCGATGCCATTGAGGATGAAGCCAACGACCATCAAATCGCCGACCGTGTGTCGAACCCTGTCTGCTCCCTGAGCCACCTCTCTGAGCCCGAACCCGTAGAGCCCTGAGCCGAACAGGATCGCCACCCACAACGTGATCGCTACGGCCCAGCTGAGGCGGCCAAAGGCCGCAGGTCCTACGGCGCGAGTCACGAAAGGCAGAGCAAGGAAGCCTATCGCCCGACTCGAGACCTCTAGGAGCGAAACCGCACCGAGGCGACGGGACAAGGGCGTGAAGCGTTCAGCCACTCGTGCTCATGCTCCCATAGCGACGTGCTCGAAGACATCCCCTGATAGCCGCAGGGTTGGCCCCTTTCCGGAGTGGATACTAGCGTCAAGCGCGAAGCCAACGGCCTCAGGGGAGCGTGGTGTTCGTCGCGGGTGTCGATGCGCATAGACCGGAAACGGTGGTCCAACCTAGTCCTCCTCTGAGGCGTTCGCCTCCGGCGTCCTCAGTGAAGTCCCTCAGGAGGCCAGGGCGTCGCCGGTGAGCCGCTCGGTCAACGTCGGATCGAGCTCGAGCGCGCGGTTCAGGTACCGCTCCGCCTCACGGCGCTGCCCCGAGTCCTTGTAGAGCATGCCCAGGTTGAAGAGCGCGGACGCGTCGCTCGGGTCGATCGCGATCACTTGCAGGTACAGATCCAACGCTTCACGGGTGTCGCCGACCGACGTTCGCAGGATGGCGAGGTTGAACAGGGCCTCCGTGAAGTCGGGATCGGTCGCGAGCGCCGCCCGGTAGTACCCCTCGGCGAGGTCGACCCGGCCGTCGTTGGCCTCGATGATGCCGAGGTTGTAGTTCGCGAGCTTGTCGTCGGGCCGCACCTCGAGCACCTGCTGGTACAGATCGCCGGCCCCGACCAGGTCGCCCTGCTTCTGCAGCGCGAACCCGTCCTGCAGCGCCTGGTCGGGGTCGAATCCGCGGCTGCAGCTCGTTCCGAGCATCACGAGGAACAGGAACAGCCCTGCAGCGCGGTTCGACCTCTTCATCGCTCGCCCTCCCGGTCAGACGCAGATCACGTACGCGGTCACGGTCCAGTTCCCGCCGAGGGTGTCGAACTCGACCGCGACGACCCGCCAGGTGTCGGCGTCCAAGGGGTAGCTGGACTGGGCGCCGACCTCGGCGCCGCCGTTGGTGATGAGGTAGCCGCCACCGACGGCCTTCAGGCCGGCGTCGCAGTCGACGTCCTGGGTCTTGTTGCTCGAGTTGTTGGCCGACGTGAGGCTGTTGATGTCGACCGTGGCGGTGCCTGAGGGACCTTGCGGACCCTGCGGGCCTTGGGGACCCTGGGGCCCTGGGGTCCCTGCGGGCCGATGGCGCCGTCTGCGCCATCCAAGCCATCCACACCATCCACGCCATCGGTGCCGTCAACGCCGGGAAGACCCTGTGGCCCGATGGGCTCCGTCCACGCCGTCGGTGCCGTCCACGCCGTTCGTACCGTCGATGCCGTCTGTGCCGTTCGTGCCGTCGATCCCGTTCGTGCCGTCGACGCCGTTCGTGTTCCATCTGCTCCGTCGGTGCCGTCAGCGCCGGGAGGACCCTGCGGACCGATCGGACCCTGCGGACCGATCGGACCTACCGGCCCCGCCGCGCCGTCAACACCGTCGACGCCGTCGACACCGTCCGTACCGTCAACGCCGTTCGTTCCGTCGACGCCGTCCGTGCCGTCAACGCCGTCCGTGCCGTCGACGCCGTCCGTGCCGTCCACGCCGTCCGTGCCGTCGACGCCGTTCGTGCCGTCGACGCCGTCGGTGCCGTCGACGCCGTCGGTGCCGTCAACGCCATCCGTGCCGTCAACGCCGTCCGTGCCGTCGACACCGTCCGTGCCGTCGACACCGTCGACGCCGGGAAGGCCTTGGATGCCCTGCGGACCGCGCTTGTTCCACATCACGGTCTTCTCGCTCTTCTTGCACTTCTTGCTGGTCGCGACGACCCGGACGGCCTTCGACTTCTTGCTCACGCAGCCCTTGATCTGCGTCGATGCGGCCCGGTCGGTCGTGGGGCGCATGACCGCCGCCGAGGCCAAGGTGCCACCGGCGACCATGACGGCGACCGCGGCGATGGCGATCCGTGTTGCGAGTCGATTCCTCGTCTTCAAGGCACTTCTCCTTCGTACTGGGCCGCTCGGGGGGGCCGCGTGTGCAGATCGATCTCTGTCGTTAGACATCGATTCGGCACCCCGGCACTTGAACCCAACACCCGAAGACAGGTATTGCTGCGCACCCGACTTCGATGAGCCACGCCACACCTCGGACCGACGGACGACCGACGGCTCATGCGCTCCTGGGCGACACGCTCGTGGCGACCCGACGGGCCGATCTCGGTTCGTACCAGGTGGCGAGGGCGACCAGGTTCCACGTGCGGTAGGTGAGCGAGTCGTCGCCCTCGAGGAACCGATCCACCACCCGACCGACCGCCTCGGGCTCCAGCACCTCCCACAACGGTCCGTCACCGGAGCGCAACAGGTCGAGCACGAGCGGGCGCAGGTGTGTCCGCAGCCAGGCCGTGAGCGGCACGCTGAACCCCTTCTTCGACCGGGTCAGGATGGGATCGGGCAAGACACCCCGGTACGCCTCGCGCACGAGCCGCTTCCCCGCCCGGCGATCGAGCAGCCACTCGCGGGGAAGCGTGGCCGCCCATTCCCACAGGGAGTGATCGAGCAGGGGTGATCGCGCCTCGATGCTCCAGGCCATCGTCGCCCGGTCCATCTTCGTGAGCAGGTCGTCGGGCAGGTAGGTCTGCGCGTCGACCCACGGGATCCAGGAGGGATCGTCGGCGGCCGACGCCCAGCGCTCGTCGAGACGGCGCTCGGCCGCCCACGGGTCGGCCGACGCCCGCACCTCGGGACGCATCAAGGCGAGGGCTTCCGCCGGATCGAAGTGCAGGACCTTCGCCTTCGCGGCGCCCCATGGATCGTCGACGAATCGGGTGAACGCCTCGACGCGCTCGATCGATGCGAGCCGCGCCGCGCCGCGGACCGATGCGGAGAGGGCCGGCGTCGCGACCCCGAGTCGGCGCCGCATCGCGTCACCGAAGACGGCCGCCCGATAGCGGTCGTAGCCCCCGAACAGCTCGTCGCCGCCGTCGCCCGTGAGCACCACGGTGACGTGCTCCTTCGCCGCTCGTGCCACGGCGAGCGTGGCGAGCGCGGACGAGTCGGCGAACGGTTCGTCGTAGGCACGTGCCAGTTCGTCGACGAGCGAGCGAGCGTCCGCGTCGAGCGGAAGCACGTGGTGGTCGGCGCCGAGCGCCTCGGCGACCATCGTCGCCCACGGCGTCTCGTCGTAGACCCCGTGCGTGAACCCGACCGAGTACGTGGAGGGTCGAACCCCCGAGGCGATCATCTCCGCCACGACGACCGAGGAGTCGATGCCGCCGCTCAGGAATACCCCCAGGGGTACCTCGCTCTCGAGGCGGGCGACGACGGCCGAGCGGATGCGCCGGCGCAGCTCACCGTGGACCGAACGAGGATCGCCGCTCGCCGACGGAGACGGGGACGGCGATGGCGGCACCCAGTAGCGGGAGCGCTCGACGGAGCCCGCTCGCCACGACACCCACGATCCCGGTTCGACCTTCTCGACACCGCACCACGGCGTCATCGATCCGGGCACGTACTGCAGCACCATGTACTCCGCGAGCGCCTGCGGATCGAGATCGGGCCGGTGCGGCAGCAGCGGCAGCAACGCGTCGAGGGTCGAGGCGAAGGCCACCCCCGAGCCGGCCGGCGCCCAGTACAGGGGCTTCTTCCCGAAGCGGTCGCGAGCGAGGAACACCCGCTCGGCCCGCAGGTCGATCACCGCGAAGGCGAACATGCCCTGCAGCCGCTCCACCATCGCCTCGCCGTGGCGGGCGAACAGGGGCAGCAGCACCTCGGTGTCGCAGTCGGTCGTGAACACCTCGCCGTCGCGCTCGAGCTCGCGACGGAGCGCCCGGTGGTTGTAGATCTCGCCGTTGAAGACGACGGCGTAGCGTCCGTCCCGGCTGACCATGGGTTGCACGCCCCGGGCGCGGTCGATGATCGCGAGCCGGGCGTGCGCGAGACCCACGCCCTCACGGATCCACACGCGCTGGTCGTCCGGCCCGCGGTGGCGCATCGCCGCGAGTGCGACCTCGAGCCGATCCCGATCGGGGACCCCCGGACCGACGGTGCCCGCGATGCCGCACATCAGCGCTTCGCTCCCGTTCGGCGTGCCGCGAGCGCACGGAGACGCCCCTCGAGCTGCTCGGCGATGAGGTCGTAGGAGCGGGTGGCGAGCACGTGCGCCCGCCTCGAGCGCCCATCTCGGACGCGGCCGCCGGGTCGGACAGCAAGCCGGCCACGCCGTCGGCGAACGCCTCGACCTCGAACGGAGCGACCACCCCACCTCCGCTCTCGCGCACGAGTTCGCCCTGGTCGCCGACGGGTGTCGCCACGACCGGAGTGGCCCACGCGAGCGACTCGACCGTCTTCGTCGGCGAGCACGTCGCGAAGAGCGGGTCCGGCGGGATCGGCGAGACGGTGACGGCGGCCGCGGCGACGTAGGCGCCCAGCTCGCTCCTCGGCACGGGATCCAGCACGAGGAAGCGGTCGGCCAGGCCGGCCGACGCGGCCGAGCGCCGCAACGCCTCGGCTGCTCCCCCCGCGGAGGGGCCGATCAGGACCCACAGCGCGTCGGGGTGACGACGGGCCGTCGCCGTCGCGACGTCGACGAGGAACGTGAGCCGGCGCTCGGGCGCGATCGCGCCGAAGTAGAGGACGAGCGGGGCATCCCCGAGACGGAGCCGCTCGCGCACGCGCTCGACCGACCCGGGTTCCGCTGCAGGGTCGGGCTCGGCGCCGAGCGGCACGACGACGACGCGGTCGGACCGCACCTCGCCGCGGGCGACCAACCCCTCGGCCATCGCGTCGCTGATGGCCATGACGAGGTCCGAACGGCGAAGCACGATGCGGCGGAGCGTGAGCGAGCCGCGGGCGCCCAGGGCGCGCAGGCGGCCGGTCCAGCCGGCACCAGGGTGAGCCAGCGTCCGCTCGGCCACCGGGAACGAGAACTGATAGACGACGGGCGTGCCGGTGAACGCCCGCATCACCAGCGCGGGCACGGCCAGGCGAACCGAGTTCCGGACCACGACGACGTCGGCATCGCGCCCGATCGCGCGGCTCGCCGCCACCACCAGGCGGATCGTGCCGGCGAGGCCCGCCACCGCCCCGCCGGACGACCCACGCACCACGTCCGCCACGCTCTCGCCCCACACGTACGAACCCGGCGACACTCCGCCCTCGCCGGCCATCACCCACCGCACGTCGTTCGTGTGCGCGAGCCGGCGAGCGAACACCCCGTCGAGCATCGCGTGCGTGCACGGGAACGACTTGCCCGGCAGGACGACGATGCGCAGGCGCGAGGACCCCTCGCGATCGATCGGCTCCGCGGACTTCGCGGCACGCTGCATCGGGTCCACCCTCATGGCCGCCGTGCCGAGACGATGGATCGCCCCGCCCGTTCCGGATCGCTCACCCGGTTCCAGCGGGCGAGGAAGAGCCGCCGCACGAGGTGGCGCAGCACGCGCACGTCGATCCACCGATTCGAGAACAACCGCCACACCCGGGGGTCGAAGGCCGTCCCGAGCCGATGCTGGAACCGGACCTCGACGTCCTCGAAGCCCGCGTCGGCGAGCATGCTCCACCAGCTCGTCACGCGTCGGGCGAGCGTAGTCCCATGCGTTGGCCGGACATCTGCCGGGCCGGCGTCGTGAGCACGAACGTCCCGCCTGGCCGGAGACGTCCGAACACCCCCTCGAAGACCCGCGATCGGAACTCCGGCGGCACGTGCTCGAGCACCTCGATGCAGACCGCGGCGTCGAAGCCGCCACCGACGGCCGGGTCGTCGATCGCACCGAGCGCACGGATGTCGCCCTGCACGAACGTGCCGCCCTCGGCGAGGATGCGAGCGAACGCCACCGCGCGCTCGTTGTAGTCGACCCCGACGACGTCGTATCCACGCTCCGACAACCGGAGCGAGCCGGCTCCCGGCCCGCAGCCGACGTCGAGGACGCGACCGGGAGACGGAGGAAGCAGGTCGAACGCGAGGCCGGTGTAGCCGTCGAAGTCGATGCGAGGCCATGCGGCGGTGTCCCACGTGAACTGGTCGGGCAGCCGGTACCGCCGGCGGTAGTCGCGTGCCGGATCGTCCCACAGCCGGTCGGTCCTGGCGCTCATCGCCGCACCACCCATAGCTGCTTCTGATTGAGGACCTCGAGGCGCGCGATCATGTCGAAGATGCGGATGAGCCCGTCGGCGAGGCGTCCGAACCGCTCGGGGCCTCGTCGATCCCACACCCTGCGCATCACCGAGCCCAGCGCTCCGCTCGTTTCCGGAGCCGGGTAGAAGCAGACGCGGGCGTACCGATCGACACGGAAGCCGGCTCCCACCAGCATCGCGCGCAGCTCCGGCTTGTCGAGGAACCGCTCGCGCACCCGATCGCTCGAGAATCGGAGCGGCGCCGGACGCCACGGGCGGGCGATGAACCTGGCCATCCAGTCGACGACGCGCCACGCTCCCAGGGTCCGCCGGAGCGGGGTCACGCAGACCACGCGAGCGCCGGGTCGCGTCACCCGGTGGATCTCCGACAGCGCGGCCGGCACATCGTCGACGTGCTCGATCACGTCGGCGATCACGACCGCATCGAACCAGCCGTCGGGGAAGGGCAGCGAGTGCACGCCCGCCTGCACCGCGTTCACCGAGACCCCCGCTCTCGCGGCGTTCTGCGCCGTGGTCCGGGCGTTCACGAGCGACACGTCGACCGCCCAGACGCGGCGGGCGCGATCGCTCAGCACGATCGCCACGTCCCCGGCCCCGCACCCGACGTCGAGCACGTCGCCCAGGCCGTCGGGCACGCTCGCCACGATCGCCTCGTTCCGTCGGCGGTACACGGAGACCGCATAGACGCGCTGATCCGGCGGATACCGTTCCTCCCAGAGCACGGGCCCGTCGGCCCACTTCTCGCCGTAGAAGGCATCGAACGCTGCACGGTCACTCGTCGACCGGTTCATGCCGGCACCACCTCGAGGTCGCGAGTAGCGCGGCGTCCGAGCGCGGCGGCGGCGGTCGCCCAGACGGCGAAGCGCGCCACGGTCGCGACGGCGGCGCCGACGGCGCCGAACGCGGGAACGAGGAGCAGCAGCATCGCGACGAACGCGACCGCGTCGGCGGCGGTCAGCGCGGTGACGACGTCGGCTCGCCCCAACGCGAGGAGCAGTCCGGGGACCCAGAGGTAGGGCACCCAGACCAGCTGCCAGACGAGGATCCGGGTGAGCGGCACGGCCGCTTCGAAGGAGGAACCGAATACCGCCGGGATCACCCAGGCCGCCACGAGGGTGACCACGGCGCACACCGGGATCACGAACAACCACGCCCGCACCCTGATGCCGTGCGCGAGTTCACGCGCCCTCTGGGCGTCGCCTTCGTGCACGAGTCGCGACATCTCCGGGTAGGTGGCTTGATACACCGGATCGGTCAGGGCCACGAGCGGATCGGCCACCGTCCGCGCGAGCCGATACGCCCCCACCGCCGAGGGATCGGCGAACCAGCCGAGCACCAGCACGTCGGCCTTCCCCGACAGGAGCCGGAACGTGCCGCTCGCGTTGGAGTAGGCGAGGAACCGCAGCACACGCCGGGGCTCGCCGAGCGCGGAGAGACGGGCCTCGGCCCACGGCGGAAGACCCAGGTCCCGCCACGCCCTCACGGACATCGAGGCGATCACGACCGAGCCGGTCGCGGCCGCGACGAGGTATGCGGCGACCACCGGGCGAAGCTGGGCCCCGGCGATCGCCAGGGCCGCCAGCACCGCGGTCACCCGAACGACGCTCTCGACCGAGAGCTGCCACGAGAGCCATCGGTAGCGGTCGGCGAGTCGAAGCAGCGCGCGCCCGGTCGCGACGGGGATCAGCAGCACGGGCAGCAGGGCGTACAGACGAAGCGCTCCGACGGCCTCGGGCGACTTCACGAACCATCTCGCGAACGGCTCGGCCAGGAGCGTGAGCAACGCGGTGGCCAGGAGCGCGGCGACGGCGTCGACCAGCAGACACAGCTTGACGACGGCGGCCGCAGACGCGTGCTCGCCCTTGGCACGGTACGAAGGCACGAACGTGGTCGCCGTCTCCCAGACCCGTGAGCTGAGCAGCTGCTGCGTGACATCGGTGACGGCGAAGACGAGGGCGAGCGCACCGAACCCAGCAGGCCCGAGCCGTCGGGCGAGCACCAGGTTCTGGCCGAACGCGATCGCCAGCACGAACAGGTTGGCACCCAGCAGCCAGCCTGCTTGCCGGCCGACGCGGGCCAGGATCGACGACGGCGCGCTTCCCCTCACGATGAGGACACCCCAGCCGCGATCGGTGCGTGGCCCAGCACCCGCCGGTAGACGGCCTCGGTGCGAGCGACGACGTCGGACCACTCGTAGCGCTCGGCGGTTCGGCGCGCTTCCTTTCCGAGTCGTGCCGCCTCGGCGGGGTCGCGGAGCAGCCGTGAGCAACGCCTCGGCGACCGCCTCGTCGTCGGGTGCGACGAGCAGGCCGTCCTGGCCGTCGGTGACGAGCTCGGGCACGCCGCCCACGGCCGTCGCGACGACCGGCCGGCCGGTCGCCATCGCCTCGAGCAGGGCGTTGGGGAACCCCTCGTGCGGCGACGTCAGCGCGGCCACGTTCGCTGCCGCCAGGAACGGGCGCGGGTCCGCGACCTCGCCCGCCAGGCGCACCGCCGATCCGAGATCGAGCACCCGGAGCAAGGTCTCGACGTCGGGCCGGGCCGGGCCATCTCCGACGATCACCGCCTGCGCTTCGGGCATCCGATCGAGGCACCGACCGGAACGCTCGGAGGAATCGGTCGTGCCCCTTCTCCTTGCGCAGACGTGCGACGACCACGACGGTCGGCGGACCCTCGGGCGGGGTCGTCGGCGTGAACGCCGAGAGGTCGACGCCGTTCGGGATGACGACGGTCTCGGGGCACGCGCGCTCGGCTCGGGCTCGGCGCTCCAGGTCCGCCGAGTTGCAGATCAGCACCCGCTCGCGACGGTGCGCGAGCCCCAGCCCCACCCGGCCGACGGTCGACGACTCGAGGGCCGGTGTGAGACCGCGACGAGAGGCGACGACGGGGACCCGGCGAGGCACGCCGGCGAGCGCGAGCACCTCCGAATAGCCCAGGTGCGCGTGCACGATGTCGGGAGACGATCGGCGGACCACGCGACGGAGCGCGGCGGTCGTCCGCAGTCCCGACGGGACGCCCCCGAGCGACCGGTCCATCGGCCCGACGACGGTAGGAGGGGTCGGGAGTTCGTCCGCGAGCGGACCCAGCCGGCTGAACACGGCGACGAGATGACGATCGGGGTCGGAACTCCGCCGGATGAAGCCGACGAGCTGGCGTTCGGTGCCGCCCGGCTCGAGGCTTCCGATCAGGTGCAGGACGCGGGGATGGCTCATCCCCAGTGGCTTCGGCGTTCGAGCTCCGGATATGGAGACACGAAGGGATGGGACCGAACGGAATCACCCGGCCGAGCCGGGGAAATCCCCCGGCCCGGCTACATCAGGTGCGGTTCTACTCGGCGACCGGGGCGTCCATGCCCCTCGGCCTCGTCGGGTCGATGCGGACCCCGGGGCCCATCGTCGACGAGAGCACCAGCGACTTGATGTAGCGCCCCTTCGCCGAGGACGGCTTCGAGCGCAGGATCTCGTCGACCACCACGAGGTAGTTCTCGAGCAGCTGCTGCTCGCCGAAGGACTTCTTGCCGATCACCATGTGCACGTTCGACGTGCGGTCGGCCCGGTACTCGACCCTGCCGCCCTTGATGTCGGCCACCGCCTTGGCGATGTCGTTCGTGACCGTGCCCGTCTTCGGGTTCGGCATCAGACCACGCGGACCGAGCACGCGTCCGGTCTTGCCGACCGAGGCCATCATGTCCGGGGTCGCCACGGCGGCGTCGAAGTCGATCTCGCCCTTCATGACCACCTCGACGAGCTCCTCGCCGCCGACCACGTCGGCGCCGGCCTCGGTCGCCTCGCGCGCCTTCTCCCCGACCGCGAACACCCCGACGCGCACCGAGCGGCCGGTGCCGTTGGGCAGCGAGACCGTGCCGCGGATCGACTGGTCGGCCTTGCGCGTGTCGAGCCCCAGCCGGAACGCGACCTCGACGGTCTCGTCGAACTTCGCGTCGGGCAGGGCCTTCAGGATCTTGATCGCCTCGGCGGGCATGTGCTCGTGCTCGCGGTCGAAGCTGCTCGCGCCCTGCGTGTAGCGCTTGCCGTGGGTGGTCGTCATGCCTCCACCTCCACGCCCATGCTGCGCGCCGTGCCCTCGATGATGAGCATCGCGTTGTCGACGTCGTTCGCGTTGAGGTCGACCATCTTGCGCTCGGCGATCTGGCGCACCTGCGCCTTCGAGAGCGATCCCACCTTCTCCCGGTTGGGCTCGCCCGAGCCCGACTCGATGCCGGCGGCCTGCTTGATCAGCTCGGCGGCGGGCGGCTGCTTCGTGACGAACGTGAACGACCGGTCCTCGTAGATCGTGAGCTCGACCGGGATCACCTGGCCACGGAACTGCTGCGTCGCATCGTTGTACTGCTTGCAGAAGTCCATGATGTTCACGCCGTGCTGTCCCAGGGCGGTGCCCACGGGTGGCGCGGGGGTGGCCTCACCGGCCTTGATCTGCAGCTTGACGTTCGCGAGCACCTTCTTGGGTGCCATGTGCATACACCTCCTGCGGTTCAGACGGCTCGGGTGAGCCTCCCGCTGTTGTCTGTTCGCTTGCGGGCTACGCTCGCTCCGCTCGCTTCTTGAGCCCGTTAGACCTTCGACACTTGGTCGAAGCCCAGCTCGACCGGGGTCTCCCGGTCGAAGATGTTGACCAGCACCTTGAGCTTGGCCTGGTCGGCGTTGATCTCGCTGATCGTGCCGTTGAAGTCGGCGAAGGGCCCCGAGATGATGCGGACCACGTCGCCTTCCTCGAAGCCGAGCCGCACCTGGGGCTTGGCCTCTTCCTTCTTCACGATGAGGATCTTCTCGACCTCGCGCTTCGACAGCGGCGTCGGCTTCGTGCCGGTGCCGGCGCTCACGAAGCCGGTGACGCCCGGCGTGTTGCGCACGACGTACCAGGAGTCGTTGTCGTAGTCCATCTTCACGAGCAGGTAGCCGGGGAAGACCTTCTTCTGCACGACCTGCTTCTTGCCGCCCTTGATCTCCATCACGTCTTCCATGGGGATGTAGACGCGGAAGATCTTGCCTTCCATCTGCATCGTGTGGATGCGCGACTCGAGGTTCGTCTTCACCTTGTTCTCGTAGCCGGCGTAGGTGTGCACGACGTACCACTCGCCGGGACCGCGGAACGGGTCGTCGGCCGCGGGCGCCGCCTCGGGCTCCGGCTCGGCGACAGCGACCGGCTCGGGCTCGGGGTCGGCTTCGGGCGCGGCCTCGGCGGCTCGGCCTCGGGCTCGGGCTCGGCCTCGACGACCGGAGACATCGTGCCGGGGGCGAGCTCGCCGTCACCCTGGGCGGCCTTCGACTCGAGGAACTCCTCGTCGACGACCGCTTCCTCGGCCTCGGCGGCCTCGTGCACCAGCTCCTGGCCCACCTCGTCGGCGGCCTGCTCCATCACGGCCGACTCGATCACGGCCTCGGCGAGCAGCTCGTCCGCGACCTCCTCACCGGCCTCTTCCACGACGGCGGCGTCGACGATCGCCTCCTCCAACACGGCCTCGGCCGCGTCGGGTTCGCCGGCCTCGATCAGGGCGGCGGCCTCGCCGAGCCCCTCGGAGAGGATGACCTCGGCACCGGCGTCGGCGAGCTCCTGCACTTCCTCGGCTTCCTCGACGGCCTCGGCCATCGTCTCGGCCGCCGCCTCGTCGGCGAGGTCGTGCAGCTCCGCCGCCGCGTCGAGCGCGTCGGTCATCGGGGTGTCGTTCGTGGTCTCGAGGTCTTCCATCGGATTCCCTGGGGGTCCTTGGTCTCTGGCGGGGGGGCGCGTCCGGTTCAGCCCAGCAGGTCGAGGATCGCCCTGGAGAAGACGAAGTCCAGGCCCGCGATGTAGAGCGTGGTGACGATCAGCGTGGCCAGCACGACGACCGTGTAGGAGATGAGCTCGCGCCGATTGGGCCAGTCGACCTTCTTGAGTTCCTGGCGAACCTCCTTGAGGAACTGCCGGATGCCCGTGCGCTTCTTCTTCTCGGTGGTCTGGGCGCGGCGCGCGGCGGTCGCCGGGGCGGATGTGCCACGGTCGGCACCGGAGCGCTTGCCTTGGCGCTCGGCCTTCTCCTGCATCCGCTTCATCTGTCGGTTCATGGTGCTCCCTTGCAGGCGCGGAGGGACTTGAACCCCCAACCGCCGGTTTTGGAGACCGGTGCTCTACCAAATTGAGCTACGCGCCTCCGACACTCGGTCACCCCGGAGGGGGGATGGCTTCGGAGGGTCCAGTATAGGGTCGGCCCCGAGGCCACGGCAAAGACCGCCCTCGCAGGGCCCGCGGCGCTCCCCCACCGGGCCGGAGCCGGGCACTAGCATCCGCCACGTCATGGAAGTCCGCCGCCCCCGGCTCGCCGAGCTCGGCCTGTTCCTGCTGGTCGTGGCCCTGCCGCTCGTCTTCACGCCCTTCTCGGCGAGCCCGTTCGGCGACCCCAAACTGGTGGTGCTGGCCTGCGGAACCCTCGCCCTCTGGGCGTCGGGCGTGTCCGTCGACCGGAGGCTGGCGCTGGCCGCGGGAGCCTGGATCGGGGTGACGATCGCCGCCGCGATCGTCGGCGTCGATCGCGGGGTGGGGCTGACGGCCGGCACCGAAGGCCAGGGCGGGGGCGCGATCCTCGTCACCTGTGCAGGCGTCCTCGCGGTGCTCGGGGCCGGCCTCCCCGACGACCTGCGCGAGCGCGCCAGGCGATGGGTCGTGGGCTCCGGCGCGGTCGTCGCGGGGCTGGGCCTGCTGGTCAGGGTCGTCCCGGAGGCCTCGACGATGTTGCCGTCGGGCATCGAGCTCGTCGGCGCGACCCTCGGGAACCAGCTCTTCGCCGCGGCGTTCGTCGCCGCGACCGTGGCGGCCGCGATCGGCGGCGTCGGCAGCGCGCCCTCACCCAGGGCGCTGGCGTTGGTCGCGTTCCTCGCCCTCGGGGTGGCGACGTTCGGCGAGCGGAGCTCCGTCATCCTTCCCGTCGTGGCGGCGGGCGCCGCCTTGTGGCGCGCGCGGCTCGGTGCGAGGGCCACGCTGCGCATCTCGGCCGCGGTGGTCGTGCCGCTGATCGCGTGGCAGCTGATCGACGCGACGATCTTCCCCGACACGACGGGGCGAGGCGAGGCCGTCACCGGCATCACGGCGCAGACCACCGACCTGCAGCGCGTGACGGTCTGGCGGACGATGGCCCGTGCGACGCTCGACCGGCCGCTGCTGGGGTGGGGACCCGGATCCGCCCGGAGCGCCTACCTGGCAACGGCATCCGAGGCCGACGTCGAGGACGCCGGGAGGAACTGGAAGGACGCCCACGACCTCTTCCTCGAGACCGCGGTGACGTCGGGCGTGCTCGGCCTCGCGGCGCTCGCCTGGCTCGTCGTGATGCTGGCCGTGCGGGCGTTCCGAGGGCCGCCGGACCGGGCCTGGGCGTTCGGCGCGTCGGCCGCTCTCGCCGCGTACGCCCTGGTCGAGCCGGTGGGGTTGGTCCTCACCCCCCTGCTGTTCCTGTTCGCCGGGAGCGCTGCGGGTGGGTGGGCGACGGAGGCCGCCCCGGCGACCGATCGCTCCCCCGCTCGACCGGTCGGCCGGGCGACCGCGGTGATCGTGGGTGTGGCGCTCGCGGTGGCATCGATCGTCTCGGTGCAGATGCTGGTCGCCGCCACCCTCGAGCGCTGGGGGCGCGTCTACGAGGAGGTCTGGGCGCTGGAGGCATCGATGGACGTGCAGCCGTGGCGGTTGCGGCCGGCCGAGCGTCTCGCGGTGATCTGGGCCCTCGACGGGAGGGCCGGCGATGCGGCCGCCGGCGAGGCCGCGCGCTCGCTGATCGCCCGAGGCCGTCGCGGATCATCCGTGGGACGGCGACGTGCGCCTGGTCGCCGCCGACGTCGAGACCCTGCTCCGCGACGAAGCCGCGGCCCTCGCGTGGGCACGGGCGCACCTGCGACGGTTCCCGGGCGACGCCGAGAGCCTCCGGAACGCCGGTTCTGCGGGGTCGGAGAACACCCTTCCAGGTGCGTGAGTCGGCCCAGGTCGTGACCTATGCTCCACCGGACGACCCGCGGCGGCCCCGGATCGCGAGAGACGTCATGGAAGAGTCCGGTCACACGTTCCCGCCGGAGCGCTCCGGCACCCCCCGGCGTGGCATGTTCCGCCGGCTCGACGACGACGAGGAGCCCAGCATGACGACGAGTGAGGCACGCATGTCGGCTTCGGTGCGGAGGACGATCGAGGAGCAGCTGGAGGAAGGCCTCCGCTCGCTCGAGGAGCAGGCGACCGTCCTGATGCGCGAGATCGCGTCCGAGATCTGGCGGGCATCGGGTTCCGACGCCCGCCCGGAGCAGGAGCGCATCGTCTCGCTCCTCTCGCGCGACCAGGCGATCCGCACGCTGATCGCATCGAACGACGAGCGGTACCAGTCGCTCGCCCTGCGCTCCGCGCGGGTCGAGGACACCGTGAGCGCCGTCGCCGACAACGGCCGGGCAACGCGAGAGGCGATCGAGTCGTCGCTGCACGCGATCCGCGAGATCGCCGACTCCCCCACCCTGCAGGGCGTCGAAGGCGTCCGGACCCAGCTCGAGCAGGTCGAGCACCACATCGCGTCGGCGTTCGCCACGATCGAACAGCGCGACCGCACGATCGTGGAGACCGTGGCGAGACAGGTCGAGGCCCACGGACAGCTGCTGGCCGAGGAGACCGCGAAGGTGATCGGCGCGATCGACGCCTACGTGCAGACGGGCGCCGAGGCGATGGGCAACCTCGCGGCGAGCGTCGAGGAGCGCGCCGAGGCGTTCGCGGTGCACGACGGCACGATCGGCCAGATCGTGGCCGATCGCGTGACGACGGAGCTCGCGCCCGTGGCCGAGCAGCTCGGGATGCTCGCCGAGACGGTCGGCATCAACGGTCGCGACCAGGGGCAGGTCCGCGCGGCGATCGAGCGGCTGCTCGAGGCCCGCATCATGGGCGTCGCGCAGCTCGTCCGCGCCGACTCCGAGGCCCTCCGGGGCCTGATCGAGGAACGGACGGGCGTCGAGTCCGAGACGATCCGCGAGACGGTCGACTGGCGCCTGGCCGCATTCGCCGAGCGCATGGACGAGAAGCTCGAGACCATCACCGACGCCGTCTCCCGCGCGCCGCCGAGGCGGCCGAGATGGCGATCGCGTCCTCGCTGGGTCAGACGATCGAGCGCATGGACGTCGGCGTGGGCGCGATCGACGGCATGGACTCGATGCTCGCCGAGGGCCAGGCCGCCGCCGAGGAGCGGCTGCGCGCCCACATCGACGACCGCATGAGCTCGATCGCCAAGCTGATCCGATCGGACAACCAGGCGCTCGCGTCGGCGGTCCGCGAGCAACAGGGCGTCACCCCGGCCGAGCCGCTCGATGCCGAGCTCGTGCGACAGACGCTGCGCGCGATGAAGGAGCTGCAGGCCGGCCTCGCGAACGACGTGCAGGTCAGCGTCGACAGCCAGGTGCGCGGGATCACCGACCAGCTCCACAAGGAGACGCAGTCGACCGCCGAGGCGATGGTGAAGGTCGCCGAGGTGCTGGGCGAGAAGATCGATCGTCTCTCGGTGAGGGTCGACGAGGGCTACGGCAACGACGTGCAGGTCGTGATCGACCGCATGAGCGACGCGATCCAGGCGATGGCGGTCACCCGCCGCTCCGCCTGAGCGACCGGTCCGAGCCGGCCCCGAGAGTCGGCCGAGAGCCGGCCGAGAGCCCGCAGGAGTGGGTGCCCGCGGGGCCCGGGGCTTCGGTCCCGGGCCCCCCTCCTCGGCCCACGAGGCGTGGACCCGCTCCAGGCCGTGAACACCCGGCACCACGACCCACTTTGCACGGCGCGGGCGAGTTCCCCTCGAACACTGCTACCGGGTCTCACTGCCTCAACCGCGGATCGACGGGTCTGTAAGCAGGCGGCTGCGGAATGCAACGAGCCCGCGTCCCGCGCAACCGTTGGAGGGATCGCCCGAGTTGCGCCTGATCATGTCGCGGCCGAGGATCGTCATGTGGACATCCCCCAGACCAGGTATGCGAAGAGCGGTGCGGTCAGCATCGCTTACCAAGTGTCGGGAGAAGGCGCCTCGATCGATCTCGTGGCAGCGCCCGGCACCGTCTCGGATCTGGACAAGGACTTGGAGTCGCCCGACGAGATCTGGTGGGTGGAACGGTTCCACGCCTTCTGCCGACTGATCCGCTTCGACAAGCGAGGAACCGGGCTCTCCGACCGGGTGACGCACGTCGCGTCGCTGGAGGAGCGCACCGACGATATCCGGGCCGTCATGGATGCCGCGGGGAGTGAGCGCGCGGTCATCCTCGGCCTATCGGAAGGCGGAAGCATGGCGTGCATGTTCGCGGCCACCTTTCCCGATCGCACACACGCATTGATCGTGTGGGGAGGACAGGCACGGTTCGTGCAGGAGCCCGACATGCCCTGGGGCATACCTCGCGATGAATACGTGCACGCGATCGACGAGCTGGCGACCAACGGTGTGAACGAGAGATACGTGCGCGGCTGGGGCTGGGGGCTTGGGGATGATGCATCACCAGGAACTGTCGACGAGGTGATCCGATACATCCGGGCGGGAGCCAGTCCGGCCTCGATCGCAGCTCTCGAGCGGATGAACATGGAGATCGACATCCGCGAGATCCTGCCCAGCATCCGGGTACCCACCCTCATCGTGAACGCAACGGGTGACCCTGTGTCACCGATCGAAGGTGCGCGTTACCTGGCGGATCGGATCCCCGGTGCTCGCCTCTTCGAGTATCCGGACACGACGCACTTCCCGGCAACGACCGAGGGCGCCGCCCCGCTCTTGGATGAGATCGAGGAGTTCGTAACGGGCACACGTCCTGCGCCAGTCACCAACCGGGTGCTCGCGACCGTCGTGTTCACCGACATCGTTGGCTCGACGAGCAAGGCGGCCGAGCTCGGTGATGAGCGCTGGAAGGAGCTGTTGACCTCACACGACACGCTCGCGCGAGCAGAGCTGAAGCGCTTCCAGGGTCGTGAGATCGATACGGCGGGCGATGGCTTCTTCGCGACCTTCGACGGACCTGCTCGGGCCGTGCGTTGCGCCCAGGCGATCGCCAGCACCGTTCAGCCTCTCGGGATCCAGATCCGTGCCGGCTGCCACACGGGCGAGGTCGAGCTCGCAGGTGACAACGTTCGGGGACTCGCGGTGCACATCGGCGCGCGGGTTTCGGCACTCGCGAGCCCAGGCGAGGTCCTTGTGTCGTCCACCGTGAAGGACCTCACAGTTGGCTCCGGGCTCAACTTCGAAGACGCCGGTGAGCGCGAGCTGAAGGGCGTTCCCGACCGCTGGCACCTCTATCGAGTGGCCGACTGAACCCCCTTCCCCGCAAGAAGTCATCCGAACACAGTTCGCACATGCCACTTCTCCGACTGCGCTGCGGACGGGTGTCTCACCCCTCCGCGCCGGTGGGGCTGTCGGCGAGCCCATCGGTCAGGAACCCGTACCCGTCGATCCGCTTCGCGGGCGCCGACGGCCACGTGCGCGTGCTGTGGGTCAGCCCGCACGCGAGGAGGGCCTGCGCCGTCCTGACCGCGACGGGCACGGGGTCGAGGACGGGGACGCCGGGGTAGCCGCGCGCCACGAGCCCGTCGCGGACGCCCTCGGCGAACCCGAGCATCCCCGTGCACCCGAACACGATCACGTGCGCCCCGTCGGCCTCGATCGCAGAGACCGACTCATCGATCAACGCGGCGAGCAACGCCTTCGGATCCGATGCGAGGTCGAGGACCGGGATGTCGACCCAGCGGACCGACGCGAGCCGCTCGGCGAGCCCCGCGACGCGCGCCTGGTTCTCGAACTCCGGCACCGAGCGCGCCTCGGTCGTCACGATCGAGAATCGGTGGCCGAGCTGGCACGCGAGGTGCATGCTCGCCTCTGCCGGCCCGACCACGGGGATCCTCACGAGCTCGCGTCCGGGCCGCACGCCGGGGTCCGCCATGCAGTCGACGACCACCGCGTCGACGCCGTCGCGCTCCGCGTCGACGATCAGCCGGAGCGTGTCCGGGACAGCGATCGCGTGCTCGAACTCGCACTCGATCGAGGCCGGGCCGCGCTCGATCTGGACGAGGTCGACCTCGGTCGCCGCGTCGCCGAGTCTGCGCGCGAACTCGGCGTTCCCCAGTGCCTCGCCCGTGACCGGTGTGATGACCCTGATCCGTTTGAGCTCCATCGACGTCCCCTTCCTATCGGTCGTCGGACCGAGCGTGGGTCGCAGGCAGGTCGCCGGTGCTCGCCGCGGCCACCACGTCGTCGGCTCGGTGGCAGGCGGCGAACCGCCCCGGGGTGATCTCCCGCTCCTGCGGGACCTCCGTGCCACAGCGATCGATCGCGAGCGGGCAACGAGGATGAAACGGGCACCCTGACGGCGGGTTCTGAGGGTCCGGTGGAGGTCCGGACAGGACGACCCGTCGACGGCGGGCGGCGATGTCCATCTCCGGCACGGCCGACCGGAGCGCGACGGTGTACGGATGCGCGGGCTGCGGAGCAGCGTCGCGGTCGGCACCTCGCTCCACGATCCGACCGAGGTACAGCACCGCGGTCTCCTCGCAGAGCTCCTCGACGACCGCGAGGTTGTGCGAGATCAGGAGGTAGGCGAGGTCGTGCTGGTCGCGGAGCCCCGCGATCAGTCGCAGGACCTTCGCTTGGACGGTGACGTCCAGGGCGCTCGTCGGTTCGTCGAGCACGAGGACGCGTGGCGCCACCGCGAGCGCCCGCGCGATCGACACGCGCTGGCGCTGACCGCCCGAGAGCTGGTGCGGGAGCCGGTCCGCGTGGGCCGGCTCCAGCCCGACCTCGTGCAGCAACGACGCGATCCGGTCGGGCTCCTCAGTCCTTGGGGACCACGTCGTGGGTCCTGAGCGCCTCGCGGATCGCCCCGCCGATCCGGATCCGCGGGTCGAGCGTGGTATCGGGGTTCTGGAAGACGATCTGCACCGCTCGGCGGAACGCGCGCAGGTCCGGGCCGCGTCGATCGAGGACGCTGCGATCCTCCAGGAGGACGTCTCCGCTCGCCACCGGCACGAGCCGCATGACCGCGCGGCCGATCGTCGTCTTGCCCGATCCGCTCTCCCCGACGAGGCCCAGGCCGTACGGGCCGGGGGGGAGCGACAGGTCCACGCCGTCGACGGCCCGCACCTGGTCGAAGCGCACGTGGAGGTCGCGGACCTCGAGGAGGGGCTGCGTCCTCACCCGGCCAACCTCACGCCGATCTTCGGTACTGCCGCGACCAGCTCCTTCGTGTAGTCATCGCGCGGATCCCCCAGGACCTGCGCCGTGGGGCCCGACTCGACCACGACGCCACGCTGCATCACGGCCAGGTGGTCGCTGAGCTCCGCCAGCACCGCGAGGTCGTGACTGATGAACAGGATGCTCATGCCGACTTCGTCGCGGACGCGCCGCAGCGAGTCGAGGATCTCGGCCTGGACGGTCACGTCGAGCGCGCTCGTCGGCTCGTCGGCCAGGAGCACCTCGGCACGCAGCGCCAGCGCCTGCGCGATCGCGACCCGCTGCGCCTGTCCTCCGGAGAGCTGGTGTGGGTATCGGCGGAGGATGTCGGGTGAGAGCAGTACGTCGCGCATCGCCGCCTCGGCGCGGTCCTTCGCCTCGTCGTCGGAGGCACCGTGCAGGCGGAGGGCCCCGATGAAGCCCGCTCCCACGCGGTACACGGGGTTGAAGGCCGAGACGGGGCTCTGGAAGATCGCCGCGATCCGGCGGCCGCGCAGCTCTCGCAGGCGCCGCTCAGGCGCGCCCACGATCTCCTCGCCGTCGAGCCGGATGCTCCCCTCGACGGTCGCACCCGCGTGCGTCGCGAGACCGAGGATCGCCATCGCGGTCATCGACTTGCCCGATCCGGATTCCCCGGCGAGCCCGACGATCTCGCCCGCGCCGAGCCCGAGCGACTCGAGGTCGACCACGCGACGGGACCCGAAGGCGATCCGGAGATCGCGCACCACGAGTCGCTCCTCGGCGGCAGGGGATCCCGTCACCGGTCCTCCTTCCGGGTCGTGAAGGTCGACACGGCGTGGGGGTCGAGGATCTCGCGCAGGCCGTCGCCGAGCAGGTTGAACCCGACCGCGGTGATCAAGATCGCGAGACCCGGGAAGGTGACGAGCCACCACTGCGTCTGGAAGTAGGCCTGTCCCTGCGCCACCATCAGACCCCAGTCCGGCGTCGGGTCCTGGGCGCCCAACCCTAGGAAGGACAGCGCCGAGGCGGTGAGGATGATCCCTCCCACGTCGAGCGAGGCCTGGACGATCAGCGGCGTCAGCGAGTTCGGCAGGACGTGGCGGAACACGATCCTGCGGTCCGACACGCCGAGCGCCCGCGCGCTCTCGACGTACGGACGCCCCGCGACCGACGCGGCCTGGCCTCGGAGCAGGCGCGTGTACCACGGCCACCACGCGATCGTGATGGCCAGCGTCGTCGACACGAGCGATGGGGGAAGCACCGAGGCGAACACGAGTGCGAGCAGGAGCGCCGGGAGGGCCAGGAACACGTCGGTGATCCGCATGATCACGTCGTCCCAGCGCCCGCCGACGTACCCCGACAGCACGCCGAGGGGGACGCCGATCGCGATCGAGGTCAGCAGGACCAGGAACGCGATCACGGGCGAGACGCGCGCCCCGTACACCACGCGCGAGAAGACGTCGCGCCCGACCTGGTCGGTGCCGAACAGATGCTCCGACGACGGAGGCTGCAGGAGGATCGCCGGGTGGGTCGCGCTCCCGGCGTCCTCGGGGTACGGGGCGATCCACGGCGCGAAGATCCCGACCACGACGATCGACACCGCGATCACGGCGCCGAACAGCAGGAGCCGGTTCGACCGGAGGGCCCCGGCGACCAGCGAACGCGCCGGCTCGCCGGTCTCGACCAGGGGCTGGACGGTGCTCACGACAACTCGATCCTCGGATCCAGGGCGGCCTGCACGATGTCGACGACCAGGTTCCCGATCACGTACACGATCGCGATGAACAGCGTGACGCCGACGATCGCCGGCGTGTCCAGCGCGGCCACGGAGGTCGCCGCGTAGGCGCCGAGTCCGGGCCAGTTGAAGATCGACTCCACCAGGAACGAGTTCGCGAGCGAGTACGCGAACACGAGGGCCAGCACCGCGATCACCGGGTTCCACGCGGGCTTCAACGCCCACTTCGCGAACACCGAGCGCTCCGAGAACCCGAGGGCCCGCATCATGCGGATGTGGTCCTCGCCCAGCGTGTCCAGGACGGAGGCGCGGACCATCCTCGTCACCACGCCGAACGGGTACGCCGCGACGACGATCGCCGGCAGCACGATGTGCCACAGGGCGCTGCGCAGCACCCACCAGTTCCCGGTGATCAGCGCGTCGACGATCGGCATGTGGGTGTACTGCATGAGCGGGTGCGTGTAGTCGAGGCTGGGGTCGTACTGGCCGGCGACCGGGAACCACCCGAGGCGCTGGAAGAACACGAGCTGCAGGATCAACGCCAACCAGAACGACGGCATCGACACCGCGAACACCGCGGCGAACCGCACGAGCGAGTCGGGCAGTTTCCGGTTCCACTTCGCCGACAGCAGGCCGAGCGGGATCCCGAACAGCAGCGCGAACAGCATCGCGACGACGACCAGCTCGATCGATGCCGGCGCCCGGTCCATCAGGTCTCCCAGCACCGGCTGGCGGGTGTGCACCGCCACACCCCAGTCGCCCCGCACCACCCCGCCGAAGTACGTGGCGATCTGCTCGGGGAGCGGGGCGTCGAGCCCCAGCTCCTCCCGGACCGCATCGAGCTCGGCCTGCGACGCCTTCGGCCCGGCCCAGCTCCCGGCCGGGTCGCCCGGCACGATCCGGGCGACCACGAAGGTCAGGACGATCACCCCGACCACGACCAAGACGGCCTGGGCGAGGCGCCGCAGGACGTATCGGGTCACGCCGCGCCGGGTGTCAGGTCGTACACGAAGACCACGTTCGCATAGGCGGGGTTGTCGACGTAGCCGCCGAACGTGCCGAGCATCGCCCGCTGGTACGTCTGCGTGTAGAGCGAGATCGAGGGGGCGTCCTCGAACAGCGTGACCTGCATGTCCTCGAACATCTGCGTCGAGGCCTCCCGGTCGGACGCCGCCAGCTGCGCCGCCTCCGCCATCTGCGAGTCGATCTGCGGGTTCGAGTAGTACGACAGGTTGAAGAACGGAGGGTCCTCGGTGTGGAACAGGTTGGTGAACCACGATGACGGATCGGCGTAGTCGGGCCACCAGTAGAAGAGGAAGATGTCCTGCCGCTCCTCGACGTTCGCGGACTTGCCCTTCGCCCACTGCGCGGTCCACTGCATGCCACGGGCATCGACGTTGACGTTCAGGTCGGCGAGGTTCGACTTCATCAGGGTCGCGACGGTCTGCTCGTCGGAGTCGCCCGTGACGTAGGTGAGCTCCAGGTCCATCGGGTCCCCGCCGGGGCCGTAGCCTGCATCGCCCAGCAGCGAGGTCGCCGTCTCGATGTCCTGGGTGGGGAACAGGTCGTCGACGTGTCCCCACAGTCCCGGCGGGACCACGCCCGACAGCGGCTCGGCTCCGCCCTGGAGGGCCTGCATCATGCCTTCGTAGTCGATGCCGGCCATGACGGCCTGCCGCACCTTCTGGTCGGCGAGGGGGCCGTCCGCGGTGTTCAACATCGCGAGCAGCGTCTGCCATGACGGGGTGCTCGTCGTCGTCGTGTTCGGGTCGTCCTGGAAGGTGGCCCACAGCTGTGGGTTGAGCCGCTCGACCCACGTCACCTGACCGGAACGCAGCAGCTGCGCGGTGGTCGTCGCCTCCGGCACGACGCGGTAGATCACGTTCTCGTAGTGGGTCTCGTCCCATGCTCCCCAGTAGTCGGGATACGCCTTCAGGCGGAGCTCGACGTCCGCGCCCTCGTCCCAGGTATCCAGCATGTACGGGCCCGTGCCCGCCTCGTTCCCCTCGGCGAACCACTTCGCGAGGTCCTGATCGCCTGCCGCCTGCGTGTCGAAGATGTACGCGGCGTAGCTGGCCGAGGCGACCAGATCCAGCGGGGCCGAGTACTTCAGCGTGAACGTCACCGTCGTCGCATCCGGCGTCTCGATCTTCTTCACGGGGCCCCAGATGTATGCGGCGCCTCCGCCGATCTCCGTCGTCCGCTCGATCGACGCCTTCACGTCCTCCGAGGTCATCGCGCGACCCGAGTGGAACGTGACGTCGTCGCGGAGCGTGAACGTCCACTCCGTTCCGTCCTCGTTCGACTCCCACGCGGTCGCGAGCAGCGGGACGACCTCCTGGGTCTCGGAGTCGTACCGGGTGAGGGTCTCGTACATGTTCTGCATCGCGATGACCTCGTTCGAGTACGAGTCGCTCGGGTCCCACGAGACCATGACCTCGCTGTGGTAGGCCAACGTGAAGTTCGTGTCGACCGGTGCGGCTCCACCGCTCGTCGCGCTCCCGCCCGGCGCCGTCGTCTCCCCGGTGCACGCTGCGGCCGCGAGCGTCATCGTGGCGATCACCGCCAGTATCCGCATGGCTCCGAACCTGCGCATGTCGGCCCCTCCTTCGGGTCAGCCCTGGACGTCCAGCGGCCCCGCGGCTTTCGCGCGGATCCGAACCGCAGGGTTCGTCAGGTATGCCAGTGGGATCTCTTCAAGTTCTACGATCTCGACGCGGTCCGGCGATGCCCCGGCCGCCACGGCTCGGCCCCGGGCCTCCTCGGACGCCTCCTCCACCGCGGCCTCGCGGCCGGCGGGGCCGAGGTTGAAGATCCGGTCGACCTCGCCGCTCGCCGAGGCGATCGCGGCTCCGATCGCGTTCGCGACATCGAAGTGGTCGGGGCGATGGACCTCGCTGATGCCCGGCACGTCGTCCGGGACCAAGATGCTGCCGCCGCCCACCGCGATCAACGGGCGATCCTCCCGCGAGGTCTTCACCCGATCGACGGCCTCGGCGAGCATCGTCTCGGCCCTCGCGAGCGCCCGCGCCAGCACGTCGCTGCGGCCTTCGAGGGCTCCGCCGTCGCCCAGTGTGATCCGGCCGGCGGCCACCGCCGCATCCGTGAGCGTCGGCGTCGATCCGCCGAACACGAGTGCCTCCTGGGTCAGGCGGTAGCCCACGCTGGCCGGGCCCACCTGCACGTCCTCGCTGTCACCGTGCACGATCGTGCCACCCCCGACCGCGATGGTCACGAGGTCCGGCATCCGGAAGTTCGTCTGGATCCCCCCGATCTCGACGCCCGAGCTCGACTCCCGAGGGAACCCGTTCACCAGGACCCCGACGTCGGCCGAGGTCCCCCCGACGTCGACGACGATCGCGTCGGTGGACCCGGTGAGGTAGGCGGCGCCACGGATGGAGTTGGCGGGCCCGCTGCCGATCGTGAGGACCGGGTAGCGGAGCGCATACTCCAGGTCCATCAGCGTCCCGTCGTTCTGTGCGAAGAAGGTGACGGGGTCGAGGCCGCACGCCTCCAGCGCTTCCCGGAACGCGCCGGCGACGTCGTGGGCGACACCGGTGAGCGCGGCGTTCAGGACCGTCGCGTTCTCCCGCTCCAACAGGCCGATCGAGCCGATCTCGTGGCTGAGCGAGACGGGGATGTCGTGCCCGAGCTCCTTTCGCACCACGTCGCGGGCCGTGAGCTCGTGCTCGGCGGAGACCGGAGCGAACACGCTCGAGATCGCGACCCCCTCGGCGCGTCCCGCCACCGATGCGGCGAAGCGGGCGATCTCCTCGGGATCGAGCGCGACGATCTCGCGCCCGTCGAACTCGAACCCCCCGCGGACGATCTGCTCGCCAACCGAGATCGTCGCGCGCAGGTCCTCGGGCCATCCGAACAGGGGGCGGATCGCGAACGTGGCCGGGGCCCCGATCCTGATCACGGCGACGCGCCGCAGGTGACGACGCTCGAGGACCGCGTTCGTGGCGTGGGTCGTTCCGAGCATCGCGTGGGTGATGCGTAACAGCTCGGGTCCGAGCACCTCGACGGCGGCGACGGCGGCCGCGGCGATGCCCGAGGACACGTCGGGCGTGGTCGGCACCTTCGCCTGCGCGAGCAGACGGTCCTCGCGGTCCAGCACCACCGCGTCGGTGTTCGTCCCGCCGACGTCGATCCCGAGGCGGAGCTCCAGCCGGCTAGCCACGGGGACCTCCTTCCGCGACCTCGTACCGCTCCCAGTGCGTGAGGTCGCGCCACGTCACCTTCGGGGCGCGCATCGGCATCTGCTCTGCGGGCGGGGCCGCGTGCCCGAGACACACGATCATCCGCGGCAGCAGGTTGGGCGGCAGGGACAGGACGACGGCCACGGCCGCCCACGAGCAGGAGCTGACGGGCCCCGCGCCGAGGCCGAGCGCATGGGCCGCGAGCAGCATCGTCTGCATCGTCGTCCCGATGTCGTACCCGGGCGTCGGATCGGTCGGGCTCACGCCCTCGGCCTCCGCGACGTCGGCGTCCAGGCACAGCACGATCGCCGCGGCGGGACGCTGCAGCATCCCCGGCGAGACCATCCGCAGCAGCCGGAGGGTCGTCGGGTCCTCGACCGCGACGAACCGGACGCTGCGCGTGTTGCCGCCGGTCGGGGCCCAGCGTCCCGCGTTCAGGATCCGCTCGAGGTCCTCGCGGGCCACGGGCTCGTCGGTCATCACCCGCACGACCCGACGGTTCGCGATCAGCTCGAGCATCGCCTCAGCCATCGTTCGCCTCCCCGAAGCGCTCGACGAGGAACCGGGCGGTCTGCGCGCAGAGGTCGTCGAGGGCCGACGTGTACGCCTCGAGGTCGTTCGTGTGCGTCTGTGCGAACGCGGTCGTGGGCCGCGTTCGCTCGAGGAGCTCCCGGGTCTCGGGGCCGACCCGCTCTGCGATCCGATCCCTGAGCTCCTCGGCGGCGGTGAGCAGACGCATCGAGGCGTACCGGCATGGGTCGTCGAGCTGGCTCCTTGCCGAGGTCATCAGGAAGGCGAACATCTCGATCGCCTCGTCCTCGGCGAGCACCGCGGACTCCTCAGGCATCGGAGTCCTCCTGTCCGGCGATCTGGATCGCCTCGATCGGGACATAGTCGAGTTCGTAGCCGAACGCCCACGGGCCCGCCAGCTCGAGACCTCGTTCCGTCCGCCAGATCGGGTCGCAAGGGAACGCGATCACCGTGACGCGCTGGCCGTAGCGCAGGCGCTCGGTGTGGACCGCCCGGCCCGTCTGCGTGTCGCAGACCGTGATGATGTCCGGCACCATCGCACGCACCCCCCCGTCCTCGAGTGCGACGAGGTTCTCGTTCTGGATCTCCAGCCGCAGGACGCGGCCGGCATCGGCGCCGAGCCCTTCGATCGTCGCGGACCCACGGACGAACCCGCCCGTGATCCGCCGCTCGACATCGACGATCTTGCCTTCGATCACGCTCACGGCGTCGATCGTCTCAGTCAAGGATGCGATCGGATCGTGCGGAGCGCCGAGCACGGCCTCCCCGATGCGGATCGCGAGGGAGACCGTGCCGCGCGCCGTCGCGGTCTTCGCTTGGAGGACGGTCATCTGGTACTCGGAGGAGTAGCCCTGCCCCCCGAACTCCACGGCCATCGCGCGCTCCATGCGTTCCATCCATCGACCGTCCACACCCTCGAAGATCACGACGTTGCCGCGCTCGTCGGTCATCACGGCGGGGTTCGGCGAGATACCGGCGACCTCCATCGTCACCTGGGGAACCTCGGGGAACGCACGACCCATGCCGTCGGCGTCCACCATGGGGAGCCCGGCGCGCGCTGCCCACGCCACGGGCGCGAGGCCGTTCGAACCGCCGATCTCCGCTGACATCAGCGCTGCGACCTTGGCGTCGTGGATCCGCTCGACCACCGGGATAAGCCTGGAGATCTCGTCGCCGCGGTCGATCTTCTCTATCCAGATCAGCGGTGCCCCGATCCCGCCGCATGGCATCACGAGCGCCTCGTCGTCGAGTTCGTCGAGATCGACCATCGGCACCGGGCCGAACTCCTCGATGGCCTGGAGTGCGGCGAGCACACCGACAGCGGTGTCGCCGCCGCCACCGGCGCCCAGGATCGAGCACCCGATCGCCATCGCCCGGACGTTCGATCCGTCGATCAGCACGATGCCCCTCCCCTCTCAGGACGTAACGCTACGCCGCGCGCCGGCGCACGAGGAAGTGCAGTTCGCACACGATTCGGGTTATATATGTGCGAAATGCCCAATATCGCGGCGGTGATCGCCGGCGTGGGCGGTGACCGCCTCCGCCTACTCACCGGGTTCGGCCTGGAGCGAGACGTGCGTTCGCTCGCTCTCGCGGAGACGCTCGGAGACGTCGAGCTGGCGCCGTTCGGTGCCCTCGTGCTCCTCACGCGCGCCGCCTCGCGTGAGGCGGGTACGTACCGATTCGACGTCGCACTGCGGCGTGGGGTTGAGCGCCGTATCGCGGGGATCGCGCTCGCAGCCGCCGACGGCGACGTCCTCTCTCGCTCAGCGCGAGCGGTGGCGAACCGCGCGCACCTCGCCATGCTCGCGGTGATCGAGGGTGCGGACCTCGCGGAGCTCGCCGCGGCGCTCGGCGCGCTCCTCCGCGGCGACGCGGCAGTCTCGCTCGAATCCGCGGCGGCCGGGGTGCGAGCGCTCGATCGGGCGCGGGACGCCGGGGCAGATGTGTCGGGAACCCTCGCCGCGGTGGGGGCGGCCCTGCCGGGAGCGGCGCTGGGCGAGCCACTGTCGGGGCTGCTCGCTGAGCCGATCGACGTCGACGGGATCCGCGAGGCGTGGCTCGTGGCGCCTGGCGGCGGGGCGGTCCAGATCCTGCTGCTCCGCGCCGCTGCAGCTGACGTCGCGACCGCGATGGGGCGCGTGCGGCGGGAACAGGACGCGCCCGTCCGGAGCCGGTCGGAGCTGCTGACCGAGCTGCTCGCGACGGAGCCCGGGCGCGACGCGTCGCTGCTGCGACGCGCGCGGGCTCTCGGGCTCCCTGTCGACGCCTGGCACACGGTGACGCTCGTCGGGTTCGATGAAGGCATCTCCGACGATCCCGTCCACGTGGAGGAACTGCGGCGGGCGGTCGAACGGATCGCGTTGGCGGCCGCGCGTGCCGCGAGTGGCACATGGCACCTTGCGCGCTCGGAGGGGCACGTCGTGCTGGTGCGTGATACCGACACGGAATCGGGCGCCCGCGGAGCGACGGCCGTCTTCACTGCCGGCGCCGCGGTCCAGACGGCGCTGGAGGAGCGGTTCCCGCCCATCGCGCCCCGGGTCGGGATCGGCGGCGAACACCTGGGGCCCGCCGGCCTTCGAGCCTCCGCCGGCGAGGCGCGTGCCGCTCTGGCCGCCGCACGGCATGGCCAAGGGCCCGCGGTGTTCGACGCGTCGGGGCTGCGGGCGATGCTCGCCGAGTGGTACGCCACGGACTCGGCCCGGCGTTCGGTCTCCTCGTTGTTGGAGCCGCTCGAACAACTCGGCGGCCGGCGTGCCGACGAGGCGATCCGGACCTTGCAGGTCTTCCTCGACGAACAAGGCTCGGTGACGCGCACCTCTCGGAGGCTGCACCTGCACCGCAACGCCGTCGCGTACCGGATCGCGCGGATCAGGGACCAGCTCGAGGTGGATCCCGATGACCCCGATGCTCGCCTCGCGCTGCAGCTGGCCTGTCGCGCACGCTTGTTGGCCTGAAGCTGACGCCCTGCGTCCGCGGGACATCACCGGATGGTTCCAGCTGAGCTCGGCGCTCCGGCCCGACCGGTTTCAGCCTTCGAACCCGTAGAGAACTCTGGCTTCCTCGGGGCCGATCATCTCGTCGGCAAGGTCCTCACGGACGCGCTCGGGTTCGCGCTCGCGGGGATCGCCGTAGCCGCCGCCCGTCCCGGTGCGCAGCCGCACGAGGTCCCCCTCCCGCAGCGGATACGCGGCCGCCTTGCCGAACCGCGCCGGCGTCGAGCCGTCGGCCGGCACGATCTCGATCGCGTTCGGCGAGCCCTCGAGGCCGCCGTCTACGCCCCACGGCGGGTACTTGTGCCGCCCGAACACCACCGTCAGCAGCGCCCGGTCCGACAGGATCCGGTACTCCTTCACGAGCCCCGGCCCGCCGCGGCGCCGCCCCGCGCCCGCGCCCGGCACGATGTCGAACGCCACCCGCTCCACGCGCACGCCGTAGCGTTGTTCGCAGATCTCTGCCGGGATCGTGTAGGTCTCGCCGTCGCCGACGCTCACGAGTGCGCTCTCGCCGTCGGCGACCGCGCTCGCGCCCCAGCCGCCGGGCTGCGGCTCTACCAGCAGCGTCTCCTCACCGGTGTCCGGATGCGTGGTCGAGATCGACGTCGAGCACACTGAGACGAAGCTCCCCGCGGTGAGCCGCTCCGGCAGCAGCGGACACAAGGCCTTCCACACCAGGTCGCTCGCCGGCTCGGTGGTCTCGAAGTACGCGGCCACGGGAGCCGGCCTCTGGGCGGTGAAGATCGTGCCCTCAGGGCAGACGATCCGAAGCGGGCGGAACCAGCCGTCCGATGGCGGCTCAGCGGGATCGGTCACCGCCTTGAAGATCGTGCGCACCCCCGAGGTCAGCCCGCTCCAGGTGGTGTTCACCGGCCCGCCCACCTGCGCGTGCGAGCCGGTGAAGTCGCAGACCATCTCGTCGGGCGTGATCGTGACCGCCACCTTGATCGGAAACGGACCGCCGCCCACGCCGTCGTCGTCGATCAGGTCCTCGGCCGTGTATGTGCCGGGCGGAAGGGTCTTCAAGGCCGCCCGAGCCAGCGCCTCGCTCCGCTCGTGCACGTGCACCATTACCTCACGCACCGTGCCGACGCCGTAGCGGCCGCACAGTTCGAGGAAACGGCGCTCGGCAACCTCCAGGCAGGCGGCCTGCGCCACCAGGTCGCCGAGGACCTGTTCGGGCAGACGCGAGTTCGCCTGCAGGATCGCTGCGATGTCACGGTCGAGGGCGCCGCGCCGGTAGGCCTTCACGAACGGCAGCTGCAGGCCTTCCTGGAAGACGTCGCGAGAGTCGGCGGTCCACGATCCCGGATCTTTGCCGCCCACCTCCGTCCAGTGGCCCTTCGCGGCGGCGAACGCCGCGAGCTCCCCGTCCACGAAGATCGGTCGCACGAGTGCCACGTCCGAAAGGTGCGTGCCGCCCCCCGCGTACGGGTCGTTCGTCGCGATCACGTCGCCGGGCTCCAGGTCGGGGACGCGCGCGTGTGTGTCGCGGACCGCCTCGCCCAGCGGCCCCAGGAAGCCGGCGATCCCGTTGCCCTGGCTCACCAGCTCGCCGGCAGGGTCGGTGATCCCCACCGCGAAGTCGAGCACTTCGTAGATCACGGGACTCTGCGAGGTGCGCTGCAGCGAGACGAACATCTCGTCGGCGACGGCGAGGAACGCCTCGCGGAGCACGTCCATCGTGAAGCGATCGGTCATCCCGCCTCCTCGATCAGGAGGTTCCCCTCGGCGTCGCGGGTGACGGTCTGGTCGGGGAGCACCAGGGTGGTGGACGCGGCTTCCTCCAAGACCACGGGTCCGGCTATCGGCGCGCCCTCCTCCAAGGCGCCGCGATGCTCGGCCCTCAGGACCTGCACGCCGCCGTGCTCGTCCAGGTCGACCTCCCGCAGTGAGAGCTCGTGGTCGGGTGTGCGCTCGTCCACGCGCCAGGAGAAGGGATCCGCCGGCACCGAGGCTGCCGCGCGCGCCGCCACCAGCTGTACGGGTTGGTCCAGCGAGAACGCGTAGGCCTCCTCGGATGCGCGGTCGAAAGCGGCACGGACCGCGACCGCCGTTCCCGGGGTGACCTCGCCGTGGGGAACCGGGACCTCGAGCGTGTGCTCCTGCCCGGTGTACCGAAGCTGCGCGAATCGCTGGACCTCGGCGGGACCGCCGTCAGGGAGCTGGCCGGCCGCCTCGGCCTGCAGCTCGTCCAGGAGCGGTCCGAGCAGCGAGGGCTCCAACGGCCCGACGCGCGTACGGACCGCGTCGGCTCGGAGGCGCCCGTGCAGCATCCCGACCGCAGAGAAGTGGCCGGGTGCGGGCGGGATCACCGTGCGGCGGATCCCGAGCTCGCGGGCGAGGAGCGTCGCGTGCAGCGGGCCCGCGCCGCCGAACGCCACGAACGTGAAGTCACGCGGGTCATGGCCGCGCCGCACCGTCACCAGCCGCAGGGCGTGGGCCATCTGTGCGACCGCGTACCTGAGCACGCCGCGCGCGGCGGTGCGCGCGTCGGTGTCGAGCGCCGAGCCCAGTCTGGCTAGTGCATCCTGTGCGGCGCCGAGATCCAGAGGCATCGTGCCGCCGAGGAAGAAGTCCGGGTCCAGCCGACCGGCGACCAGGTTCGCGTCGGTGATCGTCGCGTCTGGTCCTCCGCGACCGTAGCACGCGGGGCCTGGCTCGGCGCCGGCGCTCAGCGGTCCGACATGTAGCCCACCCGCCTCGTCGACCCAGGCGATCGACCCGCCGCCCGCTCCGATCTCGACGATCTGCACCACGGGCAGCTGGATCGGGTACCCCGCGGACGTCGGTGTGCGTTCCACGTGGTAGAGCGTCTCGATCGCCGGACGGCCGTCGCGCACGGCCGAGGTCTTCGCGGTCGTGCCGCCGATGTCGAGCGTAAGCACGTGGTGCGCGCCCATCCGCCGCCCCACCTCCGCGGCCGCCTCGACCCCTGCGACCGGTCCCGACTCCAACAACGTGATCGGGTTCGCCGTGGCCCGCGCGAACGAAGCCACCCCCCCTGCCGAGCGCATCCCGTACAGCGGTGCCTCGACGCCGATGCCGCGGAGCGTTGCTTCGAGTCTGGCAAGGTACCGGCCGACCACCGGCTTCACGTACGCGGAGAGCACCGCCGTGGAGCTCCGTTCGAACTCGCGCCACTCGCCGCTCACCTCATGCGAGCAGACGATCGCGATGTCCGGGAGCAGCGGCCGGAGCACCTGGGCGGCGCGGCGTTCGTGCGCGGGATCGGCCCAGGCGTGAAGGAAGCAGATCGCGAGCGCCTCGGTCCCCTCCTGGCGGATCCGCTTGGCGACCGCGGGCAGAGCAGCCTCGTCGAGCGGCGTCAGCTCACGGCCGCGGTGGTCCAGGCGCTCGCCTACCTCGAATCGCCGCCGCCGCGGGACGAAGGGCCGCGGCTTCCTGTAGGCCAGGTTGTAGAGGTCCGGCCGGTTCGCGCGGCCGATCTCCAGGACGTCGCGGAACCCTGCGGTCGTGAGCAGCGCGGTGGTTGCACCCGTGCGCTCCGTCACCGCGTTGATCACCACCGTGGTGCCGTGGACGAACGTCGCGATGTCGGCGGGGGCCACGCCGGAACGTTCGATCGCGTGTACCGCGCCGCGGTCGGGTGACGACGGGGTGGTGTCCGACTTCGCGAGGGTGAGGCGTCCGGACCCATCCACGGCGGCGAGGTCGGTGAACGTCCCTCCGATGTCGACCGCGACCCGCTGTGTCATGCGCGTGAGCATAGAGAAGCGGTGAACTCGTCATGAACATCCGCCCATGGATCGATTGGCCTATGGGACCCCGACGCGCGGGGTGCTCTTCTCGGGCGACGCCGTCTCCGGCGGTGAGCCTCTCCTGGACACGACGCTCACTTCCGACACCCCCGCCATCTCGCCACGATCACGCGCCGCCGCGAACTGCCCGTCGAGATCGTGTTGCACGGCAGGCACGATCTCGGCCTCGGCCGACCTGCCGTGCCACACTCCCTTACGCGGCGTCCCTGAACGACAGGTCGCCTTTCTCATCCCCCACACGAGTTCCTGTCTCGAGCATGTGTCGGACCGTGGACATCGCCCACAGCGCGGCCGTCGCGAACACGAGCGCGCCCAACATCATCTCGTTACCCGAGACCAGGGCGATGACGCCCGCGACGAGCGCCGCGAGTCCGATCATCGACGCGAGCGCGAGGTACGCCTTCGACGCCCGAAACAGCCCGGCACCGACGCCGTACACGACAGCCGTGACCGATGCCGCCAATCCGAGCCCCAGAACCACGCCGCCGACGATGCGTGCGCTGGATGTCCCGAGCAACTCCATCCCGGCCAGCCACGACACGTACAGCAGGACTGCGACGAACACGAAGACCGTTGCGAGACCGTCTCGCCACGTGAGGCGCATGATCGCCTCCCTTCCGCCCGTACCTCACGCCCTGCACCGGGGGCGAGGGGACGGGCCACATCTCTCGATGCCAGCGTCCGGCGCGACCGAGGCCGAGACAAGGGCCAACCGACCCGCTTGGACACGGCCCGCCCCAACCAACCGGTTGTCGGTGCGTTCGGCAACCGCCGGGCGAGCCGCTCCCCGGACCGAGGAGCGACCCGCCGGCGCGTCTTCCGCTAGCAGCAGTCAGGCGGGCAACAGTCGGACGGGCAGCAGGGATCGTTCATGGCGGCACCTCCTCTCCGAGATATATCGACAACGGTCGATACGTTGACAGACGTATCGACCGCCGTCAATATCTCGACCATGAAGCTGATCCAGACGATCGACGTGGAGTGCTGCCCTCAGGTCATGGCTGCCCCACTAGGAGAGGATGAGGCCGATCGGCTGGCAGCGGCTCTCCGAGTGCTCGCCGATCCTGCTCGGCTCCGTCTTCTGAGCATCATCGGTGCCGATCCCGACGGGGAGGCATGCGTGTGCGATCTCACGGAGCCAGTTGGGTTGTCCCAACCGACCGTGAGCCATCACCTGAAGGTGCTCGCTGACGCCGGCCTGGTCGGTCGAGAGCAACGCGGCAGATGGGTCTACTACCGGGTCCGTCCTGAGCCGCTGGAGCTTCTGCGAGGAGCACTTGCCGCTCCTATCCGAACCACGGTCGACCCGGTCCGCTCTTAACGCGATATCGACAGCGGAGATCCCGGCCCTCGCGACGGATCGACGTACGCATACACGTCGTCCTGTTGATCCATGCAAGCCGTTGACGCCCGCCGGTTTCGACACATATCAAGGGTGGGCCTAAGGTCGATCCGTGTTCGAGTACGTGCCTCGCCCGCTCGGAGGTGAGACGGGCCGCTTCGTCGAGTCGGTCTGGCTCGCGCGGGGTCTCATCCAGGGGGTCCGCGAGGCACCGCTCTCGTCGATCGGGCGATGCAGGCGACCCGACAGGCGGAGATCTCGCGTCGAAGCCTCCCCCGCTCCAGCGACATCTGATGGGGAACTACGCATGGACACCGGTGGCGGTGCGGGTGTTCGCGTTCTCCGTGCTTCCGGTGCTGCTCGCCGCCCTTCATGTTCGACTCGACACGAGGGCGAAGGATCGTCTCTGGAAGGTAGAGGTGTACCTGATCTATCTGTTCATGCTCGGGGTGGGCGCGAGCGGGCTCAGCGGTTTCTTCGGTCACGTCTTCACGCCCGATGCCGTCGCGGAGTCGATCGATTGGCCGAAGGGCAGTCCGTTCCAGCAGGAGATGGGTTTCGCCAATCTCGCACTCGGGGTCTTGGGTCTCATCGCTGCGTGGCGCAGGGACGGCTTTCGAGAGGCGACGGTGATCGCGGTCACCATCGTGGGGGTCGGTGCGACCCTGGTTCACGTCATCGACATCGCTTCAGGAAGGCAACCTGGCTGCGGGAAACTCGATCCAGAACGTCGCGAATCTCCTGAAGCCGGCCTTGCTGATACCGCTGCTCATCGTGAGTCGTCGTTCTGAGCCCGCAGAGGGCGTGGGCCCATCCTTCGATCGGTGGCGGATGACGGTTGTCGGAACCGCAGGGGTCGTCACGGCCGTCGTTGGGACCGGCTTCGGTATCGGCTCCTCGCTCGAACTTGCCGTGCCGGCGACGCTGGTCGCAGCCGTCCTGGCGGCAGGCATCACGGCGCGGTCGGCGAGCATCTCGAGGGACTCCTAAGGTTCCTCCTCCGCCTGCACCGGCGCGTCGACGGCCTCCTGTGCGGACCCGCCATACTGCCGATCACGATGAGCGAAGGAACCGAGCCCGGCGAGCGCGACTACGTGATCCGCAACCGCGGCGCGTGGAACGAGTGGGCGACCGAGTTCGTGCCGCCGGGTGAACGCTCGTGGGCGAGCGAGGAGCCCTTCTGGGGGATCTGGCAGATCCCTGAGGCAGAACTGGGCGTGTTGCCGCACGACCTCGACGGCAAGGACACCATCGAACTCGGCTGCGGCACCGGGTACGTCTCGGCGTGGCTCGCTCGCCGCGGTGCTCGTCCGGTCGGCATCGACCTTTCGCGGGAGCAACTGACGACGGCCCGCCGACTCCAGGAGGAGCACGGCCTCTCCTTCCCGCTCCACGAGGGCAACGCCGAGGAGCTTCCCTTCCCGGATGCCAGCTTCGACGTGGCGATCTCGGAGTACGGGGCGAGCATCTGGGCCGACCCCTACCGCTGGATCCCCGAGGCCGGTCGGGTTCTGCGCCCGGGTGGGGCACTGATCTTCCTCGTCAGCGGAACGCTCGCCATGCTCTGTTCACCCGACAGCGGTGACGCCCCGACCGCCGAGCTCCACCAGGACTACTTCGGGATGCGCCGGTTCGAATGGCCAGACTGGCCATCGGTCGAGTTCCATCTCGGCTACGGAGACATGATCCGATTGTTGCGAACCAACGGGTTCGACATCGAGGATCTCATCGAGCTGCGGCCCGGCCCGGACGCCATACCCTTCATGCAGGACGATGACATGGTCAGCCTCGAGTGGTCGCGTCGCTGGCCGTCTGAGGAGATATGGAAGGTCCGCAAGACGAGCCGATGAGCCGCATCGCGCTGCTGGGCGTAACGCCTGAGGACGACGAGCAAGAGCGGCTCGCCAAGATCGTCCTCACCCTGTCGACGCTCCTGGTCGCTGCGCTTTCGTGTGTGTGGGTCGTCACCTACTTCGCCCTCGGGCTACCGGTGTCTGCCGCCATCCCGCTGGCCTATCAGGTGATCTCCATCGCCTGGCTGATCTCCTTCAGACGGACGAAGCGCCTCGAGTCCTTCCGCGCGAGCCAGCTGACGATGTTGCTGCTGTTGCCCTTCCTGCTTCAAGTGAGTCTCGGAGGATTCGTTCCCTCGAGCGCGGTGATCCTCTGGTCGTTCACGGCCCCCGTGGGGGCGCTCATGTTCAAGGCGACCCACAGCTCGATCCGGTGGTTCGTGGCGTATGCGGTCCTCCTGGTCGTCGCGGGACTCCTGGAGCCGCTTCTCAGCCCGGCTGACATACCCACGCCCATCCAGATCACGTTCTTCGTGCTCAACCTCGCCGGGGTGTCGATCACGGCGTTCCTACTGCTTCGGTTCTTCGTGCTCGAACGGGAGCACGAGCGAGCGAAGTCCGAGCGCCTCCTGTTGAACGTCCTGCCGGCGCCGATAGCGGCACGCCTGCGGGACTCGCACGGCACGATCGCGGACGGATTCGCCGAGGTCACGGTGCTGTTCGCCGACATCGTGGATTTCACGACGATGTCGGCCGCGGTTGCCCCCGAGCAGGTGGTCGAGCTCCTGAACGGATTGTTCTCTCGATTCGATCGCCTCACCGAGCAACACGGCCTGGAGAAGATCAAGACGATCGGTGATGCCTACATGGTGGCCGGCGGACTCCCTCTCCCTCGCGAGGATCACGCCGAAGCCGTCGCCGACATGGCGCTCGACATGGTGAAGGAGCTGGACGCGCTCGATGACGAGCTCGGAGCCGTTCAACTCCGCATCGGGATCGACACGGGCCCTGTCGTTGCAGGGGTGATCGGCGTTCGTCGCTTCATCTACGACCTATGGGGCGACACCGTGAACACGGCGAGTCGGATGGAGTCCCACGGGATCCCCGGTGGGATCCAGGTCACTGAGCGGACGTACGAGAAGCTCCGCGATCGATACTCGTTCGTCGAGCGCGGCACCGTTCTAGTGAAGGGGAAGGGTGAGATGAGGACCTGGCTCCTTCAGGCGAGGTTGCCTCAGCCGATCCCTCGAAGGATCGCGGAGAGTCCCACACATCCGGTCCAACCCCCCGGGCCGGCCTAGCCTGTCTCGCGGCGCCTGAGGATCGTGTAGAGGAAGTTCTGCGTGACCGCCGAGGGCGTCGTGTGGCTATGTCGGACCGAGGAGATGGGTTCGAACGACGGCCCCAGCTCTGTCGCGAGTGCATCGGCGTCATACCGGACGACAGGCAGACCGCTGCAGCTCTCAGGGCCATCGAGAGCGAAGGTCGCGATGATCGCGTATCCGCCTGATCGGATCGTCCTCGTTGCCAGTGCTGCGTAGCGTCGACGGCTCTCCGGATCTGTCAGGAAGTGGAAGGCCGCCCTGTCGTGCCATATCTCGAACCTCCCGACATCCGTCACTCGAGCGACGTCCGCCTCGATCCACGTGACGCCCGCGGCTCGTTCTCCTAGTCGTGCCCGAGTGACCGCGAGGGACACGGAAGAAACGTCGAGAACAGCGACGTGGCGCACACGAAGGTCCAGCAAGCGCTCGACCAGGGTCGACTCCCCTGCGCCGACATCGATCACGGTCGTTTCGGGCACGGAGGACACCTCGCGTATCAGCTTGAGCGAGAGCACCGGATCGCGCTCGTACCAACTCACCTCGTCGGAAGCCCTACTCGAGTACACGTGGTCCCAGTGGCGTCCCGGATCCATCCGGACACGGTAAGGGACCGGGACGGGACCATCACCTCGGCGGTTGCGCCGCTCCTTTTGGTGCTCGGGACCGCCCGGTTGCGGCACGGTCCCATCCGGGGAAGGATTCGGGCGTGGCCATCCCTGAGACCAAGTACGCGACGACCGTCGACGGCGTGCATATCGCCTACCAGGTGGTCGGCGACGGGCCGACCGACATCGTGTACTCGGCAGGGTTCGTGTCGAACGTCGATACCGCGTGGGAGGAAGGTCATCAGGAGGCCTTCTTCCGCGGGCTCGCCACCCTCGGCCGGCTGATCATCTTCGATCGTCGCGGGATCGGCCTGTCCGACCGTCCCGATCGCGTGGAATCACTGGCGCTGGAGCTCGGGGTCAACGACCTGCGAGCCGTGATGGACGCGGCCGGGTCGGAGCGCGCGGTGCTGATCGGCTTCGAAGAGGGCGGAACGCTCGCATCGATGTTCGCGGCCGGGTTCCCGGACCGAGCGGTCGCCCTGATCCTGTTCTCACCATGGGTCAAGGGCGCGTGGAGCCCGGACTACCCGTGGGCGTACTCGGGTGACCAGCTTGCGGAGTGGAAGAAGCACGTCGCCGAGGAGTGGGGGACGGAGGCGTTCGCGCGATGGAATCTCGGCGTGGGCGCTCCAGGTTCGGAGAATGATGAACGCTTCGTGGCCGATTGGGCGCGGTTCCACCGCTCGTGTGCGAGCCCGGGGATGATGCAGGCGATCGATGCGATGCACGAGGCGACCGATGCGCGCGCCATCCTGCCGACGGTCTCCGCCCCGACGCTGACGCTCCAACGGACGGACGACACGACCATGGGCTCGCTGGATGAGGTCCGCTACATCACGTCGTTGATCCCGGGCGCGAAGATGGTCGAGCTGTCGGGGGCCGCGCACCCGCCGTACTTCGGCGACGTGGACTCCGTCGTGCGCGCGGTGGAGGGATTCCTCTCGGGCGTCCATCGAGAGGAAGAGGAGTTCGATCGCTCGCTCGCGTCCGTGCTGTTCACCGACGTGGTGGGTTCCACGGCTCGCGCAGCCGAGCTCGGCGACCGGCAGTGGTCAGAGCTCATCGAGCGACACCACGCGATCGTGCGCGCGATGCTCACGAGGTACCGTGGCAACGAGATCGATACGGCGGGCGACGGCTTCTTCGCGATGTTCGACGGTCCCGCGCGTGCGGTCAGGTGCGCGCAGCAGATCATGCAGGCTCTCGAGCCGACCGGCTTGGAGGTCCGCGCCGGCGTCCACACAGGTGAAGTCCGAACCATCGACCACAAGGTCGGCGGGCTCGGCGTCGTGATCGGCGCGCGCGTGGGTGCGCTCGCAGGTGCTTCGGAGGTCCTGGTCTCCCAGACGGTCAAGGACCTCGTCGCCGGCTCAGGACTCGAGTTCGACGATGCCGGCGAGCACGAGCTGAAGGGCGTCCCCGACCGGTGGCATCTGTACCGAGTGGTGTCGTAGGTCACTTCGCGCGGGCGGCGGGCGCTTCGTTGCCGCATCGACGACGAGCACAGGAGGAGCCATGACGGAACCAGACGAGATGGTGAACGTCCGCTACATGGTCGACGACGTTGAGACCGCGATCGAGTTCTACACCGAGCATCTCGGTTTCGAGGTGCGCACCAGCGCCGTCCCCGCCTTCGCGGACGTCACCCGCGGCAACCTGCGGCTGCTGCTCAGCGGGCCGGCCAGCTCGGCCGGGCGTCCCATGCCGGATGGCACCAGGCCGAGCCCCGGCGGCTGGAATCGCATCCACCTCATCGTCGCCGACATCGCCACCGAAGTCGCTCGGCTCCGCGATGCCGGACTGAGCTTCCGCAACGACATCGTCACCGGCCCCGGCGGCCGTCAGATCCTGCTCGAAGACCCCTCCGGCAACGTCGTCGAGCTGTTCCAACCCGCCGGCACCTGACGGCCAACGTCGCGGGGGCTGCCTGTGCCGGGGCGCATGTGCAATTGGGCCCTATGAAGCGAGAGGATCGCGGGACTCCCTTGCCCTATCAGCACCGTCTGACGCTTCCTCGTCGCGCGCCCATGGGATGCTTCCCGGCATGGACAAGTCTGATCCGTCGTACAAGGGGCAGTCCGGGTACAACGCGGCGATGCTCGCGATCTACGACGTGTGGGTGCTGAAGTTCATGACGAAGGCGGTCTGGAAGGTTCCCGTAGCACAGGGCGTCGACAGATATCGACAGCACATGGGGCACCGGCACCTCGACGTTGGACCTGGGACCGGCTACTTCATCGAGAAGGCGGACCCGCCCCGCGACACGGAGATCACGCTCCTGGACCCCAATCAGACCGTGCTTCGCCACGTGGCGAAGCGACTCGAGGAACGGCATCCGATCACTGTTGAGGCCGACGTCATGAAGCCCCTCCCGGTCGACGGACCGTTCGACTCCGCGGCACTCAGCTTCGTACTTCACTGCCTTCGCGGGCCAGAGGGAAACAAGGCGGTCGCCGTGAGGAACATCGCGGATGTCCTCAGCCCGGAGGGGGTCCTCTTCGGCGGGACGGTCCTCGGTCTCCAGAGCAACCACACGAAGCCCGCGCGCGCGTTCCTGCGAGCAGCCAACAAGCAAGGGGGCTTCGACAACGTGGACGACACGGCTGAGGGGCTCCGCCGCATCCTGGAGATGTCCTTCAGCGCCGTGGATGTCGACGTCGTCGGTTCTGCGGCCCTCTTTGCCGCGGCCAGGCCACGGTCCCGCTCCTAGACGCCGCCAGGTCGGAGCAGGGTTCGAACCAGGGCCGGCGGCTCGATCAGTGGTGCTCGATGGGAACCTGAGATGTGTTGGCAGCAGGATGCTCCTGTGCTCTCGTCAAGCCGCGAGGGCTCCTGCTCGCGCTGGGGCGCGCACGGCAGCCCTCCATCCCCATGTCGCCGCGGAACACGATGCCGCGGTGGCCGCGGCGCGCCATTCGTCGAATCGAACGCATCTGCCGTCTGGACCCGCGAACGGTCCGGTAATCGCGCATCCGCCCAAGGCGATGATTCGTCGACCCGGGGGCCAAGGGTCCCCACGATTCGCTTGATCAGATGGAGGGCGGACTCTCCCCCTCGAATGGCCCCCCCTTCGATCCGCCCCATAACGTTCCTTGAGCGTAGACCCGGTCCGGCGTCGCATGGAAGAGGCGTGCTTCGGGCCGGTCTGTCGGGACGGATGCCGGAGAGGAGCACTACCGAGGCAATCATCCTCGCGACGGCAACCCTCGCCGTCGAGGAGATCCCGGCGATCCCTTCGGTCCCGTCCCCTGGAATGGCAGGGCCAGGGTGATCGGCGGTGCCTCAGGCCGTCTCAGCCTCCTGGAGGAGAACGGCCTTTCGCGCACGCACCACGGCGCCCGCCAGCAATAGGGCGGCGATCGCCACCAACTGGGCGCCCATGATCACCTTGTTCACGTCGACGGCCGGACGCCACTGCACGTCCTCACCCTTGATCACGAACGCCCCGACAGGCCGCGCGTTGACCCCGAACCCGGTGCCCATGCCCGAGCCCTCGCCTTCGGGCCCCTCGCCACCGCCGCCACCCGCACCGCCCTGCACCCGCGCGGCCGGGACGATCGTGACCCCGTCCTTCTCGACCGGGTCACCGAACACGCGACGCACCGTCATGGTGTCCTTCGCCCGCTCGATCGTCTCCATCACATCGCTGTGCGCGCCCATCGGGACGCCTCCTTCCCTGGCGCTGGGCGGCCGCGGCCGCCTGCGCCGGATCACGTTCAGCACACTCCCGGATCGAAGGCAGCTCTGTGCGCATCATCCAGAAGGTCGCCGAGCTCCATCAAGAACTGGTCACCTACCACCGTAGGACGAAGCCAGCGAAATGGCATGTGAACCCGCGCGGATGGTCGGGTCGAGTTACCGCTCCCGGACTGCGTAGGTCAGGTGGGTCACCCGCTGCGTCGGCTCCGAGCGGACCGGCTCCAGGGCCACGCGGCCCGCGTCCACGCCCTCGAACAGGCGGATCCCGGAGCCGAACAGCACGGGTGAGAGCGCGATCGAGAACTCGTCGATCAGGCCGGCGTTCAGGTACTCCAGGATCGTCGCGCCGCCGCCCGCGATGCGGACGTCTCGGTCGCCGGCGGCCTCGCGGGCCTGGTCGAGCGCGGTCTCGATGCCGTCGTTGACGAAGTGGAAGGTGGTCCCGCCCAGCCGCTCCCAGGGGTCACGCTTCTCGTGCGTCACGACGAAGACCGGAGTGTGGAACGGCGCCTCCTCCGGCCACGCCTGCTCGCCGAGCTCGAACATGCGCTTGCCCATCACGCTCGCGCCGGTTCGCTCGAACGTCTCCCGCACGATGTCGTTGTCGCGCCCTTCCTCGCCGCCCTCGCCGAGCTTCAGGTTCTCCCGGAAGAACCGCTGCGAGAGTATCCACTGCTGCAGTTCCATCCACTGCGCCGTCCAGCGCTGCCCATACGGCTCGTCCTCCGGCGCGACGAACCCGTCGAGCGACATCGTCACGCTGAAGAACACCTTTCCGGACATCGGTCCTCAACTCCCTTCCCCGACGATCTCGGTGACGTAGGCAGCCAGGTTGCTCAGGGTCTGCTGGCCACCCTAAGCGGATGTCCAAGAGGACGTCCTGTCGTCCTATGAGCTAGGCCAAGAGCTTGAAGACGCGGCAGACCTGGACAAGCCGGACGAAAGGATCCGCTCTCCTTCTGGCAGAACAAGCAACGCGAGCTGGTCACGAGCACTCTCGACTGCAACCTGGGGACGCAGCTGTCCGCCCACGAGGAGAACGCGGGCCAGACGAACTCAAGCACCGTCCGCCTCGAGGCCAACGGCGTGTTCGTCGTTCAGCGCGTCGTCGCGATCGCCGAGGCGGTGGTCGGCTCCGTAGGAAACGTCCCCACTCTCATCGACGAGTGCGTACGCGCTGTCAAGCCTATGGGGGTTGACACGCGGGGGTCCTGGCCCGCAGTGTCACCCGAATGCAACAGGCTTCGGGGATCGCCCGCGTCCCCACGTTCGCCCGCAGGAAGAGGGGTAGGTCACGTGAGGAGAGCGATCGCGCTCGCCGTGTTCGCGTCGCTGTGGGCCGTGTCGTCCTCGGCGCCGGCGCTCGCGCACCACGACGGCAGCCTAGGCGTGTTCCCGCCGGATGCCTCGCCGTACGGCATGACGTACCCGGAGTGGAATGGCGCCTACAACATCTGGGTGCAGGAGATCCCGGTGCCCGAGAACCCGCTGTTCGATCCATCCTCGCCTCGCAACTGCGAGCTGCAGCCCGGAGGCGATGTCGTGTTCCTCGGCGGTCAGGGCGCGGACTGCTCGGTGCCGGCTGATGCCGCGCTCGCTTTCACTCCGGCGCTCGGGGGCTTCGAGTGCTCGACCGCGGAGGGGCTTGGCGAGACCTGGCGCGAGCTCCGCACGTGCGCGCGGGAGCACTTCGCGGCCGAAATCAACCCGGACCTCTACCACCAGACGGTGCGGATCGACGGCGAGCGACTGGTGCATCAGCGGCAGTGGGTCTCGCACACGCCGGGCGAGATCGTCGACTTCCCGAAGGACAACATCTGGGGAGTCGAGCCCGGGCTGAGCCGCTCGCTCACGAAGGGGTTCCTGTTCATCCTCGAACCGCTGGATCCTGGTGAGCACCGCATCGTGGTGATCGCCAACGACGAGGTCGTCGGCGACTTCCGGTGGGTCTGGAAGCTGCACGTCGAGGATTGAGCGAACCGGAGGGCGCGCCGTTCCCGTTCAGCGGGGGCGGCGCGCCCGGTGCCCGCGAGCTGCTTGACGACCCAGCCCCAACCCGACGCTGATCGCGCCGCGCTGAACGGCAGTAGGTCCCGTACGCATGTGGCTCAATCAGCAGTGCCGCGTTGGCTCTCTATCGAGTCCCTGGATGCAGGACGCCTCCCCCCCTCGAATCGACCGACCGGCGCCCTCCCTCAAGATGGACGAACTGGCTGCATGGAGCCGAAAGCATCCGTCGCGCCGCAGCCTCTGTGAGACGGTTGGGTTGACGACGCTGCAGGCGTGCGCACGAAGGGAGTCAGCCGAATGAGGATCGCGGTGCTGGGGGCCGGCGGTGGAGGGCTAGCGGTCGCCTACGAGTGGACGAGTCAGGGGCATGAGGTCGCGCTGTACGCACAACATGCCCATGAGCACCATCTGGTGCCGGTCCGCGAGCGCGGCGGGATCCAAGCCGAGGGCATGCTTGAGGGGTTCGTCTCTCTGGCGACGGTCACCACCGACATCGCCGAGGCGCTGGACGGTGTGGACGTGGTCTTCGTCGTCGGCCCCGCCTATGCCACGGAGCCGTTCGGCCGTGACACTCGCGGTCACCTGCGCCCCGGGATGACCGTCGTGGTCTGCCCCAGTTCGTGCGTCGGCAGTCTGGCCTTCAAGCACGCCGCGGGGTTGGACCTCCATGACGAGAGCGTCGTCGTGGGCGAGACCAGCACGCTGCCGTACGCCGCACGCGCATCGATGCACGCCAGTGTGCGGATCTTCCACCGGTTCGACACCGGCTTCTCGGCCGCTGCCGCCCCGCGCAGCAACACACCTCGCCTGCTCGAGGTCCTGCGGCAGGTGTACCGCAACACCGACGAGGCCGCGGGGATCTTCCAGACCACGCTGCAGAACGGCAACCCGGTCATCCATCCGGCCGTCACCTTGCTCAACGCCGCCCTCATCGAACGCACGGGTGGTGACTTCCTGTTCTATGAGGAAGGGGTCACCGAGGCGGTCGGTCGCCTCATGAAGGCGGTCGACGGCGAGCGGCTATCCGTCGCCAGGGCCTTGGGCGTGGAGATCCTCGCCGAGCCGGATCTCGGGGTTCGGCAGGGCTACATGAGCGAGTCCAACTACTCCACCGGCTACTCCACCGCACCAGGCTTTCGTGGCATCAAGGCGCAGGACGAGCTTCATCACCGCTACCTGACCGAGGACGTGGGCTACTCGATGGTGTTCCTCACCGACCTGGCTCGGCACCTGTCGGTGCCGACCCCCACCATGGATGCCGTCATCCGCATCGCCTCGATCGTCGCGGGCGAAGACTTCGCCACCGAGCGTGCCCGCACGATGGACAAGATGGGCCTGTCCGGCCTGACGCGAGAACAGCTCGCGGTGTACTGACTGGGAGATAGGTTCACCTGGATGTCGAAGCGCGACCGGTGCTGTCCGTCGGCGGCCGGTCTCACGCGCGCGCCTAGTGGCACAGCAAGTGGCACGACTCGATGCGCCCAACTATGACCGTCTGCGTACACCTCGAGGGAGAGCACGCTCGCCCACCACAGAGTTGTGCGAACGTGATCGTGCTCCCGACCGGGCACCAGCGTTCGTGAAGGCCCTGCAGGCCGATCCGCCGGTCGTCGACGTGCAGCGATCATGGAGTCACGATCAGTCCGGCCGCAACCGTAAGCCGGGCTAAGAGCTGCGCCATCTCCGCACTTAGTGAACAAAGCTGCGGAGTCCCAGCGATCGGAGCATCTCCTGCGAGCGCGGCAGCGGGACACCAGCAGTGGCCGATCCGGGACACCTGCGTTCCGCGACGCGGATCGTCGGCGCCGCCGCGGTCGCGTTGGTCGCGTCGTTGGTCGTTCAGAACGCTGTGCTGGTCGTGGGCCCTGGAGCGCCCGCCTTCGGCGACGCCGCTCGAGTGAGGTCCTCGCCTTCCACGCCGAGAACCGGGGCGTCGTGGCGCGATCTCCGTCGGGTCTGGAGGCCGCTGAACCTGCCGCTGCTGCTCGTTGTTCGTCACCGGACTGCACGGGCTCGTCGCAGCGCCGCGGCGGCGCAGGCGCTGACTGGTCGCGCCTCGCGGTGGCCGCCGGAGCGACTCTCGCGGCGGTCTTCGCGCTCTACGCCGTGCCGCGCAACGGAGTCGTGTTCTCCGCCGGCGAGCTCGCCGAGCCGAGCCCCGCCGTTCGAGATCGTCTGGCAGCTGCATGCAGCAGCATTCGCGCTCGCGCTGTCGGCGCTCGGCACCACCTTCATCGGCGCTGCGCTGGCGGCGCATGCGAGTCGGCTGGCGGCGCCGTGGCAGCGTGTGCTCGGCGTGGCCGGGGGAGGCCTGCTGATCGCTCGCCGGGGTGGCCAACCTCGCGATCGCTGACGGCTCGCCGATCCTGTTCGTGGGCATGCTCGGCTACGCCGCCTGGCATGTGGCTGCTGGTGACCGGCGCGCCAGCTGGCTCTGACGCCCAGGCCGGTCGGCAGCGGCCTCGCTCGGCCTGCGGGCGACAGCTCTGCGATCATCCTCCGACGCTGGGGCACGGACCACCCTCGTCCATCGGCGCGCGGGGACCCCTGGAGCCTCTGCGCCAACGCACTAGCTGATTCGGAGTCTGAGGCGTCGCATCTCGCCCTGGGCTTAGTCCTCCTAGCGGTAGTGCTCGTCGTGGGGCTGCGTATGTCCTTGCGAACCCGGTCCCTACCGATCCGTCCGTGGATCGAGGGCTGCCGCTCCGGACCTCTCAGCCGTGTGGCGCGATGACCTTCCGGTCCGTACCGTAGAGCTGGAAACCCGTCGTTCAGGCGACATTGAGCGCACCCTCGCCCAGCAGAAGGTGACTGTCCTCGACGTCTCCTTCCCCGACGTCTACCCTCCGCTCGTGGACGTTCGTCATTGGGCAAGCAGGAATTCTGCGTCCCCCGCGATGGCGTTCGCGGCGGGCGCGCTTGTCGTGAACCTCGCCGTCCTCGTGGTACCGCTGAACCTTGGGTCCAGCATGCTCTCTTCCGCTTTGGGGGAGGGGCTCCCGTTCGCTGCGAGGGTGGCGAACCTCCTCACACTGTTCGCCGGAGCGGTTGCAATCCTCATCGGCCTGATGCTCCTACGCCGAGGCCAGGCAACCATGGCATCGGGAGTGTTCGTCGGTGTGCTCGTCATCCTCGGGCTTCAAGTGATCTCCTCGGTCCTGATATCGATCTACGGGTGGGTGTGGCAGACGGTGGTCTTCTTGTGCCTCCAGACGATTGAGTGCGCGCTGCTCCTGCTTGCCGCAAGAGCCGCCAAAGAGCAGGGAGGTAGACCTCCGACCAGCTAGTGGAAGCGCCGGCGCGCTGGTCGAGCACGAACGGCGATCAGAGTTGATGCAGGGTCGCAGGTCTAGGTACATCCACGAACGCTCGGGCACGCGGAGGCATCTACCCCCGAGGTTACGATTCAGACGTGTCCGAGACTTCAGATTGCATCTTCTGCTCCATTGCCGTCGGAACAGCGCCGAGCCGACCTGTGATGGACAGCCCGCTTGCGATCGCGTTCCTGGACATCAATCCCGCAGCCGATGGCCATACGTTGGTGGCGCCCCGAGAGCACATCGCAGACATCTTTGACCTGGACGGCGACGTAGCAATGGATTTGTGGGGGCTAACTCTGGCCGCGGCGCGTCGCCTCGACGCCGTCCTCAAGCCGGACGGGATGACGGTGTTTCAGGCGAACAGGGAAGCTGGGTGGCAAGACGTGATCCACTTCCATATACATCTCGTGCCACGTTGGAACGGAGATTCACTCGTTCGTCCTTGGCGCCACTCGTCCGGCGATCCACAGCGACTGGACAATCTCGCGGCCCAGTTGTGGAACGGGTAACTCCCTAGAGGGACATCAGGCGCCTGGGAAGCAGCTGCAGTCCGGGTACAAAGCGGCACACTGTGGCACAACGGCGAGACCTCGCCAGACCGACCCTCTCGATGCGCCCCCCTCGCTCCACGTACACGTCGTCAGGCCCGTTGACCATGACCTCGGTGATGTGTGCAAATGGCCCTTCTCGACCACGCAGAGTTCTTGGCGGAGATAGCGCCTAATGCGCGACACGAGAGGAGCTAGTTCGCCCCCCGCCATGAGCTATCGAAGACCGGCGCGCCGGGGCGCGTGGCGATCATCAACAGCCGCTATGTCAACGGCCGGGCCCTCAGGTCCTTGACCAAGTGAACGTGGGCATGGCCCCGCGGGCAGCCCTCAATCCTCCCGTACTCGACGTAGCCGGATCGACGGTAGAAGTCGGGAGCCTGGAAGCTGTGCGAGGAAACAACCATCTGTGCACAGCCACGGGCCCTCGACTCAGCCTCTGCCGCCGCAAGCAGTCGGCTCCCCAAGCCAGCACCGCGCAGGTCAGCGCGGACCCACAAGAAATTCTATGTAGCCGCAACCTCCCCACGTCCAACCCGCCAGCCCCGCTTCGAGGCTTCCGTCACGTCCCGTTGCGCAGCGCGTAGCCATCGCCCGTCGTCGAACCCCGTCGCGTCGGTGTTGAACTCGTTGATGCGATCCGAGAGAGCAGCGGCGAGTCCGTCGTCGTCGTCATTGACGGTGATGGGATCGTCGGTGACTACTGCATGATGAAGGGTCTTCGACGACCTCGCGCGGTGCGGGGCGGATGCTGGGGCGCGAGCGGCGGCTACACCGGCTGGGTCGCGCCCTGCCAGATCATCAGCAGGCTGTCACGCATCCCACGAGCCGAGGGGGTGCCCGGCGAGGTCGCGTGCTCGCGCGTCAGGCACTGGTTGAGCCACAGGCCCTCGATCATGCTCATCATCGCGTTGCCGAGATCCATCGGCGTCCACGGGGGACGCATCTCCAGCCCGAAGTGCTCGAGCGCCGGGCGGACGGTCTCTCGCTCGAGACGCTCTGCCGAGTGGCGGAACTCCTTCATGCTCGGCTCGGCGATGTACTCGCTCCAGATCCCGTACGGCACCTGGCTGAGCCAAAGGACCCACCCCGCCGCGTAGCCTTCCACGTTATCCGTCTCGTGGAGCGCGCCTTTCGCAGATTCGCCCATCGCGAGCGCTTCGATGAACGCTTCGGCGTCGGCGAACCCGCGAGGATCGGGACGGTCGAACGCATCGACCACCGGATCCTCCAGCGCCAGGGCCATTGCCTCGAGCTGGAACCGGCGCTGGCTCTTGAAGAGGTTCGTGATCGCCCCGCGGCTCCTCCCTTCATCCAGGGTGGCCACCTGTTCGGCGCTCAGCCGGGCGAATGGCCCCACGGCGATTCGTCGATCGTCGTCCTCACGGTCGAGCCGGCGCGCATCCACCTTGACCTGCTTCAGGATGACCTCCCTGGCCAACTGGATGTAGCGGTGCCGAGCTTCCTCGCGGGAAAGCTTGGAACGTCGGGCTCGAGCCATCTCAACTATCTCCTTGACATACGGACCGTATGTATGTAACTGTCCGTGATGCATTCGTACGGACTGTCCGTACGTAGCGGGAGGATACCGGAACGGCGGCCCCGCGTGAAGGAGCCCCGCCCCGGATCCACAGGGGAGAGTGAGGCGGATGCTCCACATCGGCATGGCGCTCGGAGCCGCCCTGGCGTTCACGGTCGGAGGGATCTTCATGAAGCCCTCCCAGGGCCTCACGAGACCGTGGCCGACCGTTGCCGTCCTCTGCCTCTTCACGATCGGCGCCCTCCTGCTAACGCTCTCCGTGGCGGCTCGCGGCGAGCTCGGCGCCGCCTACCTGTTCGTGCTGGGCCTCGAGACCGTCCTCGCGTTCGGCTTCGGGATAATGATCTTCGGCGAGCGAGCGAACGCCGGCCGCATCATCGGCCTCGTCCTGCTCATCGCCGGGATGGTCCTGATCGAGCGCGGCGCCGCGGACGAGTCGGCCGCGCCCGCGCCCCATGGCATCGCGATCGAAGCCGGCGTGAGCTGACCCGGCGATCACGGCTGGCGTCGGGGAGTTTGCGGCCCGCGTCTTGCTACGAGCCCTGAGTCCTCGTCACCCAACGTTCGCGGACCTCATCGTTCGACGGCATCCGGCGCTGAAGCGGCTCGGTCGACACGGTGCCCGCGAGGACGCCCGCCGCGCTATTACTGACTAGGGCCTCGCCACGGCTCGAAGAGGCGGTCGGGATGTCGACCGAGGCGTCGCCTCAGTGCTGCTCGCGCTCAGCTCGGCTACGAAGGATGCAGAACTCGTTGCCTTCCGGATCGGCGAGGACCAGCCAGCCGCTCCCATCGTCCTTCCGGAGATCGTGGAGCGGCGTCGCTCCGAGGGCCACGACACGTTCGATCTCGTCATCGCGGGCACGGTCCGTAGGCTCCAGGTCGAGGTGAACGCGGTTCTTGACCTGCTTGCCCTCAGGCACTTCAACGAACAGGAGCCGCGGCTCCCCCGCAGGCCCAATGATCATGCACTCCTCGTCTCCGGGCTCATTCGGATCGCCGGGCACGTCGGTGAACCCGAGCACGTTCTTCCAGAACGTCGAGGTCGCGAAGGCGTCTCGACAATCGAACGTCGAATGCGAGATCCGCGAGACCATGCCCCGATGGTAGCGAGCGAGGACATCAGGCTCACGCCGAAGCGGTCCTGACCAGCGGGACCCCAGCGTCATCGAAGGTCACGGTGATCGTGCCGTGCTGGTCGCCCACCATGACCAGCATCTCCGCTCTGCGCATGACCGCCAAGGTGAGCGTAGGCGGCTGTCTGCTGCGGCGCTAGTTCTCAGTTGAGAACCGGTGGGGTCGAAGGCGAGGGCCCGCCCCAGTGGTGGTACAGGAACGTCCGAACCTCCGCGTACGTCGGCTCGGCATCCAGCAGCGCGATCGCGTCCGCGTATCCATGCTCGGCGTCGAGTGACATAGGCGAACGCTCGGGCACGGCGCGGCGATCACGCTTGTCTTCGTGCGTACGGTGCCGTTCGTCATCGACGCGTCCGCCGCTACTCCAATCGCCCCCCCACTAGTCGACGGGCAAGGAGAGGGGGGCGGTCGGCCGCGAACCCGACAGATCAGATGAGGTGCCGATCCGGACAGCAGGCGTCGCGGTCCTGCACGATCGCGTTTGACAGCGTGAGGCGACGGATGTACGTAGGGTGTTGACATCCGGTCGGCTACGAGGTCGACCGGTGCACGGAGGGAGGGAGTGCAGATGGGGAGCTATGCGGACTTGAACCTCGTCCTCTACGTGGCCTCTTACGGAGACACGGCGACAGCGAAGCAGGACTATCAGTCGCTCAAGCATCTCGACGACGCTGCGGTCATTGCATCAGTGGTACTTGACCGCGACGCCGACGGCAAGGTGAACGTCCACGAGCATGGCGGCCGGCAGGTCGCGGCTGGTGCGACCCTGGGCGGGGTCGCCGGGCTCGTGGTAGGCCTGTTCGCCCCGCCGCTGCTTGGCGCGATGGCCGTGGGCGCGGTCGCAGGTGGGGTCGCCGGCAAGATCGCGAAGCACCACGACGAGAAGCGGATCGCATCCAGCCTGGACGAGGCGGACTGGCTGCCGGCGAACTCCTCGGCGATCGTCGCGGTGGTGGACGACCAGTACCTGGACAAGATCGATGCCGCCGTCGACCACGCCGCGAAGAAGGTCAACAAGGCGATCGACAAGGGCGACTACGACGCCGTCGTGAAAGCGGTCAACGAAGGCGGCGAGAAGATCGTCGACGCCGTCAACTCGTAGAGGGCTGAGCTTCGGCGACCGCGTACGGTTCTGCGGCGTCCTGGGCGCTATCTCTCCGCCCACTCGATGATCGACGCGAAGAGAGAAGGGGAAGGGCCGGGGACGGCCGCGGAACCGGGACCGTCGAGCATGCGTCCTCGACCGGTGGATCGATGCCGAGATGGAGTCGGACCACCGGTTCACGAGTTGCGACACAGATAGACGCTCGCCACGGCATACATGGCACTGCACGAAGTGCGCTTGCCTCCGTGGAGCGTGCGGTGACGGCCACCCCTCCTTCCGCTCCACGTGCACGTCGTCGGGACTGTTCACCATGACCTCGGTCATGGCGCACCTGGGTACGTCATAGGAACGGCAGAGATGGTGCTCGCGAGCACGCCCGCCGCGTCTTTATGGCCTGGGTAACCCCTAGTCGCGCTCGGAGACGCTCACTGAACACAATGTTATAGGGAAGAAGCCTGAGTTCCTCGGCTGTTGCCTCGGCGCCGTTGTCTCGCAGGAGCCGGCGAGCCAGTCCCAGGGATGTTCGTCCTGGGCGTCGTCGATCAGGCTTAAGTCGCGGACCGTCTTCCGGTCCAGGGGAAAGCTCCCGTGCGGGTTCCATGAGGACAACCACGTTGTGGCAACCGTAGTACGCAGGTTTTCGGATGAGGGGCGTCGCAACCTCTATCCGGATGCTGGTGGCCTCATACAGTGTTCATAGGTGACCGCCGCCCAGGTTCCGTCCCGGAGTTGGATAACACCAATCGTGGCGTGGATGAGCCCGTCGATGCGCAGCTCACCGGTAGTCGGGTTGAGGCTCGATGGGCCGCTGCGACGACTCACCGCATCTTCAAGCTGGGCCAACGGAACCACTCCGTCTGCCGCCAGTCTTGGAAGGAGGTCTCGGATAGCCGCATTCTCGTCGGTGCTGCCGGGTCCCGCCACAGGCTCGGCGATCGTGGAGCCGATCCGACCCGGTGCACATCCCCAGCCTTCCCGGAAGCCTCGGGTGGGCGATCCCCAAACGCCAGCGGTGGCGATGGCGATGAAGCAAGCGCCCATCCCTCCGAGCAGCAGCCACTGGAGGCGGGTCATGCCCGAAGGCTAAACCCTCGTCAGATCTTCGGGCGTCATGGCCAGCGATGAAGAATCCCGCTCACTCCCCCGACGGAGGGCGTCGCACGACGTCAAATCGTCGCAACTCAGTGACCTCATCGTCCGACGGCATCCGGCGCTAGACCGACTCGGCCGACACGGTGCCCCGCGAGGACGCCCGCGGCTCTATTACCGACTAGGTGGCGACGGCGGTGCGGGCACGCCCTCGCTCGCTCAGAGTCTGCTGCACTGATCTTCCTTGTTCCCTTGGACTCGGTTGTTCCCGCCTGTCGGTGGCGGCGAGTTGGACTTGCACTGCAGGTTCCCGTCGATGACGTTGCCAAAGATCCGGACCCCGCCCTCGTTGGAGAATGCCTGGAGATCAGCGTCGATCCTGTTGCGAACCGCGACCTGACGCCCGACGTTCTGCTTGGTCTGCAGGTTGCCGCCGATGACCGCCCTGCGGATGATGCCGCGACCTCCCGACTCTAGCTGGATGTCTCCCCCGATCCGCGACCTCCTTCCGTCCGATCGCCGGAGGGTCACGAGCACCGAGCGGTGATCCTGCGTCTGGATGTTGCCGCCGACGCTGACCCCGCGTGCCACGAGTGTGGCTCCTCCCTCGACCTCGACGTTGTCATCGATGCGGGTGCCGATCAGCGTGCAACTCGCGTCGCTCGGGACGATCACGTTGCCGTCGATGTGGGCCGCCCTGATCGTTCCTCGACAGATGCGATCGTCGGCCTGCGCCGCGCCGACTCCCACCAGGAGCGCCATCGTCACGGCAGCGAGGGCGAGGAACGTGCGCTTCATGAGACGGCCTCCATCTGATCGGGGGGTACGGGACCGGTTCGGACCCGACGATAGGCATCGCGGAGATGTGGAGTCAATGCGACGGTCCAACCACCCGGCCGCGGCACGTGCGACGGCGCACATCGCGACGGCGCACATCGCGACGGCGACGTTGGCCGTGACCTCGGTCATAGCGCGACTGGGTACTTCATATCCGGAGGCGGAAATGATGCCCGCGAGCACGACGACGTTGACCGTGACCTCGGTGATCTGCGCAAGTAGCCCTTCTCGAAAGACGGCGGTTCTGGGCCCCGAGCGTCTACAGGCCATCGAACGTCCACGGGCCCCGCGCGCGGGTCGTCGGTTGCCTCGTGGCGGGGCGGTTGCCTGCACGTCCTCGCCAGGGCAGGATTCCAGCGTGGACAGACCCGAGACCCGCTACGCGAGGACTGCCGATGGCCTCTCCATCGCACACCAGGTGTTCGGGACCGGCGCGGACCTCCTGCTTGTCCCGGGCTACGTCTCGAACCTCGAGCTGAACTGGGACCTTCCCGCGTTCGCGGGACTTCTCCACCGCCTCGCGTCGTTCTCCCGCGTCATCGCCGTTGATCGGCGCGGCACCGGACTCTCCGACCGGCTCTCGCCCGGCGACCAACCGCCTCTCGAGATCCTGATGGAGGACCTCGGGCGGGTGATGGATGAGGTCGGGTCCGAGCGAGCCACCGTCGTCGGGTTCCTCGACGGGGGCTACCTGTGCATGCTCTTCGCAGCGACCTATCCCGAACGAACGCGGGCTCTCGTGCTGTACGGCACGTCCGCGAGCGGGAAGTGGTCTCCCGACTACCCCTGGGCGTGGAAGCCCGACCGCTGGCAGAGCTGGTTCGACGAGATGGCGTCGGGGTGGGGGAAAGAGCAGTTCGCAGGCGACGGCCTCGGGTGGTACGCGCCGAGCGCACAACAAGACGAGGCCACACGGCGATGGTGGGGGCGTTACCACCGACTGGCGGCGAGTCCAGGCTCTGCGATCGCGCTCGAACGCCTGGACAGCCAGACCGATGTGCGACACATCCTGCCGTCGATCCGCGTGCCGACGCTCGTGCTCCACCGACGAGGAGACCCGGTGGAGCCCGTGGAGGGTGCTCGATACATCGCTCGGGAGATCGCGGGAGCGAAGTACGTCGAACTCGAGGGGGTCGATGCCCCGCCGTGGGCGGGCGACTCGAACGCCATCATCGACGAGATCGAGGAATTCCTAACCGGGATCCGACGAACGCCGGAGCCGGACCGCGTGCTTTCGACCGTCCTGTTCACCGATATCGTCGGTTCGACCGAGCAACTCGCGCGGATCGGAGACGGGCCTTGGAAAGGCTTGCTTGCGCAGCACGACGACCTGGCGAAGGCAAAGATCCAGCAGGCACGAGGGACCTACGTGGACTCGGCCGGCGACGGCGTCCTCGCAAGATTCGACGGACCGGCGCGTGCGGTCCGTTGCGCGACGGCAATCGGAGAGGCCGTGCGCCCTCTGGGGATCGAGATCCGAGCGGGCTGCCACACGGGAGAGATCGAGCTCGCAGGCGAGGCCGTGCGCGGTATCGCCGTCCATATCGGAGCCAGGATCGCGGCGATGGCTGGGCCTTCTGAGGTGCTCGTCTCTTCCACGGTGAAGGACCTGGTCGCGGGATCAGGCCTCAGGTTCGAAGACGCCGGCGAGCACGAGTTGAAGGGCGTCCCCGACCGCTGGCACCTGTACCGAGTGGTGCCTTCCGAGGCCGAGGGTTAGGGTCGAGGTTGAGCAGGTCCGGAGCGGGCCATGAGGGGGGCGGTGGTGATGGCTGGTGACATGACCGCGGTGGTACAGCGGATGTTCGACGCGCTGGACAAGGCCGACGCGGAGGCCGGACTCGCGTTGATCGGCTCGGACGCGCAGGGCATCGACGAGATCTCGCGCAGGTGGATGCGAGGCGGTGGGGAGCTGACCGGCTACGTCCGTCAGCTCATGGAGATGGCCTCGGACGTCCATTCCGAGATGCACGACGTTCACGAGGTCGAATGGGGCGAGACGGGGATCGTGACGTTCTGGCTGGAGCAGGACTACACGCTCGAGGGTGAGCGCGCGCACATCTCGGCGCCGACCACCTGCGTGCTTCGGCGCGAGGGTGGCGAGTGGAAGATCACGCTGTTCCACTCGATCCCGCTGCCGCCTCAGTCGTAGCCTCGGGCCGCTCAGCGAGGAGTCGCGCGCTCAGATCGCGTTGCCGGCGTCACGCCCCCGCCGACGACGGGTGGGGCTCAGGCGAGCACAGCGTCGGACGCGGCCTCGTCTCCCGGATGCGCCCAGAACTCCGTCACCTTACCGTCGGCGATGTGGAAGACGTGCACATCGTTCCCGTCATAGCTCCGTCCATCCGGCCGGCCGATGTGCTGACGTAGCAGGACGACCGCATGCTCGTCGTTAGCGAGCACGTCGTGGAGCTCCTGGCTCATGTCGCCGCCCGAGATTTCGAAGAACCTCCCGAACAGCCCGAGCGTCTCCTCGAGCCCCTTGTAGTCGCCCGACAAAGGGTTGTGGCCGCCGGAGTGCCAGACGACGTCCGCGGCGATCAGCTCTCGCAAGGTACTCATGTCCCCGCTCCCGAACGCTGCGTAGCCGCGGCGGACGAGGTCGATGTTCGGATGCTCGGCCATGGTTCCCTCCTGCTCGATGGGCACGGTGAGCGTAGGCGTGGTCGTTCGCCCCGCGCAACTCCGCCGGGCGGGTCGAGCGCCACAGAATGGGTGGCCGCTGTCCTGAGGTGGATCGCCGTTGTCGGGGCAGGTCACCCACTGCGCTGGGTTGCCCATCATCTCGATGGTTCCTCCCGCTCTCCTCGTCCGAGCACGTTCGTCAGCGCCGGGATGCGGGCGCGTGTCGCCTGACGGATCTGCATTCCCGCATCTTCCGTCGCGGCAACTTCGCGCCGCAAGCCGTCCAGCCTCGGGAGCACGGGCAGTCTGAATCGATGTCCAGGTCGGCTTCCTACGCCGGGCGCGTGGCCAGTCTTCCGTCTGATTACACGGGGCAGCAGTGGCCGGCCGGACGCCACGAGCCTATAGAGTCTGCGCCGTGACGCGGTTCGTCGTCGACTGCGAGACGCTGCTCCGGATCGCCTCCGGGGAGGTCGAGGTCGCCGCCGAGCACAAGCTCGTCGCGCCGACGCTCGTCCGCTGGCAGGCGCTGGCGGCGTTGTACGTATCGGCCCGCCGGGGAGAGATACCGGCTGCCGAGGGGATCGAGCGGGTGACGCGAAACAACACGTTGAAGGTCCGGTTTCCTCGGCGACAAGGTGCTCCAGCGGAAGGCATGGAAGATCGCGGACCAGCTGGGGTGGGAGACAACCTACGACGCCGAGTTCGTGGCGCTGACCCAGCTACAGGCGGACGTCTTCGTCACTTCCGACGGCGATCTGGCGCGGGCGGTCTCCGGCCTCGTCGAGACGGCGACGATCGACGCACTGCGCACGACCTGAACAACGGGCTGTCTTGGTTTCGCTCTGAGATACCGAGTTCGGGCTGGGGCCTAGTGCGGGGCGCCTGGCCCCACTCAGGTCCTTACGCCGGGACCATTGGCCCCTACTCTGCCTGTTGAGGGGCTGGACGATGAACATGAGGGCGCGATCTCCTCGATCCCGCGCCCGCAGGAGGTTGCGATGTCAACCACAGTCAACCACGACTCGACGAGTGGCTACGGTGGGCGTGATGACGTCAGCCGCCGAGGAACCAAGCGAATATCGATCGTGGACACAGACAGAAGAACCGCAACGATCGTGGGAGTTCTATACATCATCGGAACGGTTGCAGGCATCCTGAGCGTGGTTGTCACGGGGGGCTTCTCTATGGACGCTCCTGCCTATCTCGACAAGGCGGCCTCAAATCCGAGCCAGATCCAGTTGGGAGCCTTCCTCGTGTTGGTCATGGGCCTGGCACTTGCCATGGTTGCGGCGACGATCTTTCCGATCCTCAAGAGGCAGAACGAGGCTTTGGCTATCGGGTATGTCATCTTCAGAGGGGCGTTGGAGACATTTGCCTACATGGCGTTGGTGATCTGCTGGCTTCTACTCGTCGTGGTGGCCGGGCAACACGCGGGCTCCGGGGCTGCCGTCGCTTCCCAGTCTTCTAGTCCCGGGATCCTGTTGGTCGATGCACAGGATCAGATCGCTCCAGTCCTGGACATCGTCTTCAGCCTCGGCGCCCTGATGCTCTACTACCTGTTGTATCAAGGGAGACTCATTCCGCGATGGATATCCGTCTGGGGGATCGTTGCGGCCGTGCTGACTCTGGCCGGGGGCTTGATCGATATGTTCGGCACGAATCAGGACATCTGGGCGCTGCCTATGCTCCCGCAAGAGATGGTCATGGCGGTATGGCTGATCGCCAAGGGTTTCAGTCCAAGCACGATCGCTTCCGGGAGTGATCAACAACCACTTGCGGGATGAGATGTGGCCGACGCGGTTGCCTCAGCAGCCAAGCCCCCACGGCACGTAGCCGCGACAGGAGGTGTGGGGACGGGTTCCTCCTCTGACGTACTTTGCGAACCGTGGGGTGCGGCAGGGTTCTGCCGCCTGGAGGCCGCCCAGAACGTGGCCGAGCACGCGGAGCGCGTGGCAAGTTATGGCACGTGACAGGGCCCGACCCGGCAGCTACCCGAGCTCGGCCGAGAATAGATCCTCGTCGATTTCCTGGACTGCAATATCTCGCGCGTGTGGTTCGACCACAGCGAGACGGCGCGCATCCACGCGAGAAGATCACGCAGCGATTCGGGATCGGCGGTTCGACGGTCTTCGTCGAGCATCCCGCGGTCGTCTTCGACCTGGACCGCCGCCTCGCCGCGCTCGGAAACGAGGTCGAATCGCCTCGGCCGGATGTGGCGTTAGTCCTAGCCGGTCGCCTCGACGGCCTGCAGGATGAGCTGGGTCGCGGCCTCGGGCTGGGACACGAACGAGACGTGCGACGCCGGCACCTCCACGATCGTCGAGTTGGCGCGCTCGGCCATGTACCGCTGAAGCTCCGGCGGGATCGCCTTGTCCTCGGTTCCGAGCAGATACCAGCATGGCAGTGTGTTCCAGGCCGGCGGGGCCGACGGCACTGCTGCGAACGCGGCGGCCGCATATGGCCGCTGCGCCGCCGCCATCACCGCGGCCGTCTCAGGATCGACATCGGCGGCGAAGGCTTCGTGGAAAGCCTCGGGAGCGAGGTAAAGGTCGGTACCCTGGCTGCCGTCCGGGTTGGTGAAGGGAACCGGCCTGATCGACGGCCCGACAAGGCTGCCTTCGAACTTCTCAAGGAGCAGCTGCTGGCTCTCGCCCTCATCGCACATCCAGCCGTTGAAGTACACGAGCGCCCTGACCTGATCGTTTCCGATGGCGGCGGTGGAAATCACATTGCCGCCGTAGGAGTGGCCGACGAGCACGATAGGACCGCTGAGGGTTCCCAGGAACTCGGCGAGGTAGGCGGCGTCGCCGGCGAGATCGCGAAGCGGGTTGCCGAACCCGATCGCGGTGTACCCGCGTCCTTGCAAGGCGCGGATCTCCGCATCGAAGCCTGTGGCGTCGGCCCAGGCGCCATGAACGAGCACGATCGTCGGGGTCTCAGCAGCCATTCTCATCGCCTCCCCATGTCGATGGCTTGCCAGCCAAAACGCTAGTCAGGCCTGTACTGGGCGTCAAACCGGCTCTGACCTGCGACCAGCAGCTCTCTTGTGCTCTGGCAAAGGCCTGAGTGCATACGACCATTCGTACGTTCGGTGTTGTGGTCCAAAGACCGGCTGTTGTGAAGTCTGCGGCACCTGCCGGGGCGCGCGAGGCCGCCATCACCATCCATGAACACTCACCGGGCCCGTGACCACGACCTCGGTCAGCCGAGACGCACCGTCGCCTCACCCCGTTTGATCGGCCACTCCTGCACGCCGTCGCGCTCGCTCGAGACCCAGAGCTCGAGCGTCGCGGTCCCCGCCGCGGGATCGACCGCGCGCACCCTGCCGCCGGCGACGATCTCCTGCCCCATCGACACCGTCGCCCGGAACTGCGCGGAGATGCCGGTGACCGCAGCGGCGTCGCCCGCCCACGCGACCACGCACGCGGCCATGTGGCCCATCGTGAACATGCCGTGGGCGATCACCCCGTCGAACCCCACGCTGCGGGCGAACGCGTCGTCCTGGTGCAGCGGGTTCTGGTCGCCGCCGGCGTCCGCGTAGGCCTTCACGTCCTCGCGCGTGACCACTCGGCGCAGCTCGGGCAGCTCCTGCCCGATCGAGACCTCGCCGACGGGCCGCCTCATGCGTCGGCCCGTTCGACCATCGTCGAGCGCGTGTGCGCGACGTCGTCGCCGCCCTCGTCGAACAGATCCATCGCGATCACCACGAAGCCCGTGCCCGCGCGGATCCGCACCGAGTCGATCCGGGCGCGCACGGTGAGTCTCTCCCCCTCTCGGAGCGGCCGCACGAGCTCGTAGCTCTGCCCGCCGTGCAGCACCCGCGAGAAATCGAGGCCGAGCGCCGGGTCGGAGACGACCCGTGGCAACACGCTGAACTCGGCGGCCGTGAGGAACGTCGGCGGCACGCCCTCGGTCTGCCCGAACACCGTCCGGAACGCCCGAACGCGCTCGGGATCGACCACGAACTCGACGTCGGGATAGGTGGTGCCTTCGGCCTCGGGGTTCACGGCGCGCACCGTATCCGCGAGGCCCCACCGGGCACAACTTGCCCGAGGTGCGTGAAACGTTTCCGCAGTCGACCTACGATGCACCGCGATGCCGAAACAGGGGGGGGCCCGCGCGCCGATCACCGTGATGATCGCCGACGACCATCGTTCCTTCGGCGAGGCGCTGGAAGTGGCCCTCGACCAGGAACAGGACCTGAGCGTGATCGAGGTCGTCACCGACGGCCAGGCCGCGATCGACGCCGCCTCGAAGGAACATCCCGACATCGTGCTGATGGATCTGCAGATGCCGGGCGTCGACGGCATCGAGGCCACACGGCGCATCCACGACGAGACGACCGGCACGTCGGTCATCATCCTGTCCGGGCAATCCGACGAGGTCTCGCTCGCCCGTGCGATCCAGGCGGGCGCTCGCGGATTCCTCAAGAAGACCGAGGCGGTCGGAGGGCTGGCCGACGCGATCCGCCGTGCCTACCGAGGGGAACCGCTGCACACGAGCGCCGAGGTCGAGGAGTCGCTGCGCCGGCTCCGGCGCCGGCGAGCGCAGGACGGCAACCTCGCCCAACGCATCGAGCGCCTGACGCCGAGGGAGCTCGAGATCCTGCAACACATGGCCGACGGCGACACGCCGGAGGCGATCGCGCGTGAGCTCGGCATGAGCAAGCACACGCTGCGGACCCACACGCAGAACGTGCTGACCAAGCTCGGCGTGCACTCCAAGCTCGATGCGATCGTCGCCGCGATCCGCTACGGCAAGGTTCGTACCGTCGAGCTCACGCCGGAGGGCGAACCCGAGCCGGAACCCGCACCCGAGGGCGAGCCACCCGCGCAGGAGTGAACGGGACCCGTCAGCGGGTCTCGCGGTGCAGGGTGTGCGACCGGCACCAGCGGCAGTACTTCTTCAGCTCGAGGCGGTCGCGGTCGTTCACCTTGTTCTTGACCGTGTTGTAGTTGCGGCGCTTGCACTCGGTGCAGGCGAGCGCGATCTTCGGGCGGTTGTCGGCTTTGGCCATCGGGGTTCCTCGTTCGTGCGAGCTCCGGGCGAGATGCCCGCCGAGCTTACTTGACGATCTCCGTCACGCGACCGGCGCCCACGGTGCGACCGCCCTCGCGGATCGCGAAGCGCAGGCCCTCCTCCATGGCGATCGGGGCGATCAGCTCGACCGTCATCTCCACGTTGTCACCGGGCATCACCATCTCCACGCCCTCGGGCAGGGCCGCCGAGCCGGTGACGTCGGTCGTGCGGAAGTAGAACTGGGGCCGGTAGCCGTTGAAGAACGGCGTGTGGCGCCCGCCCTCGTCCTTGGACAGGATGTAGACCTGGCCCTTGAAGTTCGTGTGCGGGGTGATCGAGCCCGGCGTGGCGAGCACCTGGCCGCGCTCGACCTCGTCCTTGTCGATGCCGCGGAGCAGGATCCCGACGTTGTCCCCGGCCACGACCTCGTCCAGGAGCTTTCGGAACATCTCGAGGTCGGTGGCGGTGGTCTTGCGGGTGTCCTTGATGCCGACGATCTCGATCTCCGACATCTTCGCGAGCTTGCCCTGCTCGACGCGGCCGGTGACGACCGTGCCCCTGCCGGTGATCGAGAAGACGTCCTCGATCGGCATCAGGAAGGGCTTGTCGGTGTCTCGGGTGGGCTCGGTGATGTAGGTGTCGCACGCCTCGAGCAGCTCGTCGACCTTCGCGATCCAGGCCTCGTCGCCCTCGAGGGCCTTGAGGGCGCTCACCTGGATCACCGGGACGTCGTCGCCGGGGAACTCGTAGCCGGCTAACAGCTCGCGGACCTCGAGCTCGACGAGCTCCAGGAGCTCGGGATCGTCGACCATGTCGCACTTGTTGAGGGCCACGACGATGTAGGGCACCCCTACCTGGCGGGCCAACAGGACGTGCTCGCGGGTCTGGGGCATCGGGCCGTCGGCGGCACTGACGACGAGGATCGCGCCGTCGACCTGGGCGGCGCCGGTGATCATGTTCTTCACGTAGTCGGCGTGCCCGGGCATGTCGACGTGGGCGTAGTGGCGGTTCTCGGTCTCGTACTCCACGTGGGCGATCGCGATCGTGATGCCGCGCTCGCGCTCCTCGGGCGCCTTGTCGATCTCGTCGAACGGGGTGAACTGCGCGAGCCCCTTGTCGGCCTGGCGCTTGGTGATCGCCGCGGTCAAGGTGGTCTTGCCGTGGTCGATGTGGCCCATCGTGCCGATGTTGACGTGGGGCTTCGTCCGCTCGAACTTCTTCTTCGACATCGCGATTCCTTCGTCTCGGTGCTTCGGGTGTCGGGAACGGTTCAGCTTAGCGGAACCGTTCAGTGGCAGGCGCCTGCGCCCTCGTCGAGCGGCGCCCCTCCCGAGACGGGCAGGAACTCCCACCCGAAGCTCGTCTCGCCGAGCGTCAGACGCATCACACCGAAGGTGTCGGCGATGCGGACCTCGCTGCCGGGCTCCAGCGTCTCGAACGGCCTCAGGCTCTTCCCGCCGGTGCCGACCACGAACGAGCGGATGCCATCGGGGTCGGGCTGCTGCGCGGCGTCGAGCGGAACGAACCGCTCGTAGTCGTGGTCGTGCCCGGTCAGCACGACGTCGACGCCCCCGTCGACCATCATCTCCCACAGGATCCCCATGGAATCCGTGTTGCCGTGGTAGCCGGAGCTGAAGCGCGGATAGTGCCAGTAGGCCAGGGTGCACGCCGCGTCGTCGGCGGCCAGGTCGGCGGCGAGCCACTCGCCCTGGGGCGAGTTCCCGCCGCACCCGCCGAGCTTGTTGCAGTTCGAGTTGATCGCGATCACGTGCCACGCGCCGAGGTCGAAGCTGTACCACCCCTGGGACGGGTCGCCTGCGGCCGCTCCGAAGTACCGGTAGTAGCCGGCGGCGTCGGTCGTCGGCGAGCAGTCGGTGCCATCGGTCTCGGAGGCCGCGTTGTACTCGTGGTTGCCGGGCGCGGGGTGCGTGATGTCCTTCAGCCGACCCCACGAGGGGTCGTACGAGGCGAGGTACGCCTCGTATCCGCCGCATTCGTACTGCAGGTCGCCGAGCGCGAGCACCGCGTCGGGATCCAGCGAGAGCGCGAGGTCGGAGGTGGCGACCTGCCCGCACTCCGTCGCCGTGCCCTGGTCCCAGTCGGAGTCGCTCGGGTCGCAGGCGATGTCGCCGACCGCGACCACGACCTGGTCGCTTCGGACCCGAGGGCGGAGGCACCGACGTCGTCTCGAGCGGCGGCGTCGGCTCGGTGTCGTTCCCGCCCGCGTTCGTCCAGACGATGACGCCCACGACCGCCACCGCGAGGACGACGCCCGCGATCGCGAGGTAGCGGAAGGGTCCGGATCTCTGACCGGATGGCTGGCCGGATGGCTGGGAAGCGTTCACGACATCGATCCCCTGGGGGTTGGGTTCTCGGTTCAGTTGGAACGTAGTAGCGGCGGGTGGACTCGAACCACCGACACAGCGATTATGAGCCGCTTGCTCTGCCCCTGAGCTACGCCGCCTCGCGGGTGCGGTTCACCATTCTACCGGCGCCGTGATCGGTCGGCATAGGCTCGGAGCCCACGAACGAGAGGGCCGGCCCGAAGGCCGGCCCTCTCGGGGGAAACGCTGGATGTGAGCGATCACTCACATCCGGCGGTGGTGTCCTTGCCCTTGCCGCCCTTGCAGAGGTCGGTGCCGGATCCGCCGTACAGGGCGTCGGCGCCGCCCTGGCCGAACAGATCGTCGTCACCATCGCCACCGCGCAGGCTGTCCTTGCCGCCACCGCCGTGGATGTTGTCGTCGCCACCGGCGCCCCGGACTGCGTCGTTGCCCTTGCCGGCACTGACGTCGTTGTTCCCGGTGGTGCCGCGGATCGTGTCGACGAACGTGGAGCCGATGACGTCTTCGACGCTGGACAGGGTGTCGTCGTCTGCCCCCGTCGAGGAGGTGCCCGGATCGCCGCTCAGGTCGACGTCGACCGCTTCGGTCGCGTCGGCGAACGAGACGGTGTCCTTGTGGGCGTCTCCGTTGACCACGTCGTCGCCTTCACCAGGAACGAGCGTGTCCTTGCCCTCACCGCCGTTGAGCGTGTCGGCGTCGGCGCCGCCGGACAGGGTGTCGCGGTCGGCCTCCCCGTTAAGTACGTCGATCCCGGTGCCACCGGCCACGGTGTCGTCGCCAGCTCCACCGTTCACGGCGTCGTCGCCGGTACCCGCGTCGATCGTGTCGGCGCCGTCACCGGCGTCGATCGTGTCGCTACCGCTGCCGCCGTTGACCGTAACGGCGCCTGCACTGGTCCCGTTGAAATCATCATTGCCGTCACCGAGGTCGACTGTGATCGCATCAGCGCCCGGATGTGCCATTGACGTTGACCGTGTCGACCCCCGCTCCGAGACTCACGGTGATGCTGGCCGTGAAGTCGCCGGCCGACCCATCGATCGTCACGGTCTGGTTCTCGACATCTGCCAGGGTGTCCGCGTTCACGACGATCGCGGACACGTCGGCCTTCAGGTAAGGCCCGGGACACCCGTCACGGGTGTGACGGTGATGTTCGTCGCGGTCACCGCGAGGGTGGTCGTGTCGGCCCCGCTCAACGTCACCGTCAGCGTCTGGCTCGGGGCCGTGCCACTCACGACGCACGTCTGCGCTGCACTCGCGGGCACCGCCGCACCCACCAGGTAGATCGTGAGCGCGGCGACCGCGCCCAGGACCGCTACTCCACGACGGCGCTTCCGCCCCATCGATGTCGCCATGTGAATCCCCCTTCTTCCGTATGGGCCTCCGCCGACATCGGCGGGGCGGCACCCCGGGCCACCTGATGGCAGCGTGGAGCGTCGTCGTCGCGGCTGCGTCGAGAAGGCGTGGACGTTCCGTCTTCATCTCGTCACACGAGCGTCACGCGAGGAAGGCTCAGAGTCAGAAGACCTACCGAACGTGAGCCATGTTGCCTCTTGCGCATCTCTGTTGCTTCGGGGTAGAACGCTCGTGTACGACGCATCACCCCGGGGCGGGCGAGCCCCTCGGGCGGGAGCCGAGACCCGCACGAGGACATCGTCCCTTCAGGGGAACCTTCCCCCCTGAAGAGAACGGTGATGGCTCATGCTGGTACGACAGTCGGAAGTGGAAGAGGCACAGGCACCGGGAGCGCGCCTGCGCCTGATCGGATCCTTCGAGCTTTCTCGCGGTGGCGCCACCGCTCGATTGCCGCTGATGGCACAGCGTCTGGCCGCACTGCTCGCCGTGCGCGACGAGACGGTGGATCGGTCGCGAGCCGCGGGCATCCTCTCGCCCGACGTCGAGCATCACCACGCGCTCGCGAACCTGCGCACCGCGCTCTGGCGGCTCCGTGGCACCACCTATCGGATCGTTCAGCCCGTCGGCGGATCGCTGCGCCTCGCGCCGAACGTGTCGGTGGACGTCCGCGAGAGCGACTGCCTGGCTCGTCGAGTGCTGAGCGGCGACATCGGGCGGGACGAGGCGATGGCCGCGGCGAGCGCCCTCAGCGGCGATCTGCTCCCCGACTGGGACGACGAATGGTTGGTCTTCGATCGGGAACGGTTCCGCGAGTTGCGCCTGCACGCCCTCGAGCGGCTGTGCGGTCAGCTCACCGCGTCCGGCGACCACGCCGAGGCGGTGGAGTGCGGTCTGCTCGCGATCGAAGCAGAGCCGCTGCGGGAGTCGGCCCATCGGGCACTGATGCGCGCCTACATCTCCGAAGGCAACCACGCTCAGGCCGTGCAGCACCTTCGCCTGCTGGAGCGACAGCTGTGGCAGGAGCTCGAGGTCGCTCCCTCGCAGGAGACGATCGACCTGGCGGGGGGGCGAAACGGGTACGTGCGCGACGTGCGGCCCTGAGCGTCAGCGTTTCAGGGTGAGCGCCGCTCCGGCCGTCAGCAGCAACAGACCGATCGCCCTCGTGGCGGTGATCGGGATGCGCTCGGTGCCGAGCCAGCCGAAGGCGTCGATCGCCGCGCCCGCCAGCAGCTGGCCGGCGATCATCAGCGCGACGGTGGCGAAGGTGCCGATGCGCGGCGGGGCGTAGGCGAGCGTCAGCACGATCCCGGCGCCGAACACGCCCGAGATCCACAGCCACGCCGGCTGACGCACGACGTCGGCGATGCTGCCGCCGCGCCCGACGGCGATCGCGAGGGCGACCAGGATCGCCGCCGCGAGGATCGCGCCGAACGCGGCCGCCTGCACGCTGCCGACGCGTTTGCCGAGCGCGCCCGAGACCGAGGCCTGTGCCGCACCGGCGAGACCGGCGACGAACGAGAGCGAGATCGCGATCCTCGTGGCGGACACGGGGGGCAGGGTATCGCGCCGACCTCCGGAGCGAGCGGACAGGACGCGGACCTACGGTCTCCTCGAAGACACTCCCGGTGCGGCTGGAGCTTCCTGCACCTCACGGGTCGCGCCGGGAGCGGCAAAGGTCGATACTCGACGCGTGAGTGTTCCGCCGGATGGCAGGTCGCCGCCGGTGGACGAGCCGCCGGGTGCTCGTCAGCGCCAGGCGGGCGCCAGCGGTGACGCCGATGTCCATGCGTTCCTGATCGCCGACGTACGTGGCTACACGTCGTTCACGCAGGAGCGGGGGGACGAGGGGGCCGCACGTCTTGCTGGGCGCTTCGCCCAGGTGGCTCGCGCGGTGGTCGAGGACCACCGGGGGCACGTGCTCGAGCTCCGCGGTGACGAGGCCCTGGTCGTCTTCGGGTCGCCGCGCTGGGCGATCCGTGGCGCGGTGGCCCTGCAGCAACGGTTCGTCGAAGAGACGATCGCCGACCCATCCCTTCCGCTCACGGTGGGGATCGGACTCGACGCCGGCGAGGCCGTGCCCGTGGAGGGCGGCTACCGGGGCGGCGCTCTGAACGTCGCCGCACGGCTCTGCTCCCTGGCGCGCGCCGGCGAGGTGCTCGCGAGCCGGGAGATCGTCCACCTCGCCCGACGGGTCGACGGCGTGAGATTCACCGAGCGTGGCGAGGCGGAGCTCGAAGGGCCTCGATCAGCCGGTCCACGTGGTCGCGGTTCGTTCTGAGGACCGGGACGCCGCCGAGGCGATCGCCCCATTCGTCCGGTCGACCGCCCCCCCGCCGGCCTCGTCACCGGCGGCGGAACGTCGTCGCGGCAGTGATCGCGTTCGCCCTGCTCGCCGCCCTGGTCACCGTCCCGCTGGCTCGCAGGGCCGGAGAAGGTTCGGAGATCGACCCGAACTCGATCGGCGTCCTCGACCCGGGATCCGGCGACGTCATCGCGACGCTCGGACTCGAGGAGCGACCTGGGTCGGTTGCCGCGTCGGCCGGCGCCGTTTGGGTGACCAATCCCGACGCCGGGACCGTCACGCGGATCGAACCGTCACAGCGGGAGGTCCGCGACACCATCCAGGTAGGCGAGGACCCGACGGGGATCGTTGTCGGGTTCGACGCTGTGTGGGTCGTGGAGAGCGGCGGGCCATCCGTCTCACGGATCAGCCCCGATACGAACGCGCCGGTTGGGGAACCGATCCCGGTCGGGACGGCCCGGCGGGCATCGCGGCCGGCGAGGGAGCCGTGTGGGTGACCAACCGGTTCGACGGGACGATCTCGCGCATCGACCCGAACCGTGGCGACGTCGTCGAGACGATCCCGGTCGGACTCGACCCGCGAGGGATCGCGGTCGGGTTCGGCAGCGTGTGGGTGGGGCTGGCCGGATCGACCACGGTTGTTCGGATCGACCCTGCCACGAACAGGGTCACCAAGACGGTCAGCGTGGGCAACTCGCCGGGGTCACTGGCTGTGAGCGCGGACGCCGTGTGGGTCGCGAACACGCTGGATGACACCGTCTCGCAGATCGACCCCGACACGGACGCTGTCGTGGACACGGTCCAAGTGGGAGCGGCCCCTCGGGGATCGCGGTGTGCGTCGGTGGGTGCGACGGCGACGGCCTCCCGCGGCCCGCGCGCCCCCCCCCCGAGGGCTCAGAGCCCGTAGGCCTCGAGCAGGCGGAGCCAGACCTCGCTCACCGTCGGGAACGCCGGCACGGCATGCCACAGCCGCTCCAGCGGCACCTCGCCCACGATCGCGATCGTCGCGGCGTGCAGCATCTCCTGCACGTCGGGTCCGGTGAAGGTGGCGCCGACGACCACGCGTCGGGAGTCGTCGATCACGAGCTGGCTCGTGCCGGCGATGTCGTTGCCGCGCACGTACGCGCCCGCGACGTCGCCGGTGCCCACGCGGAGCACGCGCACGTCGACGCCCGCGCTCGCGCGCCTCGGCCTCCGTCGGGCCGACGGCGGCCACCTGTGGATCGGTGAACGTCACCCGCGGCACCGCCCGGTGGTCGGACTCGTCGACGGCGTCGCGCCCGGCGATCACGTCGCCGGCGAGCCGCCCCTGGTACTTGCCCATGTGCGTGAGCTGGGCGAGCCCGGCCACGTCGCCGACCGCGTAGAGCCACTCCCCCGGCACTCCGCGCACGCGCAGCCGCTCGTCGACCGCGATCCGATCGGCCGGGTCGAGCCCGACCGTGTCGAGCCCGACGTCGCCGGTGTTCGCGCGCCGGCCCACGGCGACCAACAGTTGGTCGCCCTCGACCGTGGAACCGTCGCTCGAGGGTCAGCCGAACACCACGCTCGTCGCGTGTCGCGGCGGTCGCGCTCACACCGGTCCGCACGACGATGCCCTCGGCGTCGAACGCCGAGGCGAGCTCCTCGCCGACGAACGGCTCCTCACGAGCCAGCAGGCGTTGGCCGCCTTCCACGACCGTGACCTCCTCGGAGCCGAGGCGCCGGAACGCCTGGGCGAGCTCGGCACCGATCGGGCCGCCCCCGAGCACGAGGAACCGCCGCGGCACCGTGCTCGTCGAGGTCGCGTCGCGGTTGTCCCACGCGCCGACGTCGGCCAGCCCGTCGATCGGCGGCATCACCGGGGTCGTGCCGTTCGCGAGCACGACCGCCTTCGTCGCGGACAGGCGTCGCGGACCCGAATCGGTCTCGACCTCGACCGTGCGCTCCCCCGCGAGCCTGGCGTGGCCGCGCACGAGCTCGATGCCCTTGGAGTCGAGCCAGGGCGTCTGCGTGCGGTCGCTCCACGAGCTGGTCATGTAGTCACGCTGCGCGAACGCGGCGACAGCGTCGATCGGCCCGGTGACCGCCTCGGCCGCGCCGGGAACCCGTCGCGCCGCCGCGACCACGTCGCCCGGTCGGAGCAACGTCTTGCTCGGGATGCATCCCCAGAAGGAGCACTCGCCGCCCACGAGGCGCGACTCCACGATCGCCACGCTGAGTCCCGCGTCGGCACACCGCCCGGCCGCGTTCTCACCCGGCGGACCGGCTCCGATCACGATCACGTCGAACCCGTCGTTCATCGCTTCCGCCTCCCTCGTGACTCGTCCCGCGCGACCACGACCGCACTGCGATGCGGGACCTTCGACCTCAAGTGCACACGCCGCTCCTCCGAAGCTCCCAACACGATGAGTCACTCGAGCACGACCGCTCGAGTGAACGAAGGCTCGGTCCTTGCGGAGGGAGAGTATGAAACGGGCTATCGGATTGACCGTCACCATGGCGTCGGTCGCTGCCCTGTTCCTCGGAGCCTCCGCGACCCCCGCTTCCGCTCGCTCCGGCGTGTTCTCGATCACCGGCTGCCGTGACGCCGGGGTCCGAAGCGCCGATCCGATCGTCGCATTCGGTCAGCCCGGCGCCGGTCACCTCCACCAGTTCGTCGCGAACGTCGCCACGAAGGCCGACAGCATCTACGACGAGATGATCTCGGCCGACACGACCTGTAAGCTGTCCCCGGATACCTCGGCCTACTGGGCGCCCGCGCTCCTCGACCCCAGAGGCCGCGTGGTCGAGTTGCGGAGTGCGAACGCCTACTACCGTGCGTCCTCGAGCCGGTCCGGATCGATCGTGGCCTTCCCACAGGACTTACGGATCGTTGCCGGCGCGCCTCTCGTGCGGACGGGCACCGACAAGGTCGTCGGCTGGTCGTGTGACGACGCCGCCCCGTACCAGGCGAGGATCCCCAACTGCACGAAGCGGCCCGGCGACTATGTGAAGGCCCACATCGTGTTCCCGAGTTGCTGGGACGGGGTCGCGCTCGACTCGTTCGATCACCGCAGACACATGGCCTATCCCGATGGCGCGAGGTGCCCGGCGACCCATCCGATCCAGGTCCCCCGCCTCTCGATGCATTTCACCTGGGAAGTCGAGAACGGCAGGAAGTACAGCTTGTCGTCTGATGAGATGTTCGGCACCAGTGCAGGACGCTCGCTCCACTCGGACTTCTGGAACACATGGAATCAGGACGCCCTCGAGGACCTCGTCACCGCCTGCCTCAACGCGGGGAAGACCTGCAAGGGCATGACCGACCGGAACTTCACCAGGCGAACCGGCCAGCCGATCGTCCCTCCGAGGCCGTGCACGACGGCGTGCGTCGTCCCGTCCGCCGACCAGGACACGATGGCGATGGCGATGGCGATGCATCGTGGTGCGTGAACCATCGGAACCCAGCTCGACCCCATGCAACGCTCATGTGCACTCCTCGTAGTAGAGGACCCCGAAGACCCGCTCTCCCGACCGCTTGACTCGCAACGTCACGTTCTCGTACCCGGCCTCGGACCTGGCACTCACGAGCTCCCGAGCCTCCTGGAGGAACTCGCCCCGCGTGGCGATCGGTGCTCCCGACATCTCCACAGCCGGTTGGCACTCCGGTGCGGCCTGCAGCAGACCCCACGCCACCAGCTCGCTCCTGCCCGTCCCGTGTGGGAGTGCCGGCCTCCCGAGAGCATCGGATGGGCCTACGTCCGCGTGATCGGCCGAGACGAGGACCGGTCCGTCTTCGCGGATGTCTGTGAGCCACCGGCCCGCGACGATGCCGAGCGCGGCGGCGACCACGACGACGACGAGCACCCCGACCCCCGGGCGGCTCTTGTGCCCGGCGAAGACCTCGGCCACCTCTGGATCCATCGGTCTTCCTCCTTCACCCATCGATCGTCCAGCCTCCTTCACGGGTCCGCTTCGACGATCCGTTCGTGGCGAAGTCCCGCTCGCTCGGCCACCTGCCGCACCGCCTCGACGGAGGGTGCCTCGAACAGGTAGAAGCACATCTCGTCTTCGGGGACGGAGATGGCCCGTAGGAAGTGGACGTCCAGTGCCAGCGCGTCGGCGGCGGCGCCGAGCCTGTTCGCGAGCTCGCTCGGCGCCGCATCCGCTCGCTTCGGCACGTAGGACTCAACGAGGAACGTGGTCGCCGCCATCTGAGGGTCGTGCCCAGGAAGGGCCACGTTCGGCAAGTCCCAGCCCGCCGCGCCGCTTCGTCAGCCGACGATGAACGTGAGGTCGATCACTCCGCCGCCAAGTTCCTCGATCCTGACTTCGCCGTCGGCTTCCCGATACCTCCCGGTGCCTCCCGTGATGGCGAACCGATACGGCTCGGCCTTGATCTCCTCCGTTGGACCGTAGGTGACGAGGCCCTGAACGGTGATCTGACCTCCGGGCAAGGCATTGCTGCCCACGCACTTGAACGTGGAGGCCCCGCTCGCCGTCAGGCGGGCGACAACGCACCATCCAGCGTCCTTGCCGACTTTCTTGCCTGCGTGGTAGAGATCGTTGGAGAACGCCAACTGATCCCCCACGCTGAAGTCTGTGTCGCCGAGGTCGAGGAAGGTCGAGTCGACCTCTTTGGCCACCAGGTGCAGCGTCGTCACGGATCCCCGGTCATCGGTGCGGGGTGAGCCGGCCGCGGCGACCGTGACGCCGACGAACCCCAACAGGCACGCAACGACAGCTGCGAGCTTGAGCTTGGTTCCCATGGGAGCACCTCCTTGGGTCGAGATCCCACGAGTGGCACGGTAGGCGGCGTGCTGCCGCGAGGAATCGGAGGAACCTCTAGGGTTTACTCGCCTCGTACCCCGAGTCTCGGCCGTGAGGCGATGGGCGAGCTCGGTACGCGAGCGAACTCCGAGCTTGGCGTAGACCCTTGAGAGGTGCGACTCGACGGTCTTGACGGTGACGAACAGCGCGGCGGCCACCTCCTTGTTCGAGCGGCCTTCGGCGACCAGCGCGGCGACTTGCCGCTCGGTGGGCGTCATGCTCCCCGTGGCCCTCGGGCGTCCGCCGATGCGAGCGAGTTCTTCTCGCGTCTTCCCTGACCACGGACGCGCGCCGAGGTCCTCGAAGATCGACAGCGCCTCGTCGAGAGCGTCTCTGGCCTCTCGTTTGCGCTTCGCGCGCCGTCTCGTCGACCCGAGGACGAGAAGCGTGCGGGCACGTTCGAACGGCATCGACACACGCTCGTGCTCGGACATCGCACGTTCGAGCGACGTGAGCGCACCATCGAGATCGCTCCCGGCCGCTGCCAGGAGACCTCGGCACCGGGCGGCTGCGGCGAGTGCGGACGCGCGGTCGAGCCTCCGGGCGCGCCGCTCGAGGCGAGCGAGGAGCGCCTCGGCTTCCGCGAGGCGATCGAGATCGATGAGCGCCTCGATCTCGTCAGGTAGGAAACGAACCGAGCCGGGCTCACGCACTCCGGCCTTCTCCAGCCGCTCGCCGAGTGGACCGAGCAGGGCGTGAACCAGCTCTGGGTACCCATGCGAGAGCTCGAGCACGGCCAGGGCGGAGGCGCCCAAGATGCCGGCGACCATCACCCCGCCCTTCTCCCCACTCGCGAGCGCGGCCTCAGCGTCGGACCGCGCACCCTCGTCCCCACGCGCGGCGCGGACGAGCGCTCGCACGCCCTTGGCGAAGAGACCCTGCGGCCCCTGGCCGGTCTGCAGAGCGATCTCGCTCCCCTCCTCGGCGCACCGGCTCGCCTCCTCCCAACGGCCAGCGAGGTACTCGACGAGACCGAGATTCGCCAGGATCCAGGGGAGTGCGCCCTCCTCGGCTCGTTCATCTGCGCGCTCGCGCAAGGAGCGGAAGATCCTGCGGGCCTCGTCGAACTCGTCTGTCCAGGTGAGGATGGCTGCCAGCCCGAACGAGGATGTTTCGGTGAGCGGGATCGACTCCGCCTCCCGCTCCAAGTCGATCCCACGACGGAGAGCGTCCCTCCACTCGGATCGCCCGATGATCGCGTCGGCCAATCCCTGTTGGGCAAGCGCAACGACCAGTGCTGGGACATCTCCGTTCTGCTCCGCCAAGGAGACCGCCGTTTCGGCGTGTTGGGCGGCGCGAGCAAGGTCCCTCCGCATGAGGAAGAGTGCGCTCGCGAGCTCGCCCTCGATCCGCGAGCGAAGAGCTTCGTCGTCACCCACCTCGAGGAGCGCGCTGTGGAAGAGCTTGACTGCCCGTCGACGGTCGCCCTCGTACTCCTGAAGGTAGCCGAGCCAGTAGAGCGCCAGCGCGCGCGGCGGGCCCGCCGGTGCGGACGTGAGCGTCTCCTCGAGCAGAGCCCGGGCTCGGCTGCTTTCCCCTGACTCGAACGCGTAGGCCACCGCCTGGATCGCTCGCTCACGCCGTTCATCTTCCCGATCAGGAGGTGTCATCTGGCGCGCCTGCAAGGAGAGCTCGGTGGCAACCTCTAGGGCGCCGCGGGAATGGGCCCGCCTAGCGGCCTCTTCGAGCGCTGAAGCGACATCCGCTTTCGGCCCCTCGGCGGCGAGTGCGAGGTGTCGCGCGCGCTCTTCCGGGTCAGGCACCGCGTCCGCGAGCCGTCGATGCAGCGCGCGCAGCTCCGAAGGGCGGATCGCCGCATAGACCCCAGAAGCGAGCATCGGGTGCGAGAACCGGATCCGACCATTCTCGACCTCGATCACGTTGCCCTCGAGGGCGGGAGCGAGTCGATCCGCTGGCTCCCGGATACCGGCACGCCCGACGAGTTCGATCGTCGGCTGCGACAGAGCAGAAGCGACGAGCAGGGCCTCGCGGGTATCCGCCGGGAGCCCCACGAGCCGGTCGTTGACCAGGGCCGCGAGTCTACCGGGAAGGGATTCGCCCCGCTCGATCCGGATCGCTCCGCGCTTGAACGCGCGACCGAGCTCGAGCGCGCAGAACGGATTCCCTCCCGAGAGCTCGTGGACGCGGCGCAGCCTGGGGCGCGACAGAACGAGCCCGAGCCGGTTGTTGAGGAGCCGGTGGATGGCTCCCAGGCTCAGCGGCTCCACGCTCATCCGTTGGATCCTGTCCTCTGGGAAGGCGTGATCGAGGCCGACCGAGGTTTCAGCTTCGCTCGCCCTTATGGTGAGGAGAACGGCAACGGGTTCCTCTTGCAGGCGTCGAAGTGCGAACTCGAGCACGAATAAGGAAGATCCATCCAGCCATTGGATGTCGTCGACCGCGATGGCGACCGGTTCTCTTTCGGCGAGCGCGCGGATCACTCCGAGGAACGCGAGCGCGATCGCCCGCTGGCTCGGCCCCGTCCCCGCGGGATCCTCCAGGAGCAGGGCCACGGCGAGCGCGCGACACTGCGGCTCCGGGAGCGCGGGGAGTACATCGTTGACGACGGGCTCGAGCAGATCGCCCAGGGCTGCGAACGAGACCCGCGTCTCCGTTCCCGACGGCCTGCACGAAAGTACCCGGTAGGAGAGGGCGGAGGCCCGATCGAGCCCCTGCTGCCACAGCGTGGTCTTGCCGATCCCGGCTTCGCCCTCCAGCACGAAGGCGCGGGAAGGGCCGGCCGCGTCTGGAGGAACGCGAAGAGGGCTGCGCGTTCCTCCTCCCTGCCGACCGGATGTAAACGAAAGCCGCCACATTCGCGCCCATAGATGATGACGTGCAGGATGCGCAGGTGGCCTCGGCGAGCGTGGAACGCCTGTACCGGGATCGAGGGCGGTCGGGTGTGGTCGGCCGTGTTCGCGTACGCGGGCGATCGTGGCGTCGCAGACGACGCCGTCGCTGAGGCCTTCGCCCAATTGCTCCGCCGTGGGGACGACGTGCGGGATGCGACCGCTTGGGTCTGGACCGCTGCTTTCCGGCTGGCGGCCGGCGAGCTGAAGCGACGGTCCAGGCTCTCTCCCGACGTGCCGGAACGCGCCTACGAACCCGAGGTCGCCGATACGCGGGTTCTCGCCGCGATCCGCGCGTTGCCCGAACGCCAGCGCGCCGCGGTGCTCTTGCGCTACTACGCCGACCGGCCGGTCACCGAGGTGGCCGAAGCGCTCGGCCTCGAGCGCATCCACTGCCCGGGTCCACCTGCATCGCGCGCGGAACCGGCTGAAGGAGCTCCTCGGGGAGGACGTGTCATGGGACTGAAGCAGGAGCTCAATCGTGAGTTCGAAGGGTTCCCTCGACCCGACCTGTGGGCTGAGATCGAGAGCCGGGCGACCCGGCCGGGGCCGACCGAGTTGCCGGCACCCGACGGAGGGCCTGGCGGACTCCCTCGGAAACGGTTGGTAGCGGCCGTCGTCGCGTTCGTCGTCTTCCTCGGAGCACTCGCGATTCTCTGGTCGGCGTTCCGGGCCGCGCCTCCTCGTCCCGCCGAGCCCAGACCGAGCCCCACTGGCGTCGGCCGGTCCGCGCCGGAACGGAGAGCTCATCGAGTTCGCGGAGATGGCAGGATCCTCCGCGGTCGACCTCGCCGCCCAGGATCCGGGGACGGGTCAGCTCCGTCTCTTCGCGGACACTTCAGCCGTCATCGATTGCGGCTACGTTCGCGGCGGCTGGCCGCGCCGCTCTCGGCCGCGCGGCCTGGTCGGCGGACGGCTGGTGGGTGGCGTTCGAAGTGTCCTGCTCTGGGGGCGATCCGGGAGTCCTGCCGCGCGCCGAGGCGGGCTCTGGGTCGTCGGCGCGGGAGGTGGGCCTCGGCACGTGGCCGGTCCCTGCGCCTCGTGCCATCCGGCGAACGTCGGCCACACGTGTGGGCGTGGGGGCCGGCCGGCAGGGGGGTCGCCTACGCCTCCTCAACTTGGCCGCGGGAACGTGTCGCGCGCATGCGACAGCGAGCTCTTCGTCTTCGATCCGTCCGACGGGACGCGACGGTCGTTGGGACGGGTCGACGGTCAGATCACCGCGTTGTCTCGGACCCCGGACGGGAGCCGGATCGCGCTCGCGGCAGGCGGCGCTCTCTACCTGGTCGACCTGGGGAGCGGCGAGTGGTCGCGGATCGCCACGTATCAAGGGGTCGTCAGCGGAGGCTCGGCGGCGGGTGGCCCGGCGGGATCGAGTCGTTGCCCGACGGCACGAAGCTCGCCCTCGACGCACCGTCCGCAGGGGCCCGACGTGGACGATGGGGCGCGCGGGTCCTGGACGCCGAGGGCTCGGAGCTGCTTCGTCCTCCGGCCCCAGGCGGTCGGCCCGTTCCGGGATGTCCCGAGGTGAGCGTGTGTCCTCGGACGGCACCCAGATCGCGTACACCACCGCTGTCTACTACCGTCAAGGAACCCGGGTCCGGCGGTGGCATAGCGGGCAGATCTGGACGGTCGCGTCTGACGGCTCGAACCCGACGATGGTCTTCGATCCAGGCTGCTGCCTCGCGCTCTCGCTCCGACCCACGTGGTCGCCCGACGGCTCCAGGTTGGCCTTCACGTCGGGACGAGGGGCGGGCGTCCGACGCAGTGGCTCGTCGTCGACATGGGCGACGGCATCGGCGAGCCGCAGCCCATCGACGAGCTGACGGTCCAGAGCTGGCGTGGCGGGTCGTTCTCGTCGGAGGCGGCTGGACACCCGGTCACCTGGGGTGAAAGCGAGCGGCATGTTCGGATCGACACGGTCACCGGAGCACTCGGCCCGCAATGGCTGGATGGATGGAGGTCTTCGAGATGACGACGAAGCAGATCGAGCCCGATCAGGGCTCGCGGAGGGACCAGGAACGCAGGCCGGAGCTCGCCCGACGACGGAGAATCGCAGCGTTCGCCGTGGCGGCGACGATCGGTGTGGCGGCGATCGCGCTGATCCTGGTGACCCGCCCGGGACAGAACGCGACGACCCCTGCAGACGAGCCACCGATCGTGAACCCAGTGGATGCGACAGCGGAGGAGGTCGCCACGAGCTTCGTCGAGGCGTATGGCGCCTTCAACGCGGACCAGGCGATCACCTATTCGGCCGACGACGCCGAAATCTCGGAACTGATAGGTGAGGAGGGGACCCTGGAGAACCTGCGGCTACACCTCTCCTTGCTCGAAGCGGAGGGCTACAAGCAGATGCTCGACTCCTGCGAAGCGAGCCCGTCCGCCGAGCTTGGCGTAGACGCGCGAGAGGTTCGATTCGACGGTCTTGACGGTCACGAACAGCGCGGCGGCAGCCTCCTTGTTCGAGCGACCCTCGGCGACGAGAGCCGCGACTCGCCGCTCGGTGGGCGTCAGATCCCCGGTGGGCTTCGGGCGGCCGCCGATGCGGGCGAGCTCTTCTCGCGCCTTCTCCGACCACAGACGCGCGCCGAGCTCCTCGAAGATGGCGAGCGCCTCGTCGAGCGACTCCCGGGCTGCGCGCCGGCGCTTCGCACGTCGTCGCGTCGAGCCGAGGGCGAGAAGCGTGCGGGCACGTTCGAATGGCATCGGCACGCGCTCGTGCTCGGACATCGCACGCTCGAGCGACGCGAGCGCGCCATCGAGATCGCCCCTCGTCGCCGCGAGGAGCCCCCGACACCGCCCGGCTGCTGCGAGAGCGGACGCGCGGTCGAGCCTCCGGGCGCGCCGCTCGAGTCGATCGAGGAGCGCCTCGGCCTCCGCAAGACGATCGAGACGGATGAGCGCCTCGATCTCGTCGGGGACGAACGGGACCGAACCCGGTTCACGGACGCCGCCGGACTCGAGGCGATCGCCGAGCGGTCCGAGTACCTGGTGCGCCTCCTCCGGGCGGTCGAGGGACAGTTCCAGCAGACCGACCGCCGTCGAGCCGATGATCCGGGCGAGCATCGCGCCGTAGGCGTCGGCGAGGCTCAACACCGTGTCGACGTCAGCGCGGGCCTCCTCGACGTCGCCGCGACAGGCGCCGACGAGCGAACGCACCGCGAGTGCCGACAGACGCTGTGGCTCCTGGCCCGTCTGACCGGCGATCTCGATCCCGTCCCGGGCGTACTGCTCCGCTACCTCCCATCGGCCCGCGAGGAACTCGACCAACCCCAGGTTCACCGAGGATCCACGGCAGCGAGCTCTCTTCAGCGCGGTCGTACGCATGATCGCGCACGGACGTGAGCGATCGTGCGAGCCCTCTCGAACTCATCGGTCCACGTGAGCTCGGTCGCGCATGAGCACCGACGGAGCTGCCACCAGACGTGCGCCACCGATCCCGCCGCCCGCTTCCTGCGTCCGCTCCAGCTCCACCCCGCGTTCGAGCGTTGCCTTCCCTTCCGTACGACCCAACACGGCATCGATGAGGCCTTGGTTCCCGAGCGCCATCATCTTCGCTGACGCGTCGCCGATCCGGTCGGCGAAGTCGACCGCGGCTCTCGCGTGCGCCGCCGCGGCGGGGAGATCCTCACGCATGAGGAAAAGGGCAACCGCGATCCCATCTTCCAGCATGCTGCACACGGCGAGATCGTCGCCCGCCTCGGCGAGCGCTTCCCTGTACCGCTCGACGGCAACATGACGGTCGCCCTCGTACTCCTCGAGACATCCGAGCCAATAGAGAGCCAGCGCGCGTGGCGGGCCCGCCGGCGCGGACGTGAGCGTCTCCTCGAGCAGAGCTCGGGTCCGGCCGCTGTCCCCGGATTCGAACGCGTACGGCCGCCGGCCTGGATCGCGCGCCTGTGGCGTTCGTCCGCGTGATCAAGAGGTGTCAGCTGCCGAGCCTGCAAGGAGAGCTCGGCCGCGGCCGCCAGCGCACCGCGGGAATGGGCCCGCGTGGCGGCCTCTTCGAGCGCCGAGGCGACGTCCGGATGGGGACCTTCGGCGGCGAGTGCCAGGTGCCGCACGCGCTCTTCCGGATCGGGGACCGCGTCCGCGAGCCGCCGATGCAGCGCGCGCCGCTCCGAGGGACGGGTGGCCCCGTAGACGCCAGAAGCGAGCAGCGGATGGGAGAACCGGATCCGATCATCCTCGAACTCGATCACGTTGGCCTCGAGGGCGGGGGCAAGTCGCTCTCCTGGCTCCCCGATACCGGCGCGCCCGACGAGTTCGATCGTCGGCCGCGACAGCGCAGAAGCGACGAGCAGGGCCGCGCGGGTATCCGCCGGGAGCGCCTCGAGCCGGTCGTCGACCAGGGCCGCGAGCCTGCTGGGAAGGGATTCGCCCGGCTCGAGCCGGACCGCTCCGCGCTTGAACGCGCGACCGAGCTCGAGTGCGAAGAACGGGTTCCCTCCCGAGAGCTCGTGGACGCGGCGCAGTTTGGGGCGCGACAGCACGAGGCCGAGCCGATCCTTCAAGAGGCGTTGAAGCGCACCCAGGCTCAGCGGACCCACGACGAGCCGCTGGATCCGCTCTTCGGGCAGAGCACGGTCGAGGTCGAGCACGTCCGCCTCGCCCGCCCTCACGGCGAACAGGAAGGCGATCGGTTCGTCACGCATGCGGCGGAGCGCGAATCCGAGTACGAACGCGGACGGAGGGTCGAGCCACTGGACGTCGTCGACCGCGATCGCCACCGGGCCGGCTCTGCAGAGCGCGCGTGCGACGCCGAGGAATGCCAGGGCGATCGCTCGGTGGTCGGGCGGCGGCCCGTCGGCATCCTCGAGGAGCAGGGCGACCACGAGCGCCCGCCTCTGCGGGTTCGGAAGCTCGATGAGGATGTCGTCCAGGACGGGCTCGACCAGGTCGCCGAGGGCCGCGAAGGAGAGCGCGGTCTCCGACCCCGACGGTCGACATGACAGCACGCGATAGGAATGGGCGATCGCGTGCTCGAGACCAGCCCGCCACAGCGTCGTCTTGCCGATACCGGCCTCGCCCTCGAACACGAGGGCCGCGGGAAGCGCGCCAGGCGTCTCGAGGAAGTCGAGGAGAGTGGCGACCTCCTGGTCTCTGCCGACCACCGCGCTTCCGGCCGCCCCCATCTCTCGTGCATAGCACAGATGCCCTCCCATAGGAGGACAGCAGGGCCTGCCGTCCACGATGGCCACCCTCTTCGGTGCCCGGATGTAAACGAAAGCCGCCCATTCGCGCCCATAGATGATGACGTGCACCATGCGCAAGTGGCCTCGGGGAGCGTCGGTGATGTACGAAGACGAGACCTACAGCGGGACGCGGCTCACCGAGGCGTCGATCCGGCTCTGGGAGCGGCACATGCGGGAGTACGTGAAGGAAGTGCAGGGAAGCGAGGGACAGTGACTTCGTCAACCGGCGGGTGACCAGCAGGGTCCCTCGGAGCCGGAGAGGGGAATCGAACCCCTGACCTCCTCCTTACCATGGAGGCGCTCTGCCGACTGAGCTACTCCGGCGGCTGACCTGCGGTTATGTATCGTCGAGGGTTGGCACACCGTATGCACAGCGCATCAGGTGGCATCCGATGACGCGGCAGATCGACAGGTCACGAGCGGCAGTGTAGACGACATCCAGGTGCTGGTGCCGTCGTGGCGCCTCTCGCTGGAAGCGGCGAACAGATCCCCGAGGACGATCGCTCCTACCTGGACGGGACCAGCCAGTTCTCGGCCTTCCTCCGGGAGTCCAGGATGCCGGACCGAAGGGACGCGCTGATGTCTGGGTCACTCGTTTGGGGTGAACTCCACCACCTCGACGTGGTGGAACGCAGCGAGCGAGTAGATCCAGTCCTCGTCGCCCATCCTCACGCTACCGAGGTCGAACTCAAGGCCGAAGGCGGCCAGGTCGCCGGCGCCTCCCCGAACCACGAGTCGCCACGTGTCCTCGTTCTCCGCGCTCTCGGTGTACCAGGTGCGAGTCTCCACGGTGGCAAGCGTAACCCCGCGCTCTCGTCGGGCCGGAGGCCGCGCCGCCATGCTGAAGCCGATGATCGCTGGTCTACCGCGCCGGGACTCCAACGAATCCCATGTCCTCGGCTTCGGCGCGATGTACCGAGCAGATGGCGACGACCGCGATCTCCCCCGCCTCCCCGACGGGTTCAGGCCTCGGTATCCCCGAGGTGTGGGGACGCCATGGTTCCTGAGTACTGAACCGGCTTCAGCCCGACATTCGTCGTGCCCATCGGCATTAGTGAGAGAATGGAGGAACAGCAGAGGGACCCCCTGCGAAGAGGCCGTGGGAAGCCCCCCGAGGAAGGGAGGGCGCCCATGGCGCTCATCAGTCAAGACGCGGCCAAGCGCGACGCACCTTCACCGCAGATCTCGATCGGGCCTGACTACGAGGCGGAGGCGGAACAAGGACGCCTCAAGCTTCGCGGCGACGAGATGCTTCGAGACTTCAATCGACTCAACCCGCAACGAACCATGTGGGACACGCTCATGGTCGGCGCCGGGGTTCTGAGTCGTCACTCCTTGGTGAAGGGCCGGATCGATACCCGTCGCCCGGCCTCCTCCCGATGAACCCGAGCGGGACCATGGGTCTACGCGAGGACTTGATGGGGAGGAGGAATCCAGATGCTTGCTGAAGTGCCATATAGCGGAGTGATGTTCATAGGCTTTGTCTGCTTGTGCATAGCGACGATGTTTCTATTCATGCGGAAGTGGGCCTAGCCGAGCCTGTGCGGCGTGAGCGCCGGAGACACGCGGGGACCCTCCGGACAACTCGGGAGCCTGCACGTTCGACTGGTGTCCGTAGGTCGCCGACCGCCGGGGCTGTTGGCGGGCCCCGGTTTGGGTCCGACCATCGGGAGCTGCGTCGTGTCTAGCGGCTAGCGTGTTCGCCCGCCTACCTCGAATCCGATCCTTGAGTTCTCACTTGAGCGCAGCTTCCTATGATCCGAGCACGGTCCGTCCGCGTCACTCCGACTAGCAATCGCGCTCCTCGGGCGCGAACCTCGTCGTCCGGCATGCCGAGGTCCTTCGCGATCCGAGCAGCCGTGGCCCGCATCGGAGACGAGCCGTTGGGGATCTGCGCGGAAGACTCTGATCCGGGAAGCACGGGCTGACAGCGGACAACCATAGCCGTTCGCTCGTGCGACCATGACGCCGTGAGGACCTTCGTCGCAGCGATGCTGACGGCCTGCCTACTCGTCGCGTGCACGGAGAGCGATCCACCCGCGCCCGACGATGCGGTGGGCGCGATCACGTTCGAAGGCGGGGCCACGCTCGACGTACGCTTCGTCGACGAGCCCGACGAGCGTCGTCAGGGGCTGATGGGCGTCGCGTCGCTTCCGCCCGACGAAGGCATGGCCTTCGACTTCGGCGACATACCGCAGACCGGTGGGTTCTGGATGAAGGACACGCTCATCCCGTTGTCGATCGCGTTCGTCGACGACCGCGGGCGCATCGTGACGATCCTGGAGATGGAACCGTGCGAGACCGAGCCGTGTCCGACGTACACCTCGGATGAGCCCTACGTGTGGGCGATCGAGGCGAACGCCGGGTGGTTCGAGCGACAGGGGATCGAGGCGGGCGACGCGATCGAGGAGATCGATGGACCCATCACGGGATGACTGCATGCTCTGCACGGCGGAGCGCATGACCGACTGGCTGCACGAGGACGACGACTGCTGGGTCGCCGAGTGCATGGTGTGCCGCACGCCCATGGTCGTCTGGCGAACGCACGGCCTGCCCGAACCGGCGCACGAGGCGAGGCTGCTCGCCCACCTCGAGCGCGTGGCCGCCGAGCGCTACGGCGACGAGGGCTACTACGTCGACCCGGAGCGTCGGCGCATCCCCGACCATTGGCACGCGCACGCGAGGCCGGCCGGCGGCTTCTTCGATCCCGCGAGCGAGCTCTACGGCAAGTACTGAGGCGACGAGCAGCGAGAACGCCTACGACGCCTGCCTGCGCAGATCGTCCCCGTACCTGCGTTCGGCCAGCCGACGGCCGATCTCCGCCGCGAGCACGATGCCCAGTGACGCCACGAGCACGACCGACGACACGGCGAGCAGCTGCGGCAGCTGGCTCGGCACCCGGAGCTGGGCGAAGAGGTACACGGGCCACGTGGGCGTCTCCCCGGCCAGGAACGACGCGATCGCGTACTCGTCGAACGAGAGCGTGAACGCGATCATGAACGCCGAGACCAGCGCCGGCATCAGCAGCGGCAACATCACGCGTCGGAACGCCTGCCACGGGCTCGCGCCGAGATCCTTCGCGGCTTCCTCGAGGTCGATGCTCAACCGCTCGAGCAGCGGCACGATCGTGAGCACGGTGTACGGCAGCGAGACCACCACGTGGCCGATCACGACCGTGTGCAACCCGAGGCCGATGTACGAACCGGTACTCGACACCAGGACCCTGTCCAGCGCCGTGAAGATCACGAGCAGCGAGATGCCGAACACGACGTACGGTACGACGAGCGGCGAGAACAACAGGGCCGACACGGCCGACTTCCCGACGAACCGACGCCGCAGCAGCGCGAACGACGCCGCGACACCGAGCGCGACCGCGATCAGGCTCGAGATGCCCGCGACGATCGCGCTGCGTTGCAGCGACTCCAGGATGTTGGAGTTCGAGAAGAACTTCCGGTACCAGTCGAGCGTGAACCCCGCGAGCGGGAAGCCCACGTCGCCGTCGTTGAACGAGAACACCGCCAAGATCACGATCGGCGCGTACAGGAACACCACCAGCAACGTGAAGAACAGGGCGAGGACGCGCTTGCGTGTTCGGCGAGGTCGCGACGTCGCTCACCGCACCACCGCCCGCATCCTGAGGAACCGTCCGAACACCGCCATCAGCCCCGCGACGACCGCGAGCAGGAAGAACGCCAGCGTCGAACCCGTCTGCCAGTCGAGTCCTCTCGTGAACAGATCCTGGATCGAGTTCCCGAACATGTACCCGCTCGTGCCGCCCACGAGCAGCGGCGTCACGAACTCCCCGATCGTCGGGATGAACACGAACAGGAACGCCGCGAACACGCCCGAGAGGCTGAGCGGCAGCGTCACCCGGACGAACGTACGGAACCGGCTCGCCCCCAGGTCCGCCGCCGCCTCGAGCAGGCTGCGGTCGAGGTTGTCCAGGCTCACGAACACTGGCAGGGCGACGAACGGAACCCAGATGTAGGCGAGCACGAGCATCACCGTGAACTGGCTGTAGAGCAGCCACTCGATGGGCGCGTCGGTGATGCCCGTGAACTCGAGGAACGAGTTGATCACGCCGGCGTCGCCGAGGATCACCTTCCAGGCGAGCACCCGCAACAGGTAGCTCGTGAGGAACGGGGCGATGATCAACAGCAGCAACACGTACTTCCGACGGCGAACGCACATCGCCAGGAAGTACCCGGTCGGGTACGCGAGCAGCACGACCACGGCGGAGACCGTGAGCGACATGCGGATCGACTTCCAGAACAGGCGCATGTAGACCGAGCCGCCGGTGAGCAGGTGCTCCCAGCTCGCGAACGAGACCACCCCGGTATCGGTGGGGAACAGCGACACCGCACCGACGCTGTACGCGGCCACGAACCCGACCGGGATCACGAAGAACAGCAGCAGCCAGAGCAACGGCGCGCCGAGCAGGCCCGCCGTACCGCGACGGTCGCGTCGACGCCATTCCCGGTCGGTGGTCGTCGCCTCCCGGGTCGTCGCCATGCGCTACCCCCGGCCAGGTGACCGGATCAGGCCGCCTGCACCTCGCTCCAGTACTGCTGGTAGATGCTCCGCCGAGGGATGTACGTCTCGGGGTGGCTGTTCGGCTCGTCGAGTGCGGTCGGGTCGTCGAGGCTCAGAGCCGTGCGCACGCCGTCGGACACCACGGCGAGGTCCGCCGTCGTGTTCGTGTGGCCGTAGTAGTAGTAGGCGAGCAGGAACTCCGCGGCTTCCTTGCTCGCCCACGAGTCCACGTACTCGTGCGCGTGGCGATAGTTCTGGGTATCTGCGAACAACCCCATGCCGCAGACCCACGAGATGCGGCCTTCCTTCGGCTCCATGTAGAGGTAGTTCATGCCGGCCTTGTCCGCGTACCCGACCGTGTCGGGCCAGGAGTAGCCGACCCACACCTCTTCACTCTTGAATGCGCCCCAGAAGTCGAAGGACTGGTTCCAGTAGAAGCGCACGAGGCCCTTCTTCGAGATCAGGAAGTCTCGGACCTCGGCGAGCTCCTCGTCGGTCATGTCCCAGGGGTTCTCGATGCCGAGGGCATAGCCCGCGACGACCATCATGTTGAGCGTGTCGATCCAGGAGATCTTGCCCTTGTACCGCTCGTCGAAGAGCACGTTGAACGTCTCGTCGCTGCCGTCGACGTGGTCGAGGTTCACGAGCGGCGCGATGAAGCCCCAGTCGAGCGGCACGAAGTACTGCTGCCCGTCGAACTGGCCCGCCGTCATCAGCTTCGGGTTCAGCTGCGTGAAGTTGGGGATCAGCGAGGTGTCCCAGGGCTGTACCACCCCGAGGTCGACCCAGTCCTTGTAGCGGTACCCGCACGGGTGCGCGACGTCGTAGCGCGCGCCCGCGACGACCTTCGTGTAGGCCGAGTCGTCGTTCTCGAACAGCGCGAACTCCGGCGTGTCGCCGGTGGCCTTCGCGTACTGCCCCCAGAGGAACTTCCTCTCCTCCGGCACGTAATAGTCGCCGTTGCCGTAGCCCGACCAGTCGAGGACCTGGAGTCCGCCCGGCTCCTGCTCGATCGGCGGGATCGACGCCTGCGCCGACCCCTGCGCCCCGCCGGACGGCGTCTCCGCCTCGCGGCAAGCAGCGAGCACGCCGGCCATGCTCACCGTCATGCCCGTGTACCCCGCGTACCTCAGGAAGTCGCGCCTGCCCAGCGCGTTGGTGAAACGCTTTTCCACCATGACCGCTTTCCCCCCAGTCGTGTCGCGGGTCCCGGTGATGGCCCGTATCATGCGGCAGGAAGGGGCGCAGGGCAAGGCAGACCGGTGCGGAGGGGTTCGGGTCGCATGATGGCGGGCAGGGCGGTGGTGCTCGCGGTCGCGGTCGCTCTGGCCGCGGTCGCATGCCGATCCGATGCCGTCCTGGACCCAGGCCTCATCCCGGCGGCGGACGCGCCGCCCGTGCTCCCGGCGTCCGCGCTGCCTCGCATGACGAGCGACGCGACGTCGGTCGACGTCGACCGATTGGCGAACGAGGTCGCGCACCCCGACGAGCTCAGGGCGATGCTGGACGAGGCCGGGTTCTCCTCCGCTGCGCAGCGGTCGTTCGGCGCCGGCACGGGAGCGTTCTCCCGGGTGCTCGCGCGAGGGCTCGCGTTCGAGACCGAGGCCGGCGCCGCCGCGTTCGTCGGGTGGTTCGGCGACAACGCCGACGAGGAGATCATCACCGCCGAGCGCATCTCGCCACCGGACGTGGCGGACGGGGTCGTCGTGTTCCGCCATGAGCCGGACGGCTGCTGCCACAACGACGTGCCGGTCTACCTGGCGGCATGGCAGCGCGGCTCGTCGGTGCTCTACCTGCACGTGGGTGGGCGTCGCGCGAACACGCGTGCCTTCGTCGACCTGATCGCGTCCTACGACCGGGAGGTATGAGCATGCTCGACCAGCTCGAGACGATCGCGACCGGCCTGGACCACCCGGAAGGAGTGGCCCGGGGTCCCGACGGCCGCGTCTACGCGGGCGGGGAGGCGGGTCAGGTCTACGCGATCGGCGAGGACGGCGCGGTCGTGGAGATCGCGTCGACCGGCGGGTTCATGTACGGCGTCACGCTCGACGGCGACGGCAACGTCTTCGCGTGCGACTTCGGCGGCGCCGAGGTCGTGCGGGTCTCCCCCGGCGGCGACGTGACCTCGTACACGCGGGGCACTACCGAGCACCCGATCCGAGTGCCGAACTTCGCGGCCTTCGACGACGACGGAAACCTGTTCGTGACCGACTCGGGAACGTGGGGCGCCGATGACGGTCTCGTCTTCCGCGTCGACGCGGCCGGCGCGACCGAGGTCTGGTCGGAGCGGGTGTCGGGATTCCCGAACGGATGCTGCCTCACGGCCGACGGCGACGCCCTGCTCGTGGTCGAGTCGAGCCGGCGGCGTGTCGTGCGTGTGCCGATCGGGTCCGACGGGCGCGCGGGAACGCCCGAGTCCGTCGCGGACCTCGCAGGCTCCCAACCCGACGGCATCGCGCTCGCCGCCGACGGCACGATGTTCGTCGGGTGCTACCGGCCCGACCGCGTCTGGCGCATCGCGCCCGGTGGCACCCCGGAGGTCCTGCTCGACGATCCCGATGGGGTGTCGCTGAACCAACCGGCGAACGTGGCGTTCATCGGGGCGAACCTCGACCGTCTGGCGATCTCGAGCCTCGGCGGCTGGAGCATCGTCAGCCTCGACGTCGGCGCCGTGGGCGTTCCGCTGCGATATCCGAAGCTCGGCTGAGAACTAACGCCTCCGCTCCGGGAGCGTCGTGGGCCCGACGTTGTTCCGCAGCCACCCATCGATGGGTCGCGATCGCTCGAGGAACTCCACGACCCGGTCCTTGGCTCGGCGGGTCCCGAGCCACGCGCCGGCCGGCCATTCACGCCACGTGACGAGGCCCTTGTACCGCAACAGCTCGATCCGTGGATGGTCCTTGGGATACCCCCTCGGGGCGGTCTTCAACGACTCGCGGGCCATGACTTGGAGACCGGCCGCTCGTGCCTCGTCCGCGAGCTTCGTGAGCTCCTCCCCGGATCGGTCGTCGCCGACCGCCGCTCGATACCGCTCGAGCTGGTCCGGGGCCATCTCCCACATCCCGCACCCCGCGGACAGTCCATCGGCGGTCAGCTGGACGTACCCCTCGCCGACCATCGCTCCGATGTTCGTCTTGTAGGGAGACTTGTCGCGGCTGAACCGGATGTCGCGATACGGCCGGAAGATGCGGCCCTCGCCCCACTCCGGAGCGAGCTCGGCGAGCAGCTCTTCCATCGGCGCGCGAACGAGCTCCTGGTAGACGTCCTTGTTCCGTTGCCAGTACGCCTTCGAGTTGTCCGCCTCGAGCCCTTCGAAGAACTCGAGGGCCTCCGCCCGCCATCCCTGGAAACCCAATCCGTGCGCCCCCCGGCCTCCGGCCTCTCCGACCTCGTGATCCTCGAGCCTATCCGAGGAAGGTCGCGCGGGGTCCACGCAGCTTCTTGATGCGTACCCGGGACTACGAGCGCCGGCCCGGATCGCGGAACAGCTCCCCGCAGTCGATGCACTTCATGTTGACGCGCGCGCCGGGGCCGGCATGCGCGAACGGTTGGGTGTGCGCCGACCCGCAGCGGGGACATGCGGGTCGAGGTGGCGGCTCGATACGAGGGTCGATCCGATCGTCGGTCCCCTCGGTGCGCTCCTCGCCGGCCAGGGTGTCCTCCTCCTCGATCGAGCTTCCATCATGGCAGGGCGGTGAGCATGCCGCTTCCGGTGCCTCTATGCTCCAGCGAACCGACGACCGAAGGGACCCGCCATGGAAGACGAACTGCTGGACGCCGCCGAAGCCGCCGCCACCGACGCGATCAACGAAGAGGATGCCGCCACCGTGCTCCACGCCGATGCTGCAGCCAAGGCGGAGACCGCGGCCGAACTCGCCGCCGCCGCCGAGGAGCTCGCGGCCGAGGCGGTCGTCGAGGAAGCCGTGGCCGAAGAGCTGGACGAGATGGCGGACGAGGACACCGCAGCGGCCGAACTGCTCGCTGAGGCCGCCGACGAGGAGGCGGACACCCCGTAGCGCGCGGTCACGGACGCGTGAGCCTCGCCTGCCACTCGGCGACCCACCCGGCTCCGGCTGCCGCAAGCCTCTTCTTCGACAGGTTCTGCTTCATCACCCATCGGACATCCTTGTCCTCGCTCTGCATCCACCGCTCCATGAGCGGGCGGCCGGCATCGGGCGCAGCCGCGACGGCCACACTCCAGCAGTAGGCCAGTCCCTGCCGCAGTGTGCGGAACCCGTCGCTCCTTCGGTCGATCGACCGTGAGAGGTCGGCCGTGATCCCGTCGAGGATCTCGAGAACGTCCCTGACGTCTGCTTCGCGGTCCAGCAAGGCCGGCTCGCAGAGCGCCGCGGCTGCGGCTCGTCGCTCGAAGTCGTTCCCCGTGGCCCACGTGCGCATCTCGGATAGGAGCGCTCGCATGTCGGACACGCCGAGGCGCTGCAGCGCCATCGCGACCCCTTCGCGGATGCGCCACCGGGGGTCCGAGGCCAGCTTCCGGAGCCTGGGAAGCACCGTCGTGCTCCCCTCGGCGGCCAGCCTGCCGAGCCCCACCGTGCCGCAGAACGCCAAGAACTCTTCGCGGGAGCCGACCGGAGCACGCTCCGCGTCCCAGGCGAGGAAGCGATCGAACTGCTTCCGCGTGCCTACGTCGGCCACCGCCTGACCGAGTTCGATGTTCCCTCTCGGTCCGGGGAGCCCGGACTCGTCGAGGAGGAACGGTTCCCAGTCGTCGAGATGCTTCAGCGCGCGTCGATAGTCCTCGGTCTTGGTCATGATCGCCACATCCCGGATCCATCGAACGGGGTGTCTCCCCCGTCACCCCGCGGCCCCACCGCCATGCTCGCTGTCGAGCGATGCCATCTGCGGCGCATGGTAGCGGTCTCCCGCCGCCGCTCCAGTCGGCGCCGCGCGTTCGATCGAGGCGAGGTCCTCATCGGCGAGCTCCAGCTCGAGCGCCGCGAGCGCCTCGACGAGCTGGTCGCGACGGCGGGCCCCGACCAGCGGCACGATGTCCTCGCCGCGAGACAGCACCCACGCGATCGCGAGTTGGACAACGGTAGCGCCTCTCCTCTCCGCGATCCCACGCAGCGCGTCGACGAGTTCGAGGTTGTGATCCAGGTTCTCCCCGGTGAACCGTGGGGCGCCCTTGCGGAAGTCACCGTCGGCGACCTCGCGGTCCCTCGACCAGTGACCGCTCAGCAGGCCGCGCGAAAGCACGCCGTAGGCGGTCACGCCGATGCCGAGTTCGCGGCACATCGGCAGGATCTCGGTCTCGATCCCTCGCGAGAGCAACGAGTACTCGATCTGCAGGTCGGCGATCGGGTGTACTCGGTGAGCACGGCTGATCGTGTCCGTCCCGGCCTCCGACAAGCCCACGTATCGGACGTACCCCGCCTGGACCATCTCGCCGATGGCGCCGACGGACTCCTCGATCGGCACCGTGGGGTCGAGGCGCCCCAAGCGATAGATATCGACGTGGTCCGTCCCGAGACGGCGGAGCGTGTAGGCGAGCGAGCTCTTCACGGCCGCGGGGCGCCCATCGAGGCCGACGACGGCGCCGTCGGGTGCACGCATCAGACCGAACTTGACGCTGATCGTGACCCCTTCACGGTCGCGGCCTCGCAGGGCCTCGGCGATCAGCAGCTCGTTGTGACCGGCGCCGTAGTAGTCGCCGGTGTCGAGCAGCGTCACACCACCATCGAGCGCGGCGTGGATCGTGGCGATGCTCTCGGTCTCATCGGCCGGTCCGTAGAAGTCGGACATCCCCATGCACCCGAGGCCGATCGCCGACACCTGAAGTCCGGTGCTTCCGAGCGCGCGTTCGATCAATGGGACCTCCTCAGGTCGATGCCGTCCCGCCGGCGACATGGGCGGCGATGAGGGCCCTCGCCGCCGCCGACGCGCGCCGCCCGTGACTCCCCGGACCGAACACACGAGCCGCGCTCCATGCGCCGTCCATCACCAGCAGCAGTTCTTCGGCGAGCTCTTTCGGATGCCGAGCTCCCGCGGCCTCGGCGAGTTGCCTCAGGCGACGCACCACCGCCCGCTTGTGGTGCAGGGCCGCCTCGTGGCCGGGATGCTCCGGCTCGGGGAACTCTGCCGACGCACCGACGAACGCGCACCCGCGGCACTCCGGGCTCGACGCGAGCTTGGCCACCCCATCGAAGACCGCCTCGAGGGCGGCTCGTGCGTCCGAGTGGGGGGCGATCAGCCCCTCCATCCACTCGAGGAGCTGCCGGTTGGTCCGCTCGAGATACGCGGCGATCAGCTCGTCCTTGGAAGGGAAATGGCGGTACAAGGTCATCTTCGCCACGCCCGACTGGGCGATGATCGTGTCCACGCCGACCGCCCGGTAGCCGTCCCGGTAGAACAGTCGCTCCGCGGTCTCCAGGATCCGTTCCCTGGCCGGTAGCCGCGCTCCCGATCCCGGTTCGCTCACCGTTGGTCCTCCGGAGGCTCCGTTTCCGTCCGTTGACAGGATACAGACCTGTCTTTACCATCGCGAGCATCCGCGAGAGGCCGATCCGGATGGGAGGAGCGCCGGCATGAGATTCGGGATCCTCGGCACGGGCTCGGTCGGGCGAGTCATCGGTGCGAGGCTGAAGTCGCTCGGCCACGATGTGACGATCGGGACGCGAGACGTCGAGGCGCTCCTGGGGCGGAAGGACCCGGACGCGATGGGGAACGAGCCCTTCGCCGCCTGGAGGAAGGACAACGCTCAGGTCGGGCTCGCCACCTTCGCAGATGCCGCCGCGCACGGCGAGATCGTCGTGAACGCGACGAACGGCGAGGGTTCCCTCGACGCGTTGAGCGCGGCCGGTGAGGCGAACCTCGAGGGCAAGATCCTGATCGACATCGCCAACCCCCTCGACTTCTCGCAGGGGATGCCGCCATCGTTGTCGGTCTCGAACACGGATTCGCTCGGCGAGCAGATCCAGCGCGCGTTCCCCGCGACGAAGGTCGTGAAGACCCTGAACACCATGAACGCGTTCGTGATGGCCGACCCCTCACTCGTCGCCGGCGCCGAGCACACCGTGTTCGTCAGCGGGAACGACGAGCAGGCCAAGGCGCAGGTGACCGACATCCTGCGGTCGTTCGGCTGGAAGCACGTCCTCGACCTCGGCGACATCACGACGGCGAGAGGGACCGAGATGTACCTCCCACTGTGGCTTCGTCTGTGGGGCGCGCTCGGGACCGGCACGTTCAATATCGCCGTCGTGCAGTGAGCCGAACGGATGGTCGACCACGTCTGTCTCGTCACCGGCGGCACGTCGGGGATCGGACGGGCCACGGCGCACGCACTCGCAGGGTCGGGAGAGACCGTCGTGCTGGTTGCCCGCGACGCCACCAGGGGCACAGCCACCGTGGAGGAGATCCGGCGGGCGACCGGGAACGACAGGGTCGACATGCTCCTCGCGGACCTGTCGTCACAGGCCTCGATCCGCGAGCTCTCTCATGCGTTCGGGCGCACGCACGACCGGCTCGACGTGCTCGTGAATTGCGCCGGTGCGTTCTTCCGTCAGCGTTGCGTGACGGTCGACGGTCTCGAGATGACGTTCGCCCTGAACCACCTCGCCTACTTCCTGCTCACGAACCAGCTCGTCGACCCCCTTGAGCGAACAGGGTCCGCGCGGGTCCTGAACGTGTCCGCTCCCGCGACGACCAAGATCGACTTCGACGATCTTCAGAGCGAGCGGCGCTACCGCCCCCTCAGGGCGTTCGGCGCCTCGAAGGTCGCGAACCTGATGTTCACCTTCGAGCTGGGCCGTCGGCTCGACGGCACGGGGGTCACCGCCAACGCCGTCCATCCGGGGCTGGTTCGGTCGAACCTGATGCGGGAGGCGGCGGCGCCGTTCCGGGTGCTCACGCGGCTCGCCTCCAGGTCCCCCGAGCGAGCAGGCGCGTCCATCGCCGAGCTCGCAACCTCGCCCGAGTTCGCCGGTAGGACCGGCCGCTTCTACCGGGACCACAAGGAGATCCGAGCGAGCGCCTACGCGCAGAACGTGGAACTCCAGCGCCGGCTCTGGGACGTGAGTGAGGAGCTCACGAGCCCGAGGACCTCGCCATCTCGATGACACGCTGGCTGACCGTACGCGATCGGACTGCATCGCTCGCGCGGATCGTTCGGCCCCCTGCGGACATGCCGTTCGGCTCGGCGATCCCCTCGGAAATCGAGACAGGATGTCCTCGAAGGCTGAAGGAGGTCGTCATGACTAACGGGCGGCGCAGGAACCCGATCGTCATCGTGCTGGCTTGCGCTCTGATCTCGATGTTCGCGGGTCCGGTGCATGCCGCCCCGGGGAACCTCGACCCGACGTTCGGGGGCGACGGCAAGGTGCTCACCGACTTCACCAAGGGGAGGGACGGCGCGAGGGACGTGGCGATCCAGGCGAACGGGAAGATCGTCGTCGTCGGCCGAGCCAGCACGCGTCGCGGATTCGGAAGGTTCGCTCTGGCCCGCTACCGGGCGAACGGGCACCTCGACCCCGCGTTCGGGGGCGACGGCGTGGTGACGACCAACTTCGCCAAGAAGGAAGACGCCGCCGCAGCCGTGGCGATCCAGGCAGACGGCAAGATCGTGGCAGTGGGCTTCGCCGACGTGACCGCTCGTGTCGAGGTCTTTGCCGTCGCCCGGTACGACCGCGACGGCACCCTCGACACCACCTTCGGCGACAAGGGCACGGTGACCGCCGGCTTCACCCCCGAGGGGTATGACGCCGCCAGCGACGTGGCGATCCAGGCCGACGGCAAGATCGTGGTCGTCGGAACCACGTGGGACCTGCGTGAGTTCGCGCTCGCTCGCTTCAACCCCGACGGCACGCTCGATACCACCCTCGACGGCGACGGCAAGGTGACGACCAGCGTCAGCGTCGGAGACGACTCGGCCGAAGCCGTGGCGATCCAGCCCGACGGGAAGATCGTCGTCGCCGGCGACTCCTGGACGGAGACGGGCTGGGACGGGATCGACGTCGTCCGGTACGAGCCCGACGGGAGCATCGACACCGCGTTCGGGACCGGCGGCGTGGCGACCGTCGAGTTCACCGACGGAAGCCCGGGCGGCGGCGACGGCGCCGGCGGCGTGGCGATCCAGTCCGACGGGAAGATCGTCGTCGCGGGCGACGCCGGCTTCTGCTGCGAGTACACCAGCAGCTTCGGCGTGGCTCGCTTCAACGACGACGGCACCCTCGACACCACGTTCAGCGGCAACGGCAAGGTCGTCACGAACTTCACGAAGAACGACGACAGCGCCGGCGACGTCGCGATCCAGGCCGACGGGAAGATCGTGGCCGTCGGCGTGGCCGGATACCAGTGGGGCAAGATCGCCACCTTCGCGCTCGTTCGCTACGACACCGATGGCACGCTCGACAGGACGTTCGGCAACAGAGGGAAGCTGCGGACACCCTTCCGGGCGACCGTCCCGAGCGATCCGATCGGCATCTTGGGTGCGTGGGCCGGCGCGGTCGCGATCCAGAGCGACGGAAGGATCGTGGCGGCCGGGGGCGCGGACCGCGAGGTCGACGGTCACATCGACGGCAGGTTCGCCCTCGCCCGGTACCTGAACGGGTAGCGGCGTCGTGCAAGGTGGCTTCGAACCGAGCCGGCTGACCACGGGTCGTCTGGGACCGGGTCCAAGGAACCGTCATGTCCGACCCGCGAGCACGGATCGTCGAGGCCGTCGAGACCGCCGAGTACTGACCGAGACGCACGGGCTCCTCGGGTACGCTCAGGAACCGCTCGGACCCACCCCACCGCAGGCGAGGAGACGCGTCCCGTGCTCACCCAGGCGATCGGTGACTTCCTGCCCGCCGCCGTGGCGGTCGCGCTCAGTCCGATCCCGATCGTCGCGGTCGTCCTCGTGCTCGGGACCCCGCGAGCGCGATCCAACGGATCGACGTTCGCGCTCGGCTGGGTCGCCGGTCTCGCCGTCGTGAGCACCGTGGTGGTGCTGGTGCTCGGCGGCGCCGACGATCCCGAGAGCGGCTCCGCGGCGGCAGCCGACTGGCTCAAGGTCGCGATCGGAGCGCTCTTCTGGCTCATGGCCGCCTCCCAGTGGAAGAAGCGACCGAAGGAGGGCGAGCCACCCTCGACGCCGTCCTGGATGGCCACACTCGACACCGTCACGCCCGCGAAGGCCCTGGTGCTCGGCGCTGCGCTCTCGGGTGCCAACCCGAAGAACCTGGCGCTCACGCTGGCGGCGGCGGCCTCGATCGCAGAGGCGAGGCTCGACACGATCGACACCGCGATCGCGGTCGCGGTGTTCGTCGCGATCGGCTCGCTCACGGTCGCCGGAGCGGTCGTCCTCTACCTGATCGCCCCCGACCGCGTCGCCGGGCCGCTCGCGACGGTCAAGGGGTTCATGCTCCAGCACAACGCCGTGATCATGATGGTCCTGCTGCTCGTGTTGGGTGCCAAGCTCCTCGGCGACGGCGTGGCCGGCCTCTCGGACTGATCGACCCCCTGCTCTCAGGACCCTGGGCCCTCAGCATGAGTCCGAGTCGACCGGGCGAGCTGAGGCGGCGAGTTGACTGGAACGAAGAGGTGGGTGCTGAGTGGGTCTGTCCGGAACCGGCACCGGCGAGTCGAAGGGGGAAGGCATGAGCGAGAAGGACACCGACACTCGCGGCCGCATATGACAGCGTGGCCGATGCGGAGGTCGATTACGAGGCGATCAAGGCCTTGTACTACGACGTGAAGGCGTCGCACGACTTCGATGCGGCTGTGATCGATCGCGACGAGAGCGGCAAGGTCCGCGTCGTGAAGAAGCATGAGCAGCCGACACGACATGGCGCAGCGGTCGGCATGGGCTGGGGCCTCGCCATCGGTGCGGCCAGCATCCTGATGCCGGGGATCGCGCTCGTCGGCCTTGCCGGCGGAGCCGCCGCCGGCGCCACGATCGGTGCGGTGGCCGGGCACGTCAAGGGCGGCATGAGCGACAGCGATCTCAAGAAGCTCGGTGAGACCCTGAACGCGGGTCAGGCCGGACTGATCGCCGTCTATGCCACGAACATGGCCGACCATGTCGCCGCCAGCATCAAGGCGGAGAACAGGCACATCTCCGAGGAGATCGACGCGAACACCGACGAGCTGGCGAGAGAGCTCAAGGCCGCCGAGGCCGGCAACTGACCAGCGGGCGCTGATCCCGGCAGTGGCCCCGCGCGCGCGAGGCTGGTAGCTCAGAGCACCTTCGTCCCGTACATCTCCCCGAGCGGATCGGAGATGAGCTCCAGCCGCGTCCCGTCGGGATCGCTGAAGTAGATCGACGTCCCGCTCTCGTGCAGGTACGGGATCCCCGCCGAGTCGAGCTTGCCCTTCAGCCGCTCCCACGTGTCGGGCTCCACCGAGATCGCGATGTGGTGCAACCCGCCGAGCACCTCGCCGTACGGCCCCAGACCGAGCCCGGGGAAGTCGAAGAACGCCAGCAGGTTCCCGTTCCCCAGGTCGAAGAAGAAGTGGTTGGAGCCCTTGTAGTCGCGGTTCTCGAAGATGTCCGTGAGCGGGAACTCCAGCACGTCCTGGTAGAAGCGGATCGTCCGCTCCACGTCGGAGCAGAGCACCGCCGTGTGGTGGATCCCGCGCACGGACGAGGCGGGACGCTCGCCCTCCGGCATGAGGTATGTGTCGCGGATCCGCCGGCGCTCCGCGTCGATCGCCGCGAGGTCGATGTTCGTGTCGCTCATCGGATCTCCCTTCCCAGCGCCGTGCCCGACGCGATGACGTTGCGTCAGATGCGGAAGAACAGGTTCAGGAACCGGTCGGCGAGCGCAGGGTCCCCGCGGTAGGTGCCGGCGTTCACGCGACCGAACACCGTGAGGACGAAGCTCGACGGGTCGAATTCGAACACGATCGGCAGCCCGTCGAGGTTCCCCGCCTCGGCACCCACCCCGTCGGGCGAGACCGAGAGCACGGTGTCTCCCGCGTTGGCGCCGGACGTGATCCGGATCCCGACCTGGAACGCGTCCGCGAAGTCCTGGGTCCGCGCCGTCGACTGCCAGAGCACGAACATGAACGGCACGAGGAGGTCGGCAGTCTCGCCGTCGAGGCCGTGCGCGCGACCGAACCCCTGCCGGATGTCCCACGAGTGCACGCCGTAGTCCATCAGCTGGAACGCCGGGTAGAAGAACGCCGGTAACGGCCCCATGTAGAAGTGGGGCACGATCAGGTTGGACCAGTCGTCCTCGGTCAGCCCCTCGAAGATCCCCATCATCTTCGCGAAGTCGGTGCGGAGGCGCTCGAGCAGCTCCTGCTGCGGCACGCTCCGGAACGCCTGCGCTTGATCGTTCGCGCGGGCGGCCATACCCGTGACGCCGTAGGCATCGCCTGCCTCTCCGCCGCCTCGTGCGGTGTCGAAGGCCGTGAAGTAGCTCTCGGTGACGTCCACGAGGTGCCCGAGGATGTCGCGCACCTGCCACTCCTCCGAGGCCGTCTGCGTCTCCCAGACGTCCGAGGGTTCGGCCATCGCGAACATGCCGTCGGCCTGCTCGCGGACGACGCGGAGCATGTTGTCCTTCGCGTCGTACGTCATGCCGTTCCACCCACTCATGACGCTCCTCCTTCCGCGGATCCCCGCATCATAGGTTCGAACGCTTCTTCCAGCAGAGCCCGGATCGCGACCGGATCGCGCGCGTCGCCGACGTCCCCCACCGCCACGTCGATGCCCTCGTGCGGCATGCCGAGCTCGGCCAGCGAGCGCGGTGCGCCGGTGTCGACCGCGAGGCGGTGCAGGGTCTGGGCCGCCGGCACGTCGGCGCCCCCGCTCAACGCCCGGGCGAACCGCGATGTGGGCACGGGCTCGTCCCGTTCGTGGAAGCTCGGCCACGTAGGGCAGCAGCACGGCATGGACGTCCGCGTGCACCAGCCCGAACCGGCCGCCGAGGATGTGAGCCAGCTCGTGCTGCAGGCCGACGCGCGCGAGCCCGATGGAGCGGCCGGCCATGAAGCCGCCGTACTGCGCCCGGGATCGCGCCTCCAGGTCGGTGCCGTCCCGGATGCACGCGCGGAGCGCATCGGGGAGGATCGACGAGGCCTCGCAGGCGGCGAGTGCCGAGACCGGCGTCGCGCCGGGACCGACGATCGCCTCCATGCACTGCGCGAGCGCGTTCAGACCGCTCGTCGCCGTGACGCGGGGAGGGAGCCCGGTCGTCAGCTCCGCGTCGTAGATCACCGTCCTCGGCATCGCGCGGACGTCGCGTCGCGTGACCTTCCGCTCACCCGTGATCCCGTAGACGGGCGTCATCTCCGAACCCGAGTACGTGGTGGGGACCGCGAGCAGCGGCGCCTCGGTGTTCACCGCCACGACCTTGCCGAGCCCGATCGTCGAGCCCCCGCCGACGGTGACGACGCCGTCGGCCCGCGCTCCACGCGCGGCCTCGACGGCCGCAGCCGCCAGACCTTCCGGCACGTGCTGGCGCACCTCCGCGTGGGTGCCGACGACGAGGTCGCCCAGGATCGACCCTGCACGTGCACCGATCGACGCAGTGGAACCGCCGGCGATCAGCAGCACGCGGTCGCATCCGAGGGCGTCGACCTCGTCCCGAAGCCGGCCGAGCGAACCGGCGCCGAACACCACACGGCTGGGCAGGAGGTCGCACGTGAACGGTTCGATCGCGATCCACCCCCGTGGTCAGCTGCACCCGCATCGGCCGAGGACCACGAACCACCATCGGCCAGGGGTCGCACGGCTGTCAACCGAGTTGACGATCGACGATCCCGTGAGGGTCATCCGTGGGGCGCGAACAGGGTCTGAGGCTAGGGTAGGTGTGATGAGTGGGGACCGGCTCGGTCAACGCCTCCAGTCGGTCGTGCCTGACGACGTTCCTGGGCTCGCGGTCGTGGTGGTGGGGCCGGAAGGGGTCCGAGGCTCCGTGGGGGTCGGGTTCGCCGACATCGCGAACCGCACCGCGGCCTCGCCGCAGATGGTATGCCCGTGGTTCTCGATGACGAAGATCGTGACAGCGACGACCGCGATGCGGTTGGCCGAGCGGAAGGCGATCGACCTTGATGCCCCCGTCCTCGGTTACGTGCCTGCCTTCGGGACGATGCGCCCCTCGTCGCGAGCAGGACGGGTGACGCCGCGGCATCTGCTCGCGCACAGCGCGGGCCTCGCCAACCCGATCCCGGTGCGGTGGGTGCATGCCGCCGACCGAGAGGCGCCCGACCCTGACGCGTTCCTCGAGGCCCTGCTCGCCGCGCACGACAAGCTGCGGTTCGACCCAGGCACACGGTCGAGCTACTCGAACCTCGGCACGCTCGTGCTCGGAGCGGCCATCGCGTCGGTCGCCGGGAAGCCGTTCGTCGAGGTCGTTCGCGACGAGATCCTCGACCCACTCGGGATGCGTCGGACCGGCTTCGTGTATTCGGCGGAGATGGACGCCCGAGCTGCCGTGGGCTACCACCCGCGTCGGGGTCCGATGCGCCTGCTCCTCCCCCGATGGGTCATCGGTGAGCCGGCGGGGCGGTGGGTCTCGCTCGAACGGTTCTTGTTGGACGGCGCTCCCTACGGAGGACTGGTTGGCTCGCTCGACGACGCGGCGCGCTTCCTGAGGATGCACCTGCGGGATGGCGAACTCGACGGCGTGCGGGTCCTCGAGGCCGGATCCACTGCGCGGATGCGCGAGATCACGACCTCCGGGCGCCGGTTCGACCTCGGGCTCGGCTGGTTCCGCCCGGCACGTCAGCGCAACGCCGACCCGGCCTTCGTCGAGCACCTCGGGGGTGGTGCCGGGTTCTTCAACATGATCCGCATCTACCCGTCGCGCGGGGTGGGGATCGCGGTCATGGGGAACGCGACGAAGTACGACATCGACGCCGTGGCAGGTATGGCGATCGCGAGCTGAGCACGCTCGCTCACGGATGGCCGAGCCGGGTGCGCAGGGTCAGTCGAGCAACCCGAGCAGTCGAGCGAAGTTGTCGCCGAGAACGCCGTCGATCTTCGGTCTGCGGGATCGCCGGCAACGCGCAGGCATCGGCTTCGTCGTTCACGGTGGCCAGCTTCTCCATCAGCTTGACCGGGTCGTACAGGAAGCCCGGGTAGTCGGTGCCGAAGAAGAGCTTCTCGAGCGGGACGAACATCGGCTCGCAACGGGACAAGAGCAGGAAGAGATCCCTGCGGGTCACGCTGGCGATCAGGTACGAGAGCTCCGCGTAGAAATTGGGGTGCTTCGTGAGCAGGAACAACGCCTCGTCGACCCAGGGGAGCCCGCAGTGGGCGACGATCACGCGCAGGTCGCGGAACACGCGACCCACGTCGTCGAGGAGTGCGGGTCGGCCGAGCTCGAGCTTCGCGTCGATCCGGGTCGAGCCTGCCTGGTGGATCATGACCGGGATCCCCAACTCCTGGGCCTTCGCGTAGACCGGGAACGCGACGTCGCGATCGTTCGGCCGCCCAGTGCTGGTACATCGGGTAGAGCTTCACGCCCGAGAGCCCCAGGTCGACGACGGCTCGCTCGAGCTCCGCGACCGCCGCGTCGGGTCCCCGGTAGAGCGGGTTCACCGACGCGAACCCGATGAACCGATCGGGCTCGGCGCGCACGACCGCTGCGATGTAGTCGTTGCACAGGTCGGGATGCATCGGCCCGTCGACCCCGAGGACGCCGGTCGTGTCCACGGTCCCGATCAGCGTGCCGTCGAGCCATTGGGGCGAGATGCCCAGGACGACGACCTTGTCGAAGCCGGGATGATCGCGCAGCGACTCCTGGGGGCCGATCACCGGCCAGCCCTTGCGGGTGAAGCCGCTCGCCTCCCACTCCTCCTCGGTCGGCATCCGGTGGGACGGAAGGAGGCCCATGCTGCGGTAGATGCACAGCGACCCTTCGCGCCCGTACTCGATCGTGAACTCCGGATCCTCGGCGAGGCTGAGGATGTGGCTGTGGGCGTCGATGATCACGGCGTTCCCTCCGGAGCCTGCTTCGCGTTGTAGACGGACGCGGGCTCCACCGGTGTGTCGTACCAGCGCTGGTAGAAGTCGATCACGTGAGGCTCCACGAGCCGTCCGAGCTCCGCCCACCTCTGCACGTGATCCGGGAAGCGGTAGATGCGGTCGTGCACCGCCGCGGCGAAGCGCTCCTTCACGGCGTCCTCATCCACGACCGTCACTCGGCCACCCTCCACCAGGACCCGCCCGTGCACCATGACGGCGTCGATGTCGGCAGCCTCCGCCCGGTCGAGCACCACGTCGAGGAACGGCTCGGAGTCGTACCGGCCGGGTGGGAACAGGATCCGATCCTTCTCCACGACGAGGAGGTCGGCCAGCCGCCCCGCCTCGAGCGATCCGAGCCGATCCTCCATCCCGAGAGCGCGAGCTCCGTTGACGGCAGCAGCCCGGAGCACCGCCTCGCTGTCCAGCCGCTGTCGCTCGAACGTATGCGGCATCCGCTGGAGGTAGCAGGCGAGCCGCAGCTCCTGGAAGAAGTCCTCGCGGTCGGAGAACGAGATGCCATCGGTGCCGAACGCGATCCTGCCGCCCGGTGTCCATGATGTCGCGCACGCGGCAGATGCCGCTCGAGAGCCGCAGGTTCGAGCCGGGGTCGTTCGACGCAACCGCTCCCGAATCCGCGAAGATCCGCAGCTCCTCGTCCGTCACCCACACGAAGTGCTCGAGCACGGTCTCCTCCGTGAGGACGTCGATGTCGGCGAGACGCTGCAACGCCGGGCTTCCCGTACCGCTCGAGGTTGAAGAACATCTCCGAACGCGTCTCGAGCGCGTGGGTGATCATCCCCGTGCCGTGCTCGTCCGCCGCAGCCCGGCACCGCCGGTACAGTTCGTCGGAACACGCAGGTGTCCAGTCGGGCGCGGTCACGATGCGGAACCGGTCGTCGCGTCCGTGCCACGCGGCGTGCAGACGCTCGAACGACGCCATCACGTCGTCGACCGGCCACGCGTAGCCCATCGGCGATCGACGGACCTCGTCTGCGAGGTCGGCCGGCAACCGTTCCAGGAACCGCTCGTTCGGCTCGTGCACGTAGATGTTCTCGTCGCGACTCACCAGTCCGAACGCCGTGCGCATCCCGATGTCCTCGTAGGCGTCGAGCGCCGGAGGGCACCCGAAGTCGGGCATGCCGGGACGGCCGTAGTACATGTCGACCGTCGCGGTCTGCCCGCCCTTCAGGGCGTTGACGAGCCCCCAGAGCACCCCGACGTACAGGTCCTCCACTTCCACATCGCCGATGGCCGCCTGGATGAAGACGTTGGCGCGCTCGAAGATGAACTGATACAGACCGGGCCCGATCGCGAGCTCGGAGTGGTAGTGGCAGTTCACGAAACCGGGCATCACGAAGTGTCCGGTCGAGCCGAGGACGCGGTCGAACGGACCGAGTGCCTCGAGGTCCGTCGCGCGGTCCCGCCGCCACGATCGCCGGGCCCTCGACGATCAACGCCCCGTCCGGGATGAGGGTCTGATCCCCGAGCGAGACGATCGGGTCCCCGAGGACGAGCGTGCGTCCCCGGGCGGGCGCGAGCGTCATGTCCGCGCTCCCCTCAGGAGGGGACGACCATCCGGTCCAGCACGTGCCGGAACGCGACGTTCGCCTCGTTGAGCACCTTGCCTTCGTCGATCGTCGTGAACTCCCGGTCGCGATAGAGCACCTTCCCGTCCACGATCGTGGTGTTCGACGGCGCTCCCGTTCGCTGCGAAGACGAGGTGGGAGTACAGGTGCGCCTTCGACTCGGGGAACAGTGGCGTGAACATCTGGTTCCCGAGGTCGACCGTGATGACGTCGGCCTTCGTGCCGGCGGTCAGTTCACCCGTCTCGTGGCGCAGCGCGGCGGAACCGTTGCGCGTGGCCATCCGGACGACGTCCGGCGCCTGCTGCAGGCTCGGGTCGACTCGGCTCGCGCGATGCATCAACGACGCGAACTTCATCACCTCGAACAGGTCGCGACTGTTGTTGCACTCCGCGGCGTCGTGCCCGAGTCCGACGTTCAGACCCGCCGCGAGCATCTCGGGCACGCGTGCGATGCCGTTCCCGAGCTTCGCGTTCGACGACGGGTTGTGCGAGATCTGCGTCCCGGTCTCGCGCATCAGAGCGATCTCGGTGTCGGAGAGCCACACGCAGTGCGCGGCGATGCACCGATCGAACAGGATCCCGCAGTCGTAGGCCACCTCGGTCGGCCGGCGACCGAACCGTTCCTTCGAGTTCTCCACCTCGGTGAGGGACTCGTTCAGGTGGATGTGGATGCCCGTGTTCAGATCGTCGGCCAACAGCCCGTGCTTCTTTCAGGAGCCCCTCCGACGCGAGCGGGAGCCACTCGATGCCGATGTAGACCTCGATCCGGCCGTCGGCGGCCCCGTTCGACTGCTCGTACGCGGTCTTGTTGTCCTCGAGCGTGTCGAGTTCGTGCTCGTCGTCGGCGATGTCGTTCGACAGCACCGCACGGATGCCGATCTCCTCGGCGGCGCGGGCCAGCCCGTCGAGGCGGCGGTACATGTCGTTGACCGTGGTGACGCCGCACTTGATCGACTCGCTGTAGCTGGCGAGCGCCGCCCAGTACGCCTCTTCGGGGTTCAGCGCCCGGATGATCGGATACCAGCAGGTCTCGAGGTACTCCCACAGCGGCAGATGGTCGCTCCAGCCCTTGCCGAGCGCGGTGTGGTAGTGGAGGTCGACCAGGCCGGGCAGCACCGCCTTGTCGGTCGCGTCGATGACGGTCGCCCCGCTCTCCTCGGTCCGCGCACGCGACGTCGGCGGCCGTGCCCACGTCGGTGATGCGGTCGCCTTCGATCACCACCGTCCCGCCGAAGATCACGTCGTCGGCGTCGTTCATCGTGACGACGGTGCCGTTCTTGATGATGATCCGATCGCTCATCCCGTCCCCTTCCCTATCGAGAGATGCCTTGCCCCGACTGGGGCACTGCCGACGTCAGGTCCACCCACACGGACTTCGAGTGCAGGTACGGCTCGAGCGCCTCCTCACCGAGTTCCTTGCCGAACCCCGAGTGCTTCCTGCCCGCCGAAGGGCACCGCCACGTCGAACATCCCGTACGTGTTGATCCACACCGTTCCGGCATCGAGCCGATCTGCGAGGCGGAGCGCCTTGCTGACGTCCGACGTCCAGATGCCGGACGCGAGCCCGTAGTCCACGCCGTTGGCGAGCGAGAGCAACTCATCCTCGTCCTTCCACGCGATCACGGACAGGACCGGCCCGAAGATCTCGTCCTGGGCGACCTTCATGTCGTTGCGAACACCGTTGATCACCGTGGGCTCGCAGGAAGAAGCCACCCTCGAGGCCGCCGACCGTCGCGTCCTCGCCCCCGACGACGATCTCGGCGCCCTGATCGCGCGCCGACGTCCACGTACCCTTTCACGCGCGTGCGATGGGCCGAGGAGATCAGCGGTCCCATCTGGGTGTCCGGATCGAGACCGGATCCGAGCCGGATCGCGCCTGCCTGCTCGCTCACGCGGGCGACGAGCTCGTCGGCGACCGGTGCCTCCACGAACAGCCGCGAGCCGGCCACGCACGCCTGTCCCTGGTTGAAGAAGATGCCCCCGAAGGCTCCGCTCGCGGCAGCGTCGAGGTTCGCGTCCGCGAACACGATGTTGGGGCTCTTGCCGCCGAGCTCCAGGCTCACCCGCTTCAGGCCGTCGACGGCGGTCCGCATGATCTCCTTCCCCGTCGCCGTCTGGCCCGTGAAGGCGACCTTCTGCACGCCCGGATGCCGCACGAGTGCGGCGCCGACGTCCGGTCCTCCGACCACGACGTTGACGACGCCGGGCGGGAACCCGGCCTCGTCGACGAGCTCCATGAGGCGGAGGGTCGACAAGCGGTGCCAGCTCGGACGGCTTGATCACGATCGTGCAGCCCGCAGCGAGCGCCGGACCGAGCTTGTACCCGACCTCGAGCAGCGGGAAGTTCCACGGGGTGATCGCAGCGACGACGCCGACAGGCTCTCGCTTCGCCACCGTGAACATCCCGGGGATCGAGTTCGCCAGGACCTTGCCATCGATCTTCGTCGTCCAGCCGGCGTAGTAGCGGAGCAGCTCGATCGTGAGGGCGATGTCGACCGCCTGCGCTTCCCACATCGGCTTGCCGTTGTCGAGGACCTCGATCGTCGCGAACTCGTCCTTGTTCGCCTCGAGGAGGTCGGCGAGTGTCCAGATGAGCCGGGCTCGTTGGGTCGCGGGGGCGAACCGCCACGTATCGAAGGCGCGGGCCGCGGCCGCCACCGCGGCGTCGACCTCGCGCTCGGTCGCGAGCGGCGCCTCCGCGAGGGTTGCTCCCGGTCGCCGGGTTCACCGTCGCCAGCGAACCGTCCGTCTCGACGAACGCCCCGTCGATGTACAGGCGGAGCGGCCGTTCCAGGAACTCGATGCGTGGCTCGGAGATCGTCGATGCCATCGAGTTGCCTCCTTCTCAGCCAGTGAGTTCGAGCACCTGGCGCCCGAGCACCGCGCGCTTGCGCAGCGCGTCCAGCGCGTCGTTGATCCCCTCGATGGGATAACGGCCCGCGATCGGAACCGTCAGCGCGTCCACCGACGCGAGCGTGAGCGCGTCCTGTAGGTCGAGTCGTGTGGCAGCGACCGTGGACACGAACGACGTCTCGGGGAGGATGAACTCGATCGGGTGGATCTCGAGCGAGCTGGTCCGTGTAGCCGGTCGACACGAACCGCCCGCCCTTGGCGAGTGACCGGATGCCGGCGTTCATCGTCTGGGTCGTGCCCACGAGCTCGAAGAACACGTCCGTCCCGCGTCCGTCGCGTGAGCGCTCGCACCCGATCGGGGACCGTCTCGTAGCTCTCCGGGGTGTCGACGAGCAGCCGATCGCTCGCGCCGTGCGCTCTCGCCAGCTCGAGCTTGTCCTCGGAGTCTCCGACGGCGATCACGTGCGCGCCCGCGTGCGCCGCCGCCTGCACCACGAGGATCCCGACGCCGCCGATCCCGTCGACCACAGCGGTGTCTCCGAGCCTGAGTCCCGACAGTTTCGTGGCATGCATCGCCGTCATGCCGGCGCACGTCAAGACCGACGCGGTCGCCAGGTCCACCCCTGCGGGGACGGGCACGGCGTTCTGCTCGGGAACGACGACGTACTCCGCGTCGCCGCCGTCGCGATTGAACCCGAGCTGATCGGGCTCGTTGTCGCAGATGTTCGTCCGTCCCTTGAGGCACTGCTCGCAGCGCCCGCAGAAGATCTTGTTGTAGATCGCGACCGAGGTCCCGATCGCGAGCGACACCCCGTCGCCCACGCCCTCGACGAGGCCGGCGGCCTCGTGCCCGAGGGTCATCGGGTACGGGTCCGGCTTGATCATCCCGTCGAGGATGTGGAGATCGGTCCCGCACACCCCGGCCGCGTGGATCCGGACGAGCACCTCACCGGGACCCGGCCTCACGTCGTCGATCTCGTCCACACGCAGCGAAAGGTCTTCGTGGATCCGCACCGCACGCATCTATGTCCCTCCTCCCTCCCGCGGTCGTCGGACCCGCGGATGTGTTCCCGTACGCCATGTCCCAGAAGTCCGCCTCGTACCGGGTCGACCGCTCGAAGATCCGCGAGAGCGCCGACATCCGGCGCTCGTCGGAAGGATCGACGAGGCGATCGAGCAGGGCCGTCGTCTGGGCGACCAGCCCGTCGTAGTCGTCGTTGCCGAACATGCCGATCCAGTCGGCGTAGATCGGGTCGGCGGGAGGGTGTGCGGTCAGCGGCCGCGCCAGCTCCCCGTAGCTCCACTGGCACGGCAGCACGGCAGTGAGCCCGTCCGCGCAGTCCCCCAACGCGCAGACGGCCAACAGGTGGCGCGTGTACGCGTAGGTCACCGGCAGCATCCTGCCGCGGCCGGCATCGGTGTCCGGGTCTCCTCCCAGCCTCTCGAGGAACGAGAGGTTGGCGGGGATCTCGTTCTCGACGATCTGGGCGAGGAACCTCGTGAGGGTGGTGACCGCGTCCCGGTCGGGCGCCTTCCCGACGATGATCCCGATCGCGCGCGCATACTCCTCGAGGTACAGGACGTTCTGCACGAAGTACCGCCGGAACGCCTCATGTGGGAGCGATCCTTCGGCGATCCCCCTCACCATCGGATGACGGACCGCCGCGTCCCACGCATCCGCGCCCTGCTCGTGCAGGATCGAAGCGACTCGGGCATCCGTGCGTGCCACGATCATCCTCCCACCACCCCGTCCAGTGCCTTCCGGGTCGCGAGCTGGTCGGCGAGGACACTCCCGATGTGCACCCGCATCAACCGCTCCGCCTCATCGGCATCGCGCGCGACGATCGCATCGACGATGGCAGCGTGCTCCTCGACGGATGCCTCGACCCGCCCCGGGATGCTCTCCGTGAGCTTGCCGATCCTGGTGAGGTGCGCTCGCAGATTGTCGATCAGGGCGCTGATCCGCTCGTTCGACGACCTGCGCGTACACGATCAGGTCGAACTGCCCGATCAGCTCGGCCAACCCGACGAGGTCCCCGGCGTCGCGGAGCTCGCGGCTCCGATCGACCACGTCGCGAAGTGCCTCGAGCGTCTCGTCCTTCGACCGCTCGGCCGCCGCCCGCGCGGCAGCTCCCTCCAGCAGGGCCCGCAACTCGTAGATCTCCTCGAGGTCGATCTCGGAGTACCCCGTGACGACGGCTCCCTTGAAGGAGGTCGTCTCGACGAGTCCTTCCTGCTCGAGGCGCGCGAACGCCTCCCGGAGCGGGGTCTTGCTCACGCCGAGCTGTTCGGCGAGCGCCACCTCCCGCAGCGGCTCGCCCGGACGCAGACGGAGCTCGATGATCGCGTCCCGGAGCTCCTCCCACACCCAGTCCGTCATCTTCCGGCGGTCGGGGCGTGCCGTGAACACGGGCGGCGTGCCCGTCGTCTGCTCGCTCGGGTCGATCGGCCATCCTCAGCCTTCCTCTCCGAACCGGCGCTGATCACCCGTCGGCGCTTCCTCGACGAGCTCCACCAGCACACCTCCGAATGCAGCGGGGTGCAGGAAGGCGATCCGTGTTCCCTTCCCGCCCGCGCGCGCGCCCCGATCGATGAGGGGAACTCCCCGCTCGGCCAGATCGGCGAGCGCCGCGTCGATCGCGTCGACCTCGAACGCCATGTGGTGCAATCCGGGCCCTCGCTTGTCGACGAACCGCTGCACCACCCCTTCCCCGGTTGCCTCCAGCGTCTGGACGTACGACGAACCGACCTCGTACATGCGCTCGAGGAACCCGGGCCCTTCCTCCGCGTGAGCGGGGGAGCCGATCATCGACACGAGGGCGTCCTCGCATCCCGGATCGTCTGCATGCGCGATCGCGACGTGATGGAGGCCCGTCACGCGCCAACCCGCGGTCGTCATCCGGCGGCCCCTTCCGACACCTTCGCGAAGCACCGGGAGAACGCCTCGATCGTCTGCATCCGATGAGCGCCGAGCGGGAACACGTGGACCGAGTCGGCACCTGCTGCGGCCACCGCCTCGAGCCGCTCCCGGGCCTGGCTCGCATCGCCGGCGAGCGCGACCATCCGAACGAACTCGTCGGGAAGCAGGCGCGCCGCCTCGTCCGCCTCCTGGAACTCTCCGCCGGCGTACCGTTCGCGCACCTGTTCGGTGAGCGACGACGGCAGGCCGGCGAGCTCACAGATGGCCGGGGCCGTCTGCGGGAACCACGCCGCGATCGAGCGAGCCGAGGCGAGGGCGGCTCGGCTCGTCGTCATCGATCGCGCCGTATGCGAACACCGCCACGTGTGGGCGTCGGTCGGCCCGCCTTCGAGGCGCCGCGATCGACGTGCTCGAGCGCCCAGGCGAGCGCCTCCGGGAACAGCCCGACGAGCAGGATCACGCCGTCCGCGACCTCGCCCGCGAGCTCGAGGGTCTTCGGGCCGCTCGCGGAGACGTAGACGGGGATGTCGGGGCGGGCACCGAAGCGCAGGTGCGCATCGTGGAGTTCGAACGCGGGATCCTCGATCGTCACGTCGAGGCCCGACCACAACGCTCGGAACGCCCCGATCGCCGAGCGAACCGAGGCGAGCCGCGCGGGCCTCATCCCGAGCGCCATGCAGGGGGCGGTCACCGGCTCCGATGCCCAGGATCATGCGGCCCTCGGAGATCTCGTCCACCGTCGCGGCGGCGACCGCCGTGATCGCGGGATGACGGGTGAGCGGGTTCGTCACGGCGGTCCCGAGCAGCAGCCGTGGAGACGTCATCGCAGCCACGGTGAGGTAGGCGTAGGAGTTGCGAGCGTGGAGCGACGAGTCCGTCAGCCAGAGGTTCGAGAAGCCGAGGGCATCGATCCTCTCGACCATCGACCGGAACTCGCCGGGCGGATACGCCCCCTGCAGCACGACGCCGGATCGCGGGCTCATGCCGACAGTTCCTCGAATCGCTCGACCGTCCGCGCCAGTGCGCGCACCCCGTCCTCGATCGGACCCGTCTCGATCCATTCCTGCGCCGTGTGCTCGCCGGATCCTCTCGTCACGCCCACCGCGATCGCGGGGATCCCACGGGCGTGGGCGGCGTTCGCATCGGTGCTCGTGGCGGGCGATACCGAGGACGCCCCCTGTTCCCTGAGCGCATCTTTCGCGGCGCGGACGAGAGGGTGCTGAGGGTCGACGCTGCCGGCCGGCCGATCCCCGAGCACGTCCTGTTCCACGTCGAAGGTCGGATCGACCACCTCGAGGAGGTCTGCCACCTCGCGCGTGACCGCGGCGAGCCCCTCGGGATCGTCGGCGCGCAGATCGAGCTCGAACCACGCCTCTCGCGCCCGCATGTTGATGCCCTCGCCGCCGCCGACGCGACCGACGTTCACCGACGTCCCGCGGCGGCGAGGGATCGCCGCGATGGACGCCACGAGCTGAGCGAGGGAGTGGACGGCGCTCGGCGCATCGGCCGCCTCCCACGCGTGACCGCCCGGGCCGCGCAGGCGAACGCGTCTCCGGACGGATCCGACACCGATCGTCGAGACGCGGCCGAGGTAGTTCCCCTCGACGGCGACGAACGCCGCGACCGGCGCAGGCGGGGCATCGAGCGCCGCGTTCACGCCGCACAGGTTGCCGAGACCCTCCTCCCCCACGGTCGCGAGCAGCCAGAGCGGCACGCCTCGGACCGAGAGCGACACGCCGGCGGCAGACAGCGAGGCGACCCCGACCGAGTCGTCGCCCACGCTCGGACCGACGATCGTGTCGCCCTCGACCTTCACGGTGTGCGGCACGTCGCCGATCCGAACACCGTGTCGAGGTGCGCGCACAGGATCACGATCGGGCCGTCTCCGCCTCGCACCCGCCCCCAGACGTTGCCGACGCCGTCGATATGCACATCGCCGAGCCCATCGCTCTCCCACCAGGAACGGACCACGGCGGCTCGTTCTCCCTCGGTCCCGGTCGGGGCCGGCACCTCGGCGATCTCGATCGTCCGGCGCACCACGGTCGTCGGTGACCTCGCTCACGATGCGATCGCCACCCCTTCCGCCACCAGCATCTCCACGTCGTCTCGGCCGTAGCCGAGCTCGGTCAGCACGTCCAGCGTGTGCTCCCCGAGCGCAGGCGCCGGCGACGGGTACGGGAACGACTCGAGATCGAAGCGCATCGGCGTCCCGACGACCCGGTAGTCGCCGGCGGTCGCATGATGGAGTTCCTGCACCGCACCGAGCGCCCGCGTCTGCTCGCTCGCGAACACCTGGGCGATGTCCGGACCTCCGCGGCCGGCACGCCTTCGGCGCCCGAACAGCGCGAGCCAGTGCGCGGTCGGCTCTTGCCTCAGGACGTCCTCGAGGGCGGCGGTGAGCTCGTCTCGGTGGCGAACGCGGGACTGCGTTGTCGGCGAACCGCGGGTCGTCCACGAGCTGCAGGGCACCGAGGACCTTGCAGCAGCGCGACCCACAGGTCCTCCGAGCCGGCTCCGGCGAGGACGATCCATCCGTCCGCGGTGCGGAACCCGCCGTACGGCGCGAACGTCGGTGAGTGCGTCCCGAGCAAGCCGGGCACCTGCCCCGAGGCGAACGTGCTCGCCGCGAGCGTCCCGAGCGCAGCCAGGGCGAACTCGAGCAGCGAGGACGACACGTGCGTGCCGATCCCCGTGCGCTCTCGCTCGATGTGGGCGGCCAAGCAGTCCGAACGCGCAGCTCAGGCCGGCACCCACGTCCAGCACCGGCGCACCGACCTTGACCGGGCCCGACCCCTCACTGCCGGTGACGCTCATCACGCCACTCTCGGCTTGCAGGATCAGATCGAACCCCCCACGGGCGGCGTCGGGCCCGACGTCGCCGTAGCCCGAGATCGAGCCGTAGACGATCGCGGGGTATCGATCGTGCACGGTCTCCCAGTCCAACCCGTAGCGCGCGAGGCTTCCCGGTCGAGCGTTCTCGACGAGGAAGTGCGAGGAGGCGAGCAAACGGTCGACCACCTCGGCTGCCAGGGGCGAGCGGAAGTCCAAGGCGAGGCTTCGCTTCCCCGAGTTCAGCGAGAGGAACAACACCGACTGGTCGCCGAGCCGCTCGGTCCCCTGCACCCGGTACGGATCTCCAGCCGGCGGCACCTCGAGCTTCACGACATCGGCACCCAACGCCGCGAGCATGGCGGTCGTGTGCGAGCCCGCGACGAAACGTGTGAGGTCGAGCACGCGCGAGCTCGTCGAGCGGCCGCCTCACCATGGATGCGGCTCCCGGAATTCACCGAACGACGGACCGGAAGACGTTCGACAACTCCCCGAGCGTGGCGCCGACGCGCACCGCGTCGATCAGAGCGACGGCATCACGTTGGTGCCTTCGCGAGCCGCAGTCTCGACCGCGGTCATGGCCTCGGCGCAGATGGGTCTGATCCCGGGCGGCGACGCGCGCCGCGGTGCGCGCGAGCTGCCGATCCACGATCGACGGGTCGAGCGCGAACAGGTCCGGCATCTCCACCGGGGCCTCGCTCGGGTCGGCGTAACACGTTCACCCCGACCCGCGGACGTGTGCCCGTCGGCGATCTCACGCTCGATCCGATACGCGGATGCTGCGATCCAACGTTGCGAGACGCCCTGCTCGAGCGCCGCCACGGCACCACCGAGCGCCTCGATCTCGTCCAGGACGTCGTTCGCACGGGCCTCGAGTTCGTCGGTCAGCGCTTCCACGAAGTACGAGCCGCCCAGCGGATCGACGGTCCGGGGTACGCCCGGACTCGAGGGCGACGATCTGCTGCGTTCGCAGCGAGAGCGTGACCGCCTCCTCGGACGGGATCTCGAACGCCTCGTCGTAGCCCATGACGTGGATCGACTGAGCTCCGCCGAGCACCGCGCCCAGGCACTGGATCGTCGAACGGATGATGTTGTTGAGGGGCTGCTGCGCGGTGAGCGTCGTCCCGGAGTTGCCCGAGAAGAACCGCAGCCGCCCGGAATTCGGGTCGCTTCGCGCCGAACCGTTCCGTGGCGATCGCGGACCACATGCGCCGAGCCGCGCGCAGCTTCGCCGACCTCCTCGAAGAGATCCATCGTGGTGGCGAAATGGAACGAGAGCCTCGGTGCGAACGAGTCGAAGTCCAGACCTCGGGCGACGAGCGCCTCCGAGTACGCGATCGCCGACGCGAGCGTCAGCGCCAGCTCCTGCACCGCGTCGCAGCCCGCCTCGCGTGCGTGATAGCCCGGTGATCGAGATCGGGTTGAACCTGGGGCAGCCGTCCCGACGCGAACTCGATCACGTCGCAGGACAGCCGCATCGACGGCTCCGGCGGGAACACGAACGTCTTGCGCGCGAGGAACTCCTTCAGGATGTCGTTCTGCAGCGTGCCGGCGAGCGCTTCCTCGGACACGCCCTGCCGCTCTGCGGCGACGAGGTACATCGCAAGGATGATCGGGGCCGTGGCGTTGATCGTGAAGTTCACGGAGACGCGGTCCAGCGGCAGACCTGCGAACAGCTCCACCATGTCGTCGACCGTGTCGATCGCCACGCCGACCCGTCCGACCTCGGCTCGCGCCGACGGGATGACCGGAGTCGTAGCCGAGCTGCGTCGGCAGATCGAACGCGACGGACAAGGCCGTCTGCCCACGCTCCAGGAGGAAGTGGAACCGCTCGTTCGCCTCCTCCGGCGAACCGAAGCCGGCGAACTGGCGCATCGTCCACAGCCGACCTCGGTACATCGTCGGGTAGGGCCCCCGCGTGAACGGGGGCTCGACCCGGAGCGCCCAGTCGCTCGGTCAGCGCGGGCGCCAGGTCGTCGTCCGTGTAGACCTCGCGGACCGGGATCCCCGCGTCGGTCGTCATCTCGCGGACATCGCTCACGGTCGCACCCGCTCCCGCTCGCCGCGAAGCCAGCGTGAGGACGCCTTCGCACCACCTCGTCGCAATCCCGTGCCGACCGGGATAGACGGCCGCCACGCCGAGCTCCCGGAGCGCGACGACGTCGGCCTCCGGGATCGTGCCTCCCACCGACGACGGGGATCTGGACGCCCTCGGCATCCAGGGCTCGCGCAGGAGGTCCTCGCGCGAGCGTGAGGTGGGCGCCCGACAGGACGGAGATCCCGATCACGTCCACGTCGTCCTGGATCGCAGCCTCGCACGATCTCGGGACGGTCCGACGCAGGCCGAGATAGACGACCTCGGCCCCGGCGTCGCGCAAGCGCCATCGCGATGACCTTGATGCCTCGGTCGTGGCCGTCGAGTCCGGGCTTGGCGAGGAGGACGCGAGGCTGCCTCACACGAGCTCTCCCGCGACCATCACCGGCCGCCCGTCGAGCTCCAGCGTCGCGTCGCGCATCACGCAGTCGAGATGCGCCACCGCATCCACGGTGCCTCCGTACGCGATCGAGTTCCCGAGCGCGATGTGCGCCGTCCCTCTCGCGGACTCGGTCTCCATCGGCACACCGCACACACGGCCCGACGGATTGAACGCCATCGAGACCTCGGCCAGATTGCCCATCCGGTCGTCGGCGCAGCGCGCGAGCATCTCGTGGAGCCGGCCGCTCTCCTCGCCTTCGATCGTCGGCGAGCTCGCCGCCTGCGAATCGCAGCAGGACCGGCGAAGGCAGCGGGCCCTGGCCCATGAACAGCAGGTCGGCGTCGATCACGACGGTGCCCTCGCTCGATCGTCTCGACCGGGGCGGTGCCGGCCTCGATGTCGGGAGGGCGCCATGTAGTCGCCGTCCTCTCGCGCCAGCCCGTGCAGGACCCGACCGGGCCGGCCCTCGACCGAACCGCGCAGATCGGTGCCGGCGGGGGTCGTGAGGCGGAAGGTCGACGCCTGCTCCCATGCCGACCCGATCGCGTTCGGCGTCGGCGCGGATGCGCGTCGAAGTCGACCGTGAGCGGCCCGTCGTCGCGGAACGTCTCCAGACGTACACCGGGCATCGCGAGGTAGCGCGCGCCCGCCTGCGTGGCGACGCGGCGAGCTGCGCTCGAGCCGATGAACAGGCTCGTCAGTTCGATGATCGCGCCCTGCCTCACGCATCGCCGCCGCGACCGTGCTCGGTGGCTCCGAACCCGGCAGCGAGGGGCATGGGGATCCGAGAGACCACGGCCACACCGCTGCGTGCCTCGATCCCGACACCAGGCCCGCCACGACCTCCGGGATCGGTGCCTTCGTCGGTCAGCAGCAGGACCTGCTCGGCGGAGCGCACAGCGAGACATCGGTCGAGCACGTTCGTCGAAGCCCCTCGGATCATCCACGCGGTCAGGTCCCTTCGGGCGATGTCAACGCCAGCGCAGCGAAGACCGCGTACACCTTCGTCGCCTCCCCGATCTCCTCGAGCGTGAGGTGCTCGTCGGGGCAGTAGACGGGAGGACCGCCGGGTCCGAAGATCACCGTCGGCACCTTCTCCCCGAAGCTGGCCGTGTCGCCGAGCCAGTTCTCGACGATCGAGCCGGCGGCTCCTCCCCTCGCACCTCGCGGACAGCCGTCCGCATCAGCCGCACGACATCGTCCTCCGGGGCGGCCAGATACCCGGACTTCACGTCGGCCAGCACCACCTCGGCCCGGAAGCGCGGATCGGCCTCGGCCGCTTCGTCCAGGCACCGGTCGATCTCGGCACGGACCTCATCGATCGTCGACGCCCGGTTGCGGGCGACAATCCACGCGGATCACGCAGTCGTCGGGGATCATCGACGGTCCGCCCGGTGCCAGGCCGCCGTAGATCCGGCCGGGCACGATGTAGGTCTCGGGCCCGAACAGATCGATCGACCCACCGTTCCAGCTCGGGCTCGTACTTCGAGGCGTCGAGCGCGAGCACCGCCTGCGCCGCGAGGACGTTGGCGTTGATCGCCTGCGGCTTGTGACAGGTGTGGGCAGAACGGCCGAGCGTGGTGATGTCGAAGTAGTAGCGACCCGCGATGTCCCAGGCAGACCTGGTTGTCGGTCAGCTCCCCGAGGACGCACAGGTCGGCGTCGAACGCGTCGAAGTACGCGATCGACCCGAGCTGGTCGCCCATGTGGTCGGCGACCGCCGCCATGCTGAGGGTGCCGCGCAACGGCAGGCCCGACGCTCGGACCGCCTCGATCGCGACGATCTGGCATGCGAGGGCCGCCTTCATGTCCATCACGCCGTGGCCGTACACCGACCCGTCGATCAGCGCTCCCGAGAACGGCTCGGTGACGCTCCATCCGTGCGAGACCGGCTTCGTGTCCATGTGGCCCGTGAGGACGACCCTCGGACCGTCGCCGAACGAGACATGTCCGACGGCATTCGGCCGGTCCGGGAGCACCGGTTGGAGCTGCGACCTCCTCGAATCCCGACTCCGACATCACCGAGGCCAGGAACGCCGCGAGTTCGCCTTCCTCGCCCAGAATCGACGGGATCCGACAGACCTCCTGCACCAGCTCCACCGCCCGGTCGAGTGTCGACCGCGTCGACGACCTTCGCGACCCCGATCCGCCACCGCCGCAGGGGCTCGCGTGTCACGGTGCCTCTGCCCATCGGCTGTCACCCGCCCTTCCCGACCCGTGCCCGGGAGCGAAGTCGTGATGGGGCTCCTGTCGCGTGGTATCTGATATCTCACGCATCAGACCGGAACGTAACGTCTCGCGTCGACGGTCAACCGGAACGATCCGACCGCATCGCTCCGGTTTGACAACGATTCGCATCTCGTATCTCATATGCCACCATGACGTCGCGTGTTCGTCGAACGAGCGGCGCAGGCCTTCTTCGGCGCGCGCTCGTAGGTGCCAGCCTGACGATGACGTCGGCGCGCAGGTCACCGACCTCCACGACGGCGATCGAGCTCGCGGGATACGGCACCGCTTCGGCGACGTCGACGCGCTCGCCGACGTGAACTTCACGATCCACCGGCACGAGCGATTGGGGATCGTGGGCCCGAGCGGCTGCGGGAAGTCCACCCTCCTGTCCGCGATCGCCGGCCTCATCCAGCCCGATGAAGGGACCATCGCGATCGACGACGCGACGACACCTCGGGAGCGCCTTCGGCGGTGCGCGCTCATGCCGCAGCGAGATCTCCTGCTCCCCTGGCGGACGGCCATCGACAACGCGGCGATCGCCCTCGAGAACCGGGGCGTGAAGCGAGGCTCACGCTCGGGAGCGGGCTCGTCCCCTGTTCGAGCGGTTCGGGCTGGCGGAGTTCGAGGAGCGGACGCCTGCCGAGCTCTCCGGCGGCATGCGCCAGCGTGTCGCGTTCCTCCGGACCCTCATGGCCGAGAAGGACACCCTCCTCCTCGACGAGCCGTTCGCGGCCCTCGACTCGATCACCCGGTCCGGCATGCAGGAGTGGCTGCTCGTCCGCCTTCGAGCAGGAACCGCGGACGGTCCTGCTCGTGACCCATGACGTGGACGAGGCGCTCCTGCTCACCCACCGGGTCATCGTGATGTCGTCGCGTCCGGGGCGGATCGTGTGCACGCTCGAGACCGACCTGCCGCGCGACCGACCTCGCCGCGAGATCGTGACATCGCCGGAGTTCTCGGCGCTCAAGGAATCCGCGCTCGAGGCGTTGGAGCTATGAGCGAGCCGACCGCCCCGGCGGCGACTCCGAGCCCGACACGAGCGCGCAACGCCTTCGGCCGGTACTGGCCCCCCGCGCTCGTCGTGGTGGTGCACGATCGCGCTGTGGGAACCGTCATCCGGGTCTTCGATGTGCCGACCTACATCTGGTCACCGCCGACGCTCATCGTGGACACGATGCAGGAGCGGTTCTCCGAGTTGCTCAGTCACGCGGCCGTCACGCTCATGGAGACCCTCGTGGGCTACTGTCTTCGCGGTCGTCGTCGGCCTGGGTTTCGGGTTCCTCCTGCATTTCTCGGTGCTCGCGAAGCGCTCCCTCTACCCGTCCTCATCGCCTCGCAGAGCATCCCGACCGTGGTGCTCGCACCGGTATTCGTGCTGGTCCTCGGGTTCGGCCTCTGGCCGAAGGTCTCGGTCGTCGCCCTCTTCTGCTTCTTCCCTATCGTCGTCGGCACGATCGACGGCCTCATGGGCGTGGACCGCGAGTACGTCCGGATGATGCTCACCTTGGACGCGACCCGGATGGGCATCTTCCGGCGGGTCGAGTTCCCGGCAGCGCTGCCGCAGATCTTCACCGGGATGCGGGTGGGCGCCACCTACGCGGCGATCGGGGCGGTCTTCGGGGAATGGGCCGGCTCGCAATCCGGGCTCGGGTGGCAGATGCTTCAGGCGAAGGGCCGACTCGACACGGCGCTGGTCTTCGCAGACATCGTCTTCATCACCGTCATGGCGCTCGGGCTCTTCGGCGCGGTGTCGCTCGTCGAGCGTCTGACCATCCCCTGGGCGCGGAAAGGGGGGGTGACGTAGCTTCGACGTTCGGCCGCCGCACCGAGCGGCGCGGCGGATCACGGTCACGACACGGACAGAAACGAAAGGAGGAGCCTTGTGACTTCGAAGAAGCGGAACACGGGTTCCCGCTTGCTCGCCCTCTTCACGATGGGCGCCCTGCTGCTGGCAGCGTGTGGGGGGGACGAGGACACCCCGCGGCGTCACGCGGATCAGGCCGGAAGCGACAGCACCAGCGAACCGGCGACGCTCAAGGTGGCACTGGACTGGTTCCCGAACCCCGACCACGTCGGGCTGTACTACGCGCTCGACAACGGGTACTTCGACGACCAGAACCTGACCGTGGAGTTCGAGACCCCCTCGGACGTCACCGCCGGACTGAAGCTCGTCGCGAGGAACCAGTTCGACCTCTCGATCTTCTATCAGGGCGACATGTTCTTCGCGGCGCAGGAGGGCCTTCCGGTCATCGCCGTGGGCTCGCTCGTCCCCCAGCCGCTCAACTCCCTGATGGCGCTCGCGGACTCGAAGGTCCAGGGTGTCGACAGCGTGAAGGGTGCGACGATCGGGGTGGCGGGACTTCCGTTCGACGACGCGATCCTCGCCACGATCCGGAAGAGCCAGGGGCTGGCCGAAGGGGACGTGGAGAGCGTGAACGTCGGGTTCGACCTCGTCCCGGCCTTGCTCTCGAAGCAGGTGGACGCGGCGATCGGCACGTACTTCAACATCGAGGGCATCCACATCGAATCGGAGACCGGCCAGGCGCCCGTCATCGTGAAGATGGAGGAGCTCGGCGTCCCGACCTACGACGAGCTGATCGTCGTCGGCAACAGCGAACGGCTCCAGGACGACGCCGCGTACGCGGACGCCGTCACGCCGCTTCATGACTGCGCTCACCGAAGCGACGCAGGCCGCGCAGGCGGACGAGGCCGGCTCGATCGAGACGATGAAGGCGAACACCGAGTACACCGACGAGGAGATCGAGGCGATGGTGCCCGACACGCTGCCGCTCCTCTCGTCGCCCGATGGTCTCGAGACCGGTTGCTTCAGCCTCGACAACTGGGCGACCTTCGGCGACTGGATGCTCACGAATGAACTCCTGGACGCGGAGGTCGACCCTGCGACCATCGCGACCAACGAGTACATGTCGGGCTGCTGAGCACCGCTGATGGTGGGGGAGCCTCCGGCTCCCCCACCATCGCCATGTTCCGCCGCATGGCTCGCCCGGAGGTCGCCAGGTCAGCCGTCGAGGAGATCGGGCCACTGCTCGAGCGTGTAGGCCATCTCCCAGAACGCGCGCTCCAGGCGCGAGCTCGTCGCGAAGATCTGCGCGATCTCGCGCCGGCGCGCCTCGGTCGTGGCTTCCTCGAGCACGAGCGCATCGAAATCGCGGCGCATGTCGGCGACCATCGCAACGTTCTGCGGAAGGGTGAAGTACGCGATCCACCCACCGTAGACGGGGTGGGTGATCGCAGCGCGCTCCCGAAGCGCCGTCGCGATCTCGACGTAGCTCCACGAGCACGGCAGCAACGAAGCCATGATCTCGAGAGGACCTCCCCGGAGGGACAGCGAGTGCATGTAGCTCGTGTACGCCACGTTCGCCGGCGCCTTCGTCACAGAACCTCCCCGGTCCTCCGCGCCGAGCTCGATCACCTGAGCGAGCAGCGACCGGTTGCTCGGGATCTCGGCGTCGAGCACCTTGTTCAGATCGCTGGTGAAGTACCGGAGCTCGCGCTCCGTCCGCGACTTCGCAGCTCCCATCGCCAGGCACCGCGCGTACTCCTCCAGGTAGAAGATGTCCTGCTCGAGGAAGAACCGGAACTTGTCCAGCGGCAAGGTGCCTTCGGATAGTTCGGTGATGAACGGGTGCTGATGGAGAGCGGACCAGATCGTCGTGCTCTCTTCGCGGAAGAGGTCGGAAGACGAGATCGTCGTGCTCATCGTGCACCTCCGGTCGGTTCGGGGGCGATGCGAGGGTGACCGATACCTCCATCTCGAGAGCGATCAGGCGTTCTCAGGACTCGCTGCTCCATCAACGTCACCCCTGCCCGCTCGTCGCGCCCTTGTCGCCGGCGGGTGCGCCGTGGCAACGCTTCCACTTGTTCCCGCTGCCGCACGGGCAGAGGTCGTTCCGCCCGCGCTTCGCATCCTCCGAGGCGTAGACCGCCATGACGTCGGCCGGCGCCTCTCCTGCCCGAAGGAGCTCGGACATCATCCGCATCGGGCCGGTCGACGTGATGGAAGAACTCCTTGTAGCTCGGACAGAGGTAGTGTTGCCCCTCCTCGCCGTAGGGCGAGGTCGCGAACCGGTCCTTCGGACACCCGCCGTTGCAGGCGAACCGCACGTCGCAGTCGAGGCAGAACTGCGTGAGCGTGTCGAACTTGTCCTGGCCGAACTTCTGCTGCTGGGGCGAGACGATCAGCTCCAGCATGTGCGTGTCCTCGATGTTGCCGAGCAGGTAGTCGGGCTCGACGAAGTGGTCGCACGAGTACAGGTCGCCGGTGTGCTCGATCGCCAGCTGCAGCCCGCAGGTCTTCGCGTGCACGCACATCCCGCCCGGCTCGCCGTAGAAGTTGGCGAGGGCGGTGTCGAACATCTGGACGTAGACGGTGCCGATGTCGCGGCGCACCCACTCCTCGAACACGTCGATCATGAACCGCCCGTACTGCTCGGGGCCGACCGAGCGATGGGTGACGAGGTCGCCCTCCTGCTTGTAGAGGGGACGGCCCTTCACGCCGTCGCCCCACCCCGAGTCGGTGATCGCGAAGTTCTCCTCGGTGGCACGCTCGATGATCGGGATGAACTGGATGAAGGAGGCGCCGAGCTCGTCGCGGAAGAACGTGTAGACCTCGCGCCCGTGATCGCCGTTGACCGCATGGATCGTCGTCAGCACGTTCCAGTCGACCTCGTGACGCTTCAGCACGTCGAGGCCCGCGATCACCCGGTCGAACGTGGGCTTGCCCCCCTTGTCGACGCGGTAGGCGTCGTGCATCTCTCGCGGCCCGTCGATCGAGATGCCGACCAGGAAGTCGTGCTCCTTCAGGAACTCGCCCCACTCGTCGTCGAGGAGCGTCCCGTTCGTCTGCATCGTGTTGAGGACGTGCTGGCCGGGGGTCGCGTACTTCCGCTCGAGCTCGATCGAGCGTCGGAAGAAGTCCAGGCCCATCATCGTGGGCTCGCCGCCCTGCCAGGCCACGACGACCTCCGGAGCGCGGGCGTGACCCTCCATGCAGTTGGCGGATGTAGGTCTCGTGGATCTCCTCGGCCATGCGGAAGCGGCTGCCCGGATAGAGCATCTCCTTGGACAGGAAGAAGCAGTACTCGCAGTCCAGGTTGCAGATCGCACCCGTGGGCTTGGCCATGAGATGGAAGGCGAGCGGTGCCGCCGGGCATCGTGAGGACCGGACCGCCGGACTCAGGATCCGTGGTTCGGCTCGTGCCGGGCGTGCTCTCGACCATGTCGGTCAGCTCGCTTCCTCGGGGATCGTCAGACAGGGTAGCCGCACGGGTCGAACCGAGACGGCGTGGTCCGGCGATGTGAGACGATTCCCCGGATCGCGGAGCTTGCTGTCCGCGGCGCACGCACACACCGAAGGGAGAGCTGCCATGGCCCACAAGGGTCCCAGCGACAGCACGAGCCCTCAGGCCGAGGGACGCCGGCTCGGCGGTGGAGCGATCGCCTCGATCATCGGAGTCGGGCTCCTGGTCACCTTCATGTTCCAGAACACCGAGAGCGTCCGGCTCGACTTCCTCTTCTGGAGCTTCACCTGGCCGCTGTGGCTCCTCACCCTGGCCTCCGCGCTTCTCGGGGCGTTGGTGTGGTTCGGACTGGGCGTGATGCGCCGTCACCGGCGCCGCAAGGAGCGCCGCCAGGACCGACGGGACTGACTCCTTCGGAGGACGCGAAGGCCAACGTTCGTGCCGATGATCGCGGCCGACCTGATCCGGCCTACCGGGTCACGTGGACGCGACGGTGGAGCCAGCGCACGTAGGACGTCGAGTGGCGGAGATCGAGCAACTTCGGATCGGGTGACGGCTCCCGGAACAGCCTCGCGGCCGTTGCATGCACGTTCCGCTCCAGCGACTCGTCGCTCCCCGTCGCCTCGAAGGCGAGCGTCCACCACACCGACTCGCCGATCGACACCTCGCTGAGCTCGATCGTGCATCCCGGCAGGTCGACCTGGTCGAGCGGTCGCGCGACCACCTCGTCATCGTCGACCGCGAACGAGCGCCGCCGACGAGCCTTCGCCAGGCCGAGCCAGCCGGGCGCGTCCGCAGGCGGCAAGGCGCTCGCGTCGAGGGGGAAGGACCACTTCTCCCAGAGCTCCAGGCGGCCTCGCCCTGCACCCGGGACCGTCAGCCTCCCCAGGGTGCCACGGGACGCCTTGAGGTCGAGTCGAGCGGCGTCTCTGATCTTCACTCCCAGATCGGGGGAGGTGGGATCCACGAAGTAGCGGTCCTCCCGCCGCTCGATCCAATCGGCGAAGGGGCCGAGCCACGCGATCATCGCCTCCGGAACCGGGCCGCGATGGATCCACCGAACCTCGAGCGTCGTCGATGCACGGGCTGGTTCCCCAAGGGCCGGGAACTCGCCAAGGGCCGGGAGCTCGCCGAGACCCTGGACCAACACGGAGCTGTGATCGCGAGGCGCCGTCGATCGCATCGTTCTCCTTCGTCGTCGAAGCCTTCACATCATGGCCGACGAGGGCCGAACCGTATAGAGGCCTCACGACGTAGGGAGCGCCGCGGACAGCGATGCGTCCACGCGGGGAACCAGGAGCCTGGCCGGGAGGCTACATTGACTGCCGTGACCAGGCGGGCAGCGGTGCGGTCGAGCGGCCGTCGGAGGTAGAGGCGTGGAGACCATCACGCAGACGCTCCACCGCCTCACCTCCTACGAGCCCGGCCGCGAGTGGGACGAACCGATCGGGGACCCTCGCGTGGTGCAGGATCTCGAGGTGAACGACCTGGCTCGCTTCCCTTGGTTCTACAAGCGGTACGTGCAGCCCCTTCCCCGCGTGCCGCTCCTTCGCAGCCTGCCGCCCACCACTGCCCCGGCCGTCGCCGTGCTCGCGGGCACCGCGAACGTCGCCCACGCCGAACTGGACCTGCCGCAGCTCTCCCGGTTGTTCCATCTCTCCGCAGGGGTGGTGCGTACGACGGTGCGGCCGTACGCGACCTGGCTGTTCCGCGCTCCCTCCTCGGCGAGCCGCTCGACGCCCTGCTGTTCACGTGCGTCGGCGTTCCGGAGTACCCAGCCGCGGCCGGTGGCTCGCCGGGGGCGCCGAACGAGGTTCGCATGGTCACACCTCGATGAGTCGAACGGCCCTGGAAGCGGCCCGCGGCCCCGGATAGGCTCGCGGTCGTGAGCGCGTCCGAGGGAACCCACCGGGGCCTCCGGCGGCTGGCTGCGATCGCCGCGATCGTCATGGTCCTCGCCGTCGTGGTCGGCACCGTCATCCGCGTCGTCGAGGACCCGCTCCGCGTCATCGCCGAGTTGCTCCTGCTCGCCATCCTCGTCGGTGCGGGTTGGATCGCGCTCACCAGGTCGGGCACCCGCCGTGTCGTCGCGACGGTCGTGGCCGTCGTGGCGGTCGTCGCCCTGATCGTCAGCATCGTGAACGCCGAGGGCTTCCGGGGCATCTCGCTCGTGATCAGGATCGCCGCCCTCGTCGCCGCCGACGCGCTCGCGAAGTACGCCCTCGGCAACACCCTCGCCGCTTTGAAGCAGCGCGAGACCCCGGGCACCCCGATGCCGGTGGCCGAACGAGGCGTGCTGTTCATGAACCTCAAGTCCGGTGGCGGCAAGGCCGAACGGTTCCACCTCGTCGACGAGTGCCGGCGGCGCGGGATCGAGCCGGTCGTGCTCGAGTCGGGCATGGACTGGCTCGAGACCGTTCGTCGGAAGGCGGCGAGCGGCGACGTGGACGTGCTCGGCATGGCCGGCGGCGACGGGTCGCAGGCGATGGTCGGCACGGTCGCCGCGGAGTATGGGCTTCCGATGGTCGTCGTCCCCGCGGGCACCCGGAATCACCTCGCCCTCGACCTCGGCCTGGACCGCGAGGACGTCGTCGGCGCCCTCGACGCATACGGCGAGGCGGTCGAACGCACGATGGATCTCGCCGACGTGAACGGACACGTGTTCGTGAACAACGTGTCGCTCGGTCTGTACGCCGCGATCGTGCGCTCCCCCGAGTACCGCGACGCCAAGGTGGACACGACCCTCGCCACTCTGCCCCAGGTCTTGGGTCCTGAGACCGAGCCGTTCGACCTGCGCTTCCTCGGACCGGACGGCGCCGAGCAGCGGGGCGCCCACGTGATCCAGATCTCGAACAACCCGTACGGCACCACCGCGCGAGGCATGGGCAGCCGGCCCCGGCTCGATACCCACACGCTGGGCGTCGTCGCCTTGGTCCTCACCGCTGCCGCAGGTGCTCGGGCCTTCCTCACCGCCCTCGCGACCGGACGCCCGGACCGCTTCCAGGGTTTGTCCTCATGGGCGACGCCCACCTTCGAGGTGACGTCGGACTCGCCGATCGAGATCGGTCTGGACGGCGAGACGCAGGTGATGGATCCGCCTCTGCGGTTCTCGATCCGACCGGACCCCGTCCGCGTCCGGCTGCCGGGGCACGCGATCGGCTACTCCCCCGCCGCCCGCTCGATCGGCTTGCGAGCCGAGGCCCGTGAGCTGTGGGCGGTCGCGCTCGGACGCTCGTCCCGGTTCGGGACGTGATCGTGACGTTGAGGAGACCCGGATGAGCGACGAGGCGACCGCCGCAGAAGAGGAGACCACCTTCGATCGAAGGCTCGCCATCCTGCTCGCGATGGCGATGTTCGTGCTCGTGTTCGACACGTCGCTGATGAACGTGTCGATCTCGGCCGTGGTGGACGATCTCGATACCACCGTCAGCAGCGTCCAAGCGGCGATCGCGCTCGAGGCGTTGGTGTCGGCCGCCTTCATCCTGATCGGCAGCAAGGTCGGTGACCTCATCGGCCGCAAGCGCGCGTACATCATCGGTCTCTGCGGGTACGCGATCGGCGCGCTGGCCATGATGCTCGCGCAGAGCGTGACCGCGATCGTCGTCTTCTGGGCTCTGATCGGCGGGCTCGGCGCATCGCTGCTGATGCCCGCGATGCAGTCGCTGATCCACGGCAACTTCGAGGGCAAGGCACAGACCAAGGTCTACGCGCTGGTCGGCGCCTCGGCGGCCGTCGCGGCGGCGATCGGCCCGCTGCTCGGCGGCTTCATCACGACGTTCCTCTCGTGGCGCGTCGGCTTCCTGCTGGAGCTCCTGATCATCGCCGTCGTGCTGCTCGGGGTCGGGCGCGTCAAGGACGTGCCGTACACGGGATCCAGGGAGGTGGACCCGATCGGGTCGGTCCTCTCGGTCCTCGGCATGGGCGGCGTCGTGCTGGGCATCCTGGCGTGGCAGGAAGGCGGAGACGCCGTCGCGGAGCTCCTGATCGTCGGGGCGGTGGGTCTCGGGTCGCTCGCGTACTGGCTGCTGCGTCGCAAGCGCGAGGAGAAGCCGACCCTGCTCGACCCCGACCTGTTCCGATCGAAGATGTTCCGGTTCGGGATCTCCGGACAGATGCTCCAGAACATCGCCCTGGGCGGAGCGATGATCGCGCTGCCGATCTTCCTGCAGATGGTGCTCGAGTACGACGCGATGCAGACGGGCCTGTCCATCGCGCCGCTCTCGCTCACGATGTTCGGGGTGGCCGTGCTCGCCGGGAAGAAGGCCGGGTCGCGGCGTCCGAGCACGATAATCCGTTCAGGCTTCGCCCTCCTGTCGCTCGGCATGGCGTTGCTGATCTGGGTCGTGCCCAGCGCCGACTCGGGCTGGTACCTCTCCGTCCCTCTGCTGATCGCGGGAGCCGGGCTGGGCTTGCTCGTTTCCCAGCTCAACAACTACACGCTGTCGCCGATCTCGGAGGAACGGGTCAGCGAGGCCGCGGGCGTGAACTCCGCGAGCGGTTCGTTCGGGCTCTCGTTCGGGCTCGCCTTCGCCGGTGCGATCATGCTGGCGACGCTCTCGATCACGTTCACCGACATGGCGGAGAACAGCGCCGTGCTCTCGCCCGCCGAGCAACAGCAGGTCGCCACCGGGCTCGAGGACGATGCGGAGCTGATGAGCAACACGGCACTCGAGGAGCTGCTGGTCGGCCAGCCCCAAGACGTCCAAGACGAGATCATCCGCATCAACACGGAGGCTCGACCGTTCGCGCTCCAGGTGGCGCTGCTGGTCCCGCTCCTCGCCGGCCTCCTCGGGTTGATCACGTCGTTCCGGATGATGCGCCTGCCCGATCCGACGCCCTCGAGCTCCACGGACGGCGTGGTACCGGGCTGACCTGGCGCGCGGTGACGGCCGCCACTCCTCAGGACACGGTGCACGTCCCCGAGAGGCCGCCGGGTCGCGCATCTTCTCACGAGACGGCGTGCCCACGGGTACGTCACGAACGCGCCCTCCGGGACGATCTCGATGATCAGGCGAACGTGTCGCGCCGCTCGTCCGGCAGCAGGGGGCCAGCTCCGAGCGAGCGAGCGAACTAGCGGCGAGCCGGCCGAGTGCACGATCGCCGTCGCGTGGAAGCTGATCGTCGCGGGCGGGATCGGCGCCACGAGCGACAGCAGGCCGCCCCGGCGCACCAGCACCGTCACCGCGACCTTCCGGTCGCCGCGACGTGCCTCGCCTTCCAGCTGTCGGGAGCGACCGCGACGTACAGCCGTCGGCTCGAGGGTCGTGTAGACGACGCCGCTCGATCGTGGTTCCCCCGACGGGGTGTCGTAGCCGAGGACGGCGAACGATGCCTCGTCGATCGCTCGCCACACCTGCTCACTGGGCAGGCGACGGGCCCGTCGACCGCCCATCGTCTTCGAGTGTGACCGGGGTCAAGATCTCGCTCCGTGGACGGACCTTCGCTCATCATACCGGATCGCCATGATGAGCCTCCTCGGTTTCGGCCGGGTCCACGACCCGGCACCCGATCGGCGTGACACCTCCACCCTCCCACCCGATGACGGACGAAGGAAGGAGCGTCGGACCCGCTTCGGGTGGCCCGGTCGCCCTCGCCGGTCGGCGCGGACTGGGACGAGGAGAGACGGGCATCCACTTCAGGACCGCGGATCGGGTCGGCGCAGAGATCGGGAAGCTCGTCGCTCGACGGGCAACGAGTCGTTTCTTCGAGCCAACGGCATAGTCACGGGCAGCGGGTCGGACCCCTCCGGCGATCCGGTCGGAGGGGTCAGACCCTCCCGCGACTCGGTGTGGCCGGTCGGCCTTCGAGCGCCGATGAACGCGTCGAGTGTTCGCTCCAAGGCGGGCAGCATGGTGTTGACGCGCCGGGCCCGGATGATGAGATCCCACAGCGGCTCGAACTTCCTCCAGCCACCCGCGTAGGCGAGGTGTCGCGCCCGGGCCTTGAGCGTGTCCTGCCCCGCCGCGCCGTTCCAGATCGCCGACCACCGGTAGAAGTCCCGGTAGGCGCGCCAGTAGCCGGCTTCGAGCTGCTCCGGTGTCATCCGCCTCGGTTCGAAGACCACGTGCCGGGTGTCGTACAGATCCCAGTCGTCGGTGACGACGCGATGCTCGTCGGCGAGCCGGCGGTGCAGGGCCGTGCCGGGATACGGCGTCATGATGTGGAACGTCGCCGTCTCGAGGCTGCGCGAGATGCCCCACTCGACGGTTCGCTCGAACACGTCGGGTCCGTCATCGTCGAGGCCGAACACGAAGCTGCCGTTGACCATCACGCCGAGATCGTGACAACGCCGGATCGCTTCGTCGTAGTCGCGGCCCAGGTTCTGCCGCTTGTCGTGCCGGCGGAGGTTCTCGGGGTTGAGGGTCTCGAAGCCGACGAACACGCTGCGCATGCCGGCGGCCGCGGCTCGCTCGATCAGATCGCCACGAAGGATCGCCTGCACCGTGCTCGCTCCCTGGAACAGGCGTCCCATCCCGCGCATGCCCTCGAACAGGGCTCGTGCGAACCGTTCGTTGCCGAGCAGATGGTCGTCGAGGAAGTAGAGGTGCCTGCCGGGAAGCAGGTCGATCTCCGCGAGCGCCTCGTCGACGGTCTGCGTGTAGAACGAGCGGCCGCCCTCGTAGAACGCGTCCTTGTAGCAGAAGTCGCAGTGATGAGGGCAGCCGCGCGTCACGACGATGGAGTTCGGACACAGGTAGCGCCGGCGTTCGATCAGGTCGCGACGCACGGGTGGGATCCCGGCGAGGGTGCGCATGCTCGCGCCGGCTTCGTACCGCCGCTTGGGGCACCCCGCCCGGAAGTCGGCAAGGAACTCTTGCCAGGCGCCCTCACCGGGGCCGATGAAGACCGTGTCGGCATGCGCGGCCGCCTCGAACGGCAGCGACGTGGGATGAAGTCCGCCGACGCACACGTGGGTGCCCCGTGCTCGGTACCGGTCGGCGATCTCCCACGCACGCCGCGCCGAGGTGATGTAGACGGTCATCACCAGCAGATCCGGTGCGTCATCGAGTCGGAGCGGTGCCTGCACGTGTTCGTCGAGCAGCTCGACCTCGTCGTCCGGATCGAGGTAGCTGGCGAGGCTCGCGAGCCCGAGGGGCGGGAACAACGCGTACTTGATCGGGCGGTAGCCCGGCGCATTCGCCTCGACCAGCGACGGGAGGATCATCTTCACGCGCAGGGGCCGCGATCGACGTGTCCCTCGTGCGTCTGCGGCAGCACGTGTGGCCGGCATGTCGTCCCTCCCTCTCGACCGGTGGGACGCAGCATCGACTCGCGCTCTCTGGCGGCACAAGGCTCACGACCGGACCGTCACGCACGTGTCACGGTGGCACCACACCGCGGGCCGATCCGCAACACAACCGCGACGTTCACGCTCTCCCGCGGGAGATCGCCATCACGATCTGACGCACGCGAACATCCATGAGTGAGTAGGTTCGGTGTCGTGACGCCCGGATCGTCCACCCCGCGAGGCCGACCGGTGGTGCCGGCATCCCACGCCGACCTGCTCGAGCGGCCCCTGAACATCGTGATGTCGACCGAGATGCCGGACGGTCGCTTCCAGTCCACGGTCGTCTGGTTCAGCCATGACGGTGACGACCTGCTCGTCAACACGATGCGGGAGTTCCAGAAGGCTCGGAACCTCCTCGCCCGGCCACGAGCGACGCTCCTGCTGATGGAACCACCCGACGCCAGGCGTTGGATCGAGATCCGAGGAACCGTCGAGATCGAGGAGATGGGTGCGCAGGCTCATCTCGACGACCTGGCTCGCGTGTACACGGGCCTCGACCGCTACTTCGGCGACGTCGTGCCCGCCGCACTCGCCGACGTGGAGCATCCGCTGATCTGTCGCGTGCACCCCGTCGCGATCTCGACGGGCCCGAGTCTCCTCCCCGCGCCCGCCGAGCGATCCGCTCTCCGTCCGTCGGCGGCCGGACGACCGTGCACCGGCGAGATCGCCATCCCGGCATCGCATCGGGATCTGCTCGACCGCCCTTTGCTCGCGGCGCTCACCACCCGTCTTCGAACCGGGGCGCAGACGAACCCGGTGTGGTTCTCGCTGGACGGCAACGACGTCCTGGTCAACACGACGCTCGAGCGATCGAAGGGGCAGAACCTGGTGCGCGACCCGAGAGCGACAGCGCTGATCATCGATCCCGACGACTCCGCCCGGTGGATCGAGATCCGCGGCGATGTCGACCTGTCCGAGGCCGACGCGCTCGGACACCTCGACCGACTCACCCGCCGGTACACGCGTCATCCGGCCTACTACGGGCACATCTATCCGAGCGGGCGCCGCGGATCGGAGTCGCGGGTGATCGCTCGGATCCATCCGCGGCGCATCAACTGCGACGCGATCCACTGACGACACCTCGTACTCGGGTGATCAGGCGGCCGACCCTTCGAGATGGGCCTTGATGTTCACGAGGTCGCTGTGGATGCCGTTGGGGATGTCTCTCGAGAGCTTCCACCCCGTGAGCTTCGCCAGGAGGGTCGGATCCACCATCTCCGCACCTTTGGAGAGGGTCGTCGACGCGCCCTCCTCGGACACCGAGAACCAGTGATGGACACGGCCGAGTGCCCCGGTGGAATCCCAGGCGAACTTCCTGCCCGGGGTGAGCTCGGTGATCGTGCTCTGTTCACGCTGGGTCCCGAACTGCTTCGCCGTCGTCGAGAACGTCGAGCCGACCGCCACGGGACCATCTGTCGACTTCATCACCTCGAGGCCGTGTCCGGCCCATTCACCGTGGCGCGTGAAGTCGGACACGTAGTCGAAGACGCGACCGGCCGGCGCGCCGATCGAGATCCGATCCTCGAAGCGTTTCATCCCGCCCCTCCCGTCGTGACGCGGCGGGCCGACGGCCGATCGGACGCAGACCCTGGAGACGCTCGAGTCTAGTGGAGGCCCGGAGCGCCGTGCCGGCGGGTCGGGATCGCAGCCGCAGTAGGCTAGCCGACGTGACCTGGTACTCACGCGAGGACGCCGCTGAGCGAGCCGGGGTCGAGCCTTCCTACCTCGTTCGACTGGTGGATCTCGGCATCCTGGCCCCCGAGGAGCCGGATCGCTTCTCGCCGGGCGACGTGCGCCGCGTGCTGATGGCCAGATCGCTCGAGGATGCCGGGATCCCGCTCGACGGCGTGGCCGACGCCATCCAGCGCGGCGCCCTGTCGCTCGACTTCCTCGACGCGGCCAGCTACGAGCGGTTCGCCGCCCTCGCCGCCGAGACGTTCCGGCAGGTCAGCGACCGGACCGGGATCCCGCTCGAGCTCCTGACGGTCATCCGCGAAGCGATCGGCATGGCGCAACCGTCGCCCGATGACCGACTTCGCGAGGACGAGATGGCGATCGTGCCGTTCATCGAGCTCCAGGTCGCCGAGGGATTCCGGCCGGCCGCCATCGAGCGTCTGCTCCGTGTCCAGGGCGACAGCACCCGTCGGATCGCCGAACAGGAGGCCGCCTGGTGGACCTCCGAGGTGATCGAGCCGGCCATGGCGGCGGGCAAGGGCCCGGAGGAGATCGCGAACGCCGACCTCACCGACCGGATCGCCCCCCTCTCCGAGCAAGCCGTCCTCGCCATGTACCACGCGCAGCAGGCGCGCGCCTGGACCGCCAACATCATCGAAGGTTTCGAGGTGCTGATGGAGAAGGCCGGGATCCACAGCCGCCTCGAGCGACTACCGGCGATCTGCTTCCTCGATATCACCGGCTACACGCGGCTGACCCAGGAACGCGGCGACGATGCGGCCGCCGACCTGGCGACGACGGTCGCGCGGCTGGTGCAGCGCAGCTCCGTGCAGCACGGCGGCAAGCCGATCAAGTGGCTGGGCGACGGCGTGATGTTCTACTTCGGCGACCCCGGCCCCGGCGTGCGTGCCGCCCTCGAGATGGTGGACGGGCTGGCGGCCGCCGGGTTGCCGCCGGCCCACGTCGGCCTGCACGCGGGGCCGGTCCTCTTCCAGGAGGGCGACTACTTCGGCCAGACCGTGAACCTCACCGCGCGCATCGCCGACTATGCGCGGCCCGGCGAGGTGCTGGTCAGCCAGGCGGTCGCCGACGCCTCGCAGGAGAAGGGGATCGCGTTCGGCGACATCGGTCCGGTGGAGCTCAAGGGCGTATCCGGAACGGTGCACCTGCTGCGGGCCCACCTGCGCCTGAAGATCGACTCCCTGCCTACTCTCCCGGCCGCAGTCGGCGGCCCCTCAGCACCACCCGACCCCGACGGCCACCTGGTCGCCTAGAGACCCTGAGGATCCGCTTCGTCCAGGACGCCTTGGGCGGCCTCGGCTCCCGCTTCCGTGGGCTTGCCGCGCAGGATCCACTCGAAGACGACCGCCACCATGGCCCCCAGGATCGGCCCCACCAGGTAGATCCAGTAGTTGGTCAGATCCCATCCGACGAACATCGGAGCGAAGGAGCGAGCCGGGTTCATCGAGGCGCCGGAGACCGGTGCGCCCCAGACCGACACCAGGCCGATGTAGCCGCCCACGGCCAGGGCGCCATTGATCCCGATGTTCCTGGCACCGGAGGCCGTTCCCAGGATCACGCTGACCAACCCCAGGGTCAGGATCGCCTCGGTCAGCATGGCCACCCAGATGCTCACGTCGGGCGTGGGCTCGGTCGCGCCGTTGAGGATGCCCCCGAACATGAGCTGCAACACCCACGCGGCCAGCAGGGCCCCGACGAGCTGCGCGACGATGTAGCCCGGCACCCGCTTCCAAGGGAAGTTGCGGCGTGTCGCGAAGGCCAACGTCACCGCGGGATTGAGGTGGGCACCGGAGATCGAGCCCATGAAGAAGATGATGGCCATGACCATGACCCCCGGGGCCAGTGCCTTCATCGCGAGCGTCAGGTCGGACCCGAACGCCTCGGCACCGATCACCCCGCCGCCGGCCGCGACCAGGACCAGCAGGAACGTACCCCAGGCCTCACTGAAGAGCCGCCGGTACTCCAGTCGCGAATCATCGAACTGCGTGTCACTCAGTCGAGCGGACGCGGTCCGTCGTCCGAGCCATTCCAGGACCGGTTCTCCCCCGCCGTCCGGCTTCGTGGCCATCGGTGCTCCCTCCCTGCCCGCGGAAACCAAGGACAGGTCGAATCCTAACGCGAAACACCTCGCCGGCCAGATGGGGTGGTCACACCCCTCCCGGTCGACGTGGACCCCTCCTCGAAGCGGCGCTCGAACCTCGGTACGGTGAGTTCGTCCTTTCCGAGAAGGCAACGCGTTGACCGAGCGAACGCCACACCGAACCGAGTTCCGGGTGCTGGCGTGGGCGCTGTTCGGCCTGGCGGCCCTCGCGATCGGCGCGGGCCTCGTCATGACCGGCATCAAGCTCGCCGACGGGACGCTCGAGGCGCAGACGGCGATCGGATCGCTCGCGTTCCTGCCGGCCGGCATCGCGTTCTCGGTCGTCGGGTTGATCGTGGCGCTCCGTCGTCCCGCAAACCCGGCGGGCTGGTACATGCTCGTGATCGGCGCCTTCTGGAGCGTGCTGATCCTGCCCATCGGTGACGTCTCGCAGCCGCAGTGGTTCGGGAACATGATCTGGGTGCTCCCGCTCGGGTTGATGGGCACCCACCTGCTGCTGCGGCTTCCCGACGGCGACCTGCCGTCGCCCCGATGGCGTTGGGTCTCGCGCGCTTCCACGTTGGCGATCGTGCTCGCGGGCAGCGCCCTGCCCTCCGAGGAAGGATCGGGCGCCGGCGACCTCCAGAACGTCGTAGGGCTGATCGGACTCCTGTCTGCTCCTGGTCTGCATCGTGTTGTCCGTCTCCTCGCTGGTCGTGCGGGCGAGGAGGGCCAACGCGGACGAACGTCACCAGCTCCGATGGATCGCGATGGGAGGCCTCACGTTCATCTTCTTCTACGGGCTCGCCGTCGTGCCCGGCCTCCTGGGGATCGAGAAGAGCAAGGCGGTCGACGACGTGATCAACGCGCTCGGGGCCGTCGCGTACTCCGCCGTGCCACTGGGCATCGGGATCGCGATCTTGCGGTACCGGCTGTACGACATCGACGTCGTGATCCGCAAGGCGTTGGTGTTCGCCACGCTGGCCGCGTTCTTCACCGCGGTGTACGCCCTCGTCGTCGGTGGCGTGGGCGCGCTCGTGGGCTCCCTCTCGACACCGGCGCTCTCGTTCGTCGCGGCGGCGCTGGTCGCGATCGGGTTCCAGCCGGCCCTGGCCCGCGCCCGACGGTTCGCCGACCGGGTCGTGTACGGGAAGCGTTCGACGCCGTACGAGGTGCTCGCCGAGCTCGGGGAACGTCTGGGCGAGACCTACGCCGCCGACGACGTGCTGCCCAGGATCGCGCGGGTGCTGGGGGAAGGCGTCGGCGCCGACCGGGCCCGCGTGCTGCTCACGGTCGACGGGGCATCCAAGGTCGTCGCCACGTGGCCCGACGGCGCGTCGGCGGAGGGCGACGACGACCTCACCGTCGAGGTCCGACACCAAGGCGACCTGCTCGGTGCGCTGTCCGTCGCGATGCCCGCCAACGACCCGATGGACCCTTCGAAGGAGCGGTTGGTGTCGGATCTCGCGGCGCAGGCGGGCCTCGTGCTTCGGAACGTGGGCCTGACCGAGGAGCTGCGCGCCCGGATCGAGGATCTGCAGGCGGCTCAGAAGCGACTGGTCGCGGCGCAGGACGACGAGCGCCGTCGCCTCGAGCGAAACATCCACGACGGCGCGCAGCAGCAGCTCGTCGCGCTGACGGTGAAGCTCCGCCTCGCGGACGGTCTCGTCGAGCGCGACCCGGAGCGAGCGCACGAGATGCTGAGCCAGCTGCGAACGGATGCGAACGACGCGCTCGAGGATCTGCGAGATCTCGCGAGGGGGATCTATCCCCCGCTCCTCGCCGACCAGGGACTCGCGGCGGCGCTCGGAGGACAGGCACGCAAGGCGCCGCTCCCGGTCGAGATCCATGCGGACGGGGTCGCCCGCTATCCCCAGGAGGTCGAGGCCGCCGCCTACTTCTCGTGCCTCGAGGCGCTCCAGAACGTGGCGAAGTACGCCCGGGCGTCTCGAGCCGTCGTGACGCTCTCCGACGGCGACGGTCGGCTACGGTTCGAGGTGGCCGACGACGGCGCGGGCTTCGACCCCACGCGTGTGGGCTACGGCACCGGGCTCCAGGGCATCGCCGACCGGCTGGGAGCGCTCGCCGGCACGCTGTCGGTGACGAGCTCCGAGGCCGCCGGGACCAGCGTGGTCGGCACCATCCCGGTCTCCGGCCCGGTCTCCGGCCCGGCCCGGTCTCCGGCCCGGTCTCCGACGGCTCACGGTGAGCATCCTTCCGATGATCCGTCCCGAGGCTTTCTCACGGAAGGGCTCGTGCGGGCCGGCCGTCGTGTGACACCATGCCCGCGCCCGGTGACCGAGCAGAGGGCACGCGGCTCCGCCGCCCCGATCGAAGGGAGGGACGGCTCGTGACGACGAACGATGCGGCGTCCGCTACCGCGCGGGTCCCGGAACGACGCTGGCCGATGGCCGCGGCCGTCCTGGTCACGATCGTGCTCCAGGTGATCACGCCGAAGACCGGCAGGCTCGAGTTCTGGTGGGTCCTTCCGGTGCTGGAGTTCGCCGCCCTCCTCGCGGTGACCCTGCGCGACCCCGGGCGCATCGATCGGCGCACCCACGCTGCACGCCGGGCCACGCTCGTGTTGATCGTGCTGCTCACGATCGGCACCGTGGGCGGGCTCGTGGTGCTGATGCTCGACATCGTCGACGAGGCCTACGCCGACGTCGAGGCGACCGCGTTGCTGGGTCGCGGAGCAGCCCTATGGGTGACGAACGTTGTCGTCTTCAGCTTGTGGTTCTGGGAGGTCGATCGTGGCGGTGCCGCCGAACGCGCGGCGGGCTCCGACATCCCCCCGAGCTTCGGCTTCCCCGAGGAAGCGATGCCGGAGCTGGCGCCCGAAGGCTGGATGCCCCGCTACCCCGACTACCTCTACCTGTCGTTCACGAACGCGACGGCCTTCAGTCCGACCGACACTCTGCCGGTGCGGACCTGGTCGAAGATGACGATGATGATCGAGTCGGTGATCTCACTGATCACCGCCATCCTCGTCATCGCACGCGCGATCAACGTGTTACCGGGGTAGGCGCGAACGTGCTGCCGCAGCAGCGCTGGGAGAAGGTCGTGGAGCACGAAGCGCCGGAGGGTCCTCCGGCGCTTCGAGGGTCGTGGAGCTCCGCTGACGCGTTACTCCGTGCCCATGCCGTACGACACGAGGCCGTAGATCACGAACATGTCGATCATGATCACGGTCAACGCGAACAGCGGCATCACGGGCAGCGCGAACAGCCAGAAGATGCAGCTGATCGTCGCGAGCCCGACGCCGATCGCCGCGCTCCCGCGGGTCCGCGCGAGCACGAGGATGCCGCCGATCAGCACGAGCGCGCTCCAGCCGAGCGCGACCCACCCCCACGTCTCGAGGGTGCTGTACAGCAGGCCGTCTTCGACGAGGTAGCTCCGGCTGTCGAGCGCCGCGAGCCCCCAGAAGAAGTTCGCGAAGGCACTCACGAGGAACATGATCCCCGCGAAGGTGACCCATCCCGAACCCGCCTCCGGCTTCGGCGCGACGGTGCCCTCCGGCACGACGTACGGCTTGGTGGAAAGACCTGAGCTGGTGACCATGACACGCACTCCCTTCGGATGGCTCACTCGCCATCCCAGATAGGTTCCAGCCAGTTCTAGTGTCAGCCGGAAGGCCTGCGACACCACGGGTCGAGCGGCCCGCGTCGGCCGGGACCTAGAACCCTGCGATGTCGGTGGCCGATGCGAGCATGGACCCGTGTCGAACGAGGGCACGATCCTGCACGCCGACGCGGACTCCTTCTACGCGTCGGTCGAGCAACGGGACGATCCATCGCTGCGCGGCCGCCCGGTCATCGTCGGTGGCGGTGTCGTGCTGGCGGCCTCCTATGAGGCCAAGGCCTACGGCGTGCGCACGCCGATGGGCGAGAGGCAGGCCCGCCGGCTGTGCCCGCACGCGATCGTCGTCCGGCCGCGGATGGATGCCTACAGCGCGGCGAGCAAGGCGATGTTCGAGGTGTTCCACGACACGACGCCCTTCGTGGAGGGACTGTCGATCGATGAGGCGTTCCTCGACGTCGGCGGCCTGAGACGGATCTCCGGCTCGCCGACGGAGATCGCGGCGGGGCTGCGCCTCGATGTCCTCGACCGGGTCGGGCTGCCCGTCACGGTCGGCGTGGCGAGGACCAAGTTCCTCGCCAAGGTCGCGAGCCGGGTCGCCAAGCCTGACGGTTTGCTGGTCGTGCCGATCGACGGCGAGCTGGAGTTCCTCCACCCACTGCCGGTCGAGCAGCTCTGGGGCGTGGGACCGGTCACCGCCCAGAAGCTGCGCGAGCGTTCGATCACCACCGTGGCCCAGGTCGCCCGGCTCGGCGAGGCCCGGCTCGTGCGGATCCTCGGGCGCGCCGCGGGCCGTCACCTGCACGCCCTCGCCCACAACCGCGACCCCCGGCCGGTCGAGGTCGGACGCCGGCGCCGGTCGATGGGCACACAGCGCGCGCTCGGTCGGAGACCGAGGTCACCCGAGACGCTCGACACGGACCTGATCGCGCTGGTCGACCGATTGTCGCGCCGGCTGCGCGCGGCACACCGCGTCTGCCGAACGGTCACGCTGCGCCTGCGGTTCGACGACTTCTCACGAGCGACGCGGTCGCACACCCTGCCCGAGGCGACAGCCGACACCGAGACGGTCCTGGCGACCGCGAGGATCCTGCTCTCCGAGGCCCTGCCGCTGATCCGGAGCCGCGGGATCACGCTGATCGGCGTGACCTTCAGCAGCCTGCACCCCGACGACGCGGTCCAGCTCGCGTTGCCCTTCGGCGGAGCGCCGACGTCCGCGATCGACACCACGCTCGACACGGTCCGCGACCGGTACGGATCGGCCGCGATCACGCGGGGGGTCCTCCTCGGGCGTCACGAGGGCCTGCGGGTCCCGCTCCTCCCCGATTGAGGGACGACGGCACGACCGGTCGCCTCCTAGCTCGGCACGAGCCGGATCGTCGTGGACCGTGCCTTCGCGCTCGTGATGTGGTCGACGGCCGAGGAGGATCGGCCGTACTTGCGCCGGTACTCCTCGTCGATCTCGTCGTCCAGGTCGTGATCGGCATCCTCGACGACGACGTCTGCATCGACCCCCCCGGCCGAGACGTGACCTGACTGTCTCGCCTGTATGCCGCGGAACCATGCCCCGTCCGGCCCGTTCACGGATCGGACGTAGACGTCCTCGCCGTGGTGGACGACCCAGATGATCCGTGCGGGCTGGAGCGTGCCGTCACGCCGCAGGCCCGCGATCCGGAGCTCGTCCGCTCCCCCGATCTCGGCCAGCTGCTCATCCGTCCATGCAGTCATCGACGCACCTCCGATCGAGTCTCTCAGGCCCATCGCATGTTCGGTCCCGCTCGCACAGACAACTACACGACCGACCGACCCACGGGAGTGGCGCTCGATAGGGTGCTAGCACCTCCACGGCGGCAGTGTCCCCGTAGTGTGGGCGAGTCGAGGAGACACACAACGTACCGATACAGCCGGTCGAGAGCGAGGAAGCGGCCCCACGACGAGGAGGAACGGATGAGCGAGACGATCACACCGCAACGGTTCCACGAGGCCGACTGGCGGATCGTGAGGGACGATGCCAGCGCGCACTTCCGCACCGCGTCGTTCGCGGAAGGCGTCGCGCTGGTGGACGCGATCGGCACGCTGGCCGCGGCCGCGAGCCACCACCCCGACGTCGATCTTCGGTCGGACGGCGTGACGGTTCGTCTGAGATCGCACGGCGAAGGCGGGCTGAGCGAGCGCGAGGTCGCGCTGGCCCAGCAGATCTCGGCGGCGGCGCGTGAGCTGGGTGCCCCCGTCGACCCGACCGCCGTTCAGATCGTCCAACTCGCGATCGACGCGCTGGTCATTCCCGATGTGATGCCGTTCTGGCGCGCCGTGCTCGGCTACCGGGAGGTCGGCGACGAGGACCTGATCGATCCTCACTTCCAGGGGCCGCCGTTCTGGTTCCAGCAGATGGACGCGCCGCGCCCCCAACGGAACCGGATCCATATCGACGTCTATGTGCCGCACGACCAGGCGGAGGCGCGCGTCGCGGCGGCGCTCGCCGCCGGTGGCCACGTGGTCAGTGACGAGAACGCGCCGGGGTGGTGGACGTTGGCCGACGCCGAGGGCAACGAGGTCGACGTCGCCAGCTGGCCAGACCGCGACTGACACGATCCACGAGGACGAGAGCGACAGACAGTCGCGCGCGACGACCCCGCGTCGATGCCACCACTTCGCCGGGTCTGTCGCGGCGGCCGGAGCAACCGGCTCTGGACGCCATGACGCCCGTCGGTGCCGGCACCTAGTCTCGGGCGGTGACCACCGTCCACCGGTTGTCTCGGACCGACGCGCGCCGGATCGCCGTGCATGCCCAACTGCTCGACGCCGAGCGACCGTCCGGGCTGCTCGATCTGATGCGCACACCTGAGCTTGCTCCAGCTCGACCCGACGGCAGCGGTCGCCCCGAGCGCCGACCTGGTCGCGTGGAGCCGCCTGGGATCGTCGTACTCGCCGGCGGAGCTGCGCGGCGCCCTCGAGGACCGGACGCTTCTCGAGCTGCAGGGCGATGATCCGGCCCGCGGAAGACATCGCGCTCTACCGTGCCGACATGGCGGACTGGCCGGGGCGGGGCGAGCTGCGCGACTGGCAGGAGCATCGGCGCGACTGGGTCGAGGCCAACGACGCCTGTCGGCGGGACATCCTGGCGCGCCTGGAGGCGTCGGGGCCGCTGACGATGCGCGAGCTGCCGGACACCTGCGCGATGCCCTGGGGGTCGACCGGGTGGTCCAACAACCGCAACGTCGAGAAGCTGCTCGACTTCATGGTGCAGCGGGGCGAGGTGGCGGTCGCCGGCCGGCAGGGACGAGAGCGGCTGTGGGACCTCGCGCGGCGGGTCTACCCCGACGACCCGGTCGTCCCCGCCGAGGAGGCGCAGCGCACCCGTGACTCGGCGACGACTGCGCGCCCTGGGCATCGCCCGAGCGCGCGGGCCGGAGTGCCCGGTGGAACCGGTCGACGTGGGCGAGGCCGGTGAACCCGCCGTCGTCGAGGGGGTCAAGGGCCAGTGGCGAGTCGACCCGTCGCTGCTGGGGCGTCCGTTCTCGGGACGCACGGCGCTGCTCTCGCCGTTCGACCGGCTGGTGCACGATCGGAAGCGCGGCGTTGAGCTGTTCGACTTCGACTACCAGCTGGAGATGTACAAGCCCGCGGCCAAGCGCCGGTGGGGCTACTTCGCGTTGCCGGTGCTGCACCGCGACCGGCTGGTCGGCAAGGTCGACGCCACCGCGGATCGCAAGGCCGGGGTGCTCCGGGTCGACGCGATCCACGAGGACGAGCCGTTCAGCAAGACCGCGGCCGCGGCGGTGCGCCGTGAGCTGAAGGACCTGGCCCGCTGGCTGGAGCTGCGACCTGGTGCTGCCAGGCTGAGGCCGCTCCCGGACGTGCACGCCTCTGTCGCGTCAGTCGTCCCAGCGGACGACGATCGACCCACCGGACAGTGGCAAGGACTCCGCTTCCGCTTCGACCGCCTCGCGCGCCGCGCGCGACAGACGGCGCCAGGTCTGGATCGTCACCGTCCCCTGCGTGCGTCGCCACGTCCCGACGAGCTCGCCCTCGACGAGGAGTCCGCCCGGCCAGACGCGCGGGGTCCAGAGCTCGCGGCGACGATCGGCGTCGGCGACCAGGAGTTCGCGATCGGCTCCTTGGAGGAGGAAGTAGGCGTCGCCGCTCGGGAGGATCCGTGCTGACGCCACGGGCCCCGGGGCGGCGCGGAACATCGGCTCGTCGCGGGTGAGGATCCACGCGTCCCCGATCGGCGTTCGCACGGCGGTCAGGGACGTGGCCAGCGCGTCGAACGCCGCGCGACCTCGCCGCGACGGGATCCCCGCCCACCCAGCGAAGGCATCGGGCGTGGTGGGACCGAAGATGTGCAGGTACCGGCGAGCGAGCTCGAGGAGGGCGTCGAGCGGGTCGAGCCTCGGGCGGCGGCACCGTCCAGATGGTGGGAAGTCGCGCTCCCTCCCACCGGATCAGGACCGTGCCGGTCAACGCAGCGTAGCGGAGGGCGTTGCCATGCACGCCGATCGCGTGCCCGGCCTCGTCGTACCGCATGCGGGCCCCATCGAGGGAAGCGTGGAGGCGATCGGCAAGGTCGTCGGCCGTCCGCCGCGTCTTGCCACCCTCCGGCAACCTCCCGAGCGTGAAGACCGCGACGTCGCGCGCCTCGATGACGTAGGCGTGGTACCGGGGCCCCCAGACCTGGACGAGCGAAGGGTCCTCCCAGGTTGACGACTCGGTGCCCTCGACGCGCGCGTGGATCGACAGGACCGCGGCTCGGGGCATGCTGTCCTGCAGACCGGCCCATGCCGCACGCCGGAGCGAACGACGTCCTCGTGGGAGCCGTTCGTCGAGCGCACCGACGTGGCGTCGGAACGCGAGGATCTGCGCCCGTGTGAGTCGGAGCGGCGACTCCGTCATCGCCCTCCTCCCGGATCATCGCCCGCATCGGTCGAGGCGATCTCCTCATCCACCTCCGGGAGGAAGTACAGGGCGTCGCACTCGATCAACAGGGCTCGTGCCCGCTCCAGCGAGGGCCGTGGATCGAGGCCGGCGCTCCGCTCGGCCCGGCCGAGGTCGAGCAGTCGCTCGCGCCAGATCGACCCGGGTGCCGAGCGCGTCGAAGGCATCGACGGCCGCCTGCAAGGGGCCGATGGCCGCTGCCGCGTCCGGCGCGAGCAGGCCGTCCGCCGCGTCGGAGCAGGCACGAGTGAACGGGCTCCACCCGCGCCCGAGCACCGCGCGAGCCGCCCGCGCCTCGTCGTGCTCACCCCGCGGAACCAGCATCCGGATCAGGTCGAGCTCGAGCTGAGGCGTGAGATCGACGCTGAACCGTTCGGAGAGCTCGACGCCGTGTCGCAGGTGAGCGAGCGCCTCGTCCTGGGCCTGCGTCGCCGACGCGAGCATCGCCTCTGTCCACGACCTGGGGATCTCGCCCTGCGGCTCCTCATCTCCGCGCAGGAGCTCGTGCGCACGCACGATGGATTCCTCGGCTTCGGCGACCTTGCCTCGCATCAGCACGACCTGCGCCAAGATCGGGTACCGCAGGCTCACGAGAGGCTCGTCGTGGGACTCGAGCGCGTACGCGAGGGCCTCCCGGGTCAGCTCCTCGGCCTGCGCGAGGTCACCGAGGGCGAGGTCGATCTCACCGAGGGTCCCGACGATCCACGCGAGCCAACCGATCCCTCCGATACGGCGACCCAGCTCGACCCCTTCGGCGGCGATCGCGCGCGCGCGGACGAACTGGGAAGCGTAGCCGGCGAGGGTCGAGGCGTAGTTGTTGTACATCCGTTGGAGGTTCAGACGGTCGCCGACCTCCTTCGCCAGGCGGAACGCCTCCTCCAACGTCGCGAGGGCCTCCTCCGGCCGACCGCTCTGCGACAGGTTGACTCCGAGATCCTGCACCGCTTCGGCCTGGATGTCTCGCGCGCCGACGTGCCGCGCGATCTCCTCCGCACGTCGCAGGCACGTGTCCGCGGCCTCCGACTCGCCTCGTCGCCAGTGGAACTGGCCCATCAGGCGCAGGGCGGCGGCGAGCTCCCGCGTCTCACCGAACGACTCGAGGCGCGCGATCGCCCGGCGGCCGTGCCCGAGTGCTTCCTCCTGGCGGCCCTGCTGGAACGTCGGGATGATCAGCCAGGACTCCGCGGCGCCGGCCTGGAGCTCGTCGCCGGCTTCTTCGAACAGCGCGAGCGCCATCCGCGCCGCGTTCATCGACGCGTCGACGGTGAGCGTCCCGAACGACGCGTCGTAGAGCTCGCGCGCGATCGGGGCGCGTTCGGCGGCGGGCAGGCCGATCGCCTCGGCGAGCGGGAGCGCCTCGCCGTACCAGCGGCTCGCCTCGCCGGGCAACCACAGCGCCGGCGGCCCGGTCGGCTGCGGCCATCGCCCATCGGTAGGCGTCGCGCTGCACGACCGCGCGCTGGGCGGAGACGTCGCCGAGCTCGTCGAGGTAGCGGAGCGCCTCGAGGTCGTGGGTGGCGATGAGCGCGGCGATCTCGTCCGCGCGGTCGCCGGCCTTCGCCTCCGCCCACCGCGCCACCTGCACGTGCTTCGACGCGCGCAGCGACTTCGGCAGCGAGTCGTACGCTCCGTCGCGGATCAGGGCGTGCCGGAACGTGAACTCGAGCTCACCGGAGAAGCTCGGCGGGTCGTTGAGGAGCACGAGCTCCTTGACGCGCAGGCGCCCGAGCGCGTCGCGCACGTCCCCGGCCCCCGCGCCGCTCAGGGCGACGACGGCGCCCGACCAGAACACGCGCCCCACGACCGCCGCGTCCTGCAGGAGCGCCTTCTCGTCGTCGGGCAGGCCGTCGAGCCGCGCCGCGATCAAACCCTGGATCGACCGAGGCAGGTCCACGCGGCTCACTGGCGTCGCGACCTCCCAGCCCGACGCCTCGCCCGCACGGAGCACGCCGTCATCGATCAGCTTGCGGACGATCTCCTCCACGAACAGAGGGTTGCCCTCGCTCCGCGCCGCGATCAGGCGACCGAGCTCCTCGGGGAGTCCGCCGGCGAGCAGGTCGTCGAGCATCGCGACGCTCTCGTCGGTGGACAGCGGGTCGAGCGCGATCGAGGCCGCGTTGCGCTTGCCGCCGCCCCACGTCGGCCGCCGCTCGAACAGCTCGGGCCGCGCGAGCGCGACCGTCATGATCGGCCCCTGTGCCCAGTCGCCGAGGTACTCGATGAAGTCCAGCAGGCCCTCGTCGGCCCAGTGGATGTCCTCGAACACGAGCACGAGCGGGTACCGGGCCGCCATCCGCTCGAAGAATCGGCGCCATGCATCGAACAGGTCCTCGCGGCTGTACGCCCCGGGCTCGCCGACGCCCATCAAGGCGCCGACCTGCGGGGCGAGCTCGGTGTCGCCGAAGAGCTCCTCGATCGCGTCCTCGATCTTCTTCAGCACGACGTCGGCCGCGTCGTCCTCGAGGATCTCGCACTGCGCCTTGATCGCGTCCGCGAGCGCCGAGTACGTGGTGTTGCCGTACGCGAGGCAGCGGCCTCGTCGCCAATGGATGAACGCCGGCAGCGAGTCGACGTAGGCCTCGAGCTCGCGGGCGAGCCGCGTCTTGCCCACCCCCGCCGGGCCCACGACGGTCACGAGCGCAGGACGATCCTCCGAGCGGACCCGCTCGAACGTCTGGATCAGGACGGAGAGCTCCTCGTCCCGCCCGACGAGCCTCGCCTGCATCCCGAGCTCGGGACGCTCGCCGCGCTGCCGGGCGCGGATCCTGAGGGCCTCCCACACCGGGACCGGCTCGGCCTTCCCCTTGGCCTCGAGCGCGGGCAGCCCGCGGTACTCGATGACCTCCTTCGTCGCCTCGTAGACGCCCGGACCGACGATCACGCGACCCGGCTCCGCGGCGGACTGCAGGCGCGCCGCGGTGTTCACGGCATCGCCGGTCAGCATCCGGTCTCGAGGGCCGCTCGCGCGCTCCACGTCGACGAGCACCTCGCCCGCCTCGACGCCGATCCGCATCGCGAGCTGCGGCTTCCCCTCGTCGGCGAACCCGCGGTTCAGCTCCGAGAGCACGGCCTGCATCTCGAGGCCGGCGCGGACGGCCCGGTCCGCATCGTCCTCGTGCGCGCGTGGCACGCCGAAGACCGCCAGGATCGCGTCGCCCATGAACTTCTCGAGCAGCCCCTCGTACCGCGCGATCTCCTCCGCCAGCCGGTCGAACGCCGCGCCGACGACTCCTGGACGACCTCCGGGTCCTCCCTGCTCGGCGAGTGACGTGGATCCGACGAGATCGGCGAACAGGGCGGTGGCGAACTTCCGCTCGAGCCGGGCAGGCTCCGGCGTCCCGAGTGGCTCACCGCAATTCAGGCAGAACCGGGCGCGCTCGGGATTCTCCTCCCCACACCGGGAGCAGGTACGCATGAGCTAGGGAGCCTCCCGAGGTTCAGGCCGATCGAGGTTCCACTGGCGGACCATGGAGCTCGCGCCACCGCCCGCGAGCTGCACCCAGTGCCCGTCGGGCCACATCACCTTCTGCTCGGGATCCTCCAGCCGCGACGGGACGAGGAGGGGCCGGATCCCGATCTGCATCGAGTACTCAGCGACACGGGCGGCGCGGTTCGCAGCCCGGACCGCCACGAACGTGGCGAATGCGAGGACGAGCGTCCCGACCGCGGTCGCGAGCGAGGCGGCGGTCGACGGATCCATCACCGCGTGAGCGTAGCGCCGATCGGTCGATCGTCATCCCGGCTGCCATCGCCATCCACAAGATGCTCGTTGCCATCGGGCACATACCGGCGTGGGCTCCACGCCGGGACCATGCGTCCCGCCCCGGCGTGCGCGTCCTCTTGCACTCGGGTGGGCTAGGGTCCCTCCGTCATGCACGTGGATCTGGTTTTCGAGACACATTCGACGACCGACGACAACGAGAACGGCATCGCTACAGGATGGAACCCTGGGTACCTCTCATCCGCGGGTCGCGAACAGGCGCGAAGGCTTGGAGAGCGGCGGCGCGACGATGGACACTCCACGATCTTCACCTCGGACCTGGAGAGGGCTCTCGAGACGGTCCGCATCGCGTTCGACGGTATCGGTGTGCCCGTGCTCCACGACTGGCGGCTCAGGGAGTGCGACTACGGTCTCATGAACGGCGCGCCCGCGAACGCATTGCGGCGTGTGCATCACGTCGACGTTCCGTATCCCTCCGGGGAGAGTTGGCGCGAAGCGATCGCCCGGGTCGGAGGTCTCCTTCGCGACCTGGAGCCGTGGGAGGGGCAGCGGGTCCTGATGATCGGCCACACCGCGACGCGGTGGGCTCTCGACCACTTCGTCAACGGGACGCCGATCGAGGCTTTGGTCGCGGCACCGTTCGCGTGGCAAGAGGGCTGGGAGTATCGAGTGCAGCTCGGCTGAATGCTGGGCCTCCGTCACGTCACCCGAAGTGTGAAGTACTCCACCCTCCAGCCGTCCCGATCAAGGTAGCGTCGGGCCACATGGTTGTCGTCACTACCCAACGGTGACGACGAGCTTCCCTCGTGCTTGCCCCGATTCCAGATAGCGGACGGCCTCGGGGACCTCGCTCAGCGGGAAGGTCCTGTCGATGACGGGCGTGACCTTTCCGGCCTCGATGAGCTCCTTGAGGACCACCAGGCGGTCTCCTGGGTCCTTCGCGCCACGGAAGGGATGCAGCTGGTTCACGAAAGGAGCCATCACCATCAGCTTGGCGAAGCGGCCCAGGCTCCCGAACCAGCGGTGGCCCGAGGCTCCGTACTGATCGTGCCCGATCAAGACGTATGTCCCTTCGGGGGTCAGCGCGCGTCTGACCTCCGGCCACGTGTGGTTCCCGGCGATGTCGAGGATGACGTCGTAGCGCTCGTCGCCTCGGGTGAAGTCCTCCTGCGCGTAGTCGACCACCCGGTCCGCGCCGATGGACCGGATCATGTCGAGCTTCTCGGCGGCATCCACGCCGGTCACGTTCGCTCCGTACGCTTTGGCGAGCTGCACCGCGAACGTCCCCACGGCGCCACCCGCGCCGTTGATCAAGACCTCCTGTTCGGCTTGCACCCGTCCCTCGTCGCGAACGGCCTGCACCCCCAGCGACCCGGACGTGGGGACGGCCGCAGCTTGTTCGAACGTCAGGCCGGCGGGCTTCCGTTCGAACCGTGCTTCCGAAACGGCCGCGTACTCGGCGAACGCGCCACCGTGGCGCCAAAGGTTGGCGACAAGGCTCTGACCGAAAACCTCATCACCCGGCCGGAACCGAGTCACGGTTCTACCGACCGACTCGACGACCCCGGCCAGATCCGTGCCAGGAACGAGGTCCTTCGGCGCGCGCAGCCCGGCCCCCATGATCCTGAGGACATACGGCACGCCGCGCATCACATGCCACACATCGGCGTGAACCGACGCCGCACGAACCCGGACGAGCATCTGATCATCCCGGACCGCTGGCTGGTCGACGTCACGGAGCTCCAAGACGTCGGATGAGCCATACCTACTCTGAACGATCGCCTTCATCGCGGCCCCTTCGCGGTCTGGGAACTGAAGCGCGTCGCTGGGCGGCCGGCAGGACGGCGGGGATGTAAGCACAGGCTTCGGCCGCGAGGCCGAGCTCCGACTCCCATGTCCAGCTTCATGGCCAACCTGCATACACTCAGCGCGAGAGTGGCCGGCGGCTCAGTCGGCCGCCGCACGCGACTCGAGGACGACGACCGCCGTCTCTCGCGGGCGCCGTGCCGCGTAGCCGTCGAGGTTCGTGTCTATCTCGCGCCATCGCTGCCACAGCCGTTCTCGCTCCTCGCCCACCGCGGCCCTGCCGAGCACCTCGCGCCGGACCCCGCCGGCCAGCTCGACGACCGCCTCGGGATGGGCCTGCAGGTTCAGCCACCAAGCCGGCTCGGCCGCACCCCAGCCGTTCATCGCCATCGTGACCAGGTTGGGCCCGTCCTCGTAGTAGCCGACGATCACGCTCCGCGGCTCGCCGCTGTGTCGGCCCTTCGTGGTGAGCCGCAGGGCGCCCCACTTGCCCGGGCGGGGAGGCCACAGCCCCTTGCGTCCACCGCTAGCCCGGACCATCCACCGGTGCACGTGCCAGAAGGCTACGACGAACCACCGGGGAGGCAGGCGTGCCTTACCTCCGGCCATGCCACTCACCTCTCGCGTATGACCTCACTCTTCCGGTCTCGCTCCCTCCTCGACCTCTGTCCACGACCCCACACGTCAAGGAGGGTAGTACCCACAGCCAGGTCGGAGTCATCCACGAGGGACGTCTTCGTCCGGCGGGAACGAGGGGATCTCCACGTTGAGGAAGAGGAAGTCGATCGCGTGCGAGGTGTACTGGCGGACCGACGCACCGATCGCGAAGAGCATCCGCCGGGTGAACTCGGGGATCTCGTCGATCACGAGGAGCCAATGGTCGCGTGGGATCCGCAAGATCGTCGATGGCTCGAGAGCGATCGCCGATGCGACCCGAGGTCCGCCGTCGAACAAGCCCCCCTCGCCGAACATCTGTCCCTCACCCACGATCCCGAGGTCGAGCTCGTCGCCGTGGCCCGGGATGTACACGCGGACCTTCCCCTGGGCCACGATGAAGAACTCGGTCGCGATGTCGCCCACGAAGAAGATGTGCTGACCCGGTGGGGACGACACCTCGTCGACGATCTCGGCCACCGACTCGAGGGCCGACTGATCTGCGCCCCGGAAGAGGTGGGTCTCCCGGAGCACGGCGACCACCTGTTCCCGGTCCACGCCGAGGAGCCTAGCGAGTGTCGGGGCATCAGTGCCACGCATCGGAGAAAGCTCGAACGGGCTGCGAAGCCCGTCGCGGCACGTCGCCTCGTCGGCGCGAAGCTGCAGGCCTTGGGTCCGTCGGATAGGGTCACGGCTCTATGGCGCACCAGATGATCAACGAGAGGACCTTCTCCGCGGAGTCCATCGGCGAGGTCTCTCGTGGGGGCGCGGCTCCTCGTCGGATGTCCGTCGGGGGGACGGTCGTCAAGACCCTGGTCCTGTTCGCACTGACCTGCGCGTTCGCTGCCGTCGGCTGGAGCCGCGCCGGCACAGTGATCCGTACGACGTCGGGGCCGGCCTGGCTCCTCGGCTACTTCCTGCTGATCGCGTTGTCGTTCCTGGCGATCGCGCGCCCCCGCCTCGCTCCGATCGGCGGCTTGGTCTACGCCTTGCTGATGGGCCTGTGGGTGGGAGCGATCTCGAAGGTCTACGAAACGGCCTACGACGGCATCGTCGCGCAGGCATTGCTCGCCACGATGGCGACCGTCCTCGTGTGCCTCATCTTGTACGCGTTCGGCGTCGTGAAGGTCACCCGGCGCTTCGCGCTGGTCGTCGTCGCCGCGACGCTGGGGATCGGCCTGATGTACCTCACCGCCTGGGTCCTCAGCATCTTCGGGGTGAGCCTCCGCCTCTGGACCGATCCGTCGCCGACGGGTATCGCGATCAGCGTGGTGATCTGCGTCGTGGCGGCTCTGAACCTGTTCATCGACTTCGCCGTGGTCGACCAAGGCATCGCCAACGGAGCGCCCTCGTTCATGGAGTGGTATTCGGGGTGGGGGCTGCTGGCGACCGTGGTCTGGCTCTATCTCGAGGTGCTGTACCTGCTCGCTCGCCTGCAGCGCTGATCGCAGGCCTGAGGCCGCCTCACGGCGTCGTGGGCGAGAGTCGTTGCCGGAACCGCTGAAGGGCGCCGTCCAGATCCACGAGTCTGGTCTCGAAGGAGCGCAGGGTCGATCCCGCGTGCCTCGACCTGCGCCTGGAGCGCGCCCCGGAGGCTCCCGAGCGACAGCCGTACGTCCCTGATCTCCGCCGAGGCCTCTCGCATCACGGGCTCCTCAGCAAGCGAGAGGGTCCGCGCGGATCCCTTCCTGGCAAGGTTCATCCATCTTCTCGCCATCTCGCACCATTACTATCGAGACACCGAAGGAAGGCAGCTGATGAAGGAACGCACAGAAGGAGATCGACTGGTGGCCGAGTTCGCCGGAACCTTCACGCGAGCCACCGTGGTGGAGTGCCTGAGGGACACGGCGAAGAGGTGGGCTGGCGCTCCGATCCAGATGTATGTCGGTCTCTTGAGTGAGAGGTTCGCCCGAGAGCGCCTCCGGGCGGCGGCGCAGGCAGCCTGACGCCTGACCCCTCCGTTGCTTGGGGCTGGCTCTTCGCGAAGAGGGTCAGCCCGGGCTAGATCGGACAGCGATCCGCTCGGCGCGGTCCCTGATCCCGCGAAGCATCTTCCGGGTCATCAGGAAGGCGACCACCGCAGTGGGCTCGACGAGGAGGGGTGTCCACCACTTGGTGTACGCGTATCGCTCCCGGACCAGCAGCCTGGTCGTCCCGTCGGTGCGCTCCCGGAGCACGAAGGCCCATGTGAAGTCGTACGGCGGCGCGATGTTCCCCATGGGTACTCCTCCTTGGAGCACGAGCGATCGACCCGGCTCGAGGGCGGCCACGGTGAGTGCGATCTCCGGATGGAGCTTGACCTCGTCCCCTACCTCTACGTCCTGCCACTCGGGCACGACCCGATCCGCGCTGTGGATGTCGCAGCCCACCAGGTTCTCGAGGCCGTCGTAGCTGTAGAAGCCGCCTCGCCTCTGGCCCAGCTGGGCGATCCACGGCCAGACCTGGTCGGCTGGGGCGCGAACGCTGAGGACGCGTGTCGCAGCCAGGTTCGGGCTCGGGATGAGGGCATCGCCGGGAAGGGGGTCGCGGGACTCCCGATCGGTCGCGCCCCAATGGAGCTGACGGGATCTCGCAAGGAGGATGCCGCGCAGGAGCCACAGGGCGGCGAGGACTACCCCGATGCCACCACCGACTCGCCGAACGCGCCTCGACCACGAGACGGTTGGGCTCGGCTCGGCGACGTCGGACGGCGCCGACACGATCATGATGCCCTCACTGAGCTCCGATACCAGGCGACCGTCTCCTCGATCGCGGTGCTCAGTGGCGTCACGGCGCCTCCGAACGCGGATCGGAACTTGGTCGTATCCAGGACGAAGGGCTCCTCGAACTCGTAGGCCATCTCCGCCAGCCCGCGCATCATGGGGCTGAACAGGCCCAGCGCGCGCAGGGCCGGCGTGGGCATCCTTCGGATCCCGACGGGCCGTCCCACCTCGCGAGCGATCAGCTCGATGACCGCTCGAGTCGTGACGGTCTCCGGGCCGGGCAGGTGCCACTCGCCGCCGATGGCCCGTTCCTCGGTGCCCAGAGTGACCAGACCCAGCGCGATGTCGGAACGAAGCTGTACGTGTGGAGGAGGTCGGGGTTGCCCATCAGATCGGCGCGCTTGCCGGCGAGGGCGTTCGCGAACACACGACTGCCGAGCGCCGACTCGGTGGCCCCCGCTCCGAAGAAGTCCGACGCCCGGCCGATCGCGACGCGAACCCTTTCGGCCTCCGCGGCGGCTCGCAGCTCCCGGGTCATCGCAGCCCGGGTCCGACCTTTGACCGTCGTGGCGGCGAGCGGGTTGTCCTCGGACGTCGGCTTGCCTCCGGACGGACCGTAGCCGTACACGTTCTCCAGCGTCACCAGAAGCGCGCCGGTGCGAACCGCGGCTGCCAACACCCCGCGCTGCAGCGCGGGGAACAGTTCGGGCCATCTCGTGTACGGGGCGTTGAGGCATTGGTAGACCACCGAGGCGCCCTTTCGCGGCGTCGGCGGCGGCTTCAGGATCGGTGACGTCGGCATTTCGCCACTCGACCCCTTGGTTCAGTGCGGTCGGGCGGTGCCGCGACACGGCCCGTACCTCGATCCCCCGCTCGGCCAATCGCGCGATCACCGCGCGCCCGACCTGGCCCGTGCCGAACACGACGTGGAGCCCGTTCTCACTCATGGATCCTCCTTGGAGCTGGAGGCGTCGAGCCCGTACGGGCGGCGAACGCTGCCGACCGCGGCCGGGTCCTGCGGGTTGCACCGAAGCCGCAACGCTACATGACCGTCGTTCGCACGGTCCCTGCACGCGTCAGCGTTGTCGCGATGTTCATGTACCGGCGGGCTCTCATGCGAGAGACTGCGAGTCGGCGTGGCCGCTCGCACGCCACCAGGCGGAGGGAGGGAACACCATGAGCGGTGCACGAGTGCGGATCGTCGGCGGGACGGTGCTTGCCGCGGGTCTGGTTGCCGCCAGCTACCCATTGTTCCTTCGCCGTTGGTGCCTGACGTGGGGGGCGTCGGCTGAGGAGGCGACTCGAGCGCTTCCTGGAGACGAACTCCTCCTGGACGCGGACATCGTCTCCACGCGCGCTGTGAGGATCGACGCACCACCGAGTGCGATCTGGCCGTGGCTCGTTCAGATGGGGAGCGGTCGCGGCGGGGCCTACACGTACGACTGGATCGAGAACCTGTTCGGCCTCGGCATGCACAGCGCGAACGAGATCCTGCCGCAGTTCCAGGACGTGAAGGTCGGCGACGAGATGCGTCTTGGACCGAACCGACCGAAGATGCGTGTGGAGGTACTCGATCACGAGCGGGTGCTGACCTTCCGCTTCGAGGATGGGAGATGGGTGTGGATCTTCGCCCTCTTCCCCGAGCAGGGGGGAACGAGGCTCGTGAGCCGCAACCGGATCGCGACGCCGGGCGCCTCGTGGCTCACACGCGTGTTCAACCTCCTGTTCATGGAGCCCGGGAGCCTCGTGATGGAGCGGAAGATGCTGCTGGGGATCAAGGGGCGAGCCGAGCGTCTCGCGCGCGAGCTTGACTCCTGACGTGTGAGGATGCACTCCTCAAGCAGAAGGAAGGTCGACATGCCCACAGCGTGCCCGACGGAGCTTCCGGCGACGTGCGTGACGGCGACGACGTCGCGGCGGAACTCCTCGTAGGGTGAGGAGATGGACGGCACGACGTCCGAACATGACGGCTCCGGTGCGGGAGGAGGATCGGCGTCGGCTGAGCCGGTCGAAGTGCCGGAGGCCCAGCAGAACGTGACTCAGGTCGTCATCACCACCCGCACGCTGTGGCGCGGGGTCGGGGTCATCCTCACGACGTTGGCCGGCCTCTGGGCCGTCAATCAGGCCCGTGAGCTGACGTCGATGCTCGTCATCTCCCTCTTCTTCGCCGTCGCGCTCGTCCCCGGTGTCAACCACCTCCACAACGAGCGGGGCTGGAAGCGGGGAGCCGCCGTCGGGTTCATCTACCTCGCCGGCATCCTCGTCCTGGCGCTGCTCACCCTGGTGCTGATCCCGAACATCGCCGATCTCGCCGAGCGGGTCGGCCAGGACGGGACACGGTGGCTCACTGGCCTCGACCGCTGGACGTCGGACACGCTGGGGATCCACATCGTGAGCGCGGAGGCCTCGAGGGACGCCGCGGTGACCACGCAGGAGTTCCTCGGCCAGTGGTCCGACAAGCTCGTCGGAGCGGCGAGCGGCGTGGTCTCGAGCGGTGTCGGATTCGTCTTCAGCGTCGCGACCGTCGCCACGTTCACGTTCTACATCGCCGCCGGCTTCCCCGGGCTCGTGCGGGGCTTCCTGTCCTGGTTCAGCCCGGCCCGCCAGCAGCGCCTGGGATGGACCATCGACCAGTCCATCACGCAGGTCGGCGGGTATCTGTACTCGCGGCTGCTGCTCTCGGCGATCAACGGGCTCGGGTTCTTCGTCGTGATGGTCGCGGTTGGGGTTCCCGTTGGCCTGGCGATCGCGCTGGCGATCTTCGGCGGGTTCGTCTCGGCGTTCATCCCCGGCATCGGCACCTACATCGGCGGGGCGATCCCGATCGCGCTCACGTTCGCGGTCGAGGGTCTCGTCCCCGCGCTGATCGTGCTGGGCTACGTGCTCGTCTACCAGCAGATCGAGAACTACTGGCTCAGCCCGAAGATCAGCGCCAAGACGATGGAGCTGAACGCCGGCCTCGCCTTCGGTTCCGCCCTGGCCGGCGGTGCGCTGTTCGGGCCGATGGGGGCGTTCATGGCCCTGCCGGTCGCCGCGCTCATCAGCGCCTTCATCAAGAACTACCGACACGGCCACGAGGTCGTGTACCGATCCGCCTACGCGGAGGACGACTGGTCGCCTTCGGCAGCGGAGACCGGGGCCGAGGGGTCGTGACGAACGGCGAGTCGAGATCGCCGAGGATCGGGCTGGCTCTCGGCAGTGGAGGTGCGCGGGGGCTCGCCCACATCGGGGTGATCCAGGTGCTCGAGGAGCACGAGGTCTCGATCGACGTCGTGGCCGGCTCGAGCATCGGTGCGCTCGTCGGTGCGCTCTACAGCTCGGGCAACGATGGCGAGGCCCTGCATCGGATCGCATCGGACACGACGTTGCTCAAGATCGTCCCCCTGTTCGATCCGTCGCTGCGGCACGGCTTCCTGGGGGGCGCGAAGCTCGAGCGGCTGATCAAGAAGTTCGTGGGTGGTCGTCGTGTGGAGGAATGCCGGACCCCGCTGGCCGTCATCGCGACCGATCTTCGATCGGGCGAGGTGGTCATCTTCCGTGAGGGAGATCTCGCTTCGGTCGTCCGGGCCAGCATCTCGGTCCCGTGGGTGTTCCGGCCCGTGGAGATCGATGGGAGACTCCTCGCCGACGGCGGTCTCTCGATGCCTGTTCCCGCGGAGCCGGTACGGGATATCGGAGCCGACGTGGTGATCGCCGTGGACCTGGACTGGGAGCGACCCCTCTCCGATCCGTCCGACGTACAGGCTCCAGGTGCCCGGGAGATGGGGAACACGTCACTCGCCCTGCTCCGTCGTCACCTCGCCGCCCAGGATGCGCGGTACGCAGACGTCGTCGTTCGCCCGCGATTCGGCCGCGAGGTCCGGTGGGACGGGTTCTTGGATCCAGAGGAACTGGTCCGTAGCGGGCGGGAGGCGATGGTTGCGCAGATGACCGCGCTCGAGGCCGCCATCGCGACGTGGAAGAGGCGAGACCGGCGGCGTCGCCCCGATCTCCCCCCTAACGATTGACTCATCTTCTCTCGCGTTCACCTCTCGGGCGCATGCTCGTGCGGATGCCGCGAGAGCTCGGCCGGGGCGGATCGCTGCGCGGACATCGCTCGACGAGTGGCGCGGACGAACCTGCGCACATCGTGGCTCTCCTCGGCCCTCGCGGCTTCCAGCTTCGCCTCCGCGAACACGATCTCGGACTCCGCGCGGCACAGGTCCCGCTCGAGACGTCGCCGGGCGTAGGACCCGGCGGCTGGCACGTCGGTCGCCCGGATGTTGAGGTCCCCGAGCGTCTCCTCCGCCGCCTCCAGATGGCGCTCGACCCGGAACCGGATCACGTTGTCGGCGCTCTCCGCTTCCTCACGCAGCCGCCGCATGCGCTCGTTGGCGGCGCGCAGGCGGGCGACGAGATCCCGGTCTTCGATGTTGCCACTCATGACCTCCTCCTTCGTGTCCGTTGAGACGTCCGTGTGTCGGCGAACGGAGAGGGAGGCGCGATGCGCCTCCCTCTCCGGGCCATCGCTACGGGGCGTCGGTCATGCCGGTACGACCGGCGACGCGCTCGGCCACGGCCTCCTTGCTGCGCCGCAACCTGAAGGCGGTCACGAGCAAGGTCGTGCCGATCACGATCGCGAACGCTGCGATCAGCGTGATCAGCGCCAGCGCGCCAGCGCCCGGGTGGATCCACATGATCACGCCGAACGCGATGCTCACGAGGCCGGAGAGCACGAGCAGCACCCGGTCCCCGCCGTCGAGCAGCAGCTCGAACGCGCTCGCGATCTGGAGCAGACCGATCACGATCGCCCACGCGCCGATCACGTACAGCAGCGCGAGCGCCGAGATGTCGGGCCAGACCACGACCGCGATGCCGGTCAGGACGCTCACGATCCCGTGCAGGAACATCCACCCTCGGCCCGACTCGTGCTTACCGGTGATCGCCATGGCGAGCACCGCGATCCCGTCCACGAACGCGACCGCCCCGAACGTCAGGACGAGTGCGGCCAAGCTGATCTCCGGGAAGGCCAGCAGCACGATCCCGAAGATCACCGCCACGGCGCCCCTGATCCCGATCCACGACGAAGCGTGCTTCGTCAACGTCTCGGCGTCCTCCTTGAACTGCGTCGTTCCTGCGACTGACTGTGCCATCGTTCCCCTCCTCGTTGTCGGCGCCGTCGTGGCGCCACGGTGTCCGTCGGTGTGCAGATCAGTACTCACGGTCGGAACTCCACCCGTGAGCGTTGGTCCTCTCGGCCTCGAGGTCCGCCTCGACGACCGCGATCGCGTCGACCATCGCGGCGTCGGCCGCGTCCATGTCGGCGCGGATCTCGTCCCGCATCGACTTCCACGGGCGGGCGGCGTCCGCGCGGACCCGCCGGAGCGTCTCGCCCGCGGTCTGAGCCTTCTCGCGAGCGTGTTCGAGCGCCTCGGTCGACCGCCGGCGCGCGTCGGCCTTCGCCTGCGCCACGCGCTCGCGTGACGCCTCGAGCAGGCGGTCCTCGGCCTCCAGCTCCTCCTCGATCGCGCGCTCGAAGGCGGCCCAGTCCTCAGCCTCCTCGGCCGCGAGCTGGGACTCCATCACGACGATCTCGGCATCGAGCTGGTCGAGCTCACGGTCGAGCTCGTCGAAGTACGCGTTCCAGGCCGCGTCGTCCTCCTCGGCCATCTGGCGCAGCTCGGTGCGGATCTCGGCGTCCTTCGCGCGGACCGCGTCGAGGCGACGCTCGACGCTCCGGTTCACCTTCTCCTTGTCGTCCCGAGCCTTGCCGCGCACGTCGTCGATCCGCCGTCCGAGGGCGGCGAGCCTGTCCTCGGACGAGCGATGCCGGTCCTGCATCGTTTCGGTGCTCATGACTCCTCCTTCCGTTCGTTCCGTCGGTCCCGTTCCGTCCGTCCCATCAGCCGCGGTTGCCCCCTCCCTCGTTCGATCTCGCGGCGACACCGTCACCATGGGACGTGCCGCTGCCGTGTCGCTGCCGTGCCGCGGATGCCACTGCCGTCCGGCGACGAACCGGCGGGGCGGAGCCGAGAGAGGGACTCAGGAGGGTTCGGGGGCAGCGCGTCTCAGCCGAGGAGCTGAAGGAGGAGATCAGAGGCCTCGTCGAGCGTGAGGACGCGGCCCCGCTCGTCCGCGGCGTTGACCTCCTCGGGGGTCAGGGCGGCCCGAGCGCCGTCGAGCACGGCGTCGACGGTTCGCTGCTCGAGGGGCGTGCGCGGATACGCGGTCGCGGTCCGGATCGCCGTCGCGGCGCCGATGAGCTTCACCGCGTCCTCGCGCGCGACGAGGCCGGGAGGCGCCGTCGCGGCGCGCTCGAGCGCGAGCGCGACGGCAGCGCGGTCCCGCTCGCGAGTGGCCTCGGCGAGGCCACGGCGGATATGGTCCGCTCCTCGTCCGGCGTCGCTGATGAGCTCGCGGGCACCGAGCGCGATCAGCGCGGCCGCGTAGGGGTCGCCCGACATCGTGATGAAGAAGGACTCACGGGCCGGGCCGCGCTCGGCATCATCACCCCACGCCACGACGTCGGCACGCAGAGCGTCCGCCTCGGCGGTCGCACCTTCGCCTTCGAGGATCGTGGCGAGGCCGACGCGGGCCAACGCCGCGAACCACGGAGCGCCGGCGGCATCGGCGGTCGCCAGCGCATCCGTGTACGACCGGCGTGCGGTCGCCGTATCGCCGGCCAGGAGCGCGACAGCGCCGAGGAGCGACTCCACGAACGACACGTAGTGAGGCAGCCCGAGATCGCGAGCGAGCTCCAGCGCGGCATCGAGGTCGACTCGCCCATCCGACGGGCGCCCGTCGCGCGCGGCGATGACGCCGAGCTGGATCCGCGCCCAGCACATGAACGGGTGGTAACCGATCCAGGTGGCGCGCGTGAGGACGCGACGCGCGGCGTCGGCGGCGGACCGCAGGTCGCCGCATCGCACGGCCTCCGACGAGGCGATCAGGTCGAGCGCGCACACCCGCCAGTCCTCGTCCGCCTCCTCCATCACGACGCGCGCGTCGGCGACGAACCGTTCCGCGCGCTCGACATCGCCCGTGTCGAAGAGGACGAGCGCCATCGCGTGCTTCGCAGACGCGACCGCCCACTCCGAGCCGGTCCGTTCCGCCAGCGCGATCGCCGCGTCGCCCGCCTCGAGGGCGCGGTCCGCGTCGCGGTCCTGGCCGGCCAGGTAGCAGAGCGACGTCAAGGCCCGTGCACGAGCGTCGGTGGGGGCGTCGTCACCGACGTCGAGGGCCTCTTCGAGCCACCGCCGCCCCTCGTGGTACCGGTCGGTGATCGCCCACAGCTGCCAGAGCGCTGCGGCGATCCCGAGCGCCGAGGTCGCGTCGCCGTCCGCGATCGCCGTCTCGAAGGCGCGCCGCAGGTTCGGACGCTCGACGAGGAGCCTCCGCTGCCACGCGCGGTGGTCGACGCCCAGGATCCCTCGCTCCGCCTGATCGGCGAACGTCGTGAAGAACCGTCGGTGCGCGTCGACCGCGTCCTCGAGACCGCCTCGTTCGGCGAGCCGGGCGCGACCGTAGGTCTGGAGCGTCTCGAGCATCCCGTACCGCGCGTCGTCGGCGAGCGTGTCGGCGATGAGGAGCGAACGGTCGATCAACGCCTGGAGGGCGTCCAGCGTCCCGACGCGGTCGAGGCCGATGGTCTCGCCGACCCACTCGACGGCGGCGAGCGAACATCCGCCCGAGAACACCGAGAGGCGCTCGAGGAGGTGCCGCTCGTCGTCGCCGAGCTGCTCGTAGCTCCAGTCCAGCGTGGCGCGGAGGGACGCGTGACGGTCGTGCGATGCGCCGCCGGGCTGAACGAGCAGACGGAACCGCTCGTCCAAGCCCTCGACGATCCGACCGACCGGCAGGGTGCCGACCCTCGCCGCGGCCAGCTCGATCGCCAGCGGAAGCCCGTCGAGGTGCCGGCAGAGGCGGGCGACGTCGCGCGCCGTTGATTCGGTGAGCTCGAACTCCGGCAGCACCTGTCGCGCACGATCCTCGAAGAGCCGGACCGCGTCCGACGAGACGATCTCGCGCGGATCGTCGGGTCCTTCCTCGGGCACCGCGAGCGGAGGTACGACCCGGCGCGTCTCCCCACGCGGGCCGAGCGCCTGCCGGCTCGTCGCCAGCACGTGGAGCTGCGGACATGCCGCGAGCGCCGCCTCCACGAACCGCCTCACGCCGTCCAGGACGTGCTCGCAGTTGTCGAGGATCAACAGCACGTGCCCGTCGCCGAGCGACGCGATCGCCCGTTCGGTCTCGTCGGCGGGCCGTCGACCGCCACGCGCATCCGTCTCGAGCACGCCCGACACGGCGGAGGGGACCTCGTCGGGATCCGACGACGGTGTGAGGTCGACGAGCCAGCATCCGTTGCGGAACTCGCCCGCGCTTGCGAGGCCGACCTCGATCGCGAGGCGCGTCTTCCCCGTCCCGCCGGGTCCGATCAGGGTGACGAGTCGGTGCTCGCGGACCGCTCGGCGGACGTCGGGGAGGAGATCGTGCCGCCCGACGAACCGGGTCAGCGGCGCGGCGAGGTTCCCGACGACGGGCACGCGCGTCGCGGCGGCGACGGTGCCGCCTTCCTCGAGCGACGGCAGCTGCGAGATGATCGCCGCCTCGAGCCGTTGCAGTTCCGGGCCGGGGTCCAGGCCCTTCTCCTCGGCGAGGAGCTTCCGAACGACCTGGTACGTGAGGAGCGCGTCGCTCTGCCGTCCGGATCGGTACTGCGCGAGCATCAGCTGGCCCCAGAGCCGTTCGCGGAACGGATGCTCTCGGGTGAGCTGCTCGATCTCGCCGATGACCTCACGGTGGAGGCCGGCGTCGAGATCGGCCTCGATCCGATCCTCGAGCGCATCGAGGCGCAGCCGTTCGAGGCGCGCCGACTCCGGCGTGGCCCAATCCTCGCCTTCGAAGCCGAGGAGCGCGGGTCCCCGCCACAGCGAGAGCGCCTCGTGGAGCGCGGTTCTCGCGTCGGCCGTGGCACCGTTCGCGAGCTGATCGTGGCCGAGCGTCGCGAGCTGCTCGAACCGCAGCGCATCGACCCGATCCGGAGTCACGTCGAGACCGTAGCCCGTCTCATCGCGGACCACGGCATCGCGACCGATCGCCGCCCGGAGCCGGGAGATCTGATGCTGCAGGGCGTTGAGCGGATCCGCGGGTTCGGTGTCAGACCACAGCAAGTCGATCAGGCGCGCGGCCGAGACGACCCGTCCGCCCTCGAGAGCGAGGATCGCCGTGAGCGAGCGTTGACGCCGGCCCGAGAGATCGACGGTGCCTCCTTGGCCGGAGACCGTCAAAGCGCCGAGGAGACCGACGGTGATGGGCATAGAACCCTCCGGGCGGATGCTCCCACCACCGGCGTCGAGGGGTCAAACGGGACGGGCGGTGGGCGTTGCGCTGGATCACCTGCGACGGATAGCGTCTCCGTATCCGAGATGCGTGACCGATCATCCGACCGAACGTTCGGCCCGTCGTTCCGTCGGCGCGCTGCCGCCGCGGCCGCGATCGCACTCGTTGTCGCCGTCCTCGGGATCACCGTGTGGCGGATCGCCGACGACCTCCGACGCCTGCTGGTGCAGGTCCCCCTGGCGATCGTGGCGATCGGCGCGGCCTGGTACTGGGTGACCCGGACCGGCGTGCGTCGCTCGATCGCCATCGCCGTGTTCGCCGCAGCCGTGGTCGCGTTCCTGTCCGTCGCGATCGTCGAGGGGCCGGTCGCGTTCGGGCTCGCAGTCGCGCGGCTGGCGATGGTCGTCGCCGCGTGGGCACTCGGCCGGTACGCCCTCGCGCCGCCGCTCGCGGGCACCGCCGTGCCGCCGGCGGAAGGTCCGGTCCTGATCGTGAACCCGCGGTCCGGCGACGGCAAGGCCGACCGCGTCGGCCTGGCGGCGGCGTGCGAGATGCGCGGCATCCGAGTCGTCACGCTCGAGCCCGGATCGGACCTTCGCTCCCTCGCCGAGGCCGCGGCGGACGACGGCGCCGACGCGATCGGGATGGCGGGCGGTGACGGTTCCCAGGCGATCGTCGCGGCCGTGGCCGCGCGGCGGGCCATGCCGATGGTCGTCGTACCCGCGGGGACGCGGAACCATTTCGCGCTCGATCTCGGGCTCGATCGACGCGACGTCCTCGGCGCCCTCGACGCGTTCGGCGATGCGATCGAACGACGGATCGACCTCGCCGAGGTGAACGGACGGGTGTTCGTGAACAGCGTGTCGCTCGGCCTGTACGCCGAGATCGTCCGGTCGCCGGACTACCGCGACGCGAAGGTCGAGACGGCGCTGTCGGCGCTGCCCTCGATGCTCGGCCCGGACACCGAGCCGTTCGCGCTCTCGTTCACGGACGCCGTCGGTCGCCGTCACGAGCGCGCGCACGTGATCCAGGTGTCGAACGACCCGTACGGCGACACGGTCGATGGACTCATGACCCGTCCCCGGCTCGACGCCGGCGTCCTCGGGGTGATCTCGGTCGAGGTTCGCGGCGATCGGGGCGCGGGATCGCTGATCGCAGAGGCCGCCGCCGGGCATCCCGAGCGCTTCGAGGGCTACGCCTCGTGGGCCGCTCCGACGTTCGAGGTCGACGCCTCGGCACCGGTGGCGGCGGGTGTCGACGGCGAGTCCGTCACGTTCGACCCTCCGCTCGGCTTCACGACGCGGCCGGGGGCGCTTCGGGTCCGTCTTCCCAGGCACGCGATCGGCGCATCGCCGGCCGGGCGATCGCTCAGGCCTCGCGACGCCGTGCTCGGCGTCTGCCGCGTGGCGATCGGGCGACCGGCGCGACCCGTGGGGTGAGAAACACGTTCGTGCATCCCTGACGATCTTGATGCGGACCCACCGGGGCGGGCACCCGGCAGATCCGTGACGAGCTCGCCGTGCCGCTACGTGCGCGCGGCGACCTCGTCAGCCTCCTTCTGCGCCAGGATCGCGTCGAGGGTGGCCCACTCCGCTTCCTCGACCGCCGCGACAGCGAAGTCGCACGCCGCCCTCGCGTCGTCAGCCGCGACGTCGGCGTCCATCTGCGACCACTTCCGGTCCTGCTTCGCCTTCTTCTCGCCGATCTTCGTGTGAACCTGGTCGACGTGCTTCGACCAGTCCCGGTGGACCTGGCCCCAGCGATCCGAGGCCCCTTGCCGAGCAGCGTCGGACCCCTGCTTCAACTCGTCGGCCTTCTGGCGCGCCGAGTCGGACGCCTCGTCTGCGCGCTGGCGAACCTTGTCCTTCGCCTCAGCGCTCGCCGCGCGGGCCCGCTCCTCGGCCTCCTTCGCCCGATGGGCCAACTCGCTCAGCATGTCTGACAACGCCATGTAGCCCCTCCTTCCCTCGCCTTCGTCTTCCTCTCGTCTTCCGGAAGATCCCTCGATGCTTCTTCGGCGGTGGAGCGGCGACCAGGGTCGAAAGACCCATCGCGTCCAGGACATGATGTCGCACAATCGTCAACCTGTCGAATGGAGCCTTCCGCCGCCGTGCGGGGACGACGGGACGGTCACCGGCCCAGGATCGCGAGCGATTCGGCTGAGGCAGATCCTCGTGATCCAGGTGTGGAACATCGAGAACCCAACCAGTCCCATCGTTTCATCGCCATCACCATGCTCCCGGCGCTCGGATACGCGGCCACGCCGGCGGCATCTGATAGAACTTTGGCATCTGAGCCAGACCGGGAAGGTGAGCGGTGAGCGCCGGGCTGTTCAGCAGCATCGTCGCGGTTGTCACCCTGGTCGCACTCGCCCTGGTCCTCTACCGACCGAAGGTCCAGGGGTCAACCGCATACAAGGCGACGGTGGTGCCCCTCGCCGAGATCATGGACGTCGGCTTCATCGTCTTCTCGCCGATCATCATCCTGCTGTTCGGCTACGAGGCCCCGTGGGCGATGCTCGGGCTCTGCCTCCTCGCGATCCTCACCGGGTTCGCGATCTCCTTCAACATCAAGAACTACGAGCCTCTGGTGGGCAAGCCCGATCCGCTGCACCGGTGGAACTCCTTCGCGCTCTGGGCGCTGCTCGCGGCCTCAGTAGTGAATGTCGCCTACTACGCCCAGCTGCTGATGACGCTGATCTTCCTTCCGTTGGGCGACCTCTACTCGCCCGGAGTCGTCACCGCGACCGCCGCAGTGCTGCTCGCCATCCTGACGATCTACGGCTTCGCGAAGGGCCTGATGGCACTCAACGACCTGGGCAACAAGACCACGGCCTTCAACCTGTCGGCGATCGTCGCGGTCCTCGTCGCCTTCGCCACCTTCAACGTCCAGCAGCTGGTCGGCGGCGACTTCGACTGGCCTCACCTCGACCCCCCCGCCGATGCCGAGGCGTTCCGCAAACTCTTCGGGCTCTTCGTGCTCGTCCAGGGGTTCGAGTCATCCCGTTACATCGGCGCCTACTTCTCCGTAGACACGCGCGTCAAGTCGATGCGCGCGGCTCAGTACATTTCCTCCGCGGTGTACGTCCTGTTCGTCGCCTTCTCACTGATCCTCTTCGCCCGCGTCGAGCCTCCCACCGATGTGACGGCGATCTTCGAAGTCTCCGAGCAGGTCAGCGTCTTCCTGCCGTTCCTGATCATGGCCGCGGCGCTCGGCAGCCAGTTGTCGGCGATCGTGAACGACACCGAGACCCGGACCGAGATGCTGGCCGGGCTGGTCGGCGATCGGTTGCCCAGGCAGTGGACCTTCCCGATGTTCTTGGTCCCGGCGATCGTCGTCGTGGTGCTCACCGACGTCACCGCGGTCGTTGCGATGGCCTCCCGGGTGTTCGCCGCCTACTACCTGCTGCAGGCGCTGATCGCCGGGCAGCTCGCATGGCGGGCCGAGAGATGGGCCTGGGTCGTCTTCTTCGCCGGCATCGGATCGGCGATGGCCGTGGTGGCCGTCTTCGGGATCCCGAGCTGAGGAGGAATGGTCGAGACCTGTGGATCGGCAGTGTTGTCGATCACGCGGCGACGTCGCTACGCAAACGGCGGTGACGTTCGCGTGATCGGCATGACGGCGATCGCGCTCAGGTCAGTCGCTCAGGTGAGATACGCAACACGCCGACCACCCAGCTTCGCAACACTTTCGGGTCCTCGTACGTCCTGGTGATGTGGGTACGAAAAAGACGACGATGGTCGCCGATATGGGAGCCGAGCAGGGGCGTGAAAGCCGGCTGGAGGAGGTCTACGTGCGGTCGGCCCCGGCCGGGTTCCGGCTCGCCTACCTGCTGACGGGCGACCGAGCGCTCGCCGAGGATCTCGTCCAGGAGGCTTTCCTTCGGTTCGTCGGCCGCCTGCACCACCTGCGGGACCCAGAGGCGTTCGACGCTTACCTCCGCCGGACGATCGTCAACCTATCGAAGGACACCTTCCGGCGGCGGGCGGTCGAGCGCTCCTACCTCGAGCGGCGGACCGCCGAGCTCCGCGACGGCCACACCGATCGCGACGTCCCCGCGTACGAATCGATGCGCACGGCGCTGCTCTCGCTTCCCCAGCGGCAGCGAGCGGCGATCGTCCTGCGCTACTACGAAGACCTCCACGAGTCCGAGATCGCCGACCTGCTGCACTGCCGTCCGGCGACGGTGCGCTCGCTCGTCGCGCGCGGGCTCGAAGCCCTCCGCCAGATCCCCGAGGTGACGACATGACCGATCAGGACGTCCGCGATTTCCTCGAGCGCATGGCGGCCGAGGAACCGGTTCAGTTCCTCGACGCCGAGCCGCTGACACGTCGGGCGCGCCGCCGCGCCGCGAGGACCGTGGTCGTCGGGGCGCTCGGGGTCGCGGCAGCGTTCGCGGTGGTGTTCGCGGGCGCGTCCCAGCTGCGTGAGGCGTCACCGAACGTTCCGGTGACCCAACCGACGCCGACCGCGCCGATCGTCCGTGGCGACGTCGAAGTGCTTCGGTTCACGGGAACATCGGACGAGGCACCCGGCGACCTAGTCGCCGTGAACCCCGAGACCGGCGAGGAGCGCGTCCTCGTCTCGGACCTCGATGATGTGCACAGGGCCAAGTGGTCGGCCGATGGGCGATGGGCCGCTTTCGAGACGCCGGGGTCGCTCTGGGTCGTCGATGAGACGTTCGAGCCTCGGCGGGTCTTCGACGGGCCGTGGTACTGGCTCTGGTCGTCTACGGGCGCCGAGCTCCTCGTGTGGCGCGACGCGACGCTCTCGGTGGTCGACCCGTCGACGGGTCTCGTGACCGAGCTCGCGTCGAACCTCGCGGACCTTTCCGCGGCGCCCGCGTGGTCTCCCGACGGGACGAAGTTCGTGTTCGGGGCCGGGGGCGGGACGATCGACTTGATCGACGCGCGCACCGGGGAACGTTCTCGGTTGGTGCAGCTGCCTGGTGTGGGGGTCGACGTAGAGGCGATCGCGTGGTCGCCGGACGGCTCCCGCCTCGCCATCTACAGCGAAGGGGATCCGAGGGGCCTGTTCATCGTCGATGCTGACGGCTCGGATATCGAGTTGCTCGCCGAGGACGAGAGCGTGTTCGGGTTCGCCTGGTCGCCCGACGGGACGCGGATGGTCTTCACCGACGATCACGGCGCAGTCTTCGTGGCTCCCGCCGACGGCTCCACAGCATCGCCCGTCCCATCGCTCCCGATCGACGGGGATGCGACCAACCCCGTGTGGTCGCCTGACGGGGCGCAGGTCGCTTTCTCGTTCGAGCCGGGCCGCGAAGTGCCAGTGACCTATCCATCGGACCGCGCCTTCGTGATCGAGGCCGACGGATCGGGCGACGCCGAACCCATCGACGACCTCACGTACGCGAGCTGGAACGGCGGTTCGTTCTGCTCGTCGTGTGACTGGTGGAACGCTGACCCCGTCGAGTACCGGGACCCCCACGGCGGTGGCGGGTGAGGGATCACGGCAGAGTTCCAGGTTCTGGTCGACGACTAGTTCGGCAGCGCCGCGTCAATCCGGCGGTCGGCAAGGCGATCCAGGGAACTCGGACCTCGTCCACGATGCGCCCGGCGACTAAGGTCGTGTCGATCCTGGTGCTCGTCGCCGCGGCCTGCGGCTCCTCGACCCCCGAAGTCACGGAAGCGAGTCCTTCGCCGACCTACGCGCTCGGGGGATTCCCCGACTTCCCTGAAGGAGCCCTCTCGGGATCGGCCGCCGAGGCGCTCCAGGCGGCGCTCGATGCCGAGATCGAGGCGGGCACCTTCACCGGGGTCACGGCCGCGGTCATCGTCGCCGATCGCGGAAGCTGGACCGGTGCCGCGGGATCAGCGGACGGAGTCACCTTGACCCCCGATTCGTCGGCCCCGACCCACAGCGTCGGCAAGACCGTCGTCGCCGCCCAGATCCTCCGACTGGCCGAGGACGGCAGCCTCGACATCGACGACCCGGCTTCGGAGCATCTCCCCCGGGAGCTCGGCTGGTACGACGCCAACGGAGCGACGATCCGGCAGGTGATCGGGATGCGCAGCGGCATCCCGAACGTGCCCGGGTCTGATGAGCTCTACTACCCGGCGGAGAAGGCGCCCACCGCCCTCAAGTTGTTCCGGATGCTGCCCGAACCCACCGCTCCCGCCGGAAACGGGGTCGAGTACGCGGACACCAACTTCGTCCTCCTGGGAACGATCGTCGAGCACGTCACCGGTCGACCCCTGGCGAAGGCCCTGCGCTCGGACGTCCTCGACGACCCGGCGCTCGACGGGCTCGTCTACACGGTCGGGGACGCGTTGGCCGCCGACGGGTGGGGAGTCGAGTCGACGCCCGCATCCCTGGCCCAGTGGGGGTACGAGCTGTTCGGGGGCTTGGTGGTCTCCGACGCCTCGCTTCGCGAGATGACCGATTTCCAGGGCGAGTGGTACGGACTGGGGACCATGGACCTCTCGGACAGCGGCCTCGGCGTGGGCCACAACGGAATCAGCTCACCCACGACCTGCTGCTCGGAGATCGTCCTTGCCGCGCTGCCGGAGGAGGGGGTAGTCATCTCGGTCCAGGCCAACCTTCCCAGCCCCGCGTCCGACCCGTTGACCGAGGTGACTCGCCTAACGCAGCTGCTGAGGGACGCGGCCAAGGGATGAGCCGCCCGAGGGGTCCAGAGCCAACCCGCGGGAGCACGCCGCGCGATCAGGGCGACAGCCACTCCCCTTGCCACGTCCCGGCGACGACGAGGCGGGCGTCGGAGCCGTCGACGCCGATGCTCCACAACGAATGCGCGCGGCCCTCGTCCTTCCGGAAGAGGATGCGGTCGCCCCGCGGTGAGAACCCTATGGCGTGGAGGCTCACTCCACGCTCCCCTTCGGTCAGCAGTGTCACCGAACCGGTTGCCACATCGACGACGCGCAGTTCGGCGGACCACCATGCACTGCCGCGGCCGCTCGTCGCGAACGCGATCCGATCGCCGGTCGCGGACCATGGGTGGCCCCAGTCGGCCCCATACGACCCCTCGTCGAACACCTCTCGAGGTTCGGAGCCGTCGGACCGCGCAACCGTCAGTGATCCGTTGGTGCTGTACGCGACGAGCGATCCGTCGGGCGAGTAGGTGGCGTACGGATCGCCCCCGCGCGACGGAAGCTCCCGCGGCGCGCTGCCGTCGAGCGGCAACTCCCAGTTCTCAACCCACACCGAGGTACCGTCCGGCATCCACTTCGGGTCGTGGTCGCCTGAAGGGGTCCATCCGGGCGGCATCGTGAGCTGCGCCTGCCGAGCGCCGTCGAGCCCGTAGACGCCGATCGTCTCGAACGTGACGTCCCACACCGCGACGAGTGTGGAATCCGGCGACCACGCGATCTCCCATCCTTCGCGCGGGAACGTCGCGAGCACGTTCCCCTCCGCGTCGCTGATCACGCCGCCGATCTCCGGGTTGGAACAGTCCCCGTAACGAAAGGCGATGTACCTCCCGTCCGGTGACCACATCGGTCCCTCCGCTCCGTAGGTTCCCCCGTCGGGATGGTCGGCGCAGTCCTTACCGTCGGGAAGACCGTTCGCGATCTTGACCGCGTTCGAGCCGTCCGGGTCGGCCACGTAGATGTCGCCGTCGAGCTCGTAGGCGAGGGTGCCCGGTGCTGCCGGCGCAGGTGCCGGCGTGGGCTCGACGGGCGGATCTGCCGGGATGGGGTCCGCCGTCATCATCGAACGGGCGAGGACGATCCCCATCACGAGCGCCACTGAGACGCCGACGGCGCCCGCGCGGATCCGCCGGTTCCGGTGCTTGCGTTCGCGTCGGGCGAGCAGCCGCTCGAAGTCGCCCTGCTCGAGGTCGACGGTGCGGCTCTCGCGTTCGAGGGCGTCCGCGATCCTAGGCATCGTCGACCTCCATCACCGTGCGGAACGCGTCGCGCCCGTGGCGCGTCAACGAGCGGATCGTCGCGTCCGTGACGCCGAGCGCGTCCCCTGCCTCCTTGGACGTGAACCCGAGCATCTCGGTCAGCACGAGCGCCGCTCGTTGCCGCGGCGGGAGCGTGGCGAGGACGTGCCGGACGACCTGCCGGTCCTCGGCGTCGGAGAAGTCGTCGTTCGACGGGCGCGAGCCCGACGGTCCGGCGGACCGCGAGCATGGTCCGCCGGTACCGCTTGCGGAACAGGTTCATCGCGGTCCGGTAGAGGTACCCGACGGGGTCGTCCATCCCGCCGACGCGGTCCCATCGCTCCCACACCTTGAGGAACGCGTCCTGCATCAGCTCCTCCGCCTCGGCGCGGTTGCCGGTCACGAGCCACAGCCGTCCGGAACAGCGTCCGAGCCTCGGCCTGGTAGAAGGCCTCGAAGGTGCGGGACGCCTCGAGCTCGTCGAGGGCCGCGTCCGAGACGACGATCGGTTCGGTCATGTCGGATGTATGAACCCTCGGAACGGCCCCAGCGTGCAAGTGGATGTGCATGCGGGACGAACCCCCTGTGCCCGATGAGCCGTAAGTCGACGGCGGCAAGCCCGCCGGCGCGGTCAGCCTGCCTCCACCGGGCGAGGAGTTCGTCGACCGCGAGACGCTGAAGGAGATCGCAGCCCGCTACCAGCAGGACTTCGTGGGACCGCCTCTTCCGCCGAAGGGATAGTGGCGCGGGGTCTCCCGGTGCCTGGGGCTGAGTGCCACGCGGATGGCGCGCCGTTCCCTACAGCTCGTGCCAGATCCGCGTCTCCCACTCGACTCCCTCGGTGCCGGCGTCGCGGTTGAAATCCCCACCGAACTTGTCGGTGGCAGCCATCATCGCGTCGTGGGACTCCCACTCCGACATCGTGCACACCTCGGTCGGGTCCGACTCACTCACGTAGGCGCGGTGGTGCCGGCCGCCGAGCTGTTCGATGGTGGGCGTGTGCTTCTCGACCGCGGCTCGGAACCGATCGACGTCCGTGACCTTCACGCGGAACTGCACGAGGACCATGACAGCCTCCTTCGATCAGGGCGGACGGACCGTACCCGGGCGGACGGGCCCGGGCAAGCCCGCACGGACCGGGAACGAGATCGTCGGGTGATCCTCGCTCGTCCACGACCTTCTCGCGCCGACCGGCGAGTTCAAGTTCGGCGAGCCGCGCGTCGTCGAGCTCAAGGGCATCTCGGGCGAGCTCCAGGTCTTCCCGCTCGCACCCGCCTCGCCGGCTGAGCCGACCCGCGGGAGCGTGTCGCGCGGCGCCCCAACCAGAGTGATCAGACGTTGATGACGATCTTGCCCTTCCTGCCTCTCCCCTCTCGGAGATAGCGCATCGCCTCGGGAACGTCGGCGAGCGAGAACTCCCTATCGATCAGACGGCCTGACCTTGCCGGCTTCGATGAGGTCCTTGAGGACCACGAGGTCGGCCGCGTTCTCCTTGGCGACGAACCCCTTCAACGTCTGCCTCGAGAACGACGACAGGATCGGGGCCTGCAGCGTTCCTCGACCGAAGCCACCGAGGAGCCTCCCCTTCCCGCCTTCGCCTCCGACGATGACCAGCGTGCCGCTCGGGGTCAGAGCGCGGCGCAGCACGGACAGGTTGCGGTTCCCGGCGGTGTCCAGGATGACGTCGTAGCGAGCGTCCAGCTCCGCGAAGTCCTCGCGCGTGTAGTCGATGACGCCGTCGGCGCCGAGGGAGCGGACCACGTCCATCTGTGTCGAGTTGCACACGCCGGTGACGATCGCTCCGAACGCCTTGGCGATCTGAACCGCGAACGATCCAACGCCGCCGGCCGCGCCGATCACCAGCACCGACTGCCCCGCTCGCACCTTTCCGTGGTCCCGAACCGCCTGGAGCGCGGTCGTGCCGGTGATGGGAACCGTCGCCGCTTCTTCGAACGAGAGGTTCGTTGGCTTCGGAGCGAGCTTGTTCACTCCCGCGACCGCGTACTCTGCGAACGCGCCGTCGCAGATCCCATAGACGGCGTCGCCCACGTGGAAGGCGCTGACGTCCGGGGCCACGGCCTCGATGCGGCCGGCAACGTCTCGGCCTCGGACCCGGATCTTCGGCTTCGTCAGGCCGCTGGCCGGTCTGAACGCGAGCGGCATCCCGGCCATGTAGTGCCAGTCCCCGGCGAAGAGGCTCGCGGCCTCGACGCGAGCAACACCTCGCCGCTGCCGACGGTCGGAGTATCGATGTCCTCGAGGCGCAAGACGTCCGCCTCGCCGTAGTGGTCCTGAACGATCGCCTTCATCGGATCCCTCTCCAATCGCCCGGACGGAAGCTCTTCCTGCGCCGCGGGCAGGCAGCACTATCGCACACCACTCGGCTACGTCTGGAGGTGCGCCCCGGTCACGATCGCGATCGCGATGGCGACCGCGACGACCACGTCCACCGCGGCGCAGAATGGCGGCCACCACCGTGTGCCAGCTACGAACCGAGTGCGATGCTGCCACGCGTCCTTGAGTCCGTGCCCCGCGAAGCCCACGACGAGCAGCCACGCGGATCCGGTGACGCCCATCGCCGCGACGACCACGAATGCCATGGCGACGGTCGCCTCGATGCCGATCACGTTCCACCGTCCGTCCGCAACGGCGAAGCCGATATAGACGAAGGCGATCGCGGCGAGTCCGAGCGCGTAGACCGTCGCTGGATCGAGCCACCACAATCCGAACGGCGAAACGACCTGGACGAGACCCACGACGACGCCCCACATGATGGCGGGGCGCACCGACGGCTCGTACTCCGAAGGGGAGGCTGAAGTCCCGCTCGACGTCGTGATGTCGGTTCCTCCCGTCCGCGTCTCTCACGATCGCTGCGCGACCACGAGCCGAGTCTGGCACGAGTTCGCTGTCGTCAGCTCTTGCGACCCACGATGATCGACCAACCGAGCAGCTCGCGCTGCCATCGCAGGTAGCGGTCCCTCTCCACGTTCACCTGCGTCCGGATGCTCTCAGCGTCGGGATCGGCCGGATGTTCCCGCAGCCACTCCTCGGCAACGAGCCAATGGAGCGTCTCGTATCGATCCCAGTCGTCGAACGATGCGTCGATGATCGTCACCGGAGCGAGTCCCGCGGCCTCGAACGCATCGACGTTGCCACGGAGGGTCTTGAACTCCCCCCGCCACTCCGGATCGACCGTGTCCGGAACCGGCCACGACCGCCAATAGGGCTCGCCGACGGCCACGAAGCTGCGAGCAGCCGGTGCGAGTGCGGCCAGCGTCCCCGCCAGGTCGTTCCAGATGAACGCCGCGCCGAGGCACAGGATGACGTCGAAGCTTCCGGGCTCGAGGGGGACGTCGGCGGCGTCCGCATGGACGAACTCCAGCAGCGTGTCGACGTCAGCGTCGCGGGCACGCTCCCGTGCCGCCGCGTCGAACCCCTCCGCCTTCTCGATACACGTGATCCGACAACCGAAGGTGCGCGCGAGCAGGATGGCGGGTCCGCCTCGGCCCGAGCCGACGTCGAGGACACGCGACTCGGGGCCGAGCTGAAGCCGCTCACCGAGCAGCCTGATCTTCTCCGGGCTGGTCGGATTCTGAAGCTCGTGGCGACTCTCGACGACACTGAAGTATCGAAGCATCATGCCGGAGGCTACCGCTGGGAGTGTTGCGACGAACCGATCGCTTCGGTGCGCGATCGGTCACAGGGAACTCACGCCGTCATGCCAGGGCGTGTGTGCGGATGTGCCACTACCCAGACATCAGGAGGCGGGTCAGCGTTTCATGGAACAGGGACGGTCGGGGGTGGGGTGGGCGTCGCGTGGTGGTACACGGTCGCTTCCGTCGCTTCGCTTCGACCGTGCCCTCGGATGCGGAACTTGAAGACGTAGGGATCGCGACGCGCGTCGTCGACGGTCGTGAGCCAGCGGTAGCGCATCGTCCCGGCATCGGAGACCGGTACGGTCGCGATCTCGTGCCAGACGTGCCCGTGCGGATTGCGCCGCACCACGGTGGCCGAAGCCCCGCCATGAGGGGGTCGGGCCTTCCCTTTGACGATGACCGTGTTCCCCCAGGCGATCTCTGCACCCACCCGCACACACTCGCGACGGGAGTAGGTGCATGCCCGGAACCGGCTGATGGGGTGGCCGTTCGCCACGAGCGCGAAGGCCACTACCGATAGGAGCGACACGCCGACGAGTGCGATCCGTCTCACCTGGTGCCTCCGACCTTCCGACTCAGTTCTTCGAGCGTGGCGAGTCCTCGCCGGGCGATCACATCAACGATCTCGGTCGAGTCAGTCACGGTAGCACCAACCACATGATCGGCCGCGCGGTCGTCCTTCTTGCGGCGTGGCGCCGGGTCCTTGTTCCATGAAGCAACGAGGCACATACTGCGCCGGTTGTCCCAGCGAGACTGGAGAGCTGACATGTCGACCGTGAGAGGCAGGGGGCGTTGGTGGCGGGCTCTCGCCTTCACCCAGGCGGCCTGCTTGATGTTCGGCCTGATGGGAACAGGTGTGGCCGCGGCTGCGCCACCCGTTCGCCAAGCCATGGTCGAGGGGGTCCACAAGGGCCCGTGGGTGATGACGAGTTGCACGTTCACGAACTGCGAAGACCTCAGTCGGAGGCAGCGTCTGGAGTGGGGATTCTCCACCGCTCGCCGCGGCATCGACCTGCGGTCCTTCTCGGGTGGAGAACAGATGACCTTGCGGTGGCTCGCTGACAAGGGCGTGTACATCGGCTCGATGGATGTCGGCCGCTGGTGGCGGCATCGCGTCGAACTCCATGTGGTGAAGCAGGCACGCATCGATGGGGTGTGGACGGCAACGAGATTGGCCGGCACGACGAGGATCTGGACCAAGTCCGCGCCTCGATACCACCATACGGGGCGGTTCACCCTCGACCGGCGGTACGGGTTGGGACGCCTCGTCTTCCAGGGCGGACAGAACCTGTTCGTCATGGACGGCGACGGCACCGACGAGCATCATGTCGGCGGCATCTGCGAGGGGTTCGAGCCATCGTGGCGCCCGTCCACACAGGAGATCGCCTTCATCCACAGATGCGGGCCCACCGGCACGTTCGAGGTCTCGGCCATCCGCGCCAACGGGACGGGGCTGCGGGAGCTACTCGCGACAGGCACCGACGAATCCGGCCCCAACTGGTCCAACGACGGAACGCAGCTCACCTTGACGAGTGATGAGGCGGGCAACCGCGACGTGTACGTGATGAACGCTGACGGGGGCGGGCTCACCAACCTCACGAACGACGCGGGGACCGACGCCTATCCGGCGTTCTCCCCTGACGGGACGCAGATCGCGTTCATCAGCGATCGCAACGGCAACTTCGATCTCTACGTGATGAACGCAGATGGCAGTGACGTGGCCCAACTCACGTCCAACCCGGCGGACGACGGTACCGGTGGAGGGGGCTGGGGCGGCGGTCCATCGTGGTCCCCCGACGGGCGATCGATCGCATTCGAGAGCGATCGCAGCGGCGACCTGGAGATCTACACGCTCAATCTGATCTCAGGTGAGGTGAGGCGGATCACACGCCACAAGGGGACCGACGTGAATCCCGCATTCTCCCCGGACGGCTTACGACTCGCGTTCTCGAGCGACCGCTCGGGCGATTTCGACATCTACACGATCGGGACTCACGGTCAAGATCTGATACGCGTGTCGAATCGACCCGGTGACGACTACCAACCCGACTGGGAAGCCCCGTAGCTCGCAGACCACCACTGGATGTGCGTGCGAGGCGGCGGCTTAGACGCCCGCGCGGGTGAACGTCACGTGTGTGACCCCGCTCGGCGAGGAGGTGGCCTCGACCTGGTAGTCCTTCTCGACGCCCTCCAGTCCGTCCCAGAGCCGAACGCCGCGGCCGAGAAGGATGGGGACGACGACGGTGTGCATGTGATCCACGAGCCCCGCAACGAGGAAGTCGCGGATCACGGTGGCGCCCCCACCGAGGCGCACGTCCTGCCCGTCGGCGGCCTCCCGAGCGGTCTCGAGCGCTTCGGCGGGCGACACGTCGAGGAAGTGGAACGTCGTCCCGCCTTCCATCTCGAGCGGCGGACGCGTGTGATGGGTGAGGACGAAGACCGGTGTGTGGAACGGGGGGTTGGGACCCCACCAGCCCTTCCACTCTCCGTCCTCGTGCCATCCCGGGTAGCCGAACTTCCCGGCACCCATGATCTCGGCGCCGATCCCGGGGTTGTGCATCCGCGCGAAGGCGTCGTCGAGGCCGCGGGTGCCACCGGGCTCGCCGAGCATCTCCTGCCAGTACCGGGTCGCGATCATCCATCCGTGCAGTCGTTCGCCGGCGTGGCCGAACGGTGCGTCGTGGCTCTGAGGTTCGCCGGTCCCGAAACCGTCGAGCGAGATGGAGAAGTTGTGGACGCGGACGATCGACATCGTTGCTGCTCCTTCGGATCCGGGGTTCACGTTTCCACCAGGTTGAGTTCGCATCGTAGACGCCTGTGAGCTCGCCACCTTTGTCGACCAGCTGACGGACGCGGGGTTGGTTGGTGCAAGGAAGGTTCGGGTTCGAACCGCGAACGATCCACGATGACCGGTAGGGTGGCGACGAACAGCCTTCGCCCGAGCACGAGGAAGGACCGTCGATGGCTGCGGATCGGTACGACGTGATCGTCGTCGGCGGAGGCCACAACGGCCTCGTCGCCGCCGCGTATCTCGCCAAGATTGGGGCGAGGGTCGTGGTGCTCGAATCCCGTCACAAGACCGGTGGCGCCGCCGACACCTCCTCCCCATTCCCCGAGTACCCCGACGTCAAGGTCACGACGCTCTCCTACGTGATGAGCCTCATGCCCCCGTCGATCGTCCGCGACCTGCGTCTCGAGGCCTTCGGGTACCGGGTCGTGCCCATGGGAGGCTCCTACGCCCCCCAGCCTGGGTCAGGGGGTATCCGCGACGACGAGGGGAAAGGCGGTCGGTTCCGCGAGACCCTGTCCCGCTTCTCGAAGACGGACGCCGACGTGTACGAGGACTGGTCGGCCTGGCTCGCGCGCAGTGCGGCCTTCCTCGGTCCGCTCCTGATGGAGACACCGCCCGACCTCGGATCGGTCGCCCCAGGGGATCTCGCGGACCAGGTGCGCTTCGTGCTTCGGCATCGTGCGGGCATGAGCTCCCGCCTCGCCGCCGACATCACCAAGCTCTTCACCATGAGCGCCGCGGACCTGCTCGACGAGTGGTTCGAGTCGTCGGAGCTCAAGGCGCTCATCGCCACCAGCGGCATCATCGGAACGTGGGCAGGACCCGAGGAACCGGGAACCGCTTACGTCTTGATGCATCACGCCGTCGGCGACCTCGGCGACGGCAACCTCTCGGAGTGGGGATACCCCATCGGCGGCATGGGGGCTGTGGCGGACGCGCTGAGGCAGAGCGCGGAGTCCTTCGGTGCCGAGATCCGGGTCGGGAGTCGGGTCGAACGCATCCTGGTCGAGGCCGGCGCGGCGTGCGGCGTGGTGACCGCGGCGGGCGAGGAGTACCGGGCGCAGCTGGTCGTCTCGGCCTGTCACCCGAAGATCACGTTCCTGGGACAGATCGCCCGTGAAGATCTGCCCGGCGAGTTCGTCCGCGACATCGAGAACTGGAGGACCCGGAGCGGGACCGTGAAGATCAACCTGGCGCTCTCGCACATGCCCGCCTTCCGCGACGATCCGCGCGGCGAGGATCCGGAGATCGCCGGCTCCTCGATCATGGTCTCCCCCACCATCCGGTACCTGGAGAAGGCGTTCGAGGAGGCGAGGGACGGCAACGCCTCCACCGCGCCCTTCTCAGAGACCTGCATCCCGAGCTACTACGATCCGACGCTCGCGCCGGAGGGCATGCACGTGATGTCGATGTTCACGCAGTGGGTGCCGCACGAGTGGGCCCAGGAGCGCAACCAGGACGAACTCGAGGCGTACGCGGACCGACTCGTGGACATCCACGACGACTTCATGCCGGGCCTCAAGGAAGCGCATCGTGGGTCGCCAGGTCATCGGACCGTGGCAGATGGAGAACGAGTGGGGCCTGATCGGTGGCAACATCTTCCACGGTGAGCTCTCGCCGGACCAGCTGTTCCACATGCGACCCGCACCCGGCTACGCGGACTACCGCACGCCGATCCGCGGCCTCTATCAGGCGTCCTCCGCCACGCACGCCGGCGGCGGTGTGACCGGGCTGCCCGGCCATCACGTGGTCCGCGAGATCGTCAGGGATCGCAAGCAGAGGCGGGGGCGAGGCCGGTGAAGGACGACGGGACCCGGATCGCTCGACTCGACTCGGTGACGATCGACTGTCGTGACCCCGAGCGCCTGGCGTCCTTCTGGTCCTCGGTGTTCGAAACCGCCGAGGCGTGGCGAGGTGGCGATCCGGTGCAGTACATCGATCTCGGGTCCACCGATGGATCTCCGGTGCTTCGGTTCCAGCGGGTCCCCGAGCTGAAGACCGTCAAAGACAGGATCCACCTCGACCTGCGCGTCGACGACATCGAGGAGGCGTCCCGGCGGGTGATCGGCCTGGGCGGAACCAGGGTGGAGCAAGGCGACTTCCGCGAGTACGACGTCGTCTTCAGGGTGATGCTCGACCCCGAAGGCAACGAGTTCTGCCTGGTTTCCGAAGCGGCCCTCGAAGCACGGGGAGGCGACGATGACGCACATCCCTGAGCGCGCCCGAGTCGTGGTGATCGGCGGCGTGATCGGCACCAGCACCGCGTACCACCTGGTCGGTGCGTGTGTCGATCAGTCGGTCGGTCGGTGGGGTGTTCTCAGAACTCCCTGGCCAGCGGGACCGGCCCACGGCTGTGATAGTACCCACAGGTTAAGAGGGGTAGTGCCCACAGCAGGTCAGAGGCACTTTCCCACGTGATCGACATGGATGTCGCCACTCTCCCCCCAATCCATCGAACGGTTCGGATCCGTGCAGTAGCAGGTGAGCGGCTCGGACCTTCCTTGGCGTGGTCGGACGGTTTCCGACGACTCCGGGCGAAGAATGTCCCTGCCGTCCACGATGCTCCGCCAACGTGATCCGGTCGAAACCGGATCGACGTCCCGGCCTCGGAGGAGAGAGCCGACCTTTGCCTTCACCTCGTAGCCGTCAACTCGCGAGGAGCCCCGCGCCCAGCGCGATCGCCCCTGCCGCGAGCGACAGAACGCCGGCCCAGAGCAGCACGATAAACCGGTTCGGCTGGACTCTCCCCTTGCCGGCCGACGACAGGAAGAACCCGGCCGAGATGAGGATCGCGGCGAGCGGGATACCGTCCCGCCCGACAACCTCCTGGATGCCGTTCATCTGCGCGGCGTCGGCCAGGATCTGAGCGACGAGCGCCAAGATCACGAGCACCCCGGCGTGCGCGTGGCCCGCGCGGGCGAAGCTCTGCTGGAAGGGCGTCATCGGCACTCGGCCGCGAACGACCTTCAGCATGAACGTGCCGCCGTACTCGACCGCCACGATCGTCAGCAACAGAATCCCCGCCGTGGACCGGGCATCGGCCGACATCGTCAGGGCGTCGCCCACCCTTCCCCCTTCCTGGCTGCGCGGAGCATCCGCACCCCGATGATCGCGAGCCACAGCGTGATCACGGTCGGGAAGACGATCGTCAGGATCCGGCTGAGCCCGATCGACTCCCCGACGTAGGCCTGGACCAGCCCAACGAGGATGGACCCGGCGCCGGCAGCGACCACGACCCAACCGATCGGATCGCCGAAGCGCCGGCTCCGGACGGCGGCCAAGCCGAGGAGGATGAACGTGACGCCGGCGAACACGATGTTGAAGAGGGCGGCGAGCGCGAAGTTGATCGTCTCCTCGGCCGTGACGAGCCCGAGGGCGACCGCGCGCTGGTCCATCTGGACCTCTGTCCACGCGTCCGCTAGGTGCTTCGCCGCGAGCCCGTCGAGCGTCACCAAGATGAGCCCGATCGTCACGCCCGCGACCGCGAAAGCACCTCCGAGCGTGGCCCACGAGCCTTGGCGACCCCCTTCCGCGCGGATCGCGTGAACGAGAGCAACCAGCCCACCGAGGATCAAGACCAGCCCGAGCACGATCGCGAGATGGACCGCGATCCATATGTCGCTCTCGGAGATCGCTCGGGCAACCCCCTCCGGGTCGCCGGTCGGCGTGGCCGGGTGGATCAGGTTGCCTACCATGGCCACCAGCGCACCGGTGACGAGCGCCCATCCCCCGAGCCCGAGCCAGCGTGCGTCCTCGTCGCGCGACGGCTGCCGGTCGCTCCCGACGGCCTGCCCGTGGATCGCCCCGATGGTCGTCTCCATCTCGGATCCCTCCCCTCCGGCGGATCGAGCTATTGTCGATATGGATAGTTGAACTGTCTGCTATTCGGATAGTGCTACTATCCGCCGTAGATGTCAACCCCGAAGAGGCTGGTCGAAGGGTGAAGATCTCCGAGCTGAGTGTCGAGAGCGGCGCGTCGGTGCCGACCATCAAGTTCTATCTGCGCGAGGGCCTGCTTCCACCCGGCACGCTGAGCGCCCCGAACCAGGCGGAGTACGGGCCTGAGCACGTCCGGCGGCTGCGTCTGGTCAGGGCGCTCGCCGATCTGGGAGACCTACCGATCGCGACGATCCGCCACGTGCTGGACGCGATCGACGACGAGAAGCTCTCTCTCCATGACGTGCTGGGCGTCGCCCACTATGCCCTCGGTCGCCGGCTCCACGCGTCCCTCCCGGCGGCGGAGTTGGCGGATTCACGACACGACGTTGACCATTTCATCGATGAGGATCTGAGCTGGGTCGTCAAGCCCGACGCCCCCGGTAGGGACGAGCTCGCGGACTCGCTCGCCACGCTTCGCTCACTCGGATGGCGTGTGGACGCCCGGGTCTTCTCCCGTTACGCGCGGCTGGCCGATCGGTTGGCGGCGTGGGAGGTGAGGCAGACCCCCGCTGGTGCCGACCGGGAACGAACGGTCGAGTCCGCGGTGGTGGGAACCGTGGTCTTCGAGGTCGTGTTGGACGCCCTCCGGCGTCTAGCGCAGGAGCATCACTCGGCGAAACGCCATGCCGGCCGGTAGGGTGTGGCGCCGACGTGGCCGGCTTCACCGATACCGCCTCAACCGTGGCGGGGCACCGATCGGCCCAACGCCCTGTGGACGATCGTGATGGTCCTGATGAGCTGTGACGAGCGCACGAAGGCGTACGTGGCCCGAAGGAGCGCTGAAGGCAAGAACAAGATGGAGATGATCCAGTGCCTCAAGCGCTACGTCGCGAGGGAGATGTTCGTGGCCATCACGCCTTGACGCAACGCATAGGAGCATCACGCTCGGTACGATGCCTGGCATGCCAACGGTTATCCCGGCGGATGCTCCTGCAGAAGTCGTCGAGGCGCTCACCGGCCGGGTGGCCGAGCTCGAACGCACCCAGCGCTACGAAGATGCCGCTGGCTTCCTGTCACTGTTCGATAGGGACGCTGTGTGGGTGACGGGTGGGGGACGCCGGCTCATCGGGTTTGACGCCATCAGCGAGTTCACTCGGAGTGTCTTGCCGGGGGCGTTCGCTGATGGGAGCTCAGTCAGCTACGAAATCGAGCATCTGTTGTTCATCTCAGACGATGTGGTGCTCACCGGTGTCAACCAGCGATATTTCGATCCCGCCGGCACCCCGTCCGGAGCGGGCTTGCCGAGCTACGTCTGGCGTCGCGGTGACGGCATCTGGAGGATCGTGGTCGGACAGAACACCACCGCCCCGGAGGAAGCTGTCGAGCGGGACGACGGCTGAGGGCGCGTCGAGAAACCGCCGCCGGGATCGAGATTGACGATCGGTGCGCGGGGATCGGCCGCATCCCCGCGACATGCCGCTCGCTGAACGGCGTTGGTGATTCCCTTGAACTGTTCACTCTGCGAGAGGTTGGTGGGGTGTTCTCAGTATCTCTTGACCAGGCAATACGACACTGCATTCGGAGAGGACCCACAGGTTAAGGAGGGTAGTACCCACAGCAGGTCAGAGGCCGCTTCCGGGCTCAACCGCCTGCAGGTCCGACGGCGGGGACCCTCCCCCCGCTCAAGGGGCCAGGTGTCGATGAATCGCTCCAGCAGGCGATGCGCCTCGGCCGCGGATCGAGCTTCTGCTTCTTCTTCGACTTCTTCTGCTGGCGATCGCTCATCCCGCCGGTCCCTCTCGTCGCCCTGCCGCCCGTGAAGTCGCCCTCACACCCTGGGCAGCCTCGAAGACGGTCTCGAACTCGATCGGGGTGAGCTTGCCGAGGGCGAGTTGGCGCCGCCGGGGTGTAGGTCCGTTCGATCCATATGACGATCAATCACAAGCTCTGGCCGGGCATCTCGAGTCGGTGAAGAGTCCCTGTCCGGCTACGATCACTTTCTGTGGACGAGCACTCGCGCCAGGAGATGGCCACGAAGGCGGGGGTCGATCTCGGGTACGTCGACCGGTTGGTCGAGCTCGGCCTCCTGAGCCCCGGTTCGGGAGACACGTTCTCGTCGGGCGATGTGCGCCGGGCACGGTGGGTGCAGAGCTTGGAGCGGTCCGGCGTGCCGCTCGAGGGCATGGCCGCCGCCGTCCGGGACGGGGTGCTGTCGTTCGCGTTCCTGGACGGGGCCGCGTTCGACAGGTTCGCCGGGTTCACAGGCACGACCTTCAGGCAGCTGAGTGAGCGGACGGACGTGCCGATAGAGCTCCTGATGGTGGTGCGCGAAGCCTCCGGTTTCGCCGAGCCTAGGCCCGATGATCTGGTGCGAGAAGACGAGATGGCGATCCTACCTGTGATGGAACTTCAGCTCGCGAACGGGTTCCGACCGATCGTGATCGAGCGCTGGCTCCGGGCATACGGAGACAGCCTGCGACGGATCGCCGAGACCGAGACGAACTGGTGGAGGAGCGAGGTCGTTCGGCCGTTGACCGAGGCCGGCATGTCGGGGGGCGAGATGTTGATGTCGCAGGGCGACCTGGGAACCAGGATGGCCTCGCTCACGGAGCAGGCGCTCGTCGCGCTTTACCATGGGCAACAGGAGCACGCGTGGAGCGCGAGCTCCGTCGAGGCGGTCGAGGATGTGCTCGAAGGGGCCGGCCTGCTCGATCGGCTACGCCATCAGCCCGCGCTGTGCTTCCTGGACATCACCGGCTACACGCGGCTGACCGAGGAGCGCGGTGACGAGGCCGCCGCGGACCTGGCGGCGACGCTGTCCACCCTCGTGCGGCGTTCCTCACAGGAGTACGGAGGCGAACCGGTGAAGTGGCTCGGGGACGGGGTGATGTTCTTCTTCCGGGATCCGGGTCAGGGCGTGCTCGGCGCGCTCGACATGGTGGAGGGCGTCGACGCGCACGAGCTTCCGCCGGCCCACGTCGGCATCCATGCCGGACCGGTCATCTTCCAAGGAGGCGACTACTACGGGCGGACGGTCAACATCGCGGCCAGGATCGCCGAGTACGCGAGGCCGGGCGAGGTGCTGGTGACTCGGGAGGTCGTGGACGCGACCGAGGGGACGTCCGTGACGTTCACGCCCATCGGGCCGGTCGAGCTGAAGGGCGTGTCGGGTGCCCTCGAACTCCACAGGGCCGCCCGGGTCGGGTAGTTCCAGCAGGAGGAGCGAGCGCGCCTAGTTGATTGCGATCCCTCCCGGCACGGACGCGCCGGGCCGGCGGCCCACCGCCGCTTCGCGAGGTCGAGCATGAGATCTCGGATCTCGACGAGCCGACAATGCGAGCATCACGGTTTCCTAACGGTCCCTCCGAGCGCGCACGTAGTCGCGATGATCCTTGCGGAGCTGGATCCCGAACGCGCCGTAGGTCCTGTCTCGCTCCGGCGTCTCGATGCGCTCCTTCGCCTCCGCCCACGGTGTCACGGCCGCGGCATCGCAGCGACGAGCGGCTCGGGCACCGGTGTTCGTACAGCCATCCTCTCGCTCCTTCCTTCGTCGTTGGTGTCGGTCGGCGGACGAGAACCCTCGGCCCGCTCGGGCCATGGGCCCGCGCGGTCAGGCCTCCGCCGGAGCGTAGGTCGCAAGGATCGCGCCCGTGGTGGTCACCTGGCTGTCGACGAGCCGCAGCGGCCTGAGCACACCGTCATCGCGGAAGATGCGCTTGCCGCCACCAACGACGAGAGGGTCGATCATCACCCTGAACTCGTCGACGAGACCGTTCTCGATCAGCGTCTGCACCAGCTCCACACTGCCGATCACCAGCAGGTCATCGCCCTCCTCTCGCTTCAGGGCGTCCACGGCCTTCGCCACGTCGCCCTGGAGCACCATCGAGTTGTGCCAGTCGAGCGGCTCGGTGAGCGTTGTCGACGCCACGTACTTCGGCCTCGTGTTCAGAGGTTCAGCGATCGGCCGTTCCTCCTCGGATGCGTTCGGCCAGTAGGACGCGAAGGTCTCGTAGGTGCGTCGCCCGAGCAGGAAGCCGCCCGCCCCGGTCAGGTTCTCGACCACCCACTTCTGGGCGTTGTCGCCGAAGTAGGGCAGGCTCCAGCCTCCGTGCTCGAAGCCTCCGGTCGTGTCCTCGTCGGGGGCGCCGGGCGCCTGCACCACGCCATCGAGCGTCATCCAGTCCTGCACGATCACCTTGCGCATCTCGATCTCCTTTCGGTCCTCGCTTGCTCCGGTCGACACGCCGGATCTCTTAGGTCCATCCGATCTCACTCGAGAGAGCGGTGGCCAGGCCCTCCACGAGCCGTGAACCGGTGGTTACGGTCTCCCCAGGGGTCTCGACGGGAGCGGCCATGGGCTCGGCGCCGGCGCCAGTCACGGCCTCGCCGCCGTCCTTCAGGTCATCAACCGTGCCCTCGAGCCCGCTCACGTCCGCGGCATCGGCGAGGAGCTGGCAGACGAGCGCCGCGATCACGAGAACGCCCGCATGAGCGTGCCCCGCCCGCGCGAACGACCTCTGGAACGGCGTCATCGGGACCCGGCCGCGGACGACCCGCAGCATGAACGTTCCTCCGTACTCGACGGCCACGACAGTGAGCAGGAGGATGCCCGCGGTTGAACGCGCATCGTCGGACAGCAGGAGCTCACCGCTCATCCCTTCCTCCCGTCGTCGGTGATCCGCCTGTGCACCTGGTCATCTGCCGAACGGTCGCGTTCCTCCTCGATGCCCGCCAACTCCACTCGCCGCGGCCGGTAAGTCAGGGCCACGACTCCTGTGTCGAACGCCTTGGTCTCCACGAGTTCCAGCACGGGCGTGTGGGTCCCGTCCGCGAACAGTCGCTTCCCGCTCCCGACAACGATGGGATGGACCCAGATCTCGTACTCGTCGATCAGGTCGTGCTGGATCAACGCGTTCAGGAGTCCGGCGCTGCCAACGAGCGAGATGCGCTGTCCGGGCTCCTGCGTCAGCGCGGCCAGTTCCTCGACCACGTCCCCGTCGATGAGCGTGGAGTTATTCCAGGAGAGTGGTTCTTGGAGTGTGGTCGAGACCACGAGCTTGCGAAGGCCGTTCATCCGATCGGCGAAACCGTCCTCGTCGGTCATCGACGGCCAGGCCTCGGCGAAGAGCTCGTATGTCACACGCCCCAACAGGAGTGCGTCGGTCCCGATCAGCAGATCGAACGCCGCCTTCCCCATCGCCTCGTCGAACAGACCGGTCGAGAACTGCCACGTCTCCGGTGCTTCCATCACTCCGTCGAGGGTCACGAACTCCCATGCCACGATCCCCATGTCAGCCTCCGTTCTTCGATCCTGCCTGATCTGCCTTCTTTCCCTCATGCCTCTGGGACGTCGTCCAGCTAGGCGGGATGTTCTGGTTGAGCCGGAAGAGGTTGGTCGGGTCATAGCGGGTCTTGATGGCCACGAGCCGATCCCAGGTCGGGCCTGGGTATGCCTCGCGGATCCGCGCCTCGCCCTCGTCGCCGAGGAAGTTGACGTAGGCACCCCCGTCGCCCCGGCGGAGCGTCGCCGCGAAGGCATCGACCCACGCCTGCCGCGCGAGCCGATCCTCCGGGCCGGCGTAGAAGGCCGCGACGCTGACCATGATCCGGCGCGTCCGGTGCGCGAAGGCCGTCGCGTCGGCCGGCACCCGGGCCATCGCGCCGCCGAGCACCCGGAGCTGCGCCACCCGCACGCTCGCGTCGGACGCCTGGAGGTGCTCGACGATCGTTGCCGCCACAGCGTGGTCGACGGCGTCGACGAACATCGTGCGCGCCACCGCGGGCGGGGTGGTAGGAGTCGTCGTCCGGCGGGTAGATCTCCGGGTAGCGCATCGGCCGGACCATGTCGGCGATCGGTTCCGCGAGCGCCCGGAAGGGCGCGACGGCGCGCTCCCCGGCCTCGACCTCGCCGGCGAAGCACATCAGGGCCATCACCACGAGTCGCCCTTGATGCTCGGACGGCACGAACGGCATCGGTGGCGCCGGCATGACGTTGGCGATCGTCGAAAGCTCCTCCGGCGCGGCCTCGGCCAGCGCGACGAAGGAGGCGATGAGCTCGCTGCTCGCCGGGAGCATCAGCATCCCGCCCACGACAGTGTCGAGCGCGTGGAGCCGGAAGCGGAACCGGGTCGCCACCCCGAAGTTGCCGCCGCCGCCGCGGATCGCCCAGAACAGGTCCGGGTGGCTCTCGGCGTCGACGTGCAGGAGCAGGCCGTCCGCGGTCACGACCTCGGCGGCCAGAAGGTCGTCGATGGTGAGGCCGTGCTTTCGCACGAGGTACCCCACCCCGCCGCCCAGCGTGATCCCCCCGATCCCCACCGAGCCGGCATCCCCGAACCCGGTCGCCAGGCCGTGGGCCCCGGCCGCGCGCGAGTACTCGAGCGCGGTGATGCCCGTCTGGGCCCACGCCGTTCGTCCGTCGAGTTCGATCCCTAGTGCCTTCATGTCCCGAAGGTCGAGCACGATCCCGCCATCGGACACGCCGTGGCCGGCAAGGCTGTGGCCGCCGCTGCGGACGGCGAGTTCCAGCTCGCTCTGGCGCGCGAACTCCACGACACGCGAGACGTCGCTCTCATCGGCGACTCGAGCGATGGCCGCAGGCCGTCGCTCGAACCCGCCGTAGAAGACTGCACGGGCATCGTCGTATCCCTCATCGCCCGGCTCGGTCACCCGGCCGTGCAGGAGGCCGCGGAGGTATGGGATCGAGCCAACGGTAGAGGTGATCCTGGAACTCATGTAACTCCTCCTTCGTCCGCACGTCCCTTGCCCATCCGCACGAGCAGGACCCCCATGACCAGCAGCCAGAGCGTGATGACGGTTGGGCCGACGATGGTCAAGGTCCTGGATGCTCCGGTGGGTTCCCCGACGTATGCCTGGATCAGGCCCGCGCCGATCGACCCGAGCCCGGCCAGGAAGACGACCCAGCCCAGCCACCGCGGGTACACGTCGCTGATCGCCACCGCGAGACCGAACAGCATGAAGGTCGCAGCGGCGAAGACGACATTGAAGAGGCTGGCGAGCGCGAGGTTGATGGTCTCGTTGACGTGGACGAGGCCGAGTGCGGTGGCCTTCTGGTGAAGAGGCGCGGAGGCCCACTCCTGCGCGAGCTGTCTGGCTGCGACGCCGTCCAAGATGACCAGCACCAAGCCGATCGTGGCGCCGGCGACGGCCATGAACAGACCGAAGCGGGCGAGCGCACCTGCGACCCCTCCGCGGATCGAGTGGTAGATGGCAACCAGGCCGCCAAGCATCAGGACGATGCCGAAGACGATCGCAAGGTGGACCGGCACCCAGATGCCGCTGTCGGCGATGACTCGCGCCACACCTTCCGGATCGTCGATCGGCGTGACCGGATGGATGAGGTTCCCGATCAACCCGAGGATCGCGCCAACGATCGCCGCCCAACCTCCGATCCAGAACACCCATCGATCGCCGCTTGCCGAGTCAGCGATCGCAGTTGCTTCCTCGAACGTACCGTCTGCGGTTGCCACGCTGACCTTCCCTGTCGCCTCCCGGACATAGCCGGCCTGTGGGGAGTTCATCTCAGCCCTCCTGCCCCGTGACAGAAGCGAGGGCGGATCTCTACTGCAACGACGTCGTAGTGCTCGACGGCCGGAGTCAGTTCGAGAACGCCTCGTTCGTCGTCGCGGAAGTAGACCGCCCGATCGACATCCGATCCTGCCCAACGGACGACAGCGTCCTCCTCCAGAGTGGCGCCTTGCCAGACCCGAGCGATCGCTGGTTGGTCACGGCGATCCGCGTCCAAGTTCATCTCGAGCTCCCTTCCGATCGTGCCGCTCGTTCCGGGGGCGGCAGCTCGGCCATCAGCACCAGGTTTCGCTGGTTCAAGCGCGTTCCCAACGCCGGAGACCGGCGACTTGATCCAACCGGCTGACCACACGGGGAGAAGGCCTCGGCGAGCCTGAGGCGCGGGTATCGCGTTCTCCATGTGGGACCTCCTTGCTCCTCGGTTGCGTCTCCGCCTCCAGGTCACCCGATGTCCTGGATAGCCAGGATCAGTCGGGCGACCTCCCGTGGC
>CAVTIC010000001.1:0-1486436 GCA_963734685.1 uncultured Actinomycetes bacterium | reverse complement strand
GCTGCGAGCTCGTCGCCTGGGGGCCTCGGCCGTGAAGGTCTTCCCGCCGGTCCGTGTGGCGGGCCGGGGGCTCATCCGTGCCCTGCGCTCGCCGTTCCCCGGGGTCGGGCTGCTCGCCACGGGCGGCATCGCCGTCGACGATGTGGGCACCTATCTCGCCGCCGGGTCGACGGCGGTCGGTCTCGGGTCGGCGCTCACCGGACACCGTCCGCCCGAGACACCCGCCGAGCTCGACGAACTGCGAGCCCGCGCCGCTGCCGCGCTCGAGGCGGCGAGGAGATGAGTGGCACGAGCTACGACGTGATCGGGCTCGGCGAGACGATGCTCTCCCTCGTCGCCCGCGACGGGCCGCTCGAGACCGCGTCGGCGTTCGCCGCGACCCACGGCGGCGCCGAGAGCAACGCACTCGTCGCCCTCTCCCGTCTCGGGTTCCGGACGGCGTGGATCAGCCGCCTCGGGGACGACCCGGCCGGAACGCGCGTGCGCGAGGCCCTCGAGCTGGAAGGGGTCGATCTCCGATGGGTCCGAACCGACCCGGCGCGATTCACCCAGGCCTGATGCTCCGCGATACCCGGGGAGGGGTGCGCTACTGGCGAGCCGGATCGGCCGCGAGCGCGCTCGACCCGGGCGCGCTGGACGGGGTGCCGATCGCCGACGCCCGCGCCGTGCTCGTGACCGGGATCACGGCGATGCTCGGGCCGGGACCGCAGGCCGCGGCGGATTCGCGCTCCTCGACCGTGCCGGCGGGCTCCGCGCCGTGGACCCGAACCTCCGTCCGGGCCTACTGGGGGTCCGATCGCGCACACGAGCTCGTGATGCCGCTGCTGGAACGCTGCGAGGTGGTGCTCAGCGGCGAGCGAGAGCTCGCCTCGCTCGTGGGCGGCTCGGGCGTGGACTCGGCCAAGCGCTGCGCGGAGCTGGGGCCCAGCGAGGTCGTCGTGAAGCGCGGCGCCGACGGCGCCGCGGTCCTGGACCCCGACGGCGCCTGGCGCGAGCTCCGTCCGCCGGCCTCCGACGACGTCGATCCCGTCGGCGCCGGCGACGCGTTCAACGCCGGCTACCTAGCTGCCCGGCTCGATGGGGCTTCATGCCTCGAGTCGCTGCGAGCGGGAGCGGCGGCGGGAGCGGCGACCGCGGGCGTCCTCGGCGATGTCGGTGCGCGCACGCAGAACGTCGATGTGTGACCCAGCCCGCGCCGCACGAGATCCCGCGTCGACGCCGCGATCAGAACAGCGTGGCCACGGCATCCACGACGCGATCGTCATCATCGACCACGGGGATCACCCGGCGACGATCGAAGGCCGTGCAGGGATGGGAGACGCCGAACGCCACGAGGTCACCCACGTCCGGTGGGGCACCGCTGCCGCCCACGTCGCAGATCGCGTGCTGGTCCATCAGCCGCCGCACCACGATCCCGGAGGCGTCGGAGAACGATCCGGTCGACCTCCGGATGCGGAGCGGCACGGGCAGATCGATGTCCGACGGCACATCGCGCTTGCCCAGACCGACGACGACGACACGCGTCTCGGGACGCGACAGCACGGCGCCCCACGCCTCGAACGCCGGCAGGAAGCGGCCGCCGGGATCGGTCGCCACGGACATCGGGGAGTTGCGCTCGTACACGCCGTGATCGTGGGTCAGGTAGCACCCGGACCGCAGCACGAGCCGAACCGCTGCCCCCGCGGCCCAGCCCTTCCCGAGCACCGCCACCACACGGTCGAAGAACGCGCTCCCTCCGGCGCTGACGATCGCCTCGCCGGCGGTATCGAAGGCCCCGCGAGCCAGCAGCTCGCTCGTGAGCTCACGGAGGTCGCGGAGGAACGCATCGATCGCGTCGACACACGCCGGTCCACGGTCGCCGCAGACCGTGCCCTCGTAGCCCGCGACCCCGACGAGCGCCAGCTCCGGCGCGTCGTCGACCAGGGCGGCGAGGTCGAGCGCCTCCGCGACGCTCCGGCATCCCGATCGGCCCCGCGCATGCCCGAGCTCGACCAGCACCGACACCGGCCGCGGCGCCCCGCCGGCCACGAGTCCCCCGCGCAACAGTTCCACACCTCGTGCCGAGTCGACCCAGCAGGCGAAGCCGAACGCCTCGTCGGCGAGCTCGCGGGCGACCCACTCGATCGACCCCGCGTCGACCAGCTCGTCCGCGAGCAGGATGCGAGGCACCCCGGCCGAGCGCATCGCCCGAGCCTGGACGGGGGTGGCTGCCGTGACGCCCCATGCACCCGCATCGAGCTGGCGGGCCCACAGCTGCGGGGCCATCGACGTCTTCCCGTGCGGAGCGAGCTCGACGCCGTTAGCCCGGCAGTAAGCCGACATCAGCTCGAGGTTGTGCTCGAGAGCGCGCTCTCGAAGCACCACGACCGGCGGCACGAGGTCCTCGAACAGGTTCCAGCCTCGCGATCCGACGTCGGCGACCGCGAGATCGGCGCCGGCCGGGAACCCCGTCGTCGACTCCTCGACCCGGACGGCGAGCACCCCTCGCAGGTCCAACCCGCCGCCGCCGGTCATCGGCCGCCCCAGCCCGCGGGGAGGTGCGCGGCGTGCGCATCGATGTAGGAGGCCACGAGCGCATCCGCCAGGTTCACGCTCCGAACGAGGGGGTGCACGGCCATGGCCGTCACGGCCAGCTCGCGATCTCCGGTGACCGCGGCCTCGGCGGTCATCGCAGCGTGCACCGCCACCTGGCGGACCAGCCCGCTCACCTCGACAGGGAGCGCTCCCTGCGGGACAGGCGAGACTGTTCGGCCGTCGATCGTCGCAGGGGTCTCGACGATCGTGCCGTCGGGGAGGTCGTCGACCTGTCCGGCGTTCGGGAGGTTCAGGATCGCTCGCCGGTGCGTGCCGGTCAGCATCGCGGCCATCACGGAGACGGCGAAGTCGCCGTGCTCCTCGCTCGCACGTGCCATCGACGGTCGCGGATCCTCGGCGTCGGCCTCCCGTCGGTAGCTCTCGAGCACCGAGGGGAGGATCGCCATCACCTCCTGCGCGCGCGTGCGACCCCGCGCTCGCTGCTCGGCCAGCACCTCGTCGTGGAAGAAGAAGTACTGCATGTACTCGCTCGGCACGTGCTGCAGCAATCGGAACAGCTGCACGATGCGCCGCTCGGCGTCGGACGTCAGGCGTTCCAACGGCAGGGAGTCGAGCAGCGTCCACAGCTCTGGGGTGACGTCCTCGCTCGCGACCCGCACCCCTCGCGTGAACGTCATGTGGTTCGTGCCGCACGTGTCGAGCGCGATCGCATCGGCGTCGACGCCCAGCAGCCTCGCGAGGAACCGGGCCTCGCCGGCGGTCTGATCGCAGAGGCCGAGGAACGGCAGCGCCGGCCCGAACCGGCGCATCGCCTCGCTCACGACCTGCACCGGGTTCGTGTAGTCGAGGAGGACGGCCTCCGAGGCGGCGAGCCTCCTCATCTCCTCGGCGATCTCGAGCACGATCGGCACCGATCTGAGTGCCATGGCGAACCCCCCGGGCCCGGCGGTCTCCTGTCCGATCACGCCGTGGTCGATCGCGATGCGCTCGTCGAGGTGCCGGGCCTCCAGACCACCCGGCCGGAAGGCCGCGAGCACGACGTCGGCGCCCTCCAGCGCCGGGGACCGATCGGCATGAGCCTCCACCCGAACGCCTCGAGCTCCCCTCGAACGCAGGATGCTGCCCGTCAGACGCCGTTGCAGGTCGAGCGCGCCGGCGTCGACGTCCTGCAGCACCAGGGTCGCGTCCCCGAACGCTTCGGCATGATGGGCGAAGGCGAACGCGATCCCAGGCATGTAGGCCGATCCCCCGCCGATCACGACGACGCGTGCGCCCATCGGGGCCACGCTAACAGCCGGGTCATGAGCGGGAGCCGCCGAGACGTGGCCAGCACGAGACGTGGGTGACGGAGACCTGACGATACCCGAGCGAGCACTGAGAGAGGAGAGCACGACGATGGCTGAACTCGCAGTGAACGGAGGGACCCCCGTGCGCTCGACGCCCTATCCTGCGTGGCCCGCGCCCGACGATGAGTACGTCGAGGCCGTGTCCGAGGTCGTGCGAGGCGGCGAGTGGGGAGGGTTCCCTGAGCCCGGCGTGAACGCGAAGGCGTTCGAGCAGGCCTTCGCCGCGTACCAGGGCGCTCGCCACGGGGTCCTGATGATGAACGGCACCGTGACGATGGAGGTCGCGTGCAAGGCGCTCGACGTCGGATGGGGCGACGAGGTGATCGTGCCGGCCCTGACGTTCGCCGCCACCGCCTACGCACCGATGGCCGCGGGCGCCCTCCCCGTGATCGTGGACGTCACCCCCGAGACGTGGTGCATCGACCCCGATCTCGTGGAAGCGGCGATCACGCCGCGCACGCGGGCGATCATCCCGGTGCACCTCGGTCACCAGATGGCCGACATGGACCGGCTGACCGAGATCGCCGACCGGCACGGATTGGCCGTGATCGAGGACTGCGCACATGCCCACGGGCAGGAGTGGCGTGGCCGCGGCGCCGGATGCATCGGCGACTTCGGCTCGTTCAGCCACCAATCGTCGAAGATCGCTCACCTCCGGCGAGGGCGGCACGCTCCTGACGAACGACGACACGCTGGCACGACGGGCACACTCGATCATCGACTGCGGACGCGCGAAGGACACCGAGGAGAAGGAGTTCACGTTCGGAGCGAACTACCGGCTCTCCGAGCTGAACGCCGCGCTGCTCGTGGTGGCGATGCGGCGGTTCCCGGGACAGCAGGAAGAGCGCGCGACCAACGGCCTTCGCTTCGAGCGGTTGGCGGCCGACATCCCGGGCGTGCGGGTCATGCCCCGCGACGGGCGCATCACGCGATGGAGCTTCTACAACTACATCCTGGCGATCGACCCAGGTGCGTTCGGCGGCGCCACGAATGAGACCGTCTGCGCCGCCCTCGAGGCTGAGGGCATCCCGGCGGAGGTGCAGTACCCGCCGATGAGCCGCTACGAGCTGTTCCAGCCGTCGCTGTCACGTCTACCCGTGGCCGTGGAGCATGCCGACCGCCTCGACCCACGGGGGATGTCGTTCCCCGTCGCCGAGGCCGCAGGGCTCCGCGAATCCGTCTACCTCATGGAGGCGGTGTTCCGAGACGGGGAGCGCGGGGTGCAAGACGCGGTCGACGCCCTCGCGAAGGTGCAGCGCCACGCGGGGGAGCTGCGGAGGGACTGATCGAGCAGCTGTCAGGCCGGGAAGAACCTGGGCAGGTGGCGCTCGTTCGCCGCAAGCAGCGCATCGAGCAGGGGCCGGGCTCGTTCGTAGTCCCCGACCAAGGGGTTCGCCAGCAGCGCTTTCAGGGCGGTGGCCCGACTGCCCGAGGTGGCGGCATCGATCGTGAGGCGCTCGTAGGCCTTCGCGTGCTGGACCAGACCGGCCATCTCGGGGGCGAGCGGGTCGGTGGCGATGGCGTGTGCGCCGGAGGCGTCGATGCGAGCCGCGATCTCCACGACGTCGTCGTCGGGCAGGTTCGGGATCGCACCGGAGTTCGGCAGGTTCACGACCTGCACGTCGCCGGTGCCCGCATGCAGCGACGCCACCAGTGCCGCAGCAGCGTCGCTGTAGAAGGCGCCTCCCCGCTCCTCGAGCAGTTTCGGCTTCGTGTCGAGGGTGGGATCCTTGTAGAGCTCGAGCAGCCCGGCCTCGATCTCCATGACCTCCTTGGCCCGGTTGCGCCCACCCCGCAGCTCCCGCATCACCCGGTCGGTCAGGTAGTAGTACCGCAGGTAGTACGAGGGGATCGCGCCCAAGGTCCGGGCGATCTCCAGCGGGATCTCCTCGTCGAGCTCGTCCAGGTACTCGCGAACCGCAGGGCTGGGGTCGTCGGCCGGATCCAGCAGCTCCGGGAGGCGATCGACGCCGTCGACGAGCACCTTGCGTTCCCACGTGAGGTGATTCAGCCCCACGTGGTCGAGCCGCACGTGAGCGGGGTCCACGCCGAAGATCTCGGCCAAGTCGCGCTGGAACCCGATCGCAACGTTGCACAACCCGATCGCCCGGTGCCCCTCGTCGAGCAGCGCCTGCGACACGAGGCCAGTCGGGTTCGTGAAGTCGACGAACCACGCTCCAGGCGCGCCTCGTTCCGCCGTGAGCTGCGCGAGCTCGAGCACGACGGGCACGGTGCGCAACGCCTTCGCGAACCCTCCAGGGCCCGTCGTCTCCTGACCGATGCACCCGAACTCGAGCGGGATCGTCTCGTCGAGGTAGCGCGCCTGATTCCCCCCGACCCGGAGCTGCACGATCACGAAGTCGGCCCCCTCGATCGCCTCGAGCCGGTCGGTGCTGAGCCCCAGCCGCCCGGTCCAGCCGACCTTGCGCATCATGCGGTCGGCGAGCGCGCCGACGACGTCGAGCCGCTCCCGATCGATGTCGAGCAGCACCAGCTCGTCGACCGGGAGGCGGTCGTCGCGTCGCACGAACCCCTCCACGAGCTCAGGGGTGTAGGTGCTCCCGCCGCCGACCACCGCCACCTTCACACCCATGGTGCCGGCATCGTACACTCGCGGCGATGAAATCGTTAGGAAACTTTCCTGACCCATTCATCGCCGAGATCGCCGGTCAACCGGACGCCCTGCGGCGAGCGGCGTCCGGCCTCGACGACCAGCGATCCGTCCTCGACGATATCGCCCGTGCATCGGCCGGGCGGACCCTCGTCTTCACCGGCATGGGGAGCTCCTACGACGCGTGCTACCCGGCCGTGGCCGAGCTGGCCCGCGCGGGCATCGCGGCGATCATGCTCGACGCCGCGGAGCTCCTGCACTTCCGGACCGGGATGCTCCGCCCTTCGACGATGCTCGTCGCGGTGAGCCAGTCGGGCGAGAGCGTCGAGGTGGTGCGGGTGGCCGCCGGTCTCGCCGGACAGGCAGAGCGCCCGGTAGTGGTCGCGATCACGAACGGCACCGCGAACACCCTCACCTCGCTGGCCGACCTCTCGGTCGACACCGGAGCTGGCGAGGAGACGGGCCCCTCGACGATGACCTTCGCAGGCTCCCTCGTCGTCCTCGGCGCGCTCGCCCGGATGCTCGGGGGAACCCCGCCCGGCGCGGCGCTCGAGCGCCTCGCGACCGACGCCGAGCTGGCCGCCGTGGCGATCGAAGGCCTGCTGGGCGACGCCGATCTGCCGGAGCGGCTGGTGTCGTGGCTAGGCGAGCGCGAGACGGTGGTGATCCTGGGCCGAGGACCGGGCCGGGCCGCAGCGGAGATGGGCGCACTCACGATCAAGGAGGCCGTGGGCATGCCGGTGGAGTCCCTCCAGACCGGCCAGTTCCGTCACGGACCGTTGGAGCTCGCGGGACCGGGTCTGGCCGCCGTCGTGATCGCGACCGAGCCCGAGACCCTCGCGCTCGACCTGACCCTGGCCGACGAACTGCTCGCGACAGGGGCGGGTGTCCTGCTGGTCACGACCGACGATCAGGCAGGATCGGGAGCGATGGGGATCGCGACGGGCCCGCTCGAGCGCGCCCTCGCTCCCGCGGTATCGATCCTCCCCTGCCAGCTGCTCGCCTGGCGGCTCGCCGGACTCCGCGGCCGTGACCCCGGGGCCTACTACCGCGCGGCCAAGGTGACCACCCATGAATGAGCGCCGAGAGGGTGCCGTCGGCCCGGCAGGGCGCCCCGGCTTCAGGGTCGCGCTGACCTTCGACGCGGAGCATCCCGATCGGCCGTGGTGTCCTCCCGACGCCGCCGAACGCATCTTCGACACCCTGCGTGACCTGGAGGTCCGCGCCACCGTGTTCGTGCAGGGGCGGTGGGCGCAAGCGCACCCCTCGATCGCCACGCGCATCGCCCACGAGGGGCACCTCGTCGGGCACCACTCCCACTACCACGCGCGGATGCCCCTGCTGACCGACCCGGGCCTCGCCTCCGACATGGCCGATGCCGCCGAGGCGATCGTCACCGCGACGGGCACCGACCCGCGGCCATGGTTCCGGTGTCCCTTCGGTGCGGGGCACGACGACCCCCGCGTGCTGGCGATGCTGGCTTCCCTCGGCTACCGCAACGTGCACTGGCACGTCGAGCTCGACGACTGGGAGCCGTGGCGCACCGGTACCGCGATCGCCGACGACGCGCTCGAGCAGGTCACGCGACACGGCGACGGGGCCGTCGTGCTTCTCCACAGCTGGCCGGGCGGCACGGCCGACGCAGTGCGACCGATCGTCGACGGGCTCCGCGACGCCGGCGCATCGTTCGTGACGGTCGACGAGCTCGAGGAGCTCCCGTGAGCCGCCGCCCGGCGCTCCTCGCGGTCGACGGAGGCGGTTCGAAGATCGACGCCGCGCTGCTGCGGCGGGACGGTACCGTGCTGGGAGCCTCCAGGATCGGAACCCGAGAGTTCGAGGAGAACGGTGGCCCGCAGCACATGGGCCAGGTGCTCGATGCCGTGCATGGCGCGTGCAGAGACGCGCAGATCGATCTCGCCTTCCCCGTCGCCGATCTCGGCGTGTACTGCCTCGCCGGCGCCGACCTTCCGGCAGACGACCGGAAGATCCTGCGGTGGCTGCGCGCGCAGGGCCTCACCCAGGAGAGCGTCCTGCGCAACGACACGTTCGCCGTCTTGCGGGCCGGCACCGAGCGGCACTGGGGTGTCGGCGTGGTGTGCGGCTTCGGCACGAACTGCTCCGCCGTAGCCCCCGACGGCAGGATCACCCGGTTCCCCGCGGTCGGTCCGATCTCCGGTGACTGGGGAGGCGGTTCCGACGTGGGCGAGGCGGCGCTCTGGTACGCGATCCGGTCCGAGGACGGCCGTGGTGCGAAGACCGCCCTCGCCGAACTCGTCCCGGCGCACTTCGGGCTCCGACGGCCTCGTCAGGTGCTCGAGGCCGTGTACTACGGACGCGTGGAGGAGGACCGCCTCGTCGAGCTCGCGCCGCTCGTGTTCGGTGCCGCATCGGCGGGTGACCCCGTCGCCCGGAGCGTCGTGGATCGGCAAGCCGATGAGATCGTCGCGATGGTCACCACCGCGATCAAGCGGCTTCGCATGCAGAAGCTGGATGTCGACGTCGTGCTCGGCGGGGGCATCTTCCGCACCGACGACGACGCGTTCTTCCGTCGCATCCGCGACGGCGTGCACGAGGTCGCGCCGGCCGCGGGGTTCACCGTCCTGACCGACCCCCCCGTGATCGGCGCCGCGTGGCTGGGTCTCGACAGGCTGGGCGCGCCGGCGGCCGCCTACGCCCGCGCGCGCCGTGCCTTGACCCATGCTCGGCTGGCCGCACACACTCATCCCCGACGGAAGGAGCACCGCTGATGGCCGACATCGTCCTGGACCGCGTCTCGAAGGTCTTCGGCACCGACGTCGTCGCCGTGAACGACGTATCGCTCGAGATCGGTGACGGGGAGTTCATGGTCCTCGTCGGACCGTCGGGGTGCGGCAAGTCCACGATCCTGCGCATCCTCGCCGGTCTCGAGGAGGTCACAGCCGGCGAGATCTCCATCGGGGGAACGCAGGTGACCGACCTGCCGCCGAAGGACCGCGACATCGCGATGGTGTTCCAGAACTACGCGCTCTACCCGCACATGACGGTCGAGCAGAACCTCGGCTTCGGCCTGCGGCTGCGAAAGACCCCGAAGGATGAACAACGCACGCGGGTCGCCGACGCCGCGAGGATCCTGGGCCTGGTCCCGCTCATGGGCCGAAAGCCCGCGGAACTCTCGGGCGGCCAGCGGCAGCGTGTCGCGATGGGCCGGGCGATGGTCCGAGAGCCTCGTGCCTTCCTCATGGACGAGCCGTTGTCCAACCTCGACGCGAAGCTGCGCGTCCAGATGCGAGCGGAGCTCTCCCGTCTGCACGAGCGTCTCGGCACGACCACGGTGTACGTGACCCATGACCAGGTCGAGGCGATGACGCTCGGCCAGCGAGTCTCGGTGCTGAAGGACGGTGTCCTGCAGCAGGTCGACACGCCGCAGAACCTCTACAACCACCCGGCGAATCTCTTCGTCGCCGCCTTCATCGGCTCACCGCCCATGAACCTGGTCGAAGCCGACGTGAGCGAGACGACGATCTCCTTCGGCGGCTTCTCGCTGCCGCGCCAGGACTCCGACGGGCTCCAGGACCGCGTTGGAGGCCGGGTGATCCTGGGCATCCGCCCCTCGGACCTGGAGGACTGCGACGTCTGGCACACCGAGGACCTCCCCACCCTCGAGGTGCGCGCCGAGGTGACGGAGGAATTGGGCTCGGAGGTGAACATCATCTTCCCCGTCGATGCCCCGCCCGTGCTGACCGAGGACGTGATCGCGGCGGCCAGTGACGAGTCGGACCACGACAACATCCCGCTGATCGCCGACGAGCAGCAAGTGTGCCGGTTCTGCGCGCGCGTGGACGCCCGCACGCACTGCCGGCCGGGCGACACCGTGCGGCTGTCGGTCGACCCGGCTCGGTTCCACTTCTTCGACCGCGAGAGCGGCCTCGCGGTCGGCGCGCGGAGCTCGGCGCCCGTCGGGGCGTGAGCCGCGACGGCCAGAACGCCTCCGCGACAGCGACTACCAGGAGTCTCCGCGGGCCGCGAGCGCGGCGTCGCCGGTGCACGGCTCACCGGTGCCGTGGTTCGGACCATCGCCGGGCGAGAAGCGGAGCCAGTAGCACGTGCCCGACGGCCCCATGACGGCCGCCGCCCACGCCCCCCGGGTCGACGCCACGCTCACCACGCCGGGCACCGGGGACGGACCGTCGACGAAGACCAGCGCCCGGGCGATCGAGCTGAGCTGCCCCGGCCCCGCGTCGAGGAACGATGCTCGCCCCGCTGCAGCCCGGCGCGCGGCGTCGAGCGCCTCGCGAGCGTCCGAGCGGGCGGGAGCGTCGATCGCCTGCGTCCCCGCGACCGAACTCGACGCCGCCGAGTCGTCGCCGCCGGAGATCGTGCCGACGATGGAGGTCACGGCGTCCGCCCGCTCGGCGCGTTCGATGCTGCGCCGCTCGCTGTCGATCACCAAGCGCGTGAACGAGACGACGCCGGACAGCGCGACGAACGCCGCCACCGCGAGCGCGATCGCCCGCGGGTTCAGACGGCGCCTCAGCGGCACTGGGGCCGCGCGGAAGTTGAAGGTCTGGTCCATCCCCGGGTTCTCGGGGTTCCTATCGGCGCGGGCCGCCCCGGGGTGAAGGACCCGCAGGCTCGAGGCCGCATGCCCGGTCGTCGCTTCCCGCGGGCTGTGCGACCATCGGAACCGATGAGCGAGATCACCGACGTGCTCGAGGCGATCGAATCGCTGTCCGCCAGGGGCGAACGCATGGCGCTCGCGACGATCGTCGCGGTGCGCGGCTCGACGTACCGACGGCCGGGCGCACGGCTACTCGTACCCGAGGAAGGGGCCCCGATCGGGAACATCAGCGGCGGCTGCCTCGAAGGCGACGTCGCAGACATGGCCCGCGTGGTCATGGACGAAGGATCGGCCCGCCTCGCCGGCTGGGACCTCACGGCCGACGACGACGCGGTGTGGGGGCTGGGCCTCGGGTGCAACGGGGCGATCGAGGTGTTCATCGAGCCTGCCGAGCAGGCCGCGGAGGTGGCTCACGCCCTGCGAGCCGCGCTCGAAGAGGAACATCCGATCAGCGTCGTGACGGTGCTCGAGAGTGAAGACGAGGCCGTCGCGCCCGGCGCGCGCATCGTGGTGCGGCCTCACGGCGACCACGAGGGCTCGCTGGGACTGTCGGTCGTCGACGCCGAGGCGATCATCGCCGCGCGTGAGCTGCTGGTCGACGAACGTTCCGAGGTGCGCACGTTCGAACACGGTGTGCGCGCGTTCGTGGAGGTGCTCGAGCCCCCGCTGCGGCTACTCGTGTGCGGCGCCGGACACGACGCGATCCCGCTCGTGCGCGCGGCTCGAGGCATCGGCTGGAACCCGATCGTCGTCGACGACCGGCCGGGGTTCCTCAACGAGGAGCGCTTCCCCGAGGCGGCCGGATTCGTGCCGGTCGAGGCGCCCGAGCACCTCGCGAAGAGCGCGGCGATCGACCGGCGCACCCACGTGGTCGTGATGACCCACAACTTCCTGCGCGACAAGGAGTACCTGCGCTCGCTGCTCGACTCCGAGGCCGGCTACATCGGCATGCTCGGCCCGTCGGCGCGCACGCAGCGCGTGCTGATGGAGCTCGGCGACGAGGGCGTCGAGATCAGCGATGCCGACCGAGAGCGGATCCACGGGCCGGCCGGGCTGGACCTCGGCGCAGAAGGCCCCGAGGAGATCGCCCAGGCGATCGTCGCCGAGATCGTGGCCACCAGACACGGCAGGGCCGGCGGCTTCCTCAAGGAGCGCCCCGGTCCGATCCACGACCGCCCGCCACCGGGCGCCGAAGCGCGCTGATCCGAGGTGGGGTTCCGTCACCCACGCAAACGATTTGCCTGATCTCACGACCCGTGGGATAAGGAAGGGCTGCCGTCGGTTGGCGACGACACGGCGAAGAGGGGGACGGTCAGCGATGTTGCCTTCCAGTTTCGAGTACCACCGGCCGACCACGATCGACGAGGCGCTCGACCTGCTCGCCTCGCTCGGCGACGACGCGAAGGTCCTGGCCGGCGGTCAGAGCCTGATCCCGATGATGAAGCTTCGTTTCGCCACGCCCGCACATCTCGTCGACATCAACCGTGTCGAGGGCCTCGATGGGATCGAGGAGGTGGGCGACGAGCTGCACATCGGCGCACTCGTCCGCCACAACCAGCTCGCCGGTTCCGACCTGATCAGCTCGAAGTACCCGATGATCGCGACCGCCGCGCCGCAGATCGCCGACCCGCTCGTGCGCAACCTCGGCACGATCGGCGGATCGCTCGCCCACTGCGACCCCTCGCGGGACCTCGGCGCGGTGATGCTGGCGGCGAACGCCCGCGTGGTGCTCAAGAGCAAGGACGCCGAGCGCGAGGTGCCGGTCACCGAGTTCCTCGCCAGCACGTTCCAGTCCTCGATCGAACCCTACGAGTTGCTCACGACGATCAAGGTGACGTCGCCGTCGGGCAGCTACGGGGGGACCTACCTCAAGCTCGAGCGGAAGATCGGCGACTACGCCACCGTGGCGGTGGCCGCCCGGCTGCTCCTCGACGACGGCTCGATCAAGACGGCCGGCATCGGGCTCACCTCGGTCGGCCTCACCAACATCAAGGCGACGGCCGCCGAGGATGCCCTCGACGGGCCAAGCGCCGAGCCAGGAACTCTTCGCCGAGGCCGGCAGGCTCGCCGCCGGCGCCTCGCACCCCGTGAGTGACGTGCGGGGAAGCGAGGCCTACAAGCGACACATGGTCGAGGTGTTCGTGCGCGCGAGGCCTGACGACCGCCGCCGAGATGGCCGGCGCCGCCTGAGACGGACCTGGGACCGGCCAAGAATATCGGGAGGAAGAGCGACGATGGAAGTCACGATCACCGTCAACGGCACCGCCCACACCCTCGACATCGAGCCGCGTCTGCTGCTCGTCCACGTGCTTCGCGAGAACCTGCGACTCACGGGCACACACATCGGGTGCGATTCCACGAGCTGCGGCGCCTGCACGGTGCTGTACGACGGCACGCCGGTGAAATCATGCACGCTGTTCGGCGTCCAGGCCGACGGCGTCGAGATCACGACCGTCGAGGGCCTGCTCACCGCGGCAGGGCTCGACCCGATGCAGGCAGCGTTCAAGGAGCACCACGGTCTGCAATGCGGCTTCTGCACGCCCGGCATGATGCTGGTCGGCAAATCGCTGATCGGGAAGAACCCGAGCGCCCGACGACGACGAGGTCCGCTCCGCGATCAGGTGGCAACATCTGCCGGTGCACCGGGTACATGAACATCGTCAAGGCGATCCAGGCGGGCCGCCGCGGAACAAGCGGCCGCTGCGACCCCCGCCGCCGAGCCCGCCAACGCCTGAGCCGATACGCTCGAGCCAGAGACGAAGGAGCCGACACCGACATGGCCACCGAGACCGAAGAGATCCGAGGCATCGGCCACAGCGTTCGCCGCAAGGAGGACGACCGATTCATCCGCGGCCGACGGCAACTACGTCGACGATGTCCAGCTTCCCGGGATGCTGCACATGGCGATCCTTCGAAGCCCGTTCGCCCACGCGAAGCTGAACTCGATCGACGCCTCCGCCGCGGCCGCTATGCCCGGCGTCGTCGCGGTCGTGACCGGCGAACTGATGGCCCAGCACAACCTCGCGTGGATGCCCACCCTCTCGGGCGACACCCAGGCCGTGCTCGTCACCGACAAGGTTCGCTTCCAGGGCCAGGAAGTCGCGGCGGTGATCGCCGACGATCCCTACATCGCCAAGGACGCCCTCGAGAAGATCGACGTCGACTACGAGCCGCTCGGCGTCGTCGTCACGCCGCAGGCCTCCATGGCCGACGGCGCCCCGTGATCCGTGACGAGAAGGAAGACCAGACCGACAACCACGTCTATCACTGGGAATCCGGCGACAAGGATGCGACCGACCGGGCGTTCGCCGACGCCGACCGGGTCGTCCAGCTGGACACGCACTACCCTCGCTCGCACCCGGCACCGCTGGAGACATGCGGGTGCGTGGCCGACGTCGACCCGGCGACCGGTCAGGCCACGATCTACATGACCTCGCAAGCCCCGCATGCGATCCGAACGGTCTTCGCACTGGTCGCCGGCCTCCCCGAGGAGAACATCCGCATCATCTCTCCCGACCTCGGCGGCGGGTTCGGCAACAAGGTTCCCGTGTATCCGGGCTACGTCGTGGCGACGGCCGCATCGTTGCTCCTCGGCACAGCCGGTGAAGTGGATCGAGGACCGCACCGAGAACCTGATCTCGACCGGGTTCGCGCGTGACTTCCACATGCACGGTGAGCTGGCGCTGAAGAACGACGGCACCATGCTCGGCCTTCGCACGTCGCTGCTGGCCGACGAGGGGGCGTTCTTGCCGACGCCCAGCCCAGCAAGTTCAAGGCCGGGCTCTATCCACATCGTGACCGGCTCCTACGACATGCCGGCGGCCCACATCGAGGCCGACGGCTACTACACGAACAAGGCGCCCGGCGGCGTCGCGTATCGCTGTTCGTTCCGCGTCACCGAGGCCTCCTACATGATCGAGCGGCTGGTGCAGAACGCCGCGTACGAGATCGGCATGGACCCCGCCGACCTCCGCAAGAAGAACTTCATCGATAAGGACCAGTTCCCGTACGAGTCGGTGACGGGCTTCGTCTACGACTCAGGCGACTACCACGCCGCCATGGACCATGGCCCTCGAGAAGATCGACTACACGGGCCTGCGCGAGGAGCAGAAGCAGCAGCGAGCCGACGGCAAGCTGTGGGGCATCGGGCTCGCGTCGTTCACCGAGGTCGTGGGCGCGGGTCCGTCGAGGGACTACGACATCATCGGCCTCAAGATGAGCGACGGCGCCGAGCTACGGATCCACCCCACGGGCAAGGCGATCCTGAAGATCAGCTGCAAGACCCAGGGACAGGGCCACGAGACGACGTTCGCGCAGATCGTGTCCGAGGAGCTCGGCATCCAACCCGAGGACATCAAGGTGATGCACGGCGACACGGACAACACGCCGTACGGGCTGGGCACGTACGCCTCCCGCTCGACCCCGGTGTCAGGCGCGGCGACCGCGATGGTCGCGCGGCGCGTGGGCGAGAAGGCACGCAAGCTGGCTGCCCACCTGCTCGAGGTCGCCGAAGAGGACGTCGAGTTCCTCCGACCCAACTACACGGTGAAGGGTGCGCCCGACCGTGTGGTGACGATCCAGGACGTCGCCTTCGCCGCGTACACGAACTTCCCCGACGGCATGGAGCCGGCCTCGAAGGCAACTACTACTACGATCCTCCGAACCTCACGTTCCCGTTCGGGACCTATGCGGTGTCGGTCGAGGTCGACCCCGAGACCGGCGTGTGGGAGGTCAAGCGCATGGTCGCGGTCGACGACTGCGGGGTACGCATCAACCCCATGGTCGTCGAGGGTCAGATCCAGGGTGGGCTCACCGAGGGCTACGCCACGCGGCGATGCAGCTGATCACCTTCGACGAGGACGGCAACTGCATCGGGTCGAACTTCATGGACTACCTGCATCCCGACCGCGGTCGAAACACCCAAGTTCGAGCTGGGCGAAACGGTGACGCCGTCTCCGCACCACCCGATCGGCGCGAAGGGCGTCGGCGAGTCGGCGACGGTCGGGCTCCCCCGCCGCCTACGTGAACGCGGTGATCGACGCGCTTGCAGCCGCTGGGCGTCAAGAACATCGACATGCCGCTCACGAGCGCGAAGGTCTGGGAGGCGATCCAAGCGGCGCAGGGAGCGAGCCAGACCGCGTGAAGCCGGAGGTCCTGAAGCTCGCCGCCGAGCTGTCGGCTCGTGGCCAGCCCTACGTGCTCGCCACGGTCGTGTGGCGGCGGGCGCCGTCGTCGGGCAAGGAAGGCGCGACCGCGCTGATCACGCCCGATCGCACGGTGCACGGCTGGATCGGGGGCGCGTGCGCCGAGCCGACCGTCGTGCGCGAGGCCCTGAAGGCGATCGACGAGGGCACCCCGCGGCTGCTGTTCCTCGGTCCGCCGGACGAGCTCGAGGCGCACCGCCGCGACGGCGTCGTCAGCGTGCCGATCGCGTGCCAGAGCGAAGGCGCATTGGAGGTCTACGTGGAACCCGTGATCCCGCAACCCCAGCTCGTGGCGATCGGACGCTCGCCCGCCGCCCTGACGCTCACCCGCATGGCCGCCGGCCTCGGCTGGCGGTCGCTCGCGATCGACGACGGCGGCAACGCCGACAGGCCACGAGGCGGACCGGATCGAGTCACGTCACTCGATCTGTCGGCGGGTCGACGACCGGTCGTTCGTCGTCGTCGCGACACAGGGGCACTACGACGAGGACGCGCTCGAGCGGGCGCTCGCGACCCGGCGGTCTACGTCGGCCTGGTGGCATCGGCCAAGCGCGCCGACTCGGTGCTGGGATACCTGCGCGATCGGGGCGTCGCCGACGACCAGCTCGCTCGGGTGCACGCCCCCGCCGGGCTCGACCTCGGGCACATCGGGAGCGACGAGATCGCCCTCGCGATCCTCGCCGAGATCGTCGGGCTGCGCGCCGCCGGCGAGCTCGACGCGCCGGCGGTCGTGGCCGAGGCCGCCGTCCGGCACGAGGAGATCGATCCCGTCTGCGGCATGACGGTCGACGTGGCCGACGCGCGGTATCGAACGACGCACGAGGGACGGACCGTCTACTTCTGCTCGGCCGCCTGCCTCGAGGCGTTCGAGGCGGACCCCGCCCGCTTCCAGGAGATCGGTTCGTGATCACACCCCGCCCGCAGCGCCCGTTCATCGATAGGCGCTGCCGATGCTGATCGAGAACGAGTTCACGGTGGCCGCGCCGGTCGACGACCTCTGGGCATATCTGCTCGACGTCGAGCGTATCGCCCCATGCATGCCCGGCGCCGAGCTCACCGAGACGATCGACGAGCAGCATTGGAAGGGCAAGGTCAACGTGAAGTTCGGTCCGGTCTCGCTGTCGTTCGCCGGTACCGTCGAGATGACCGAGCGCGACGACGCCGCGCACCGGGCGGTGCTGCACGCCAAGGGCATGGAGGCGAAGGGGAAGGGCGCCGCCAACGCCACCGTCACCTCGTGGCTCGAGCCCGCAGCAGAGGCCCAGACCACCGTGAAGATGACCGCCGACATCGCCCTCACGGGCGCCGCAGCCCAGCTGTCACGAGGTCTGTTGCCCGAGATCTCCAAGAAGCTCACCCAGCAGTTCGCAGACTGCCTCGAGGCGACCATCAACGCCGAACAGGCCGTTGCTCAGGCTCCCACACCTGCGGTCGGCGAGGGGGCCGGCACGACGACGGAAGCGGCACCCTCGGCCGCTCCCGCACCCGCCGCCGCGAAGCACGTCGGCGGCATCGGACTCGGCCTCTCGGCGATCTGGGCCCTGATCAAGGACTTCTTCCGCCGGCTGTTCGGGGGCGGGAAGACCCAGACGTGAATCAGGCGGCGTGATCACCGGCGTCGTGCTCGCGGCCGGAGAGGGACGCAGGTTCGGCGGCACGAAGCAGCTCGCGATCCTCGAGGGGAAGCCGCTCGCCCAGCACGCCGTCGACGCGCTCACCGAGTCCGGCGTCGACGAACTGCTCGTGATCACCGGGCATGACGCCGACGCGGTCGAAGCCGCGCTCACGCTTCCCGACGTCGGCCGGTTCGTCCGGAACCCCGCGTACCGCGACGGCCAGGCGACGTCACTCGCGGCCGCGTTCCACGATGTCGACGACGACAGCGAGGCCAGCGTCGTGTTGATGGCGGACCAGCCCGGCATCACTGCCGTCGATGTACGTGCCCTGATCGAGCGGTTCCGAGCGACGAGGAAGCAGATCGTGCGTCTACGGTTCACGGACGGGCCCGGCCCGGCTCTGCTCAGCCGCGAGATCTACGCGGAAGCCGGTCACCTGCACGGCGACGTCGGCGCCCGCGTGCTCGTCGCGAGCCATCCCGAATGGGTCGAAGAGATAGCGGTCGATCGGGCGGCCCCGAGGGACATCGACACCCGATCGGACATCGAACCCGATCGCGCGTGACACGACGGCGGCACCGGGTATGCGGCCCGTTGGTCTGTCGATCTTCACTGTGCGAGGCTCGGGACATGGGTGACACCGCGTGGAGGCGAGATCGCGAGGCCGTCCTCGACCGCTTCATCGAGGTGTGCTCGGCCGACGACAGGATCGTCTCGGCGTTCCTCGCGGGCTCGGCGGCGAGGGGTGAGGCCGATGAGCACTCGGACCTCGATCTGTGCGTGGTCGTACCGGACGATGCCTTCGACGAGGTCATCGCCGACCGTGAACGGATGATCGCGCAGCTCGGGCAGGTCATGTTCCTCGAGGACTTCGGCAACGATGCGCTCGTGTTCGCGATCCTGGCCGACGGCACCGATATCGAGCTGCACTTCGCACGCGAGAGCGAACTCGACAGGGTGCGGTCGGGACCGCACCGGAGTGCTCGTAGACGACCGCGGCGTGCTCGCCGGGATGACCTTCCCGTGGCCCGAGCTCGATCGCCCGGCGCAGACCGAGGAGCTCCGCAACGTCGTGATGTGGTTCTGGCACGATCTGTCGCACTTCGCGGCAGCGATCGATCGCGGTCAGCTCTGGTGGGCGGCCGGACAGCTCGAGCAACTGCGCGGCTACTGCGTGCGGCTCGCACGGATCGAACACGGCGCCGAGCCCATGCCCGACGAGCCGTACTGGAAGCTGGACGACGAGATGTCGACGACGACGCTCGACCCGATCCGCTCGACGTTCGTGCCGATGGAACATGACACCCTGCTGGACGCCGCGCGCACGCTTCTTGCGTTCTTCCGCTCGCGAGCGCCGGCGGTGTCCGAAGCGAACGGGCTCACGTACCCGGCGGCGCTCGATCGCCTGGCGGGCGCCCGTCTCGATCGGCCGAACCGGGCGCACGCCACCGACGTAGCACCGTCCTCTCCCCCTGAGGCATCGCCGTAGGAGGCCTCGATGCAGATCAGCACGGCAAGCGATCCGGACGTGGCGACGGTGTGCGAGCTCTTCTACGGGAGCAACGCTGAGCTGTTCCGCTTCCAAGACGTGAGCACCCCATGACCGGTGAGCCGTCAGTGGCGGCGCAGGACGACCGCGTACCCCTCCGCGTCGCCGATGTACTCGGCGACGGTCCATCCCGTGCCGTCGACGAGCGCATCGAGGTCCTCGGGAGGGATGTTGAGCTGATGCCACCAGGGCGTCGCGAGGTCGCCGTAGCGGAGCCGGAGCCTGACGTGCCCGCGATGGAAGCCAGCCGTTCGATTCCTCTCTTCGTAGGCTAGGTCGTCCGGATCGTCGCTCGTGGGATCGACGGAGTCACCGATCAGGAGTCCTCCGGACGGCGTCGACCTCGCGAGCCGACGGAGGAGTTCTCGGGTCGGGTCCCAGTCGCCGCCGAGACCCAGGTTCCCGCACATGAGCAGGATGGTGTCCCAACGCCCCTCGAAGTCGCGGTCGTTGAGATCGGCGAACCGCACGTCGGCGATGCCTCGGGCGCGGCACACGGTCACGGCGCCTGGAGAGGCGTCGACAGCCGTGACGGCGTGTCCGAGCCGCTGCAGATGAAGCGAGTGACGTCCTGCGCCAGCGCCGAGATCCAGCACCGTGCCGGTCACGCGGGCGATCGCGGTCTGCTCCCATCGGGACCACGCGTGGTGCTCGAGGAAGAAGTCCTGGGGCTGCAGATCGGCGGGGCGCATGGAGCCATCGTCGGCCTCGAGCACGAGCTCGGGACCCGGTCGACCCTCGAGGTGGTCCACGAGGGCGCGGCCGAAGGCATCCCGGGCTTCCTCGATCACCGGCACCGAACCGACCCTACCGGCAACCGAAAGCGCCGGCCTCGATCGACGTTCCCATGCGAACTCGATCGCGACCGGCGACGGCCGAGTACTCACGGTCCATGCGCGACACCGTGTGGCCGGCCCGCTCCCGGCTAGGGGTGGAGCCGGTAGAAGCGCCAGAAGTCGGCCTCGATCGGCAGGATCTCCACCCGGCCGAACCCGGCTTCCTCGGCGTAGCGTTCGAACGTCGCGGGGCGCATCACCGTGCCGGTGCCCACCGATCCGGGGTGCGACATGCCGTCGGGCAGACACACCAGTGCGCTGAACCCGTACATCAAACGCTCGACCTCGTCACCGGGCGCCGTGAACTCGTGGGCGACGTTCTCGTCCATCACCATGACGCCGCCGGACTCGCCGGCCATCGTCCGCATCGCACGCAGCACGGGTACGGGTTGCGGCATGTCGTGGATGCATTCGAACGCACACACGAGGTCGTAGCCTTCGCCGTGATCCATCTCGGCCGGGTCGACCGCGTGGAAGCGGACCCGATCGGCGAGACCGTGCGCGGCAGCGCTCCGGCGCGCGCGCTCCACCGCCGGCTCGTCGAGGTCGTATCCGTCCACGGCGACCCCCTCGTACGCCTGTGCGATCGCGATCGACGACCAGCCCCCTCCGCACCCCACGTCGGCGACGCGTCCGCCCGCCGAGAGCCGCTCGTGCACGTCGGGCAGCCCCTGTGGGATCCACGAGCCCATCATCGCCATGAACGAAGGCCTGTTCGTCAGCTCCTGCCCCTCGCTCATATCCGGACCGAAGTCTCGCCAGTTCACCCCACCCCCGGTGCGGTAGGCATCCATCAGGGCCGGCATCTGCTGTGCGGCCGAGATGGACATACGCGCGATCGGCGTGAGGTAGGTGAGGGCATCGCGGTCCAGGAGCACCTCGGAATGTTCAGGCGGCAACGTGTACCGACGGACGTCGGCGGCGGCCGAGACGTCGTCGACCTCGAGCAAGCCGTTGACCGCCTGCTGTTCGAGCCACTCGCGGGCGTAGCGCTCGGCGATCCCCGAACGAGCCGCCAGCTCGGCCGACGTCGTGGGGCCGTCGGCGAGCGCCGCGTACAGCCCCAACCGGTCTCCGAGGTAGATCGTGAAGACCTCCATCGTGCCCAGCAGCGATCCGAAGATCCGTTCCGCCAGCGCGTCGGCGCGTTCGCTCATGACGGTCCCCCCGTTCCCTTCTCGTGATCCGACCGGTCGCGCCGGCATTCTGCCAGAGCCCCGGCACGACGATCGCCACAGCGAGTCCACTATCGGTGGGCAGACCGTCGGTCCGATCAGGCTCGTCTCGTCCCGTGGCGGATCATCTGGCGCTCGGCATCGGGTGGTCCGAAGCCGAATCGCTCGTACAGGCCGTGCGCGTCGCGCGTCCCGAGGTGCCATGACAGGTCGGCGTGCGGTCCGAGCTCAACCGCTTCCCGCACGAGTGCGACGCCCAGCCCTCGGCCGCGGTGATCGGGCAATACGAACACGTCGAGCAGGAACGCGTACGTGACCTCGTCGGTCTCGACGCGACAGAACCCAACCATCTCGTCTCCGCGATAGAGGCCCACCACTCGCGCCGCGCCGGCGACGAGCCGCTCGACCGTGCCGCGGGTGCGTCCTTCGGCCCAGTAGGAGTCGGTCAGGAACGCGTGTGCCACGTCGAGGTCGATGCGAGCGGCGTCGTCGTCGAGCTCGTATCCGCCGTGGAGCGCACGTCGCATGTCAGCAGGTGATGCCCAGCCGCCGGTGCTGCAGCACGGGGAACGATCGTCGGAGGTCGCGCTGGGTCTCGGGGTCGAGGTCGGCGAACCAGACGCCGTCGCCTTCCTCGGGGGCTTCGACGAGCACGCGGCCCCACGGATCGATCACCAGCGAGTGTCCGTAGGAGCGCCGCGTCTCGGCGGGGTCGCCGAACGGGCCCCATTGCCCCGGCGCGACCACGAAGGCCTGGTTCTCGATCGCTCGCGCGCGCAGCAGCGTGTGCCAGTGATCGCGCCCCGTCGTGTGTTGGAACTGGGCCGGCACGCAGAGCACCTGAGCTCCCTGCGCCATCAGTCCGCGGTACAGCTCCGGGAAGCGCACGTCGTAGCAGATCGACAGTCCCAGCCGCAGCTCGCCCACCAGGTGCGTGACGAGCTCCTCGCCCGAGGCGATCGAGTCCGACTCGCGGATCGGCGGTTGGTCCGGCAGGTCTACGTCGTAGAGGTGGATCTTCCGGTAGGTCGCGGCGACCTCGCCGTCGGGGTCGAGCAACACCGACGTGTCGTGGACGTGCCCGTCCGACGCTTCGAGCACCCCGCCGGCGAGCACCCACATCGAGCGTTCCCGTGCGACGGCTGCGAGCCGGTCGGTGACCGGTCCCGGCACGGGTGAGGCGATCCGGGAGCGCTTCGACGCCGGTCCCATGTACTCGAGGTACTCGGGCAGCGTCGCGAGCTCGGCGCCGCCGTCCGCGGCGTCGGCGAGCAGGCGTTCGGCGAGGGCCAGGTTCCCCTCGACATCCTCGCTGGAGCGCATCTGGCAGACGGCGACGCGCACGACGATCACCCGTGGACGAAACGGCGGCGGAGGGGCATCGCGAACCACAGCGTCACCACGATCACGGCGCTCGCAGCTCCGATCAGGCGCGCGACGCCGTCCGAGAAGAGGATGTCGGCGACGAGCCACACCACCGCGACCATCGACACGCCCAGACAGACGATCGCCGCGAGGATCAGTCTGCCGGACGTCCGGATGATCTGTTCCTTGTCGCCCTTGCGGAACCGGAGTCGGTGGAACGACGTGGGCGTGATCATCAGAACCGCTGCGAGCGCGGTCGAGAAGAAGGCGATCGCGTACGCGGTACGTTCCGGGCCGTCGATCGTGCCGAACTCGCCGGTGAACGGCAGGGTCAGGAGGAACGCGAAGAGCACCTGCACCCCTGGCAGCACGATGCGAACCTCGTTGAGGAACTCGATCAGCTCGCGGTCGACGCGTTCCTTCTCGGTCTCGTGCTCCGCCCCGGGCGTCTCGTCGCTCATCAACCGCGACCCTACCGCGGCGGGCACAGCTCGTGCGCGCGTCTGCGCCCCCTCGGGTACCGTGACCCGCATGCCGCAGGGTCGATACACCGTGCTCGGTGACGACGGCACCCCCGTCGGCACCGAGGCGTTCCGCAGCGCGCCGGGGCCGGTGGGCTGGCGCTACTTCAGCGACGTGGAGACGAGCGATCCCGCGCCGCACCGCGAGATCGTCGACGTCGCGGTCGGCGCCGACTGGCGGATCGCTCGCGTGCGCATCGATACGGGCGAGCATCATGTGCTGCTCGAGCCCCGCGACGACGTGCTGACGGGGTTCCGCGACGCGGTCGAGATCGAGATCCCGTACGGGCCCGACGTGCACCTCGACTACTTCACGCCCGCCACGAACCTGATCACGACCAGGCGGCTCGAGGACACGACCGAGATCGACGTCGTCTACCTCGCTCCGTTCACGCTGGAAGCCTCGCGGGTGCGGCAGCGCTACGAGCTGCTGGGTCCGGATGAGGTGGAGACCCCGAGCGGCCGGTTCGCCGCAACCCGATGGACGTTCACCGCCCTCGACTCCGGCTGGACCGCCGACCTATGGGTCGCCGGCGACACCGTGGTCGCATACGGCCGGCTCTTCGAGCTCTCGTGGTACGAGGCGGGCGCGAGCGGCGCACATCCCATGACGTGATGAAGGCCGGCCCCGAGGGGCCGGCCTTCCACGGGCATCTCGTCGGGTCGGCGCTCAGCCGACCTTGATCGCCTCGACGTCGATCACGATGTCGACCTTCTTGCCGACGAGGAGACCACCGGTTTCGACGGCGACGTTCCAGGTCAGGTCCCAGTCCTCGCGCTCCACGGTCGCGGAGGCTTCGGCGAAGATCTTGGTGTTGTCGAAGGGGTCCTTCCCCCACCCGTTGAACTCGCCCTTCAGCGTGATCGGCTTCGTCACGTCCTTGATCGTGAGGTCGCCGTCGAGCTCGAAGCTCGAGTCGCCGGTGTGGCGGATCGCCGTCGAACGGAACGACATCACCGGGTATTCATCGCTCTCGAAGAAGTCGGCGCTCTTCAGGTGGTTGTCGCGCTGCTCGAAGTTCGTCTGCACGCTGTCGGTCTTCACCTCGACCTGCACGCTCGAGGACTCCGGCGTGTCGCCGACCTCGATCGTGCCTGAGAACTCGGTGAAACGGCCGCGCGTCTTCGTCAGCATGTGCCGGGCGACGAACCCCACCTCGGTGTGGCTCGCATCGAGCTCGTACGTGCCTGCGGGCGGGATCGAGACGTCCCGGATCTCGCGAACTGCCTGCGCCATGTGCTTCCCTCCTGTGACTCCGACCGCCGCCCCTCGCGGCGATGCATACCAGTGCTAACGGTTCCTGAGGTACTATCTATTCCAGAGTCACCTGAGGTTCCGAGACCATGCACCGTTCGGAGCCAACACCGAGGACGAGGGCATAGGATGCCCCGGGAGCTGGAGCCATGATCGAGGAACCGCCGATCTGCGAGCACTTCCAACGCGCCGCTGAGCTCATCGGCAAGCGCTGGAACCCGCAGGTCGTGCGCGCCCTGCAGACGGGGTCGACCCGCTTCGGTGACATCAGAGGAGCGATCCCCCACCTCTCCGACGCCGTGTTGAGCGAACGTCTCAAGGAGCTCGAAGCGGAGGGCATCGTGACCCGCGATGTCACGCCGTCGACCCCGGTGTTGATCGAGTATCACCTCACCGAACGCGGCCGCGATCTCACGAAGGTCATGGACGAGCTCGGGAGATGGGCCGAGCGCTGGTCGGGCGCCGCTGTCTGACGGCCGGCACGGGAGGATCTCGCGGTGAACGACGACGGCTGGATCAGGGCGGCGACGATCGACGATCTCCACGAGGGGAAGGGCTCGCGGGTCACCGTCGGCGCCGACACCGTGCTCCTCGTCCGCTCGGGCGACCGCGTCTTCGCGATCGAGAACCGGTGTACCCACCAGGGCGCGGCGCTCGACCGTGGGCGCGGTGAAGGTCTCGGGCTCCCTCGCCACCGTGACCTGCCCGGCCCACGGCAGCATGTTCGGACTCGACGACGGGCGTGTGCGGCGCGGACCCGCGACGAAACCGGCGTCCTCCTACGACGCGAGGATCGTGGAGGGGGTCGTCGAGATCCGCCCACGACCATGACGCGGGGCCCTCAGCTGAGCAGCACGAGTGCCCAGGGGAGCGCCGCGCCGATCGCGAATGCCAGGATCACACGCACGGGCGATGACTTCGCGACGCTCCGCCCTACCCGCGGCGATCGCGATGATCAGCAGCCCGGCCGCGACGAGCAGCAACGCCCCGACGGAGAACAACGTCAGGTAACCCATCGACACCAGCAGACCGGTGCCACCGGCCGCCGCGAGGTGTCGCGTTTCCGGCGTGCGGAGCACCACTGCCCCGATCGAGCAGGCGATCGCGAGCAGGAAGAGCACGGTGACCGCCGCAACCCGCCCCGGGTCTGCCGCGTGGACTGGTTCGCGATGAGCCAGATGTAGAGGAGCGTCGTTGCGCCGACCACCGCGCCCGCGGCCACTGCCCAGTTCCTGCCCGGGTGCCGCCCCGCCGGGGCCGTCGTGCCGCGCGTCACGTGTCCATGGCCGCGTCGGCGATCGAGAGCACCTCGTCGACGATCTCGAAGCCTTCCGCGAGCTGATCCTCGGTGATGCACAACGGCGGGTTCGTCATGATGCCGTTGAAGCGCACCATCGTGAACAGGCCGCGGTCGAGTAGCGCGTGGTTCACCGACGCCATCGTCTCGTTCAGCATGTTGAACGGACTGAGCGGCTCCATCGTCTCGCGGCTCTTCACGAGCTCGACGATGCCGAACAGGCCGATGTTCCGGGTTCGGCCGACGCTCGGATGACGCTCCGCGAGCTCCTCGTGATGACGGCGCATCACCGGGTCGAGGCGCTTGGCGTTCCCGACGAGATCGTCCTGCTCGAGCACGTCGATCGCCGCCAGCGCGGCGGCGCACGAGAGCGGGTGTGAGTTGTAGGTCAGTCCGCCCCAGAAGACGTGCTCGTCGAAGTGCGCGGCGATCTCGGGCGAGATCGCCAGCGCGCCGAGCGGCAGGTACGACGACGTGAGGCCCTTCGCGGTCGACATCAGGTCGGGCACCACGTTCCAGTGGTTCACCGAGAACCACTCTCCCGTGCGGCCGAACCCGGCCATCACCTCGTCGGCGATCATCACGATGCCGAACTCGGTACAGAGCTCGCGCACGCCCTCGATGTAGCCGTCGGGTGGGGTCAGGATGCCGTTCGTGCCCACCACCGGTTCGAGGATGAACGCCGCGATCGTCTCGGGCCCCTCGAGCTCGATCGTCTCGCGCAGCATCGCGAGCGAGGTCTCGGCGTCGTCGAACCCGCGCTGGGTGCCATGGTACGGGTCGAGCACGTGCACGACCCCGGGCATCGGCGGGTTCTCGTTGGCCCAGCGGCGCGGGTCCCCGGTCAGGTTGATCGTGGCGTAGGTCGCGCCGTGGTAGCTGCGGTATCGCGCGAGCACCTTCTGCCGGCCCGTGTACGCCTTGGCGATGCGGATCGCGTTCTCGTTGCACTCCGCGCCACCCAGCGTGAAGAACGTCTTCTCCATGTCGCCCGGCCACAGTTCCGCCAGCTTCTGTCCGAGCAGGGCCCTCGTCTCATAGGCCATGAACGGCGAGATGTAGGGAAGCGTTGCGGCCTGGCGCGCGATCGCATCGAGCACGCGCTTGTCGCCGTGGCCGATGTTCACGCCCATGAGCTGCGAGTTGAAGTCGAGGAACCGTCGCCCGTCGACGGTCGTGAAGTACACGCCCTCGGCCGATGCGACCGCCATCGGAGCGGCCTTCGACTGCGCTTGCCAGTCGTACAACGTGTAGCGCTTCGAGAGCTCGACGATCTGGTCGGCGTCGAGCGTTCCACGGTCTTCGGTCATCCCGATCGATCCTCCCTGACGGTGCCCACCCCTGGATGTTGGCACACGACCCGCGATACCCTCGCCGGCGATGCCCTCGGACGCACTGGCGCCCGATCGACCCTTCGCACTACGCTCCGTGAACCGTTCCGGGGGAGGGAGCTTCGATGAGACGCCTCGCATCGTTCGTGGCCATGGTGATGACGCTCGCGGTGGCGTTGCAGCCGCCCGCGCAGGCACGAGGCCCCGAGGCGCCGTTCATCACGTCGGCCCGCCCGTACCTGATCTCGACGGACCCCGGCACGACGATCACGCCCATCCTGACCAGCGGCGAGGTGATCGGTGGGCGGCTCGGCGGGTTCCAGTTCTCAGGCGTGCCGGACGGCATCGGCACGCACATGAGCGCCGGCAACCGGCTCGAGGTCTACGTGAACCATGAGACCGCCTACGAGTGGGGCGACGCGAGCGACGCCCGCGTCTCGCACGTGACGTTGAACCCGAACATGCGGGTGGTCGGCGCCGATTACCTCGTCGACGGCACCGAGGGCTACCAGTACTTCTGCTCGAGCACCCTCGACTACGTGCGCGGCACCCCCTGGTACTTCACCGGCGAGGAATGGATCGGCGCGCCGAAGGGCGGCATCTCGATCGCGGTGAACACGGTCACCGGGCGTCTGGTCGAGACTCGCCACTTCGGGCATCTGAACCACGAGAACGTGGTGCCGATCAAGGGCCTCGACAGGTCGATGGTGTACCTCGCCGAGGACTCGTTCCGGCTGGAGTCGCAAGCCTACGCCTACTACAGCGACTCGCTCGCCAAAGCGATCCGAGGCAAGGGCAGCTTCACCGTGTGGGTGCCCGACGATCAGGGCGACGGCAACCCGTCGGCGAACGACATCGCCGTCGGCGACTCGCTCGACGGGCGGTTCGTCTCGATCCCCCACGCGGCTCGGTACACGGGTCTCGAGCTGAACGAGGTCTCGGAAGGGCTCGGCTCCTTCAACTTCGTCCGCATCGAGGATGCGGCGCACGACCCCGGGAACCCGGGCGTGATCTACTTCTCCGACACCGGCGCGAACAGCGCGGAGTCGAAGAACGGCCGCCTGTACCGATTGACCGTGGACCCCACGAACCCGAGGAACGCGACCCTCGAGGTCGTGCTCGACGGCGACGCGGGCGACGATCTCGTGAACCCCGACAACCTCGGCATCAACGAGACGACGCTCGTGATCCAGGAGGATCGCAACAAGACCTCGTCGGGGTACGCCCGCGTGCACACCTACGATCTGGGCACCGGCGCGCTCGCCCCGATCGCCCGCCTCGACCCTTCGGAGCACGCGATCGACGTCGGCGGCGGACCGGGCGTGTGGGAGTCGAGCGGCGTCGTCGACGTCAGCGACTTCTACGGCGACGGCTACTGGCTGCTCGATGTGCAGGCACACAAGTCCTACGTGCCGCAGCAGGGACCCGACCTGAAGCTGAACTCGGCTCGCGGACAGCGCGGCCAACTCCTGCTCGTGCACATCGCTGGCACATAGGACCTCGATCGACGCTCAGGCGAGCGGCGACAGGGCACCGTCGATCGCGCTCACGATCCGTGCTGCATCCTTCTCGTCGACCACGAGGGGCGGGCGGACCTTGAGCACGTTGTCGTACGGCCCGGTCGATCCGATCAGGACACCTCGATCCCGTGCCCGGTCGAGGACGCGTGCCGCCAGCCCGGGATCGGGCTCGAGGGTCGATCGGTCGCGAACGAGCTCGACACCGAGCAGCAGGCCGCGGCCCCGCACCTCGAGGACCGCCGGGTGCCGTTCCACGAGCGTCGCGAGTCCGGCGCGAAGCACCTCGCCGACCTGAGCCGCCCGCTCGACGAGCCGCTCGTCGCTGATCACGTCGAGCACAGCGAGCCCGGCGGCAGCCGCGACCGGGTTCCCGCCGAACGTGCTGAAGAACTCTGCCCGGCCAGCGAGACGATCGACGTCGGCCCTGCGGGCGATCACCGCAGCGACCGGGTGGCCGTTGCCCATCGGCTTGCCCAGCGTGACCAGATCGGGCTCGAGTCCCGACGCCACGAACGACCAGAGGTGCTCGCCCGTGCGTCCGTAGCCGGCCTGGACCTCGTCGGCCACCACGAGCGCCCCGGCCTGTCGCGCGATCCACCCGACCTCCGCGTGGCGGGCCCTCGACGGCGCCAGGATCCCGTCGCTCGTGTAGGCCGTGTCGAGGAACAGCGCCGCCGGGCGATGCCCACGAGCGTCGAGACGCTCGATCGCGGCGTCGAGGTCTGAGGCATCGTCGACCGGTGGCGCGAACGGCTCGACGTGGTCGGGGCGCCATCCGCCACGCCATTCCTCGGGCGAGAGCGCCGTCGTGGCGGTCGTCACCCCATGGTAGGCGTGCGCGGTCACGAGGCCTCCGGTGTTGCCGGTCGCGACCGTCGCGAGCCGCCAGGCGAGGTCGGTCGCCTCGCTGCCCGCGTTGAGGAACAGCACGGTGTCGAGCCCCGACCCCTCCGGCATCGATGCCACGAGCCGCTCCGCCAGCCGGATCGCCGTCGGATGCAGGTAGCGCAGGTTCGTGTTCAGCTCCCGCGCCTGGTCGGCGATCGCGCTCGCGACCCGAGGGTGCGAATGGCCGACGACGGGCACGTTGTTGTAGGCATCGAGGTAGCGCCGGCCGTCGACGTCCTCGAGCCAGACGCCTCGTCCCCGAACCAGATGCAGCGGGGTCGAGTACGTGAGCGGTGCAAGCGCCGTGCCGAAGACCTCGGCGCGGCGGGCGATGAGCTCCGCGGTCGGCGGCGTATCGGATGGTGCCCCGAACCGCCGGGCGGTCCGGTCGAAGCCGATCTCGGCGAACTGCTCGAGCATGCTCCACGCGTTGCGGTCCCAGCTCTGGATGTACCGCGCGTTCTCGGGGAACCGCTCCACGCGCCACGCCGAGATCGTCACGGTCAGGGCGATGCGCGCCGCGAGCGTGTCGCCGATCAGGGTCCGCTCCTGCGGTTCCAGGGGAGTCACCGACGTGTAGCCGTCGAGCAAGGCCGCGGCCGCACGGAAGAGCTCGTCGCCCTGGCGGATCGAGAGCACCGAGTCGAGGGCGGAGACGGGGTCGGCGAGCAACGCCGTGTGTGACATATCACCGAAGTCCACGATGCCCGTGATGCGCCCGTCGTCGTCGAGGAGCGCGTTGTCGAGCGTGAGGTCGCCGTGCATCACCTGGGCGCGCAACCCGGGCCAGCGCGGCAGCACCCGTTCCTCGAACCGGTCGAACACGCGGCGCACGAGCGCCCGTCGCTCGGCGTCATCGATCGAGGCCGTCATGGGGCGGAGCGCCAAGCAATGCTCCACGTTCCAGAGCAGCACGCGGTCGGCGGCCGGGTGGAAGAAGCCCCGCATCGCCCGGCCGAGCCTCGCGAGCGTCTCGCCGTATGCCCACAGGGCGCCGTGGTCGAGGTCGATGCCGTCGGTCGAGCCGCGGCCCGGCATGAACGCCGACATGCGCACCATGTGACTCGTGCCGCGTTCGTCGTCACGCACGGTCGCGATGAACGCGCCCGGGTCATCTCCGGTCGGGAGGGGCTCGGCGATCGGCAGTGACGGGTCGACACGCAGCGCGTGCAGCGCCGCGGAGACCTCCATGTCGAGCACGGATGCGAGTTCCCCGGCGTTCGACACCTTCAGGATGCGGCCCTCCCCATCGGCCGCTCGCAGCAGGAAGTTCTGGTCGCGTTCGCTCTCGAACCGCCGTTCGACCTCGCCCTCGAAGCCGAACAGCGTCCGAGCGAAGCCCTGTACATCGCGCTCGTCGAACCGGGGTGGGTCGGCCGTGAGCACACCGGTGAGCTCGTCGGGCACCGCATCGGCTGCGGACGTCGTGCCGGCGGGATCGATCGTCACGCCGGTGAGTCTGCCTCGCGGGCCAGCTCCGCGTACAGGGCCGAATGGTCGCGCTCGCCGTCGCCGTCGTCGACGGCCTTCTGGAGCTGCTCGGTGACGACCGAGAACGACGGGATCGGCGTCCCGGTCTCGGCGGCGGCTTCCTCGATGATGCGGGCGTCCTTGCGATGCAGCCTGATGCGGAACCCGGGGTCGAAGGTTCGATCGAGCATGCGCTCGCCGTGCACCTCCAGGATCTTCGAACCCGCGAACCCGCCGAGCAGCGCCTCGCGCACCTTCGCCGCGTCCACCCCCGAGCGCTCGGCGAGCAGCAACGCCTCGGCCACCGCCTCGATCGTCGCTCCGACCACGAGCTGGTTGCAGGCCTTGCACACCTGGCCGGCACCGTTCGGCCCCACGTGCACGATGTTCGTGCCGAGTGCTTCGAACACCGGCTTCGCCCGACCGAACGCCACCTCGCCACCACCCACCATGATCGAGAGCACCGCGTCGACCGCGCCCCGTTCACCGCCGCTCACCGGAGCGTCGAGCATCGCCACGTCCCTCGAGGCGAGCGCGGTGGCCATCGCCCGCGTAGGCCCGGGATCGATCGAGCTCATGTCGATCACGAGTGATCCGGCAGCCGCTCCCTCGATGACACCTCCCGCTCCGACGAGCACCTGCTCGACGTCGCTCGTGTCGGGCAGCATCGTGATCGTCACGTCGCTCGCCGCCGCCACCGCCGAAGGGCGCTCAGCGCACGTGGCACCCGCGGCGACCAGCTCGTCGACCGGGCCGGGGCTCCGTGAATGCACGGTGAGCGGGAAGCCGGCAGCGAGCACGTTCATCGCCATCGGCTTGCCCATGATACCGAGCCCGATGAAGCCGATGCGCTCCGGGCGACCGTTCATGAGCCCTCCATCGCGGCGTCGGCGATGTCGAGCGCCCGATCGATGATCGCGAATCCGTCGGCGAGCTGTTCCTCGTTGATGCAGAGCGGCGGGTTCGTCATCACGTTCCACCACCGGATGAACGTGGCGAGCCCGTTGTCGATCAGGAACCGGTTCACCTGCTGCATCGTCTCGTTCATCTGGTTGAACGGGCTGAGCGGTTCGAGCGTCTCCCGGTTCCTCACCAGCTCGAGGATGCCGAACAGGCCGATGTTCCGACAGCGGCCCACGCTCGGATGCGCCGCGGCGAGTCTCTCGTGGTGGGCCCGCATCACCGGCTCGAGTCGCTTCGCGTTGCCGACCAGATCGTCGTCCTCGATCACCTGCACCGCGGCGATCGCCGCCGCGACGCCGAGCGGGTGCGTGTTGTACGTGAGCCCTCCCCAGAACACGTTGTCGTCGAAGTACGCGGCCACGTGCGGCGCGAGGCCGACGGCACCGAGCGGTGCGTACGACGACGTGAGACCCTTGGCCGTCGTGATGATGTCGGGCACGACCTTCCAATGGTCCACGGCGAACCACTCGCCGGTGCGACCCCATCCGCACATCACCTCGTCGGCGATCAACATGATGCCGTGGCGGGTGCACAACTCGCGCACGCCCTGCAGGTAGCCGTGGGGCGGGATGAGGATGCCGTTCGTGCCGGTGACCGGCTCGAGGATGAACGCCGCGATCGTGCCGGGCCCCTCGAGTTCGATCGTCTCCTCGAGCAGCGCGAGCGCGGTCTCCGCGTCGTCGAACCCGCGCTGCGGCCCATGGTACGGGTCGAGCACGTGCACCACGCCGGGCATCGGCGGGGTCTCGTTCGGCCACCGGCGTGGGTCTCCGGTCAGCATCATCGTGCCGTAGGTCGAGCCGTGGTAGCTGCGGTAGCGCGCAAGGACCTTCTGGCGGCCGGTCACGAGTTTGGCCATCTTCACGGCGTTCTCGTTCGCCTCGGCGCCGCCGAGCGTGAAGAACGTCTTCTCGATGTCGCCGGGCCAGAGGTCGGCCAGCATGCGGCCGAGCACCGCCCGCCCTTCGAACGTCTGGAACGGCGAGATGTAAGGGAGCTTCTCGGCCTGGCGCGCGATCGCCTCGGTCACTCGCTTGTCGCCGTGGCCGATGTTCACCCCCATCAACTGCGAGCTGAAGTCGAGCCAGCGGCGGCCGTCGACGCCGTACATGTAGACGCCCTCGGCCCGGTCGATCGCGAGAGGGGAGGCCTTCGACTGCGCCTGCCAGTCGAAGAGCGTGAAGCGCTTCGAGTCGGTGACGATCTGCTCAGCGGTGAGCGATCCGACCTCGGTTGCCATGACCTTCTTCCTCTCTCCGTCGGACATCTCGTTCAGATCGCGGCGTCGGCGGCCGCGCGGGCATCGTCGCCGTCCGGCGTATCGCCGGACCCTGACGGCGCGGCCGCCGACCCCACGAGGTAGCTGTGTTCCGCGGCCCAATGCAGCGTGATCCGTTGTCCGGGGCGCGGCTCCTCGGCGCCGACCTCGTCGTTCAGCCGGTGCACGGTCAGCCGCTCGCCCGTGGGGAGCAGCACGATCAGCTGCGTGACCGAACCGAGGTAGACGACATCGACCACGGTACCGGCGACGTGCGAAGCGCGGTCGCCGACCTCCCCCGTCGAAAGCTTGACCCACTCGGGACGGACGGTGATCGTCACGCGCTCGACCGCGTGCGAGCCGGGGGCGCGCTCGACCGCTGCGAGCCGGGGGGCTCGACCGACTCCCCTGGTCGATCCGCGGGCGCGACCGCGAGGATGCGCTGTCCGTCGCCGAGCTCCATCGTGAGCAGACCACCTTCGCGGTGGTCCACGCGGAGCTCGAGCAGGTTCGACGTGCCGATGAAGCCGGCCACGAAGGCGCTCGCCGGCCGCTGGTACAGCTCCTTCGGCGTCGCGAGCTGTTCGACCACACCGCCGTTCATCACAGCGATGCGATCGCTCATCGTCATCGCCTCTTCCTGGTCGTGGGTGACGTAGACGAAGGTCGTACCGGTGCGCTGCTGCAGGTCCTTCAGCTCGAGCTGCATCTCCTTGCGAAGCTTCAGGTCGAGCGCGCCGAGCGGCTCGTCGAGCAGCAAGGCGGCCGGCCGGTTCACCAGCGCGCGAGCGAGCGCGACGCGCTGCTGCTGCCCGCCGGAGAGCTGGCCCGGGCGGCGATCCTGGAAGCCCTCGAGGCGCACGGTGCGGATCGCCTCGGTCACGCGGTCGCGTGTCTCCTCGCGGGACCACTTCTTGATCCTCGGCCCGAACGCGATGTTCTCCCCCACCGTCATGTGCGGGAACAGACCGTAGGCCTGGAAGACCATGTTCACGTTGCGCTTGGCCGGGGGCACGTGCGTCACGTCGGCGCCCCGCAGCACGATGCGCCCGGCGTCGGGGGCCTCGAACCCCGCGATCATGCGGAGCGTCGTCGTCTTGCCGCATCCGCTCGGACCGAGCATCGAGAAGAACTCCCCGCCCGGGATCGTGATCGACACGTCGTTCACGGCGACCACGTCGCCGAAGCGCTTCGTGACCCCTTCGACGAGGATCTCCCCCGCGAGGGCGTCGGCGCCCGACCGAACGTCGGCGTTCATGCCTCGATCCTGTTCAGCCGGGCGAGCCGGTAGGCCACCAGCGCCAGCAGGGCCGACATCGCGAGCAGGATCAGGTTGAGCGCCGAGCCGGCGCCCCAGTTCCCCTGCCCGAGGATCAGGTCGCGAACCCGCTGTCCCATCATGTACGAGCCGGTGCCCCCGACGATGTCGGACGTCACGAAGTCGGTGAGCATCGGGACGTACACGAGGATCATCGCGACGAAGATGCCCGGCGCTGCGAGCGGGATCAGGATCTTGCGGGCCTGCTGCCACCAGCCCGCTCCCAGATCGGTCGCGGCCTCGAAGGTCGCCGGCTCGATCGCCTTCATCGCCGCGTAGATCGGGATCGTCGTGTACGTGATGTACGTGGTCGAGAGCGTGAGGATCACCGCGAAGCTGCTGTAGAGCAGCCACTCGACCGGTGGCCCGGGGATCATCCAGTTGAGGATGCCGTTGCGGCCCAGGATCACTTGCCAGGCGTAGACCTTCACGACCGGTGCGAGCTCGTCGGCGAGCACGAGCGCGAGCAGCATGAACAGCTCCCACTTCCCCGCCTTGAAGACCATGAAGTACGCGAGCGGGAGGGCGACCACGAGCATCACGGCCATCGCGGTCGTCGCGATCATGCCCGTGGTGATCGCGATGTGCAGGTTCAGCGGGTTCGTCAGCACCTCGACGTAGTGGTCGAGCGTGTAGCCGCTGTCGACCCGTGGCGGGAACTTCACCACGCTCATCTGAGCCATGATCAGGAACGGTGCGAGGAACAGCAGCACCAGCAGCGACACGGGGGTGAAGAGGATGCCGAAGGCCCCGCGCGCCCCGCCGGGCCGTCGAGGGCCCCGCCGAGCGCGGCCACGATCGGGAGCCGTGCCGATGCCGAGGGACTCGCCGAGGGCAGCCATCTACGTCTTCGCCGCCGCCGCGACCGCCTCGGTGCCGGCGATCACCTCGGTGGTCGCCCGGTCGCCGCTGCGCATGCGCATCAGCTTCAGGGCGAACCAGATCAACACGACCTGCGCGGCGGAGATCAACGCCGAGATCGCGTTCACGATCGCCGTGTGGTCGGGGTTCCGCACGTTCGAGTAGACCCAGACCGGGAAGGTCTGCTGGAAGCCCAGCACGAACGCGCTGATCTCGTAGTTGTTGAACGACCACGCGAACGCGAAGATGCCGGCCGCCACGAGGGCCGGGGCGATGTGCGGCAGGATGATGTGCCGGAGCACCTGCAGCCGCGAGCACCCGAGGTCGATCGCCGCTTCCTCCTGCACCCGCTGGAACCGGAACAGCTGCGCGGCCACGATCGCCGTCACCAGCGGGAACGTGCAGACCGTCTGCGTCGCGATCACCGTCTTCAGGCTCAGATCGATGTTCGCGCGCGCGTAGCCCATGAGCGCGGCGATGCCGATGATCAGCCAGGGCAGCACGAGCGGCGCGCCCACGAGCCCACCGACAACGCCGCGCCCACGGAACCGGAACCGCGTGAGCCCGAACGCAGCGAGCGTGCCGAGCACCAGACAGAGCGGCGCCACGACGAACGCTGCCGCGAACGAGTTGGCGAGGGCCTTGCGCAGGGTCGGGTCCGACAGTGCCTCGGCGTACCACTTCGTCGTGACGCCCTCGAGCGGGAACGCGAGCACGTTCGAGTCGTTGAACGAGAACAGCACGAGGATCACGAGCGGGCCGAAGAGCATCAGGCCCACGAGGATGAGGAACGCTCGCCAGCTCCAGGTGTTCAGGGCGCGCCGCCGTCGCCACCGGGCGGCGCCGGCCACGTCGGTGATGACGAGGCCCGGTCGCTCGACCGCCTGGGCCGCCACTACGACGCCTTCACCTCGGTCCACGCGGCCACCCACGAGGCGTAATCGTCGGGCGGGCTCGCCGGGATCGCGTTCTCGAGCGTGAACAGCAAGTCGAGCGAGGCCTCCTCGACGACCTTCGCCGGCACCGCCTCGATGATGCCCTTGTTCGACGTGAGGTAGCTCCAGTTCGTCGCGGCGTAGATCTGCGGGGGCAGGCTCGTGTACCAGTTGAGCAGGGCGTAGGCCGCGTCGAGGTTCTCATCGGCGATGTCGGGACTGATGCCGTACCCGCAGGTCCAGAGCATCTGGCCTTCCTTCGCCACGGCGAACTGCACGTTCACGCCGTCCTTCTCCCGAAGATCCTTCGCGATCCCCGGGTACCCGCTCGCGATCACGATCTCGCCGGCCTTGAACTGGGCCTTCACGTCGGCCTCGCCGTGCCAGAAGGTGCGGAACTGGCCACGGTTGTCGATCAGGTACTGCTTGACCTGTTCGAGCTGTTCGGGGGTCATCTCGAGCGGGTTCGCGATGCCGTTGGCGAGCGCGCCGACGTCGAGCGCCGTGATCGCAAGGTTCTCCATCGACGCGCGGCCCGCGTACTGGGGGTCGAACAGGTCGGTCCACGAGTCCGGCGGGGTCGTGATCTCGTCGGCGTTGTACATGATGCCCGCCGTCCCGGCGTCGACCGGCACGATGAAGGTCTCGCCGTCGACGACCACGCCGGGCAGCTCCTTCATGCCGGGCCAGATGTCGTCCCAATGCTCGAGCCGGCTCGTGTCGAGCGGCTGATACATGCCCCTGTTCACCATCTCGAGCGTCGCCTCGTCGACGCAGCTGTTCACCACGTCGGCCTCGAACCCGGCCTGGATCTTCGCGACGGCCTCCTCGTTGCTGCCGAACCCGGCGGTCTCGAGCTCGATGTTGGGGTATGTCTCGAAGAACGTCTCCATGTACTCGGGGTCGAAGCCGTCGGAGTAGGAGTAGAGGCGGATCGTGCCGGTGACCGACGCGGGATCGGCAGGGTCGCCGGTCTCCGTGCCGCCCCCGGCGGGCTCGTCGCCACCGCTCCCGCACGCGGCGAGGGCGAACACGAGCGTCGCGGCGATCGCCGAGCCGCGAAGGAACCTGTTCCACGCCATCCTGCGACCCCCCTCGAGATCTCCGCCGGTCACCGGCCTCGCGACCGTATCGGGCGAACTTGCAGATTGTCAACCGTTGACCGTGGTGTCAGACTCCGCGCATCGACGGCCACCGACAGCCATCCGGATGTACCAGCTCCACGCGAAGGCGGATCACGGGGTCATCCCTTCGACGCGAGCACGCCGGCGATCAGCTCGCCGGCATGCTCCGCGTGCTCGCTCAGCAGGCGCGCCGCGGTCTCCTCGTCGCCCGATCCGATCGCCTCGGCGAACGGACGGTGCTGGAGCGAGATCTCGTCGAGGGAGCCCAGCACCTGCTCGTCGAGCCGGAGCAGGCCGCGGAGGGTCGGCACGTACCGCATGAACACCTCGTGGATGCGCGAGTTGCCGCACAGCTCACAGAGCCCCTCATGGAAGGCGAGATCGGCGCGGCTGACCGCCACCGAATCGCCCGTCGTGACCGCACGGTCGATGTCGTCGGCGAGCTCCCGCAACCGGGCGAGCGCGACCGGGTCCCGAGACCGGGCGATCAGCCGCGCGGCGCGACCCTCCAGCGCCGCGCGGAGCCCGTAGATGTCGCGCACGTCCTGCGCCGTGAGACTCACGACGAACGTGCCGCGACGGGGTTCCTCGTTCAACAACCCCTCCGCTCGGAGCAGCTTGAACGCTTCCCGAACCGGGCCTCTGCTGATGTTGAGCTGGTCGGCGATCTTCGCCTCGACCAGGTGCTCCCCCTGACGGAACCCGCCGCCGAGGATCTGCTCGCGGATGCGGTCCGCGGCATCCTCTGCGAGCGATCGCGGCGCAGCGAGGGGGCGCAAGGTGGTCGGGTGCTCGGTCATCCCGCGGAGCCTAGCACGGCAGTGTCGACTGTTGACCAACGACGATGTGAGGCGGCCCTTCCTCGATGAACCCGATCGCGCTGGCCGAGGCGCGGACCCTGGCACCCGAGGTCGAGCGTTTCCGCTATACCTCGTTCTCCGACGAGGTGTACACCACGACGACCCTCGTCCGCGTCACCGACGCCGACGGAGCCACCGGCGTCGGCGCGTACGACTCCGACACGTTCGGCGGGTGGGATCGATCGCCGCTCGAGACCCTGCGCTCGATCCTGCCCCGTCTGATCGGCATGGATGCGGAGGACCGAGGCCGGATCGAGTCGATGCTCACCGAGGGCGGGACGTCCCCGTTCCCGCCTGCCGTCCGTTCCACGATCGACATCGCGCTGTGGGATCTCGCGGCTCGGCGAGACGGGCAACCGCTCCGGGTCGAGTTGGGCGGTGACCCCGACGCGACGACGCTCCGCTCGTACGCGTCGATCCCCCTGCTGGGAGACGAGGTCGAGTATCTGGCGTCGATCGAGGACTGGGTGGATGCCGGCTTCACGGCCGTGAAGCTTCACGCCTGGGGCGATCCGGAGCGCGACGCCGCGCTCATCCGATCGGTGAGCGCGGCCTTCCCCTCGCTCACGATGATGCATGACGCCGAGGGACGGTACGAGCGAGAAGGCGCTGCGCTGGTCGCCCGGGCCTGCGCCGACGTCGGCGCCCGCTGGTTCGAGGCCCCGCTCCCGGACTTCGACCTCGACGGCTTCCGGTGGCTGCGGCGCGCCGTACCCGGAGTGCCGGTGCTCGCCGCCGGCGACGCGATCTGGGAGCCGCGGCTCGTGGCCGACGCGTTGCGGGACCCGCCCTGGGATGCCCTGCGGTTCGACGTCTCGTTCGCCGGCGGCCCGACGGCTGCGCACCGGTTGATGGAGGTGGCCGACGCCGCAGGGCTCGATGTCGAGCTGATCAGCTATGGCCACTCGGTGATCCAGGCAGCGAACCTGCACGTGGCCACCGCCCATGGGCGCACCGCGTTCTTCGAGCAGCCGGTGCCGCCCGAGCCGTTCGAACATGGGGTGCGCACCCCGATCCGAACGGGGCAGGATGGGCTGGTGCACGCGCCCGAGGGGCCCGGTCTCGGCGTCGAGCTCGATGATCGGGCGGTCGAGGAAGCCACGATCGCGCTCGTCCGGGCGGGCGCATGAGGAGGGAGCGCATGCGGTTCGAGGGACGACGCGTGGTCGTGACGGGTGCCTCACGCGGGATCGGGCGCGGCATCGTGGAGGCCTTCCTCGAGGAGGGCGCCACGGTGCTGGCCACGGACGTGCTCGCCGACGGCCTCGACGCCCTGATCACGGCTCACCCCGGCAGCCGCCTGGCGATCCATGTCGCCGACCTGAGCGGTGTGGGATCCGCCCGTGGGGTCATCACCAGGGCGATCGACGCGGTCGGTGGCGTCGACGTGCTCGTGAACAACGCGGGGCTCCAGCCCGACGGTCCGGCGCTCGACGTCGGCGCCGGCGAGTTCGACGCGACGTTCGCCGTGAACGTGCGCGCCCCGATGCTCACGATGCAAGAGGCCTGCCGCCACTGGATCGATCGTGGCTCGCCCGGGACGATCGTGAACGTCGCGAGCGCCAACGCGTTCCAGAACGAGTCGGCCGAGTCGGTCTACAACGCGTCGAAGGCCGCCCTGGTCGCGCTCACCAAGGCCTTCGCCCACGAGATGGGCCATCACGGCATCCGCGCGAACTGCGTGGCGCCGGGTGAGACGATCACCCCCGAGGCCGAGGCCGAGATGGCAGCCGATCCAGCCGAGCGGGAGCTCGTACGGCGTTACCTCGGGCGCGTCCCCCTACGGCATGCCGGCACCCCCCGGGACCAGGCGATGGCGGTGCTGTTCCTCGCGAGCGACGACGCGCGATTCATCAGCGCGCAGACGCTGATCGTCGACGGCGGCGAACTCGGGGGCGGCGGCTGGTACGACCAGACCGACGCGCCACCCCTCCCGCCGCCCGACCGGCCGCTGACGGGCTGAGCCGACTCGGGTAACGGCGTCACTCCGGCGTCACATCACCGGGAACTCGATCTCCGTCTCCGCGCGTTCCATGCCGACCACGTGCGGGTCGTTCAGGTAGTGCTCGCGAGGCGGGCCGACGATCTGCCGCCCGTGCTCGTCGATCCATTCGGTGAGGGCCTCATACGCCGGACCGCACTCGTCGTACGAGCCGGTGTGCACGGTCGCTACCATCGTGCCACCACGAAGGGTCGTCACCTCGACGCCGGCCGGCGGATCGAACCGATCCGCGACCGGCATGAAGACCTCGATGTCGGCCACTTCCGGCTCCCGCATCTCGTGCATCACGATGCCGGGCATGCCCTCGCCGTATCCGATCGGACCGACGCAGCCCATCAGGCGCTCGAACGCGTCGGGGATCACCTCGGGGATGCGCTCGGGCGTGATGCGGGTGCGGATCGACGCAACCAGCTCGTCCCGTTCCTCCTTGATCGTGACCTCGTACGGCATCGGAACCTCCTTCCTCATGCCACGGTCGCAGTGCCCGGCCGCCGCGGCAACGACGATCGGCCCGTCGTCGACAGGACGGACCGATCGGATGCCGCATGGTGTGGAATCGGCCTCCTGGGACCGATACCGTCGGCGTCGTCGACCACCGCCGGAGGGGATGCACCCGTGATCAGCCCGCGCCGCACCCGCGTCATCGTTCCAGTGCTCACAGTGATCCTGCTGTCCGGCGCGCTCGGGGTCGCGACGGCAGCGCCGAGTCCCGAGAGCGCCGAGCGAGCCCTCCAGCCGCCGATCCCGCAGCAAGGGATAGCCGGCGCCTCGGACACGACGCTCCGGTCCAGGCGGTTCCGGGTCGACGGCTCGCCGTACCGCTGGATGATCGAAGCCACGCAGAGCCGGTCCGGACCGGGCGTTCCCCCCGACGACCCCAACCTGCGCATCATCGCGCAGCGGAACGCGACCACGGGGAGCCGACCGTTCCAGGTGCACGCCTGGGCGTTCGATCTCGCAGCCGGCTCGCTGAGCGTGAACGGCGAGCTGCGTCAGGTGGGCCTCGACACGGGACTGATCCCGGCCTACGGCGCGATCTTCATGGACCTCGAGGACCTGAGCGCGATCACGACCTCGAAGAGCCGCTGTCCGAGGACGGGCGACGTGCTGTCGAACCGGAGCGTCCGCAAGGGCGTGTTGCGAGGTTCCGTGACGTTCCTCCCGGGATACGTCGACCCGCAGATGCCCACCGAGGTGAACGTCTCGCACGTGCGGGCCTCGATCGAACGGATCAGGTACACCGGCAACGACTGTGTCTACCCGAACACCTGCGACCCGGGCACGCTGTTGACGAGCTCCCAGCCAACACCCGGGGGCGGGTACCTGCTGAACGCGGGCACCGACGGTCGCGATGAAGGACTGGCATTCCAGCAGTACGAGACCTCCGCGATCGTCACGATCGCGCACACCGTGCTCGCGTTCGGCGACGTCGAGGTGATCGTGACGACGCCGACCACGGTCGAGATCTCGAGCGATATCGCGACGCCGTTCTTCCAACCAGGCGGAACGATGTCGTGGACCAAGGGCGCTAAGGACGTCGTCCAGACGGCGAAGTGCCGGCGGACGACCTGGCAGCTCACGATGCCCGTCGGTTCGTTCGACCTGAACCTCGACTCCGGAGCCCAGACGATCTCGGCCCCCACGACCGCGACGCTCGAGATCGAGAAGCGACGCTAGCTCACGTCGCCGCGTGCTCGTTTCATCGCCTGGTTCACCTCGTCCACGTCGAGGGTCATCTCGAAGAAGCCGACCTGCGCCTCGTAGACGGACGCGTCGGCCTGACGCTTCACCTCGTCCTCGAACACGTGCAGCACGGGAAGTCCCAACTGGACCCCCGCCAACGGACCCACCCAGGCCGGGTCGCCCTCGCGGACGGTCTCTGCGGCCACCTCGACCGCTTCCGCGTCGGCCGCGCCGAGCATCACCACGATGCCCTCGGCGCCGTGCTCATCGACGATCCGCTTGATCAACGCCTGGTTCTCAGGATCCATGGCGCCGGAGGCCGTTCAGACGAAGCACTCCGTTCGCACCTCGATCACCTCGGCGCCGGCGCTGCGCGCCACTTCGGCGATCGCCTCGCCCGGCACGCTGTCGCGCTCTCCGAGCGCGATCACCTTCTTGCCTCTGAGCTCCATGTGGTCCTCACCCCCTCAGGTGTTCCGGGATCGGCGGACCCACGGCGAGCGCGCCGTTCACGAGTCGGACGATCGCTTCCTCGATCTGCTCCGGCGTCGTGCCGTTGCTCGTCAGTCGCTCGACCTCCACGCCGTCGCGCATCGTCACGTACGCCGGCAGGCCCGCCACGCGAAGGTCGCGGCAAATCTTGCGATTCTCCGGCGCATTCACCTTCAGGAACCGCACACGGTCCGCGTAGGTCTCGGCCAATGCCTCGACCGCCGGCATCAGCGCCAGGCAGGGCTGGCACTGCGGTCCCCAGATGTCGACGAGCACTTCACCCTCGCGGCTCAGCTCGCCGAACGTCTCCACGGTGGCCTCGATCATCGGACCTCCTTCCATGTCCTCCTCGGTCACGTCTCAAGCGTCACGGATACGCCGTCCCACAGCCTCGTGAGCCGGCCGAGGAACAGGGATCCCTTCGCGATCAGCATCGTTCGGTGCAGCTGGCCGGTGCGCATGCCGGCGAGCGCGTGCGGGATCCACGGCACGGCGCTCGCGATGTGGCCCTGCGTCGGCGAGAACCCGGGCATGCCGTGCGCGAGGGAGAACGAGGCGATCTCGGCACGTTCCCACTCGCCGCGCACGACGCCGAGCCCGGCGAGCATCTTGTAGTTGCGATCGGCGACGTCACCCCCGCCCTGCGGTTCCGTGATCTCGGGGTTGTGGATCTCGGTCGCGAAGGTGTCGACGTCTCCGATCCGGATGCCCATCTCGTCGAGCGGTGCGCCGACGAGCGCCTCCAGCTGCGCCTGGGGCGCGCCGCCCGCGTCCACCGGCATGCGCCCCACGGCGTCGGTCCGCACGACGGGCCCGTTCGAGCCGTCGGCGGGCTCCAGGAGCACGGCCATGCCCGCCAGCACGTCCTCGATGATCGGGAACCCCTTCGACAAGGCGCCCTCGAACTTCATGCCGAGCTTGCCCATCGACCCGCCCGCCACGACGACGACGCGTTCCTCGATACCGGCCTCGATCAGGGCGGCGGCGACCACGAGCGCGTGGACCGGGGCGGCGCAGAACGACTTCACGTCGACCCCGCTCGAGCGCGTCAGGCCGCAGTGCTCGGCGATCGCTTTCGCGACGTTCCCGCCGCCGCGCTGGTACCGATCGCCGACGGCTTCCTCGCCGCAGCCGATCGCGTGGGAGATCGAGGCCGGATCGGTGCCGGTGGTCTGGAGCAGGTGTCGCAGCGCGTGCACCCCGCTGGCCTTGATCGACAGGTTCTCGAGCAACACGTGAGGGGTGAGCGTCTCGTCATGCTCGTGGTCGCCCGCGAACGCACCGACGACCTCGTCGCCTCGCTGCAACGCGAGCTGACCCGGCTCGGGCTCGGCACCCAAGCGCATCAGGTCGAACTGGTCGACCTCGGCGAGCAGCTCGTAGAAGGTGTGCTGGTCCATAACGTCGCCGGAAGTGCCGCTGGGGGTCGCAGCCTCGACCGGGAAGCGCCACCAGTCGCGAGTTCGCTCCCACAGGTCGGCGGGAGCGAGGTTGCCGATGAACACCTGGTTCGGCGGGTAGGCCACCGCGTCCTCGAACGGACGGAGCCCGGCGGTGAGCGCCTCGATCTGCTGCGGTTCGCGTGACGGCTTGGACCCGTACCGGACGAGGTCGGGCACATGCTCGAGCACGAACGAGGCCGATGTCAGCGCGGCACGTCTCGTCACGACGTGACCTCCCACACGGTGCGCGGCTCGACGTCGGTCTCGAGCATCACCAGCGCGCGGCGCACGAGCGCGACCCGCATCGCCTGCTCGTCGCCCGGCGCGAGCGAGGGGTCGCCGGTGGGGTTCGTGATCGCGACGCCCCGCACGATGCGGTTCGCCCCCACCATCTGTGCGATCGTCGGCAACGCGGTCACGAACACGGTCGGGATGCCCTCTCGTTCGAACTCCTTCGTCAGCACTGCCCCGCAGCGCGTGCCGGTCCCTCAGGTGCCGGTCAGGATCACCGCCCCGACCTGCGCCTCCCGCAACTCGGCCGCGATCTCCTGACCGTGGCGCGCCGCCACCGCAACCGGGGTATCCACGCCGCTCGTCGTGTAGAACGCATCGTGCAAGGCGCCGAAGACCCCCTCGCGCTCGAGCGCGCGTGCAGCGTCGAGCGGCACCAGCCTGTTCGGGTCCGCGTTCGCGGCGGTGGTGTCGAACCCCGCGTGCACCGACTCGTAGTCCCCCTGGGCGAGGGTGCTCGCGTCGGCGAGGTCGTATCGCAGCCACACGTTCGCGCGGCGCGTGGGGAGACGGTCCGGATTGCCCTGGGGGACACACCCCGCTTCGGTGACGAGCGCGAGCCGCAGGGAGGAGAGATCCTCGACGGGAGGGGCCGGTGCGACGTGGTCGCCGCGCGGTGCAACCTCGGTCCGCACGTCACCGGCGAGCTTCGCCAGCAGCAGCTCGATCGCACGCTCGGCGCCGGTGCGTTCGACGAGGGCGTTCATACGGAGTCCGCGGGGCAGGTATCCCTCGTCCTCGGGACCCCCGACCGGATCGCCCGATGCGAGCCGGGAAGCCAGCGAGGCGAGGACCGGCAACGCCTCGCGCATGCCCGCGACGTTCGATCCCGTCGGTACGACGTAGGCGGCACCCTCGGCGGCGAGCACGCCCGGCGAGTCGGGGGTCATCGCCGCGACGACGGGTACGCCGCGCCGGCCGGCTTCCCGCGCGAGCACGCCGCACGCGTAGCCATAGCGGCCGGACCCGAACGACGGCCCGCAGACGAGCACGTCGGGGCCGATCTCGTCCAGCCATCCGAGCAAGGCCGCGAGCGCCTCCGATTCGCGTTCGCCGAAGTAGTCGTCGCCGCAGGCGAGTGTCACGTCGATCGAGAGCCCGGCGGCGGCGAGGCCCCGGCCCGGTCCCTGGGCGCCGTCGAGCTTCACGGGCTCGTGGCCGGCCGCTTCCTCCCCGCCGAGGCCGGCGAAGAACTGGTTCAGGTAGTGCACGACGACGCTCACGCCGGGACCGCCGTCCATCGCGCGTCGCCGGTCTGCACGAGCCCGCCGACGTAGTGCACCGCGGGGACGCGCTCGCCCACGCGCGCGTGCTCCTCGCCACCGATCACCCGGTGCGGGACCCACGCGTCGACGAGCTCGTCCTCGTTGCCCGTGCTCACGAGGCAGTCGGCCTCCGGCACGTGGTCGGTCAAGCCGCCGTTCGTCTCGCACACGAGCCCGACGGCGCCGATCCCGCCGCGTTCGCAGGCCTGCACGGTGAGCATCGTGTCGGTGTGGGAGTTGCCGCTCGAGAAGGTGGTGCAGACCACGCCGTCGGCGCCGAGTCCGGCGATGAGCTCGGCCGATGCCTCCGCGGCAAGGCGCTTCTGCTCGGCGCCGTCGAGGTAGCCGGGCGCTAGCACGATGCCGGCGAAGCGGAGGTCTCGCCCATGTCGGGCTCGGAGCTCCCGCGGCACCGCCGGGTCCTGATACACCGCGGTCACGTTGCGCACTCCGGGCCAGTCGTACGCCCCGTTCGTCAGCCGGCCTTCGTGCAGCTCGCGCTCCTCGAGCACCACCGGCTCGAACACGCCGAGCGGCTCGCCGTCGAGGAGGGTGTCGAGCAGCGGGCCTTCCGATGCGACCTGCAGCACGACCGCGATCGCGGGCAACGTCGCGTCGGCCGGAGGCAGCTGCCCGATCGTGAACACGTCGCCGGCGGGGGCACCGGCCGTGCACGCGGCGAGCGCGTGCCCGAGGTCGCCGCCGAGCTCCCGCACCGCGCGGTCGGCATCGGCCACCCCGACGCCCGGCGCGGGCACGCATCGAAGGACCACGTCGATGCCGGCGCCCCAGGGGCTGCGATCGGCGCCAGGCCCGGTCATATCGATGATGGCGTCGGGAAGCTCGTCGGCCGCCGCGTACCCGGCGGCCCTCCAGTCGCACACGGTCACGACCGCGACGCCGTCGAGGCGGTGCAGGCGAGCGTCGGCGACGCGGGCCGTTGGCAGCACGACGTCGAGGACGTTCGAGATGCGGACGTGATCGCCGGGACGGACGACCTCGACCGTGGCCTCCGCCAGCGCCGGGGACGAGCCGGCTCCGACCGCGAGCTGCGGTAGCGCGAGCGTGAGAACGCCCTCGCTCCACCCTGTCTGGGTCCCCTCGACGACCTCGTCGACCGCGAACGTCGCGATCTCGAGATCAGCGAGCGTGGATACCAAGTTGTCGACAGTCTACACCTGGGTTGCCGTGCGTGCCTCGGGCTAGGCTGGCTTCATGGCGAGGTACGTGGCGCTGTTGCGCGGTATCAACGTCGGAGGCAAGAACCTGATCCGCATGCCAGCCCTCGCAGCGTGCTTCACCGATCACGGCTTCGACGATGTGACGACGTACATCCAGAGCGGCAACGTCGTGTTCAGCGCCGGCCGGGAGCGCCGGGCGGAACTCACCGCCCGGATCGAACGGATGCTCTCGGCGAGCTTCGATCACTACGACGCGAGCGTGGTGCTGCGGAGCGCGAGCCAGATGAGGTCGGTCGTCGCGGACGCGCCGGCGGGCTTCGGCGACGACCCATCACGGTTCCGCTACGACGTGGTCTTCCTGAAGCCATCGCTCACGGCCGCTGCCGCGCTCCTCGACGTGCCGACGAAGGAGGGCGTCGATGCGGCGGCTCCGGGCACGGGCGTCCTGTACTTCTCCCGGCTCACCAGCCGGGCGACCCAGAGCCGCCTCCCCCGGGTCGCGTCGATGCCGATCTACCAGCAGATGACGATCCGCAACTGGAACACGACCACGAAGCTGCACGAGCTGCTGGAAGCTCCTGTCAACTCTTAGCGGGGTCTCAATCGACGAGGGGCAGGTGCAGGGGAGTCCCCATCACCCCGACATCGGCGATCGACAGGAACGTGTCACCGACGTTCGCGATCACGGCGCGGTCGAGGCCCTCCCCCGCCCACGCGATGTTCGTCGGTGCGTCGAACGTCGAGGCGAGGTGGTCGTCGACGACGACCTCGACGGTACCGGTGGGATCGATCCGCACGAGACCGTCGGGTCGGTAGAGCGTCACCCAATAGGCGCCGTCGGCGGCGAGCGCGATGCCGTCTGGATCGGTATCGGGGACCTCGGCGACGAGCGACGGCTGACCCGCGGACCCGTCATCGAGGATCGGTACGCGCACCACGCGCTGCTCGTGCGCCTCGACCACGACGAGGGCGCCGCCATCGGGCGTCACGAGCGCGCCGTTCGGGTACCCGGGCGCCGTGTCGGTCCATCGCTCGACGTGACCGCCCCCGGGCGAGATACGCAGGATCTCGGGGCGACCGTCCTCGCCCGAGCACGTCACGTAGAGCACTCCGTCGGGGCCGAAGGCCGCGACGTTCGGGCAGTCCATGTCCTCGCCGCCGACCCCCCGTGCGTACGTGCCGACCTCGCCGGTCGCGGGATCCCATCGCGCGATCTCGCCCTTCCCGGCGTCACACGCGTACACCCGTCCACGCCCGTCGACCGCGATGCCGAGCATCGAGCCGCCGCTCGACCCGACCTGCGTCACGTCACCATCCAGCGTCACCGCGTAGATCTCGCCACCTTCCCCGCCCGCGTACACACGGCCGTCGACGGGGTTCCACGCGACGCCCTCGGGGTGGTTGAGGCCACCTGCGAGCTCGTCGAAACGGTCCAGGGGGATCACGGCAGCCACCCCCCCGCGCGCGCGAGCAGCGCCTCGACCATGCGGGCGGCGATGACCACCTCGTCGACCGCGACCTCCTCGGCGGCGTCGTGCGCGAGCCCGAAGTCGCCAGGGCCCCACACGACGGCCTGCGAGCCCGCCAGGTCGACGAAGTTGTGCGCGTCGGTCCACGCGGGCACCCCGATCGTCGCCGCACGCGATCCACCGATCTGCTCGGTCGCATCGAGCAGGGCACCGACGAGCGGCGAGCTCGCGTCGGTCTCGAACGGTTCCACGCTCTCCTCGACGAGCTCGACCTCGGCATCGTGGTCGGCTGCGAGCCCACGCACCCTCGACTCGATCTCGAGCGCCGACGGGCCCCCGGGCACCACGCGGATCTCGATGCGAAGCCTGGCGCGGTCGGGCACGACGTGCAGCTCGCCGCCGCCCTCGATCCACAGGGTGCCCGGCACGTTGCGACCGAGCATCGGGTGCTCGGTGCGGGTGAATGGCTCCTCGTGCACCGCCAGCAGCAGCCGGACGGCTTTCTCGATCGCGTTGTCGCCGAGCTCGGGGAACGATCCGTGCGCCGACGCGCCGCGCACGTCGCAGATCGCGTCGACGAACCCGGCCTCGGCGACGCCGACCTCGAGCCGGCTCGGCTCGCCCGCGATCACGTACCTCGGCTGCAGCTCGTTCGCCATCACGATCGAGCCTCGCCCGAGCAGCTCCTCGTCGGTGCACACGCCGAGCGCGACCGGGAGCGACCCGAGGTCGACCCCGCGCTCGAGGGCGAGCACGATGCCGAGCGCGAACGCGATCACTGAGCCTTTGCAGTCGCCGGCGCCGAGGCCGCGCACCACGTCGCCGTCGAGCGACGCTTCCCACGACCACGTCGGCGTCACCGTGTCGATGTGGGCGGTGAGCAGCAGCGCCGGGCGATCGGACCAGCCGATCAGCAGGTCGTCGGCCGCTCCGTCGACAGGCATGCGACCGACCGGCACCCCCCACGCCGCGGAACGAGCCTCGAGGTGATCGACCGCGTCGTGCTCTTTCCCGGACGGGGATCGGATCGCGACGAGGTCGAGCAGCTCCCGCGAGACCCACGCACGCGCGTCGGCGTCGTTCACACCCGCGATCCGCCGAAGGGCCCGGTCGCCTCGGCGATCGACTCGTCGATGATGCCGAACACGGTCGACATCTCCTCGACCGGCATCACGAGGGACGGCTGGATGTTGAGCGACGTCGTCGACGGGTCGATCAGCAGGCCGCGACGCAGGCACCCCCACGCCACCCGTTCCTGGAGCTCGAGGTCGCGTTCCTTCGTCTCGCGGTCCTTCACGAACTCGACCGCCATGAAGCAGCCGGTCGCGCGGACGTCGCCGATCGCCTCGTACCGGTCGGCGAGCCCGTGGAGCCCCTCGAGGCCCGCGGCTTCCAGGGCCAACACGTTCTCGAGGATCGGCTCCTGTTCGAACACGTCCAGCGTCGCGAGCGCCGCCGCGCACGCCGCGGGCAGCCATGACCAGGTCGAGCCGGTCGAGACATCGTCGAAGTCCATCGAGGCATCGGTGCCGAGCAACGCCCCGATCGGCATCACGCCGCCGCCCATCGACTTCCCCAAGGCCATCAGATCCGGCTCGACCCCGAAGCGCTCCACGGCGAACATCGTGCCGGCGCGGCCGAACCCCGTCTTCACCTCGTCGGCACAGAGCAGGAAGTCGAACTCGCGACAGAGGTCTGCCAGCGCGGACCAGAACCCCCCGGGAGGCGCGACACACCCGCCCGACCCCATCACCGGCTCGATCACGAATCCGGCGACCTCGCGCGGGTCGATCGCGTGATGCAGCAGGAAGTCGCGCATGTAGTCGACGGTCCCGTCACCCGTGCCGCCCGGGCGGGCGGTGAACGGCGTGCGGTACGGGTTCGGGTACGGCACGTGCACGAAGCCCGGCATCAGAGCTCGGTAGCCGTACGAGAGATCGCTCGTCTCCGCCCCGATCGCGCCGGCGGTGCCGGCTTCCCCGTGGTAGCCGCCCATGAACCCGATCACGATCGGACGTCCGGTCGCCCGGCGCATGAATCGCACGGCCGTCTCGACCGCCTCGGTGCCGTTCAGCGCGATGTCGACCCGCGAGAGCCCGCCGGGCGCGATCGCCACGAGCCGCTCGGCGAGCGGGAGCATGTACTCGTGCGAGTAGTAGTGGGTGTCCTCGTTGCCGTAGCGACGGAGCGCCTCGACCGCCGCCTCGGTGATGTCCGTGCGAGCGGCCCCCACGGGAACCGAGGCCATCGCGCTGATGCAGTCGAGGTAGACGTTGCCGTCGACATCCTCGACCTCGTAGCCGGACTTCCGGCAGATCACGAACGGCCCGACCTCGTCGGCCAGCCCGCGGTAGAGCACAGCGGATTGGCGTTCGAGGATGTCGCGCGCCTTGGGCCCCGGCGGGGTCGAGACGACTCGCGGCAGGTCGCCGTCACTCACAAGCCGAGGCCTCCCCAGTCTCCCGTGATCGCGCACGTGATACCGGGCACCTGGATGTTCACGAACAACCACGTGCCGTCGGGGCTGAACCGTGGGCCGGCGAACTCCGAGTACCCGAGGCCGTCGGCGATCGTACTGCCGTCGTTGGGCACGTAGGGGTCGTACATCTTGCCCGAGGCGTCGAGGATCGACTTCCGCATCGGCACGAGGTTCTTCGCGACGTTCACGATCGTGCCATCATCCCTCAGCGCCCGAACGAAGCTCGCGTTCACCTTGCCGTCCTCGGCCATCACGATCTGTCCGCCCGGACTCGTGCACAGGTTGTCGGGTCCGTCGAGCACCTTGCGGTCGGAGGACTCGTAGAGGAGCTCGAGCTCGCCTTCCTCGTCGAGATCGCCGATGCTGGTCGTGGGCGTGTACTTCCAGATCTGCCCGAGCTCCGCGTCCCCGCCGTCGGAGGAGTCGAAGACGGCGCTGTTCCCCACCATCGTGCACCCCTCGCCGCTCATGAACCTGGCGGCCCCCCGGCCGCGAGCCACGTGCAGGATCGTACGGGGATCGTCTTCGGCTTCCGGGCGGTCGGGGTTGGGGATCGTGACCCAGTCGACCGGCAGTACCTCGCCCACGGTCTGGCCGGTCACGGTGTTGTAGCCCGGCTGACCCTTGATCCTGAGCGCCTGCAAGGTCCCGCGACGGAGGTCGCCGAACGTGTCGGCCACGAACCGGTAGAAGCAGTCCGGGTTGTTGTCCTCCGTCAGGTAGACGACGCCGTTGTCCGGATCGACCGCCGCAGCCTCGTGCACGAACCGGCCCATCGCGCGCAGCGGCTTGACCGGTTGGGAGGCGTCGATGAACGGATCGACCTCGAACACATAGCCGTGTGACTTGTCGCGATCGGACGACCTCCCGATCGTCGATTCCTCACACGTGAGGAAGGTGCCCCATGGCGTCGCGCCGCCGGCGCAGTTCGAGTCCATGCCGTTCGCGCTCACGAAGCTCTCGACCAGATCGGCGTTGTCGTCGAGCAACAGCGTGGTCGTGCATCCCGGACCCTTACGGTCGTAGGCGGTCGAGGGCAGACCGACGACCGAGCCGCGCGCGATGTCGTTGCCATCACCCAGCTCGTGGTTGCGCACGATGCGCAGGCCCGACCCATCCGCGAAGACACCCATGCCGTCGTGGATGGGAGGGGTCGGGAAGCCGTCCTGCATCGCAGACCCGAAGAGCCCGAACGTCTTGTAGGTGAATCCGGGCGGCAAGGCCAACTCGGGTCCGGCGACCTCGAGGCCCCCGCCCACCGCCGCGCCGAGTGGACGTGGCGCAGGCGCCAAGCCCGACGAACTGCGTGCGAGCGCCGGAGCCGCGGAGCCGAGACCGGCGGCCAGGCCGGCGGCGCCGGCTGCCGTCGCCTTCAGGAAGTCCCGCCTCGCCATGCCGCCCGAACGGGCGCGGTGTCGCCGTCGTGCCATGTACCCCTCCTATCTCCGTGCGCCGCGCGCGTCCCGCAGGACCTCACGCGCCGCGTTCCGTCCGTTCGCCCCGGTGACCCCGCCACCCGGGTGGGTGCCAGCTCCGCAGAGGTAGAGCCCGCGGATCGGTGTTCGATAGTCCGCCCATCCCCGCACCGGCCGGAGGAACAGCAGCTGGTCGGGGGCCATGTCGCCGTGCAACGCATGCCCGCCGGTGAGCGCCATGAGCCGTTCCATGTCGAGCGGCGAGACGACCTCTCGGTGCTCGATCAGATCGGGCAGCTTCGGGAAATGCTCCGCGATCGTGGCGATCACCCGGTCGGCTCGGTCCTCCCTGATGTCGTCCCAGTGCTGATCGCGCAGCGTGTACGGCTGCGAGTTCACGTCGATCGTGACGATGTGCTTGCCCTCGGGCGCGAGCGACGGGTCGTGCACCGTCGGGAAGCACAGCTCGATGTGGGCCGGGTCCGCGGCGATGCCGAGCGTCGCTTGCGCCTGCTGGAAGTCCATCTCAGCGATGAACGGGTTCAACTCCATGATGCCCGTGTGGTACGGCTGCACCCCGCCTTCGGGCAGACCCTTCACGTACGGAAGTTCACTCACCGCCAGGTTGATCTTGACGCTCGTGCCCATACACCGGTACGCCTCGATGCGCGAGACGAAGTCCTCCGGTAGGTCGTTCCGCTCGCACAACGTGAGGAACGTGCGCTTCGGATCGGCGTTCGAGAGCACGCGGGCTGCACGGATCTCCTCACCATCAGCGAGGCGTACACCGACCGCTCGGGAGCCTCCCGTGAGCACCCGTTCCACCTCGGCGTCGCAGCGGATCTCGCACCCGGCCTCGCGGGCCGCGTCGGCCATCGTGGCCGCGAGCACGCCCATGCCGCCCCGCACGAACCCCCACTGGCGCACGCCGCCACCTGCTTCCTCGCTCGCATGGTCGTGCAGCAGCACGTACGCCGTGCCCGGCGTCGACGGGCCCGCCACGCTGTCGTTGATCGCGTGCCACCCGAGTGCGGCCTTCACGTGATCGCTCTCGAACCGCTCCGAGAGGAACCGGTTCGCGCTCGTCGAGAAGAGGTACGCGAGGTCGGCGAGGCGCTTCCGTTGCCGTAGGCCGATGCGGCCCCATCTCGCCAGCTCACGGAGATCGCTCAGCGAGCGCACCCGCGGCTCGGGCGCCGTCCGGTCGAACGACGGAAGCACCCCCTGCACGAGCTCGGCCAGGTCCTCTTCGAACCTGGGCAACGCGCGCGAGTCGGCGGTCGAGAACCGCCGGGTCTCGTCCACGTTCGCAGCCATGTCGTCGCCCAGGTAGTAGTGGGCGCCGTCGGGGTAGAGGTTGAGCGTCGGGCCGGCCGCGTCGACGACGATCCCGCGCTGCACGAGCCGCATGTCCCGCCAGATCGACTCGCGCAGCATCGAGAGCACGTACGCGCCGGTCGAGGCTCTGAAGCCCGGCGCGAACTCCTCCGTGTTGCAAGCACCGCCGACGAACGGCCGCCGCTCGAGCACGAGGACACGCTGACCCGCGCGGGAGAGGTAGAACCCGGCGACGAGGCCGTTGTGTCCCCCGCCGACGACGATCGCGTCGTACCCGGCCCGGCTCACGGCCGGACGGTATCCGGGAAGATTGTTGACTGTCAACCGCCGCCTAGGTGACGGCTTTGATGACCTCGCCGCCCTTCATCACGAAGGGGACGTGCTCGAGCAACGCGACGTCGTCGGTCGGGTCACCGGGCACCGCGATCAGGTCGGCGTGGAAGCCCGGCGATACGGTGCCCACCCGGTCCTCCCAGCGCATCAGCTCGGCCGACCATCTCGTCGCGCTCTGGATCGCTTGCATCGGCGTGAGCCCGTACCGCACGTAGTAGGGGAACTGCCGGGCGTTCACGCCGTGCGGGGCGATGCCCGAGTCGGTCCCGAAGGCGATGCGCACCCCGGCCTTCACGCACTTCGTGAAGCCCTCCCGCTGTGCGTCGTTCGTGAGGTGGACCTTCTCGATCACCTCGTCCGTGTAGCCGAGCGACGGTCCGACCTCGAGCATGTAGTCGCCGTCGTACATGTCGGCCACGAGGTACGTGCCTCGCTCGGCCATCAGCTCGATCGCCTCGTCGTCCATCAGCGAGCCGTGCTCGATCGAGCGGCAGCCCGCCCGCACGGCCCGCTTGATGCCTTCGGCGCCGTGCGCATGCGCGGCCACATGCGTGCCCGCCCCCTCGGCCTCCTCGACCGCGGCGCGCAGCTCGTCCTCGGTGAACTCCGGCATGCCCGGCTTCGTGCCACTCGTGAGCACCGCGCCGGTCGCGAGTACCTTGATGAAGTCGGCGCCGTACCGCAGCACCTGCCGCACGGTCGAGCGCATCTCATCGACCCCGCTCGTGACGCCGAACCGCAGATCGCGCGGCACGACCTCGTCCACGTCGACCGCGAGCCCGGTCACGTCTCCCGCCCCGCCGGGAGTGGTCACGTAGGCCCCTGCGCACATCATCCGTGGCCCCGGGAACCATCCCGCCTCGATGCCCTGCTTGAGCGCCACGTCGACGAATGCCCGGAACGTGCCGATGTCGCGCACGGTCGTGAAGCCGGCCTCGACCGTCGCCCGCGCGTTCCGCACCCCGACGATCGCCTCCTGCGCGCTCGAGCGCATCACGAGCTGGGCGTACCCCTGCCCGTTGTCGTCGTCGCCGATCAGGTGCGAGTGCATGTCCATCAGCCCGGGAAGCAGCGTGTGCCCAACGAGATCGATGCGTCGGCAGTCGCTCGGCGCATCCGCTGCAGCGACCACGCCGGCGATGCGGTCGCCATCGACGACCACCGCGCGATCGGTGAGCACCTCCCCCCGTTCGGTGTCGATCAGCCGGTCGGACGTGAGGACGATGCGCTCGCTCATGGCGCGCAGGATACCCTCGGGCCTGCGTCCGGAGCGACGACGGTCCCGAAGGCTAGTCTGGTACAGACTAGAGGCTGTCGAGGCCGCCGCCGAGCAGCCGGTCCAGCAGCAGCTGCAGCTCGTGGCCGTCGAAGCTACGCTCGTGCCCGGCGTGCACCCGGCGCACGGGCAGGTCCCGCAGACGCCGCAGCGATCGCTCGGCCGCGTCGAGGTCGTCGAAGCCCAGCCGGGCGTCGACGTACGCGGTGTCGCCGCTGAAGAGCAGGCCGGTCGCGGCTTCCCACAGCGCGATCGAGCCCGGCGTGTGTCCGGGCACGTGCAGGACCTCGAGGCGTCGGTCCCCGAGGTCGATCACATCGCCGTCGCCCACGAACGACGTCGGGTCGGCGCCGGGCGCGACCCACGACGCCGTGTCGAACCCGTCGTGCGGCAACGCGGCGATCGTGCGGTCGGGCACGTCGAAGCCGTAGTACGCGAACATCTCCTCGACGCCCTCGGGCTGGGCGTCACGCTCGATCCGCACGGCGAACGGCGAACGGGTCTCGGCGGCGTCGGCCTCGTGGCAGCGGCGGTCCTCGAACTCGGCGAGGCCGCCGACGTGGTCGAAATGGCCGTGCGTCGCGACCGCGATCACCGGACGTCCGTCGGCGAGCTCGCCGATCGCCGGGCGCAGCGTCGCGACGCCGTTCGCGGTGTCGATCACGAGGTCGGCGTCGCGCCCGCGAACGTGCCACACGTTGGACTCCAGCATCGGGGTGATGTGCGCCTCGACGAGCAGCGTGACGCCGTTGCCCGAGTCGTGCATCCGCCACCAGCGGTCTGCGATCGGCAGGGCGTCGCTCACACCCTGTCCTCGAAGAACACCGTGCCGGCTGGCTCGCGCATGCAGTGCCCCGACGTCATCGCGGCGTTGTACGAACCGACGTTCGGCAGCACCACGATGTCACCCTCGTGCACCCGGGGGAATGGATGGTCCTCGGCGAACAGGTCGGGTCCCTCGTTGATATGGCCAGAGAACGTCATGTCGGCGACCGGCGGACCGTCGGCGGCCCGACCGAGGATCGGGAAGAACGGGATGCGGTACACGAAGTGCTCGCAGAGCACGTTCCAGCCTGTGTCGAGGCCCACGAACGTCGTGCCCTCACGGTCCTCGACCGTGACCACCTCGGCCAGGTGCACCCCGGTCTGCTTCGCGATGAACTCGCCCGGCTCGGTGGCCACGGTCACGCCGAGCGGGCCGAAGTGCCGCGCCATGATGGCGGCCCAGGCAGCGAGATCGAGCGGGGTGTCGGTCGGGCGGAACGGCACGCCCAGGCCGCCGCCGGTGTTCACCTCGGCGATCGGGCATCCTGCCTCGAGCAGCGTCGACGTCGCCTCGGCGACGCGGCGCATCACCTCGTCCACCACGTCGAGCGAGTCGTCGAAGTAGAGGTACCCGGAGTGCACATGTACCGCGCCGATCGTGAGCCCGTGGCGCCCCGCGATCTCGACGGCGTCCGGCAGTCGCTCGGGGTAGATCCCGAACTTCGTGGGTTTGGCGCCCGCGTACGCGCTCTCGTTGCCCCCGGCGTGGGTCGCGCCGGCCCGAGGGTTCACCCTGATGCCGACCCGGCGTCCGGGCGCGGCTCGCCCCACCCGCTCGAGCTGGGACAGCAGGTCGACGTTGAGATGACAGCCCGACGGCAGGATGCGCGAGAGATCTCGGTCGGAGAGGTTCGTGCCCGTGTAGCTGATCTCGTCCGCTCGCCAGCCGTGCTCGAGCGCCCACTCGAGCTCGCCGGGCGAGCAGACGTCGATGCCGACGAAGGGCGCCCGCGCACGCAGGAACCGCAGGAATGCCGGCTCGCGCTGGGCCTTCAGCGCGTAGCGGACGATGCCCCGCACGCCGGCGGCGTCGAGCGCGTCTCGCAACGCCTCAGCCTGCTCGCCGGCACGCTCGAGGTCGTAGGCGAACAGAGGGGTGCCGTGCTCGCGCGCGATCGCCTCCGCGTCACGGCCGGCGATCGTCAGCCGGCCGTGGCGGACGTCGAGGCCCGGGCGGGCCCACCAGGTTCGCTCGTCGGTCGTGGCTCGCACCCGCGCAGCCTAGCGGGGCGCGACCCGTTCCCGCTACGAGACCGCGGCGGGCGCCTCGACCTCGTCGGGGAGCTCCGCGTCGACGGGACTGTCGCGCAGCGTCAGGATGCCGGCGCCGATGCCGAGCACGCCGGCGAGCCCAGACAGCCAGAGTCCGATGGCGATGCCGGCGCCGTCGGCGCGGGTGATGCCCCACACGCAGGCGAGCGTCAACGTCACCGCGGTCACGATCATCAGGGCCGCCATCGACCGACGCACGCGAGCGTCGCTGAACAAGATGTAGGTGGCCGAGAAGGCGAACAGCGCGAGCGACATCGCGAGCGCGAGCTTGCCGCTCGCGTCGGCGGTGCCCTCGATCTGTATCGCCCCTGCGGGCCCGGCGACCTCGTACCACGACGCGTACGCCCCGAACAGGCCCAGGACGCCGGCGACTGCGCCCGCGATACCCGGGTACGAGAACTTGTCCGACTGCATGTGCGACCCCTTTCCCGTTCCGGAGCGCGGCACGGCGGCATGCCGCGTCCTGCGCGTCCCCAGGAGGTGTCGGCTCGAGATGACCGAGCCTTGAACGGTGATCGACGGGCGCCCCGTCCTTCGGATGGGCGTGGGGTCCTGAGTGGAGGTGAACGGATTCGAACCGTCGACCTCTGCCGTGCGAAGGCAGCGCTCTACCGGGCTGAGCTACACCCCCAGGAGGGGTTCAGCGTAGCAAAGGGGTCCGACCTGACCGAAGCGCTCAGGCGTCGCCCTGCAGGCGCCGGGCGTGCTCGTCCAACGCCCGCTCGATGCCCTGTTGCATCGCCGCGATCGCCAGGTCGCCCCTGGTCTTCTCGATCAACGACCGTGCCACGTCGGTCGACCGGCGCAGGTTCATCGTGATGGCATCGGGGTAGTCGATCGTCACGAGCACCCCGTAGAGGTCCTCGAGCGCAGCGAGCATCGCCTGGCCACGTTCGACCCCACCCGATCGCAGCAGATCGAGGATGTGGCGCCGGCCTTCGCCGATCGCCTCGGCGATGCCGTTCAGGTACGGTGCGTCCTCGACGCCGAGCTCCTCCGGGCCGGGGAGTGGGTCGCCCGCCACGAGAGATCGGGTGACGTTCGCCTCGGCGTACTCCTTCTCGGCGTCCTGCAGGTAGCCGGCGAACCGCACATCGGGGTGGTCGGTGACCCCGCCGAAGCCCTCGTCGAGCGCCGCCCTCGACTCCTCGATCAGCTCGGCCGCCCGTTCGAACTCCCCCCGGTGCACGGCGCGGATCGCGTTCGCGCTGGCTCGGATCGACCGGCGTGCGGCGGGGAGAGCCTGCTCCCTCGCGACGACCTTCGCGTCGAAGCGGCGATGCAGATCGCGGGTGAGGTCGTCGAGCTCCACGACCGACGGAGTTCAGGCGCCGGCGGGTGCGTCACCGGCGCGCACCACGACGTGGACGCGATCGCCTTCGCCGAGGCTGCCGAGCCCGTTGAAGTTCGGGCGGGCCCACGTGCTGCGGCCCTCGGCGACGTACCGCGGCGAAGGGGCGGGGCGAGCCGGGGCGTCCTGCGACCTCTGGTGACGGTGCGGGGCGGCGCGGTAGGTGCTCTCACGATGCTTCATCGTGAGTAGCAGCCACACGTAGACCCCGAGCAGGGCGACGAACGCGCCCGTGACGGTCCAGGCGACGCGCAGCGGGGGCACGAGACCGATCAGGAACGTGATCGCGATCGCCTCGAGCAGGAAGGTGAAGACCTGCCGGCGACGCTCGCGGGCCCGTGCTCGCTGCCGTCCGGCATGGCCCATGAACCGCACACCCTTCCGTGGGGTGACGATCCAGCGACCCTCGTTGCCGTGTGTCTCCGCCTGCGCCAACAGTTCCATCCCGCGCTCGAACTCCCCGACGGACCCGTGGGGGGTCGACGCCTTGCCTCTGGTGGGGAGCAAGAACGCCGCCCACATCATGCCCAAGACCGCGAGGGGCAACCACTCCACGCCCAGCCTCCCGTGGGGTCGGTGACCATCGGCGCTACCACATCTAGGCTGGAACGGGACGGTAGCACCACATGTTGGGGGAAGCGATCACATCGATGTGATTCGGTGAACTTTCTCACAAGCCGCCTCCCGGCCACGCTCCGTTCACCTCCGACCCGTCGGTCGGTTGACCGATGGAGGAACCACCCGGCGTGACTACGGAGGTGCCTTGACCCCCTCGGCGAGGTCATCCAAGCTCCTCGCGTGCAACTCGAGCTCCCCCCGTTCAGCGCGTTCGTCCCCCCGCTCCTGCTGATGATGGTGCTCGGCGGCACGGCCGCGTGGGGGTGGTCGCTCGGGCTCCTCGCGATGGAGCCCGACGGCACCAGGCTCCTGCCCGCCTGGCTCTGGGCGGTGCTGCTCGTGATCGCTCCCATCGCGACCGTGCCGGTGTTCCTGGTGATCGGGGCTCCCCCCATCTCCTCGCGGGTGTGGCGCGCTGTCGCGGCGGCCGCGACGGTCGCGGTGATCGTGACGGGCGTGGTGGTGGCGACACAGCAGATCGGCATCTTGGACTGCCGGACCGTCGCCAGGGACCCGATGACCGAGGTGTGCGAGCGGGAGCCTCGGAGCGAGATCCTTCCGGTCGGCCTCGGGGTCGTCGCGGCCGTCGTCGTCGGGACGCTCGTCGGGCGCCGGCGTGGTCCCGGGCGAGCAGCTCAGCCGTCGGCGACGTAGTCGCCGCTCTTGCCACCCGACTTCGCGAGCAGGCGCAAGCCGTCGATGCGGGCCGCACGGTCGAACGCCTTCGCGGTGTCGTAGAGGGAGAGTGCCGCGACCGCGACCGCGGTCAGCGCTTCCATCTCGACGCCGGTCCGGTCGGTCGCTCGCACGGTGGTCTCGACACGCAGACGCCCCTCGGCCTCGTCGGGCTCGACCACCACGTCGGCACCGGTCACACGGATCGGGTGGCAGTGCGGCAACAGGGCCGGCGTCTGCTTCACACCGATCACCCCCGCGATCTTCGCCGTCTGGATCGGATCGCCCTTCTTCGTGCCTGCCACGAGGTGCCGGACCGCTTCCGGAGTGGTCGTCACCCAGCACTCGGCGGTCGCGACACGATCGGTCTCGGGCTTCGCGCCGACCTCGACGATGCGGGTGACGCCGTCGGCCCCGGCCTGATCGCTCACCGGAACGCCTCAGTCCTCGCCCGGGCGGAACACCATGACCTGCACCTGGGAGCCGGCAGGTGCCGTCTCGGTCCCGGGCGGGATCTTCGCGAGCCCGTTCGCCCGGGCGACCGTCGAGATCAGGTTCGAGCCACGGCCGCCGGTAGGCGTGGCCACCCACCCCTCGTCGCCGCGCTCGACCACGACGCGGGCGTACTGCATCTTCCCCTTCGGGCCGCTGACGTCGGACGCGAGCATCGCCGTCACCTCGGGCCGGTCGAGCTGGGTGCGCCCCATCATCTTCAGCATCGCCGGGCGCACGAACAGCTCGAAGCTCACGAACACGCTCACCGGGTTGCCCGGCAGGCCGAAGTACGGTTTCCCCTCGATATGGCCGAAGCTCTGCGGCATGCCCGGCTGCATCGCCACCTTGTAGAAGTCGATGTCGCCGCGGCGGAAGAACGCCGCCTTCACGACGTCGCGCTCCCCCACCGACACGCCGCCCGACGAGATGAACGCGTCGGCCTGGATCAGGTGGTCGAACACGGTCTCCTTCAGGGAGTCGGCATCGTCGCGGATGATGCCGGCGAGCACGGGCATCGCACCCGCCTCGCGCAGCGCCCCGAAGATCGTGTACGCGTTGGAGTCGCGGATCTGCCCGTACTCAGGCGTCTCGGTCGGCGGGACTCAGCTCGTCGCCCGTGGAGAGCACCACCACCCGCGGCCGGGGATGCACGAGCGGCGTGGGGAAGCCGGCGTTCGCGAGCAGCCCGAGCTCGGGGGCGCCCAGTCGCTTGCCCTGCTCGACGAGCACCGTGCCTTCGGCGACGTCCTCTCCGACGGGACGCACGTGGCGCCCGGCGGGCGCGGCCTCGAGCAGCCGCACGACCTCGCCGTGCACCTCGGCGTTCTCGATCGGCACGATCGTGTCCGCCCCGGCCGGGATCGGCGCGCCGGTGGCGATCGCCACGGCCTCGCCGCCGCCGACGGTCGTCTCGGGCCGGCGGCCCATCAGCGCCCGTCCGACGATCTTCAGCTCGGCCGGTCGCTCGGGCGTCGCCTCGGCCACGTCGGAGGACCGCACCGCGAACCCGTCCATCGCCGAGGACGCGAACGCGGGAAGACTCTCGGCAGCGATCACGGCCTCGGCCAAGACGCATCCATGCGCCTCGGTGAGCGGAAGCTCCAAGGGGGCGAGGGGCTGGATCGCGTCGAGCACGCGGGCACGCGCCTCGTCGACGGGGATCGAGCCCTCAGCGGAATCGTGATCGTGGACCCTGGGGGGATGGTCGGCCATGTGGGCAGTCTATCGACAGCACGGGCTGCAGCCGTTCCACCCCACACGGCTGAATCTGCCAGGCCGGTTCCTCCAGCCGTGACCCCATCCTGAATGCGTCAACGAATGTCGATCCGCGACCCTTGCGAAGGACCTGAGCGATGGCCTGGCGAGCGTTCTCTCCGTCTACGGGGGCTCCGGAGGCTTGAACTTCGCCTTGCACACGTATAGCGCGGACTCGGCCGACCACATGGCGACCGGCGTCGTGTGCCGCCAGTCTTTGCAGTAGCCCTTTCGGTACAGGTGCGAGCCGACCCTCGCGTGCATCGGTGCCAACCCCCAATCCTCGCCACCGATCGCGGAGCCGACTCCGCCCACAATCGTGCCGCCGAGCACCAGCCCAATCACGAACCCTCTCATCCTTCAATACCTCCTCTGGCAATACCTCCTCCGGATCGGACCCTGGGCTCTGGTGCCTCGACCCTATGCCACTTAGTCGTAAGCGGCCTCCGTCGTGTGGATGTCGTGCGGCTCGAGGCTGCGCCATATATCTCCATTCGCCCCGCTCGGTGTCGTCGCGCACATCGTCGCGCGGCTCGCAGATCCGCAGTCCGCATCGGTGAAGTGATCCTGGCCAGCGCCTAAACCGAAGCCCATCGCATGTCCCCACTCGTGCGCGGCCACGCTCTCGACGTCGAACTCGCCGGTCGGGGGAGTACCCGTACCCGAGTGCCAGGTCGGCGAATCATCGTACGCGATGGTGAACGTGTAGAGGTCGCCACTGGAGTTCCAGCACCCGTTCGCGCGAGCGAGGATGTTCGGCCCTGAGAGCGGCTCGTTCCAGTGGATCTCGTTGTCGAAGCTCGCGCAATTCGAGAAGTCCACCGGGGTGTTCCCGTGCTCTGCGCCCACCGTGAATCCGATCGTCGCGGTGTCGTCCTCCCATGTCTGGAAGCCTCGCCGCGCCGCCGTCCTCGCGTTGTTGCCCATGTTAGCCGTGAAGTGGACGGTCAAGTCTGGGTTGGGCGCCCGGCCAGGTCTCGAGACCAGCGATCCCGCTGTCGGCATCGAAGAATGTGCCCGCAGCATGCGCACCTGCAGAGCCCCCGAATGCTGCGACCGTCGCAGTCTCGCACACGACTGCATCGTCGAGCACGTAGCCGTTCGCGGTCTTGGTCACCGTGACCACTTCCTCACCGGCGAGCTCGGTCGTGCCCTCCTCAAGCGAGGGTGGAGCCTCGAAGTCGGATGCTATCTCGACGGCCTTCTCGGGCGTGTCAAAGCCGGCCTCCTCCGCCCACAGCCACGTGCTCGCGTTGCAGCTGGTGACCACCTCTGCGAGCGAAACCTGCGTGGCCCACGCCATAACCACGATCACGAGCGCTGCCAATGCTGCCTTTCTCATGCCAGCCTCCTCTCGGCCGCTCGGGGAGGCTAGTGCCGAGACGCGGCTCCTACCATCGGTCGCTCGAGTGATTCCTTGGCCACCCAATCGGCTGAAGTGTGACATTTGACCTCGGGATCGCCGACCTCGCGATGCTTTGCGTCCTGCGATCGCGTGCCTCGATCCCTGGAATCGGGGACAGCGTTCGAGCATCCGACGTCTGCAAGCTGCGCAGTTTCCCTGCGGGAGGACATCACTTGCAGGAGATGCACAACCAGACGCCGGGAACTACAGCAGTTTCTTGCGCTGGACGAAGTCGGTGAGCCAGGAGCTGAACGCCTGACCGAGATCGTCGCGCTCGATCGCGAGCTCGACGGTGGCCTTCAGGTAATCGAGCTTGTTGCCGGCGTCGTAGCGGCCATGCTCGAACGTGAACGCGTAGACCGCCTGTTCCTGGGCGAGCAGGTTGATCGCGTCGGTGAGCTGGATCTCCCCGCCGTGGCCGGGCTTCGTCTGACGGAGCGCGTCGAAGATCTCCGGCGTGAACACGTAGCGGCCGATCGCGGCGAGGTTCGAGGGCGCCTCGTCGGCGGGCGGCTTCTCGACGACCGAGCGCACCTTGGCGAGGTTCTCCTCGATCATCTCGGGGGTGATCGCCCCGTACGCGGAGATCTCGCTGCGTGAGACCTCCTGGGCGGCGAGCACCGAGCGCCCGTACCGCTCGTGCACCCCGAGCATCTCGCGGAGCAGCGGCACCGACGGGTGGATGAGATCGTCGCCGAGGAGCACCGCGAACGGCTCGCCGCTCACGTGCGCCTCGGCGACCGACACCGCGTGGCCGAGGCCGAGGGCTTCGTGCTGGCGCACCGTGTGGATCTGGGCCAGCTCCGAGAGCTCGCGGACCTGCTTCAACTCGTCGAACTTTCCCCGCGACTCGAGCTCCGCCTCGAGCTCGAGCGAGCGGTCGAAGTGGTCCTCGATCGCGCCCTTGCCGCGGGCGGTGATGATCAGGATGTCGGTGAGGCCTGCGCGCGCGGCTTCCTCGACCACGAGCTGGATCGAGGGTGTGTCGATCAGCGGCAGCATCTCCTTGGGCACGGCCTTGCTCGCCGGCAGGAACCGCGTGCCGAGTCCGGCGGCGGGGATCACCGCTTTCCTGACCTTCACGATGCACCCTCCCTCGTGCGGGAGCCGCAGTGTACGCGCGGAGCAACCCCTGGGCCAGTCGTCCGTTCCGGGTAGTCCGTTCGGCCAGGAGCTCCCCCGGCTGGCCTCGGGCGAAACCCCAGGCCGGAAGCGCCTCGCCGGTACACTCAGCGAGCGATGCCGACCTACGAGTACGTCTGCAAGTCCTGCGGACATCTGTTCGAGATCGTGCAGTCGATGCGCGACGATCCGCTCACCGAGTGCCCCGAGTGTGCCGGCGAGCTGCGGAAGGTCTTCGCGCCCCCGGCGATCTCGTTCAAGGGGTCGGGTTTCTACGCGACCGACCAGAGGAGCAAGGCGGGCAAGCCCGCCGACGACAAGGTCCCGAAGAAGGGCGGATCGGGCGCGGGCGAGGCGAAGAAGGATGCGAAGAGCGACACCCCCGGCGCGAGCTCGAAGAAGGCGAGCACTCCCTCACCGAGCGGCTCGACGTCGTCCAAGGAAGGGGGCAGCGACTCATGACCACCGCGGACATCGGGATCTTCGGAGGCTCCGGGTTCTACTCCTTCCTCGACGACACCGAGACCGTCGAGGTCGAGACGCCCTACGGCTCGCCGAGTGCCCCGGTCACGATCGGCGAGATCGGGGGGCGGCGCGTGGCGTTCCTGCCGCGACACGGCTCGCGGCACGAGTACCCGCCGCACCGCATCCCCTACCGGTCGAACCTCTGGGCGATGAAGGAGCTCGGCGTGGGAAGGGTGCTCGGACCGAACGCGAGCGGCTCGCTGCAGGCCCACGTGAAGCCCGGCGACTTCGTCATCTGCGATCAGCTCGTCGACCGGACGCGGGACCGTCCGAACACGTTCTTCGACGGGCCGGTCACGACCCACATCTCGTTCGCCGACCCCTACTGCGATGTGATGCGATCCACGATCGTCGACGCGGGCCGTGAGCTCGAGATCCCGATCCGCGACCGCGGCACGGTCGTCGTGGTCGAAGGCCCGCGGTTCTCGACACGCTCGGAGTCGTCGTGGTTCGCCAGCGCCGGCTGGGAGGTCATCAACATGACCCAGTACCCGGAGGCCTTGCTCGCCCGCGAGCTGGAGCTCTGCTACGCGAACATCTCGCTGATCACCGACTACGACGTGGGCGTCGAGGGCGTGCCGCCCGTGACCCACGAGGAGGTCGTGCGCGTGTTCACCGAGAACAACGAGAGGCTCCGCGACTTGCTGTTCGCCGTCGTCCCGGCGTTGCCCGAAGCGCGCGGATGCTCCTGTGCGACCGCGCTCACCGGCGCGCGCTTCGAGGTCTGAGGATGGCCGGCGACCCGGTGCTCGCGCGCGTGGAGCTGACCTTCCGGACCGAGGACGACCCGCAGGCGCTCGCCGACCGAGTACGGGAGGCGGTGGCGCTGATCGTCGGACGCGAGGCGCTGGAGGAGTTCCGGCTCCGCGTGCTGCCGCTCGCGGAGAAGCCCGAGCCGAAGGGCAGCCGCCGCGACTGACGTGGGCCGACCGTGACGCCCGTCACGGTTCCCGAGCGCGCTGCTCGATACGGTCCGCTCATGTTCGACGTGTTCCGCCGACGGCTGCCGACCTCCGCCGTCGCATGGTTCCTCGGCGCCGGGCTGGCAGCGACGGTGGCGTTCCTCACGGTGCGGGCACAGATCGACCGGATCGAGGCGACGCGGCCCGACGTCGGCCCGCCTTCGCCGGTGGTGGTGGCCGTGACCGAACTCGCGCGCGGAGCCACGATCGATGCCGGCTCGCTGCGAGTGATCGACGTGCCTTCCATGCTCGTGCCGCCCGGTGCGGTCGCGACGCTCGAGCAGGCGACCGGGCGGGTGCTCGTCGCCGACCTCGCCGAGGGTGAGGCGCTCACCGCGACCCGGCTCGCGGCGGCGGGCACAGGGCCCGTCGCCGCCCAGGTGCCGCCGGGGCTCAGGGCGTTCGTCTTGCCCGTGGGCCCGCCGGGCGGCACGGTTCGCCCGGGCGACCACGTCGACGTGGTCGCGACCTTCGGGGCCAACGGCGGCCGCCCCTACACCGACACGGTCGCGACGGCGCTGGAGGTGCTCGACGTGGTCGAGGCCGGCCAGCCGGTCAGCGCGGGTGCCTCGGGGGGGGCCTCGGGCCCGCCGATCGTGGTGCTAGCCGACCCACTCACGGTGGAACGGCTCGCACGCGCGGCGAGCCTGGCTCTGCTGACCGTCGCGATCGTCGGCGCGGACGAGCCCGCGGCTGCGGCGTCAGCGGATCCGTTCACGACCCCGCCCACGGCCCCGGCTCCTGCGCCGTCGGCCGCGGCCCCGAGCGCGATCGCTCAGTCGGCGAGTGGACCGAACCCGTAGCGCCCGAACAGCCCCTCGGTGTCGATACCGTGCCACGGCGGCACCTCGACCCGGCGAGCCCCCGGCTTACCGCGGATGATCACCTTCCGCAGCGTCGCGTTGTTGGCGTGCGTCGTCTCGTACAACTGGCCGCCCGGGTTCGCGATCACCTTGATGAAGTAGACGCCGTTCGGCAAGTCGGTGATGTCGAACGACTGCCCCGGCAGGTACTGGTAGTAGGTGTCGCCCCAGCCCACCGGCAGGACCTCGCGGATCCAGAGGTCGTCGCGACCGCCGCACGCGCTCGACAGACCCACCTGCCACGGCCGCCAGTCGGCGTCCGGCAGGGTCAGATCGATCGCGTCGGTGGGCACGAGGCAGAAGGACTCCTTCGTGCTCACCACGACCGTCGTCTTGTCCGCGGCGAGCAGCTGGTAGCCCGCGAACTGACGGAAGTGCCAGTGCTCGTGGCCGTCGCGCTCGTCGTACTCGAGCTCGCCGACCGGAGCACGCCCCACCGGCGCGCCGTCCTGGTAGAAGAACTGGTGGGCGTCCATGACGCGCTCGCCCTCTCGGCGGAACCCCTCCACCACCATCGGCCCGTTGCCCTTGATCCAGATGTTGGCGCCGAACGCGAGGTAGTCCCGCCGACGCGAGCGGTGGATGCCGATGCCCCACGACGGGAGCGGCACCAGGTCGGGAAGGGTCGCTGGATCGGGAGCGCGCTGCACCGGCACCCCCGGAGTCGGCCTGCCGGGTGCCGCCACCGGCGATGCGGCCGGCGGGTGGTGGTGATGGCGGCGCTTCTTCACCACGAGGGTGAGCGAGACCGCGGAGTTCACGGGTTCCACGCCGAACATGTCCGTATAGCGCCCGTCGATCGACACGTCCACGGCGTAGCGACCCTCGCGCAGGTGCGCCGTGATGCCGCGGTAAGTCCCGCCGGTCAAGCTGGCCGCCCAGTCATGCTCGATCCCATAGATCATGCCGAGGGTGAACGGGTTCCAGCTGCAGTAGTCGGGATAGACCGGCTGCGGCGGTCCGTCGGGGCCGACCCGTACCTTCATCCACGAGTTCGGGCAGAACGGCATCATGCGGTCGACCCGAACGTTCCCGTCCCGGTCGGTCACCGTGACCCGGTAGAAGCGCACGAAGCCGAACCAGTCCTGCAGCACGTCGTCGGGCAGCGACACCGATCCCCCACCGGGCAGGTGTTGCAGGGTCGCGATCGGCGTGTCGTAGTCGGGCCGTGAGACTTCGATCTCGAAGGCGGCGCCGGTGGAGGCGAGGAAGACCTGTGGATCGAACGCGACCTGTCCGGACTTGGATCGCCGGGCCGTGACCTCGGGCGCGGCGCGGATCAGCCGGAGCTCGGGCCCGGTGCCCACTCCGGCGGTGGCAGGCCCCACGTGGGCGACCGCGCTCAGCGCGAGCAGAGCGATCGAGACGGGAACGGCCGTCCACCGGCGACGCTGCATCGTGCGACCCTCCTGGCAGGGCTCGGTCGGTTTCCCCCCCGCACAGGAGACGTACGGAAAGGCGGATCGGTTGCGACCCTAGGGCGGGTGGCACCTCAGCGCAACCCTCCATTCGGCCGTTCCTCACCGGTCACGGGACCGCTAGCATGGGTCGGCTTCCCGCCCGCCCTCCGAAGGGATCCGCCCACGCGAACGACCGCATGAGCATCTGACCATGAGCATCTGACCATGAGCATCTGACCATGAGCATCTGACCATGAGCATCTGACCATGAGCATCTGACCGACATCGACCTGAGCATCTGGCAGGCGATCGTCCTCGGCTTCGTGCAGGGCGCGACCGAGTACGCCCCGGTCTCGAGCTCGGGACATCTGATCCTCGTGCCGTGGCTCTTCGGATGGGACCAACTGGGCGGCAACGCGAACTTCGCGAAGTCCTTCGACGTGGCCCTGCACATGGGAACACTGCTCGGGGCGGTGATCTACTTCCGGCACGACCTGTGGCGCTACCTGCTGGCCTGGCTCCAGACGGTCCGCACCCGGCGCATCGAGAGCACCGACGAACGCCTCGCGTGGGCCCTGGTCGTCGGCACGATCCCCGGGGCGCTCGTGGGCTTCGTGTTCGAGGACCTGATCCAGGAGACCCTCGGCGCGCCGGTGCTGATCGCGGTGATGCTCGCGATCTTCGGCGTCGTGCTCTACCTCGTCGACAAGCTCATGCCGAGCGTCCGCGGGCTCGACTCGATCGGCGTCCGAACCGGGCTGTTCCTGGGCATCGCGCAGGCGATGGCCTTGCAGCCCGGCGTCTCGCGCTCGGGGGTGACGATGACGGCGGCCCGCGCGATCGGGCTCGATCGAGAGACGGCCGCGAGGTTCTCGTTCCTGCTGTCACTCCCGATCATCGCCGGAGCCGGCCTGTACAAGAGCGTCGACCTCGCGCAGACCGGATTCCAAGGTCACGATGCGGAGTTCTTCTGGGGGTTCGTGTCGTCGGCGGTGAGCGGGTTCCTGGTGATCTGGGGGTTGCTGAAGTACCTGAAGTTCCACGACTTCAAGATCTTCATGCTCTACCGGCTCGCGGTCGCCGGGCTGGTGCTCGGCCTTGTCGCGACCGGGGTGCGCGAAGCGACGATCTGAGCGAGGTCTCGATGATCGCGTCACTGCTCGCCGGATCCGAGCCGCCGCCGTCACGGACGGTGGTGTCAACCGCAGGCAGCACTTGGCGCACCGGTCATCGGCACGTGTCCGCACCCGGGTCAGCCATCGGCGGGCGGCACCTTGCCGAGGGTGACGATAACCCAGGGCTTGAAGCCTTCCCGCTCATACAGGCGTAGCGCATCGTGGTTCGTGGCGAGCACGCTGATCGCGAGCTCCTCGATGCCGAGTTCTCGCAGCTCGACGTAGACGGCCTGCAGGAGCGCCGTGCCGACCCCGGCGCCGCGCATGTCGTCGAGCACGGCGAGGGACTGCATCTCGGCGAAGCGCTCACCGGTACGGTGCGAGTCGTCGGCGCCGTGGATCGAGACGACGGCGTACCCGACGGCGGCGCCATCGGGCTCGAGCTCGGCGAGGAGCGCGAACGCGTCCCGCTCGGCGAGCCACTCGGCGTAGCGTGCCCGCCGGATCGCCCACCAGCCGTCCTCGTCGCGTGGCGGGATGCCCGGGATCCCCGGGTCGACGGTGAGGTGGTGAGCGTGCAACGATCGGGCGAGCGGCTCGAGGTCGCTGAGGCGCTCGACGCCCGCCTTCACGATGTGGATACCCTGCATGACGAGGGAAGCGTACCGAGGCCGCGCCCGTGCCAAGAGGAGGCGACCTGATGGACCGACCAGCCCTGCAGCGTTGGCTCGACGGTTACGTCGCGGCGTGGCGCTCGAGCGACGCCGCCGCGATCGGCGAGCTGTTCACCGCCGACGCTGAGTACCGCTACCACCCGGCCGACGAGCCGGTCTTCGGCCGGGACGCGATCGTGCGGTCGTGGCTGGAAGAGCCGGACGAGCCCGGCACGTGGGACGCGTGGTACGAGCCGTTCGCCGTCGAGGGCGACCGCGGCGTCGCCACCGGCGTGAGCACCTACTTCGATGCCGACGGCACGCCCGGGCGCGTCTTCGACAACGCCTTCGTGATGGAGTTCGACAAGGGCGGCCGCTGCACGTCGTTCACCGAGTGGTTCCGCCAGCGGCCGCCGGCCGTCTGACACGGCACGCGTCAGTCCCCTCGCAACTCGCGCAGCCACTCCTGCAGGCGCGGCAGGTGCTCTCGGTAGTGCTCGGGGCCGGCCTTCCTGATCCAGCGGGCGGCGACCTCATCGGGCGCCGGCAGCTCCGTCCATGCGTGCAGCATCCGGGCGCGGGCGGCGGTCGCCTGGGCCTTGACGTCGGCGAGCGGCACGTCGCGCATCGAATAGAGGAACCGCGCGTTCAACTCGTCGAGCTGATCGTCCTGCAGCTCGACGTAGGTGCCATGGCGGATCTGCTCGAGGGCGGCGCCGGCTTCCGCCAGCCATGTGCCGACGTGGGCGACCGCGTCCTTGGCCGTCCATCCTTCGGCGAAGTAGCCGGGCGTCAGCGCCTGCTCGGGCCCGAACGACTCGAAGGTGGCGCGCAGGTCACTCCAGAGCCGGTCCTCGTCGAGCAGCATCGATGCGTCCGTGGCCATCGCCTCCCTTCCGACGAACCCACGATACGCAATGCGATACGAGCGTTGCCGTGCTGCGACGGTGATGTGACGACTCCACGACGATGCGCGGTGGGGCGTTCCCTCGGTGGCACGGGCCGTGCCACGCTCCAGGCCATGGAACAAACCTTCCTGTCGTGGGCGATGGTGCTGATCGGCCTCGGGGCCGTGGCGGCCGGCACGGTGGGACTCTTCCTTCCACAGGGCCACCGACTGACGGTGCTGCTCACCTTGGTGATCGGGGCCGGGGTGGGGGTCGCCGCGCTGTTCGTGCAAGCCCTGATCGGAGGCTTCGACGAACCGGAGCGAGCCGCCTCGTCGTTCCTGATCGCCTCGGGACTCGGTCTCGTCGCCGTGGGAGCGGGCCTGGGCGTGCTGTTGCAGCGCACCCGCGCCTCGTGATCTAGACGCCGGCGAGCGTCATCTCGCCGATCAGCACCGACGGCGTACCGACGCTCGAGAAGAACCGCAGGTCGTCGCCGAGCCCGGTGATACCGGCGAGCATCTGCGGCAGCGTCGAGGCGATCGTCATCTCGCGGAGCGGCTCACCGAGGGCGCCGCCGTCGATACGCAGCCCCGTCGCACCCACGCTGAACTCGCCCGAGATCGGGTTCGCGCCCGAGTGCACCCCGCTCACGTCGGCGATCAACACGCCGCCTTCCGCCTGGCGGAGCAGGTCGTCGAACGCGGTCGAGCCGTTGTCGAGGTAGAAGTTCGACGTGCCCACGCCGGGCGAGCCTTTGTACGAGCCGCGCGTGGCGTTCCCGGTCGAGCGCTGCCCATGGCCCATGCGCGCCGCCGTGTACGTGTCGTGCAGGAACCCGTTCAGCGTGCCGGCCGTGAATAGCTCGGTGCGCCCGCTCGGCACGCCTTCCCCATCGAACGGCGCCGCCCCGGGGCCGTCGAGGATCGTGCCGTCGTCGACGAGCGTGAACAGCCCCGAGCCGACCTGCCGACCGACCATGTCGGCGAACAACGACCTGCCCTTCAACACGTTCTCGGCGTTCAGCGCGCTCGCGAGCACACCGAGGAAGTCCATCGCCGCGAACTGGTCGAGCACGATCGGTACCTTGGCGGTCTCCGGCTTCGTCGCTCCGAGCATGCGCACCGCGCGCTCGATCGCCTCGTCGGCGACCGCGTCGGCGCCGAGCTCGTCGAGCGCCCGGGCGATGCGGTACGAGAAGCCGGTCTGCGTCTCATCGCCCTCGACGGCGAGCGTCACCGCCACGACCCACGCGTCGGTGCGCGCGTACTCGGCGTCGACGCCCTCGGTCGACGCGATCGCGACCCGCGACACCGCGTCGCCGACCTGTGCGAGATCGACCTTCGTCACCCGAGGGTCGGTGGTCACGAGTCGCCGCTCGAGGTCGAGCGCCATCTGCACCTTGTCCTCGGTGGCGACGTGGGCCGAGTCCTCCCGGAACAGCGACGGGATCGCGGTGATCGGCTCGGCGGCCGGCAAGACGTTGAACTCGTCGGGTTCGGTGAGCGCAGCGTTCTCGCGCGCACGCCCGACCGCCTGACGCACCTCGTCGACCGATGGGTCGGCGGCGTACGCGTACCCGAGGCGTCCGTCGCGGATCAGCCGCACCCCGACACCGCGCGACTCGGCGAACTGGAGTCCTTCGACCTCGCCACGAAGGGCGCTCGCCTCGGTCTGGCGCGATCCCTCGGCGTAGGCCTCGACGGCCTCGTCGGCCTCTGCCGCCCCGACCGCCGCGCGCACAAGCTCGCCGAGGTCAGGCACCGGTGCCTCCGACCGTGATCTTCGAGATGCGGAGGGTCGGCGAGCCACTGCCGACGGGGGCGCTCTGCCCATCCTTGCCGCAGACCCCTTCCCACGTGTCGAAGTCGTCGGCGACCGCGTCGACCGCGCTCATGACCTCGATCGCGCGGCCGATCAGGTTCGCTCCGCGCACCGGCGTGGTCGCCTCCCCGTCTTCGATCAGGTAGCCCTCACTCACCCCGAAGACGAAGTCGCCGGTCGCCGGGTTGACCTGACCGCCACCGAGCGCGGTCACGTAGACCCCGCTCCTGGTGTCGGCGAGCACCTGGTCTGGCGACGACGAGCCGTTCAGGATGTTCGTGTTCGTCATGCGCACGACCGGCGGCGACGCGTAGGACTGACGCCGACCGTTGCCTGTCGAGTCCACGCCGTCCTTGTCGGCGCGGAGCCGATCGTAGAGGAACGACTGCAGCACGCCGTCGGTGAACAGCACGGTCCGCTGCGCGGGCGTGCCCTCGTCATCGAACGTGAACGACCCCCAGCCGTTAGGGATCGTCGCATCGTCGACGCCGTCGATCAGCTCGCTCGCACACTTCGTGCCGACGAGGCCCCGGTAGACGCTCGCTTCCTTGTCGATCGCGTCGGCCTCGAGCGGATGCCCGACCGCCTCGTGGAACATCACCCCGCCCATGCCGGGCGCGAGCACGACCGGCATCTCGCCGGCCGGGGCTGGGATCGAGCCGAGCATCGTGACCGCCCGCTTCGCTGCGACCTCTGCCGTGGCGCGCGGGGTGTGGGCGTCGATGAACTCGACGCCCGCGCACGCCGCCGGCCCGTGGAACCCGGTCTGGATGATGTCGCCGCGTTTGGCCACGATCTGGGCGACGATGCGGATGCGCGGCCGATCTTCCTCGACCCACCGGCCGTCGCTCGTCGCGATCAGCCGGCGCTGCAACGAATCGCCGTAGACGCCCACGACCTGCGTGACCTCCGGGCTGTAGGAGCGTGCCGCGTCGTCGAGTTCGCGCAGCCACGCCACCTTGTCGGCGGCGGGCACCGCACCGGCCGGACGCTCCACATGGTTCGTCTCCGGACCGTCGAGACTGCGGAGATCGACGACCGAGCCCGCGTCGCCTTCACGGAGCGCGGCGCTCGCGGCCTCGGCCGCCTCCAGCAACGCGTCGCGATCGAGACGGTTCGAGTAGGCGTAGCCGTAGCTCGTGCCCTGGGTGACGCGGACGCCGGCCCCGCGATCGAGGCCGGTCGTGAGCTCTTCGACCTTGCCGTCGTCGAGCCGGAGTGACGTGCTCGTGGTCTCCTCGACGAAGACCTCGGCGAAGGACCCGCCACGACGGCGAGCGGCCGTGAGGACTTCCTCGACGAGGGGGCGGTCCAGCATGCGCGGGATGCTAACAGGCGACCTCCCGGTGACCGGCACCCCGTGACCGGCCGACGGCCTGGGGTACAGTCAGCGCCCGGGGAGGTGAGCCACCAGATGCGCAGAGCGCCGGCGACCGTGGGTGTGGCCTGCCTGCTGATGCTCGCGGCCTGTGATCGGAGCCAGCCGCCGCTCCCCTCTCCGTCGCCGTTCGACATCGGCACGCCCGTCGAGGAAGCCGTCTCACCGACGCCCACGGTCGACCCCGAGGCGACGAGCGGACTGACCCTCGGGTCGGCGACGGTGACGCTGACGGGGGTCGTGAACGTCACCGAATCGTACGCAGCGCTCGGGTTGCCGGCGGTCTGGGCCCTGCCGCCCGAGGACTTCTCGATCACCTGGGACGGTGCCGGCGAGCGCTCCTTGAGCCTCAGCGGAGTGTCGTTCACGGCCCAGCAGCCCACCGCCGCCGAGCGCGTGCTCACCTTCACTGTCCGAGGCCCCGACGGACCGATCGCCTTCCGGTCGGAGACCGGCGAATGCCTCCTCACGATCTCGCCCGCCCTCCCCGACCGGCTGGGCGGCACATTCCTGTGCTCGGCGCTCCCCGGACAGGGCGACGACGGCACCGTCGTCACGGTCGCCGCGCAGGGATCGTTCTCCGCGGAGTGACGGCACGGACGCCAACTCCCCGCGCCGGCCTCGCAGTGAGCTCTCGTGGCTCGGGACGCTCACGGCCGCGCTGGTCGTGCTGTTCACCTGGCGCGGGCTCGTCGGCTGGTGGGACATGGGCCCCGGGCCGGACGAGATCGTGTACCTCTGGTGGACTCGGGTCGGCGCGAGCGAGGGCATCTCCGTCGTGGGTGCACGCCCGGGCGTTCCCGCGCTGATCGCCGCGATCTCGGGCACCCTCCACCTTCCGCTCGTGCCCGCGGTCGCGGGCCTGCAGCAGGCCCTCGGGGTCGCGGTCGGCCTCGGGGCCGTCGCGCTCGTGCACGGGCGGACGCACGGAGGCCGCGCCGGGTGGTTCCTCGTGGGGATGATGGCGGGGGTCTTCGCCGTGCACTTGGCCGGCGGCTACGTTGCGAACCTCGCCTTCGCCGCGGCGTTCCTCGGTGCCGCGGCTGCCCTCGCCCGGCGGAGCCGGCGCGGCGTGATCGCGGCCGCCCTGCTGCTCGGCGGGGGCGGTCTCTCGCACCCGCAGTTCTTCCTCGCGGGCGCCGCGATCCTCATCGCTGCGGCAGCCGTCGCGTGGATCCTCGAGCCGGAGCACGGCTGGCGCTCCGACGCCGGCCGGGTGCTCGCGGCCCTCGCCGGCGGCGGGCTCGTGGTCGGCGCGGGCCTCCTCTCGATGCTCGTGGGCCCGCCGCGCCTGTCGGCCGACACATCGAAGGACGGCTTCCTGCGTCGGGCCGGGTTCGACGAGGCGCTGTACCGCAACTACCTCGCGCGCTTCCGAGAGAACCTGCGCCGGTTCGCCCCCTGGGTCACGCTCCCGCTGGCGGCGATGGGCGCGCTGCAGGTGTACGGGTTCACGCGCCGGTTCCTGCTCACGTGGGCGGGGTTCACGATCGTCGGGGTGCCGGTGGGCATCGCGACGGGCTGGTTCCCGCCCGAACGCGTGATGACGTTCGGGTTCGCGCTGCCGATCCTCGCCGCCCAGGGGTTGACCTGGGTCTGGGAGCGCACCGAGCCCCGCCGCTGGCTGACGGTCATCGTGACGGCGGTGGTACTCGCACTGTTCACGCTGCCGGCGCTGAACGCGCAGCGCGGGCAGGCCACGTTCGTCGAGGGCGAGGACCTGCGCGCGGCGACCCTGGCCGGGCGCATCGCGGCGACGCTGCCCCCCGGCACCCCGCTCGTCTTCGTGGTCGACGACCCCGACCGATTCGTGACGTTCAACGCCACCAACGTGGCGAACATCGCACGCGCGGCCGTGCCGCCCGATCGTGCCGGCGACGTGTACGTGTTCGTGGGAGCCGTCGACGACCTGTTCGCCGGTCGGCCGACGGTGCGCGGTGAGCCGGAGTACGACGCGCTCTCGCGCCTCTCCCTCGAGGACTTGCCCGAGGGCGACCGGGCGGTCTTCGTCGCGCCGGAATTCGACGTCGATCCCGATGCCCTCCTCGACCACCGGCTCGTGACCTGGGTGGCGGAGGGCGAGCCTTCGGCGGCGGTGGCCTCGACCGTCCCCCACCCCCGTGCGTTGCCGCCGGGTGCGGACGAGCTCACGACCTCCTCGCCGCTGGCGATCGCCGCTGCGGCGATCGCGGTCCTCGGCTTCCTGTGGGTCCTCGGCGCCGGATGGTCACGGTGGACCTTCGACGATCGCGTCGCCGCCGCGGCCGCGGCACCCGCGTTCGGTGTCGCGATCCTCACGATCGCCGCCCTCACGCTCGAGCGGCTCGGCGTGCCCCTCGACGGCTGGTGGGGGCCGGCCCTCGCCTCAGCGCTGGCCGGCCTCGGCGGGTATGCGCTCCGCCTCGTGCAAGGGCATGCGCACGTGGATGCGTCGATGCATGTCGACGAGGCACCAGACCGCGAGCGAGAGCATGGCCGGGGTGACGATCCAGTGCCCGATCCATAGGTTCACGGCGAACGCGTCCGGGTATCGCAAGGGCTCGGTCGACCACTGGGCGAGCGCGAGCGCGGCGCCGGCTGCGATCAGGGTGGTACGCGGCGCCTTCGGTAGCAGCCAGACGAGCGGCAACGCCCAGGTCACGTACCAGGGAAGCAGCAGCGGGCCCAAGAGCATCAGCAGCACCAGGGACCAGCCGATCGCGGCGCCGAGCATCTCGACCTGTTCGCCGCTTCCGGCACGACGACCCACGTCGCGAGCCAACTGCACGAACGCGACGACCAGGATCACCGCGAACGCGACGCGCGCGAGCCAGCCCATCGTGCCGAAGCTCAGGAAGTCGAAGATCTTCCGCATCAGGACCGAGGGCGAGAGCCATCCCTCGTGTCCCGCGAGCTGCAGCATTCCGAGGGTCGGGTCGTCGGCCTGAAGGTACGGGACGGCGAATGCGAGCCCGATCGCGAGCGCGAGGCCGAGGTGCGTGACCAGCGCGCGCGCGCGGCGTCCCGGTGGCTGCTTCGCGACACACCACACGATCACGAGCACGAGCGGCAGCACCGCGGTGGCCTTCACCAGGGCGCCGAGGGCGAGCACCGCGACGGCCGGCAGCTCCCGACCGCGCAGCATCAGCGCGAACGCGCCGGCGACGGCCAACGCGACGAGCAGGTCGTTGTGCCCGCTCGCGACCGAGTGGAACAGGACGACCGGGTTCAACCCGAACGCCGTCACGGCGAACGCGGCCCGGCCCGGTCGCAGGCGGCGCGAGGCCCACGCCACGACCGCCACGGTCGCGAGGCTCGCGATCGCCGCGAACCATCGGTACGTCTCGACCTGACCGGCGGGTGTGTCGAAGGCGCGGGCGATGCCGCCGGAGACCGTCGTGAACAGCGGTCCGTACACGGCTGGCGTGTCGACCCACTTCGGCCCGACGAACGGCCACAGGGCGTCGCTTCCGAACTCGACCGGCGTCTGGACGTACGGGTTGGCGTCGTAGACGCCCGCGATGCGCCCGTAGAACGCGTAGGAGTACACGTCGCGCGAGAACAGCAAGGGCAGCGTCAACACCGCGACATGACAGAGCACGACCAACACGATGATCGCGCGCAGGCGCACCGTGCCTCGCCACGTCTCGCGGAGCAGCACGAGGAACCCGCCCACCGCGAGGGCCGACGAGATCACCCCCGCAGCGATCAGCCAGGTGCCCGCGAGCCGATCGAGCCCGATCGCCGTCGCGAGAGCGGTGAAGGGCCCGCCCGGTTCGGCGCCGGCGGGCAGCACCGGTTGGAAGGGCGACCCCGGGGCTGCCGCGAACGTCGCACATGCGACGAAGCCGGCGACCGCGAGCACGATCGCGCGGGTGGCGCCGGGGGGCGAAGCGCCGGACAGGGCCGCACCGGAACGCTGCACGGCGCCGACCGTATCACCGGGACTCGGGGGCCCGAGGCGACGACCTCGGTCGCTCGAAGCGTCCGAAGACGGCCACGAGGCCCGCGAGGATCACCCCCGGCACCACCACCCAGACGATGCGTTCGAGCCACCACCTCGCCGTGCTGTCCTGCTCGTGGCCGAGGCCGAGTGGCCACACCAGGAGGATCGCGAGCAGGTACGCGGTCATGTGCCACAGGAACAACGTCATGATCACGCCGTTCACCGCGATCGTCGCCGCCCACGCACGTGGGCGTTGGAGCCACCGCCCGAACCACGGACGCAACAGCATGACGGCCCCGATCGACCAGATCCCGCCCAACAGGAAGCAGAGCGTCGGCGGGTACGCGTTGGACACCAGCTCGACGTCGGTGCCGAGCAGGCTCTTCGGGTAGTGCCCGATGCCCGGGAACCATTCGAACCGCACGTCCCCGAACGGCCGGAACACATCCGGGGTCGTGAGCAGCAACAGGCCACCGAGCCCGGCCACCACCATCGCCCAGAATGCCCGCCGGGGCCACCGGAGCATCGAGCCGTCGCCGTAGGCGTGACCGAGCTGGTGGGGCAGCAACAAGACGAAGACCACGTTCGCCCACCGGGCGAGCGAGAGGTCGACCGCGCCTCGCCGCACGTCAGCAGCGCCACCGACGAACCCGACGAGGTCGGCCACGACGGCGCCCAGGAGCATGCCCACCGGCACCCACAGCCCGAAGCGCCGGTGCAGCCAGATCGTGCCCGGTGCGACCGCGACCACCACGAGGTACACCGCAAGGAACCACAGCGGCCCGAACGGCACGGTCGCCCCCGGCGGCAATACGCCCCGGAGCAACGTGACGCCGCCCCAGAGCCGCGGCCCGGTGGGCTCGCCGATCTCGAACGCGTGCATCGTCAGCATCACGATCGCCCACACCCCGAGGAAGACGAGCGAGGGCCGCAGCAGGCGGTCGAGCCGGCTGCGCACGAACGCTCCGGCGCTCTCCCCTCGCTCTCGGTAGGCGGTGTACGCAACATAGTTCGAGAAGCCGCCGACGAAGAAGAAGATCGGCATCACCTGTAGGAACCACGTGGCCACCCACAAGTACGAGGTAACGCCGACCGCGCTCGTCGCACGGATCACGCCCTCCTGCCACCTGATGATGCCGATCAGCCAGTGGCCGATCACAACCGCGAGGATGCTGGCGGCGCGGAGGAAGTCGACGACGCGGTCGCGAGAGGCCGGCGTCTTCGCGACCAACTCATCGATCTGCGCGCCCACACCCCGATACTGCGATACTCGCGGGGTGAGTTCGAGTAAGGACACGACCGACTACGGACCCTGGCCCGAGCCCGACGAGGCCGATGCGCGGGCTGAAGCAGAGCGGCTCGGAGCACAGGCGGCGGCGGTCGCGACCGACCTCGATGCGGGCGGTGGTCGCGTGGTCGATCACCTCGACGACATCGACGACCACGTCGCGGCCTGGGACGAACGCACGGATGCCCAGGGTTCGAAAGGTGTCTCGCTCGCGGTGGCGGGCCTGAGCGTGGGGTACATGCTGGCCCTGCCGGCGCTGCTCGTGATCGGCATCTACACCTTCATCACGATCTACGCGATCGTGAAGGCGGTCGACTCCGGCCCCGACACGGCGGATGCCGGCGTCGTGTTCATCGGTGTCGTGGGGCTCGTGACGTTCTTCGTCGTGCTGCTCGGAGTCGGCCTGTGGGCCATCGGTCGCACGGCGGATCCGAAGAAGCGGAGCCGATACTGAGCCTCCCCGTTCGCGAAGAGGGCCGGGCCGAAGGCCCGGCCCCTCCTCGGCGTCACGTCGGTCAGACGGCGACCGGCCGTCGCGGAGCCGGCTCCGCCGGTTCCGGGGGCGTCGGCGTCGCGATCGGCGTGACCGGAGGCGCGAACTCCGCCTCCGGCACGACGACCTCACCTTGCGTGGCGTCGCGCCACTTCATGTACAGGTACACGGGGATGCCGAGCATCAGGAGCATGAAGCCCTTGAACACGATGTCGGCGCCTGCCCCCGCGATCGTCCACACGGAGTAGGCGAAGGCCAGCAGCGCGATGCCGCCGTCGATCGCGAGCCGCCTGCCCTGGAAGCGAGCACGGTCCGCGACCAACAGGTACATCTCCGCAGCGGCCGAGTACGCGTACGGGATCAGCGTGGTCAGGGTGGCCAGCAGCAGGATGAACGTGAACTGGTCCACGAGGGACTTCGTGTAGTTCATCAGCATCAGGCCGGTGACCAGCAGCGAGCTGACGACCAGTCCGAAGACCGGCGTGCCGGCACGCCCGGACACCCTCGCGAACCGCTTGGGGAACAGCCCGTCACGGGCTGCCGCGAGCGGCACGCGCCCCTGCAGCAGGATCCATCCGTTCAGGGCGCCGAAGGTGCTGACCAGTGCGACCAGCGCCACTGCGTCGTCCCAGTACCCGCTGCCGCCGAAGATGGCTGCCGCAGCTGCCGCGAACGGGCTCGCCGAATCCTGCAACGTGGCGGCCGGGATCACACCCATGATCGCCACCGTCGCCAGGATGTAGACGAGCGTGGTCACGACGGTGCCGATCACCGTCGCGCGCGGGATCGTCCGGACGGGGTCGACCAGTTCCTCGGCCGGAACGGTCGCCGACTCGAGGCCGATGAACGCCCACAGCGTGAGCGTGGCCGCGGCGGTGACGCCGCCGAGCAGGCCGTCGCCCATGCCCATCCCGTTCGGAGCGAAGGCGCCGTAGTTGCCACCTTCGACGAAGAAGATCCCGATCAACCCGATCGCCAGCAGAGGCACGAACTTCAGTACGGTCGTCACGACCTGCACCCATCCGGACTCGCGCACACCCAGGATGTTCACGAGCGTGAGCAGCCAGATCACGCCGATGCCGGCGAGGGCGCCGTAGATCGCCGTCTCCGACAGCACCGGCATGAAGAAGGCCAGGTAGCCGACGAACGCCACGGCGATCGCCGCGTTGCCGGCCCATGCCGCGATCCAGTAGCCCCACGCCGTCTGGAACCCGATGAAGTCACCGAACGCGCGGCGCGCGTAGACGTACGGACCACCCGTGCGCGGGTACGCACGGCCGAGGTTCGCGAACACCAGCGCCAAGACAACGGCGCCGACGCCCGTGAACACCCACGCCAGCAGCGAGCCGGCGCCGTTCGTGACGCTCACCCCCGCCATCGCGGACGGCAGCGTGAACACCCCTGACCCGATCATGTTCCCGATAACCAGGGCCACGGCCATGAACAGCCCTAAGCGGCCGAGCTTCCTCGTTCGACCGGCCGTTGTGACGCCGGTCGGCGCCTGCGTGGTTCTCATCCCCCTCACCCCTTCCGAGCTGGGGATACCGGTCCACCCTCACCGTACGCACGCCCACGCTGCGGCCCCTGGGCAAGCGGACCCGGTCTCTGCGGGACCCCGTCGGCGGGTTCGCGCACCGCGGTAAGGTGGACCGATGCGCGTCGCGTTCGTCTCCACCTGGCCTTCGCGGCGATGCGGCATCGCCACCTTCACGTCTGACCTCATCGCCGCCGTGCACGCGGCCGACGAGTCAGCCATCTGCGAGGTTGCGGCGATCGACGAGCGGAGCTCTGTGCGCGCCTACGGCCCCGAGGTGCGCTGGCGCATCCGCCAAGGCATCCCCGACGGATACGTGGCGGCCGCCCGCGCGATCGGCGGGAGCGACGTCGACGTGGTGTGCGTGCAGCACGAGTTCGGTCTCTTCGGACTCTGGAAGGACGAGGCTTGGGAGGGTGAGACCTGGATCGAGGGCACGTACATCGACCACCTCACGCCGTTCCTGCAGGAAGTCGGCAAGCCCGTCGTCGTCACGATGCACACCGTGCTGCCCGAGCCCACGGAAGCCGTGCGCGACGCGGTGCGCAGCATCGCGGCCGACGCCGATCACATGGTCGTGATGGCGGAGACCGCTGTCGACATCCTGCGCGAGGTGTACGGGGTCACCACCCCGACCACGGTGATCCAACACGGCATGCCGCACATCGAGCCCCGCGGGCGCCGACGCCTGAAGGAGAAGCTCGGGCTCGCCGGGCGCCAGATCGTGGCCACCTTCGGGTTGGTCGGTCCGGGCAAGGGCCTCGAGTACGTGATCGAGGCGATGCCCTGGGTGGTGCAGCATCACCCCGATGCCCTCTACTTGATCGCCGGACAGACCCACCCCGAGCTGTTGCGCCACCACGGAGAGGAGTACCGCAACAGGCTCGTGGGGATGATCGAGAACCTCGGGCTCGACGACAACGTGGCGTTCTACAACCAGTACCTGCGTCAGAAGGACATCATCGAGCTGCTGCTCGCGACCGACATCTACGTGACGCCCTACCTCGATCCGAACCAGATCACGAGCGGCACGCTGAGCTATGCGCTCGGCGCCGGGAAGGCGGTCGTCTCGACGCCGTACCTGCACGCGAAGGAGGCGCTCGCCGACGAGCGCGGCATCCTGGTCGGCTTCCGCGAGCCCGACCAGATCTCCGAGGCGATCAACTCGATCCTCGACGACCACGACCTGAAGGCTCGACTCGAGCACAACGCGTACGCGTACGCGAACGAGTTCACGTGGCCGAAGACCGGCAAACGGTTCCTCGAGGTGATGCGCGACCTCGAAGCGTCGACGCCGGCGAAGCGGCCGACCCAGGCGCGCCCGGGCGAGTGGGTCGCGGTGCCGATCGGCGCGCGACTGGCCCAGAACCCGTTGATCACGCCGGCGGACGTCGCGCCGTCGCAGCCCGGGATGGAGGTGATCTCGACGATCAACGCGGGCGCAGCCCGCGTCGGTGACGAGGTCGTGCTGCTACTGCGGGTCGCCGAGCGACCGAGCGCCGAGGGTGAGCTGCCACATGGCGCTCGGCTCGTCGACCTCAGCGGGGACCGCCCGACGCTCGCACCGCTCCCCGAGGGGCTGGAGCTCGACGACCTGGTCGGCATGCCGTTCTTCGACACGTCGGCCGACCCGCCGCGCATCGTGCTCGGGTACGTTCGACGGGACGAGCCCGGCGTCGATCTCGACGACCCACGCACGATCCGGTATCGCGACCTCGCGGACGGCCACCTCGGCGACGACGGCACCACCGACTACCTCACGCATACGTCGCACCTGCGAGTGGCGCGGAGCGTGGACGGCGAGCGCTTCGACATCCACCCCTCACCCGCGATCGTGCCCGGAAGCGAGCTGGAGGCCTACGGGGTCGAGGATCCACGCGTCACCGAGATCGACGGCGTCTTCCACGTCTCCTACGTCTCGGTGAGCCGCCAGGGCATCACCACGAGCACGATGACGACGACCGACTTCCGGACGTTCGAGCGACGCGGCGTGATGCTGCTGCCCGATCAGAAGGACGTGGTGTTCTTCCCGGAGCGGGTCGGCGATCGGTACCTGGCCTTCACGCGTCCGATGCCGGGATCGTTCTCGCGGGTGCTCGGCATCTGGCTCGCGGAGTCGCCCGACCTCGTGCACTGGGGCCGGCACCGACCGGTAGCCCAGCCCCGGCCCGGTATGTGGGACGAGGCTCGCATCGGGGCGAGCCTCACGCCGTTCCGTGTCGACGGCGGCTGGCTCGAGGTCTACCACGGCGCCGACCGTACGAACCGCTACGGCATGGGCGCGATGCTCCTCGACGCCGACGATCCGTCCAGGGTGCTCGCGCGTTCTCCCCACCCTCTCCTCGCCCCGGAGCTCGACTACGAGCGATCGGGCTTCCTGCACGACGTGGTGTTCCCGAGCGGTCATGTCACGCTCGCCGAGGGCGAGCGCATCCGCGTGTACTACGGTGCCGCCGACTCGAACCTGGCGGCCGCCGACTTCGAGGTCGCCGACATCCTCGCCAACCTCGACCCGTGCTGAGACAGCTCGCCCGGCTCACGCGCCCGGTGCCAGCCGCCGGCGTCGACGCGCTCGCGCTCGCGATCTACGCCGGCCCCGACGGCGCGCTCGTCATCGCCAGGGAATCGGGGTTCGAGGGCGTCGCGTGCGTGGACGACACCGCGCGGCTGCTCGACGTGCTGTGCGACGTCTGGGCCCGCACCCGGTCCCCCGAGGTGGAACGGTGGGCACGCGGCCTGCTCGGATTCGTGTTGTGGATGCAGGAGCCCGACGGGCGATGGCTCAACTTCGTCTACGACTGGGACGGCACGCGGAACGAGGCGGGCATCACCTCGTCGACCGGCGAGAACTTCTGGCACGCGAGAGCCCTGTCGAGCGTGAGCCACGCCTGGATGACGTTCGGCGACGAGCGAGCGCGATCCGCGATGCACCGTGGCCTCGACCATGCCGTCACGAGACCGGCACCCGCCGACGTTCGGGCGCTGCACGTGCTCGTGGGGCTCCGCCTGTTGCGTGAGGGATCGGTCCGCGGGATCGCGCCGGCCGTGCGGCACTGGACTGACGAGATCGCGGCCTGCCGCATCGACGACGTGCTGATGAACAACCCCGACGAGCGTGGCGAGCCGCACCTGTGGGCGCACATCCAGGAAGGCGTGCTGGTCGAGGTCGCGGGAGCGCTGGGTCTACCGGCGTTGGTCGAGGTCGCGCGGGCGAGCGCCGAGGCGGTGTGGGGGCCGTTCATCCGAGGCGGGTTCGACCGACCGAGCGTCACCCCCTACGACGTCGCCTGCGCCGTGTACTCCCTCGACCGGTTGGCCCGTGCCGTCGATGGAAACGGCGGTGACGACAGCGGCGGCGAGTGGCGAGACCTGGCCTCCGCCGCTCGGTCGTGGTTCGATCGCTCGGACGGCGCCGGCCGCTCCGTGTACGACCGGGAGCTCGGCCGCGTCGCCGACGGTGTCGACGAGGGCCGGGTCAGCGAGAATTCGGGCGCCGAGGCGAACATCGTGACGGCCGAAGCACTCCTCGATGCGGCCGTGGGATCGACCGAGTCCGCGGTCGCGCTGCTTCCCGCCCCGCCGCCCGGATGATGCGTACGTAGGTCTCAAGAACCGAACACGTACGCGCCGATACGGCTGGCACGCACGCTGCGGCGCCGGGTCATGGCAAGGGGCACGGCGACGACGGCGGGCACGGGAACGACTGCCACCGACACACGGCCGTCAGGAACGGCGGGCGGGCCCATGCGGGCGCGGCCCGCCCGCCGTTCCACCTCCCGTCGCACCGGGCGAGGCTGTTCACGTTTCGGCGTGTTCCAGACGAAGCTGACCGCACGCCGCCTCGATGCGCCGACCGCGGGTGTCGCGGACCGTGACGTTCACTCCACCGCCCTCGAGCACCCGCACGAACGCGTCGATCCGAGTCCGCGAGCTCGGACGGCTCGCCGATCCGGGCGTCGGGTTCAGCGGGATCAGGTTGACGTGGGCCCGGAGCCGGTAGGCGATCGGCGCGAGCAGACCTGCCTGCTCGTCCGAGTCGTTCACACCCTCGATCATCGCCCACTCGATCGACGGACGCCGCCTCGTGCGGTCGCGCCACTCGGCGATCGCCGCCTCGAGCTCGTGGAGCGGATGGAGCCGGTTCGGCGGCACGAGCTCGTCGCGGAGTTCGTCATCGGCCGCATGCAGGCTGACCGCCAGCCCGACCTGCGGATGATCGACGCCGAGACGGCGGATGCCGGGCACGAGGCCGACCGTCGAGACCGTGACGTGCCGGGCTCCGAGCCGCATGCCCAGCGGATCGCCGAGGCGTTCGACGGCCTCGCTCACGGCCCGATAGTTCGCCATCGGCTCGCCCATGCCCATGAACACCACGTTCGACAGCCGCTGCGGCGTGGTGTCCGGGAGGCGAACCGCTTCCCGACGGGCCCACACGACCTGGGCCGCGATCTCGCCCGCCGTGAGGTTGGACTCGAGGCCCATCTGCCCGGTGGCGCAGAACCCGCACCCCATGGCGCACCCCACCTGCGACGAGACGCACACCGTCACCCGGTCCCGGTAGCCCATGAGGACGCTCTCGATCACGTGTCCACGCTCCCCCAGCCGGAGCAGGGCCTTCCGCGTCGCCCCACGGTCCGCGGTTCGCTCGTCGAGCACGTCCACGCGGGCCGGCAGCTCGGCAGCGAGCCGCTCGCGCAGCCCCGGTGACACGTCGGACATCTCCGCATACCCGGCCGCGCGCTTCCACAGCTGGGCGTACACCTGTTTCGCGCGGAACGCCGGCTCGCCCCAGCCGGTCAGCCGCTCGGTCAGCTGCGGCAACGAGAGGTCGTAGACGGTCACGCGTTCGAGCGTACGCCACGTCTGGGCACTCGACGTCGGGAGCGACGGTAGCCTGGGCACATGCGCGATCCGGGACCCCTGCGGCCGTTCCTCGAGACCGGGATCTGCGTGCTCGACGGAGGTCTCGCCACCGAGCTGGAACGCCGGGGCGCCGATCTCCGAAGCGATCTCTGGTCCGCCACGATGCTCCTCGAAGCACCCGGCTCGATCGTCGAGGCGCACCGCGCGTACTTCGAGGCCGGGGCCGACGTCGCGATCACGGCCAGCTACCAGGCGAGCGAGATCGGGTTCGCAGCGCGGGGCATCGACCGGGCGGGCACGGAGATCCTGCTGCGGCGGAGCGTCGAGCTCGCGCGAGCTGCCCGCGACGCCTGGCTCGACTCCGCGGCCTCGGCGAGCACCGCCCGACCACGCCCGCTGGTCGCCGCCTCCGTGGGCCCCTACGGCGCGGTGGTGGCCGACGGGTCGGAGTACCGGGGCGACTACGGGCGATCGCGAGCCGAGCTCGTCGAGTTCCACATGCCGAGGCTCGAGGTGCTAGCGGAGGCCGAACCCGACATGCTCGCGATCGAGACGATCCCGGCCTCCGTCGAGGCCGACGCGATCGTCGAGACGCTCGCCCGGCTGGGCGATCCGGTGCCGGCGTGGTGCTCGTTCACGATGCGCGATGGCGAGCACCTCGCCGACGGCTCGCCACTCGACGCCTCGGTCGCCGCGGTCCAGGACTCGCCCTCCGTAGTGGCGATCGGCGTGAACTGCTCGCCGCCCGCGATCGCCCTCGGCGCGGTCGCGCGGATCGCGACGATCGCCGACGTCGCCGTGGTGGCCTACCCGAACCGGGGGGCGGACTGGGACGCCGAACGGAAGGCGTGGACCGGCGGCCTCGACGTCGACATGGGCTCGGTCGCTGCAGCTCTCGAGGACGCCGGCGCCGGCGTGATCGGTGGCTGCTGCGGCGTCGGACCTGCCGACGTCCGAGCGATCGCCACCCAGGTCGGTGCGCGGTGAGCGGGAGCCGAGGGCTAGGCTGACGCGGTGACGATGCTCCGCGCGACCTTCCCGCTCTCGAGGCCGCTCGACCTGCGCCGTACCGTGCTGCCGCTGCAGCGGGGAACCGGTGACCCGACGATGCGGGTGCGCGACGGCGAGATGTGGCGTGCCACCAGAACGCAGGACGGGCCGGCCACCCTGCACCTCGATGCTCGACGGGGTCGACCTGGTCGCGCAGGCGTGGGGACCTGGAGCCGGCGCCGCGATCGAGGCGGTGCCCGGCTGGGCAGGACTGCTCGACGACGATCGGGGGTTCCGGGCGCACCACCGGATCGTCGCGGACCTGCATCGGAAGTTCCGCGGGGTCCGGCTCACCCGCACCGGACGCCCGACAGAGGCCGTGGTGCCGGCGGTGCTCGAGCAGAAGGTCACCGGACTCGAGGCGCGCCGCGCCTACCGGCGGCTCGCGCTCGCGATCGCCGAGCCGGCGCCGGGGCCATCCGGTCTCGTCCTGCCTCCCGATCCCGCGGTCGTCGCGGCGATGCCCTCGTTCCGCTTCCACCCGTTCGGCGTCGAACGGCGCCGGGCCGAGCGTCTGATCGGCCTGTGCCGGCGGGCGAAGGAGATCGACGCCCTGGCCACCCTTCCGGCGGCATCGGCGCGCGAGCGGCTGGCGACGTTCCCCGGCGTCGGACCCTGGACCGCCGCGGAGGTCGCACGGCTCGCCCTCGCCGACGCCGACGCCGTCTCGATCGGCGACTACCACCTGCCGAACATCGTGGCGTGGGCGCTCGCCCGGGAGTCGAGGGGCGACGACGAACGGATGCTCGAACTGCTGGAGCCCTACGCGGGCCAGCGCGGCCGCGTGCAACTGCTGTTGGAAGCGGGCGGCGTGCGCGCGCCTGCCTACGGACCGCGCACCGAAGTGCGCGCGATCGAGCGGATCTGATGGCGGCCCTGATCCCGTATCCATCCGCAGCACCATCGGTCTTCTCCTCGGAGTGATCGCGGTGGTGGCCGTACTTCTTGTCATCGTGTTCCTCCCCAGCTACGCCCATCGTCTCGATCGGCGAGGGTAGGCTCGCTGCAACGATCGATCGGGAGATGTCATGAGCGTGACCAACAGGGACCTCGAAAGCTCGGACGAGACCATGACCTTCGATCACGGGTCGGTAGAAGTCGTGAGGATCGGAGGGTTCATGATCCGCCGGAACACCTTCGAACCAGGCTGGAGGTGGTCGATGAGCGTCAAGCCGATCGCCAAGACGGACTCCTGCCACGTCCACCACGTCGGCTACCTCCTGTCGGGCACACTGCGGGTCGCCTCCGACGACGGCACCGAGACCGAGATCCGCGCCGGCGAGGCGTACGAGATCCGGCCCGGTCACGACGGCTGGGTCGTCGGCGACGAGGCCGTGCGGTCGATCGAGTTCGCTGCCGCGGAGACGTAGGCGGACCAGGCGGGTCAACTCGAGCCCATGCTGCTCCTGGATGTGTCGAGCTGCTCCGTGTTACCACGCTCGCCGTACGGCAAGCACCCGCGCAACGACACTCGCCCCGTTGCTTCGACTCGGCGCAGGAGTCCTGCTGAACCACTGACGTTCGACCCTGCTCGTTGCCGCCGCCTCCTGCAAGCGTGGAGTAGTGCCAGGGAGTCGGCATGAACGGCATGGTCATCTTCATCGGCACGGTCGTCGTCGCGATCGCAGCGATCGTCATCGCTCGTCGCCGGAGCCACGGCGCCGACAAGTGAGCGCTCTCGCGCCCGTGCAGACGCTGGTCCTTCGACGAGGCGCATGCGGCGCGAGGAGCCCGCTACGCTGCCGGCGTGACCCACAGGATCCTTCTGGTCGTGTCGAAGGCGCGCTGATGCACCGTGCGCGGCGGATGAGGTTCGAAGCTAAAGGGCGATCAGGCCGCCATGGGTCGGCGAGAATCCGCACGCGTCCAGATAGGAGGGGCGCAGGTGCCCATCGAAGTCAACGTGGAGCTATTCGCATCCAGCGGCCTTCGCCTCCTGTCTGGCAACCCTCACTACTTCCGTTCCGACGCCGGAGTGTCGTGCCTTCGAAGAGACCATCTTGTCCTGCAGCCCTGCATGGATGAGGCCATCCCACAGGACGTTGACGAAGCCAACGAGCGTCTCGTTATCGCGGGCGACGACCCAACCGAGGCTGTGCCGGTTGAGGAGTTCGACCCGGCCCCACTCGTCGTCGGAGTAGACCCGAGTATCGAACGCCGCGGGGTGGAGCCTGTTCAGCTCCTCATTCTCGACGCTTCCACGCCACTCAAAAGGTGACTGCGACTGCCACTGAGGCAATCTAACGGACCTGTCGCTCCTGGACCCCGACATCACGGCGGACGCACTCGGTACGCTGCTGCTGTGACTTCCCACCTGCTCCTCGGACGTGTCGAGGTGTCGGTTGTGTACCGAGCGGACGAGGCAGTTGCAGGCCTGCGAGCTACCTGGCCCTTCGCGAACCTGACCGGAACGCGGATCAGCTGTCCGGGTGCTCCGATCCCAGCCGACATCGCGGACGGATAGCATGCGACGATGGGGAAGTCACGCAAGCCAATCTCGACCCGAACGCCGCCCGTACCGTCGGAGAGCCACGCCGAGATCGACGACTGGATGCGGCGTGTCATGCCGGATCTTGCTCCGATCGTCGAGTATCTGGACGAGGCGATCCGCAAGGCGATCCCCGGCCTTCGCTACGCCGTCAAGTGGAAGAAGGCCTACTACGGCACACCGGAACTCGGCTGGGTCATCGAGATGGTCGCCTACGACGTCTCCGTGAACGTCGTCTTCTTCGGAGGCGCTGACTTCGATCCTCCGCCGCCGCTCGGCGACACCGACCGGTCCCGCTACGTCAAGGTGAAGGCGTTGGAGGAGGCGCAGCGACCGGAGATGCGCTCGTGGCTCGAGCGAGCTGGGAACGTGCCAGGGTGGCGATGAGGAACCTGTCGTGACCCACAGGTTACTTCTGGACGTGTCGAGCTGTCGCACTTGTACCGAGCCTCGCGGCCCCCAGGCAAGCACGGTGCGGACCCACGACGGTGGGTCGACGTCTGTCGCGTCGCAAGATCGGCGAGGATGAAAGGATCGATGGGCGGAGCGCTTATCACGTTCGACGAGATCGTTGACCTCATCCGCTCACCAAAGCCACCGCTGGCCTGCCGCGTGATCGAGCTAAGCGATGGGGTTGAGATGCGCTCAGCTCGAGTCATCTTCGACGGCATCGCAGGCTGGCTCATCGAGACGGATGAGGGAACGGAGTTCCGCCATTCAGACGACTTCGTTCTCTACGAAAAGGAAGGCACCCTCAAACGTCTCGGTCCCGGGCTCGGCGCTCACTCGAACGGGTGGGTCAAGACTCCGATCGAAGGGCGCCGGATGAGCCTCGACCAGGCCTCGGGGCGAGTTCTCGGCCTTGAGGTGGTGGATGGTCGTCGCTCGATGCGCGCCGAGTTCCATGGGCTTAGGGCCGGCGAGGACGCCGTGTTCCAGTTCGACGTTGACCTCGAGACGGGGGTCGTCCTCCGGATGTCGCGTACAGATGTCGGGCTGGTCATGCGACTCGAGGATCTGCGGATCGGAAGCATCGAGGAGGCGCCGTGACCCACAGGATCCTTCTCGACGTCTCGAGCCTGACCTACCGAGCCTACTTCGCGTTGCGAGACTCGGTGCTGGCTCCCGATGGGCGGCCGGTCGGCGCCGTGCACGGTTACCTCGGCATGGTGACCAGGCTCGTCGTGTCGCGTCATCCCGACGAGGTCGTGCACGTGTACGACCACGATTGGCGACCCACGGCTCGCACCCGGCTCTTCGCAGGCTACAAGTCCGCTCGGCCGCCGGAGCCCGACGACCTGACGCCGCAGTTCGTGCTGTTGCGCGGAGTGCTCGAGGCGATGGGAGCGACCCAGGCCCACGCACTTGACTGGGAGGCCGAGGACGCCATCGGAGGGCTCTGCGCCCGGAGCCACGACGGGGACAGGTTCGAGATCGTGAGCGGAGACCGCGACCTGCTCCAGCTCGTGCATGACCCCGACGTACGGGTGCTGTTCACGGTGCGGGGCGTGAGCGAGCTGCACGAGTTCGACGAGGCCGAGGTGCTCGAGGCCTACGGGGTGCCCGCAGGCCGGTACGCAGAGTTCGCGATCCTGCGGGGCGACCCCTCCGACGGCCTGCCGGGCGTCAGGGGGGTCGGCGAGAAGACGGCGCGGGCGCTGGTGCAGGCGTATCCCGACATCGACACGATGCTCGCCGACGCTGCGCGGGAGAACCCCGCGGCGGGCCCACTGCGAGGGTCGGCCTCGCTCCGCTCGAAGCTGCTCGAGGCCGCCGACTACCTCGCTGCGATGCGACGTCTCGTGCCGATCAACGACGAGGCCCCCCTCGAGGTGTGGACCGGCGCCGAAGATCCCGACGTCTTGCACGAGCTCGCGGAAGGGAACGGGATCCGAGGCCCGGTGCAACGGTTGCAGGCCGCGCTCGAGAGCCGGACCGGCGGCGGGTCGTCCGCGACCGGCGGATGAGCATCGGGCGCCCTGGCGCGCAGCGTCAGCCGCCGAACTTCGAGTCGCGACGACCCCTGCCGGCCTTCTTGTGGGCAGCAGCCTCGGTCAGCCGTGCCCGCAAGCTGCGTGCCGCTTCCACGCCTTCCCCTTCGCCTTCGGTCCCCTCGGTGCTCACCGGACCGTCGACCTCGAGACCGTCCTCACCCACGCCGCGGATCTCGCCGTCTCCGGCTCCCGTCGCCTCCGGCGAAGTCGCGCTCGTCGGACCGTCGTATCGGGACTCGGGCGACGATCCGTCCGGTTCGGCGGCGGACGAGCCCGCCGCGCGGCGCACGGCATCGACCGCCCCGGCGCGCGCGCGCTCGATCGCCGCCCGAGATTCGGCCCGGGCAGCCGCGATCTCGGCCTCTGCTCGCTCCTCGGCCTCCTCGGCGCGCCTGAGCGCGTCGTCGAGCGAGGACTTGTAGGCCGACGCGGACGCCGTCGCCTCCGCCACACGCAACTCGAGATCCTGCGTCCCTCGCTCGACGTCCGTGGCGCGGTTGTCGATCGCGTCGGCGAGCTCCGCCGCCGATCGTTCGGCGGCCGCTGCACGTTCGCGGGCGGAGGCTTCCGCCGCACGGGCATCGAGCACCCGAGCCTCCGAATCGCGTACTCGCATCGCCGCCTCGCGGGCCGCTTCCTCCGCCTCCTCGGCCCGGCGATCGGCGGCCTCGGCTCGAGCGACGGCCTCGTCGAGCGCCGCCCGCGCGACCGTGGCTTCGGCGACCGATGTCTCGACCGAGGCGGTAGCCGCCCGCGCTCGTTCCTCGGCGGCTCGGATCCTGCCTTCGCCTTCGGCGAGCGAAGCCTCGAGCTCGGCGACGCGGGTCCGAACCTCAGCCTTCGCAGCCTCGATCCCTTCCCGCGCCTCGATGTGGGCGGCCTCGACCGCCTCGCGAGCGTGTGCCGCAGCCATGTCGATCTCCCGCCGCGACGCTGCTCGCACCGACTCGAGCTCGTGCTGCTGCGTCTCCTGGGTCGACTCAAGGTCTCGCTGGTGGGCGGCCCGCTCCCCGTCGAGTTCGAGCCGGTGTTCGGCGTGGATCGACTCGAGCTCGAGCCGGTGTTCGGCTGCCGCCTCCTCGGCGCGACGCTCGGCTTCACGTAAGCCACTCGAGCGCGCGGCCTCGACCGTCTCGGCCGCTTCTGCTCTCGCCGCCGCGATCGCCTCCGCCGCGTCGGCTCGCGCGGCTTCGACCGCGTCGGCGGCGTCGGCCCGCACCGCCTCGATCGCCTCGACCGATCCGGCCGCATCGGCCCTCCGCGCCTCCGCATCAGCCTCGGCGGCGGCGCGCACCTCGGCGATCTCCGAATGCAACCCGTCGATCACGCTGCCCCTGCGTTCGAGCTCTGCTTCGAGCTCCGCTCGTCGAGCTTCCCACTCCGAGGCAGCGGAGGCGGCCTCGTCCCGGATCGAGCTCACCGCCTCCTCGACCTGCGCGGCCGTCTCGGCGGCCGACGCTTCCGCCCGCGCCTTCGCCTGGTCGGCGGCGCTCAGGGCTTGCTCGGTCTCCGCCAGGGTCTGCTGGACCGTCGCGAGAGCCTGGCGGACCGACTCGACCTCTGCGACGAGCTCCTCGACCCGCCGGGCGTCACGCTGTTCCCGGGCCTCCCGCTCGGCCAGCTCCGACTCACGCTCCTGCAGGCGAGCGCCCGCATCGGAGGCCCGTGCCTCCGCCGAATCCAGCCCCGCCTGCAGTTCGTCGGCCCGCCTGCGCTCGCGTTCCGCTTCCTGGGTCGACGCCGCCGCGGCGCGCTCCAGCTCGGCCACCGTGCCCCGCTGGGTCAGCAGCTCCCCCTCGAGCTGCGCGACCAATCGCTCGGCGTTGGTTCCCTTGGCGAGCGTGCTCTCCAGGCGCGCGTCGAGCTCGGCCGATCGGACCTCAGCCGCGGTGGCGGCCGACTCGGCCCCAGCGGCCCGAGCCTCTGCGTCAGCGAGCCGAGCCTGCGCCTCAATCGCCCGAGCATCCGCCTCGGTCGCCCGAGCTTCGACCTCGGCGAGTCGGGCGGCCGCCTCCCCGGCCGAGCGCTCGCTCCTCGCGCTCGCGCTTTCGAGCTCGTTCCGCAAGGCGCGGATCTCCCCCTCGACGGCCTCGGTGCGCCCGGCCCCCGTCTCTGCCTCGCGGAGAGCATCCGTGAGCTCCTCCGTCCGGGCCGTCAGCTCGGCCACTCGGCCCATCGCCTCAGAGGCCTGGGACTCTGCCTCGGCTACCCGGGCTTCGGCTCCGGCGAAGCGACGTTCCGCATCCGCTGCCCTGGCCCGAGCCTCGACCAGTTCGGCCTCTGCCGGCTGCCCCGTGGACTCGGCCTGGGCCGCTTTCGACTCGGCTTCGGCCGCCTTCGACTCGGCTTCGGCCGCTTTCGACTCGGCTTCGGCCGCCTTCGATTCGGCCTCGGCCATCCGGCGCTCGGCTTCCCGCGCCTTCGACCCCGCATCGGCAAGCAACCGTTCGGTCTCGTTCAGCGCGATCTCCTGCTCGGCGAGGCGGGAGCGCGCCTGCGACACGGCGTCCGTCTGCGACGCGAGCTCGCGCTCGAGCGACGTCACCCTGGCCTGCGTCTCGGGATCGGGCCCGGCCGGGCGCAGCGCGTCGGCCCTCGCTTGGCTGAGCTCGGCACGGAGTTCCTCGATCCGAAGGACCGCCTCGGCGAGGCGGTGTTCGGTCTCCGGGTCAGGCACGACCGACGGTTCGCGAGACCGGAGCCGCTCGACCTCGTCGTTGGCGATCTCAAGCCCCGCCTCGGCCCTCGAAGCACGCGTCTGCGCATCGCGCTCGCGAGCCTCTGCCGCGCGGGCGCGCTCCTCACTCTCCTTCGCGTGCTCGTCCGCGAGACGAGCTCGCTCCTCGGCCCGGATCGTGGACTCGCCCGCACCGGCCCGACGCTTCGCGTTCGCCATCTCCCGAGCCGGGGTCAGGAATCCCCCGGACCGGGACCCTCGACCAGGCAGCGATGCCACGACGACCAGGAACAGCGCCATCGCTCCCACGATCACGCCGATCGTGCGCAACAAGGACCACGGCGATGAAGCCGTGACGGCGATCCGATCGTACCCCTGGTCGACCTGGACCGCCGCGAGCGCCCCGTCGGCCCCGAGTCGGAGCGGTACGAAGGTCGAGAACACCTCGCCGTCGCTCGACCGCAGCGAGCCGATCTTCCCGCTCCCTCTCGTCGCGCCGTACACCGCATCGAGGTCGGTACTAACCGCCTCGCGATCGTCGGCTGCATCGGTCGAGAAGAGCAGGTCTCCCGAAGGCGACCACACGCGGATGCGGAAGGCAGTCCCATCGGCCAGCACGCCTCGTTGGAGGCGATCGAGCAGATCGCCCGCCACGGAGTTGTCGAACGCTCCGTCGAGGTCTTCCTGCACGAGCACCGACCCGACCCCCGCGTTCGCGAGACCCTTGGCGGTGAGCTGCGCTTGCGTCTCCGCCTGCTCCCGGGCACGCGAGCCGAGCACGAACGCGCCCGCCACGATCGCCGCACACACGAGCAGCAGGGTGACGAAACCGCGTCGTCCCCTCCGGATCGCGTTGATCCCGCGTCCACCGTTCACGCTCGAGAAACCTCGCCCCCGTAGTCGTCGCCAGAACCGGTCCTACTCCATCGGCCCGAGTCGGCGTTCGCCTGAGCATCGGAGGAATATCTCTGAGGCGCGTCATTGCGACGGCCAGCCCGGCCTCCTAGGCTCGCCGCGGATGCCTCAATCGAGACCGGCGCTCGTCGCCCGGGCCGCGCTCCTCGTCGCCGTCGCCGCGATGTCGCTCATCGCCTCCTCGTGCGGAGACCCCGTGCCGACGGGATCCCCGGTCTGCCGGCGAGGATCGTCGCGGGTCACGGTGTTCCAAGGCCCCGACGGCGAATGCATCCCTCGAGATCGGCTCATCGGCCACCGCTGCGATGCCGTGGCCCCGCTCATCGTGTTCGAGCCGGGGGCGCGACGCCGAACGGCGGTTCCTCGGTGGCTCGTTCGCGGTGCCCGTGGCGGCCCTGCCCGAAGGCGCGGAAACGATCGGCGTCGGGGACGGCGCCCAGCTCGTGACCGTGCGCGACGACCCCCGATGGGTCTACACCGTCCGAGGGTCCTCGATCGAGCGATGGCTCCCGCTGCCGCCCGAGGGGCTGGTGGTGGGTGGACCGCGTGCGTTCATGCTCGGCAACTCGATCCTCGAGGGCGGCGCGTCGGCGCTCGCCCTCGCCCTGCCCGACTGGACGCTCGAGGTCGACGCATCGAACGGACGGAGCTCGGTCGAGGGTGCATCGATCGCCGAGGTCCGCACGGTGCAGGACCCGGTCGTCGTGGTCGAGCTCGGCACCAACGATCGCGATCCCGACGCCTTCCGGTCGAACGCCCAACGCATCCTTCGGACGTTCCGCGACGTGCCACTCGTGCTCTGGCAGACCGTGGAAGGTCCGCCAGACGTGGTGGCGACAGACGAGGTCAACGACCAGATCCTGGCGCTGGCTGGACGGCGCTCGAACGTCTCGCTCGCGGACTGGGCCACTGAGGTTCCCGACGAGATCCTCTCCGACGGAGTCCACCCGGACCCGGAGCACCAAGACGCGATGGCCGCGCTCGTCGCCCCGCTTCTGCGAACATGGTGGCGAGCGGTGACCGAGGAGCCGGGTTGCGCCTGAGCCATGCCGTATGCTCCCCCCGGCCGCCGGGTGAGCTAGCGTGGCGCGATGGACGGGACGGACCCCACGCCTCCACCTTCGTCGAGTGCGATCGATCGGCACCTCGAGCGCGCTCGCGCCTCGCTCGAGCGAGTCTCGGCCCGTCGCGCCTTCGAAGAGCAGCAGGCGGGCGCGCTGATCGTCGACACCCGTACCTTCGAACAGCGTCGCGTGCAGGGCGATGTTCCTGGGGCGCTCCGGATCGACCGCACGATCCTGGAATGGCGGCTCGACCCCACCTGTCCGTGGCACATCGACGAGATCGCCGACGCCGAGAGCCGGGTGATCGTGCTGTGCCGGCAGGGCTTCAGCTCGAGCCTGGCCGCGGCGTCGCTCCGACAGATCGGTCTCAGCCGAGCCACCGACGTGATCGGCGGCTTCGAGGCCTGGAACGACGCGGGCCTGCCCGTGGAACCGTTCGCCGATCCCGGCGACCCCGCATGATCGGACCTCCGCTCGGCTCGATGTCCCCGCGTCGATCTTGTGGCGCTGCTGTGAAGACGGGCGAGCCAACGTGGCATCGACCCGTCGACGGGGTAGAACTGGACGCATGGACCGTGACGATCTTCTCCACGCCATCGCGTCTGCTGCGAGCCCGCATCAGACGTCGACGGCCATGTCCGAAGCCCGCGCCTGGCTGGCCGAGCATCCCGATGACGACGCCGTGCGCGAAGCGGTCCAGCACCTGGCCCGCGTGGAGCGTGAGCGCTGGGGTCTGAGCACCGCTCGCGGCCGCTGACCGCACAGCTTCAGCCGGCCACGTCGTCGACGGTCGAACTCCGGGACGCGGTCGTCCGAGTCGACGGACGCCGTGTGCTGGGGCCGATCTCCCTGCGCATCGACGCCGGGCAGCGGTGGGTGCTGATCGGACCCAACGGAGGCGGGAAGACCACCCTGCTGGCGGTCGCCGGCGCCCGGCGGCACACGTCGTCGGGCAGGGCCCGCGTGCTCGGTCTCGACCCTCGGCCGGAGTGATATCCGCTCGCTGCATGCCGACATCGGTCACGCCAGCCACTCGCTCACCGAGCTGTTCCCGCCGCAGCTGTCGGTGATCGACGTGGTCCTCACAGGGAAGCGGTCGACGCTCTCCCCCTGGTTCCTGCGGTACGAGCAGGACGACCTCGTGCGCGCCCACGGGCGCCTCGGTCAGGTCGGGTGCGCCGAGCTCGAAGACCGGGTCTTCGCGACGTGCAGCCAGGGCGAGCGACAACGGGTCCTGCTGGCACGAGCGATGTTCGGTGACCCCCGCATCCTCTTATTGGACGAGCCATGCGCCGGGCTCGACCTGCCTGCCCGAGAGGCGCTGATCGCGGCCATCGACCGCGCGTCGCGTGAGCGTCCCGACCTCTGCCTCCTGCTCGCCACCCACCACCTCGAAGAGATCCCCACGTCGGCGACGCACGCCGCCCTGCTCCGCGAGGGGCAGCTGGTCGCCTCCGGCGTCATCGACGGCGTGCTCACCCCCGAGCGTCTAGGGGCGTGCTTCGGCGTCGAGGTCGACGTGCAACGTCGGAGCGGCCGCTGGGTCGCGTTCGCCGGCACCACCGACCTCGGTGGTTCCTGAGGACGCGTTCCGGCACGCCCCGAGCCTGGGGGTCGGCGAGGGCGGGTCGACGTTCTATGCGGATGATGATCCACCTGATGCCCCGCCGGGACTCCTGGCCTCTCGCGCTCGCGCTGTGAGAGCCCCGCGCGAGTGGTGGCTCCGCACGAGCGAGCGCCTGTCGGACTTCATGGGCGAGCACGAGCAGGATGGCTTCAGTGCCGGGGTGGTGGGGTCGATGGCGAACCAACAGGTACCCTCGACCGATCCTTCCTTCACATATGTCGATCCCACCAGCCCTGAGGCGCCTCATCGTCGTCGGTCTCGCCGCCGCGGTCGGCGTGGTCGGGCCGCTGTCCGTCGCCGCCTCCGGCGACGACGGAGGGACCGGCGACGGCTTCACGGGGTGGTCGGGAGAGGCCGACGCCGACGCCGGCACCGGGCCGGTGCGCATCGCGGTCGGCCCGACGCTCCCCGGCATCGACGTCAGCCATTGGCAGGGCACGATCGACTGGATGAAGGTCGCCCGTGCCGGGAAGGTCTTCGCCTTCATGAAGGCCACCGACGGGCATGATTACGTAGACCCCACGTTCCTCACGAATCGAGCGGGGGCGCGGTCCAACGGCCTGGTGGTGGGTGCCTACCACTTCGCCCGGCCCGACCCGTCGAAAGGCGACGCGGTCGAGGAGGCCCGGTGGTTCGTGAGTCACGCCGATCCGCAACCCGGCCACCTGCTCCCCGTGCTCGACCTGGAGACCAGCAAAGGGCTCGACCAGCAGGAGATCACGCTCTGGGCCCGGCGTTGGGTCGCGGAGGTCCGCCGGCTCACCGGCGTGACGCCGTTCGTGTACACGAGCCCATACGGGTGGATCGCCCGCACCGGGGACTCGCGAGCGCTCGCTCGCGACGGAGCGCCGCTGTGGATCGCGCACTGGGGCGTCTCCTCCCCCACGCTCCCGGCCGGCGACTGGGACGGACAGGGGTGGCGGGTCTGGCAGCACACCAGCGACGGCCACGTCGCGGGCATCGCCGGCCGTGTCGACCTCGACGTTGCCCAAGGCAAGACGCTCGCGCCGATCACGATCCGCCGGCTGACGCTCGAGGTCGATGGCGACGCCGGCAGGGTCACGAGCTCGCCGCTCGGACTGGGGTGTGGCGGGACGTGTGCCCACAGCGTCGATCCCAACGCGATCGTCACGCTCACGTCCCGGCCCGACGACCATGCGTACTTCACGGGCTGGGGTGGCGAGTGCCACGGCAACGACACGACGTGCGTGGTCGAGATGCGCGGGAACCGCACGGTCACGGCGAGTTTCGTTACCGACATCACTCCTCCGACGGCAACCACGACCGTGGCGAACGGGTTCCTCGGGCCGGTCAGGGTGACCTTCGACGAGCGCGTTCGCCGCGTCGACGCCTCGAACCTCGTGCTTCGTCGCAGCGGCGGGGGAGGTGGCGGGAACCTCCACGCGATGCGTTCGTGTCGCTCTCGGACGGGCGAGGTCGTCCCGTGCGCGACCGGCGCTGTTCGGACCGTCGTCCTGACGCCGGACGAGCCCTTCGTGCCCGGCCGCGACTACGTCTCGATCGTGAACCCCTCCGGCGCCCGGCCGATCATCGACCGGGTCGGGAACCCCGCCGTGACGACGCCTCACGAGTTCGAAGGACCGCTCCGAGTCGAGCAGGGCCATGTGCCGGTCGTGCGGAAGCCTGCGGCCGCATGGCGCGTCGAGCGTGCAAGCGCCGCATCGGGTGGCTCGTTCATCCTCGCCGACCGCCGGGGCGCCGCGGTCGCGATGCGCTTCGACGGCACCGGGATCGACTGGATGGCCGTGACCGGCCCCAACCGAGGCATCGCCCGGGTGCTGATCGACGGCGACGTCGTTCGGACGGTCGACCTCCACTCCGCGACCAGGACGTTCGGGGTGGTGGCGCGGGTGGACGGCCTGTCCGCCGGGTCGCACGTCCTGCGCATCGAGGTGACGGGCCGGAAATCGGGCGCATCGTCCGACCGCCTGATCACGGTCGACCGCTTCGACGTGCTGCCCTGAACGAGACCGGCTCACACAGGTTCGGTCCATCGGTCAGACTTCCAGCATGAGCGACCGATCGCTGCCCGAGGAGGCATCAGCACTGTTCCGAGAGCCGCCCGAGATGTTCATCTCGGCTCGGGATGCGCTCGCGAGGCGGCTGGGCGACGATGGTCGCGTCGAAGACGCCGCAACGATCAAGGCTCTGCGCAAGCCCACGGTCGCCGCGTGGGCCTTGAACCAACTCGCCGAGGGCGACCCCGACGGCGTCCAGGCCCTCGTCGATGCCGGGGCCGAGGTGCGCGCGGCGCAGCAAGCAGCGCTCTCGTCGAAGCGGGGAGCGACCGAGCGGTTGCGCGAGGCGACTGCCGCGCGCCGGACGTCGGTCGCCAGGCTGGCCTCGGTGGCGGTCGAGGCGCTCGCGCGGACCGGACGGGGCGCCGATGCGCACACCGAAGCGATCGTGCACGGCCTCGAAGCCGCGTCGGTGGATCCGGCAGCCGGCGTGTCGCTCATCACAGGGACGTTCGAACGCCCGCCGGCCGCGTCGGCGGGGTTCGGCAACGTCTTCGGCCTCAGCTCGGTCGACGGTGAGGGTGGGGACGAGACGGAGCGACCGACCGGGGCCGAGCCGGCCCGGCCGCGGCGAACGAAGGCGGGTGCCGGTCGATCGACCGAGCTCACCGAGCTGCGAGCAGAGGTCGCCCGCCTGCGTCGCGACCGTGACGCCGCGGTCCGTCGCGCGCGCAAGTCTCGCAGCACGGCCGATGGCTTCGCGCACGAGCTCGAGGGCATGCGCCGGCGCCTCGATGTGGTCGAGCGCAAGCACGCCGACGCCAGTTCGGCCGCCGGGGAAGCCGAACTCGAGGCCGCCCGGGCCGAGCGAGCCCTCGCGGAGGCGGACGAACGGCTCGACGAGGCCGAGCCGCCTGCCGACTGAGTACCGCCCCGACTCAAGGCGGGGCTCGAACAACAACAGACGGAGCTCGACGGTTCATCGATCGGTGACGCGCCGGACCTCGTACTCGAAGTGCATGCCGTCGGGCACGGTCCAGCGGCCGCCCCACGTGAAACCATGGGCTTCCATGATCGCGACGAGACGGGGGTGCTGTCGCGGCGGCTGGCCGTACGGGTTGGTGATCGAGTTGATGTCGACCGCCGCGCCCCAACTGTGGTGCGAGATCGGTCCGGTCACCGACCGCATCACGGTGCGCGCGTTGTAACAGCCCGCGAAGTTGTGGATCGCCCCCGCCAGGCCACGCGCTCTCAGCTCCCGCATCGCATCGATCAACGGCGGGAACACCGCGCGATGACACGTGAACCTCCCGAGCAGCGGCACGTGCCGCGAGACGAGGTAACGGCTCACGAACGCACCCGACATGTCGAGGTACCCCGGGCGGCCGGGGGCCGGTCGCGCCGCGAACTCCCCGAACCCGACCTTCATCAAGGCCTGCGGCCACACGGAATCCGCGACCCTCCGGAACCGCGCCTTCCCCGGCGCACGGACCCTGATCGGGTACCCCGGCCCCACGACCCGGTGGATCCGCTGCGCGAGGGCGCCGGTGTCGACCTTCCTCTTCGTCTCGAGCAGTGCGAACCGGTTGTGTGTGACACGGAGCCGCTCCCCCAGGGTCCGCGACACGAGCAACTCGCTCCACGAGGCGACCTCGTCGGGCACGATCGCACCGACGGTCACCCGCTTCCCGCCCGGGAACACCATGCGGTCGCCCACGTCGAGCCGACGCAGGCCCGCGCTCGTCTCGCCCAACACGCCTCGACCGTGGACGAGGGCGTCGACCACCGCATCGCGCCACGAACCGGGAACGAACGCGCCGTACCGTCGCGGATCGACCGCGAATGTCTCGATCGGGATGTCGAAGGGTCGGGGCGGGTCGTCGACGACGGCTCCGCCCGACCGGGTCGACCGCACCATCCACACGGTGTCGCCGGCCACCACGATCGCGCGTTCGATGCCCTGGAGACCCTCAAGCTCGCCCTGGAGGCCGCCGCCCGGCAGGCCCCCCGTGCGCCACGCGAGGTAGGCAGGTGGGAGCCATAGTCCACGCGGGCTCGCCGATGCGTCCACATGAGCGCTCGAGCCGAGGGGCACCACGACGCCCACGGCGAGCGCCACGACCGCGAGGCTCGTGAGCCGGTTGCGACGTCGGTGCATGCAGCGAACGTACCGCACCGAACGCGCTCCCTCAGCCCGCGGCGGCGAGGCGCTCGATCTCGTCGAGCGCGCTGCGCAGGTCGACGAGCAGGCGATGCGGCGTGTGCGGGTTCCGCGCGAGCGCCTCAGTGATCGCCCGTTGGTACCAGAGCGCGCCCTCCTTCCCCGCCGTGAACCGCGCGAATACCTCGTCGCCGATCTCACGGAGGTCGGACATGATCGCCCGTGCGTTGTGCACCTTGTCGGCGGTGGTCACGAGGATCGCGCTCGCCGACTCGTGCGGCACCCGCTCGATGTAGGCGCGCTTGCGGCTCCACCAGTCGGGTTTCTCCAAGCCCTTGGGCACCACCGCGTCGCTGCACTCGAGCACGATGTCGAGCACGCGCTGGCCGAAGGCCTCGCGGATCGGTTCGATCAGCTCCTCCCCGCCGTCCTCGACGGCGTCGTGCAGCAGCGCGGCGACGACCTCGTCCTCGGACCCTCCGGCTTCCATCACGAGCGAAGCAACCCCCAGCGGGTGCGAGATGTACGGCACGTCGGTGCCCTTACGCGTCTGGCCGTCATGCGCGGCGAGCGCGAGTGCGAGGGCATCGGCGAGCCGGGCGGACTCCACGCCCGGATGGTACGGGCTCGATCGGCGGACGTCGCTCACCCGATCGGCGGACGTCGCTCACCCGATCGGGTCGCCCGCTCGAACGCATGCGCGAGCCGCAGCACACCCAGGTCGTCCGCTCGACGCCCGACGATCTGGACGCCGACCGGCAACCCATCGTCGGTGAACCCGCAGGGCACCGAGATCGCCGGATGCCCGGTCACGGTGATGCACCAGCAGGACTCCATCCAGTCGAGGTAGGTCGCCATCTGCGCGCCGGCGACCTCGGTCGGGTACTCGAGTTCGACGTCGAACGGCGGCACCTGTGATACGGGCATCACCAGGAACGAGTAGCGCTCGAAGAAGGCCTCCACCCGCTCGAACAGCTCGCTCCGCAGACGTTCCGCACGGGCGATGTCGGTCCCGGTCAGCCTCAATCCCTGCTCGACGTTCCAGACGACGGTCGCCTTCATCCGGTCACGATGCTCTGCCAGCAGCTCGCCGAGGTCCGCCGCGAACATGTGCGCCCGCATCGTGAGGAACACCTCTCGCGCACCTCGCAGGTCCGGGAACGCCTCCTCGGTGCGGCAACCGAGCGACTCGAACGCCGGCCGGGCCTCGTCGACGATCGCCGGCACCCGCGCGTCGAACGGCATCGTGGCCCCGCAGTCGGCGGCCCACCCCACGAGCGGTCCCCCGAGGTCGGCGTCGAGGGGCGGGGCGAACGCCTCGCCGGAGTCGAGAAGGGAGATCGGCACGCGAGTGTCGGGGCCGGCGAGCGCGCTGAGCAGCAGCGCGACGTCCTCGACCGTGCGTCCCATGGGTCCGTCGACCGCGAGGTCCTGCCACGCGTTCGTGGACGGCCACGACGGCACCCGGCCGGGCGAGGGGCGGAACCCCACCACGTTGCAGAAGCTCGCCGGGTTGCGAAGCGATCCCCCCAGGTCGCTGCCGTCGGCGATCGGCACCATGCCGCACGCCAGCGCCGCCGCCGCTCCGCCCGACGAGCCGCCGGCCGTCGCGCCGAAGTCGTAAGGGTTGCGCGTTGGCCCGAACACTGGGTTGAAGGTCTGCGAGCCCGCGCCGAACTCTGGGGTGTTGGTCTTGCCGACGAGGATCGCGCCCGCACCTCGCGCCCGTTCGGCGAGCAGATCGTCGTCCTCAGGGACGAAGTCTGCGAAGATCGGCGATCCCCACGTGGTCCGGATGCCCGCGGTCGCCACCAGGTCCTTGTGTGCGACCGGCAAGCCGTGCAGCGGTCCGACCGAGCCTCCGCGGGCCAGAGCGTCGTCGGCCGCGCCGGCTCGTTCGACGGCCGAGTCGGCCGAGAGCGTCACGATCGCGTTCACGGCAGGGTTCACCTCCTCGATCCGCTCGAGATGGGCGGCCAGCACCTCCCGGGCGGAGACCTCGAGCGCACGGAGTCGCCGGGCGAGCTCGGTCGCGGGCAGGAGGCAGAGCTCCGTCGGCGAAGACATCCTCAGCGATCCTCGCGGCGCAGCTCGTAGCGCACGCCTTGCCACGTCTCGCCCTCGTACGTTCGCTCGAACCGCTCCACCAGCCGCAGGCCGGCCTTCTCGGCGACCCTGATCGAAGGCAGGTTCGCCGCGCTCGCGAAGGCTCGGACGGTCTCGGCGCCGAGTTTGTCGAAGGCGTAGTCGACGAGCGCGACGACGGCCTCGGTCGCGTACCCGCGGCCTTGCACCGCCGGCGACATCGTGTAGCCGATCTTCATGACGCTGGGTTCGCCCTCGGCTGGGCTCATCCCCACGTCGCCCACGAGTCGATCGGTGTCGCGTTCCACGACCGAGAACTGCACCCAACCGCCCGGATCACCGGGTGCCCGCATCGCCATCTCGGCGATCTCGTCCCGGATGCCGTCGGCGTCCGTGCGTTCCCATCCTTGGTAGCGATGAACCTCCGGGTCGCTGCGGTAGGCAGAGATCGTCTCGGCATCCTCCGGCCACGAGCGTCGCAGCACGAGGCGATCGGTGACGAGCCGTTCGGGAGTCGGGTCGGAACGCATCGACCGAGAAGCCTATGCCGTTCGGCCCGGACCCGGCGGGCCGCGTTCCCCTGCCCGCCCGGCCGGCGCCGCGGCACCATGGCATCGTCGGCACCCGCCGAGAGGGAGGGAAGACCGATGTCGATGACCGAGACCCAGTCACCGGTGGTCCGTTCGTTCGAGCCCGGGGCGGGCTTCCGCAGGATGACGCGCATCGGCAACCGCGTGATGGTGCCGTTGCTGCGGTCGCGCGTGGGGGCGCACATGCACGACCTGGCGCTGCTGTCGCTCGTCGGACGTCGTACCGGCGCGACCTACACCATGCCCGTCGGCATCCACGCGCTCGACGGTGCACACGTCGTGTTGACCGAGAGCGGGTGGAGGGTGAACCTGCGCGGAGGCGCCGACGTGCAGGTCGTGACGGAAGGTCGGCGGCTCCCGATGCACGCCGAGCTGCTCGAGGACGTGGACGAGGTCGCCACCATCTACGGTGCGCTCCTGCGACGAGTGGGCCTGAGGAAGGCGGCGCGCGTCGGACTCCGTGTGAGCGGCGATCACATGCCCACCCACGACGAGCTGGTGGCGGCGATCGGCGGACACCGCGCCGTCGTACGCCTGACTCCGCGCTGACGAGGCGCCGAGGCCGAGGTCGGCGCGGGTGGCGGCGCCGAGGTCCGAGTGAGCGCCTGCGTGGGCGTCCCGGCTGTGCCGATTCTGCGGTGGCGTGGTCTTCGGGCATCGCGGCACGATACCGTCGGGCCGGAGGACGAGATGCGGTCGACGAACGTGCGGGTGTCCATCACGGCGGTGATCGTCTCGGTCGTCCTCCTTCTTCCGTTCGCGGGCGGCGGTGGAGCTCGAGCCGCGGGGGGGACGCCGGTCCGCGTCACCCTCGCGTTCACGGGCGACGACCTGGCGATGCGCCCGACCTGGGCAGCGGCTCGCCGCAACGCGGGCGGTCGCGGGTACGACTTCCACCCGATGCTCGCGAGGCTCGGCTCCCTCACCCGCTCCGCCGATCTCGCGATCTGCCACCTCGAGACCCCGCTCACGGGTCGTGGAGTGCCGCTCAGCGACTATCCACGATTCGCCGTGCCGCACCAGCTCGCCGACGCCATCGCGGGCGCCGGCTACGACGGGTGTTCGACCGCGTCCAACCATGCCCTCGACCAAGGTTCGGCCGGCATCCGCACGACCCTGACGAAGCTCGACGCCGTCGCGGTCGGCCACGCCGGCACGGCACGCACCCGGGAGGAGGCCTCGCGGATCTCGACCTACGTCGTCGGCGACGCCGTGATCGCGCACCTGTCGTACACGGCGTCGTTCAACGGGCTCATCCCCGCACGTCCATGGCAGGCGAACCGCCTCGACGTGACGCGCATCGTCGCGGCTGCTCGGCGAGCGAGGCGCGAGGGCGCAGACGTCGTGGTGGCGAGCCTGCACTGGGGCCTCGACCTCCGGTCCGCCCTCACCCCCTCACAGCGGATGCTCGCACGCCGACTCTCGGCCACGCACACGATCGACCTGATCGTTGGCCACGGGCCCCACGTGGTACAGCCCATCCGACGGGTCCATGGGCGCTGGGTGGCGTACGGGGTCGGCAACTCGCTCTCCGCCATGACGTCAGGTCGGTTCCCCCAGGACACGCAGGACGGCATCGTGCTCGTGGCGACCTTCCGACAGGGTCTCGACTCCTGGCATGTCGAACACCTGCGCTACGCGCCGACCTGGGTGCAACCCGGGAGCTTCGTCGTGCGGCTGATCGCGCCGGCGCTCGATGCCCGGACCCTGCCGCCGTCGGTGCTGCGCAAGATGCGCCGATCCTGGAAACGAAGCGTGACCGCGGTCGACGCCGCTGATCTCGGGGTCGCCCCGTTCCGTGGCTCTCGGCTGTCGGTCGACCTCGTCCCGCTGGGCTCTCCGACTTTCGCCGCAGCCAGGTCGGGTGCATGATGCAGGTGGACGCCGCCCGTGGCGCCGTCGAACTCGACCAGGAGGGCCTGTTCATGCGTCGTCACCCGTTCGCCCGGATCGGATCGCTCGCACTCTCGCTCGTGCTCGTGCACGGGGTGATGTGGGCGGTCGGGGGCCCCGCGACCGCTGGACCCGTCGCGGTGTCGGCGGCGATCTGCCCCCTCGACGCATCGGCCCTCGCGACGGTCGGTCCCATGGATCGCGGGTGCGCCTGGCCCACGATCGCTCGAGCGGCCGACACGTTCGTCGCGCGCCTCGATTGCACGATCGCAGGGACCGAGGGGAACGACGTCCTCGTGGGCACGGGTGACAAGGACGTGATCTGCGGCTACCAAGGTGATGACGTGATCAGGGGCCTGAGCGGGCCGGACATCATCTTCGGCGGCGCCGGGAAGGATCGCATGCGGGGTGGTCCGGGCAGCGACCGGCTCTACGGCGAAGACGGGAACGACCGGGTGCGTGGTGGCAACGGAGCCGACCAGGTCTACGGCCAGATCGGCAACGACCGCCTCTTCGGCGACGACTGGAACGATTATCTCGCGGGTGGCTACGGCAACGACCACTTCGACGGCGGCCCGGGTTCGGACTACGCCCACGACAGCTACGGGAACGACGTCGCCTTCCTGGGGACGGGCCGCGACCAGTTCTACTCCGATCGTGGCATCGACGTCGTCCACGGCGGCCCCGGGAGCGACTTCTGCCTCACGACCGCCGACGGGCAACCCGGTGACGTCGTCGACGGCGGTCTCGGCGACGAGGACCAGTTCGACGCCGACGCGACCGACAGTTGGACGAGCGTGGAGCTCGGGCCCGAGCCCTGCTTCGGCTGTTGAGCCGGGGAGCCGGCGAGGCCAGCAGGAGATGAGTCCGCAGCGGGTCCCGACCGGCCCCGGGGCGGTCGTTGCCGGGGTGGATCTCGGCGGCACGAAGGTCCAGACGGTGGCGTCGAGGGGCGGAGCGATCATCGGCCATGCACGCCTCTCCACTCCGAGCACCGGCGCCGAGGCGGTGACCGAGGTGGTCGCAGAGAGCGTGCGGTCGGCGATGGACGATGCCGGCGTCCCGATGCAGGCCCTCGCCGCCGTCGGGATCGGCGCGCCCGGACGGGCCGAGGACGGTGTCGTCTCGCACGGACCGAACATCCCGGGCCTGCAGGAGCCGTTCCCGTTGGGCCGTGCCGTCGCCGACGCCTTCGACGGCGTGCCTGTGCACGTCGACAACGACGTCACGGTCGCCACGCTCGGCGAGCTCAGGCGAGGGGCGGGGAGGCCGTTCAGGAGCCTGCTCGGCGTCTTCGTGGGCACCGGCGTCGGTGGCGGCCTCGTGATCGATGGCGAGCCCTGGAAGGGGCGCGGTGCCGCCGCCGAGATCGGCCACGTCAACGTGAAGCCATACGGCCGCCGTTGCCCGTGCGGCGGACGTGGACATCTCGAGGCTTACGCCGGCCGGGCCGGCATGGAAGCCAAGGCACGACGCCTGGTCGAGGCCGGGAAGCACACGGTGCTGTTCGACCTGATGGCCGAGCGCGGGCGCGACCGGATGACCTCCGGCACGATCGCTCGTGCGCTGCGGCGGGGGGACGAGATGACCGCCTCTCTCATCGACGAGGCCGTGTGGGCGCTCGGCGTCGCTCTGGCCTCCGCACAGAACCTGCTCGACGTCGAGGCGGTCATCGTGGGCGGAGGCCTCGCCGAGCGCTTCGGACAACCGTTCGTCGATCGCATCGCGGAGGAGATGCGACCCCGGCTGTTCGTGCCCGACCAGCCGCCCGCCGTGCTCGCCGCGGCGCTGGGCGATCTCTCGGGCGCGGTGGGCGCCGTCGTGCTGGCGGGAGGATGAGATGCCGCGGATGAACACGATCCCGCCCGACGTGCGCACGACCTACCTGGGGCAGTTCACGCCCGAGCACGCCGGATCGATCGCCGAGCGGCTCGAGGCGCTCGAGATCGTCTGGTGGTTCAAGCAGCCCGGCTTCCTCAGCCGCCTCTGGGAGCACGGCGTGCGCCTGTTCGTCGATCGGACCAAGCTCGAGGAAGCGCGGCGCATCGCCGCCGAGGTGCTGGGCGAGACCACCGAGGGGTGAGCGGCCGATCAGGCGCCGGAGGCGGCGGCGCGGACCGCTCTGACGATGCCGTCGTAGCCCGTGCACCGGCAGAGGTTGCCGGCGAGCGCGATGCGGACCTCCTGTTCGCTCGGGTCCGTGTTCGCCCGCAGCAGCGCGGTGGCCGACACCAGCATGCCGGGTGTGCAGAATCCGCACTGCACGCCCCCGTGCCGCAGGAACCCCGCCTGCAAGGGGGCGAGCGCGTCCTCGCCGGCGAGGCCTTCGACCGTGGTGACCTGCTTCCCGACGGCCTGCAGCGCCAGGTAGGAACAGGAGTTCACCGGCTTGTCGTCGAGGAGCATCATGCAGGCGCCACACTCGGAGTCGTCGCATCCTTCCTTCGATCCGGTCAGCCCGATCTCGTCGCGCACGGCCCGCAGCAGGCTCAGGTGCGGATCGATCTCGACCGGGTAGTGCGTGCCGTTCACGTTCAGCGTCGCGTCGACCTTCATCCGCAGTCTCCTCAGGCGCCGTACAGCGCGTCGCTCGCAGGGATGGGCACGTCGCTACCTCGCGCGCGGGCGAGGGCGGCAGCGATCGCGCGGCGAGCGACGACCTCGGCCATCGCGGTCCGATACTCGGCGGAGGCTCGCACGTCTCCGATCGGCGCCGAGCCCTCGGCTGCAGCACGCGCCGCGGTTGCGATCGCATCGTCGCCACCGTCGGTGCCGACGAGCGCACGCCCGGCGTCCTCGACGAGACGGATCGTCGGCGCCAGCGCCGTGATCGCGACTCGGGCGTCGGTGACCGAACCCCCGCCGAACGTCACGGCTGCCGTGGCGCCGACGACCGCGATCTCCATCTGCCGTCGATATTCGAGTCGCACGTATGCCGAACCGGTGCCGGGTGCCGGGGTTGGCAGATCGAGCGCGACGAGCAGCTCGTCGGGTTCGGCGACCGTCGTGCCCGGGCCGGTCCACAGCTCGTGGAGTGGGAGCGATCGCTCACCTGCCGCCGATCGCAGGGTGACCGTCGCACCGAAACACAGCAGCGCACCCCCCGTGTCCATCGCCGGCGAGGCGTTCATCACGTTGCCACCGATCGTGCCGTTGGCGCGGGTGGCATGCGACCCGACGATCGCCGAAGCGTCGGCGAGTGCGGTGAATCGGGAGCGGATCGTCTCGCTCGCCACGATCGACGCGTGGGTGACGAGCGCTCCGAGGCGGAGTCCGCCCCCGGCGTCGTCGAGGGCCTTCAGCGCCTCGATGCGGTCGATCGCGACGATCGCGTCGGGCAAGGGGGCCTTCCCCTGGCGGGCGCCGACCACGAGGTCGGTGCCGCCCGCGACCGGTCGAGCCCCGGCGCCGATGGCGGCGACCGCCTCGTCGAGCGTCGCAGCCGACGTGAACGTGCGGGTCACGACGCCACCTCCCGCGCCGCCGCCCAGACGCGCTCGGGCGTCATCGGCATCTGCCGCACCTGGGTCCCCAGCACCCTGGAGATCGCGTTCGCGATCGCGGCGGCGGTCGGCACCTGCGGCGGCTCGCCGACGCCCTTGGATCCGCGCGGACCGGCGTCCTTGGTGGAGATCTGGATCCAGTCGACCTCGATGTCCGGCGCGTCGGCGCAGGTCACGAGCTTGTAGTCGAGCAGCGCCGGGTTCCGCTGGCGGCCATCGTCGTCGAGCTGGGTACCCTCGCTGAGTGCCAACCCGACCCCCATCACCACCCCGCCGATCACCTGCCCGTCGGCACCCTTCCGATTGAGGATCATGCCCGAGTCGTGCGCGGCGGCAACCTTCAGCACCCGCACCACGCCCGTGGCACGGTCGACCCTCACGTGCGCCGCCTGGGTGATCAGCTGTGGCGCGAGGAAGGTCTCGTTGCCCAGCCGCCCGACGCAGCCGCCGGTGTCGCCGGTCGGGGCTTCGGGGACCTCGCCCGAGCCCTTCCCGTGGATCGTGCCGGCGCCGGCGAGGTCCGCGATCGTCACCGAACGGTCGGGCGAGCCCTTCACACGCACGTCGCCCCCGACGAGCTCCAGGTCCTCTCGGTCGACCTCGAGCTCGGCGGCGGCGGCGTCGAGGAGCTGCGCTCGAACATCGGCCGCGGCGGCGAGGATCGCGCGACCGCTGTTGAAGGTGGTCTGCGATCCGCATGAGCCCATGTCCCAGTTCGCGGCCGCGGTGTCCTGATAGAGGATCGTGAAGTCCTCGGGACGCATGCCGAGCTCCTCGGCCACGAACATCGGCATCGCCATCACTGCGCCGCTGCCGTTCTCCTGAGCGCCGGTCACGATCGTCCCGCTGCCGTCACCGTTGATGTGCACGTAGGCGCCTGAAGGAGCCGGCATCGACGGCCACCAGCCGACCGCCACTCCGATCGCCTCGTCATCGGGGAGCTCCCGGCCGTAGCCGATCATCTCGACCGCGCGCTCCAGCGTCTGCTTCATGCCGATCTCATCGAAGACCTGGCGCGTCGGCCCTTCCGCGCCGGTCTCGATCAAGGTGCGGCGGCGCAGCTCGACCGGATCCAGGTCGATCGCGCGGGCCAGCTCGTCCATGTGCTGTTCGAGTCCCCAGCAGACCTGCGGCGCGGTGGGGGCACGCACGGACCCGGAGGGCTGGTTGTTCGTGTAGTTGAGGTGCGATTCCACGAAGACGTGGTCGATGACGTACGGACCGCAGGCATGCATCGCAGCCATCTGCCCGAGGAACCCGCCCTCGCCGCAGTAGGCCCCCTTGTCGAGGATCAGCCTCGCCCGGCGGGCGAGGAGGCGTCCGTCTCGCGTCACCCCCGTCTCGAACTCCATCACGATGCCCTCGCGACGTTGGGCGATCGCGACGAACTCCTCGCGTCGGCTGAACACGAGTTTCACCGGGCGACGCGCGGCGCGGGCGAGCGCGGCCACCTGCGCCTCGAAGTGCAGGTCGCACTTCGCACCGAAGCCGCCACCGAGGAGCGGCACCACGATCCGCACGTTCGCCTCGGGTATCTGCAGCGTCTGCGCCACCCCGGCACGAGCCGCGTAGGGCACCTGTGTCGACGACCAGATCGTGACCTCGTCACCCTGCCACTGAGCGACCACCGCACGGGGCTCGATCGGCACGCCCTGCGAAGCATCCGAGACGTAGCGGCCCTTCACCACGACGTCGGCCTCAGCCATGGCCGCGTCGGCATCGCCCTTCACGATCGTGTGGTAGGCCATCGTGTTGCCATCGGCGACGATGTTCTCGTCCCGCTCGTACGACCCGAGGTCCGGGTGGATCAGCGGGGCGTCGGCTTCCATCGCAGCCACGAAATCGCTCACCGCCGGCAGCGGCTCGTATTCGATCTCGATCAGACGCGCGGCCTCGTCGGCGATACCCTCGGTCAGCGCGGCAACGCCTGCCACGATCTCCCCCTCGAAGCGCACGACGTCCTGGGCGAACAGCGTGCGGTCCTGCACGAACCCGCCGAACCGCACATCGGGCAGATCGGCTTGAGTGAGCACCGCGACCACACCGGGCAACGACTTCGCACTCGACGTGTCGATCCGCACGATCCTGGCATGCGGGTGGTCCGCGTAGCGGAACTTCGCGTACGCCTGCCCGGTCAACGTGAGGTCCGCCGTATACCGGCCGGATCCGGTGACCTTCTCCTCTCCGTCCGGACGCACGAATCCTTCCGTGCTGCCGGATGCGGTTCGCGGCGGATCGGTCTCGACGGTCACGACGCTCCTTTCGAACGGAGGCCACATCCTACGCTCCCGGAGGGCGGCCGTTCCCGTCGAGCCGTCAGGGTCACGCGCGGTCTGCCGTGGCGGCCTCCTGCCGTTCGGCCTCGGCAACGGCGCGGTGCACCTCGTCCATGTCGAGGGCGCGGACCGCCCTGATCAGCTCCTCGAGCGCGGGCTCGGGCAGGGCTCCGGGCTGCGCGAACACGATCACTCCCTCGCGGAACGCCATCAGCGTGGGGATCGAGCGGATGCCGAACGTGGCGGCGAGCTGCTGCTCGGCCTCGGTGTCGACCTTGCCGAACACGACGTCGCCGTGGGCCTGCGAGGCGTGCTCGTACACCGGGGCGAACATCTGGCACGGTCCACACCATTCGGCCCAGAAATCGACGAACACGATGCCGTCGCCGGTCACGGTCTCCTGGAACGTCTCAGCGGTCAGATCCACGGTGGTCACGGTCGCTCCTTCGGTCGTGAGTGGCGCTCGATGGATGGATACCCCCCGGGGTATAGACGAGGTAACGATCCCACGGTCGGGAACATTCCCGTGGGGCCGTAGCATGGAGGCATCATGTTCGCCGCGATCCCGTACCGGACGTTCCCCTCGTTCTCGGTCGGGCCCTTGACGATCCGCACGTTCGGCGTCTTCGTGGCGCTCGGCATCCTGTTCGGGGTGTGGCTGTTCCTGCGGTACGCACGTGAGCGCGACCTCGACCCGGACCTACTCTCACGACTCGCCTGGCAGGTGATCGTGTTGGGCATCATCGGGTCCAGAGCGCTGTTCGTGATCACCAACTGGAGCGAGTTCCAGGGCGACCCGCTCTCGGTCTTCGCGTTGTGGGAAGGCGGCCTGCAATTCTCTGGCTCGTTCCTCATCTCGATCGTCGTGATCTGGTGGTTCGCGCGGCGGCACCCCGAGATGCCCGGACTCGCCGTGTCGGACGGTGTCGTCTACGGACTCGCGCCGGGACTCGTGATCGGGCGACTCGGGTGTGTGGCGGTCGGCGAGCATCTCGGCACGCAGACGAGCTTCGTGCTCGGGTGGCGTTACCTCGGCGGCGAGACCAGGGAACCGGTGGCCGGCGGCGTCGATTCGGTGATCCACAACACCGCGATGTACGAGATCGTGCTGTTGCTCCCGCTCGTGGCGTTGCTGTGGTGGATGCAGCGCCGGCGCAGTGCCCGACGGGTGGCTCACGGCGACCTTCCTGCTCTGGTACGGGACGCAGCGGTTCCTGACCGACTTCTTCCGCGCCTACGACGAGACCGTGGCGGGGCTCACCGGCGCGCAGTTCCTGAGCCTGGGCATGGTGGCCGGAGGGCTGGTGCTGGCGCTCCGGCTCCGCCGCCGGGACGGACAGACTCGGGTAGGCGTGTCCGAGGCGGGAGCGCCGGCCGCCTAGCGCTGCGCGGTCGCTACCGCGCCGGGGCCTCGGTCGTGGAAGGTGACGTCGGACGTCGTCGTGACCTGGACCACGTTGGAGGCCGAACTGCCTGCGGCGTTCGTCGCGACGACCCGGTAGTAGTAGGTCGTGCCGGCGGACAAGCCACCATCGGTGTGGCTCGTCACGTTCGCATCGGCCGAGAACAGTGTCTCCCAGTTCTCGCCGTCGAACGATCGCTCGATGCGGTAGCCGGTCTCGGTGGACACATCGACCCAGGTCAGTTGGATCTCGGTGGACGAGACGGCCGATGCCTCGAGACTCGTGGACCCTGGCGGATCGGTGGCGGTGGTTGCGGTCGCCACTGCCGAGGGGTCAGACCTGCCCCCCTCGTAGATCGCGAAGACCTGATACCTGTACGGGGTTCCGGGTGCGAGCCCGGTGTCGCCGAACGAGGTCACGTCGGCGCCGGTGCTGGAGACGTCGTCCCACCCCTCGCCCGGAGTCGACCGCTGGATCTCGTATCCGATCTCTCCGGCCACGTCGCTCCAGTCGAGATCGATCTGGCTGGACGACACGACCAGCGCCACCACGGTCTCCGGGTACGCGAACACGGCCGGGGGCGGTGTCGGGTCGGGCGACGGGTCCGGCGGTGGCGTGCCCTCACCGTCGGTTCCGGGTCCGGTTCCCGCATCGCCGCCCGCGCCGCCGACGCCGTCACCGCCGCCGCCGCCGCCGTGATGGTCGTGGGCCGTCGATGAGCCGCCCTTGGTCCTGCCCGCTCGGGCTTCGCGTGGTGGCCACGTCCACCGACGGTGCCGCCGAGACCGTGACCTCGGTCTCGGCCGGCCGCAGGCCGAGCTCCTGGGCGACCGAGGTCAGCACCGACGTCGCCACCTTGCGGGCGCCGGTGCTGGCCAACGCCGAACCGGCGAAGACCATCACCGCGATCAACGCGACACCGAGGGGCTTGCCCCCCCACGGCCGGAACGGGGCGCGGGCCATAGAGGACCGGACGTGACCCGAACGCACCATGCGATGTCGATCGACGTGCCAGAGCGCCTGGAGGTACCGCACCTCCAGCCCCCGCCGGCGCCGGTCTCGGATCTCGGACAGCGCGAGGCCGGCGATCGTGACGACGTTGAACGCCACGATGCCACCGAGCACCAGGAGAAACGCTTTCACGAGCACGGTAACCACACCTTATGACACTTCTGGGGCCGTGTGCAGGTGTAAGTGCTCCGGGGAGCGGTTCTCCTCGGAGCGGCTCCGGGCGCTCAGACCGAGCGGACGTTCCGGGTCGTTCAGCCGGGTTTGAACTCGGGCAGGCCGTCGCCGGGCTCGGAGACGACCTGCGGTTCGACGCCGACCAGTCCTGCCAGGGTCTCCGAGAGCCGGTTCCACGCCTCGCGATCCCACGACTCGGCCACATCGGCGACGAGACCGTCCGCATCGATCGCGATCACCGTCGGCGCCGACACGATGCGGTACGCGTCGGAGGCCGGGTACGGGTCGAGGTCGGCCACCAGGGGCAAGGAGAGCCCGAACTCACGCGCGAACGCGTCCAGGTCGGCGTCGGGGTCCTGCCCGACCCCGACGACGCGGCCCGGGTATGCGCGAGCGAGACGCTCGACCACAGGCGCCGCGAGCTTCGTCGTGCCGCACGTGACCTTGAAGAACACCAAGGCACTCGCACCGTGCACGTCGACGCCCTCGACCTCGGGCGCCCTGGCTCCGATCGCGATCGCCACGCAGCGATGCTACGACGTCGCGACCGGAGCCGGATGCCTCCGGATCGCCTCGACTCAGCTCAACTGGGCGCAGAGGTCGGTGACGATCCCGTTGATGTTCAGGTTGACGATGTCCCCGTCCGGCGTGAGGTCATACGTGTTGTCGTACGGGCCGCGGATGTAGAGGAGTCCCGGGCCGCCCTCGTCGGTCTCGAAGAGCCACAGGACCTGCCGCCGCGGGAACGACACGTGCGCCGATCCATCGGCGTTGAACCACGTGAGATACGGGCCCGACCAGTTGCGAACCTGCGAGTCCCCTGACTCGAGGTTCTTGATCCTCACCGTCAACAGCCCCCTCACGACCTCCCGCACCGGATCGCCGTGGGAGTCGTAGAAGGTCTTCACCATGGTCTCGTTCTGCAGCGACTTGATGCGTAGTTCGAAGTCACACACCTCCCCCGCCGCGAACTTGTTGTTGAAGTCCGGGAGGTCCTCCACGGTCGGAGGGACGCCTGCCCATGCGACCGAGGGTGCCGCCATCACCGCCAGCAGGGCCAGTACCACGAGTGCCAGAGACCGTCTCATACGAGACCCCTTCCCGCGGGCACGCTGATGCTGCGAAAGTCAACCATAGTCCTGGGTCGCGCAACCGCGCAACTCACGACGTTCGCACGCGGTCCTCCGGTCTCCATCGAACGGACCGAGCCCGGAGCCCGTTCGGCGGTTGCCCCTACTACGCCTGAAGGAGGAGTATCGGTCTCCCCGGAAGAACAACGGCAGGCGAGGGCTCCATGTCACCGAGACCGACGATCGCGAACCGACGCAACGCGTGGCGAGGGCTCGCGCTCGTGCTGGTCGGTGCGGTGATCTTCTCGAGCGCGGGAGGACTGTTCGGAGCCACACGCCCCCACCGCAGAGCGGGCCGACCGAACGTGGTGCTGATCGTGACGGACGACCAGCGGTGGGACACGCTGTCGCGGATGCCCGGCGTCAGCCGGGTGCTCGGAGGCCGAGGGGTGACGTTCGAGAACGCCTTCGTGACGAACTCGCTCTGCTGCCCCTCCCGAGCCTCGATCCTCACGGGCGCGTACTCGCACACGACCGGCGTCTATACGAACGGCGGACGGCACGGCTTCCGGGCGTTCGACGACGGCTCGACGGTCGCCACCTGGCTGCACGACGCGGGCTATCGCACGGGGCTGATCGGGAAGTACTTCAACGGATCGTGGCCGATCACCTACGTGCCGCCGGGGTGGGACCGGTGGGCGGCCTTCCGCGGCAGCCACGAGCTCTACTACGACTTCGACATGACGATGGACGGCCGCCGCCGGTCCTTCGGCTCGGCGCCCGCCGAGTACTCGACCTCCGTGCTCGGCGACCTCGCGGATCGGTTCATCCGCGGCACCGACCCGGCGGATCCGCTGTTCCTGATGCTCACGCCGTTCGGACCGCACTCCCCGTCCACGCCTGCGCCGGGCGATCTGGGCGAGGTGGCGCCGGCGTGGCAGCCCGGTCCCAACCTGCCCGAGCGCAACGTGTCCGACAAGCCGGCCTACATCCGGGCGCTCGACCACCACCCCAGCGACTGGAAGGCGCGCCTGCGCTGGGCACGGCAGGTGATGACCCTGCGGGCGGTGGACGACATGGTCCTCGAGGTCGTGACCGCCCTGCGGGACACCGGTCGACTCGGCGACACCCTGATCGTGTTCACGTCGGACAACGGGATCGCCTTCGGCGAGCACCGGTGGAACTACAAGCTGACGCCGTACGAGGAATCGATCCGAGTCCCGATGGTGATGCGGTACGACCCGCTCACGAGCGGGCGGTCGACACGCGCGATCGCGCTGAACGTGGACCTCGCCCCGACGATCGCCGACATCGCCGGCGTCGAGGCCCCCGAGGCCGAAGGACGGTCGTTGGTGCCGGTCCTCGCCGGGAAGGCTCGGGCGGTGCGGAGCAACTTCCTGATCGAGCACGCGCAGTACCGCGACGCTCGCGGACGCCCCGACCCACCGACCTACTGCGGTGTGCGGACACAGCGACACACGTTCGTGCACTACGTCACCGGCGAGGAAGAGCTCTACGACCTCAGGCGGGACCCCTTCCAGCTTCGGAACCTCGCGTCGGCGTGGTCGCACCGCGACGTGCTGAGGACGTTGCGGCAGCGCGCCAGGCAGCTCTGCCGCCCGACGCCGCCCGGCTTCACCTGGGGATGACGGCCCGGCGGGGACCCAGGCGGGCGATCAGCAGGCTCTGCCCGGCTGATTTGGCGTACGCTCGACGGAGAAGGAAGGGGTCGTCATCGACGTCGAGCGGGTCAAGGACGCGTTGCACCTCGTCGAGGAGGATCGCCTGAACGAGGCGGCCTCCTTGCTCGGGCCGCTGGTCAAGGGCAAGCGGTTCACGCGCCCGAGCCGGATGAGCCCTGAAGCCGAGGAGATCGACGAGGTGAAGAGCTGGCTCGCCGAGGTGATCGCCGACCCCTCTTCGCCCGATGCGCGGTTCCTCGTGGAGCGTTCGTACTACAAGCTCCGCACCCAACGCCCGGCCGAGATCGTCGAGGACGGACGCGGGTCCCGGCGCTCGGGGTGACGCCGGTGTGAGGATCGATCGGCGTCGCCGAGCGGCGAGCGCGGCTCGGGGTGCGCCATCACCTCGCCCGGCCCGTCCGCACGGTGGAGCAGGCCGCCGCCGACCTGGTGGGGCTCCACTCGAGCGACCCGGCGACCGTCTTCCTCTCGGCGTGGGCGCGGGTCGGGAACTTCGCCGTCGCAGATCTCGAGCGGGCCCTGTACGACTCGCGGTCGCTGGTCCGGATGCTCGGCATGCGGCGCACCTTGTTCGTCGTTCCCGTCGATCTCGCCGCCGTCATGCACGAGGCCTGCACGAAGGCGCTGGTGCCCGGGGAACGGACGCGCCTGATCCGCATGCTGCAGGAGCAGGGGATCGCCGACGACGCGGAGACGTGGCTCGATGACGTCGCGAGGCGAACGCTCGAGGCGATCGAGGCGCACGGTGAGGCCGCGGCCGCCGAGCTCACGGCCGACGTGCCCGAGCTCGGCGCCAGGCTGGCCTTCGGCGAGGGGAAGACGTGGGGCGGCACGATGGGCGTCTCGACCAGGGTGCTGTTCCTGCTGGCGTCGGAGGCGACAGTGGTGCGGGCGCGTCCGCGGGGACGGTGGACCTCGGGCCAGTACCGGTGGGCACCGACCGACCGATGGCTCGGCGGACCGCTCCCGCGGCTGGATCACGACGAGGCGTGCGCGAGCCTCCTCAGCCGGTGGCTGCGAAGCTTCGGGCCGGTCACCCTCACCGACATCCGGTGGTGGACCGGGTGGACCGCGCGCGAGGCCCGTGCGGCTCTTGCAGCCGTCGAGGCGGTCGAGGTGGCCTTGGACGCGGGCGCCGGGTACCTGATGCCCGACGATCTCGAGCCCGTCGCCCAGCCCGAACCCTGGGTCGCCCTCCTGCCGGGGCTCGACCCGACGGTCATGGGGTGGAAGGAGCGCGGCTGGTACCTGGGTGGGCACGCCCCTCGCCTGTTCGACCGCAACGGGAACGCCGGGCCCACGGTGTGGGCGAACGGGCGCGTCGTGGGCGGTTGGGGACAGGGCGAGGACGGCGAGGTGGTCACGACGCCGTTGGAGACGATCGACGCCGACCTGGGGGCGATGATCGAGGCCGAGCGCGCCCGGCTCACGAGTTGGCTGGGAGAGGTCCGCATCCGGCCCCGGTTCCGGACGCCACTCGAGCGGGAACTATCCGGCTGACGCCCGGCCAGGGATCGATGCTCGTCGGCAGGCTGGCCGTCAGTAGGTGGTCATGATCGCGACCACGGTGTCCGTCACCGAGGGGTCACCCTGCGACTCGACCGTGACGCGGCAGCGGTAGGTCACGCCTTTGGCGGTCGCGATGATGTTGAGCGTCAGGAACTTCCGGGCGTTGGACGAGCCGGGGAAGTCGAACTCCAGTGTGCCCCTCTTGAACCGGCGCGTGACGTTCTCCGGGCGCCAATCGGGCCGCTTGTGCTTCCCGATGAGGACGGCGTTGATCACGAATCGGGGCGTGCCCCTGCATCCCTGGACCCGGATCGTGTCGGCGTCCGTGCCGTCGTTCTCGATCCGGAGCCAGAAGCGCACGTCCTCGCCGTCTTGCATGCGGACGGCGACCCGCTGCCGCCTGCCGTTCGTGTAGACGTCGCTGCCGCGCCACGGGTGCGGGAGCGGATCGATCGTGCACCCCGTGCTGAGACCGCACAGCTTGATCCACTGATCGGGCCGGTACTGGGCGGTCCCACGTCGGGCGGCCGATCCGGGCAGGGCCGAGTCAGCGGCCGCGGGGCCGGCGACGGCGACCATCGAGAGGCAGAGCGCGGACACGAGCAGCGTGGCAACCCTTCGATTCGTCATGCCACGCAGTATCGGTCATGAGTGCCGTCCGGCCGAACCCCGACGTCGGTGCTCCCCCATATGCTGGATGACATGACGTGTGCCGTGTGCGGCCGCCCCCTGCCCGACGACGCCCGGTTCTGCTCGGGATGTGGCGCGGCGATCACGAGCTCCCTCGGCACCGAGGAACGCAAGATGGTCACGGTGCTCTTCGCCGATCTGGTCGACTCCACGGGGCTCGCACAACGCATCGATGCCGAGCGTGCCCGCGAGGTGCTCGGCCGCTTCTACGACGCGGCGACACAGGAGCTCCTGAACCTGCGAGGCCGGCCGGAGAAGTTCATCGGCGACGCTGTGATGGCCGTCTTCGGCGTGCAGCAGGTGCACGAGGACGACGCGCTGCGGGCGGTGCGCGCCGGCCTCGCGATCCGTGCACGGGCCCATCGGCTGCGCGAGGAGCTTCGGCTCACCGACGAGCTCGAGGTGCGCGTGGGCATCGAATCGGGCGAGGCGGCCACCGGCTCCGGTCCCTCGGAGCAGCTGCTCGTGACCGGGTCGGTCGTGAACGCGGCCGCCAGGCTCCAGACCGCGGCCGCGCCCGGCGAGGTGCTGGTCGGCCACACCGCCCACGCCCTCACCGAGTCCGCCGTCTCCTACGGCGACCGCCGAGAGGTGGAGGCCAAGGGGTTCGAGGAACCTCTGAAGGCCCATCCGGTCGACGGCCTCACCACCAGGTCGGTGCGGCGCACGATCCCCTTCGTCGGGCGCTCCGACGAGCTGACGAGGATCCGGGAGATCTTCCACCAGGTGACCTCGACCCGGACGCCCGCCCTCGTGACGATCATCGGCGAACCCGGCGCCGGGAAGTCGCGACTGGCCGACGAGCTGTTCGCGGGCCTCGAACCAGGTGTCGCGGTGCTCCACGGCCAAGGGCAGGTAGCGGCCGGCAGTGCCAGCTTCGCCCCGGTGGCAGCGATCGTCCGACAGCTGGCGGGCATCGACGAGGACGATGGGCCTGAGCGCGCCATGGAGCGGCTGCGCGAGCTCGTCCACGGATGCTGCGACGCGACCGAGACCGAACGCATCGCGGGCGGCCTGGGCCTGAGCCTCGGACTGTCGGAGCCGCGCCTCGACGAGTCCGCCTTCGTGCAGGACGTGCAGGGCGGGTTCCTGCGGCTGATCGACGGGCTCACCGCGCGCACCCCCGTCGTGCTGGCGTTCGAGGACGCGCACGAGCTCTCGCCCCCGATGCTCGATCTGATCGAACGGATCGCGTCGGGCCGACGTCGAGGGGCGGCCCTGGTGCTCACGCTGACACGTCCGGCGCTTCGCGAGATCCGACCGACGTGGGGCGCCGGTGCCGCGCACCCGACGCTGCTCGAGCTGGCGCCGCTCTCCCACGAAGAGGCGGTCGAGCTGGTGCGGCAGGCCGGTGGCGGCCGGATCGCCGAGCCGGACGCCGACGCGATCGCCGAGCGCGCCGGGGGCAACCCGTTCTTCATCGTCGAGACCACGGGCATGCTGCTCGGCGACGACGCGCAACGTGCCGGCGGCGTGCCGCCGACTGTGCAGGCGGTCGTCGCGTCCCGCATCGACGCGCTTCCCGCTGCCGCCCGCGACCTCGCACGACGCTCATCGGTGTTCCTCTCCTCGTTCGACCTCGACGAGGTGCGACGCCTGACCGGCGACGACGCGGCGGGCGAGCACCTCGCCGAGCTCGAGGACGCCGAGCTCGTGGTTCGGATCGACGACGGCGAGACGCGGTGGCGGTTCCGCCACGCGACGCTGCGCGACGTCGCCTACGCCAGCCTCCCGAAACGGGAGCGCCGCGATCTGCATGTCGCGGTGGCCGACCGCCTGCTCGACGACGGGCACCGATCGTGGGCCGCCGAGCACCTTGAGCAGGCGGCGCTCGCGGCGATCGACCTCGACCCCAGCTCGCGCGAGCTGCCCGACCGGGCTGCCGACGCCCTGACCGAGGCGGGCCATCGCGCGCGCCGTCGCATGGAGAACCGAACGGCGATCGACCGGTACGAGCGCGCCCTCACCATGGGCGGCGACGAGTCGGGCTGGGGCGTTCGCGAGGCTCGCGTGCTCGCGGGCTCGGGGGAAGCGTACTACTGGCTGGCGGACTACCCGGCTGCGATCGACGTGCTCGAGCGTGCGGTGGCCCTCGGCACCGAGCACGACGACCCGTGGACGCTCGCCCTCGCGCTGCGGTTCCTCGGCGACATCGCGATCAACGTGTGGGCCGATGTCGACCGGGCCGAAGGCCTGCTCGATCGCTCGCTCGAGGCGGCCGAGCGGCTGGGCGAGCCGTACGCGATCGTCCGCACGTTGCTGTTCGCCGGCTGGGTGCCCTGGACGCGCAAGCAGCTCCCCGAGGCCGAGGCGATCTGGCGTCGCGCGCTCGCGATCGCGGAGCAGCACGACGATCGGTGGGCCCGGGTACGCGCACTGTGCTCGCTCTCGATCGTGATCGGCGACCTCGACCGTCTCGACGAGGCAACGGAGACGATCGAGCGTGCCAGGAGCCTCGCGATCGACATGGGCGACCAGTTCAGCCTGGCCGTGGCCACCGTGCAAGAAGGCCGGCTGCACGAGGATCGCGGGGACTGGGAGAAGTCGCTGCCCTACTTCGCCCGCGGCATCGAGATCTTCTCCGATCTCGGCGCGCGCTGGGAGCTCGGTGACGCACTCGCCGAGCGAGGTATCGCCGAACGCGAGCTGGGGCGGCTCGACGAGGCCGAACGGGACATCCGCCAGGCGATCGCGATCTCGGAGGAGCTCGGTGAGCGTCAGCTTGCCGGCTGGACCTGGCGGGCGCTCGCCCACGTATCGGAGCGCCGGGGCGACCACGCGCAGGCCGAGGAGCATCGGCGGCGAGCCGAGCAGGAGGAAGCGCGCCGTCCCCGTTGATGGGTGCGGGAAGCGTCAGGGCGGCGTGGATCCGGGCGCCCCGAGGTGTCGTCCGAACCAGCCGGCGGCCAGGTGTGCCACCTCCTCGAGCGTGCCGGCTTCCTCGAAGAGGTGTGTCGCGCCCGGCACGATGGCGATCTCGGACTCGCACCGCATGCGGTCGGCCGCCGCGCGGTTCATGCCGATCACCGCCGTATCGAGGCCGCCCACGATGAGCAGCGTGGGAGCGGCCACGAGCGGCAGGGCATCGCCCGCGAGGTCGGGTCGCCCTCCGCGCGAGACGATCGCGCGGACCCGCTCGGGGCGCTCGGCCGCGGCCACGAGGGCGGCGGCCGCGCCCGTGCTCGCACCGAAGTACCCGACTTCGAGGTCGCGCGTCCTGTGCTCGGCTGCGGCGGCGTCCGAGGCGGCGAGCAGCCGCTCGGCGAGCAGCGCGATGTCGAACCGCAGCTCGGCCGTGCGGACGTCGACGGCTTCCTCGTCGATCGTGAGCAGGTCGATCAGCAGCGTGCCGAACCCGGCCTCGTTGAGTCGAGTGGCGACCATACGGTTGCGGGGACTGTGACGGCCGCTGCCGCTGCCGTGCGCGAACACGACGAGGCCGTGCGGGTCGCCGGGCAGCCGCAGGTCGCCGACGATCTCGCCGCGGCGCCCCACACCGATGTGCATCGTCGAAGACGTGATGTCCACGACACCATCCTCGCGCGTTCGTCAGGCTCGTGCGTTACGCGGGAGAGCCGGATCGCTCCCACTGCTGTTGGCGACGAGGCCCCAACGCAGAGACGACGCCGCCGGGATAGCGTGGCGAGTCCGGCGGCGTCGTTCCGTTTCTCTTCGTGCGAGATCAGTCTTCCGGCGGCAGCAGCACCGCGTCGATCACGTGGATGACGCCGTTCGACGTCACGATGTCGGTCGACGTGACCCGGGCCTCGTCGCCTCGACCGTCGGTGATCGAGACGGCCGCGTCAGACGCCTCGACCGTGAATGTCGCGCCGTTGACCGTCGTGACCTCACCGGTCTGCACGTCGGCAGCCATGACCTCGGCGGGCACGACGTGATAGGTGAGGATGGAGGAGAGCAGGTCCTGGTTCTTCGGCTTGAGCAGCGCCTCGAGCGTGCCCTCAGGCAGCGCGGCGAACGCGTCGTTGGTCGGGGCGAAGACCGTGTACGGCCCTTCGCCGGCGAGCGTCTCCCCGAGGTCGGCTGTCTCGACAGCGGCGAGCAACGTCGAGAAGTCCTCGTTGCCGGCGACGGCATCGGTGATCGTGCCTGACGCCTCGGCCGGGGCCGACGTCTCGCTCGCCTCCGTGGGACTCGACGACATGTCGTCGTCGCTGCTGCACGCCGCCGCGACGATCGAGAGCGACGCGACCACGGCGAGCATCGTGATCCACTTCTTGCTCCGCATCTGGTGACCCCTTCCTTCCTCTGTCGATCGAGGCCGGCGTCGTTCCCGTCGGCCTCGCTGTCGGGGGGCTTTCGGAGCCCATGCGGGACCGGACCATGTCGATGCATCGCTGCATAGGTTCTGAGCCGTCGTGGCGGTGGCGGACGCCGGGCGTTCCGCTGCGCGTGGAACGCCTCACCGCTACGCTGGCCGCGCCATGGCAGACAGCGTCGACATCGTCGAGCTGCGAGTGCTCGACGGCCCGAACCTCTTCTTCCCGCGTCCGGCCTTGAAGCTCACGCTCGCCGCCCCAGGATGGCTCCGCGCCACCGAAACCCGCCTCGCTCGCCTGGCGGACGAGATGGCGCTGCCGGGCACGGCGAGGCCGGGGCCCCGCAACAGCGAGCAGCGCCGGCGATTCGCCGCCCGGGTCGGCGCGCACGTGACCCGAACGATCGCACGCGCCGCACGTGTGCGGCTCGCGGTCAGGGGCCGCGCCTCGGCAGCGCCCGACCAGGTCGTGATCGCGTTCCCGTGGCGGCGACGTGATGCGGCCGAGGAGCTCGCCCGCCGGGTCGCCGCCGTGATGGGCGATCTGCTGGTCACCCGCCGGTCGCTCCAGCGCCTGGCGGCCGAGGCGGCCGAGGCCATCGCCGCCGTCGACCCCGGGCCTGCGCCCACCGTCACCGACCCCGAGATCCCCGTGATCGCGGTCACCGGCACGAACGGCAAGACCACCACCGTGCGCCTGTTGGCCCACATCGTGCGCTCGGCCGGGTGCAGCGTCGCGTACTCCTCGACCGACGGCGTCTTCCGCGACGGCGCGCTCGTCGAGGCGGGCGACTACTCGGGCTTCGGTGGCGCGCAGATGGCGCTCGCACAACCGGAGATCGACGTCGCGATCCTCGAGACGGCCCGTGGCGGCATCCTGCTGCGTGGCATCGGTACGAGCCACAACGACGTGTCGGTCGTCACGAACGTCTCCGCCGACCACCTCGGGCTGCACGGCGTCGACACCGTCGATCAGCTCGCGGAGGTCAAGGCCACGATCACCACGATCACGCGGCCCGACGGGTGGCACGTGCTGAATGCCGATGACCCGCGCGTGCTCGCGATGCGCCAGCGCGCAGGCGGCCGACCGTTCATGTGCTCGCTCGACCCGCGCCATCCGGCGCTGCGGGATGCGCTCGCCGACGGCGGCCGGGCCCTCGCGGTGCTCGACCACAGCATCGCCGAGATGGGACGCGGTGGCTCCCGTCGGCTCGTCGACCTCGACCACGTGCCGATGACGCTGGCGGGCATCGCCTCGCAACACGTGCACAACGCGATGTCGGCGGCGGCCGCGGCGCTCGCGATCGGCATGCCGCGGAAGGCGGTCGTGCTGGGTCTTCGCACCTTCATGCCCGACGCCGAGGCGAACCCGGGCCGGGCCAACGTCTACACGCTCGGCGACCGCGTCGTGGTGATCGACTACGCCCACAACGAGGCCGGCATCGAGGGACTCGCCGAGATCGCGAGCGGCCTGCGACCGCCGGGTGCCGAGACGTGGATCGCCTTCGGTACCGCCGGCGACCGCGACGACGCGATCCTGCACGGCCTGGGCTACCGGGCCGCCCGCGGAGCGGACCGGGTCTGCGTCGCCGAGTTGCGCCGATACTTGCGCGGTCGCGATCCGGAGGATTTGGTGACCCGTCTGCGCGCGGGCGCGATCGACGGCGGTGCCACCGAGGTGCCGGCGATGCCCGACGAGATCGCGGCGCTCCGCTTCATGCTCGAGCGCTCCGGTCCACGCGACGTGCTCGCGATCACCGTGCTCGCGCAGCGACCCGAGATGTTCGCACTGCTCGAGGGCGAGCTGGGCGCGAGCCGTGCAGGCCCCGAGACGGTGAGGACACTGGTGCGCCGAGCCCGGCGCTGACGCTCAGCTGCGGACGGCCGATCGCCGAGACTCGATCTCGTCCCAGACCTCGGCGGCACGGTCGACGCAGAGGACGACGAGGTCGCCCGGACGGCTGCGGTCGAGCGCGGAGCGGCAGGCCTCGAGCTCGTCGGTGATCAGCTCAGCCGAGCCGATCCGGGCGCCCTTCGCACGGGCTTCGTCGATGCCTTCCATCACGAGCGACCCGGTCTCGCCCCGTTCCCGGCCACGCGTGTGCACGTCCTCGCGCACGATCACCTCGTCGAAGAAGCGAGCGGCGACCCGCCCGAGCTCGCGCATGTCCTCGTCGCGACGGTCCCCGGCCGTGGCCACGACCGCGACCCGCAGGTTCGCCGACCACGACGGCGCACCGGGACGGCTCGGTGGCGGCTCCGACGTCATGCGCTCGACGAGGTCCCCCACCATCTGCAGACCGGCCGCGTTGTGCGCGTAGTCGAGCAGCACCGTGACGCCCCCGAGCTCGACCAGGTTCAGGCGCCCCGGCGCCTGGAAGAAATCGGTCGTGAACGTGCGCAGCCCGTGCCGGATGTCGTGCAGGTGCGCGCCGGAGACGTGGGCCGCCGCGACCGCTGCCAGCAGGTTCTGCACGTTCATCCGCGCACGCCCGTCGAACGTGGCCGGGAATTGATGCGTGTACCCGACCGGCATCGAGCGGCGGCCGTCACGCAGCACGATCAACTCGCCCTTCTCGTCGTGCTGCAGCACGACGGCCTTGCGCCCCCGCCGGACCCAGCGCTCGATCAGCTCGTGGTCCTCGCGCATCGTGAACAGGATCACGTTGCCCGAGCAATGCTTGCGCATCTCGAGCACGAGCTCGTCGTCCGCGTTCAGCACCGCATACCCGTCGCGAGGCACGGCCTCCACGATCACGCGCTTGACCGCGGCGAGCTGCTCGATCGTGTCGATGTCGCGCAGACCGAGGTGGTCACCGGTCACGTTCAGCACGACCGCGACGTCGTTGCGCCCGTACCCGAGCCCCTCGCGAAGGATGCCGCCGCGCGCCACCTCGAACACCGCGAAGTCGACGCGGGGATTCTGCAGCACGGTCTGCGCCGAGCGCGGACCGCTCGCGTCGACCCGCTTCGTGAGCCGCCCGTCGATGAGGATGCCGTCGGTCGAGGTCAGCCCCACCTTGTGGCCCATGTTCTTCATCACGTGCGCGATCATCCGGACGGTCGTGGTCTTGCCGTTCGACCCGGTCACCGCGACGATCGGGATGCGCGAGGGCGTGCCCGCCGGGAACAGCAGGTCGATCACCGGCCGGGCCACGTACTGCGGCTCACCTTCGGTCGGGTGGGTGTGCATGCGGAATCCGGGTGCGGCGTTCACCTCGACGATCGCCCCGCCGGTCTCGCGCACCGGCACCGTGATGTCGGGTGCGATGAAGTCGATGCCGGCGACGTCGAGGCCTACGACGCGGGCGGCTTCCTCGGCGATCTCGACGTTGTCCTCGTGGGCCTCCCACGTGCGGTCGATCGCGCTGCCACCCGTCGACATGTTGCCGGTCGCCGCGAGCAGCACGATCGCAGCGGCATCGGGCACGTCGTCGAGCTCCCGACCCTGCGATCGAACGAGCGCCTCGGCGACCTCGTCGATGCGGATGCGCGTCAGCACCTTCTCGTGACCGATGCCGCGGCGCGGGTCGGCGTTCGCGAGGTCGACGAGCTCTCGCACGGTGTGCTCACCATCGCCCACGACGTGTGCCGGCACGCGCTCGGCGACCGCGACCATGTGTCCGCCGATCACGAGCAGCCGATAGTCGCGACCGCGCACCATGCCCTCCACGACGACCCATCCACCGCGGCTCTGCTTCAGCGCGCGCGCGAAGGCACCGCGCACCGCCCGTGCCGACGTGAGGTCGAGCCCGACCCCGCGCCCGTGGTTGCCGTCGAGCGGCTTCACCACGACCGGGAACTCGATGCGTTTCGCGGCCTCGGCGGCGTCGTCGGCGGTGCGCACGACCCTGCCCTGGGGCACCGGCAACCCGGCCGATTCGAGGAGCTGCCGGGTGAGCTGCTTGTCGCCCGCGACGTCGACGGCCAGTGCGGACGTGAGCGAGGTCATCGTCGCCCGGATGCGCTGCTGGTACCTCCCCTGGCCGAGCTGCACCAGGCTCTGGTCGTTCAGCCGGATGAACGGCACGTCGCGGCTGGCGGCCTCGTCGAGGATCGCCTGCGTCGAGGGCCCGAACGCGCGCCGCTCCGCGAGCAGGATCAGCCGTTCGAGCTCATCGTCGAAGTCGAAGTCTCCGTCCGGCTCCACGAGATGGTTCACGAGACGAACGGCGAGGCGGCCGGCGACCAGGCCGACCTGTTCCTCCCAGTAGCCGTAGGTCACGTTGTACTGGCCGGGCGTGCCGGTGCTCCGCGTCTTGCCTCTGTAGACCTGCGCGCCCGACTCGCGCTGCAGTTCGATCGCGATGTGCTCGGCGACGTGGCCGGCCCACGTGCCCTCCTCGAGCCGTTCGCGGAACCCGCCGGCATGCCCTCGCGAGCAGGAGTGTTCGCCGACGCCGGGCAGCAGCCGGAGCAGGCCCTCGTTGAATCCTGGGATCGTGTTCGACGGCCATTCCTCGAGCGATCCGAGGTCGACGACGAGCCGGATCGCCGGATCGTAGGAGTAGTAGTTCGGCCCGCGGAAGACCTGCGTCTGCACGATCTGCAGGTCCGGCTTCGGCTTCGGCTTCGGCTTCGGTTTCGGTTTCGACGGCTTCGGCTTCCGCTTCTTCACAGCCGGGGGATCGGCAGGCTTCGGGTTCGCCTTCGTCACTCCGAGGCCTCGCGCTCCGCGCTGCCGGCGCCACCGGGGTCCAGCAGCGCGCGCGAGCGCAGGTCGAACCAGTAGCCCGCGGGGATCGAGTGCAGGTGCGCCCCGGAGACCATCATCGGCCGGCGGCCACGCAGCCGGTACGCGTCGGTCTCCATGCGCGACCCGTCGACCACCGTCACCGCGCCGCGACCGATCACCTCCATCGTTCGATTCGAGTGCACGATCGCCGCCGTGTCCTCGTCGAGACCGAGGCCGATCAGCGACGGAGACTGTCCGATCGCGGCCAGGAGCCGGCCGAGCCTCGTGCGCTGCTCGAAGTGCTGGTCGACGATCACGCCGTCGACGAGCCCGAGCCCCGCCGCCATCTGGACGTTGCCGTGGCGCGGCGTCGCGCCGGGCTGGCCGAAGGCCATCATGTGCGACGCGAGGGCGCTGGCGCCGGCCGACGTGCCGGCGATCACCGCGCCGCGGTCGTGTGCGAGATGCAGGCCCTGGTGGAGGCGGGTGCCGGCCACGATCGAGGTCAGGCGGAGCTGGTTCCCGCCGGTGAGGAACACGGCCGTCGCGCCACTGAGGGCGGCGGTCGTCGACGGGTCGTCGGCTTCTGCCCGTTCCTGCGGCCGCAACCCGCTCACCGTGCCGACGCCGAGCTCCAGGAACAGCCGGTCGTAGAGCTCCAGCGCGTGATCGCCCATCTCCGAGGCGGTGGCCACGACGACGACGTGCGCGTCGGAACCTCCGGCGAGTCGCACGAACCGCTTCAGGATGCGCTGGGCCTTGAGCTTGTCCTCCGCGCCACCGATCAGCACGATCGGACCGGCTCCACCCCACGCGGGAGGGCCGTTCGCACGACGACGCGAGTCGGACATCCTGAGCAGTCTAGCCCCGGGCCGGGCCCGGAAGGGGTTACGGCACGAGCCCGAAGACGGTGCTCGGCGCGCCCGAGCCGTGGGCGTTCCGCGGACCACCGATCACGATCCACCCGCCTGTCGTCGGCATCTCCTTCAGGTTCGCGAGGTTCTCGAGCGTGAAGCGGTGCCTGTTCAGGGTGAGCCACGATTCCAGGAAGAGCGGATCGCTCGTCGGGTCGGGGCCGAACGTGTCGGTGCCGAGCGCGCCGCGTTTGGCGAGCACTCCCGTGCGGATCAGCCACCGCACCGCGAACTGCGAGAATCCCGGCTGGCTGAACCTTGCTCCCCGCCGGCCGCAGTTGTAGTAGGTGGGCTCGTCCCGTCCGATCTCAGGCCCCCAGTACCGGCCGCACCCGGTCCACAGCAAGACCGCGGCCCCCTCAGGGATCTGGCCGTGCGCGGTCTCCCACGCCTGCAGGTCCGCCTTCGTGACCTCGTACTCCGCATCGCCTTCCACCTCGGCGCGCACGTCGACGACGACCGCCGGCAGCACGAAGTCGGCGGCGTCGAGATCCTCGGCGCACGCCTTCCCGTCGCGGAAGTGGCACGGCGCGCTGTAGTGGGTGCCGGTGTGCTCGCCCTCGCGCACGTACTGCATGTAGAACCCGTCGGCGGCCACCGTCGCGACCGTCGTGAGCCGGAACGCTGGATCGCCGGGGAACAGCGGCGTCTCGGCCGGGGCGTTCACGTGGCCGAGGCTCACGATGCGAGAGAACCCGGGCAGCGCGGTGCCGTCGCCGCTCCCCCGCCGGGACCCCGAGGCCAGGCCCATCGCGAAGCTCCCTGCCACCACCGCTGCCACCACCGTGACGAGCGCGATCACCCTCGACGTGCGCATCCCATCCTCCCCCTTCCGGGAACGGCGCCATCGTGCCGCCGAGGCGCCGTGCGGCGCAAGTGCGCTCGACGGCCGGGACGGGTGGCCCGGCGATGCCGGGTCGGCAGGCGCCCACACGCCCCGACGACGAACGCACGATGGGAGTGATCGTGAGGGATGTGATGTCGCTCGGCGCAGGAGGTGCAGCCATGGACGCGCTGGTGGTGTACGAGTCGTTGTACGGGAACACCGCCCTCATCGCGCGGGCGATCGCGGAGGGGCTCGTGGAACGAGGCATCGTGACGAACGTCGTCGGGGTCGACGCGTTCGATCAGGACATGGTCGCCGGCACCGACCTGTTGATCGTGGGAGGGCCGACGCACGCCCACGGCCTGAGCAAGCGATCGAGCCGTGCGCAGGCGGTCGCGGACACGCACAACTCGTTCGACGCGCCCACGGCTGCGGTGGGAGTTCGCGAAGGGCTCGAGGCGTTGCCCGACGGCACAGGCGTCGCGGCGGCGGCGTTCGACACGCGCATCGGCTCCGCCCCGGCGTTCTTGACGGGGTCGGCGGCCAAGGGCATCGCCCGCCGTCTGGAAGGCCGCGGCTACCGGCTCGTGGTCGACCCGGAGAGCTTCCTCGTCACGACGCACAACGGCCTCGTCGACGGGGAGACCGAGCGCGCCAAGCGGTGGGGCGCGAGCGTGGCCGAGTCCGTCGGCGTGCTGCGCTGAACACCGATCGAGCGTCCTCAGCGATGGCAGTCGCCGGCGCCGTGATCGAGCACGAGGCCGTCGGCGCTCACGAACCGCCAGGCGTAGGCGCGGGGACGCAGCTCGAGCTCTAGCACCCCGAACACGTCGGTGAGTCGCACGCGCGATCCGGCGACCGGTTCGTGCTCGAAGCGATGCGGCGTGCGCCCCCCGGTGCCGACGACGAACTCGCGGATCCCCGTGGCCTCGTCGAGCCGCCCGTCGGCGTCGAGCGGCGCGAACCGCTCGTACTGGTGCGCATGCCCGTTCACTACGACGTCGACGCCCTGTTCGTGCAGCAGCGTCCAGAGCGGTCCGAGATCAGGGACCGGGTCGTCGCCCTCGACCGCTCCGGAGGAGAAGCGGGGATGGTGCCAGAAGGCCAGCTCGCAGCGGTCGTCGGAACCCTCGAGGTCGGCCCGAACCCACGCGAGCTGGGGGTCGGCGATCGCGCCCTGGAATGCCGAGTTGAGGGCGACGAGGTGCCACCCCTTCAGATCGAAGCTGTAGTCCCCGCCGGGCGGCCCGGCGCGCGAGCCGAAGTAGTCGAAGTAGCCGGCCGCGTCGGTCGTCCGGTACTCGTGGTTGCCGGGCACCGGGTGCGTGACGTCCTTGAACGCGCCCCACGCGCGGTCGTAGGACGCCTCGAACTCGGCGAGGGTGCCCCACGTGTACTGGTTGTCGCCGAGCGCGAGCACGGCCGACGGGTCGATCCGCTCGACGAGCGCCGCGGTGGCTCGAGCCGCCTCGCACGTCCCCTCCCCCGGAGGACACGCGATGTCGCCTGCGGCCGCGACGACCGGCCACTCGCGGGTGAGCGGCCGGTACGGAGGGCCGGTCGGTGCCGGGTCGGAGAACGGCTCGAACACGACGATCGCGACGATCGCGACCAGCAATCCGATCGAGACGCCGGCGGCCGCCCACGGCCTACGACCGCGCACGCCGGATCTCGTCGACGACGTCGGGATCCTCCAGCGACGAGAGGTCGCCCGCATCGTCACCGGTGAGGGCGGCTCGCACCGCACGCCGCACGATCTTGGCGCTGCGGGTCTTGGGCAACGCCGAGGCGAAGACGATCCTCTGCGGCGTGAACGCGCCCCCGAGGTGTTCGCGCACGGCCGCCCGGAGCTCACGCTCGAGCTGGGGTCCGGCTTCCTCACCGGGGCGCACCACGACGACGCAGGCGATCGACTCCCCCTTGACCGCATCGGGCACGCCGACGGCGGCCGCCTCGGCGACCGCCCGGTGGGTCGCGAGCGCCGACTCCACTTCCGCCGGGCCGATCCGCTTGCCCGCGACGTTCAGAGTGTCGTCGCTCCGGCCGTGCAGGAACCAGTACCCGTCCTCGTCGCGGCTCGCCCAGTCCCCGTGCGTCCACACCCCCGGGAACCGACGCCAGTACGCGTCGAGGTACCGCTCGTCGTCGCCCCAGATCCCGCGGGTCATCGACGGCCACGGCTGGCGGCAGACGAGCTCGCCGACCGATCCCGTCGGCACGGGCGCGCCGTCGGGGCCGACGATGTCGACGTCCATGCCGAGCGCCGGACCGCCGAGCGAGGCGACCTTCGTCGGCACGATCGGATGCGGTGAGAGGAAGCAGGCCCCGACCTCGGTCCCCCCCGAGAGGTTCACGATCGGACGCCGCCCTTCGCCGACCTCCCGGTGCAACCATCCGTAGGAATCCGGGTCCCACGGCTCCCCGGTCGATGCGAGCACCCGCAGCGACGAGCGGTCGTGGTCGGCGACGGGCTCGCTCGCGAGGGCGCGCATCGCCCGCACCAGCGTCGGCGACACGCCCAGGACCGAGATGCGATGGCGTTCGACCTGCCGCAAGAGCCGGTCCGACCCAGGATGCAGGGGCGACCCTTCCGTCAGCACGACGGTCGCCCCGAGGGCCAGGGCTCCGACGATCTCCCAGGGACCCATGATCCAACCCAGGTCGGTCGCCCAGTGCAGGCGTTCGCCCCGGTGCAGGTCGACCTGGTAGGCGACCTCCTCGGCGATCTTCACGAGGAACCCGCCGTGCACGTGTACTGCACCCTTCGGCCGCCCGGTCGTGCCGCTCGTGTAGCCGATGAACAGGGGATGCTCTCCGTCGAGCGCGAGCGCGTCGAGCGGGACATCCTCGGAGGCGTCCACGTCCGGCCACACCGTGTCTCGGCCCTCGCTCATGTCGGTCGGCTCAGTGGGCAGGCGCATCCAGACCAACTGGTGCTCGATGCCGTCGGCGAGCTCGGCCGCCCGGTCGGCCACGCGCTTCATCGGGATCGCGACACCCTTGCGTAAGGAGGCGTTGGCGGTGATCACGACTCGGCATCGCGCATCGGCGATGCGCGCGGCGACGGCGTCTGGTCCGAACCCGCTGAAGATCGGCACCCAGATCGCCCCGATCTTCGCGCAGGCCATGAGCGCCGCGACCGTCTCGATCGCCATGGGCAGGAACAGCGCCACCGAGTCGCCCATGCCGACGCCCAACCCCGTCAGCGTCCTGGCGACGGCGTCGGTGAGTCGGCGGAGCTCGCCGTACGTCGCCTGCCTGACCTCCCCGTCCTCGCCCTCCCAGACGACCGCCGGCGCATCGGGGTCGCGTTCGGCCCACCGGTCCACACACTGGCGCGCGACGTTCGTGCGACCCCCCACGAACCACGTCGCCCACTCGGGGCCACGAGACAGGTCGACGACCCGTTCGTAGGGGGTCGAGAACTCGATGTCCAGATCGCGGACCACGGCGTCCCAGAACCAGGCGAGGTCCTCGACGGACCGGCTCGTGAGCTCGGCCAAGGTCTCGATGCCGTGCGCACGCATCAGCCGCGTGACGTTCGCCCGCTCGACGTCGCCCGCCCCCGGCGTCCACACGAACCGGCGGCTCCCGCTCCCCGACACGTCGCGTCCCGCCTTACTCGAGCTTCCCGATCAGCTCGCGGCCGATCAGCATGCGTCGGATCTCGGCCGTGCCGGCGCCGATCGTGTACAGCTTGGCGTCGCGGAGCAGCCGCCCCGCGGGCACCTCGTTCAGGTAGCCGGCGCCGCCCATCGCCTGGATCGCTTCCAGCGCGACCTGCACCCCTCGCTCGGACGCGAGCAACAGGCACGCAGCGGCGGCGGCCGAGTGCCGCTCGCCCGGCACCCGGTCGAACCGGCCCGCCACGTCGTAGGCGAACGCACGCGAAGACTCGAGCGCCACGTACATGTCGGCGATCTTGCCCTGCATCAGTTCGAACGAGCCGATCGGAGCGCCGAATTGGCGGCGTTCGCGCATGTAGGGCACGACCAGATCGATCGCCGCCTGCATGATGCCGATCGGGCCGCCCGAGAGCACCAGTCGCTCGGAGTCGAGCCCCGACATCAGCACCCCGACGCCGCCGTGCACTTCACCCAGCACGTGGTCGTCGGGGATGTGGCAGCCCGAGAACACGATCTCCGATGTCGGAGAGCCACGCATCCCCAGCTTGTCCATCTTCGGGGAGACGCCGAACCCGGGCATGTCGCGCTCCACCACGAACGCGGTCACCGACGACGACCCCCGGTCGGCCGGCGCGGTGCGCATGTACACCACGAACACATCCGCCTCGGGCCCGTTCGTGATCCACATCTTCGAGCCGTTCGCGACCCAGCCGTCGTCGGTCCGCTCCGCCCGGCACGCCATCGAGCCGAGCACATCGGAACCCGCACCGGCCTCGCTCATCGCGAGGGCTCCGACGTGTTGGCCCGACAACAGGTCCGGAAGCCATCTGGCGCGCTGCTCGCTCGTACCGTTGGCCCAGAGGTTGTGCACGCACAGGTTGGAGTGGGCCGCGTACGACATGCCGACCGATGCCGACGCGCGGGACAGCTCCTCGATGATCACGAGGTGCTCGAGGAACCCGAGCCCCGCGCCGCCGTCGGCCTCGGCCACCGTCGGACCCAGCACGCCGAGCTCCCCCAGGCGCGGCCAGAGCCAACGAGGGAAGGCATCGTCGCGGTCGATCGCCTCGGCGTTCGGCGCGAGCTCTTGATCCGCGAACGTGCGGACCGTCTCGCGGAGCTCGTCGATCGAGATCCCGTCGCTCATGCCGTACACGCTACGCCGCGGTCGGCCTCAAGGAGCGCAGCGGTAGGCCGCAAGAGGTCGGCCTCAAGGAGCGCGGTGGCTCCCCTCGGGAGACGGACCCGAAGTAAGGTGGCACCCGATGATGCGAGTCGCCTCGACGCCGGGAGCGGGTTCCGCGTGGCGCGCCTGACCACGCACCTCGATCCGACATCGGAGGGATTCGCCGTGAACGACGCGGCGATGCGCGCGCTCGTCGAGGACCTCAGACGCCGCCTCGACGACACCCGACGAGGCGGCGGTGAGGCAGCCACCCGACGCCATCGCGAGCGCGGGAAGCTCACGGCGCGTGAACGCATCGATCGGCTCATCGATCGCGGGGCGGCGTTCCTCGAGTTCTCGCCGCTCGCCGCGTGCGACATGTACGAGGGTGAGGCCCCGGCGGCGGGCATCGTGACCGGCATCGGTCCGGTCCACGGTTCCCCGTGCGTGATCGTTGCGAACGACGCCACGGTGAAGGGCGGTACCTACTTCCCGGTCACGGTGAAGAAGCACCTGCGTGCACAGGAGATCGCGCTCGAGAACCGCCTTCCGTGCATCTACCTCGTGGACTCGGGCGGGGCGTACCTGCCGCTGCAGGCCGAGGTCTTCCCCGACCGCGACCACTTCGGACGCATCTTCTTCAACCAGGCGCGCATGTCCTCCGCCGGCATCCCACAGATCGCGGCGGTGATGGGCTCGTGCACCGCCGGAGGCGCCTACGTGCCGGCGATGTCGGACGAGACGGTGATCGTGCGTGGGACCGGCACGATCTTCCTGGGCGGACCGCCGCTCGTGAAGGCGGCGACCGGCGAGGACGTCGACCCCGAGGAGCTCGGCGGTGCCGACGTGCACGCGCGACGCAGCGGCCTCGCCGACCACGAGGCGACCGACGACGAGCACGCGTTGCGCATCGTGCGCGAGATCGTCTCGCACCTGAACCTGCCGATCGACCGCGCGTGGGGGATCGCCGAGCCCGTCGAGCCGGCGATCGACCCCGGCGGTCTGTACGGCGCGATCCCGCACGATCTCGCAGAGACCTACGACGTGCGAGAGGTGATCGCCCGACTCGTCGACGGCTCGCTGTTCCACGAGTTCAAGCAGCTGTACGGCGACACGCTCGTCTGCGGGTTCGCGCACCTCCACGGACATCCCGTCGCGATCCTGGCGAACAACGGCATCCTGTTCTCGGAGTCCGCACTCAAGGGCGCCCATCTCGTGCAACTCGCGTGCGAGAGGGGCACGCCGATCGTCTTCCTGCAGAACATCACCGGCTTCATGGTCGGGCGCGAGTACGAGGCGGGCGGCATCGCGAAGGACGGGGCCAAGCTCGTGACCGCCGTCGCGTGTGCGAACGTGCCGAAGTTCACCGTGATCATCGGTGGATCGTTCGGCGCGGGGAACTACGCGATGAGCGGCCGCGCGTACGGACCGCGGCAGCTCTGGATGTGGCCGAACGCGCGGATCTCGGTGATGGGCGGCCTGCAGGCGGCCAAGGTGCTGACGACGGTCGGCGGCGACCCCGACAAGGAGCAAGAGACGATCGATCGCTACGAGCGCGAGGGGGATCCGTACCACGCCACGGCCCGCCTCTGGGACGACGGCGTGATCGATCCGCTCGACACGCGGAAGGTGCTGGCGCTCGGCCTCGACGCTGCCTCCCGCGCGCCGCTCGAGCCGACCACCTTCGGGGTGTTCCGGATGTGAGCGACGTGCGGTCGACCCGCGAAGGGCCCGTCGCGACCCTGACGCTCGCCCGTCCCGACCGGCGGAACGCGCTCGACCCCGGCTTGCTCGGCGCGCTCGCCGAGGCGATGGGCGACGCCTCGCGCGACGACGACGTGCGGGTCGTCGTGATCACGGGTGAGGGCAGCGCCTTCTCGGCCGGAGCCGACCTCGAGTGGATGCGCGCGAGCCGCGACCTCACCCCAGACCGCAACCGCGAGGACGCCGCCACGATGGCGGCGGCCTTCGACGCGGTGGACCGATGTCCGAAGGCCGTGGTGGCCAGAGTGAACGGCGCGGCGATCGGGGGCGGCGCGGGCCTCGTCGCGTGTGCCGACACGGCCGTGGCCGTCGAGGGCGCCCGTTTCGCGTTCGCCGAGGTGCGGCTGGGATTGCTGCCGGCCGCGATCTCGCCCTTCGTGCTCCGCGCGATCGGACCGGGGCACGCGCGCGCCCTGTTCACCACCGGGCGGACCTTCGATGCCGAGGAGGCCCGGACCCTCGGGCTCGTACACCGGGTCGTCGCGCCCGATGCACTCGACGCCGAGGTCGCCGAGGCGGTCGACGACTTCCTCACGTGCGGCCCGGACGCGATCGCCGCGAACAAACGGCTCGTCCGCGACGCGACCGCCTCCCTCGCCCTGCCCGACCTGCCCGACCGCATCGCCCAGGCGCGGGCGAGCGCCGAGGGCCAGGAGGGCATCGCCGCGTTCCTCGAGAAGCGCCCGCCGAGATGGTCGAGCTCCGACGGCTCCTGATCGCGAACCGCGGCGAGATCGCCGTGCGCATCGTGCGCGCTTGTCGTGAGACCGGTATCGCGCCCGTGCTCGCCGTGGCCCCCGGCGAGGCGGCCTCGCTCGCCGCCGAGCTCGCCGACGGCACCGTCGACGTCGCGTCCTACCTCGACGCGACCGGCCTGGTACGGGCCGCGTCGCAGGCAGGTGCCGACGCGATCCACCCCGGGTACGGATTCCTCTCCGAGGATCCGGCGTTCGCCGAGCTCGTGTTGGGCGCCGGACTCTGCTGGGTCGGGCCGCCGCCCGAGGCGATGCGCCGGCTCGGCGACAAGGTGGCGGCGCGGGCGGTCGCCGGTGCCGCCGGCGTGCCGGTGGTACCAGGTGTCGCCCCCGACGACCTGTCCGACGAGGCGCTGCTGCGGGACGGAGCACGCCTCGGCGCGCCGCTGCTCGTGAAGGCCGCCGCAGGCGGAGGTGGACGTGGCATGCGAACTGTCGGCGACCTCGCCGACCTCGAGCGCGTGCTCGCGGCGGCACGCGAGGAAGCTGCGGCGAGCTTCGGCGACGGCCGCATCTTCCTGGAACGCCGGCTCACCGGCGTGCGCCACGTCGAGGTGCAGGTGCTGCTCGACGAGCACGGGAACGCCGTGCATCTGGGTGAGCGGGACTGCTCGCTGCAGCGTCGACATCAGAAGATCGTCGAGGAATCGCCCTCGCCGGCGGTCGACGCCGAGCTGCGCCGCTCCCTCGGCCGGGCGGCGATCGCGGTCGCACAGAGGGCCGGCTACGTCGGGGCGGGCACGGCCGAGTTCCTGTTCGGGAGCGATCGCGAGTGGTGGTTCCTGGAGATGAACGCGCGCTTGCAGGTCGAGCATGCGGTGACCGAGGCGGTCACGGGCGTCGATCTCGTGCGAGCGCAACTCGCGATCGCCGCCGGTGCGCCCCTCGCGGTCGATCAGGCGGGCATATCGATCCGGGGGCATGCGGTCGAGGCCCGTGTGTACGCGGAGGACCCGGCCCGCGGTTTCCTCCCCACGGGCGGACGCATCGAGCTGCTCGACCTGCCGCACTGGCCGGACGTGCGCATCGACTCGGCGCTGCGTCAGGGCGACGTCGTCGGGCTCGGGTACGACCCCCTGCTCGCCAAGGTGATCGCGTGGGCCGAGGACCGGCCGGCCGCGCTCGCGCGGCTCCGTGCCGCGCTCGCCGAGATCCGGATCGTCGGCGTCGCGACGAACCTCGGTTTCCTGATGGACGCGCTCGCCCACCCCGACGTCGCGGGCGGCAGCGCCGACACCGATTGGGTCGAGTCGACCTGGGCTCCCAGGGTGCCCCCGCTGCCGGAGGGTGTGCATCCGGTCGGGGATCGCCGCGATCCGTGGACGGCGTTCGGCGGCTCCACGCCGACGCCGGGCCTCACGGTGTCGGGCTCCCACGCGCAGTTCCGCGGGTGGGCCTATCTGCTGGCCGACGACGAGCTGGAGCCGACGGAGCTCGCGCCGCCGGGAGGCTCGCTCACCGCGCCGATGCCGGCGAACGTCCTCCGGGTCGACGTCGAGGCCGGCGACGTGGTCGCGCCCGGACAGGTCGTGGCGCTGCTCGAGGCGATGAAGATCCAGATGCAGATCACGGCACCCACCGCGGGCACCGTGCGGGCCGTGCACGTGCGCGCCGGCGCGATCGTCGCGCGCGACGACGTGCTGATCGAGCTGGAGGAGATGTGACCGCGGTGCGCATCGTCGAGGTCGGCCCGCGCGACGGGCTCCAGAACGAGTCGTCGCTGGTGCCCGCCGACGCGAAGGTCGCGTTCGTCGAGGCGCTCGCCGACGCCGGTCTGCCCGTCGTCGAGGTGACCTCGTTCGTCAGCGCCCGCGCGGTGCCGCAGCTCGCCGACGCCGAGGACGTGCTCCGCCGGGTGCACCGCCGCCCGGGCGTGCGATACCCGGTGCTCGTGCCGAACGAGCGGGGCATGGACCGTGCCGAACAGGCCGGCGCCGACGCCGTGGCGGTCTTCACCGCCGCATCGGAGGCGTTCAACGAGCGGAACATCGGCATGACGATCGCCGGGTCGCTCGAGGCGTTCGAGCCCGTGCTCGCCAGGGCCCGGGCGCTCGGATGGTGGCGCCGGGGCTACGTCTCCACCGCGTTCGGATGCCCATACTCCGGTGCCGTCGACCCGGCACGCGCCGTGGAGGTCAGCGTGGCCCTCCTCGAGCGGGGGTGCGACGAGATCTCGGTTGGCGACACGATCGGCGTGGCCGAACCCGACGACGTTCGCCGGGTCTGCGACGCGCTGCTCGAGCGCATCCCGGTCGATCGTCTCGCGCTCCACCTGCACGATACGCGGGGCCGGGCGCTCGAGAACGTGCAGGCGGGCCTCGAACGGGGCGTGGGGATCTATGACTCGTCGGCCGGCGGCACGGGAGGGTGCCCGTTCGCGCCCGGGGCTCCGGGCAATCTCGCGACGGAATCGCTCTGCGGTCTGCTCGATCGCCTCGGCATCGCCCACGGCGTCGACGCCGCCGCCGTCCGGGCGGCTTCGACCGCCCTTCGGACACACCTGACCGGCTGACCTCCCTACGGTCGACGCCACCTTGCGCACCGCATCGGGCCTCCCCTACCGTGGACGAGGTCAGACACGACGGGAGGGAACTCGGTGCGAGCTCGGATGGGTCGCTTCGTTCTGATGGTGGGTGGGTCGCTGGCGGTGGCGCTCCTCGTCGCCGCTCCCTCCGCGTCCGCGCAGACGACGAGCGACGAGATCGCACAGGAACAGGTCGTGCTGAGCGGGCGTTTGGTCGTCGCGGAAGACGAGACGGTCGACACCGCGGTGATCTTCCACGGACCGGCCCGCATCGACGGCACCGTGCTCGAGACGGTCGTCGTCTTCGACGGCCGTGCGGAGATCTCCGGCACGGTCCAGGGCGACGTCGTGGTCTTCAACGGCCCGGTCGTCGTGCGTTCCGGAGCCCTGATCGGCGGCGACCTCGTCACGGTCGAGACGCCGACCGTCGAGGAAGGCGCGACGATCCAGGGGCAGCAGACGGGCGTGGACGCCCGCTTCGATGCCGCCGACTTCGGCTTCGCGGGCAGGCTCGCCTGGTGGATCGGCTACACGGCCTCGACGCTCGTGCTGGGGCTGTTGCTGCTGCTGCTCGCGCCCGGGCTCGACGCCGCGATCGCCCGAGCCGCACGGGAGGCGACGGGAGCTGCGATCGGCTTCGGCGCCGCGGCATTCTTCCTGCTCCCGGTCGTCGCGGTGCTCTTCATCGTGATCGTGGTCGCGATCCCGCTCGGCTTGTTCCTCTTGCTCGCGCTCGCCCTGCTGTACACGATCGGCTACGTCGCGGGGGCTCATGCCCTCGGACGCAGGCTCGTCGCGATGCCGAAGTCGCGGTTCGTCGCGTTCCTCGCCGGGTGGGCGATCCTCCGTGGCCTGGCCCTCATCCCCTTCGTCGGTGGACTCGCATGGATGCTGGCCGCCCTCTTCGGGCTCGGTGTGCTGTGGGTGGCGGCACGCAGATCGGTCGCGCAACCCCCCGCCACCCCCGCGATGCCGCCGATGCCGGCGCCGCTGCCGGGCTGAGCCTTGCCTCGGACGGCGGGGAGGCGCGCGGCCATCGTCAGTCGTCGTCGCGCCTGACGCTCCGGAGCTGCTTCGTCCGACCCCTCCGCTTCTTCTCGGCGATGCGCCGTTCGACGGCCCCCCGACTCGCCTTCGTCGGACGGCGACGGGGAGGCGGCGACGCGACGGCGGCGCGCAGGATCGAAGCGAGGCGCTCCATCGCGGCTTCCCGGTTCCGAAGCTGCGATCGATGTTCCGACGCGGTGACGGTCACGACGCCGTCGACGAGGCGGTCGCGGAGGCGCTCCAGGGCCCGGGCACGCAACTTGGGGCCGAGCGCCGTCGTCGTCGTGAGGTCGAGGCTGAGCTCGACGCGGGAGTCGGCGGTGTTCACCGACTGCCCGCCCGGACCCGACGAGCGGCTGAAGCGCCACCGCAGCTCACGCTCGGGCACGACGATCGACGGCTTGACGCGGAGCGGACCGAGCATCGGGCCAGTATGCCGCCTCGGTCGATTCGAGTTGACACGAACGACAACCTCGATTACACCCAGCGCAACCGAAGCGTGACCACCCGCATCGCGCTCCGTCGTCGGGAAGGGGAGACGATGCGTGTCTGGCGTGTGTCGGTGGCCGTCGCGCTGACGGCAGCGTTCCTGGTCGTCCCGCCGGTGGCGAGTCAGGCCACACCGGGCTTCATCGATGCGCAAGGGACCCAGCTGACCCTGGACGGCGATCCCTTCCGCTTCACGGGCTTGAACGTCTACAACGCGAACAGCGACGGCTGGTGCTGGTTCGAGTACAGCGACGCCGAGTTCCACCAGGCACTCACCGACATGGGACCGGGCGTGAACGTGATCCGTGCGTGGTTCTTCCAGCCGCTCGCCACGACGCCCGGCGGCCAGCGCGACTGGAGCCGGTTCGACCGCACGCTCCAGATCGCCGGGCAGCACGGCGTCCGCGTGATCGTGACACTCACGGATCAGTGGGGCGAGTGCGGCGCCACAGGCACGAACCCATTCAAGGACCGCACGTGGTACGAGAGCGGATACGAGACCGAGATCCTGCCCGACGCGATCGTTCCGTACCGGGACTGGGTGTCCGAGGTCGTCACGCGATACCAGGACGACCCGAACGTCGCCTTCTGGCAGCTGATCAACGAGGCTGAGGTCGACGAGGTGATCGGCGGCGTGACGCAGGCGTGTCCTCCTGGGAACGAGCCCGCCGACATCCTCCGGAGCTGGGCGCAAGACGTCGGTGGCCTCGTGAAGTCGATCGACTCGAACCATCTCGTCAGTCTCGGCACGATCGGGAACGGCCAATGCGGTGCGCAGGGCGCGCAGTACGGATACGTGCACGACATCCCCGAGATCGATCTCTGCGAGTACCACGACTACGGATCACCGAACGTGGGCATCCCGGGTGACCAGTTCAACGGCCTGCAGGTGCGACTCGACCAGTGCGCGGCGATCGACAAGCCGTTGTTCATCGGGGAGGCGGGCATCATCCCTGACGACGTCGGCGGGACGCTCCAGGATCGGGCCGACGCCTTCGCCGAGAAGATGGATGCGCAGTTCGATGCCGGAGTGGTCGGGTTCCTCGCGTGGGCCTGGAGCTCCCTCGGCTCGACGACGAACAACTACGACGTGGGTCCGGGCGATCCGACGCTCGACACCCTCGGGACCGCGCGGGTCCAGGAGCGACCGGAGATCCTGCAGCTTTCGGCCGGGGGACACCACGCATGCTTCGTGACCGCGGCCGGAGCGGCGAAGTGCTGGGGTTACAACGCGTCCGGTCAGCTGGGGGACGGCAGCACGAACGACCGCTCCCGCCCAGTTCAAGTCGTGGGTCTCGACAGCGGTATCGCGGCGATCTCGTCCTCTTTGGGCCACACCTGCGCGCTCACGGTAGCGGGAGGCGTCAAGTGTTGGGGTCTGAACGACTCCGGTCAGCTCGGAGACGGCACCACGATCGATCGCCTCACGCCGACAGACGTCGAGGGGTTGACGAGCGGGGTCGTCTCGATCTCGACCGGCAGCTACTACACGTGCGCCCTGACATCAGGCGGCGGCGCCAAGTGTTGGGGAGCGAACTGGAACGGACAGCTCGGCGACGGCTCGGCGGTGAACAGGTCCGCGCCGGTCGATGTCTCAGGCTTGACGAGCGGAGTCGCGGCGATCGCCGGAACTCACGGCGCAGGCGCACACACGTGCGCATTGACCGAGTCGGGACAGGCGAAGTGTTGGGGCCGGAACTCGGAGGGCCAATTGGGCGACGGATCCACCTACGCCTACACGCCGACCTCGGTCAACGTGTCGGGTCTCTCGAACCCCGTGGCGATATCACTCGGCATGTGGCAGACCTGCGCCCTGACGCTGGACACCGGGATGAGCTGCTGGGGTGGCAACTTCAACGGTCAGCTCGGCGACGGTACGATCACGGAGCGGCACGCTCCGACCGATGTCACAGGGCTGTCGAGCGGGATCGCAGAGATCTCCGCGGGACACATGTCGACTTGCGCCGTGTCCGACACCGGTGGAGCAAGATGCTGGGGATCGAACGGCTCGGGTCAGCTCGGTGACGGTACCGCGACCGACCGCCACGTCCCCACAGATGTTTCTGGTTTGACGAGCGGAGTGGCCCGGATATCGACCGGGTACGAGTTCGCGTGCGCGCTCATGGAAGAGGGCACGGTCAAGTGTTGGGGTTCGAACAACCATGGCCAACTGGGGAGGGGCTGGATCGGCGGCCAGAGCACCGTGCCCGAGGACGTCGACTTCACCGTCCTCGAGCCTGACGCGCCCACGAACGTGCAGGCGACCGCCGGCGACGGTGAGGCGACCGTCGCGTGGTCCCCGCCTGCTTCCGACGGCGGAAGTGACATCAACGGGTACACGGTCACTTCGGAACCGGACGGCGTCAGCGTCACCGTCGGCCCGGGCGCGACGCAGGCGGTCGTCACCGGGCTCACGAACGGCACCTCGTATACGTTCACGGTCGTCGCAACGAACGTCGTCGGTGACGGACCGCCTTCGGCCCCCTCCAACGCGGTCACACCGCACGCCATCGACCCCCCGACCGCGCCGCGCAACCCGGTCGCCACCGCGAGCGATCGGAGCGCGACAGTGACATGGCTCGTTCCGACCTCCGACGGCGGCGGCTCGATCATGAGCTACACGGTGTCCTCGAACCTCGGCGGCTTCAGCGTGACCGTTGCCGGCACCGAGCTCAGCGCGACGATCGACGGGCTCACCAACGGCACCGCGTATCGCTTCCGGGTCGTCGCGACGAACGCCGCGGGAGATGGTCCGGCCTCCGTGCTCTCGAATGCCGTGACCCCGAGGGCGGTGCCGGGTTCGCCGACGAACGTCGTCGCGACGCCGGGTCCGGGACGCGCAACCGTGTCGTGGACGCCACCCGCCTCGAACGGCGGTGGCGCGATCAACGGCTACATCCTGACGGCTTCCTCGTCATCCGGGAACGTGACGAAGACGGTCGCCGGCGGCGCGACCGCCACGAGCCTCACCGGACTCACGAACGGCGTCACCTACTCGATCACGATCGTCGCGAGGAACGTCGTGGGCACCGGACCCCCTTCGACCCCGGTCAACGTCACGCCTGCCGGCGTGCCGAATGCACCGACGGGGGTCGTCGCCGTCGCAGGGAACGGGAGCGCATCGATCACGTGGTTGCCGCCCGCGTTCACGGGTGGGAGTCCGCTCACCAGCTATACCGTCACGTCGAACGTCGGCGGTTTCACCACCGCCGTCATCGGGTCGCAGACCAACGCGGTGATCAACGGCCTCAGCAACGGGGTCGCGTACCGGTTCCGCGTCTTCGCGACGAACGCGGTGGGGAACGGTCCCGTTTCGGCGTACTCGCTCGCGGTGACGCCGAGAGGCGTCCCCGGCGCACCGACGGGCGTCTCCGCGAGCCCCGGGAACACGAGCGCGACCGTGAACTGGACCGCCCCGGCTTCGACCGGCGGCAGCCCGATCACTGACTACGTGGTGACCTCGTCCGGCGGCCATTCCACGACCGTCCCGGCGACCGCTCGCAGCGCCCTCGTGAGCGGCCTGACCAACGGGGTCGGCTACACCTTCACGGTCGTTGCGCGCAACGCGATCGGGGACGGTCCGCCGGGAACGACCTCCACGCCGGTGACACCGTCCGCCTCGGTGACGCCGATCGTGTTCAGCTCGAACCGCACCGGCAGTAGCAACTACGACATCTACCTGATGAACCCGGACGGGTCGGGGCTCGTCCGCATCGTCGGACGCGCGGGCCCCGACCAGGACCCCGCGATCTCGCCCGATGGGACGAAGGTGGTGTTCGTTTCGGGCTCGAACACGGCCCTCGAGCTCTGGATGGTCAACATCGACGGCACCGGGCTCACGCAACTCACGTGCAACACGGCCGCCGACCGCGATCCGAACTGGTCCCCCGACGGATCGCAGATCGTCTTCCAGTCGCTCCGGGACGGGACCTCTGACTACGAGATCTACGTGATGACCGCCCAGGCGTGCGGCACCGCGACCAGGCTCACCGACAACGGGGCGGCCGACACCGGACCGTCCTTCTCTCCCGATGGGTCGCGGATCGTCTTCTCATCAGACCTGCTGAGCAACCAGGAGATCTGGGTCATGAACGCCGACGGGAGCTCCCAGACCCGGCTGACGACGCGTACGGGGAGCGACCTCGTGCCGCAGTGGTCTCCGGATGGATCCCGGATCGCATGGACCGCGATCCTCCCCGGCAGCAACTACCACGTCTGGGTGATGGATGCGGACGGGCAGAACCCGATCGACCTGACGACCGTCACGTTCGGAAGCGCGGTCAAGGAGAGCGCGCCCGCCTGGTCCCCGACCGGCACGCAGATCCTGTTCGCGTCGACCCGCGATCAGAGCCCCAACTACGACGTGTACAAGATGCAGGCCGATGGCACGGGCGTGATCAGGCTCACGACCGCGGCGGGCAACGACGCGGCCCCGGATTGGTAGGTAGTCTCCCCTGGACTAGTTGCCGCCGCCGGTTCACTCCGGGCAGCGGCTCGGCAGGGACCTCCGAAGTGGGACCTCCGAAGTGGGACCTGCGACGGGTCCGTGAGGTCCCTGCCGAGTCCCCCCGTGTACCGCGCAGGCGCGCGTCCGACGAGGATCAGGAGGGAACGGCGTCTGGCACGACGCCTTCCATCACGACGGCGCCGTCGGGGGTACTGACCCCGATCGATGCGACCCGATCGCGGAGCATGGGCGAGTACAGGCTGATGTAGAGGTCGCCCTCGACGCCGATGAAGGTGCCGATGCCCTCACGCTTCCCGGAGTCGATCTCCTCGAACCACACGGCATACGTCTCACCGACCGAGAGGCCGGACGTGGTGAGCTCCACCCACGTGCTCCGCGGGTCTTCGTGGATCACCGCTTCCCCGAGCACGCCGGGACGCCTGGTCGACATCGCGACGATCTGGCCGCTCGGCTCCGAAGGCCGCAGCGAGAACATCGCCACGGCCAGGACGACCACGACCGACGGCCGCAGCGGCGCCGACGCGCGCGAGCATCGATCGACGCCGAGCCCGGTCCCGCGAGCCGCGTTCCTGTTCGATGCGCGAGAGCACCACGTCGAGCATCTCCTGAGGCGCCTCGGCCGGGGCGCCCACCCGTTCGGGGTCGGCGAGCGGGAGAAGCGTGGCCACCGACGCGAGCTCCGCGGCTTCCTCGCGGCATTCGGGACACCCGTCGAGGTGCGCACGCACGGCGGCCATCTCGTCGTCCCCGAGATGCCCGAGCGCGAACGCGCCGAGCGAGTGGCGCACGTGGTCACCCGGACGAGGGGTCATCCCATCCCATCTCCTCCAGCGCGAGACGCAGGGCTCGCAGGGCATAGTAGACACGGCTCTTCACGGTTCCCTCCGGGATGCCGAGCTCCACGGCCACCTCCGCGTAGGGGCGACCTCGGAAGTACGTCTCGAGCACCACCCGACGGTGGTCGCCGCCGATCCGCCGGAGGGCTTCCTCGATCTGCCAGGCGAGCAGCGCTTGATCGAACCGGTCTTCCGGTGTCACGGCCTCGTCGGCCGCCCGCTGGATCGTCTCGCCCGGAGCGGGCTCCGGCCAGATCGCACGTGCCCGCGCGATGTCGATCACCACGTGGCGCAGGATCGCGAAGAGCCAGGCGCGGAGCGTGCCGAGCTGTGGATCGAACCGATCGCCGAACCGCCAGGCGCGAACGAACGTCTCCTGCACCGCCTCTTCCGCGAGCCCCCGGTCGTTGAGCGATCGCACGGCGAACCCGAACATCTCACCGGCGTGCGCCGAATACGCCGCCCGGATGCCACTCTCGTCGAGATCGATGCGCGCAGAACCCATGGCTCTGCACGAGGGTACGGGGCGCAGCGCCACTCGGTTCGATCCGCCCACGCGTTGAACGCGCAGCGACCTCCGTCCGTATCCATGTCGACGTCCCGATGGGAAGGGGAGGGCACGATGCGGACCGGTGCGATCCGATCGCTGGCGATCGGACTGTCGTTCGCGACGCTGCTCGCTGCCTGCGGCGGCGATGACGGCGGCGGGAGCGGTACGACGGGCGGGTCGCCCACCGCCCAGACGAGCGGAGCGAGCGCGGTCGGCACGGTCGGCGTGGTCGACTCGGACCTCGGTTCGATCCTCGCGGACGCTGACGGGAAGACGCTCTACCTGTTCGAGGCCGACACCGACGGCGCGAGCACCTGCTACGGGGACTGCGCCGCGACCTGGCCGGCCCTCGTCGACGAGGCACCGACCGGCGGGGACGGGGTCGACACCTCACTCCTGGGAACGACCGCGAGGGACGACGGGTCGATGCAGGTGACCTACGCGGGCCATCCCCTCTACTACTACGCCGCGGACGCCGCGGCGGGCGACACGACCGGTCAGGGCGTGGGCGACGTGTGGTTCGTCGTCAACCCCGACGGCGTCCCAGTGACCAAGGAAGCGCAGAGGCGGCCCGACTACTGATCTTCCGCTACAGATCGACCCTCCAGACCTCGCCGCCACCGGCGCACACACCGCAGTTCGTCAGGAAGACGCGCTCCCCGCCGTGGGCGAGCTCGAAGCTCGTCGGGAAGAACAACCCATCGGTCAACAGGATCTGCTTGTCGCCGTCGGGTGTCACCTTGATCAGCGCCCCGACCGGCGGCGAGGGATCGAGCAGACCGAGGTGTGAGATCTCCAGCACGAACAGGTTGCCGTCGTCGTCGAACGCGATGTCGATGATGTTCGTGAAGCCCCTGGCGTAAACCGTCGGGTCCTCGCCGGGCTCGACGCGCCACACCCGAGCGCCGTGTCGCGGGAACGGGTACCCGGTCAGCTGGCCGACGTAGAAGGCTCCGTCGGGCCCCTTCACGACGCTCGTCGGCACGGCGTCCATCGAGAACTCCCCGCCATCGAACGGAACCGTGCGGTTCGGGAACACGGCGATCGTCGAGATCCGACCGCCATCGGTCACTCGCAGCAACGAGTTCCCGCCCGCGTCGGTGACGATCGACTGGTCGCCGATGCGGAGCAGCCCGTACGGGTTGCTGTCGGGGCCATCCTCGTTCGGATCGTTCGCTTCCTCGTAGGCCGCCAGGTCGGCGATGACGTGCACGCCTCGCGCGCGTGTCCACCGCACGAGCGTGCCGAACATCTCGGCGTCGGGCCCGAACGCATCACGGAACGCCACGTCGCCGCCCAGCCCGATCGTGGCGAATACCGTGCCATCGTCCTTCGAGATGTCGTGCGGCCCGAGCGCGCCCGAGCCGTCCGGCGCAGCATTCGACGGGAGCTCGGTCACGAGGCGAGACCACGCGCTCCTGGTCACCCGCGCCAGGGCACCGGTGAGCCCGAAGCATGCGTCCCCCTCAGGACCGGAGACGCAGGGTCCCTTGCCTCCCTTGCCGGCCTCGGCAACGAGCACCGCTCCGCCGGGACGGAGGTCGATGCCACGCGGGTTGTCCAGCCCCGAGGCGATCACCTTCACGGCCGGCGTCGCGGCGCCGGCCGACAGCGGCGCGGCGAGCATCGCGACCACGACGAGCGCGATCCACAGGAACGAGCGACAGAGCGGTTTCCGCGTGGACGACATGGGTTCCTCCCCCTCGAGCCGTCGCGGGCAACCGCCTCCGTCATATCCCTCGTGGCCGGTTCGGTCAACCCCCGGCAAGGTCGGCGGCGGCGGGTATCGTTCCGGCGATGGCCACGCTCAGCGCACGTGAGCGGGCGAAGTTGCCCGATCGCGCCTTCGCCTACATCGCATCCGACGGCAAGCGACGGCTGCCGATCCACGACGAGGCGCACGTCCGGAACGCACTCGCTCGGTTCCAGCGGGTCGCCTTCGAAGACGACGCCGCCAGGGAGCGCGCTCGCCGGCGCCTGCTGAACGCCGCCAAGAAGTACGGCATCGTGCCCGTCGGGTTCATCGACGGTCAGCTTCGATCGGAGCGGAGCGCCCGCTCACCCGACTTCTCGACGTATCCGACCGGGGCGGTGACCTTCCTGATGACCGACATCGAGGGTTCGACGGCGCTGCTGCGCAACCTCGGGGACCGATACGCGGGCCTGCTTCGGGACGTGCGTGGTGTGATCCGGAACGCGACCCGCCGGTGCGGTGGCTTCGAGGTCGATGCCCACGGCGACGGGTTCCTCGCCGTCTTCGAGCGCTCGGCACCGGCGATCGAGGCGGCCGTGGACATCCAGCGCAGGCTGCACGAGACGTCGTGGCCCGACGGCCTCGACGTGCTGGTCCGGGCGGGCATCCACAGCGGCCGCCCGACCCTGACCGACACGGGGTACGTCGGTCTCTCGGTGCACACCGTGGCTCGCATCTGCTCCGTCGGCCACGGCGGGCAGATCGTCGTCTCGGGGAAGTCCAAGGCGGCCGTGAAAGACGCGCTCCCGATCGGTGTCCGCCTGCGAAGCCTCGGCCGGCATCGACTCGTGGGATTGCCCCGACCCGAGACGCTGTATCAGGTCGACGCGAAGGGACTCACGTCCCGTCACCCGCCCCTGAGGACGGAGATCGTCAGATCGGTTTGACGCTCCCCGAGTAGGCCGCGCGCAACGGCCCCGGTCGGTCAGCCTCGCGTCACACGAGGGTCGTCCTTGAACGGCACCGTCACGACCTGGTCGCCGCTCTTCAGCTTCTTCAGCGTGAAGCACTCGGTGCGCCGGTCGTCGTTGCACTTGCGGAGCTTGATCACCGGGCCACCGAAGACCTTCTGATAGAAGATGCGCGGCGAGCCGGTCCCCCGAACCACCGACTTGTCGAAGAAGAGCTTGCCGATCGTCACGGGACGCGGGCCGTCGTCATCGGCCGTCGCGACCAGCGATCCGCCGCCGAGCGTGAACTGGAAGTTGCCCGCGCTGCCGGCGATACGCGGCGTCGAGCACAGTGCGTCACCCTCCTGCGTGCCGTCGCAGGGTTCCTCGACGATCGTGCCGGTCACGTTCCCCCCGCTGACGTTCTTCAGCTCGAGTGCGAACGGATCGGCGGGCGAGACGGGGTTGCCCGGCGTCCCCTGGACGGTCGTCAGCGAGCCTCCCGGCGGCACGGTACCGGAGTCGCAGTCAGCTCCTTCTCCGCACGATGACGAGGCGCTGAACGTGGCCGTGACGTTGCGGGGCCCGTTCATCGTGACCGCGCAGGACCCGGTGCCGGTGCAGTCGCCCGACCAACCGTCGAACACCGACGACCCGTCGGGCGTGGCGGTCAGGGCGACCGACGTGCCGTCCTCGTATCCCTCGCTGCAGTCGGCGCCGCAATCGATGCCGGCAGGGTCGCTCGTCACCGTGCCCGACCCGCTTCCCGCGGTGGCAACCGAGAGCGTGCGGACGGCGACGAAGCTGTTCGCTCCGAGGAAGACGGCCGAATCGAGGTTCGAGTCCCCCGCGTCGGCGATCGCGAGCTTCATGTGGTTGGTCACACCCGAGTTGACCGCCGCCGCGCAGGTGAGCACGACGGTGAGCCCATCCATCTCCGTGTCGAGTTGGCTCACGACGCTCGTGTCGTTGTCGATGAACAGCGACGCGTTGGAACCCGAGTTGATCGTGTCCACCGACACCGGTAGTGGAACCCCCGACCAGGGCGCAGTTCGTGCCGTTCACGAAGAAACCGAAGACATCGTTGAACCCGGCGTTGACGAACTCGTTGTATTCCTCGGAGGAGAAGACGTAGCTGAACTGCACCTGGCTCGTGATCGGCACGAAATCGAACTTCAGCACGGCCGCGTCGGATGTCGACGTGCCGGCGAGCGCCGCAAGGTCCGTGTCGCCCGAAGTGCCGAACGCCGAGGTCGTGTTCTCGACGTCGTTCGGCCCGATCACGTTCGAGATCGCTCCCGAGCTGAGGATCACCCCGCTGCCCAGGCCGATGATGCCGTTCCCGCCGGTGAACGTTCCGCCGGCTGATTCATGGCCGACGTACGTGGCGTTCGTCACCGTGATCCCGGGGCCCGCGAGGGCGCTCGCGAGATCGGTCGCGGTCAACGTGCCGGTCAGGTCCTCCGTCGCGACCGCGGCGGAGGCCGGGGACGCCGACGCGACGACGGTGACGCATATCAGGGCCACGAGGGTGAAGAGGGTGGCGGGGCGCCGAGCGCGACGCGAACGAGGGGAAGTCACGATCCGCTCCTTTCGGTTGCCGGGACGTGGAACCTACCGTCGGCGGGAGGCCTAGGTCAACCGCGCTAGGTCGTTCGACTGCCTGTCCAGCGCGCGTAGGGTGGTGGCGACGATGCGACGCTTCCTCTTTCGCCCGGCGTGCGCGACGATCGTCGTCGCGACGCTGCTGGGCGCGTGTACGTCGACGACGGCCGAGCCGGGTTCCGGCATGGCATCGGCGATCGCTCCTACCTCGTCGACAACGCCGGCGCCGACGCCGACCTCGACCCGGACCCCCACGTCGACGGCGTCGCCCGATGCCTCATCGTTCGAGATCGCCGCGGCGCGCGTCTCGATCAGGGCGCCGCGCGGTGGGTCGTTCCGCGTGCGGGGCCTCTATCCCTGGAGCCCGTCGCGGTGCGTCCGGCCGGAGCGGCCGACGCTCGACGGTCGCTACCCCGGCACCATCTGGGTCCGAACCGCCGACGACGGCACGCTCACCGTCACGGCGACGATCTCGTTCCGTCAGTACCTGGAAGGCATCGCGGAGGTGCCGCCGACCTGGCCGATGGCGGCGCTCGAGGCCCAGGTGATCGCGGCCCGCAGCTACGTGCTCTCGCGCACGGCATGGACGGGCGCCCAGGGCGAGAGCCTCGACACCCCGATCTGCGGCACGTCGGAGTGTCAGGTCTACGGCGGCATCCCCGACCCGCGCCCACCGGGCATCCGTCGCTGGTACACGGCCGTGCGGCGGACCCGAGGCCAGGTGTTGCTCTACGGCGACCGTCCGGCCGACACGGTGTACTTCTCCACCTCGAACGGACACACGTACGGCAACGACGAGGTCTTCGGGAGCTCACCCCTTCCCTACCTGCGGCCCGTCGTCGAGCGCGACGACGGCGCATCGCCGTTGTCTCGGTGGCGCGTCGAGCTGCCGTACGACGACCTCGAGACCGTGCTGGCGGCTGCCGGCGTGTGGCCGCAGGGGACGCCGATCGCCCGAGCGGCGGTCGCCGGGTCGACGGTGCACATCGCCGGCGGCGGCGAGACCCGCACGCTCGACGCGGGCGGGCTCCGCGACGCCGTGAACACGTGGGCGCCGTGCCTGCTGCCCGGCCGGTACCCCAGCGGCGGGCTTCCCACGACGATCCCGTCCGGGTGGTTCGGCCTGTCGTCGAGCCGGCGCGGCCTGGTGGTGGAAGGGCGCGGCTGGGGACACGGCGTCGGCATGGTGCAGTGGGGCGCGTACGGGAAGGCGTCCCACGGGTGGCCGGCGTCGCGCATCCTCGCCTTCTACTACGGGGGCCTCACGCCGAAGCCCTACCCCGAGCCCGGGTCCATGCAGGTGGTGGTGGCGACCGGGGTGCGATCGCTGACGGTCGCTCCGTCGAGGGCGGGAGCCACGATCGGCGACCTCACGCTCGGCACGAGGAAGCTGCGGATCGCCGGCGGCGACCAGGTCACCGTCTCGGGCCGGGGTGCCAACGCGGCCTGACCGCCCGACTACGCCGAAAGACGCATGCGCGCCGCGCATCCGACCCATACCTTGTGGATCGATCATCACGTAGAGCTAAAGCCGTAGGTCATACGTGGGATACGTACGGTTCGGGCGAGGGGGTTGAGAGAGCGTGCGCAGGTTCAGCGTTCCACTGCTCACGGTGTTGCTGGTGGTCGGCGTCGTTCCGGCCGGGGCGAAGACGATCACGGAGCACTGCACCGAGTCGCATCGAGCGACCGAGGACCCGATCATGTTCCACGGTCAGCCGGGCGCCTCCCACCTGCACGTGTTCTTCGGGAACCGCACCACGAACGCGTTCTCGACGAGCGCGACGCTCATGAGCCAGGAGAGCACCTGCAAGGACGAGCCGCTCGACGCGAGCGGCTACTGGGTGCCCGCCGTCTACGTCGACGGGGCGGAAGCCGAGATGCGGGTCGCGCCGTACTGGAAGGACGACAACCAGACCGTCGCGACGATCCCCACCGGGTTCGCCTACGTGGCATCCGGCTGGGGAACGAACGTGGGCTTCGCCTGCACGAGCGGTGGCGGCATCTCCGATCAACCGCTCGCGTGCAAGGGTGGCCAGAAGCTCAAGTTCCGCGCGGACTTCCCGTCGTGCCTGGCCGGCACGATCGCCCTCTACCCGACGGGGAAGGTATGCCCCCTCGGCTCCGTGAAGATCCCGCGGCTGCTGCTGCAAGTCGGCCTGCCCGTGAGCTCGGGCCTCGACCACGTCATCACGCTGAGCTCGGGAGACTACACCACGATGCACGCGGACTTCATCATGGCGTTCGACCCGGCGGCCTTCCAGACGAACATCGTGGACGCGCTGAACGGCTCGCGGTAACCGGGGTCAGTCAGCTCGCCACAGGCTCGGCGGCAGCAGGTAGGGAGTCGCGGAGGCCTCGCTCGAGCGCAGCCGAGCCGCCGGCACCGAGAAGGGCACGACGTCGACCGGGCACACGGTGCCGGCAGAAGGGACCTCACCGGTGAGCAGGTAGGTATCGACGTAGCCGTCCACACAGCTGGACTTGAACAACGAGGTGTGGCCGGACCCGTCGAGGGTGAGCAGCCGCGAGGTCGGGATGATCCTCGCGGTGCTGACCGCATCCTGGTAGCGGGTAGCGGGGTCGTTGCGGTTGCCGATCACGAGCACCGTGTTGGCCGTCTCCACGTCGAACGGGCCCGCGTACCGGTCCGCGTCCACCCCCGGCCATGCCGCGCAGATGCTGCCGAACCAGATCCAGGGCCGGCCGAAGTACGGGTTCCGCCGGTCGGCCGCCCGGGCCGCGACGGACCAGGCCGACGCCTCGTCCGGATTGTCGGCGTCGGAACACCAGACCCCGGCGAAGCCCTCCAGCACCTGTTGGTACGGCACGCGGTGCAGGCCGAGCCGCGCCCGCAGCGCGTGGAGCGCCGCCGAGGCGTGTCGGGGGTGCGCGAACGTGTCGAGCTCCTGGAGGAACCCCGCGAGATCGGGCCACGAGAACGGGTCGTACATCGAGCCGAGGGTCGTCGCGACGAGATCGGCATAAGTGAATGGGAACGTTCCCCCTCCGCCGTCGGGGAGCTCGAGCGGCTCGTGGCGCAGCTCTCTGGCCAATCGGGCGTAGCGTCGCTTGGGGTTCCCCTCGGAGAACGCGCAGTTCTTCGCTCCCGCGTCACAGTCGGAGAAGAACGCCAGCAGCGTGTCGTAGGCGCCCTGCTCGCTCTTCAGGCGAGCGTCGCTCGGCAACGTCTCCGCCTCGTTCCCACGGCCGGTCGCGAAGGAGATCGGGTCGATGACACCGTCGATGACGACCGCGCGCACCCGGTCCGGGAACATGCTGGCGTACGTCGAGCCGACGTAGGAGCCGTAGGAGTACCCGACGAAGGTCATCGTCTCGTCACCGACCGCCTCACGGAGCAGATCCATGTCGCGCGCGACGTTGGCCGTCGACATATGGTCGAGGATCGGCCCGGCGCGGCTCGCGCACGCGTCCGAGTACGCCCGATCCGAGGCGATCCAGGTCCGCTCCTCGGCGCGGGTCACGGGAAAGGCGAAGGGAGGGAGCACGCCGAAAGCGTCCTGGGTCGTATCGAAGCACTGCAGTGGGGTGCTGGAGGCGACCCCGCGCGGGTCGAAACCGACCAGATCGAAGCGAGCCCGCACCTCGTCGGAGAAGAGGAACCTGCCGATCGCCTGGACGAACCCGACACCCGAACCGCCCGGGCCGCCGGGGTTGAGGAAGATCGACCCGATGCGACCCCCGGGATCGCTCGCCGGGAGCCTGGTGAGCCGCACCCTGATCGTGTCGCCGTCGGGCTCGTCGTAGTCCAGCGGCACGCGGGCCTTCGTGCACTCGAACTTCTTGGCCCTGCGGCACTGACGCCATGCCAACGCGGGGACGGCGGGCGCCACCGCTCGGAGCGCGCTGTCGGAGCCGGCCGGGGCAGTATCGGCGCCTGCAGCAGGTGACACCAACGCGAGGGACACGCACGCCGCAGCGACGAGCGCCGGCAACTTCTTCACGGTCGTCTTACCTCCCGCGGGCACTCAGCTGGCACGGGGCGGAATCGGCTACAACCGGCACTCTCCAACGAGGTAGCACATCATGTCAACCCCCGGCTGCATCCACTAGCAGGAGCTTGCCGACGGTGGTGCCGCTCGCGAGCGCACGATGGGCGTCCCCCGCGCGTTCCAGCGGGTACCGCTCGTACACGCGGATCTCGAGCTCGTCGTTCGCGACCATCGAGAACACCGCGTCCGCGCGCCCTAGGAGCTCTTCGCGCGTCGCCGTGTAATCGGCGAGGCCCGGGCGGGTCAGGAAGACCGACCCGGGAGGCTGCAGCCGCCGGATGTCGAAGGGAGGAACGGGTCCGCTCGACTGGCCGAAGACCACCAGCGTCCCTCTGCGGGCGAGTGACGCGAGGCTGTCCTCGAACGTGTCCTTGCCGATCGAGTCGAAGACGATCCGAGCTCCTCGTCGGTCGCCGTGGGCGCGCACGACGTCGGTGAGATCCCTGGTACCCCGGACCACGACGTCCGCGGCGCCGGCGGCCATCGCCAGCTCAGCCTTGGGTTCCGTCGACGTCGTGCCCACCACGATCAGCCCGCGCGCCGCCGCCATCTGGGTCAGCAGCAGCCCCACCCCGCCCGCGGCGGAATGGACGACGACGACGTCACCCGCCCCGAGGGGCGCGATCGAGTCGACCAGATAGTGCGCGGTCATGCCTTGCAGGAGCACGGCGGCGGCGGTCTCCGACGGGACGGCGGCGGGGACCGGCACGAGCCGGTCGACGGGAACGAGGGCGGCCTCGGCGTAGGAGCCCGGCACCATCGCGAACGCGACCCGGTCGCCCGGCCGCAGGTCCTCGACGCCCGGCCCGATCTCGAGGACCTCCCCGGCGCCCTCGGTGCCCGGTGTATACGGGAGCCCCACCTGGTAGGCACCGGAACGCTGCTGCACGTCGATCATGTTCACGCCGGCGGCCTCGATCCCCACGAGTGCCTGGCCGGCCGAGGGCGTGGGCCGCTCGACGTCTTCCAGAGCCATCACGTCGGGACCACCGGTCTCACGGACGCGGATCGCTCGCATCTTCCCCTCCTCGTTCGTCGGCCCGTTCGTTCAGCCGCCTGCACGATACGAGGAAGGCGGAGGGGTCCGGGGAACGAGGATCCGGCAGGCCTCAGAGCCGACTCGTCAGCGCCGGCGGCAACAGGAACGGGGTCGCCGACACCGACTCCTCGGCGATCGAGCGCGAGACGCGTGGCGGCTGCGAGAACGGCACGACGTCGACCGGACACACGGCGCCGCGGGGCGGGACCTCGCCGGTGAGCAGGTACGTGGAGACGTATTCGTCGATGCAGCCGGACTGGAACAGCGACGTGTGGCCCGATCCGTCGAGGGTGAGCAGCCTCGAGTTCGGGAGGATCTCCGCCGTGCTCACCGCACCCTGATAGGGCGTTGCCGGATCGTTCACGTTCCCGATCACGAGCACGGTGTTCGCTGTCCATCGGTCGAAGGGACCTGTGTATCGGTCGTCGTCCGCGCCGGGCCACGGCTGACAGATGCTGCTGATCCAGACCCAGGGCCGACCGAAGTACGGGCTCCGGCGATCGGCCGCTCGCGCGGCATCGGACCACGCCGCCGTGTCGTCGGGGTTGTCGGAGTCCGAGCACAAGACGCCCGCGAACCCTTCCACGAGTTGCTGATAGCGCGATTCCCCGTGCAGTCCGAGCCGCGCCAGCAGGGCGTCGAGTGCCGCGGCCGCCCGTCGCGGATGTACGAACGAGCGGATCTCGCTCAGGAACTCCGCGAAGTCGGGCCACGAGCCGGCGTCGTACATGGAGCCGAGCGTGATCGCGACGAGATCCGCGTAGGTGAGCCGGACCGTGCCGCCATGCCCGTCGGGAAGCTCGAGCGGGTCGTGCCGGATGGACCTCGCCATGCGGGCGTAGCGCCGCTTCGGGCGGCCGTCCGAGAAGGCGCAATCCTTGCCTCCGGCGTCGCACGCGGAGAAGAACGCGAGCAACGTCTCGTAGGCGCCCTGCGCGCTCATCAGGCGTGCGGAGACGGGGAGCGTCTGTGCTTCGTTCCCCCGACCCGTCGACCACGAGATCGGGTCGAGGACGCCGTCGATGAGGAGCGCGCGCACCTGGTCAGGGAACATGCTCGCGTACGTCGAGCCGACGTAGGAGCCGTACGAGTACCCGGCGTAGGTCATCGCCTCGTCGCCGACGGCCCGGCGCAACAGGTCCATGTCGCGAGCGACGTTCGCGGTCGACATGTGGTCCATGATCGGGCCGGCCCGATCGGCGCACGCTTCGGAGTACGCGCCGTCCGACGCGATCCACAGCTTCTCCTCAGCCCGGGACACCGGGAAGAAGAACGGAGCGATGTTCACCACGTCGACGGCGTCCTGGGTGGTGTCGAAACACTGGATGGGCGTGCTCGACACGATCCCACGCGGATCGAACCCGACGAGATCGAAACGAGCCCGCACTTCGTCGGAGAAGAGGAAACGGCCGATCGCCTGAACGAATCCCACGCCCGACCCGCCCGGTCCGCCCGGGTTGAGGAAGATCGAGCCGATCCGGTTGGCGGGGTCGCCGGCGGGAAGCCTGGTGAGCCGCAGCCTGATCGTGTCGCCGGCGGGCGCATCGTAGTCGAGCGGCACGCGAGCCTTGGTGCACTCGAACTTCTTGAACTTCCGGCATTGGCGCCACGACAGGGTCGGCACCGTTGCCTCCGCCGCGCGGGTGGCCGGGCCGGAACCGGCCTTCTCGCCGGCCTTGCCGGCACCGACGGCCGGTGTGACCAGCGCCAGGGACAGGCATGTCGCAACGCCGAGTGCTGCCAGCCGCTTCACGTCGTCTACCTCCCGCGGGCATTCAGCCGGGCACGAGTACGGCCTACCTCAGCGAATCTGCAGCACGTAGCACATCCCGTCAACCCCCATGATCTCGACGGGTCCGTCCGTCGTGCGAGCAGCTCAGGGGCCGTCGTGCACGGCGACCGCGGCGCTTCGTCCCCACCACATCGCCTGGGAGAGCGATCGGAGCAGGATCTCGGCCGACGCGAGGTTCGTCGCGAGCGGCACCCCATGGATGTCGCAGACCTTCAGCAGCGCCTGGATGTCCGGCTCATGCGGGTGCGAGGTGAGCGGATCGCGGAGGAACACCACCGCGTCGACGTCGCCCGCCACGATGCGAGAGCCGATCTCGAGATCGCCGCCTTCGGGCCCGCTGTGCACGCGCTCCACGTCGAGATCGAGCGACTCGGCGATCTGTCCGCCGGTGTGTCCGGTCGCGATCAGACGGAGGTTCGACAGGGTGGAACGGTACCGACCGGCGAGCCGCAGCAGATCGTCCTTCTTCTCGTCGTGCGCGACCATGGCGAGCACGCCGCGCTCGGACGGTTCGTCGCCCTGGTAGATGCCCATCGCGGAAGCCATGCATCGAGGCTACGAGACATGCCTCCCGGCGACGCCTCCATCAGGTAACGGTCGTGTGAAGTCTCGCGGCGCGAGTGACCAGGGCGTTTGACCGCCCGGCCCCGCTGCGGCACCGTCGGAGCCGGGGCGGGGGCCATCTTCCAGCTCGGCAGGCTCCGCGTCGCGCGGCGTTCCGTGTGACCGGCACCGCGTTGGCCGGGTCGTGCCGTTCGTGCCCCCGCCCCTCGTCCTGCTGCGCGATCCTGCGGTTCAGATGTCACCCGTTTCTGCCGAAAGGAACCTCTCGAGGGCCCAGTCGACGGCCGAAAGGGGTTGAACGAGATGCAGGAAGCGCCGGAGAGACCGGACACCACCGAAGCACCGGCACAGGAGCCCCGCGGCCGTCCCCGCCGTCGTCGGATCCTCGTCGCAGCGTCGATCGTCGCGGCGATCGCGGCGATCGCGATCGTCGTCGCGCTCAACGGTTCCGATTCCGGCGACGCGGCGCCGGTCGCCCAGGAGCCGGCTTCAGAGCCCACGGAGGTGCTGCCTCCACCGACGCCTCGACGTTTCCGAGGCGAACCCCGCCCCTACGAGGTCACCCTGACCTGGGAGCGCGGATCCGGGGATGGACCGATCGACCACTACGAGGTCCACCGAGATGGCCGGCTGATCGCCACCGTGCACGTGCTCGATGAGCAGTACGTCGACGACGACGTCCTGCCCCGTACGCGCTACTCCTACGAGCTGCAAGCCGTGGGCGATCCGCCGGAGGCCGGATCGACATCGGCGACCCTGCGGGTGGCCACGCCCGCCGCGCCACTCGCGACGGCTCGGCTCGCGGGCGTCTTCAGCGTCTCGCTCCGGCTCGATTCCTCGTACGGCATCACAGGGGTCGACGACCTGACGGCCGGGTGGCGCGCCACTCCGAAGTGTGGTGACGGCCCCTGTGGCGTTCGCCTGAAGGACATCAACGGTGCCCTCCCTGTGCTCGACGTCGCGCAGGACGGCGCCGCGTACGACGCCGATGGATCGGGCAACGTCGGCTTCACGTGCGGTGGTGTCGCACAGTCGACGAGCTATCGGCTGCACCTCCGCGTCGTCGCGGCGGACACGGTCGGCGGCGGTTGGCGGGCCACCAAGGTCGAGGGAACGCTCACCTACAGCATCCCCGAGCAGCTGGGGTGCCGCTCCGGCGGCGTCTCGTACTCCGTGACGGGCAGGCTCGTGAAGGGAGCCTGAGACCGCTCACCGGATACCTCTCGATGCGAGGAGGCTCGGCTCAGGGTGGAACCCGCCGCACCCTGCCACGACGACTAAGGTCGAACCCGTGAGGTGCATCAGGAGGATCACGCCGACCGCCGCCCTGCTCGCCCTGTCGCTCGGGGTGGGGCCTGCCGCGCACGCCTCGTTCCCCGGGAGCAACGGCGACATCGCGCTCAGCCGATCCACCCGGGACCAGTCCGACATCTGGATCGTCGACGCGGTTGGCACCGGCACGACACGGCTCACGAACACCGCGCGACGCGACGAGGGCATGCCCGACTGGAACGCGGCGGGCACGCGGATCGCCTACTCGAGATGCGGGCGCGACGAGCTCTCCAACTGCGAGATCTGGACGATGAACGCAGACGGCAGCGGCACGACGCGACTGACCGCGTCGCCGGCACAGGAGACCTGGCCCACCTGGTCTCCCGACGGAAGCATGGTCGCCTACACGTCGAACGCCGTCGACGACTTCCAGGACATCTGGGTGATGGATGCGAACGGCTCGGGCCAGACGCGGCTCACGACGACGATGGGCTTCGACGCGTTCCCGGAATGGTCGCCCGACGGCACCCGGATCGCGTTCACCAGCAACCGTGCCGCGCCCGACGACATCTGGGTCATGGACGCGAACGGGTCGAACCCGCAGCGCCTCACGGGTGGTCCGAAGATCGACGAGCGCCCCGACTGGTCGCCCGACGGCTCCCGGATCGTGTTCTCCCGGAACGGGAACATCTGGGTGATGGACGCCGACGGCGGGAACGAGACGCCGCTGACGTCGGCGAAGCAGGACGAGTTCGCTCCCACGTTCTCGCCGAACGGGCGGCGGATCGCCTACGACCGGCTCGCCAACGACGGCCGCATCGGCGTGTGGACGATGCGCGCGGACGGACCGCCGCGGGTGCAGCGCACGTTCGGCCTGTTCGACTTCTTCCCGGATTGGCAGCCGGTCTGAACGGGCCCCATCACACGCCGGCGGGGGAACCCTTTCGGGATCCTGGGGGTCCTGTGCATATGGGTCGGCGAGGGAAAGGGCGCGCACAGCGAGGCGCCGCGATCGTCGTGATGGCGATCGTCGGGATCTCCTGTCGCGCCGCGCCGGCCTCAGAACGAGCGCAGCCTCCGGCACCCTCGGACGCCACGGGAACCTCCATCCGGGCCGATCGCTCGCCGAGTCGTCCGATCGCGCCGACGCCGACGGGGATCCCTTCACCGGGCAGGCAGGCTGCCCCGCGGTTCGAGGGCGGCGTGACCCGCATCGGACCGTTCCTGCAGGCGCGTCTGATCGGACGGAACTGGCACCCCGGCTGTCCGGTGGGGGTCGAGGACCTGCGGCACGTCGAGGTGAGCTACTACGACTTCACGGGGCACGTGCGCACCGGGCCCTTGGTCGTGCACGAGATGGCTGCGCACGACGTGCTGTGGGTGTTCCGGCGGCTGTTCGACGCCGGGTTCGCGATCCATCGCATCAAGCTGCCGCCGCGCTACCGCGCGCCCCGGCCCGGCGACTACTGGAACAGCACCCGGAACCGGACCGCGGCCTTCAACTGCCGGCCGGCGACCGGCAACCCCGGCTCGCTCTCGCACCACTCCTACGGCTGGGCGATCGATATCAACCCGATGCAGAACCCGTACGTCGCGCCCGACGGCTCGGTGCTCCGTCGTGCCGCGGAACCGTACACCGACCGGTCGCTCCACGAGCCCGGCATGGTCCATCCCGGCGACGTGGTGGTGCGCTCGTTCGCGAGGATCGGCTGGGAGTGGGGAGGCGACTGGGTGACGCTGAAGGACTACATGCACTTCTCGCTGACCGGGCGCTGACGAACCTCCGGCGATCGCACCACCCTTCCCCACGCGCGGCGTTGGGTCCATCCTGAAGCGGACGGATCAGGTCAGATGCGATCGGGAGGGGATCACATGTCGATCGGCGCGGCAGACGCGGCACGCCCGGAAGCGCGCGACGAGCTCGGGCCGCTGCCGCGGTTCCTACGGCCCTTCGTGGACTGGGTCGCCGGCATCAGGGCGACGGTGCACACGAAACTGCTGGCGGGGTTCCTCTTGATCGCCCTGCTGCTGCTGTCGATGGGGCTGCTCAGCATCGCCGTCCTCAGCCGCCTGAACGATCAGGTCGAGACGCTGACGGCGCTCAACCGGCAAGCGAGCCAGGCCCGCGACATGATCTACGAGGTCACCGCGCAGAGCCACTACCGCGCCATGGCCCTGCTCAAGTTCAACGACCCGAGCTACACCCAAGACATCTACACCGCGAAGAAGGCCTTCGCGGACGACCTCGCCCAGATCCGCTCGTACGGAGCGCCGAGCGAGACACCCCTGCTCGACGACATCCAGGATACGAACGCCCGTTACGCGGCGTCGAGCGACACCGTGACCGACCTATTCAACGCAGGCCAGATCGATGACGCGCTCAGGCTGCACATCAGCGAGGAGCACGTGATCTCCCACGAGCTCGAGGCCTCCCTGAACACGCTGATCGCCGATTCACAGCAGCTCGTCGTCGCCGAGACGGACTCCTTCGCATCGCATCGGCGGTTCCTCACCCTCGCCGTGGCCAGCTTCTCCGGGGTGAGCCTGCTGATCGCGATGACCCTCGGCGCGATCCTGTCGTGGTCGCTGATCCGCCCCGTGCGCAGGGTGGACCGGGCGCTCGAGCAGATCGCCGACGGGGACTTCGAGGCCCACGTCGAGGTGCCCAACCGCGACGAGTTCGGCAACCTCACGAAGAACCTCAACCGCACGACCGGGCAGCTGTCCACGCTGTACCACGACCTCCAGTCGCTGAACGCTCACCTGCAGGAGACCGTCGAGACGAAGGTGGCAGAGCTCGAACGGGCGTCGCGCCTCAAGCGCTACCTGTCACCCGGGCTCGCCGACTCCATCCTGTCCGGCACGCAGGACGTCACGCTCGGCCCGAGCCGCAAGTTCCTCACGACGTTCTTCTCAGACGTCCGCGGCTTCACGTCGGCGGCCGAGCGGATGGAACCCGAGGAGCTCGTGAGCGAGCTCAACGACTACTTCTCGGAGATGACCGAGATCGTGTTCAAGCACGGCGGCACGCTCGACAAGTACGTCGGCGACGCGGTGATGGTCTTCTTCGGCGACCCGATCCCGCAGGACGACCATGCAGAACGCGCGGTGCTCATGGGACTGGAGATGCTCGAGCGGATGCGTGCGCTCGAGGACCATTGGTACCGCCGGTACGACGAGGTGTTCAAGGTGGGCATCGGCATCTCGACCGGATGGGTGACCGTGGGCGACATCGGCTCCCCCGCCCGCAGCGACTACACCGTGCTGGGCAACCAGGTGAACCTCGCGTCGCGGTTGGCGGACAAGGCCGAGCCTCGTCAGATCCTCGTCACGGAACGAACGATGGTGGCGGTCGACCACCTCGTCGACGGACGGCAGGTCGACGAGATCAGCCTCAAGGGCATCAGCCGTCCGATCAAGATCTACGAGATCGTCCCCCGGGACGGCGGCACCCGAGGTCCCTAGGTATCACGAGCAGGGCCGGTGCGTTCCCGTGCCTGCCCTCCGTCGCCGCCGAACGCATCCGAGGAGCTCCGCACCGGACCCCCGGCGCCCGCGGCGTCACCGGGCGGCTGCTCGGCGCCAGGGCCGGCGTGGCGTCCCTCGGGGGTCGGGTTCCGGATGCCCACCGCGTTGATCGCCGCGCCGGCCAGCAACAGACCCGCCGATACCAGCACCGCGAGGTGGAACGCGTCGGTCGAGGCCGATCGGGCCGCCGCGCGGACGTCGGCCGGCACGCCGCCGGACGGCTGGTTCAGCGGCGCGACTTCGGCGCGGAACGCCTCCGAGTCGACGTCGACCCCGGGCACCTGGCGGGCGATCGAGGAGTAGAAGCTCGACGCGACCGCGACGAAGATCACGGCGGTGACGAGCGGGGAGCCCACGCGAGAGATCGCGTTGTTGATCGCCGAGGCCACGCCGGCGTTGGACTCCGGCACCGAGGTCATCAGGGCCGTCGTGAGCGGCGCGACCATGATCATGAGCCCCGCGCCGAACACCAGCAGCGAGGGAAGCAGGTCGACGAAGTAGTCCGAGGGCGGCAGGATCGACGATCCTGCCCCGCCTCCGAGGACCCACCCGGCGCTGTCCGACGGGATCCGCGCGAGCCAGAGCAGGCCGATCGCCATGATCGCGGGGCCGAGCGCCATGTAGAGGCGAGGACCGTGCCTCGCAGCGAGCCTCCCGAAGCGCGTGGAGAAGAGCACGAGGAGCAGCGTGGCGGGGATGCCGGCGACGCCGGCGGCCTGCTCGTTGTACTGGAGCGTGCCGATCAGGAAGATGCCCTGGAACGTCAGGGAGACGTACAGCGCCCCGTAGATCACCAGCGTGGAGAGGTTCGTCACCGTGAAGTTCCGCGACCGGAACAGGCGGGGCGGCACGAGGGGATCGCGCCGGCGCAGCATCAGGAACGGGAACGCGATCGCGGCCATGGCGCCGATCGCGAGGCTGGCGACGGCGACCGGTTCCCCCCAGCCCTGCTGCTGGCCGCGGATCGTGCCGAAGGCGAGTCCGCCGACCGCCAGCACGATCACGACGGAGCCGAGCCAGTCGAAGTGTCCGCTCGCGTCCGGGTCGCGGGACTCGGGCACGGCGCGGATCGTGGCGACGTACGCGACGGCCAGCAGCGGCAGGTTCACGAGGAACGCCATGCGCCACGAGATCGTGTTGACCAGCAGCCCGCCGAGGAAAGGGCCGAGGATCGTGGTCGCCGCGGATGCGCCGGCCCAGACGCCGAACGCGCGGCCCCGCTCCTCGCCCTCGAAGCTCGCCGTGATGATCGAGAGCGAGCCGGGAACCACGAGCGCGCCGGCCGCTCCCTGCAGCACCCTCGCCACGATCAGGAACTCGATCGAGGGCGCGATGCCGCACAAGAGCGAGGTCGCGGCGAAGCCGAGCAACCCGAGCGAGAACATCTTGCGTCGCCCGTGGTAGTCGGTGAGGCCGCCGCCCAGGATCAGCAGCGCGCTCAGCGTGACGAAGTAGCCGTACGCGACGTAGGACTGCGCCTCGAGGGTGCCGAAGAGATCGGAGGGGAGCTCCCTTCCGATGCTCGGAAGCGCCAGGTTCACGACCGAGGTGTCGAGGAAGACGCAGGCGGACCCGAGGACGACGGCGACCATCGTCCAGCGCTTCCGAGCGGGCGTCATGTGCACGTCGGCGGCGGTGGGCGCCTCGAAGCTCAACGCGGCATCCGCTTCACCCACTGGGCCCGCCATTGCGGAGCCTCGAACGGTTGGGCGAAGTAGTCGGTCTCCTTGAGGACCTTGCCGTCGTGGAGCTCGACGATGCTCACGGCCTGGTAGACGCTGCCGTCGGCGTACTCGAGCTCGACCTCGAGCACGGCGAGATCATCCGACCCGATCGCGCGGCGGAAGCGCATCGACGGCAACCCGCCGGGGAAGTTCCGGTCGATCGCGAGCGCGTCGTCGGGACCCTCGATCCGCTCACCGGATTGCGGCCACTCCTGCACGTACCCGTCGTGCAGCAGTTCCCTCGCGCCGTCCCAGTCCTGGGCCCCGAGCCTTCGCCACACCTCCTCGGCGATCGCTGGAGCATCGTGCTCCATGGCTCCCCCCTTTCGGTTCTCGTTCGAGCCTAATCGTGGAGGCTGGGTATGGTGACGAGATGCCACCCCGACCGGCCGACGCCCTCGTGATCTTCGGCATCACCGGCGACCTCGCACGGCAGAAGGTCATCCCCGCCCTGCAAGCCATGGTCCGTCGCGGCGCGCTCGACGTGCCGATCGTCGGCGTGGCTCGATCGGGCTGGGACCTCGAGAAGTTCCAGGCGCACGTGCGCGAGGCCCTCGCGGCCCATGACGCCGGACTGGACGAGGGCGCGTTCGCCCGACTCTCCGCGCAGCTGCGCTACGTCGACGGCGACTACACCGACGGCGACACGTTCGACCGCCTGCGGGTGGCGTTGGGCGAGAGCCGCCGGCCACTGCACTACCTGGCGATCCCGCCGTCGCTGTTCGAGACGGTCGCCCAGCACCTGGCCCGTGTGGGCTGCGCCGAGCACGGCAGCGTCGTGGTCGAGAAGCCGTTCGGGCGCGACCTCGCCTCTGCTCGGCGGCTGAACGAGATCGTCAGCTCGGTCTTCGCGGAGGAGCGCATCTTCCGCATCGACCATTTCATGGGCAAGGAGCCCGTGCAGAACCTCGTGTACTTCCGGTTCGCGAACACGTTCCTCGAGCCGTTCTGGAACCGCAACTACGTCGACAGCGTGCAGGTCACGCTGGCCGAGGACTTCGGGCTGCGGGGACGGGAGGCCTTCTACGACAAGGTCGGTGCGATCCGCGACGTGGTCCAGAACCATCTGTTGCAGGTCATGGCCCTCGTCGCGATGGATCCGCCGGCGGGGCCCGACCACGACGTCTTCATGAGCGAGCGGGTGCGCCTGCTCGAGTCGATCCGCCCGCTGACGCCCGCCGACGTGGTGCGCGGGCAGGTGCTCGGGTATCGCGAGGCCGATGGCGTGGCGCCCGGCTCGACGACCGAGACGTTCGCTGCCGTGCGCATGCAGGTCGAGAGCTGGCGCTGGGCGGGGGTGCCGTTCTACATCCGCGCCGGGAAGTCGCTGCCGGTGACCGCCACGGAGGTACTCGTGGAGCTGAAGCGCCCGCCGCGCGACGTCTTCGGGGAGCCCGTGCCGGGCCACCCGAACCACGTGGTGTTCCGGTTGGGGCCCGACGTCAGCATCAACCTCGGCGCCCGCACCAAGGTGCCCGGCGACGAGATGCAAGGCGAGGACGTGGAGCTCGTCGCGCACCACCAGCCCGGCGAGCGCATGGAGCCGTACGAGCGGCTGCTCACCGACGCGATGATGGGTGACACCGAGCTGTTCTCCCGCCAGGACATCGTGGAAGCGTCATGGCGCGTGGTCGATCCGATCCTGGACGAGGCGACGCCGGTGCACCTCTACGCGCCGGGGACCTGGGGACCTTCGGAAGCCGACGCCCTGATCGAAGGCGACGGCGGCTGGCACGACCCTCGCCCGCCGGGCTGACGGGTTCGAGGGGCATGCCGGCAGACGACGAGAGGCGGTATCCATGGTGCAGTGGAGCGGCACCGAGGTCCTGACCACTCCACGGCTGCGGCTGCGCACGTTCCGACGTGACGACCTCCCGAAGTACGCCGCGTTGAACGCCGACCCCGAGGTCGCCAAGCACCTCGGGGGTCCGCTCAGTCGCGAGCACTCCGACGACATCGCGGAGTGGGCGAACCAGGTGTACGAGGAGGAAGGGATCGGCCTGCTCGCGGTTGAGCACCGCGACGACGGCGCGTTCCTCGGCATGTGCGGCCTGCACCATCAGCTGTCCTACCCCGACGACATCGAAGTCGCATGGCGGCTGGCCCACGAACACTGGGGCAGCGGGTTCGCGACGGAGGCGGCGACCGCCTGGCTCGACCACGGCTTCGACTCGCTCCACCTCTCGAGGATCATCTCGATCACCGATCGCCCCAACCTTCGGAGCTTGGCCGTGATGGGCCGGCTCGGCATGGTCTTCGACCACGAGGGCGAGGTCGAAGACGACGGTCAGTCCTTCCAGGCCGTCGTGTACTCGATCACGGCCGAGCGGTGGCGCAGCAGATCGAAGGGGGCGCGCCACGACCTCAGCTGAGGCAGATCGTGCGCGGCGATCTCCTCGTCCCCGGTATCTTCACCGCTTCGAGGCGGGTAGGGTCGTCACGAGAAGATCCCTTCGGTTGCCCGCCGAGAGAGGTGCATCCCCATGACGAGGTCGGCCAGGAACACGATCGGTCTTGGCATCGTCGTCGTCGTCGCGATGCTCGTCGCGACCGTCCCGGCGGGCACGTTCGCCACCGCGGGTGGAGGCCCGTCTCCGGGTTCGGACGGCCTCGGTGACAGCTACTTCCCGCTCACCGGCAACGGCGGCTACGACGTCGGCCACTACCACCTAGACCTCCGTTACGCGCCGGCCACCGACAAGCTCTTCGGACACGTGACGATCACGGCGACCGCGACGCAGGCGCTGTCCAGCTTCAACCTCGACTTCGTGGGCATGCACATCGACTCGCTCGCGGTCGACGGCGGTCCGGCCACGTGGAACCGCGCGCAGCACCAGGAGCTGATCGTCACCCCCGCCTCCCCGATCGCCGATGGCGCCGGCTTCGTCGTGGACGTCGAGTACGACGGCGTGCCGAAGAGCCCGCTCTCGTACGGCGCCCGAGCGGGCGCCGTACGGACCGACGACGGCGTGCTGATCTACGGCGAGCCGGACGTGGCGGCATACTGGTACCCGTCGAACGATCACCCTCGCGACAAGGCGACCTTCACGATCGACCTGACCGTGCCCGAAGGGCTGAAAGCGATCTCCAACGGCCGGCTCCTGGGCCACGCACCCGACGGGAAAGGGCGCGTCACGTGGTCGTGGGAGGAGATGACTCCCATGGCGACCTACCTCGCGATGGCCGTCATCGGCCGGTTCAAGATCGATCGGTACGAGACCGAGGGGGGCATCCCCGTGCTCGACGCGGTCGATCCGAGGGTGAGCGAGAACGCCAGCAGGTCGCTGGCGAAGGAGGCGAGGGTGATCCGCTTCCTGGAGGACCATCTCGGCACGTACCCCTTCGACGATCTGGGGGGCATCGTCGACAAGTGGCAGCATGGGTTCGCGCTGGAGAATCAGACCCGCCCGATCTATCCACCGTCGGCGTTCAGCCGCGGCCCCAACGCGTACCTCATCGTGCACGAACTGGCGCATCAGTGGTTCGGCGACAGCGTGGCGCTCGACGAGTGGCAGCACATGTGGCTGAACGAGGGCTTCGCCACCTACGCCGAATGGCTCTGGTCCGGGGAGAAGGGTGATGGCACGCCGCAGCGCCTGCTCTCCGAATGGTGCGGGATCCCGGCTCAGCGAAGCTTCTGGGACGTGGCGCCTGGCGACCCCGGGGTCGACAACCTGTTCGCGTACCAGGTGTACGTGAGGGGTGCGATGACGCTTCAGGCCCTCCGCAAGACCGTCGGCACCGCGGCCTTCTTCGAGATCATCCACACATGGCTCGCCGACCATGCGGACTCGACCGGCTCGACGGATCAGTTCATCACGTTGTCGGAGACCGTGTCGGGCGAACAGCTGGACGCGTTCTTCGACGCATGGCTGTTCACGCCGGAGAAGCCGACGCCGTGTGCGGTGGGCGGGGCGACCCGGAGGTTGGGCGGACCGCCCCCGCTGCCCGCGGTGTTCGGCGGAGGTCGTTCCTGACGGCCCAGGCTAACGTTCGCCCACGCTGAGGGGAGTCGACGGCGCCTCGACCGACCTCGTGCGTCCTCAGTAGCCCCTGCTGGTATCGGCCGACGTCTCCTGTCCTTCGAGCATGCCCGTGAACTCATCGGAGACCATCGGTCGGGAGAACATCGGGTAGTCGTACTCGATCGCGTTGTCGTGTTCGGCCTGCGACGTCGCGGCCACGCAGTCGGTGAGCGTGACGACGTCGAACCCCTTCTCGTACGCGCTCCGCATCGTCGATTCGACGCAGCAGTTCGTGAGGAACCCACCGAGCGCGATCGTCTTGATCCCCTTGCTCCGCAGGATGAAGTCGAGGTTGGTGCTGGCGAAGGTGTCCAGACCACGCTTGCCCTCGACGACGATGTCGTCGGCCTGCGGGGCGAGATCCTCGACGATCTCCGCACCCCACGAGTCCTTCACGAACGCCTTGCTGTCGACGACGCCCGCGAGGATGCCGTACGGGTGGTCGTTGATCTCGCCGTACCCATCGGCGAACCGGATCGGCGCGTGGATGATGGTCGCGCCCGCTGCGCGTGCATCGTCCACGAGCTTCTTCGCGTTCTCCAGCATGTTCGTCGACTCCATCACGTCCTTCACGGCACCGTGGAGCGCGCCGCCGTCGGAGGTGAAGTCGTTCTGGAACTCGATCAGGACGACCGCCGTCGTCGTCGGGTCGGCTGCCATCGTCATCTCCTTTCGCTCAGAGGTAGTCAGCGTAGACCCGGCCGCCGTTCCGTGCTGGCGGTCGCGGGGATACGCTCCATCTCGTGAGCGACGCACACGGCGAGTTCGGATCACCGCCGTTCGAGGAGCTCGACTTCCTGTACATGCCGAGCTCGGACGTCGAGAGCGACTTGGCGTTCTTCACCGAGGTCCTCGGCGGCCGCGTCGTCTTCGCCGTGGCGGGCATGGGCGCCCGGGTCGCCGCCGTCGAACTGGCGTCGAGCCCTCCCACGATCCTGCTCACCGACCACCTGGAAGGGGAGCAACCGATCCTCGTCTACCGTGTGCAGGACCTGGAGGCAGCGTTGAACCGGCAAGAGCGCGCCGGGTGGACCAGGGAACGGAGCTTCGAGATCCCCCACGGTCCGTGCTGTTCGTTCCGTACGCCGGGCGGGCACCGCCTGGCGCTATACGAGTTGACGCGACCGGAGGCGGCCACCCACTTCGACGGACGCCGGGACTTCTGATCACGATCACGGCGGTCGAAGAGCGCGGGGATGTACGCACTCATCGCGCCGCACCTGCGAACGGGTTCGCGGAGGCCGCATGCGGGTCGACCGAGATCCCTTCATCGAACGTGCTCCAACAGATCGAGTAGTTGGGCCGACGCGTGAATGCGACCGGCTTCCCGAAGCACTCCTCGTCGGGCGGTGACGCGGCGAACCCGAAGAGCGGCGCGGGGGACGAGCAGGGAACGAGCTCGATCCAACCGCCGTGGGATCGTCCGCACACGAACTCGAGCTGAGGGAGCGGTTCCGGCGCCGTCCGCCGAGCCATGACGGCACGCTCCGCGGCCGGCTGGGTCGGGTCGGTCACGGCTCGGACAGGAGCAGATCTTCGTGGAACCGGACGATCGGTGGCATCGACGGTGACGATGCACGACTGCAGCGAAGCCACACACATGAACAAAAGGACGGCCGCTCCCAGGATGAAGGAGACCACGTCCCACAGACCCCGCCCGAGCCGCATCAGCGAGCGACTCCTTCGCGAGCACCGCCCTCGCGCCACCCACCGGAACGGCGACGGGCTGCGCGGGGCGCGTCGGTGGCGCCGGCCGAGCCGTCGTCGCCACGCTCGCGATGGGGGCGAGGGGGCCCGGAGGCAGCACGACCGACGGATGCAGGTACGGGAGGGGACCAGGCGCAGGATCCCGCTCGAACAGGCTCCGCACCGAGTCGAACGGCATGAGGTCGACCGCGTACCGGTCGAGCAGCGCAGCCCTCATCCGGTCGGCGGCGACGGGCGTGGGCGACCCAGGCCTCGCCATCGGACGGACGTGGTCGGTGCAGACCGCCATCGCGGGTGCGCCGGCACGCCCCTCCCGGGGGTCACGGACGATCGATGAAGGTACCCCTCGGCCCGACCCGAGACGCAGACATACGCCGCAGACCAGCGTCAGGCGGGAAGGGTAGGCGAACTCCGACCGCCATCCGTGCTCATGTTCGATCACGCGCCCCCACATCGAGACGGTGCCCACGACGCAGACGAGCGGGAAGATGGGGGTCGAGAGCACTAGGGTACGGAGCGTCGTGCTGGCGTAGACGCCGCAGGAACAGTCGCGTACCGGGCTCGCATGATCGTTGCGCCTCGGCGCGTGCGACGGGTACCCGCCCCCGGCCCGGCACGCGGCCCGGCACGCGCGGCGCGCGGGCCACTCTCCCCTGCCGGCGCCGGCCGGCATCAGTGCTGGGGCGCCCGATCGCGCGATCGCGAGCCCCCAGACCCGCCACCCGACGATCGGCTCGATCGAGAGGTCGTCGTCGCTCACCGGTGGGGGTTCGACTGCCGCCCCGCGGGCACGGGCTCGGGTTCAGGTTCGAGGGACGGTTCCGCGACCGGCTCGGCCGGTGCTGCTCCAGGTGCCGGTTCGTGCACCGGCAGCGGTTCGGGCACCGGCACCGTCATCGGCACGATCTCGATCTCGCGTCGTGGCTCACCGATGTTCATCGGGCACCACCCTTCGCGGCACGCTTCTTCGCCGCGATCACGTTGGCCATGAGCCGTGACGAGCCGGCGGCCGACTCCACGTCACCGACCTGCAGATCGTCGATGTCGGGCGCGAGGTCGTCGGGCACCCGCAGCAGCTTCTCGGCGAAGTAGTCGGCCGCGGGGGCGGTCTGTCGCACGCTGCGGAATTCCGTCCGCTGCAGGTAGTAGTGGCTGATCATGTGGAACACCTCGCCCTCGCCCCACGGGATCAGCACCGCGACCGGCGACTCACCGTATCGACGGCCGAGTTCCCGCGACGCGATCAGCACCTGCACGCGCTCGGGGTCGATCACGCGGATGGGATAGCTCGATCGCTCGAGCCACCACTGGGGATCGTCGCGCCCGTCGATCACGCCGCGCAGGAACGGGTTGTCGTCGTCGAGCACCTCGATCGGCACGACGTCGTCGCGGGTGGGGCGCTCGTTGTAGACGACCGTGTTCGGGAACGCCGGCTCGACCACGTGGCGCAGGGCCCAGTCGGTGGTGAACAGCGACCCACCCAGCGTGACGAAGTCGCTCACTCGCCGGATGTCACGCGCGCCGAGCTGGCCGGGGCAGTTCACCACGAGCAGCTGCTCGCGCCGGAGCTCCACCCGGCCGAGCTGCCCGGCGCCGATGCGTGTGAACGGCATCTCGAGCGCGTCGAGCACCCGCTCGACATGGTCGTAGACGCCCGAGAACACGACGACGTCGGATGCCTCGACCGCGTCGAGCGCCTCGGCGTCGAGCGGCGCCTCGCTGGCGATGCGCTCCTTCGCCATACGGGCGCCGGCCCGATAGGCCTTGTCGCGCCGATCGCGCGCAGGATCGGGAGAAGGAGAGGGGGAGGGGGATTTCACGGGGCCGACCTCCTTGGCAGTCGTGCGGCGAGGGCCACTTCCGGGACCGATGTTTCGGACTGTACCAGAAGATTTCGGTTTACGCCCGAATCTATCGATTCCTCGCGTATGCACATGATAGGGTTCGGGTATGACACGGGAATCAGCGGCCTCCGGCACGAAGCCACGCAAGCCCGCGAAGCCCCTGCCGCGCAACGAGGACCCGGAGTTCTACGAGGGGCTCGGTCGCGCGATCAAAGTGGCGCGCACCGCGATGGGCCTCGAGCGCAAGGAGCTCGCTGAGGCGGCGGGCGTGTCCTACGCGTACCTGTCCGACATCGAGACCGGCCGTGGCCGCCCCGGTTCACGCTCGTTCCTGGCGATCGCGCAGGCGTTGGGGCGCTCGGCTTCCGAGCTGATGCGCGAAGCCGAGGGCTACCGGGCGCAGATCACCGGCGAGCCGTTCGTCGAGCACCTGGCGCCGTCGGGTGCTGAGCCCGAGCCCGATCTCGACACGATGATCCAGCGCTACAGCGATGCCGCGCCATCGCCCACGGCCAGGCGATGGTTCCATGCCGGTCGTGTGCTCGCTGGGGTTCAGCACGCCGAGCTCGACGCCGTGGAGGAGCATCTCGGCTCGTTCTCGGAGGAGTCCGAGGAGTCGTTGCCGGTGCACGACGAGCTCAGGCACGCGATCGCCGAGCTGAGCGCCGAGGATGCCGCGTTCGTGCTCGCGCTCGTCCAACGCTTGCGGCAGGGTCGCTAGCCGCGACATCGCCTCAGCGATCGGACCCCTTCGCTGCGGACTCGTCGAGGGTGGCGGGCGTCGGTTCCGGGATCCTGATGCGCCGGTCGGCCCACTGAGGATCGGGCGGCACCTTCGAGAGGTGGAACTGCCGTTCGAGCTTCGCCCACCGTCGTTCGCCGATCGTCGGTGACTCCTTCGCGTACCGGTCCAGCCGCTGCCGCACGCTGTCGAGCTCACGCACGGGCTGGGGACGCGACGCGCGGGGCAACGCCAGTACCTGGGTGATCTCCCGCCGGAGCGTCTCGTAGCGGAAGGCCGCGATCCGGTGGCCCTCGGCACGCATCCCGAAACGCAGGAACGTCTGGAGGCTCGAGAGCACGGCGGCGAGGATGCTGATCGTGCCGATGAAGACCCGCACGCCGGTCGGCACGTTCCCGTTCTGGAGGGATGCGAAGACGCTCGTGCCGGCGATCGTCGTGAGCACGACGACCGGCACCCCGAGCATCAGGGACCCTCGCCGCAGCTGATCGGAATCCCGACGGTGGCCGGCCTCGGCCGCTGCGACCCGACGCAGCCACGCCTCGAACAGTCGCTCGACGTCGTCGTCCCAGACGGCCTTCGTGACGCCGGTGTTCGCGTTCCGCGTTCGTCCTTCGGCCACCGCGTCCTCCGCTCGAGCCGGCACCCCACCGTAGGCTCCCGCGAACGCGCGGTCAGTCGGCCAACGTCGTGATTTCTCCCGGTCCCCCAGGAGGCTGACGCCATTCGGTTACGGGTCGGGGTCGCCGGTGCCTCCTGGGCCCTCCGCCGCTCGAACCCCTACGGTCAGGCTGAACCGCTCCAGGATCGAGTCATCACCTTCCCACCGACGCCAATGCTTCAGGGCGATGCGCGCGGTGCCGGGCCGGGCGGCCGAGAACGTGAGCACCCGGCGGCCCCCGCCGCCCACACCGGCAGCCACCGACCGGACGAAGTCGTCGCTCTCCAAGGTCACCGCGTCACCTTCGAGTTCCGCGAGCGCCCAGCGGTAACCGGTGGTGGGGTTCTCGTTCAGCCGCACGACGAGCGCGTCACCGGGTGCCGCCATGACGGCGGTTCCATCGTCGGCTTCGCTCAGGGATCGCTCCACGCGCGCTCGAGTGTCACACTTGCACGCCGTACGCCTCGGTGAAGGCGTCCTCGGCATAGGCGAGCGAGGCGTAGCCGAACCCCCTGTCCCCCCACGCGGTCCCCCAGCTGTTCCGGACGATGAAGCGGTCCGTCGTGTAGCCGACGAGGGCAACCGCGTGGCCGCCTCGAACCGTGTCGGGTCGATACAGGTCGAGGTTCCCGTGGGTGAGGTCGGCGTCGTCCCACGTGGCGTCCACCCCCAACCTCGTGAGGATGGGTCCCTTCAACGCGAGCCACGTTCTCCATGCCCCGAGGCTCCTGCCGAGGTTGAAGTACATGCTGATCTTCAGCTGGGCGGCCGTGGCGTAGAAGGTGTTGCCGTCCCCCGTGTAGAGGGCCCCCGTCCGGAACGGCAGGAGCGAGTCGCGAACCGCGCCGTAGCGTCGAGCGACGTCGAGCGCGCTCTTGAGGCTGGTGCCTTCGCTCTCGATGAACGTCGACGGCCGTGACGTGAACTCGTCTGTCTCTTTCGCCGCCATCCACTCGAACCGCGGCGACAGCGCCTCGGTCTGCGTCAGGCGCCCGCCCTTGACGAAGTGCCACCGCAGCACCGAGTCGGCGCTGGCCCACCCGACGCACGACCCCGTGGAACCCTGGTCGCCGATCCTCCACCACGCCTCCCGCATGTCCTTCGACCGTGGCGGCGCGGCGCCGGCGGCAAGGATCCCGGCGTCACCGGCGTGTTCGAGCCCCCAGTCCCGCTCGGTGTCCGTCGAGGGCAGACAGTTCAGGATCCGGTGCTTCCGAGGCCTCCTGCGCGGCACGGTCGATCCCCTTTCCGTCGTCGCGATGCGTCGCAGGGGAAGGCTCGCGGGCGCTCGTCACCGCGTCGTCACGACCGTGTCACCCCACCCGTGACGTCGCGGTGACAAGGGGATGACGCCCGTCGGTGACCCTCGAACCGGCGGGAACCATCGCCGTCTCACGACGCGCTGCGGAGCGCCCGTGTAAGCCGAACGGGCGAAGGCTGCACGTCTGACTGTGCATGCATGCGCACCTTCGTTAGCCTCGTCCTCGGTCCGGAGGAGGGGCTCCCAGTCCCCGGTGCTCCAGCGGCTCCTCCTCGGGTCCTCCCGGGAGGGCACGCATGGGGCTCGAGGTTCGCGGCGATGGATCGGTCGCCACCGGAGCGCTCCCTCCAGGACCTTCGCGAGGGCCCTCGTTCCGCCTCTGCCTGCTGGGAGGTTTCGAGCTCTCAGCGGACCACGTCGTCGTGGACGTGCCGACCAGTGCGCAACGGGTCGTGGCGTTCCTTGCCCTCCACGATCGTCCGCTGCAGCGGACCTTCGTCGCAGCCACGTGTTGGCCCCTCGTCTCGGAGAAGCGGGCCCTGGCCAGTCTCCGCTCCGTACTGTGGCGGCTCCACAGGCTCGGACTCACGCTGGTCCACGCGTCCTCCGATCACGTCTGGCTGGACCGCCACGTCCAGGTCGACCATCGGGAGGCGACCGAGGTGGCGCGCGCGATCCTCGCGAGCTCCCGTGACCTCGAGCCGGACGAGCTCAGGCTGTTGCACCTCGACGGGGAGCTGCTCCCGGATTGGTTCGACGAATGGACGCTGCTCGAGCGGGAGCGGCTGCTGCAACTCCGGCTCCACGCCCTCGAGCGCCTCAGCGAACGCCTCGTCGCCGCGGGCATGCTCGCCGAGGCCGTGGAGGCGGCGTTGGCCGCCGTCGCCGCGGAACCACTCAGGGAGAGCGCGCACCGAGCACTGATCGGTGTGTATCTGGCCGAAGGCAACACCGTCAGCGCGTTCCGTCAGTACGAGGCATATCGCCGGCTGCTCGCCGACGAACTCCACGTCGCTCCCTCCACGCTCATGGAGAAGCTCATGACCGCGTTCGGTTGACGGCGCGTCCCCGGCCGGCCTCCTCCGACCCGGTCGGCTCACGGTCCCCGGACGAACCCCTCCTCCGCTGCCGCTCTGGGTCCAACTCCCGTGGCAGTCCCGTCTGCGCCGTGGGTTTGGCGACCTCCTCCGCCGAGACGGTGGTGACCGTCGCCGCGAACGCCGCGCCCATGAGCGCGAAGAGCTGGCGAGGCGAGGAACCCCACTCGTGGACGCTCCAATACTGTGACCAGAAGATCGCCGCGACCGCGACCGCGCCGGCGGCGAGGCCGAGGAACCGCTTACCCGCCCAGATCCGAAGATCGCGCGGGATGCGACGAGCCTGGATCTCCACGTTGACCGCTCGTTGTGCTCCGATCCACTTGAAGACCACCGCAGCCACGAACGCGACCCAGAGCACCATGACGATCACGTGCCAGCCGTTGTACTGGATCGTCACGGTCACCGGGATGTCGACGGGCTCGAACCGCTCGTCGACGAGGTACACGTGGCCCGTGTACTCACCCGGGTCCACGTCGATCGGGCTGACGCAGAGCCTCACGGCCATCAGCCCTCGGACGATCTCGACCTGGTACCTGATGTTCTGGTCGTAGATACGGCACGGCGCATCACACCGCCGTCACCTCGCCGTCACGGTGACGACGCCGTGACGGCGGGTTGACGGACCGGCACGAGGATGCGCGGGGGGTCAGGGTGCTGCCAGATGGATGACGTCCTCTATCAGGTCACGAAGTTCGGCGAAGGGTTCCACGGTCCGGGACGTGGATCCGTGGACGAGGCGCTCGTCATCCTCCGGGCGAAGCTCGACAAGATCGTGGGCCCGTACCGGTTCCGAGGCGAGACGAGGACGTTCTCCAAGGAAGAGATCCTGGCGCGGGTCGGGAAGCGTGCGCCGAAACTCAAGGTCCGGGAGAAGCTGGTCGTCATGGGCTCGGACACGGGGCAGCCCTCGTTCGCGCTGCGGAAGTGGGAGGTCGAGGATGCGGCAGCTGAGTCCCCGCTCGTCACGTTCGCGAGAGCCTTCGTCGGCAAGTCCCCGTACCTGCTCGGCGCCTCCGGCCCCCCGGGTGATTCGGACTGTTCGGGGTTGACGATGAAGGCGGTGCAGGATGTCTACGGGGTCACCTTGGTGCACAAGGCGGATTCCCAGATGCGGGATCCGCGGATCTGGACGTTCCAGGACCCGGGAAGGCTTCGATCCGGCGACTTCGTGTTCCTCAACTACGGGCGGCTCCCGCCTGGTGAGGCCGATCACGTCGAGCTCTTCGTGAAGCCCGGACAGACGCTGGGCTCGCGAGGCAGCACCGACGGCGTGGGCTTCTACGCCTTCGGCGATGACGACGCGAGCCGGGTGCTTCGGTACGGCCGCCTGAAGAAGGAGTTCACCCCGACGTGAACCGGCCGCGACCCGGCGACCCGTGTCTGACGAGCTGACGATCCTCGATGCGCCGCCCGATGTGGTCGCGCTCCAGAGCCAGCTCGCGGAAGCCCTCGATCCCGTCGTCCCTGCGAAGCAGCTCGACCGTAACCTCCTCATCGGGACCTGGAACCTCCGGGCGTTCGGGGACCTGACCGAGAAGTGGGAGAGCGCCGAGGCAGACTCGCCCAAGCGGAACCTCGCGGACGTGCGGTACATCACCGAGATCCTGTCGCGCTTCGACGTCGTCGCCGTGCAGGAAGCCCGGAGCAACCTCCGCGCCCTCCGGTACACGATGAAGGCGCTCGGTCCCTCCTGGGGATTCATCCTCACCGACGTCAACATCCAGGTCGGAGGCAACGGCGAGCGCCTCGCCTTCCTCTTCGACGCACGCCGGGTGAAGCCGTCCGGGCTGGCGGCCGAGCTCGTGCTCCCCGACACCCCGGCCACCGCCGGGATCTCACAGGACACGTTCAAGCGTCAGTTCGCGAGGAGCCCGTATGCGGTGAGCTTCATCTCCGCGGCGAAGACCTTCATCCTCGTGACGCTGCACGTGCTCTGGGGAACCGACGCGGCGGAGCGGGAGGACGAGCTCACGGCCATCGCGACGTGGCTCGCGGACTGGGCCGAGGACACCGCCGAGTGGGGGCAGAACCTGATCGCGCTCGGTGACTTCAACATCGACGGGCGTGAGGGCGACCCCCTCCTCGCCGCGTTCACGTCCACCGGTCTCGTGCCCGCTCCGGGGCTCGATGCGGTGCCACGCACCATCTTCGACGACCCGGGCGCCCAACACTTCTACGACCAGATCGCCTGGTTCACGGATCCGGCGGAAGGGCCGATCCTGAACCTCGCCTTCGAGAGGTCCGGCAGCTTCGACTTCCTCCCGACCCTGCAGGGTGGGCTGACGAAGACCGAGCTCTCGTGGCGCATCTCCGATCACTACCCGCTGTGGGTGGAGTTCTCGGTGCGCGCGTAGTCGCGCGGCTCAGCCGGCGTCGACCTGTGTCACATCGGTCGTGAGGTCGATCGTGCCCCCGCTGCGGAAGTCCTCGACGTACCGGTCGAAGTCCCAGCCCGTCAGGAACTTCCGCGCGCCGCGCCGCCCGTGCGTGAACAACAGGTCTTGGGTGGGCTCGTCGATGTCGAAGTCGGTCGCCTTCACGCGACCGGTGTCGACGAACATCGTCCGTGCGAGGACCGAGGGGTCGTCGATGTGCATCTGGTCGTGGAAGTTCGTCATGGTGCCCACCATGGCCCGCGCCAGGCCGAAGGTCCCTTTCACGTCGAACCGCTGGAGCACCGTCGACGCCGGCTTCGCCGAGAGCTTGATCCCGAACGTGGGCCAGCGCGGCGGCTTCCCGTCGGTGCGGTCGAACACCTCGATCGGGAAGTTCGAGAGCATCCCGCCGTCCACCATGTAGGACTGCACCTGCTTGCCGGCGTCGTCGCGACCGGTGAACCGGAGCGGCTCGTAGAAGAACGGGATCGACATCGAGGCTCGAACCGCGTCGGCCACCAGCTGGTCGTCGGCCTTCAGACCGTAGTCGGGGTAGTCCCACGGCAGGCGCACCAGCTCACCCCTGGTGACATCCGACGTCATCACGACGAGCTTGTATGCCTTCTCCGGCGGGAGCGACGAGTTCGGATCGTCGATGCGGAGATCCCCGAACGTGCGCTTGCCGAGCGTGGTGAGGAGCCCGTCCAACCACTCGACCAGGTAGTGACCTTCGTAGATCCCCTTCTCGAAGAGGACCGAGACCCCCTTGCCCACCAACCCGAGATGATCGATGAAGCCCTCGTCCTGGAACCGTCCGTAGTCGACGGTCCGCATCACGGTCTTGAGCTCCTCGGGCTCCATGCCGGCCGCGATCAGGGCGCCCACGATGGCGCCGGCGGACGTCCCCGCGATCCGATGGAACGTGTAGCCGGCCTCCGTGAGCGCCGAATGGGCACCCACCAGCCCGATGCCCTTCACGCCTCCGCCTTCGAGCACCAGATCGGCGTCCATGGCCGCTCCCTCCGCTCTCGGTGGCCGCTCCGGTGGCCGCTCTCGGTGGCCGCTCTCGGTGGCCGCTGCCGGTGGCGGCTCAACCGTAGGCCCGCGGCAGGCTCGACCGCAGTCGGCCAGACGTCGTCATTCCCACTCCCCCATGAGGCCGATGGTCACTCGTAGTCCGGGGGACGCGGCTGGCACTCCTCGTCGGTTCGTTCGCGCATCCAGGCACGCTGGTCCGCGTAGCGGTCGTCGCCGGCGACGTTCGTCAGCTCCCATGGGTCGGTGCGGTAGTCGTACAGCTCCTCGATCCCGCCCGAGTACCGAACATAGAGGAACCCGGGCGTGCGATACCCGCAGTAGCCGGGCCTCGCCACCTTCTGGCCGTTGCCGTCGCTGCCGTCCGTGCCGGCGGCCTCGACCACGAAGCCTGCACGCGGGACCGACCCGAGGAGTGAGGTCCCCTCGATGCCGGGAACCGCGATCCCGGCCACGTCCGCGATCGTCGCGGAGATGTCGAGGTTCAGGGCAAGGCGACGATCCTGGGTGCCCGCCTCGATCTGCTCGTCCCACCGCATCGCGAGCGGAACCCGGGACGTGCCGCTGTACGGCATGTACTTGCCACGCAGGCGGTGCTCGCCCCAGAGATGCCCGTTGTCGCTCGTGAAGATCACGAGCGTGTCCCGCAGGTTCCGGTGGGTCTCGAACTCGTCGAGCAGGATCGCGACAGCCTCGTCGACCGACCGGAGCGTCTCCTGCACGCTCCGACGTTGCTCGGTGATCCCGTCGATCGAGGTGGTCGGCAGCTCCGCGATCCACGGGGGCTTGTCCGTCACGTCGGCCTCGTTCACATGCGGCGCGAGGTAGGGCCCGACCGTCGCGCTCCCGGCATGTCGCGGGGCGGGGGTTGCCGGCCCGTGCACACCGAACGGAGCGAACATCACGAAGAGCGGCTCGTTGGCTCCGGCGTTGCGGATCTCCCGTGCCGCGAACCCGGCCAACACGTCCGTCGAGTAGTCACGCTCCTCGTGCCCGTGTTGGGTCATCGACCCATCGGTGTGGCGCAACTCGTAGTCGAAGTAGGCGCCGTTGCGCGACGTGAAGGCGTGCCAGCGGCTCCACCCCGGCGGTACGTAGCCTTCGGGCGCTTCGTCGTAGCCGTTGAGGTACTTCCCCACGAACACGGTCCGATACCCGGCTTGCCGGAGCCGGACGGACACCGCCCGATCCTCCATGCCCGCCGCGTTGAAGGCGGACCACCCTCCCGTATCGGGGATGCCGGCGCTTCGTCCGTTCGACCACACGCCGGTCGAATGGGCGAACAGGCCGGTCAGCATCGATGCCCGCGAGGGACAGCACACCGCCGTCGGGACCATGCCGTTGGTATACCGACTGCCGCGACCGACGATCCGTCGCCGAACCGTGTCCATCCAGTCGACGGTGTGCACACGTTGGTCGTCGGTGACGATGAGCAAGACGTCCGGCATGCCCGAGACCTCCTCGTGAGCAGCCTCGTCGGTCTTCGCGGTGTAACGCAGCGCACGAACCGAGGTCAAGCGTGGATCAACCCAAGCGATAGACCCCGCCGGCGAGGGACAGGACGTAGATCTCTCCATCGGCGTCCTCGCCGAAGGAGCTCACGGCCTGCACGCTCAGGCCCAGATCGATCCGTCGGACCTGCCCGCTCCGCAGCCGCAGCGCCTCGAGGCGGCCGAGACACAGGTCCGAGTAAACGTAGGCACCGACGAGCGCCGGGATCTCCTCGCCGCGGTAGACGTAGCCGCCGATGATGCCGCAGCCGCCGCCGGCATGATCGTACTCGGCGACCGGGTCGACCGTGCCCGGGGGCGCATCGGTCGGTCCGTAGGGATGAGCCCCCTCCCGGGCGTTCCATCCGTAGTTCTCCCCGCCCCCCGATGCCGCGGGTTGCATGTCGATCTCTTCCCACCGGGACTGCCCCACGTCGCCGATCCACAGATCCCCGGTCGCCCGGTCGAAGGAGTAGCGCCAGGGATTGCGCAGCCCATAGGCCCAGATCTCAGGGCGCGCATCCGGGCGGTGCACGAACGGGTTGTCGGGCGGGATGCCGTAGGGCTCGCCACCGGAAGGTCGTGGATCGATGCGAAGCATCTTCCCGAGCAAGGTCGACGGGGACTGGGCATAGCCCCGAGGATCGCCGGCACTCCCCCCGTCACCGAGGCCCACGTAGAGATAGCCGTCCGGCCCGAACACGAGGTTGCCGCCGTTGTGGTTCGAGTACGGCTGGGGCACGCGCAGCACGAGGCGAAGCGACGATGGATCGTCCGTGCGATCGTCCATCGCCGCCTCGACGAGGTTCGTATCACCACGGACATCGGTGTAGTTGGCGTAGATGAACCGTCCGTCGGGCGAGAAGGCGATGCCCAGCAGCCCCTGTTCGGCCCCGTGTGACACCTCGCTCGACAGGTCGAGCACGGGGACGGGATCGACGTTGCCGTCGCGGATCGCGACGGCCCGCCCGCCCTTCTCGGCGACGTAGAGGGCTGGGTCGCCGCTTCGGACCGCCAGGGCCACGGGTTCGTCGAGCGTCGCGATCCGGGTGAGACGCGGTTCGTCGCGCCTCTGATCCACGACCGAGGGCGTCGGCGATGGAGCCGAGGAACACGCGGCCGCCAGCACGGCGACGGCCACGAGTCCACCGCGCGCGAAGGGCACGCCTCGAGTCAAACCCCCGCACGCTCGCGCCGGCCACGACTCCTCATGACGAGCCCCGCGGCGACGAGCGCGGCAGCCGCGAGTCCGATCACGTGCCACGGCTCGATCTGGCCTCCCGGGTCGGCGAGGGTCGACGACGACGCCGGCACCGAGTCGATGGCAGCGACCGCCTCGTCTGCAGCCGCAGCGCTGACGCGGACGACCGGCGCGGCCCCACCCGTCGTTGTCATCGGTGCACCGCCTCCGACGACGACGGCTCCCACCATGCCGGGATGGTACGTGCACACGAACGGGTAGACACCAGCTCGCGCGAAGCGATACGTCATCTCGTCGCCGCGCCGCATATCGCGGAACGAACCCCACGAGGCGTTGGCGCCGAGGACGGTATGCGGGGCGGAGTCCCGGTTGACGAAGGTGACCTGGTCCCCTGGGACCGCACGCAGGATCGTCGGTCCGAAGCAGTAGTTCCGGATGCGCACGGTCGTCCCGCCGGCATCGGTGACGGGCCGGCCGCATCCGCCACCCCCGCTGGCTCCTGCGGTGCCCGACCGGGATGCCGACCGCCGCGACGACGGCGCTCGCGATCACCGTCAGGATCACGTTCCGGAACCGTGCGCGCATGAGCCATCCCCTCCCGAGTCAGTCTCATCAACTGACCGACGTATGCGCGATGAGGTTCCTCGGGACATGGGATCGACTCGTCGAACAGGGCGCCTAGCCGGACGCGGCTCCGTCGGCCCGCACCGCCTGATCGAGCCGATCGAGGAACGGGGCCTGCGCAGCCTTGATCTTGACGCGCCCCTTCTTCAGCGTGAACCAGTCGACGCGATCGATCTCCGGGAACTCTCGGATCCGTCCCGATCGGGGCGGCCACTCGACATCGAAGGTGTTGCTCACGGCGGTCGCGGCGTCCAGGTCACCTTCGACCGCCCACGCGATCACCACCTTGCCGGAGTTCTGCTCGACCTCGCCGAGCTCGATCATGGGTGCCTCGTCGTCGATCGGGTGACCGGTCTCCTCCTCGAACTCGCGGCGAGCCACCGCTGCCAGGTCCTCGCCGGGGTCGACCTCGCCCTTCAGCACGGTCCAGGCACCGCGATCCCTGTGAGCGAAGTACGGACTTCCCGGATGACCGAGCAGCACCTCGATGCGTCCCTTCCGCCGGCGCCACAGCAGGATCCCGGCGCTGACCCGGCCGGCCTTGTTGACCTTCGGCTTCCGGTAGCGGGGCATCGGTCGATGATGCCACGACAGACACCAGTGCGTCGTGCCCGAACGTACACTCCCGTGAGGGACAGAGCTTGGCGATGGAGGCCGTCCGTTGGCGATCAACGAGGATCCGGGCATCTTGCTGTACCCGAGGCTTCGCAGGTCGCCGTACTTCTACGCGTCACGTGAGCACGGTGTCCAGCGCTACAGCGTGTACAACCACACCTACCATCCGAGGCATTACGGCGATCCGGTGGCCGAGTACTGGCATCTGCTGAACGCGGTCACGATGTGGGACGTGGGCGTGGAGCGCCAGATCGAGATCTCCGGACCGGACGCGTTCAACTTCACGAACATGATGGTCCCGCGGGACATGACCAAGTGCGCGGTCCGACAGGCCAAGTACGTGTTCGTGACCGCTCCTGACGGCGGGATCATCAACGATCCCGTCTTGCTGCGGCTGGACGAGAACCGGTTCTGGCTCTCGCTCGCCGACAGCGATGTGGGCCTCTGGGCGCAGGGCCTGGCGGTGAACTCGGGCATGGACGTGACGATCGAAGAAGTCGACGTCGCGCCCGTGCAGATCCAGGGCCCGCGGTCCAAGGAGATCATGGTCGACCTCTTCGGAACGGAGATCCTCGACATCCCCTACTACTACGTGTCGCAGGACCTCGAGCTCGAAGGCATGCGCGTCGTCGTCTCACGAACCGGTTACACGAGTGAGCTCGGCTATGAGATCTACCTGCGGGATGCCATGGCCAATGGACAGAAGCTATGGAACATCGTGCTGGAAGCGGGCCGGCCCCACGACCTCAGGGTGATCGGGCCGTGCCACATCCGTCGGATCGAGGGCGGCATCCTCGCGTTCGGCTGCGACATCTGGTACGACACGAACCCCTTCGAGGTCGACATGGGTTACACGTGGATGGTGGACCTGGACCAGGATGCGGACTTCGTCGGGAAGCAAGCCCTGAAGCAGATCAAGTCGGAGGGACCCAAGCGCAAGCTCGTCGGGGTCGAGATCGATGGCCCAAGCCTCGGCTCGTTCATCGACAACGAGATGATCGACACGTTCCCCGTCTTCGACGACGGCCGCCGGATCGGCGACGTCACGTCGGCGTGTCACTCCCCGAGGCTCGAGAAGAACATCGGATTCGCGATGCTCCCGATCGAACACGCCGACATGGGCAACAGGTTCGACGTAGAGACGCCGCACGGTCGTCAAGGGGCCGTCACGGTGCCGAAGCCGTTCATCGATCCGAAGAAGGACATACCCAAGCGATAAGACGCAGGAAGCTACCCGGTGCCGCCGGGCGCGGCCTGCCAGCCGGTGATCTCCACGACGTCGATCGCGACGGTCGGCCCGACCGGGGGTGCCCGCACGTACTGCGGATACTTGGTCGTGAGAGCGGCGAGCGCACGGGCCGACTCGGTCGCGTCCTCCACCGTCCTGCTCGTGCCGGCGGCGCGCACCCACCAGAGCCGGTCCCATGCCTCGTCGTAGCCGTCGACGACGAGCTCGGCGTCAGGGTTCACCGAGAGGTTCCGGAGTCGCTGGAGCTCGGTCGAGCGCTTCGGTTTGCGATCGACCGACCAGTACACGCTGAGCCGCCGGCCCTCGTCGACGAGCGCGAACACGATCGGCACGACGTGCGGTCGCCCATCAGGGCGAACGGTCGCAAGCCGTGCGACGCGTGCGGTTCGGAGCCTCGAGAGCGCCTCGACCCGATCCACGCGAGCCTCCGATCAACGACCTCCGAGGCGGCCGACCGGCCGCCCGCGCGGTGCTATCAGCCCACGCCGCCGGGGGGCGGCTCCTCTTCGGCCTCGTTCGGTGGTGCAGGAACGGAGTCCGGCGCCGATGTCGTCACGAGTGCGGGTCGCGGCGACCTCGGCCCCGAGCACGAGCGGGATCTGATCTCCGGCCGCGTCGACGGCCACGAGGTCCAGCGGCTCCTGGCATCCGCCGACGCCCACGAGCAGCGTCGAGCGGTCGAGCCATCCGATGGTCGAGCTGGGCTCGGCGCTCTCGGGCAGGGCCGGACGCGCAACACTCGGGCTGAGCACGATCGTCGCGGACCGATCGTCGCAACCCGCACCCTCGTCGATCGCCATCAGCCGACCGCGGGGAGCGAGCTGCAGGTTCGACACCTGCTGTTCTGGCTCGCCGCGCCAGCCGTCGGTGAAGCCGGTCCGGTCGTCCAGGGCCATCGAGTGGATCTGCGGATAGCCGCCCGCATGTTGTGCCGTCCAGACGAGTCGCTCGCCGTCGGGGGTGAAGGCGATCGACGTGAACCGCGTCCCCCCCTTGGAGAAGACGAGGCGCACCGGGTCGGTTCCCTCGTTCGTCGACAGCCAGATCGATTGCTCGCCCTGCCGGTTGATCACGAAGGCGAGCGCGAGCCCGCTCGGATGGTAGGCGACGTCGAGGTATCGCCCGCCGGGGAGCGACGGGAGCGGCTCGACACGGCCGTCGTCCATGAAGCGCTTCTGAGGCGTGCGGTCGCCGGACCCCGCGAACACGACGGCCAATCCGATCGGGTGGCCCCAATCGAACGCGACCGGACTCACGTCGGCGGCGGGGAACGTCGGAGCTTCCGGTTCGACGCCCCGCACCGCGAGGTCGCCGAGCAGCACGCGGTCGCCCTGCGGACCCCAGGCGAACGGACCCGGGTCACGCACCTTGAACAGGCACGTCAGCCGCGCTCCATCGAGGTCGAGCGCCCACGCCCGCCCCTCGGCGACGAACGAGACGACCTGTCGCGGATCGGGCGTCCCGCGATCGCATCCGGCCGGCAGGGCTTCACCCGAGGCGAAGGTGGTAGCGGGTGCGACGACGGACGGCGACGGCGGCACCAGCGGAGCGGCGCTGGGTACATCGGTCATGCCGTCCTCACGCGCCGTGCACGCCGTGAGCAGGAAGAGCGCCGCGACGATCACCGTCGCTCGAGGTCCGCGCGTCGGGATCCTGTGGGCTCGAAGCCGCCGATCAGGCGAGATGGAGGCTGCCGCCGGCAGGAGTGAAGATGCTCTCGTGGCCGTCGAGCCACTTCACCCGGTAAGAGACGCGCATCTCGCCTTCGATGACCTCCAGAACCTCGCCTTCGCGGGCAGGCGAGCCGACCTGGTGAGAGTCGACCACGATGAGATCGCCCGGCGCGCCGGGTTGCTCGTCGTGACCGCGCCACTCTTCCGCGCCGTCGTCTTCCGCGCCGTCGTCTTCTTCGCCGTCGTCTTCCTCGCCGTCGTCTTCTTCGCCGTCGTCTTCTTCGCCGTCGTCTTCTTCGCCGTCGTCTTCTTCGCCGTCGTCTTCTTCGCCGTCGTCTTCTTCTTGGCCGGCACGTCGTCACCTCCTACCCAGGTCCCTGGGCCGGCTCGAGTTCCAGCGCCACCGAGTTCATACAGTATCGGTCGCCCGTCGGCTGTGGGCCGTCGGGGAAGACATGCCCGAGGTGACCGCCGCAGCGAGCGCACGTGACCTCGGTGCGCCTCATGCCGAGACTGCCGTCCTCGTGCAGCTCCACGGACCCCCGCTCGATGGGCTCCCAGAAGCTCGGCCACCCCGTTCCGGACTCGAACTTCGTCTCCGAGCTGAACAGCGCAGCGCCACACCCAGCACACCGGTAGACCCCGGGCTCCTTCGCCGAGGCATAGACGCCGGTGAACGGACGCTCCGTGCCCTTCTTGCGGAGCACGTCGAACTGCTCGGGCGTCAGGCGCCGGCGCCACTCCTCTTCGGTCCGAGGAAGCGACGTCGACTCAGATCCATGTTGCAGCCGATCCGACATGCATGTGCCTCCACTCGATGCTGGCAATCGATGCCACTGCTGATCGAAGCTACAACCGGAGTGATTCGTACGGTCAAAATGCCGTCACGGCGTCAGCGTTCTGCCTGGAGGAGGAGCCGCGAGGGCATAAGAAAGTGGTCCCAGGCAACCTCACGACCGACCCAGGGTTCCTCATCGGTACTTCGGCTTTGGGGATTCCCAGGTACCCCGCAGGCACAGGCAGTTGCGCTTCCCACCCGTACCCACAAGTACCCCGAGTCGCCTTACGGCTCTAGCCCGCTCGGTTCCCTGTTCGATCTGTTCGGCCGCCTGGGACCTCAGCGAGCATACGGGCGCGCTCACCGACCGGTCAAACGCTCGCTACCAGCGGTTATGCCTTCTGACCTGCGGGTTCATGGCCCTCAGAAAGAGTGACAAGAAGGGAGCCTCTGGCTCCCGTCCTCTCGTTCCCCGACCTCCGGGCGCGGCCTTGCCGCGCTCAGCGGGGTGTGGTGAGGTGCTGGTCGTCGGAAGGAGGCACGCATGCGCAGAGCCCTGATCGCGCTCGCGGTCGCATCCGTGGTGCTCGTGCCGAGCACGGCGACGTCATCGGCTGGGGTCTTCCCTGGCAACGACGGGAAGATCGCCTACTCGCGCCCTTCGGGCATCTGGACGGTCGACCCGGACGGTTCGAACGCCGAGCTGCTGATCCCCGACGGATTCGGCCCCTCCTGGTCTCCGGACGGCTCGCAGATCGCCTACGTGCGCTTCGGGTCCGACTTCGCCGACATCTACGTCGCCGACGCCGACGGATCGAACGAGGTGCGGATCACGCGGTCCGGCGAGAACCTGCAGCCGACGTTCTCCGCCGACGGGACACGGGTGATCTTCATCAGGTCTGGCGGGCGAACGGACATCGCGTCGAAGCCGGCCGACGGCACCGGCCCACTCACCCGGCTCACCGACTCGCCGCGGTTCCAGGAGCTGTTGCCCTCCGCCTCGCCCGACGGCTCGAGTATCGCGTTCTCCGGAGCTCGTCCCGGTGACGACCTCGACGTCTACACGATCGATGCAGACGGCGGGAACCGGCACCGGCTCACGACGAGCCGTAGGGACGACTTCGGCTCGTCGTGGTCACCTGATGCCGCGCGCATCGCCTTCACGCGCATCGGGGGCGGGGGACGCATCGACGACGTGTTCCTGATGAACGCCGACGGCGGCGACCTGCAGCGTCTCACGAGCTCCCCGAGATCCGACGTCGTCCAGTCGTTCTCGCCCCAGGGCACGCGGATCGTGATCCGGCGCTGCTGCTGGGGACGGGTCGAACGTCCGCGCCTGGCGCTGATCGACGTCGACGGCTCGAACCGCACGCCGCTCGTACGGTTCGGCTTCGACGCCGACTGGCAGGCGATCTAGGAGGAGGGATACCGGTCCGCGCGGACTACAACGTGGGGAGCACGTGCTCGAGGAACTCCTCCAGTCGGCCCTGGCCCTCGCTCGGCCACTCGATCACCAGGTAGCCGATGCCGCCGGTCAGCATCCACTCGTAGGTGGCCTTGACCTCGTCCCACGGCTCGGAGATCGACAGGCTCGATGCCCGCAGGATCGCCGCGGGGTCGCGGCCCGCTTCCTCGGCTTCGCGGTCGATGATCTCGGTGATCGCAGCGAGTTCCGCGGCATCGGCGGCCCACCCATGCCAGGCATCGGCGTATCGGCCCGCGATCGGCAGCGTTCGCCGACGGCCCTCGCCGCCGACCCAGATCGGCGGATGTGGCTGTTGCACGGGCCTCGGACGGTACGTCGCGCTCTCGAGGCGGTAGTGCTTGCCTTCGAACGTCACATCGTCCTCGGTGAACAGCAGCCGAAGGACCTGGATCCCTTCCTCGAGCCGATCCATCCGCTCCGCCGTCGACGGGAACGGGATGCCGAGCTCGCGATGCTCCGGCTCGTTCCATGCGGCCCCGATCGCGCACTCGACGCGCCCGCCGGACAGGTGATCCACCGTGACGACCTCCGCGGCGAGCACGGAGGGGTGCCGATGCGTCATGCCGGTGACGAGCGTGCCGAGCCGCACGCGACTCGTCTCACGAGCGAGCCCGGCGAGCAGCGTCCACGCCTCGAGGGACGGCCCCTTCGGGTCCGCGTAGAGCGCTTTGAAGTGGTCGAAGACCCAGACGCCGTCGAGATCCGCCTCCTCCGCGAGCTTGACGCGCGCCAGGAGTTCGTCCCAGGTGAGCTGATGCTGCGACACGTCGAGACCGAACCGCATCGGATGCCTTCCTCGAAGTGGACCCACCCGAACGATACGTGAGACCGGCGCACGCCGGCCGGACTCACCTGAATGCGGGCACGTGCGCGCGGCGTTCGCTGGGCACGCGCGCCACGAGCGGCTTCATGCCGAACAGGAACCGCGTGACGTTCGTGCGCTTCACGACGAGCTCGTAGAGCGCGACGGTCGTGAGCAGCGAGCCCACGAACACCAGCACGAACCCGGGCAGCGCCGGCAGCGCGACCGCGGTCAGCGCCGCCCACGCGACCACGATGATCACGCTCTGGTGCAAGCAGGTAGATCGGGTAGGCGGCCTCGTTCCCCCAGCGCAGGAACGCGGTCTCGAACGAGAGGAAGCGCTTCCCGAGGGCGAGCAGCGCGAGCACGCTCACCCAGGTCACGGTCGCCTCCCACACATCGAGCACGACCGACATGACGCCCGTGTTCCACCGGTCGCCGGTCCCCGAGATCCAGAGCCACAGCTGCGTCGCGATCAACGCGCCCGCCACCGGCGCGAGCCACCTCCAGGCGTCGTCGATCGCGGCCTCCAGGCGCGGCTCCGAGCACGAGCAGGAACCCGCCGACGAACAGCGCGAACGAGTAGAAGAGGTTCTGCGGGCCGTCCTCGGGCCAGGGCACCGCGTCGCCGACGTACAGCACGAGCGGCATCAGGGCCAGGTACCAGAACACCCAGCGCCGCGGCCCCGTGCGTGCGCGCCAGCGAGCGAACAGCGGCGCCGCGACCATCGAGTAGAGGAAGAGGTAGAAGATGAACCACAGGTGGCCCGGCGTGAACCCGCCGTCGTAGCCGCCGATCTCGCGCTGCATCGTCCAGTAGTCGGCGGTGAAGGCGGGGATCGACGCGCTGCCGTCCCGCCACACGATCGCGAGGTAGGACTGGATCGGCACGATCACGACCAGCCCGAACAGGAACGGCACGCAGCAGTCGCTTCACGCGCTCGATGCGGTACTCGTGGGCGGTCGCGGCGTCCGAACGCGTACCACGACGCGGCGCCGGCGAGCACGAACAGCAGCTCCATCTGCCACACCCCGATGAACGCGATCACCGACCAGAACAGCGCCTCGCTCGTCGCGGCCGAGTGCACGTAGAAGTCCTCGAACGGATCGAACACGCGGGCAGAGTGGAACGGCAGCAACAGGAAGACCGCGAGCACCCGGAGCCAGTCGAGGTCGTGTCGTCGCTGCACGCTGCCCTCCTGGGCGTCGCCTCAGACCTCCCGTACACCTCGAGCATGAGATGAGGGATGCGGGCGTGGCACGGGCGAACGTCCCGGGTCCGACGGGGAACTCAGCCAGTGGTCCTATCGAACGAACTCACCGCAGATCGCGACCGGTGGCCCCTAGCGAAGCTGCCGACGCCGGTAGTAGGTTGAGAACTCGACCATCGCCTCCGCTCGACCCCCGAGGAGCACATCGATGGGCAACCCTCAGACCGACGTCGCCATGTGGTCGGCCACCAGTACCGCCGTCCCCGCACCGACGTTCAAGACGACGAGACGCGGGTTCGACCAGACCGAGGTGAACGATTACATCGGTCGGATGGCCGAGCGGCTGCAGCTCGTCGAGAACCAGGTGCGACGTCTGCGATCCGAGGGTGAGCAGGCGCGTCAACAGCGAGACGAAGCCATCCGAGAGCGAGACCTCGCCCTCCATGGGCCGGCTCCGGCCGATGGCGACCCATACGAGCAGGTGTCGAGCCGGGTGGCCGGGCTCATGATGGGCGTGGATCAGGAGGTCGAGAAGATCCGAGCAGAGGCGGAGGCGGAGGCGGATCGCGTCGTGGCCAACGCCAGAGAGTGAAGCCTCTCGCCTGGAGAGTGAAGCGGAAGAGAAGCGCGCAGCCGCCGACCGGGCGGCGCGGCTGGCCCACGACGGAAGCCGAGCGGTCGTTGGCCGATGTGACGTCACAGCGCGATGCCATGCTCGAAGAGCTCCGGCTGGCGGGCGCCCGGCTCCTCGATGCCGTCGCGACCCTCGAGGCACCGACCGCGGGTGAGAACTAGCCGACACCTGGATCCGTCGACGCAGAGGTGGGTGACGATGAGCAACAACAACGCGGGCGCAGCAGCGGGCGGGGGCGCGATCTACGGCCTGGGCATCTTCGGCGCCTGGGTGTATTACTGGCAGCAGGCGGATACGTTCTGGGAGTACGTGCTCGTGTTGTTCCAGGGCCTGTTCTGGCCGGCCTTCATGGTCTACGAGGTTTTCGACTCCCTCGGCGGCTGAAGCTCGGGTTCCCACAGTTGAACCGCGTTCCCTTCGGGGTCGTGGAGCTGCGCGAACCTGCCGTTGGGATACTCCTCGCCGTCGACCGCGACCTCGATACCCGCCGCGCGAAGCTGGTCCACCATGGCATCGAGATCTCGCACTCGGAAGTTGATGCCCCAACCGGCCGGCCCGAGGACGGGGCTGTCGGCTCCTTCGGCCCCGGAGGGTGCGAATACCGTCGGCCCGGCCCCTTGGTTCCACACCGCGTCGTCGTACGAGCGAGGAGGCGGCACGACGCCGAGGTTGTCGGCGTACCATGCAGCGATCGACTCCGGCTCGTGCGCTGCGAAGAAGAAGCCACCGATGCCTTCGACCCGCTCCATGTAGCACCTCCCGAGTCTGTTGCAGGCGACGCTAGCCTAGCCGCGGTGTCGCCTCCAGATACCGTTATCGGTATCAACCGCCGGCCCGTCGGCCCCGGCGCCCGATCGATACCGATATCCGCATCGCCGGTACGCTGCCGACGATGGACGACATCACGATCCGCTCGATCGAGCCCGAGGAGCTCGAGTCGTTCCTGCAAGTGGTGGAGCGCGCGTTCCACGGCAGGTGGGTGCCCGAGGACGCCGAGGCCGACCGCCTCATCGCCGAGCCCGACCGATGGTTCGTGGCGACCGACGGCGACGAGATCGTCGGCACGGCCGGCGCCTGCACCACCGAGCTCACCGTGCCCGGAGGGTCCCTGCCGGCGCCCGGTGTCACCGCCGTCGGCGTGCTGCCGTCGCACCGGCGCCGGGGCATCAACACGCGCCTGATGGCCGCGATCCTCGACCAAGCCGCCGAGCGCGACGAGCCGCTCGTCTACCTCTGGGCCTCGGAGTCCCCGATCTACGGCCGCTTCGGCTACGGCATGGCCTCGCTCTGCACCCTGCTCGAGATGTCGGCAGACCGATCGTCGTTCGTGCCCGGCGTGCGCATCGGCGGCCGGGTGCGGGTGCTGCCGCGCGACGAGGCCCTGCCCCGCATGCGGCCGGTCTACGACGAGCTCGCATCGACCCGTCCCGGCATGATCGCCGTCGACGACCGCTGGTGGAAGGCGATGTGGCTCGAACGCCCGCGCGACAAGAAGCATCCGCGCTTCTACGCGGTGCACGAGCGCGACGACGGCACCGTCGACGGGTACGCGGTCTACACGGTCAAGCACGACTGGAAGCGCAACGTGCCGGCCAACGAGCTGCACGTCCGCGACCTGGTCGCGACCGACCCCGACGCGACCGCGGCGCTGTGGCGCTTCCTGTTCGACGTCGACCTCGTCGCCACGGTGAAGGCCGAGGACCGGCCGGTCGACGAGGAGCTGCTGTGGCTCGTCGCCGAGCCGCGCCGGCTGAACGCGGTGATCCAGGACGGGTTGTTCGTGCGGGTGCTCGACGTCGAGCGTGCGCTCTCCGGACGCCGGTACTCGGGCGACGGGCGCCTCGTGCTCGAGATCGACGACGCGTTCCGCCCCTCGACGTCGGGCCGGTACGAGCTGATCGTCGACGGAGGCGAGGGGAGCTGCGCGCGCACCGATGCCGAGCCCGACCTCACGTTCGGCGTGGCCGCCCTCGGTGCGGCATACCTCGGTGGCAGCTCGTTCCGCCAGCTGAGTCGGGCCCATCAGGTGGCAGAGCGCACGTCGGGCGCGCTCGCGCGTGCCGACGACATGTTCGCGTGGGACCCGTCGCCCTGGTTCGCCTTCGTCTACTGACGGCCGGCGGACCCTCTGCCGGGCGTCCGCTTCACAAGGTCGGCGGCACGTGAAACCCTGGTGACGGGACAGCCGCACCCGGTCTCACAACTCCTGGAGAGAGCCGACGAACTCGGGGCGACCTAAACCGCAGGACCAGCTCGGCATACCCCTCGGATGGTCGAGCGACGGCAGCGAGCTCCTGTTGATCCGGCCCGACGCGAATTGGCTCGACGGGGGTCTGGTCCTCCTGCATGCAGACGGCACCGAGACGTCGCTGCTGGGACCGCTGCGGCCGAGGGAAGGCTATCTCGACGCCGCGATCTCTCCCGACGGGTCGCAGGTGGCATACACGAAGCCAACCGAGGACGGAAAGGCAACCGCGCTATACGTGATCGACGTCGAGAGCGGCCGTAGCACCCTGCTCGTCGAGCCGAGCGTGATGGACGTGTACAAGCCGACCTTCTCCCCGGACGGAACCCAGATCGCGTACATGGACGGCGGGGGGGACCATAGCCACAGCGTGTGGGTGGTCGACGCAGACGGTAGCGATCCACACATGATCGTCAAGAACGAGGTCACCTTTGGCTGGGATGGGGGTCACGTGTTCGGACTCGCGTGGTCCCCGACCGGTGATCGGATCGCACTCGGACTGCGCAGGCTTCCTGCGGCAGGTATCTACACGTTCGCGCCCGACGGCTCGGACTTCACGCGACTGATCCGCGACGCCATCGCGCCGTCGTGGTCGCCTGATGGGTCGCAGATCGCGTTCGAGAGCTACATCATGCATCCGTGCCCGGAGGATCCACACAATTGCTGGAGCGAGGACCTAACGGGCGGCCTCGGCATCGCCGATGCCGATGGATCGCACGCACACACGTTCGGCGTCGGCGGTTCGGGGCCGTGGAATCCTGCGTAGCGGCGTTGGCGGGACCGTCGTGTCAGACTGTTCCCCCATGGACGACGAGGAGCTGCTCGCCAAGGCGGAAGAGGCCCTGACCGAGATCAAGGTGAGCCAGGGCCTGTCCGATCACCACGCCTCGGTGCTGGCTGCGCTGCGCATCCGGCTGAAAGGCAGCGCAGGGGAATCGCTCGACGAACTACTCTCGGCAGCAGGCGACATCGGGCCGGACAACCGTCTGGATGAAGAGATCGAGAGGGCCGGAACCGCGCGCGCGCAGAAGCCCTCATTGGATGATCTGCTGACGAAGCAGCAGCCGAAGCGCGACTGGCCCTCCTGATCGGCTCCGCCGGCGGCCCTGGCCGAGCTCAAACGTCGAAGAGGGCCGTGGCGATGGCACGCTGCGCGTCGGCAGGTGAGCGGTCGTCGCCGAGTCCAGCGATCGAGGCGCGAGCGGTCGCCGAGAGCTCGCCGGTGCCGGCACCGAGCGCGAGTGCCGATCGGCCGGGCCCGGTGGCTGGTCCGTTCGCCGATGCGAGCAGATCGTTGGCCATCAGGACCTCGATCGAGAGAGGATCTCCTCGAGCAGGGTGAGAGCATCCGCAGTCATGCGTACGGTGAGGGGCGCGCTGGTGGCATGGTCCTCGATGCCGATGTCCAGCGGCGGCGCATCGAGGGTCGCGGGCGCGGCGAGGTGCCGCAGTTCGGAGAGCGTGGCGGCGGCCGGGTAGCCGAACCCTGGGCACCGGGCCCTCGTCGAGCTCGAGCGCCGAGGCACACCGCTCGCGCTGGTGATTCAGCACGTCGACGGACTGCATCAAGCGGCCGGCTCGGAGCTGGTGCTCGAGCTGCACGGCACGATCCGGGACGCCACGTGCCTTGCGGCGTTCGGCCAGCAGCTGGATCCGGCGGTGCTGCAGCTCGCGTTCGCGAACTCGACCGCCTGCGACCTCTTCCCTCGCGATCGGGACGACCCTCGCGGTCCAGCCGGCCTCGTCGCTGGCGGCGCAGGCGAAGCGCGGGGGCGCGAGACTCGGGATCGTGAACCAGGGTGAGACGTCACTCGACGACCTGGCCGACGCGAAGCTGCGAGGCCCGATCGGAGAGGTCCTGCCCCGGTTGGTGCCCGCGATGACTGTGGGATCCGGCTTGAACCAACCCTAGAACTGCGATCGTTGGGCTACCGCGGGTTCTCCCGATCGGGTCGTCGTCCCGGGTCGCGGGGAGATGCCGGAACCGGGTACGGTTCGATCTGCCCGCTGCATCTGTGGAGTCGCCGTGAGCATGAGCGACGATCCGATCAGCTTCGCGCGGGATGCGCTGGAGCGGCACGCCTGGAAGGACGCCTACGAGGCGCTGATCGAGGCCGACCGAACCGATCCCCTACCGGCGGCAGCGCTCGAGATGCTCGCCTGGGCGACCTACTGGACGGGTCGTCCCGACGCGACCATCGAGGCGCTGGAACGAGCCTACGCCGCATACCTCGACGAGGGCGATCGGGCGCAGGCGGCCATGATGGCCTACCGCCTCGCGGAACAGCACGGCATGCGCATGTCGATCCCACTGGCGCAGGGCTGGGGGCAGAAGGCGGCCCGCCTCGCGGAGGAGGATGCGACCTGGCCGGTGCACGGCTGGCTGCTCTGGATCCAAGGCCTGCTGCTGTGGATCATGGAGCAGGACTACGCCGGAGCGATCCAGCGCTACGACGAGGCGCTCGCGTTCGCCGGCCGCAGCGGCGACCGCGATCTCGCAGCGATGAGCCTTCACGACAAGGGCCACGCGCTCTGTCTGCTCGGCGACGTCGCGACGGGCATGCCGCTGCTGGACGAGTGCATGGCGACGGTCGTCGGCGGTGAGCTCGATCCAGCCGCCGCCGGCTACGTCTACTGCGGCATGATCGGCATCTGCTCGAAGCTCGGCGACTACGGGCGTGCGAGCGAGTGGACCGAGGCGACGCTTCGGTGGTGCGAGCGCCGGTCCGTGCCGGCCTTCCCAGGCGTGTGCCGGATCCATCGAGCGGAGCTGCAGCTGCTGCACGGCCACCTGCACGAAGCCGAGGCGGATGCCCTCGCGGCGTGCGAGGAACTCCCTCGCTACAACTTCGTCTCCGGACAGGGTCCCGCCTACTACGAGATCGGCGAGGTGCGGCGTCAGCTCGGTGACTTCGTCGCCGCCGAGGAAGCCTACGCGCGAGCCGAGGCGCTCGGCAGACCACCGCAGCCGGGCCGGTCGTTGCTGCGGCTCGCCGAGGGCAAGGTGGGTGCCGCCGCGTCGGGCATCCGCCAGGCGCTCGACGAGCGAGGCGCCGATGCCTGCGCACGGGTCCGCCTGCTGGCCGCGCAGGTCACGATCGCCCTCGCGAGCGACGACGCCGAGACGGCGATGTCCGCCGCGGACGAGCTCGACACGCTCGTCGAAGGGTTCCGTACGGCCTCGCTCCGTGCGATGGCCGCCGCCGCGCGGGGTGCGCTGCTCCTTGCAGGGCGCGACGCGGCAGGCGCCGTCCCGATCCTGCGGCGAGCCCGCCTCGGGTGGCACGAGCTCGAAGCGCCGCTCGAGGCCGCTGAAGTCAGCCTGCTCCTGGCGGAGGCCTACGCCGACAGCGAGGATGAGGATGCGGCGCGCGCCGAGGCGCGCTCGGCACGAGCGACGTTCGAGCGCCTCGGTGCTCGCCCGGGTGCGGAACGAGCCCGGCGCATGCTCGATCGGCTCGCCCTCGAGGACGAGCGCCCGGAGCGGGTCACTCGAGCCTTCATGTTCACGGACATCGTGCGGTCGACCGACCTGATCGGGGTGATCGGCGACGACGCCTGGGAGGACCTGCTCACCTGGCACGACCGCACCCTTCATTCGCTCTTCGCGGCGCACGGCGGCGACGTCGGACATCCGACGGGCGATGGGTTCTTCGTCGCATTCCCCGACGCGCGATCGGCGTTGAGGTGTGCCGTCGCCGTGCAGCGGGCGCTCGCCGAGCATCGACGGTCCGAGGGCTTCTCACTGTCGGTCCGGATCGGCATCCATGCCGGCGCGGCGACGCGACGGGGCGAAGACTACGGCGGAGCCGAGGTCCATCGAGCGGCGAGGATCGCTGCGCTCGCAGACGGGGGCGAGGTCCTCGCGAGCCGTTCCACGATGGACGAGGTCGGATCCGAGGTTCCATTCACGGCGACCGGAGACGTATCCCTCAAGGGGTTCACCGAACCCGTCGCGCTCGTCCGCGTCACCTGGCGCTAGCCCGAGCACCTCGGAGACCGTCTGTGGTCTCCACCTGACCCCCTCGCCTGAGGCAGCGGAACGCGCCTCGTGGCGGCCTACCGATGCCGGGGGCGAGATGAGGCCAAGGCCAGCAGGAGGACGATGATGGCAGGCGATCGCTACGCCCTCGAGGAGCTTTTCCGGATCGCCCAGCTGAAGCTGCTCCACGTGCCGACGTCTGTGATCCTCGCCGAGCGCGGAGCGGAGCCGCCCTTGGACGAACTCCTCGCGGAACAGAAGCCGAGGGCCGACAGTCCCTCCTGAGCACTGAGGGCCAGTCGCCGCCACACCACCGCCACGGAGAGCGGGCTTCTCCACGAGCTCCCCACCCGGTGGAGCACGTCGCTATGCTCGGGGTTCGTGAGAGAGAGGGGAGCACCGCGGATGAAGTTGAACGAGTGTCAAGCTGGGGCGACGGTGCTAGTCGAGGCCGTGGTGGTCGGGCCGCTTTCGCGGATATTCCCCGTTGGGGACGACGATCGGATCACCCTGCGGCTCCCTGGATCCGACGCGGTGGTGGCTCTAGATCCGAACACAGAGGTGGAAAGCCGGTGACGGCCGATCGGGATCCGCTTGTGCTAACCCGCGAGTTGAGCGCGCTGGACGCCGAGACACTCGCCGTCTTGCCTGGCCGAGTCCGCTGTTGATCGAAGCGATCGCTCGGCTGCGAGAGAAGGCGAGCGTCTCCGAATCAAAGCTGATTACGCGGTCAAGGTCCTTACGTTTCCCTCCGCCTCTGGCTCGCTCGCAGCATCCCAGTCGGATCTTCGCCCGAGCGTCCCGTCGTGGCCATCGGCATTAGTGAGAGGATGAAGGTAGCAACACCAAAGGGACCCCCTGCGAAGAGGCCGTGGGAAGCCCCCCGATGAAGGGAGGGCGCCCATGGCGCTCATCAACCAAGACGCGGCTCAGCCGCGCGACGCATCTTCCACGCAGACCTTGCCCGGACCTGACTATCTAGCCGAGGCGGACGAACTACGCCTCGAGCTTAGCCACGATGAGCTGCTGCGGAACTCCTCACGACCGAACCCGCAACGAACGATGTGGGACAAGATCGTGAGCGGTGCTGGGGCCGTGATCGCGGTCGCGCTGCTCGTGATCGGGTCGGCGGCCGTGTACGGGGGGAACTTCGGCAGGGACAACGTGCAGGATCGGCTCGCCCCGGAGAAGGTCGTGTTCCCACCGCTGAGCGCGATGACGCCCCAGGAGCAGGCCCAGCTCGGAGAGTTCGCAGGCCAGACCGTGGATACCGGCCCGGAGGCAGAAGGCTTCGCCCGCTACATCGGAGGCCATCTCGCTGAGGTGAACGGCGGCGCGACGTACTCGGAGACGAGCTCGGCTGCGCGGGAAGAAGGCCTGGATCCCAAGACGGCGGCAGACCTGCAGGTGAAGGCCGACACCCTGTTCAAGGGGGAGACCTTGCGATCGATCCTGCTGAACGCCTACGGATGGTGGACGGTCTCGACGATCGCCCTGTACGTCGGCTTCGCGCTGATCGCCGCGGGCCTCGTGCTCGCGTTCCTCTCGTTGCTCGGGTTCCGCCACGCGCATCGTGGCCGAGCCGGTCCGCCGGCAGTCGAGATCGCCTGATCGTCGGTCACCATCGAAGGAACGAACCTTGTCCGTCCACCGGGCCTCCCCCGGTGAGGCGGGCGAGACGAAGTCCCGCCGCGATCCGAGGGAGGACGTCATGCCCATCACTACGTTCAACGACCCAGTCGCTCGTCTACTAGGGCTTCCACGCCGTCGGCTGTTAGAGCTTCCAGGCCGTCGCCTGCTGGAGCTTCTACCCCAACAATTGGGACCGTCGGCGCAGGAGGTCTTCCCGGAGCGCAAGTCAGCATGACCCGAGCGAGCGATTTCGCGTATGCGCTTGCGGGGATGATCGTGCTGGGGTTCCTCGCGTTCGCGCTCGTCGGAAGGATGGCTGGGTGATGATCCCCCCGATCAGATGGCCGCATGAGCGCAGCGAAGGAAGGCAGGTTCCGATGAGATCGCTCTGGATCTTCACCGCGGTGATCGTCGCCGCACTACTGCTCTTCGCCACCAGCTTGATGGTGGTCCTGATCGGCGTGGGGTTCCTCGCACTTGGCGTCCTCTTGATGTTCTGGCCGGTTGGTTTCAGAGCTGCGCTTCGTTCGTAGCACTCCCGCCCACCCGCTTGCTTGGACGACGTCCTCGTGCCCGATACGTCCACGGATCGATGTCTTGTCGTCATTCACAGCCAGTCACGACGGCGGAAGGCCACGTAGAGGCCGACCGAAAGACCAGTGATGAGCGCGGTGGAAGCGATGACGCCCCAGATATCGCCGGAACCTGGGTATGGCACGTTCATACCGAAGTAGCCCGTGATGAGCGCAGGGACGGCGATGATGGCGGCCCAGCTACTGACCTTCTTGACGATCTGATTTTGACGATAGTCGCGAAGGCTGAGGTTGGTCTCAACGATCGTGCCAACGACGTCTCGGAGCGAGTCCGAGGACTCGCTGACGCGCAGGATGTGGTCGTACACGTCCTGGTAGTACGGGAAGAGTTCTTCGGAGACTGCCGCGTGTTCGCGCCGCATGAGGCTGCTGACAGCTTCGCGCATCGGGACGACGAGACGGTGGAACCGGATCATGGCCTGGCGCATCTGGAACCAGTGTCGCTGCTTGGCTGGATCGAGGGGATGCTCCGCGAAGATGCCGTCGCTGACCTCGTCGTAGTAGCGGTCGAACTCCTGGATGGCGTCGAAGTAGCCCTCGACGACAACGTCGAGCAGGCCGTAGAGGAGGAAACTGACGCCGTGGGTACCGAGGTCGGGTGAGCGATCCCACCGTTCGAGGAGCACCTCGACAGGAAATCCCTCATCCTTGCGTACGGTGAGCAGCCATCGCTCGTTCACGAACGCATCCACCTCTGTCTCGTGGAGACTCCCCTCCTCGGCGTCGACGCGCACAGCTTGACAAGAGACGAAGAGGTGTGTCGGGTAGCGATCGAGTTTAGGGCGTTGATGACGACCGACGGCGTCCTCGACCGCGAGCTCGTGTAGGCCGAGCTCCCCGGAGAGTTCGTGCAGCTGCTCAGCGGAGGGGGCACAGAAGTCCACCCACACCGCAGTATCGGGCTGTTGCAGGTAGTCGGAGACGTCGGCAACGGGAAACCCCTCAGCTTCCAGGACGCCGTTTCGATAGACCCTGGTCAACGCCTCGCCCATGACCTTCCCCTTACCTACAGTGACGATCCTCGCTCAGCGATCGCTCGGTGCTCGGTCGATTATGCAACGTCGCCAGTCACGGCCCTCGGCCCCGAAGGGTCACCGCGAGGAGGCCGTCGTTCCGCAGGCTCTCGCCCATTCGCGCCTCGATTGGCCCCCCTACCCGATCCACCTGGCGAAGGCATCGACGGGAGCCTGCCTGCGGCCCTATGGTTGGTGTCGATGCTGGAGTGTCAGTGGCCAACCGGCGCAGGCCAGGTATGTGGCGAGGCTCAGCACGTGGACCTGATGCACAAAGTGAGCTTCGAGGGGATACCGAGGCCCGAACCCGTCGGGGAGGCGGGGGAGATCGCGGTCGTCGCCATCTGCTCGGTACATCGCGCCGAAGCCGAGGGCATGGGCTTCGTCGGAGTCCCGGCGCGGTAGGCCAGCGTTCATCGGCTTCAGCACGGCGGCGCGGCCTTCGGCCCGACGAGAGCGCGGGGTTACGCTTGCCACCGTGGAGACTCGCACCTGGTACACCGAGAGCGCGGAGAACGAGGACACCTGGCGACTCGTGGTTCGGGGAGGCGCCGCCGACCTTGCCGCCTTCGGCCTTGAGTTCGACCTCGGTAGCGTGAGGATGGGCGACGAGGACTGGATCTACTCGCTCGCTGCGTTCCACCACGTCGAGGTGGTGGAGTTCACCCCAAACGGGTGACCCCAGACATCAGCGCGTCCCCTTCGGTCCGGGGCCACGGGATGCCATCGGTCTGAGGGTGACGGGCAACATCTGGCGTCGCCTTCGATCCGACGGGCCGGCGGATCGCGACGGCATCGTGTTGCGGGCCGGGCGAGGTCTGGGACGTTGAGACCGGAGAACGGCTCGTGCGGCTCACCGGGCACGCTGGCGATGTCAGGAGCATCGGCTTCAGCCCGGACGGCTCGGGGCTCGCGACGTCCTCCGGGGACGGCGTGGTCCGGATCTGGGCGTTGGACCTCGACGACCTGATCGAGATCGCTCGAGGCGAGCTGACGAGAGGGCTCACCGACGCCGAGTGCAGCCAGTACCTGCACCAGGATGCCTGCCCCGCTCCGTCTTGACCCCAAGAGGAGGGGCATCGCGAGGATGCCCCTCCTCTCAGGAGTTCACGCGTCGAAGTCGAACGACTCCACGATCGGTGACGCCTCGTCCACGAACGCCTGGAACCGGGTCGGCTGGTCGGCTTCGGCGATGATCGTGACGGGTCCTCGGGCGAGATCGAGCACGTAGACCCGCATCCGCTCGCCCGGCGCGATCGCCCATGACTGGTCGCCGTCCGGCTGGCCCGTGACGAGCGGAAGCTCACCGAACTGGCAGGTCCGATCCCAGCCGTCGACCAGCGCGATGTCGACCCGGTGTCCCGTGGCCCCGCCGATCGTCACCCGCTGCGGGCTCGTCGCATTTAGCGCGGGGTGGTTCCACATCCAGGTCGTGATGTCACCGCTCGACGGGCCGACACCCTGCTTCGGGCGGAACGAGCAGTTGGGTGAGGAGGCCACGACGCTGCTCAGGAGGTGGATCCCCGTGTCGCCGGCCGCCGTCGCCGGGCCCAACGCGAAGTAGCGGTCGTTGTCGCTGGTGACCACCCAGTCGTCCGGCAACGCGTAGGTGAACGCCGGCTGGAACGCCTCCGGGCGGTTCACGGGGGCCGGCGTCACCGACGTCGGCGGCGGCGTGACGGCCGGCTCGGAGCCGTCACCGGATCCGGCGACCCGCACGGCGACGATCACCAGCACGAGCGTGAGCCCGACGCCCACCACGGCCGCACCGATGCGCTGATTCCTCGATTTGCGCTCGCGGAACTCGTCGAAGCGCGTGAGCCTCTGCGGTGTCTTCGTGCTCGACATCTCCATCACCTCCACGGCGCGGCGGATGCCCTGCGCGGCCCGGTGAGCACGGCTATCGAACGTCATGCGTCGTCCTCCTCCAGGCGGAGCCGGCGGACCAGAGCCCGCCGACCGTCGTGCAGATGCTTCTTCACCGTGCCGGTAGCGGTGCCCAAGATCTCTGCGATCTCGGCCACCGGTCGGTCTTCGAAGTAACGGAGCGCGATGACCTGCGCCTGTCGTCGGGGAAGGGACCGGACGGCCGCCCAGAACTCCGCGTCATCGGCGGAGAGCTCGGGCATCGCGATGGCGGTCCTCCCGGCGAGTCGAGCCAGCGCCCGTGCTTCTGCGTAGCGGCGCCGGAACATCGACATCGACATGTTCGAAACCACCCTGCGCACCCAGAGGTCGGGCCGCTCGAACCCTCCGATGCGGTCCCAATCTCGGTGCGCCGCCAGGAAGGCCTCCTGAGCGAGGTCCTCCGATCCGGTTCGACTCCCGGAGAGCGCGAAGGCGAGTCCAACCACTGCAGGGAACTCGCGCGCGTAGAACTCCTCGAACGTCTCCGAGGATCCCACGGCGGCGGCTCCGCCCTCGCGCAACATCGGGTCGCCCCTCTCCGGATAGGCCCAGGTCATCGTCGCTCCAACCGGTCCGTCGCGCGAGGGGATCCCCGGGTTCAGTCGGATCGATCAACGACGGCGGAGCGGCACCCTCGTGGGCCGTAAGGGCGTCGGCCAGGTGACCCTCCCCGTCTCCCGGATCGCCGTGTTTAGATCGAGCGACAGGAAGCATCGAAGCTGCCGGTGAGGCGTGCCCGCAGCCACGCGACGCGGCTCATGGGTAGAGTCGGAACCGTCTCTGAAGGAGGCGCCATGAGGAAGTTCTTGCTGTGCCTCACCATGGCTTCGATCGCGATCGGATCGGTGACCGTTCCCGCTCAGGCCGGGCCTAAGGAGAAGGTGTTCAACAGCCTTCCAGCCCAGCTTCCGGGCAACGTGGCAAGCGTCGGTTTCGAAGCGACCCAGACCGATGCGTTCGGTGATCAGATCCGGCTGGCTCCAGGCAAGCGGAAGCTCAAGAAGGTCAGGATCGTGATGAGCTCGTGGGCGTGTGAAGCGGGAAGTTGGACCGCTGGCTGTGAGACCACTCAAGGGGCAACGTTCAATGAGGCCATCACGCTGACGCTGTACCGGGGGGACCCGACGAACCCGAACCTCCCAGGTGCGGTGATCGCGAGCCGGAAGAGAACGTTCGCGATCCCATTCCGGCCTTCGGCCGACCCTGCGGACTGCATCGCGAACCCGACCGGATGGTATTCGTCCAAGGACGATTCCTGCTACAACGGGAAAGCGTTCAAGATCGTCTTCGAATTCTCCGGCCTCCACGTCCCCGATGAGCTGGTCTACGGCGTCTCCTACAACACCAGCACGTCGGGGAACCCGCCGGAGGGAACGAGGCCGTGTCAGAGCACGACCGAGGGATGCCCTGACGATTCCTTGAACGTCGGAGCGGAGGCAGGTCTGCCGGCCCGTGGCACGGATGTCTACCCTGATGGGGTCTTCATCGATCAGCAGACAGGGGGGACTGCGGGACCGATGCAAGCGTTCCAGACGAGTTCTCGCTCGACGCGTGCAATTGGCGCGGATTCAACCCCTTGGTGAGATTCGTGGTCAAGAAGTAGCCCAGTTCCCGGGCCTTCGGGCCGTCACCTCGTCACCGACCCGTGTCGCCTTGCCCGCTGGCGCCCGCGATACCTCCTGCCCTACGCTGGCCCGCGTGCGTGTGTGTCCGGTGTGCGGAGAGGAGAATTCCGACCCGGCAGCGTTCTGTCAGGCGTGCGGCGTGCCGCTCGGGATCGATGGTCCGGCCCGCGAATCTCGCAGAGTCGTCACCATCCTTTTCTGCGACGTCACGGGCTTCACGTCGCTCGGCGAGCTCCTCGATCCAGAGTCACTCAGCAGGGTCATGTCTCGCTACTTCGCCGACATGCGAACCGTCTTGGAGCGTCACGGTGGCACGGTCGAGAAGTTCATCGGCGACGCGGTGATGGCCGTCTTCGGCATCCCGCAGCTCCACGAAGACGACGCCCTTCGCGCCGTCAGGGCTGCCATGGAGATGCGCTCGATGCTCGATGTCTTGAACATCGAGCTGGAGCGGTCGCACGGCGTCACGATCGAGACCCGAGTGGGTGTGCACACCGGGGAAGTCATGGCCGGGGCCCTCGCGGATGCCCAGGTCCTCGCCACCGGCGACGCACTGAACGTCGCCGCTCGCCTAGAGCAAGCGGCGGCCCCGAGCGAGGTCCTGATCGGCCTGGAGACGTATCGCCTCACTCGCGATGCCGTGGAGGTCGACGAGGTGGCGCCTCTCTCGCTCAAGGGGAAGTCGGAGAAGACTCCGGCGTTCCGACTCCTTGACGTCCGTGCCGGTGTGCCCGGACACGTCAGCCGCATCACATCACCGTTGGTCGGACGGGAGAGACCCCTGCGGGCCCTCCGAAGCGCCTTCGAGGACGCGGTGGCGGATCGGCGATGTCATCTCGTAACGGTTCTCGGCGTTGCCGGAGTCGGCAAGTCACGCTTGGTGGAGGAGTTCGTCCACGGCGTCGGCGACGCGTTGGTCCTTCGAGGGACGTGTCTCCCCTACGGGGAGGGCATGACGTTCGCGCCGATCCTCGATGTCGTGAAGCAAGCGGCTGGCCTCGGGGACTTCGCCCCCGACGAGCACATCCGGTCACGAACACGAGCGCTGATGGAGGGCGACCCCCACCGCGACGCCGTGTGCGATCGGATCGTGCAGCTTGCGGGCGCCGAACAAGACGCGGCATCCGACGATACGTTCTGGGCGATCCGGCGTTTCGTGGAGGCGCTGGCCCGGCGGCGGCCCTTGGTGATCGTCTTCGACGACATCCAATGGGGGGAAGAGACGTTCCTCGACGTGATCGATCACATCGCTGAGTGGTCCCGTGATGTGGCGATCCTCCTGGTCTGCATGGCTCGGCCGGACTTGCTGGAGCTCCGCCCAAGCTGGGGCGGAGGAAAGCGCAACGCGATGACCCTATCGCTCGAGCCGCTGTCTGCCGAGCAGTGCACCCGATTGGTCTCGAACCTCCTCGGCGTGAGCGGGATCGAAGACGCGCTGCGCAAGCGGGTCGCGGAGGGCGCTGAGGGGAACCCTCTGTTCGTGGAAGAGATGGTCGCGAATATGATCGACGAGGGGCTCCTCATCCGGCAAGGAGACGCCTGGGTCGCCGCGGCCGACATGCACGTGCCGGTCCCACCCACCATCGCGGCCCTTCTGGCCGCGCGGATCGATCGTCTCGACGGGCGAGAGCGTTCGGTACTCGAGGCCGCATCTGTCGTTGGTCAGGAGTTCTCGTCCGGGGCCGTCCGCGGGATCACGGACGACTCTGCAGACATCTCGGTGCACGTGCAGGCGCTCATCGGCAAGGATCTGCTCCGACGCAGCCCTGCCGCGGCTGCCTCCGAGGACGACTTCCAGTTCAGGCACATGCTCCTGCGCGACGTGGCCTACGAGGGCATGCCGAAGGAACGACGTGCCGGGTTCCATGTGCGATACGCCGACCTCCTCACGGCGATGGCGGGCGACCGCATCGCCGAGCAAGAGGAGCTCATCGGGTACCACCTAGAGAAGGCGTTCAGGTATCGAGAGGAGCTCGGCGCGGACGCCACTCCGGAACTCGCTCGACGAGCGGCGACGCACCTGTCGGCGTCGGGACGCCGCGCCTCAACGCGGGAGGACTTCCCAGCGGCCTCGGTGTTGCTCCGCAGCGCCGCGTCGTTGCTTCCGCCGGCCGACCCTCAACGCCTTCAGATCCTCGCTGACCTCGGCGCGGTGCTCAATCGCGCCGGCGCCGGCTCTGCCGCCCTCCCGGTGCTGGCCGAGGTCGTCGAGCGTGCGCGGGCGGCCGGCGACGAGCAACTCGAGGCACGCGCACGCATCGACCAGTACTGGTCGCGCGGGTCGCTCGACATCATGGTGCCCGACATGCGGGCGGATGTGGAACAGCTGGTGCCGATCCTCGAGGCGCGCCACGACGACCTGGGGCTCACGAAGGCACTCCAAGTGCTGGCAGTGGTGTGCTTGGCAGACGCCCGTTACTCGGACGAGGAGGCCCTGCTTCGCTCGGCGCTCGAGTGCGCACGCCGGGTCGGGGACCGGCTCGAGGAGTCGGAGATCATCACGGAGCTCCTAGACGCCGCGGTGTTCGGTCCCACACCCGTGACGAACGCCCTAGCGATCTGCGAACAGATCGGGAGACAGGCATCGGGCCGACGTCTGGAGGCGGGAGCCCTGGGGGCGCGTGGCGTGCTCGTGGCCATGGTGGGCAGGTTCCCCGAGGCTCGCAGGCTCCTCGCGGAACAGCGAGCGATCCTCGAGGAGCTTGGCTTGGAGTACTTGAAGTACCTGACGTTCCACCGGGATTGGCAGATCGAGATGCTTGCCGATGACCCGGAGGCGGCTGAACGTGCGGTCCGGGCGTCGGATCGAGAGAGCGACGGCCTCGAGGCCGAAGGAGGACCGGAGCTTCGGGCGACGTTGCTTTCCCACGCCTTGAGTGCCCAGGGTCGCTACCGGGAAGCCCTCGATCTTGCGGAACGCGCAGCCGGTCCAGCGGACAGCTGGCGACGGCTGGAGATCTCATCGAGGGCCGCCAAGGCCAAAGCGCTCAGCGGCCTCGGAGTCCATCAGGAAGCCGAGCGTCTCGCAACTGAAGCCGTCGCACTCGGTGAGGGGACCGACGGACTGAATCAACGCGGCGACGGTCTCATGGACCTCGCCGAGGTGCTTCGAAACGCCGGACAGTTGACCTCCGCACAGGAGGCGGCTCGAGCCGCCCTTGGGTTCTACGAGAAGAAGGCGAACAAGGTGTCGGCGGAGAAGGCCCGAGCAGCGATCAGCGTCGCTTGAACACGGGCGGCGACAGGCGGGAAGCTCAGGGCCGGGATCATCGTCGACTTCCGAGGCGGATAGCCGCTCCCGGTCGATCGAACGCTGCGGTACCGTCGCGTGATGGCGACCATCGACGACGCGGCCAAGGTCGCGCTCGCCCTTCCGGAGGTGACCGAGCAGGAGCGGCACGGCAACCGGTCGTGGTCGGTTGCCGGGAAGACGTTCGCTTGGGAGCGCCCGTACTCGAAGGCTGACATCAAGCGGTTCGGTGACGCGATGCCACCGCAGGAGCCGATCCTCGCGACCCGGGTCGAAGACCTGATCGAGAAGGAGGCGGTGCTCGCAGCCGGGACGAAGGGGGTCTTCACGATCCCGCACTTCGACGGATACGCCGCGATCCTGATCGAGCTTCGAGCCGTGACCAAGCGGACCCTGAAGGAAGCGATCGCGGACGGGTGGCTCGCGTGTGCGCCGCCCGCGTTGGCCGAGCGACACGCGCCCGACCTCTAGGGGAGGCGGGCCTCCTCACCGTCTAGGTGTCCGAGACGGTGTCGGGATCGATCACGGCCGGGGCGCCGGCGAGCAGCGTCGCGAGCGGCCCGCCGGCGGCCATGAGGTCGTCGAACGGACCCGGCCTCGACGACGCGGCCGTGATCGAGCACGACCACCCGGTCGGCGGTCCGGATCGTCGAGGGACGGTGGGCGATCAGCAGGGTCGTGCGGTCCCTCGCGACCGCCGCCATGCGCCGCCTGCAGCGCCGCCTCGGACTCCGCGTCGAGGTTCGCGACCGCCTCGTCCATCACGAGGATCGGCGCGTCGCGCAGCAGCGCCCGCGCGATCGCGAGGCGCTGACGCTGGCCGCCCGAGATCGACGCGCCGCGCTCGCCGAGGACGGTGTCGTACCCGTCGGGCAGCCGCTCGATGAACGCGTCGGCCTGGGCGAGCGCCGCGGCCGCGCGCACCGCCTCGTCGGTGGCGTCGGGGTCGCCCAGGCGGAGGTTCTCCGCGACGCTCGCGTGGAACAGGTAGACGTCCTGCGGCACGACGGCGATCAGCGAGCGCAGGTCGCGCTGGGTGAGATCGCGGACGTCGGTGCCGCCCACCGTCACCGCGCCCTGGCGCACGTCCCACAGCCGCAGCAGCAGGTTCGCGCACGTCGACTTCCCGGCGCCCGAGTGGCCGACGAGCGCGACCCGTCTCCCCCGCCTCGATCGCGAACGACACGTCGGCGAGGACGTCGGGCAGGTCCTCGTCGTAGCGGAACGACACGCCGTCGAACGCGACCCGGAGCGGCCGTCCGGCCTCGGGCCGTCGAGCGGCCGAGGCCGCCTCGTCGACACGGTCGGTCACGAGCGGCTCGGGCGGCCATCAACGCTTCGATCCGCTCGGCGGCGGCGCTCACCTGGCCGACCTCGCGGAACGTCCCGGTCAGCGAGGCGAGCGGTGCGAAGGCGCCGGCCGCGAGGATCAGCGCGACCGGGATCGACGCGGTGTCGAACGAGCCGTTCGTCGCGAGCACCGCGGTCGTCGTGACCACCGTGATCGCCGCGAGCGCGGTGATCGCGTCGGTCGCGGCGTGCTCGATCCCGGACCGGCGCCCGTGCGAGATGCTCGTGGCGCGGATCCGCTCGTGCTGGCGCTCGATCCGGTCGAGCATGACCTCCTCGCCGCTGGCCGCCAGGACCTCGCGGGTGCCCTGGACGACGTCGACGACGTTCGCGCCGAGCTCCCCGAGCTCCTCGCGCAGGCGCTCGCCCTCGTCCTGGGCGCGGCCCAGCAGCCACGACGGCACGCTCGCGGCCGCGACGACGAACGGCAGCACGACGACCGCGAGGATCGGCTCGACGATCCACAGGCCGATCTCGGCGAGCACCGGGACACGAACGCCACGACGAGCGGCGGGGCCAGGTGCGACGTGAACAGCTCGAGCAGCTCGACGTCGGCCATCGACGCCCGCGCGACGTCGCCCGAGCGACGCGACAGGAAGTACGCGGGCGAGAGGACCCGGAACCGCTCGTACAGCGCGCGTGCGCAGGTCGTCGATCAACCGGAACGACATCACGTGGACGACGACCACCTCGAGCCAGCCGAACAGCGCGATCGGGACCGCGAGGACGACGATCACCCACACGAACGGCCAGAGCTCCGAGGACGGCGAGCCCTCGAGCGCCTCGCCGATCAGCACCGCGCCGGCGACCGCGGCGCCGAACGTGCACACGTGCACCATCAGGTTCGTCACCACCCCGCCGGCGAACAGGGCCCGGTACGGGCGCAGCAGCCCCGCGACCGGCCGGAGGCTCCGCACGAGGCGTCGCACCGGACCCGACGTTGCGCACCGGCGCCGGCGTCGCCACGGCGCTCATCCGGCGCGCTCCTGCGCCTCGACGAGCCGCGCGTACCGGCCGCCACCCGCCAGCAGCTCCTCGTGCGTGCCGGCCTCGGCCAGCCGCCCGTGGTCGAGCACGAGGATCCGGTCCGCTCCCCGCACCGTCGACAGCCGGTGGGCGATGATCACGGTCGTCCTGCCCCGCCGGAGCTCGTCGATCGAGTCCTGGATCCCGACCTCGGCTCGCGACGTCGACGTTGGACGTCGCCTCGTCGAGGATCAGGATCGGCGCGTCCTTCAGCAGGGCGCGCGCGATCGCGATCCGCTGGCGCTCGCCGCCCGACAGGCGGAACCCGCGCTCCCCGACGACCGTGTCGCACCCCTTCGGGCAGCGCCGCGACGAACGCGGCGGCGCCCGCCGACCCGAGCGCGTCGCCCAGGTCGTCGTCGGTGGCGGCGGGCCGCGTCGAGCCGGAGGTTCCCGGCGACCGTCTCGTGGAACAGGAACGTGTCCTGCGGCACCAGCCCGATCGTGCGCCGGAGCTCTCGCGGGTCGAGCTCGCGGAGGTCGCGCGCCGCCGATCCGGATCGACCCCGGCCTCGGGATCGGCGAACCGCAGCAGCAGCGACGCGAGCGTGGTCTTGCCGGCACCCGACGGCCCGACGATCGCCACCGTCTCGCCGGCCCCGACCGAGAAGCTCACGTCCTCGAGCGCGGGCGCATCGCCTGGCCGGTAACGGAACGTCACGTCCTCGACGACGATGCCGGCCCCCTCGGGCTCGACCGGCTCGCGATCCGGCGGCGGCCCGACGCGCCGGCTCGGTCTCGAGCACCGCGAACGCGCGCTCGCACTTCGACATGCCCCACACCGCCAGGTGCATCGCCTCGTTGATCTCGCGGGCCGGCAGGAAGCACTCGCCGGCCAGCAGCAGGATCAGCAGCAGCTGCGCCGGGGGTGATCGCTCCGTCGGCGAGCCGGAACGCGCCGACCGCGAGCGCGACCGCGACGCCGGCGCCGGCGATGAACGCCATGATGCCCCAGAAGACGGCCGACACGTTGGTCAGCCGGATCGCCGCGTCGCGCACGTCGTGGGCGCGGCGGAACAGCTCCGCGCCCCGCCGCCGCGCCGCCCCGAACATCTTCAGGGTCGCCATCCCCTGCAGCCCGTCGACGAACTCCGCGGCGAGCGGCCGGTAGCTGTCGGACCAGAAGCGCATGTGGGACTCGAGCGCGCGGTACTCGACCGGCGGGATCGCCACGAGCGCCGCGGCGAACACCGCGACCAGCGCGCCGACGACCGGGTCGACGATCCAGATCACGACGACGATCGCGACCGCCGAGATCCCCGCGACGATCACCTTCGACAGGAACAGCCGGAAGTACGCGTCGAGCCGCTCGACGCCGTCGACGAGCACGGCCTCGAGCTCGCCGCTGCGCTCACCCGTCGACCCAGGCGGGCCCGAGCCGGAGGATCCGGTCGACCAGCCGACGACGGAGGTCCGCCGTGATCCGGACCGATGCGCCGGCCATCATGCCCTCCTGGAGCGCCGTGCAGACCGCCCGGAACCCGACCAGGGCGACCGCGAGCACGAGCAGCGGCACGACATCGGTCATCGGGGCGCCGTCGAAGACGCGGCCGATCGCGACCGCCAGCGCGACCCCCGTGGCGATCCGAGCGGCGGCGACGCCGAGCCCGAGCGCGACCGATCCGGTCAGGGTGCGCCGCTCGGTCGCCGCCAGCCGCATCAGCCGCCGGTCGAAGGCGCGCGCGGACCGGTGGGTTCCCGCCATGGCGGCACCTTAGCGTCTGGGCAGAGTCTCCCTAGACGCCGTGGGTTCAGATCAGGTTGGAGATGACCCGCCGCCAGTGAGGGACAACGCGGCCTGCACGCCGAAGACGACGCTCACCGCGATGAGGAACAACCGTGCCTTCGTTCGGTTCACGTGCCCTCCCCGGGTCAGGTCGACGACTTCTACCACGAGGCGCTTCGGGAGTGTCGGCGTGCATGGAACTACACGGATCGTGTGGAAACGTGTACCCTCCCGACATGACGAACCAGCGACTCAACATCACCCTCGACGAGGAGCGCGCGGCCAAGCTCGCACGGCTCGCGGAACGCGTGCACGTGAACGAGGGCACGCTCGCGCGGTCGCTCCTGTCCTCTGCCATCGACGATTCGGACCCCGACGCCGCGACCGTCACGGCCGTCCTCGAGGGGATCGACGGAGCGTGGGAGCGAGCGAAGCTCGGGCGCGAGCAGGCCGCGTCGGGCGGCACGATCGCGCTCGACGATCTCTAGCCGTTGGCTCGCGTCTCGCTCACTCGGGTCGCGGTCGAGGATCTCGATCGCCTGATCGCGGCACTGAGCCTGCCGGCCGACACTCGCGAGCGGGTTCGCACGAGCCTCGGCCCGCTGTCGCGGTTCCCTCTGCTCGGCCCCGAGCTCGAGGGACGGTGGCAGGGGATGCGCTTCCTCCTCGGTCCGTGGCGCTGGATGCTCTTGGTCTACGAGTACCGACCGGACGAGGACCTCGTCGTCGTCCTCACGATCCGGGACGCCCGCTCATCGTCGGCAGCGACCGGAGGATGACGGGCCGTGGCCGTCGCTACAGGGTCGGGGGCACCTGCTCGAGCCGTAAGGCCGATGCGTTCCGCTCGGTCGACACCACGAACGGTGTCACGGCCGCCCCGTGCCTCATCGGACCCCCGTTGACACCTCCATCGGTGTCATGCGTTCACCCGGCGAGCCAGTCCTCCAGAGCCAGGCCGGGGATGCGAGCGAAGTGACGCGTGTTGCCCGTCACGAGCACGAGATCGTAGGCGAGCGCGATCGAGGCGATCCTCAGGTCCGGCTCCGCGAGCCGCTTTCCGTCGGCCTCGAGCGACGCGCGCAACGGGCCGTAGACCTCGGCCGAGTCCGCGTCGCACGGCAGCACCTCGAGGGCCTCGCGGACCTCCTGCCGCACCCGGTCGGCGAGCCGCTCACTCCTCGCCTTCGTCGCCCCGTACACCAGCTCCCCGAGGGTGACCGCGGTCGTGCATTGATCGATGGGCGAAGTGGCCGCCAGGCGCCGGATCAGGTGCATCGGCGGGTCGCGTCGCATCGTGGCCGACAGCACGTCGGTGTCGAAGCAGTACCGGGTCATCCGAGGTCCGGCGCCTCGCGGTCGCGGGCCGCCCGGCGGCGTCGCACGACCTCGGCGACGTCGCGCTCCATGTCCGGCCAGTCGGTCATCACGCCCGCCAGGCTGGCGAGCCCGCGGGGGTGTGGGGCCGCATCCCGGACGGCGTCGGGCGGGACGAGCACCGCGACCGGCCTCCCCCGCTTGGCCACCACGACCCGATCGCCACGTGCGACCCGCTCGAGCAGTGCCGAGAGCTTCGCCTTCGCCTCAGCAACCCCCACGACGTCCCCTTCCTTGACCATGTTGACCATGATAGTCAATTCACCGGCTCGCGACCGGATCGTCGCCCGCAGGGATCGCGTTGACCGAGTCGAACGTCACGTTGGGCCGGATGGCGCGTCCAGCGTTCCGTTGCGCCTCGACCGGGTCAGCCGAGGGGGTCGATCACCTCGATGCCGTCGAAGCGACGGAAGTCCCGGTCGTGCGAGTAGATCGTCGACACGTCGTTCTGGCGCATCAGCGCGACGAGGTGCGCGTCGGGCACGAGGTTGCCGCGCGCGGACGCGGACTCGGCGGTGTCGCGGAACGCCGGCCAGAAGCGATCCTGCTCCCCCGGTGACTGCACGTGACGCCGCGCGAGCAGCGACTCGACGTTGGCCATCGCGAGGTCGGGCGGCAACGGTGAGCGGAAGATCGACGCGTGCGTCGCGATGCGCAGGTACGCCATCACGACGGGCCAGAACACGTAGACGATCGCGGGGCCCCGGGCCACGTCGTCGAGGAAGCCGCGGGCCCGCTCGTGGAACGGGCTCGATTCGTCGGACGCGAAGAGCAGGAGGTTCGCGTCGAGCGTCGCGCTCATCGGCCGTCGAGCGCGCCGTAGACGGCGTCCTTGTCGGTGATATCGACCCGAGGGCGCATCTTCGCCGTGTTCCAGGTGAACGGATCGGCGGGCGCTTCCGGCTCTGTCCGCAGCGACGCGGCGAGCAGCTCGGAGATCAACTCCCCGAGCGTCTTGCCCTCGCGTGCCTGGCGCTCCTTGAGATCACGGAGGACCTGGGCGTCGATGTCGACGGTCGTGCGGGGCATGATGCGTGATGTTACAGGTCATGCATCAGATGTCGAGTGCCTGTCTTCACGGCCGGTGTCTGCATCGTCCTCTTTCGGGCCCTGATTCCGTCAGCCCGCCGCGTGCCCGATCTCCCGACTGATCTGATGCACGCGCTGCGGCGAGAGGCCGACCACCCCGGCGACATCTCGCACCGACCACCCCTCGTTCCGGGTGAGCTCCCGGACCGTTGCGAACAGGAGCTCACGGGCGGTCGCCTCGGCCTCATCCGCGCGGGCTCGGGCCGCCGAGAGGCGCCGGACGTTCGAGCGCGCCGGCTCCCCGAGCCGGATGTCGGGTTGCAGCTCCGCTGACGCAGCGCCATCCACCCAGAGGGAGAGCGCCTCCCGCGTTCGGTTCAGGGCTTGCTCGATACTGCGGCCGTACGTGTGGCAGCCCGGCACGCTCGGAACGCGCGCGAGCCAGGTCCCGTCCTCGTCCCTGACACGAGCTTCACTTGGTATGTCGTAGCCATCGCTCTCCCAGACATGGTTCGAGGTCACGCTGGATCTGCCCGAGCGTGCCCCGTGGAAGGTCCTCGCCCCGGTGAACGGGCACGGTCGTGTGACACCGTCCGCACACTACCCTGATGTGCGAACCCGCTTGGCGCACCCGATCGCACCCGAGTCGCTCGAGCGAACGGAGCAGCACTCGCCCGGTCATGATGACACCAGATGGCCTAACTGTCTACCTCACTAGACACTTCCGGACCACCTTCAGAAGCCGATGAACCGCTTCAGGCGGTGGACAGCAACGTGAGATCGGACACCTGCTCGCTCCCACGTCGATTCAAAGCGGAACTCAGGGTCTGAGCCAGGATCGGGCTCAGTCTTCGACCGCTCACGAACCCACGCTGCGGCCTCGTCGGAATCGAGAACCAGCAACTCGAACTGGATCGTTGTCCCTTCTCTGGAGGAGCAACGCACGCCGACCCAGAGTGGACATGCCCGCCAGGGCTCTATGAACTGGGTCTCGACGACGTGAAGCACGGCATGCCCGGGAAGTGGGAGTGAGCTCCGGCGCCAACGTCCGCCGGGCTTCGGCGCCGGGACAGCACCGACACCCATCGCCTCGCCTCTCGGAGTGCCATGGCTCGTTCAAGGTAGACCTCGGGTGGCATCCAGACGCGCAGCTCCTTGGTGACCACCAATAGCCAACACTGTCGCATTCTGCTCTCCTTCCTCTCGCCTTCTTCTCGGCTGAAGGAGTGGAACGATCCCGAGGGCGCTCGTCCGTGACGGCGGTCACGGTGAGGGCAGCTTGCGAGAGTCGTGGGCGTGAGGGATCCTGCCGCAGTCGTCATGCAGAAAGGCCAGTAGTGCGACCCATCTACATCGGTGAACGACTCTGGAAGCCACGCGAGGACGAACGCGCCCCCGAACACGACGGGGTGCGCAACTTCTGGGTTGCAACCGATGCCCCGAACGGCACTCACTTCCGCCAGACCGCGGGTATCAATCCGGTGGCAAGGGCCGGAGGGCGCAGGCCGGCAGTGGCCATCTTCCTCACACCCGCGGGACAGCGGCATCGACTGCCCTGGCTGGACGAGGTCGACACGGTCAACGGGTTCATCCGGTACTTCGGCGACAACAAGCCTGAGCTGCGCCGTCCGGCGGAGACCGCCCCCGGAAATCGAGTCCTTCTCGAGGAAATGGACAACGCAGCATCGAACTCCCTGGGCGAACGGGCGAAGACCGCCCCATTGCTGTTCTTCAGAAACTTGGGGAGCAGCGATGGGGCCGCGATCACGAGTTCCTCGGCTACGGGGTTATCCGGGAAGCCCACCGCCTGACGCAGCTCTACAAGGGCGCGACTTTCTCCAACTACGCCTTCGACTGCATCCTGTTCAACGGCGAGTCGGATCAGGAGGGCAGAGAGTTCGTCGACTTGGATTGGGTCGATCTGCGTCGAAACGCGGCCGCAGACAACGCCGCCAGTCTCGAAACGGCGCCCAACTCCTGGAGACGCTGGGTTCGCCTTGGCAACATGTCGCTCGATCGGCGCGACGTTCGTCGCTTCGTACTCCCTCACTCATGGCCCTACGAGGAGCAGGTACCGCGGGAAGGGAGCCCGTTGGGGATCGTATTGAAGGAGATCTACGAGAAGTACGACGGGAACTACAAGCACGGGTTCCAGGCGCTTGCGGCGTTGGTGACTCAACACGTCATCGCCGAGCCTGGCCTTGCGTATCAGGAAGGATGGATCACTCCGGTGGGGGCCGACGGAGGTGTCGACTTCGTCCAGCGCTTGGATATCGGCTCCGGCATGTCATCCACGCAGCTCATCGTCCTGGGACAAGCCAAATGCAGGAAGCCGTGGCCTCGAGGCGGTGGAGTGACAGCGGAAGAGCTCGCGAGGGTCGTCGCCAGACTTCGACGCGGCTGGGTCGGCGCGTACGTCACGACGTCGTTCTTCACCGAGCCGGCGCAGCGGGAGATGGTCATGGACGAGTACCCGATCGTGCTCGTGGCTGGCAACCGGCTCGCCGAGTCGGCCGAGCAGATCCGGGACATCCACGGGTTCAAGACGATCACTGAGCTTCTGACCTGGGTCGACGACGAGTACGTCCGGATGATGAGCAAGGCCCGCCCTCGGCCCGACGAGATGGCTCGCGAGTTCCAGGGGATCGTCGGCAGTGAACCACCGCAAGGCGCCGCACTCGACATCGAGACGCAGTAGGCAGAGACCTCAGGAGGACCAGGGCCAGACGGGCCTCGACAGACCTCGCCGATGTGAGCCTGCGTTGTTCCGTCGAGGAGATTCTTCCTCGGCTCCTGCCGTCCGGAGCGGCGTCGCGTGCGAGGGCGGGGTGCTGACCGGCTTCGTCCCCCCGACCGCTTGACCGCTGCGGAGCGCGCGTTCGGCGGAAGTCACGGCTGATACTCGCGGTGCAGCATCCGCATGTGCTGCTCCACGAGCTCGATCATCGCCTGCGTGCCGGGCGAGAGGCTCGATGCATCCCGCGTGATCACGGCGAACGTCTCGATCAACGGAGGATCGAGGCTCGCCCAGGTGAGCTTCTTCGTGTAGCCGAGCGCCTCGGCCACCGGCACGGAGGCCACCGCGCCCGCGACGCCGCTGGCCGCGATCGCGAGCGCCGCGGCCCCGGTCTCGTCCTCGATGTCGGGCACCAGCGGGCGACCGAGCTGCTGTGCCCGTTCGCTCAGCTGCCGGCGCGTGGGATCGGTCTGCGCCCACCCCACTCCGCGAGCACGAGCGGACGCTGCAGGAGCGCCTCGACCGAGACGGGCGCGGCCGTCGCGCCGGCGTCGATGTGGAAGTACGCCGCCTCGCACGACCACAGCACGTCGCCGATGCGCTCGTTCCCACCGTCGGTCGAACCTCCTCGTGGGTCAGCGCTCGTTCGACTCCAGTCGTTCGATCAGGTCCAGCAGTCGATCCGCTTCCCAGGCTCGGTTGCGCCGGGACGTTCCCAAGGGTGCCAACACACCTGCCTCCTCGAGGGCCGCGATCCCGTTCGTCACTGCCGGCTTCGTCCGTCCCGTCGCCGTGACCCCGACCGCAACCGTGATGACTGGATGTGCGGGGAGCGCGTCGATCAACGCCCACGCGGCGGCATCGGCCCGGGGGCTCGACGACTCCCGGAGCTGCTTGCGCCACTCCTCCTGGAGTTCGCGCACCCGCTCCAGGTAGCTGGAGGCGAGGGTAGCGGCCTGGGCCGTGGCCACGGCGAAGGACTCGATCCACTCGGGGAGCGCATCCTCGCGGAAGAGCTCGAGACCCCGGATGTACGCCGCCTTCGCGCTCGCGAACACGACGCTGATCGGCGGTACGAAGGAGTGCGCAAGCTGTCTGCGGCGCAGGATGACGTGGATGACGGCTCGACCCGTTCGGCCGTTCCCGTCGGGGAAGGGGTGGATCGTCTCGAACTGCGCGTGGGCCAGCGCGGCCTGGACGAGCGGTGATAGATCATCCCGGTCGACAGAACGTCGCCAGGTCGACGAGGAGCGCCTCGATCTCATCCTCGGGCGGAGGCACGTAGTCGGCGCCACAGGGGTTGTAGTCGTTGCCGCCGATCCACCCCTGGCTCGTCCGCACCTTCCCCGCGATCGCCGCGTTGGGAGCCCGCCGCATGAGCATGCGATGGATGTCGCGGAAGGTTCTCTGCCGTCACATCGTCGGCGGAGGCATCCTCGATGGAGAACTGCATCGCGTCGATGTTGCCGATCACCTCGGCGGCCTCCGCGCCGATGCGGCGTCCGGTCGCCTCGTTCACCTCTGCGCGGGCGAGACCTCGGGACTCGACCTGGAGTCCTTCCACCTTGGATGAGGCGATCGACTCGGTGCGGAGGAGCAGTCGCGCGAAGGGAGCCAGCTCCGGGCGTGTGTCGCGGTTGGCGCCGCGATCGCCGCCTCGGCCTCGGAGACGACGGCCACGACCGCACCCGGAAGCGCGAGCTCCAGTCCCGCCACCGGGACGGGGACGAAGACCTCGTAGACGCAGGTGCGGCGATACCGGGGTGGTGCATGAAGCGCCGGATCGTAGGTCCATGTCTTCTGGATCGAACGTCCGCGCACAGCGCTCAACCTTTCCTCTGCTGCGTGGTAGGTAAAGGATAGTCTCTAGTCTTTATCACAGGGTTCGACTAGTCAAGGATAGTCGCAGGCCCTTGCTCGCACCGCCCGGGTGTGATTGCCTCCGGCGAAACCACGGAGGAGCCGCATGCATCGTCGAGCTCGCAGCCGCATCGTCGCGTCGATCGCGACGTCGATGCTGCTGGCGTGCCTCCCGGCCTTGGCTGCCCCAAGCACGGGTCGCGTGGGACGACCTGCCGCGCGATCCCAGCTGGACCGCGGACCTTCCCCACGGCTCCACGCTCTGGGGGCCCGCGTACTTCCCGGACGGCGTCGCGGTCGGCGTGAACCGCGGTGTCGCGGTCTTCCCTCGCACGTGTCCTGCCGACTGCGAGCCGCTGTGGCGCAGCGACCTTCCGGGCGCGGGGTTCCACGGGTATCAGGTCGCCGTCGGCGCCGGGGTCGTCGTGGCGTCGGACGGCGAGAGACTGCTCGCCGTCTTCCCCGCCGACTGCCGCACCGACGGCGGGGTCTGCGAGCCGACCTGGACCGCGGAAGGAAGGCTCCTGCAACCGACGATCCACGAGGACGCGGTCCTCGCGCTCATCAGCGAGGGCGACCGCGCGGGCCTGGCGGTCTTCCCGCTCTCGTGCGACGACCCGTGCACGCCGACCTTCACATGGACGCGCGAACGCTTGAGCTGGCTGCTCGTGGACATCGTGATCGCGAACGACGTGGCGTACTTCGTGATGAACCCGCGGCTGTACGGCCTGTCGCTCGGATGCGCTTCGGGCGGGGCGTGCGGGCTCGCCTTCCGTGCCCGGCGCGGCGACAACCCGACGACCCCGGCGGTCGTCGACGGACGGATCGTGTTCACGTCGGGTGAGGTACCGAGGGAAGTCGTCGCGTACGACGAGGGATGCGCCCTGCCGTGCGACCCGGTGTGGACCGCGACGACCGCATTCAACGATTCGCCGCCGGTGCCCGGACCGGGCATCGTCTTCACCACGTCGCGCGACAGCCTCGCCGCGTGGACGGTGGACTGCACGGACCCGTGCGAACCGGCGTGGACGGCGAGGATGCCCGGCGTGAGCAGCATCGAGCACGTCACCGATCGTTGGGCCGTGGCGATCTCCCCCGGCGATCGCCGCGTCGCCGTCTTCCCCGTCGACTGCAGCAGTCGATGCCGGCCTGAGTGGTCGGAGCGGTTCCGGCGTCGGGCGTACGCCGTGAGCGGCGTCGGGAACGACTTCGTGGTCACGTTGGCCGAACGCGTGGTCGGCTTCCCGCTGTGGTGCGGAGCCAGGTGCGATCCGGCGTGGCGTGGCCGGCTCCCGGGTGGTGAACCGTGGTGGCCCGATCTCCGCGTCGCTCGTCGCTCGTCGTCTACGCCCGGGGGGCGGTGTCACGAGCGAGGGCGGGGTACTGACCGGCTTCGTCGCTCTGACCCCTTGACCCCTGCGGTGCGCGCGGTCGGCGGGGATCAGGGGCGATGAGCCCTTCCTAGTCGCCGTCGTCGTCCTCGTCTTCTCCGTCGGGGGTCGTCCGCCCGTACTGATCGGGGATGGTTCCCCATCCCCACACCGTGACCGGTCCCTTCGGTCGGATCCCCTCCTCGTCCTCGGGCGGTGGGACCTCCGTCTCGATGACGGTGCATCGGTGGGTCCAGCTGTCGCCGAAGTCGAACTCGTACGTGAACACCTCGCCGAGGTCGTGCCGACCGATCTTCGTGCGGGCGGCGTCGCGCACCGGGTCGTCGAGGTCCGGGATCCCGATCTCGTCGCCGTTCGACATCCTGAACGCGAAGAGGTGCGCGAGATCCCAGCGCGCGAACCCGCGATCGATCGCTTCCGCGAGCTGGCGAAACGTGTGCTGCGGGGAGATCAGGAAGTCACGACCCGGCGGAGGCTCGAAGTGTTGGGCCGAGCCGGAGACCAGCTCCACCCTGATCACGAACCACTCACCAGGCACAGCAGCCTCCTCCCTCTCGGCGATATCGGAGTTGATATCACGGCGACCGTGCGAACCTGCGCGCGGCGCGTGACACCGATCCCCCGGTCCGCCACTCAGTCGGAGCGGTACACCCGGCGGCGGTGCTGCGCTCGGTGCACGAGGACGATCCGAGCCTCGTCGTCGATCTCGTAGATCACCCGGAACTCACCGCGTCGGGCGGAGTACAGGCCCTCGAGCTCGCCTCTCAGAGGCTTGCCCGCGCGCTGTGGGTTCTCGGCGATCGAACCGAGGATCGTTTCGATCACGGCGCTTCGAACCTTGGTGGGGAGCCGGTCGAGGTGCCGGAGCCCCTCCGGCGTGATCTCGACCTCGTACACGCCTAGATGCGATCCTTCAGCGACAGCCGCTCACCGGCGGCGGCCTCCCGACGAGAGGTGCGGATCGACTCGAGGAGATCGTCGTCCTGCAGGATGTCCACCGTCTCCTCGAGTGACTCGAGATCCTCGGGGGAGAGCAGGACCGCAGCCGGCACCCCGTTGCGGGTGACGATGAAGCGCTCGTGCTCTCGGAGCGTGCGATCGACGAGCTCGGAGAGATGAGCCTTGGCTTCGGTGAAGGGGATCGTCTCACTCATCTGGTCAGAATCCTAACCACTTTCGGGCGTGAGCGCAACGGCTCCCGGCACCCTTCCCCGTCTTCCCCCGACATGCTCGTGAGAACATCGGCCGATGCGTCGGACAGTGGTCGGTACCCGTGACGGACTCCAGACGATCGGCGACGGGGGTCCTGTCGGATCCGCCCAACTCTCCGATCGGTCCGTGACCGCCGTCGCTCGCGACGGATCTCAGCTCTGGGCGATCATGGATCGGTCCGAGGTCTGGCACGCGCCCGACGCGGACTGGCGCCGGGTGGCCACGCTCGAAGGCCATGAGGCGACGTGCCTGGCCATGACCGACGCGCTCCACGTGGGCTCATCCGAAGCGCGATTCTTCCGACTCACCGGCAGCACGCTCGAGCCCGTCGTCGCGTTCGACGATGCAGAGGGCCGCTCGGAGTGGTACACGCCCTGGGGCGGACCCCCCGCGACCCGCTCCATCTCCGAGTGGGGCGACGACGTCTACGTGAACGTGCACGTCGGCGGCATCCTCCACACCGGCGACCACGGCCGGACCTGGACCCCGACGATCGACATCGACGCCGACGTCCACCAGGTCGCGACCGCGCAGGGGCTCGTCTTGGCTGCGTGCGCCGGTGGGCTCGCGACGAGCGTGGACCGCGGCACGACGTGGACGATGCGAAGCGAGGGGCTCGAGGCCCCGTACTCGCGTGCCGTGGTCGTCTGCGGGGACACGATCCTCGTGTCTGCCTCCGACGGCCCGCGCGGTGGTCGAGCAGGCGTGTACCGGGGCGACATCCGCGGCGGTCCGTTCGAACGCTGCACGTCTGGGCTCCCCGGATGGTTCGACGACAACATCGACACCTACTGTCTCGATGCGCTGAACGACGGGTCGTTCGCCGCGTTCGGCACCTCCGACGGGCGCCTGTTCGGTTCGGAAGACGCCGGGGCGACCTGGCACGAGATCTCTTCCGATCTCGCCACGGTCCAGCATGTCCTCGTGCTGCCCGACTGAGTCAAGCGTGGAGCGCCAGGCCGATGTCGAGCGCTCAGCCGATCACACGGTCTCGAGCTCGGCCTCCAGCTGTAGGTCCTCGCCCTCCACCGCGACCCGCGGCAAGGCCCGGTCGAGCCACTTCGGGAGCCACCAGTTGGCGTCGCCGAGCAGCTCCATCGTGGCCGGCACCAGCAGCATCCGCACCACCGTGGCGTCGAGGAACACCGCGCTGGCGAGGCCGACCCCGAACAGCTTCACGATGCGATCGCTCTCGCCGATGAAGCTGCCGAACACCACGACCATGATCGCGGCCGCCGCGGTGATCACCCGGGCGGTGGCCGCCAGGCCGTCGGCGACGGAGATCCTGCTGTCCCCCGTGCGGAGGTACTCCTCTCGGATCCGCGACAGGAGGAACACCTCGTAGTCCATAGACAGCCCGAACACGATGGCGAACATCATCATGGGCACGAACGGCTCGATCGGAGCGGGCTCGATGTTGAGCAGCCCGCCGAGCCATCCCCACTGGAAGACGGCGGTGGCGACGCCGTACGCCGCGGCGATCGACAGCAGGTTCATGATCACCGCCTTCAGCGGTACGAGCAGCGACCGGAACACCAGCATCAGCAGCAGGAAGGACAGCAACAGCACCACACCGATGAACAGCGGCATCCGCTCCGTCAGGTACTCCGAGAAGTCGACCGCGGCGGCGACACCGCCCGACACCGCGACGTCGAGCCCGGTCCCCTCCTCAGCGGCAGGCAGCACCTCGTCGCGGAGCCGCTCGACCAGGTCGGTGGTCGCCTCGTCCTGCGGGGCGGTCGTCGGGAACAGCCGCCACAGCGCCGCGCTGGGCTGCTGGGGATCGTTCGGAACCGCGGGGGTCACGAAGGCCACCCCCGGGTCGGCGGCGAGGGCGTCCGTGACCCCCTCGAGCGCCGAGGGATCCGTGCCCTCGGGGATCTCGGTGGCGAGCAGCATCGGGCCGTTGAAGCCGGGCCCGAAGCCCAGCGCCAACAGGTCGTACGCCTGGCGGGTCGTCGTCTCCTCCGGGTAGTTGCCCTCGTCGGAGAACGCCATGCGCAGGCTGAAGAACGGCACCGCCAGCACGAGCAGGATCACCACGCCGGAGAGCGCCGCGATCACCGGGTGCCGCTGGATCACGCGGCTCCACCGGTACGGGATCGTCTCGCGCAGCGGCCGTGGCGCGCGGCGCGGGACCTCGCGCCGGAGCGGTGCGACGGCGAAGCTCGCGACGATGACCACGGCGGCGAGCGCCAGCCCGACGATGGCCAGCGGCTGGAACGCGAGGGCGACCCCCACGAGCCCCGCGGCCACCAACAGCGCGGCGATCAGCCCGCGCCACCGGGTCACCTCGACCCTTTGGCCCGCGAACCCGAGGAGCGCGGGCAGCAGCGTGAGGGACGCGACCGCCGTCACGGCGACGACGGTGGCCGCCGCGCCGGCGAGGCCGGTGATGAACGACAGGCCCATGAGCACCATGCCGAGCAGCGAGATGACGACGGTGGTGCCGGCGAACGCGACGGCCCGGCCGGCGGTGTCGAGCGCCACGACCGTCGCGTCCTCGACGGAGCCCCCCTTGTGCAGGTTCTCCCGGTACCGGGTCACGATGAAGAGCGCGTAGTCGATGCCGACACCCAGGCCGAGCATCACGGCCACCGTGGTGGCGAAGTCCGGGATCGACAGGATGTGACTCAACAATCCCGCGAGGATCGTGCCCACGCCGATGCCGGCGAGCGCGATGCCGACGGGCAGGCCCATGGCGAGCACCGACCCGAAGGCGAGGATCAGCACGATGATCGCGAAGGCCAAACCGAGCAGCTCGGAGCTCGGTACCTCGAACTCGGCGAGCAGAGCGCCGCCGAGCTCGATCCGGACGCCGGGGATCTCCGGCATCAGCTCCCGGAGCTCCGCACCGATCACCGTCGCCTCCTCGATCGTGATGTCGCGAGGCACCCCGATCTGCGCGTAGGCGATCTTCCCGGCCTCGGGACCCTGCGCGGCGACCTGCTGGGCTCCCTCCTCCGAGTAAGGGCTGACCAGGGTGATCCCTTCGATCTGGGCGGCCTCCTCGAAGTAGGCGGTCATCGCCTGCTGCACCTCGGGGTCGGTGACGCCCTGCTCCGCGCGGAACACGATCGTGCCGCCCTCGCCGCCGGCGCTCGAGTCGGCGAAATGCTCGTCGAGGATGTCGAACCCGCGGCGGCTCTCCACGTCGGGGAGCGCGAACTCCGTGCTGTACGCGGTGCCGATCATGCCGCTGACGGCCCCACCCACGATCAGGGCGGCCAGCCAGAGCAGGGCGACCTTCCCCCGGTTTCGGAAACACCAACGTCCTAGCTTGGCGAACACGATTGCTCCCTCAGGTGACCGCCTCGAACGAGCGGGATCGCCCGCAGCCTACCGAAATCGAGCGTCGCGGTTGACCGAAGCTGCGCCGCTCCCCTAGCGTCGGACGAGGTCCGCACGTCTCCGAACCGAGCCTGGGAGGTCACCACGATGTCGTCTCGTCTGAACCCGTACATCGCCTTCGACGGCAACGCCCGCGAGGCGATGGAGTTCTACCGCGACGTCTTCGGAGGTGAGCTGGTCCTCAACACCTTCGCGGAGTTCGGGAACCCCGATCCCGCGGTGGCCGACAACACGATGCACGCACAGCTCGAGACCGACCGCGGCTTCACGCTGATGGCGTCGGACGGGCCTCCGGGCACCGAGATGACGAAGGGCGACAACATCTCGATCTCCCTCAGCGGGGACGACGCGGACGAGCTCCACGGCTACTGGGACCGGCTGTCCGAGGGCGGCACGGTCACGATGCCCCTCGAGAAGCAGATGTGGGGCGACGAGTTCGGCATGTGCGTCGATCGCTTCGGCATCTCCTGGATGGTCAACGTCGCTGGCTCTCCGCCGGCCTAGGAGTCCGCCGTCGACTGCTAACGGGTAAGTGCCGCTGACACCGATATCGGTATCAACGCGGCCCCGAGGGCGGGCGCGGCTCGATCGATACCACTATCGGTATCGGACCCTCGCGACGTCGCAGGTCGCTATGTCGGCGGCACGAACTTGCTCGCCGCGAACACCGCCCCTTCAGGATCGCTGATGATCGTCATGCGAACCCACGGAGCATCCATGGGCGGCACGAGGACCTTCCCGCCGAGTTCTATGGCCCGGTCGGCGATCGCATCGGCGTCGTCGACGGCGAACGTGATGCTCCAGTGCGCCGGAGTGCTCGCCATCGGATCCTTCCTCAGATAAGGGAACGAGCCATGCGACCGCGTCCGCGAATCCCTCGGGCGCACCGAGGTCGGCCTGGCGGTCCCACAGCGTGGGATCGCGCTCGGCGAGGAAGTCGCCGTACCCGGGCATGCGCCAGAGGCCCGAACCACCACGCCTCGTCGCCGAATCCGTTCAGCTCCCAGCCGAACACCGCGCCGTAGAACGCCTCCGCGCCGTCACGGTCGTCGGTGTTCAGTTCGCTGAAGTTCCACGTGCCGGGCTCGTTGACGAGCTGCGCGCCCGTTCGCCTTCCGGCCCGCCAGATCGAGAACGTGGCGCCCGACGGATCCGAGCAGACAGCCATGCGACCGGCATCGCCGACATCGACGGGGTCGACGAGCACACGGCCGCCCGCTTCCCTCACCCGGCGTGCGGTCTCGTCCGCATCGTCGGTCGCGACGTACGTCCTCCATGCCGGGGCCGACGGACCCTCCGATGTCTCGGAGCCGACCCCCGCGACGTCGCGGCCGCGGATGCGAGCGATGAGATAGCGAGACGCGCCGGGAGGCGACTGCTCCACGAACCGCCACCCGAAGAGGCCACCGTAGAAGTCGGCGGCGGCGTCGGGGTCTCGCCGAGCGATGTCGACCCAGCAGGGCACGCCGGCCGGGTATCGGTCACGCTCGAATGCCTGGGTCTCGCTCATGAGCTCCATCCCCCTCGGCGACGCCGCCAGCGTACCCGGCCGCGATCTCGCGATCGGCTCGCGAATGCAGGATCCGTATCGCTCAGCACCCGTCTCCGAGGCACTCCTCCTATGACATCAGCCCGTGTGCCCATGTGAACGCCCGCCGCCCTGGCGCGCCTCCTTCGCCTCTTCCACGCTGCGCTTGAGGGCCTCCATCAGCTCCTCGACCCGTGAGGGCGGCGCTGTCGTCTCCGTCTCGGTCTCAGCCGCCTCGACGGGCGCCTTCTCCGCGATGAGGCGCAGGAGCTCGTCGCGGTACTCGTCGGCATACCGATCCGGATCCCACGACGTCGCGAGCATCTCGACGAGCTGCTGCGCCAGGCGCAGCTCTCGTTCCGAGACCTCCTCGTCGGGCGGTGACAGCACCTCTGCCGGCGCTCGCACCTCGTCACCGAAGTAGAGCGTCTCGAGCACGAGCGCTTCCTCGGTGGGACGCACCGCGACGAGGTGGGGCTTAGTTCTGAGCACGAAGCGGCCGATGCCGACTCGCTCGGTCCGTTCGAGCGCGAGCTGCAGCAGTCGATACGGCTTCGAGGCGTCTCGACGAGGAGCGAGGAAGTAGGTCTTCTCGAAGAACACTGGATCGATCGCCTCGAGCTCGACGAAGTCCTCGAGTTCGATCGTCGAACTCCTCGAGAGGCGGACCTGCTCGATCTCCTCCTGCTCGAGCATCGCGAACCGTCCCGGTTCCACCTCGTAGCCACGGACCAGTTCGCCGTAGGCGATCTCACGGTCCGATCGTTCGGCCTCGACACCCGCAGCCGGGGAGGCGTCTCCTCGCGACCCAGCGACCCCAGGCATCGGCACGTTCGCCCCGCCGCCCGCCTCGACATCCACGAGTCCGCCTTCCGGTTGCAGAGCGCCGGTCCCGGGAGCTGGCTCCTCCGCGAATCTGCGGTAGCGGACCCGGCGACCCTCTCGATCGAAGAGGTGGAAGCGGACATCCTTCGGGCTCGTCGCGGGATAGAGGGCCACGGGGATCGACACCAATCCGAACGAGAGGGTCCCGGTCCACACGGCTCGTGGCATGTCCGACACCTACCTCCCCACGTCTTCTGCCCACGCCGTCATGAGCTGGGGCGCTCCGCCGAGCGTCCGCCAAGGGACACGTACCACACTCGCGCTGACGCGGCGAGGCCCCCCGGTGGGGGGACTCGACGGTTCCGCCGATAAGGCGACTGCGCAGGTCGCCGACTCTTGCCGATGCCTCAGGTGCCCCCGGATCGCTCGCGAGTGCGAGCAACGACAAGATCAGGCGAAATGGACGAGCAACAGCACGAGAGGCCCTTCACCGTCGCCATCGCCGTTGGCGGCGAAGAGTGCGTGACCCACGGGCACGCGCTCTTCGATCTCCAGCATGCCCTCGTGTGCGAGGACTGCAGCAAGGTCGCGGCCGAAGCCGCCCGACTGGGGATCGACCCCGAGTCGGCCGTCGAGGACTTCCGGCGACGGCTGGCGAAGTGACAACTCCACGCCAGCTGCCGTGACGGCGAGGTACTCACCATCGCTCTCGAGTCGTGGTCAGGCCACACGAACGCCGCCATCCGAGTGGACGCCTAGGCCGTAAGACCGGTCGGATCGCATCCGGCGAACGGCCGCCCTGATCACAGGTCGATCTCGGGAGCGACCTCCTGCAGCCCTTCGATCGAGACCGCGAGGAACTCGTCCAAGGGCAGGCCGATGCTCGCCTCGACGCCGGTGACCTCGTCGCGGTTCACCCCCGGCGCGAACGACCGCTCCTTGAGCTTCTTCTTCACGCTGGAGACCTTCATGCCGGCCGAACGCTCGGGGCGGACGAGCGCCGACGCGACGAGCAGGCCGGCGACCGCGTCGGCGTGCACGACCGCGGTCGACATCAGGTCGGTGCGGTACTCCACGTACGCGTGGGCGAGCACACCGTTCACGACGCGCTCGTCGACACCGGCCTCGCGGAGCCAGCCGGCGGCGAGCCGGGCGTGCTGTGCGCCGTCGTCACCGGTGTGGTCCTGATCGAGGTCGTGGAACAGGCCCGTGAGTCCCCACAGGGCCTGGTCCTCGTCGAATCGGCGGGCGAGCGAGCGCATCACCCCTTCGACAGAGACCAGGTGGCGGTAGGTGGTCTCCTTCAGGCACCGCTCGCGGGCGAACGCGTGTGCGGTCTCGCGGTCCATCAGCTCGTCGTTCACGGCTGGATGATAGGTCGCTCGGCACCGAGCCGGAACCGTCCCGATCACTCCGACAGGGCATGGCCACTCGACCGCGATGGCGGAGGGAATCGGATGTGACCCGAAGGCCCGGTGCGCACCGGGCCTGACGGCACGCCACACATCGACGCGAGCCTGCCACGGTGGCATCGGAGGGGATCGATGGCCGAGCCGAGGATCCTGCTGATCGGCTACAACGGCGCCAACAACACCGGGGCCGAGGCGTTGCTGCTCGCCGATCTGGCCGACGTGCGCACCGTGTTCGGTCCGGATGCGCCGATCACGATCCCCGCGCTCGAGCCGGCGAACCTCCGCCGGTACGTGGGCGACATGCCCGGGGTCACGATCGAGCGCCTCCCCACGATCTTCGTGCCCACCGTCCGCCGGCTCGTGCGCCGACACGACCTCGTGATGCTCGTCGAGGGCAGCGCCTACATGGACACGTGGACGTCGGCCCTCCTCTGGTACTTCCTGTGGGCGACGCACTGCGCTGCGGTGAAGGGAACGCCGTGCATCGCGTACGCCGTGGATGCCGGCCAGCTCCGCCCCAGGAACGAGCGTCTCGTCCGTCGGCAGGCGAGCCGGACGGACCTGATCGTGACCCGATCCGCGGCGGCCGCCGAGCGCCTGCGTTCGTGGGGCGTGACCGCGCCGCTTGAGGTCACGGCGGACAACGCGTTCACGTTCCGTCCGCGCGACGAAGACCGGACCTGGTTGAGCGCTGCGTGGCCCGATGCGGGTCCGGCGCCGATCGGGATCGCCGCGGTCGACCTGTTCCTGTGGCCGGTCGTGATCCGTCCGTTCGGACGTCGAGCCGATCGGTATCGCTGGCCGTACTCGTTCAGCCGCTCACCCGCCCGCCGCCGTGCGTCCGCACAGCTCGCCCAGGGGTACGCGCGGATCGCCGACCGGGTCGTTGACGATGGACGATCGGTCGCGCTCATCTGCATGGAGGAGCTCGACGAGTCGCTCGCACGCGCGATCCACGCGCGGATGCAACGACCGGACCGAGCGCGGATCTTCTCGTCTCGCGACCTCGACGCGTCGCGGATGACGATCCTCCTGCGCAGCCTGGGAGGTCTCCTCACGTCGCGCTACCACGCCTCGATCCTGTCGATGGCCGCCGGTGTTCCGCAGGTCGCCGTCGGGCACGATCTGCGGCTGCGCACGCTCTTCGAGGAGCTGGACCTGGGTCGCTGTTTCGTCGGCCCCGGAGGTGACGGCGACCTCGCGCAGGATGCCGCGGCCCTCGACGCGATGTTGACCGCCGCGTCGGCTCGCCTCGACGAGGTCCTCTCGGCTCCGGCGGATGTCACGAGAGCGCTCATCGACGGCCACGAGCACCATCTGCTCGACGCCCGAAGGAACCGCGAGGTGCTCCGGGCGTTCGCCGACTCGCACGGATGGGGTGCCGTGCCATGGGCGGCGTAGTCCTGCTGACGGGGGCGACCGGGTTCCTCGGCACCGAAGTCGCCCGCCGGCTGCTCGAACGGAGCGACCTCACCCTTGTCGCGCTGGTGCAGGCCGAGAACGACGAGGAGGCACGTCGCGCCGCGATGCGTGCCTGGTACGAACGGGCCGAGCTCACCGCCGCCGTCGGACACCGCGTCGAGGTGCTGGCGGGCGACGTGACGCGGCCGCGGCTCGGGCTCGAACCGGCAGCGTACTCGCGGCTCGTTCCTCGGCTCACGCACGTCATCCATGCCGCCGCGAACGTGCGCTTCGACGCGTCGCTCGCCGAGCTGCGCCGGACGAACGTGGTGGGAACCGAGAACGTCCTGGCGATCGCGCAAGCCGCCCACGCCGATCACGGGCTCGAGCGCGTGCTCCACGTGTCGACCGCCTACGTCGCGGGCCGACGAGAGGGGGAGGTCGGCGAGGACGACCTGACGGACCGGTTCGGATTCGAGAACGACTATGAGCGGACGAAGTACGAGGCGGAACGCCTCGCCCGCGAGGCGATGACGACCCTGCCGGTCACCGTCGTTCGTCCTTCGATGATCGTCGGCGACTCGCGGACCGGCGAGGTCACGACGTTCAACACGGTCTACGTGCTGCTCCGCCGGTACCTCGTGCGGCGCCGTCGCGTCATCCCGGCGAGCCCGACCCTACGGGTCAACATCGTGCCGGTCGACCACGTCGCCGACGCGATCGTGCGGCTGCTCGTCGACCCGCGGGCCGAGGGATGCACCGTTCACCTCACGGCGCCGCGGGCAACGCTTCCCACGGCGGCCGAGCTCGTCGGTGCGGTTCGAACGTGGGCGCGCGAGGAGCTCGGCGTTCGGCTCCCCCGCCCGATCTTCGTGCCGCTGCCCCGCGTGCCGTTGCCCGGAGGCGCAGGCGATCGGCTCGACATCGTCCGGCCGTACCTCAGCGAGCGGCGCACGTTCCGGCGCGATCACGCCGACCGCCTGCTCGGGACGTACCAGCCGAGATGGGAGGCGTACCTGCCGGCCCTGATGCGGTTCGCGGTCCGTCGCGGATTCCTCCACCGTGCCGGGCGCACGGTGCACGAGCAGGCGATGCTCCGGCTGCGCAGCCGGCGACTCCCGCTCTCCTACGTCGACATCGCCGACGGCCACGAGCAGCCGAAGTCGGCGGCGGACGTGCATCGCGACGTGCTCGCATCGGCGAACACCCTGCGCGGGATCGGGGTCGGCGCGGGCACGCGCGTGGCTATCGTCGGACCGAACGGGACTCGGTATCTGACGCTCGATCTGGCGCTCGGGCTGCTCGGGGCCGTGACCGTGCCGCTGTACGCCACGACGCCGCCCGATGAGATCGACGCGATCCTGCGGTCGAGCCGCGCCGAAGCGTTGCTCGTCGGTTCGCCCCGGATCCTCGGTGATCGCGGCCCGGTGGCGTCGTCCCTGCCGACGGTGTCGTTCTGCCGGGAGACGCCGCCCGAGCACATCCTCGGCTGGCACGACCTGGTCGCCCACCGAGAGGAGGCGCCCGAGATCGCGCAGGCGCCGGTCGACCTCGACGACGTCGCGACGCTCAGGTACACGTCGGGGACCACGGGGTTCCCCAAGGGGGTCGCCTTCACCCACGGGCAGCTCCGATGGATGGCGGAGACGATCGCGTCGCTCCTACCGTGGCGAGCGCGCACGCGACCTGTGGCATACGTGTCGTTCCTCCCGATGAACCACGTGGTGGAGGGGATCTTGGGCACCTACGGGCCGTACTCGATGCCCGCCCCGGTCGAGATCGCGTTCGTCGAGGACATCCACGACGTGCCTGCCGCCCTCCGGTCGGTGCGTCCGACCGTGTTCTTCTCCGTCCCGCGGCTGTACGAGAAGGTGTGGGAGCACGTGGAACGTAGCGCCGCCGGCCGGCGGTTCCAACGGATGAAGGACGGGCCCGAGAAGCGCGCCCTCGGGTGGATCGTCCGCCGGACGGTCCTGCGGCGCGCAGGCCTCGACCGATGCGCGCAGCTGATCGTCGGATCGGCTCAGGTTCCGGAGGGCCTGCTCGCCGGCTTCCACGAGCTGGGCGTCGAGGTGCACGACGCCTACGGACTCACCGAGGCACCCCTGCTGACCTTGAACCGGTCGAGGCGCAACCGGATCGGCACCGTCGGCGAGCCGCTCCCGGGAACCACGGTGCGCATCGCCGACGACGGCGAGATCCTCGCCAGGGGGCCGCAGGTCACGGTCGGCTACGCCGACGAAAGCGCTGCGCAGCCGTTCCGCGACGGGTGGCTCACAACCGGCGACCTCGGTCACATGGACGATGGCTTCCTCGTGGTCGACGGGCGGAAGAAGGAGCTGCTGAAGACCTCCTACGGGAAGTACCTGAACCCGGCGAAGATCGAGGCGCGGCTGCGAAGGATCCCCGGCGTGACGACCGCGATGGTCGTGGGCGAGGCCCGTCCGTACTGCGCGGCGTTGCTGTGGATCGACGGAGCACCCGACGACGCTCAGCGAGACGTCGTCGCGCAGGAGATCGCCGCGATCAACCGCGGCCTCTCTCATCCGGAACAGGTGAAGCGCTGGGCGGTGCTCGCCGACGATCTCTCGATCGACGGGGGGGACCTCACGCCGAACCTCAAGCTCCGGCGCGACCGCGTCGCCACGCGCTTCGGCGACGTGATCGACGGACTCTACGAGCACGAGGAGGTCCGCGCGTGAGCATGCGCATGCACGCGCTGCCCGATCGCATCCCGGACCCCGTGAGGCGCTGGGTGCTGCGGACGCTCTTCCGAGCGACGGCCGACGCGTTCGGCACGCCGATGCCTGATCTCCGAGGGCGCTCGGGCGACGCGATCCTCACCACCTACTCGGCGTACACCGACGAGCACGCGCGTGGCGTGCTTCACGACCCCGAGCGTCGGGCGTTCGTCGAACGACGGCTCCGCGAGAACACGGAACGCCTCGGCCGGCGCGTCCGGCTCGCGCTCGGGATCCGGACCATCAAGGACGCACTCGAGATCGCGCACCGGCTCTACCAGCTCATCGGGATCGACCTGACCGGCGACGAACAGGGGCGGGTCGTCGTCACCCGATGCGCGTTCGCGGCCGCGTATTCCCCCGAGGTGTGTCGGGTGATGTCCTCCTCGGACGCGGGCCTGATGGCGGGGTTGACGGGTGGCGCCCGGCTCACCTTCTCCGAGCGCATCACGAACGGATACCCGGCGTGCCTGGCGACGCTCGCCGTCGCAGGGAGGGATCAGCGGTGAGGACCGCGATCGTCGTCGGGAGCGGGGCCGGAGGCGCCACGGCCGCGAAGGAGCTTCAAGGGGCGTACGACGTCACGGTGCTCGAGACCGGCCAACCGTACCGTCGGAGCGAGCTCGAGCCGCGCTCGATCGACCGGCTCGCGAGGAGCCGACTGCTCGTCGATCCCCGCTTGATCCGCGTCGCCTACCCCGCGATGCGGATCCGACGCACCGACGACATGCTCGTCGTGCACGGCTGCGGAACCGGTGGGACGACGACCGTGGCGACCGGAAACGGGATCCGGGCCGACGACGACCTCCGCGCGCTCGGGATCGATCTCGACGAGGAGTTCGCCACGATCGCATCCGAGATCCCGGTGTCGACCGAGCACCGGCGCCGATGGCACGCGACGACCCGGAGGCTGTTCGCCGCGGCCGAAGACCTCGGGCTCGCGCCGCAGCCGACGCCGAAGATGGGTCGCGCCGAACGATGTCGCCACTGCGGGCGCTGCGTGCTGGGGTGCCCGTACGGGATCAAGTGGGACGCCCGGCGCTTCCTCGATGTCGCCGTCGCCCGCGGCGCACACGTGCGCACAGGGACGCGTGTGGAGCGGATCGTGACCGAAGGAGGACGCGCCGTCGGCGTCATGACAGGCGGACCGATGAGCGCTGACTTCCTGGCGGCCGATCTCGTCGTCCTGGCGGCCGGCGGCCTCGGCACGCCCGCGATCCTCGAGCGCTCGGGGATCCGATGCGAGCCCACGCTGACGGTCGATCCCGTGCTCACGATCGCCGCACGCGTGCCGTCCGCCTGGCAGTGCAACGAGATCGAGATGCCGTTCGTCGTGCGGCGCGATCGTTACATCCTGTCGCCCTACTTCGACTGGCTGAGCTACGCGCTCGAGCCACGCTGGCGCGGCCCACCGCAGGACATCATGGGCGTGATGGTCAAGCTCGCCGACGAAGGAGGAGGCCGTGTCGACGGTCGCCGCGTGCGAACGCACCTGACGCCGACCGACCGCCGACGATTGGAGGAGGGTGCGGGGCTCGCCCGTGAGCTCTTGGCGGGCGCAGGTGTCGACCCGGACTCGACGTTCGACGGCGTCCTGAACGGCGGGCACCCCGGCGGCACGCTCCCGCTCACGCGAGCCACCGCGGAGACGTTGCACGACGACCGCCTGCCGGAGAACGTCTATGTTGCGGACTCGACGCTCCTCCCCCGGTCGCTCGGCCTGCCCCCGATCCTCACGATCGTCGCGCTCGCGACGCGCGTGGCGCGGATCGCCGCACGATCCGTACCTTGGGCCCGCAGCGCCGCGTGAAGCCACTCTCGACTGGCTCGAGACGGCCCCTGCGGACGACCCAGCCTCGTTACCGCGAGATCGGCGTCGAGGCCGACGCATGGCCCGTCCGCATCGCCGGCCGGTCGAGTGAGAACAGCCCGAGGTCGTCGCGAGCCACGCCCTCGGCCACGTCGGCCACGAGCGCCCCGAGCGCCGGGCCGAACTTGAACGCGTGGCCGGAGCATCCGGCTGCGACGACGATCGGGCCGCGACGGTCGATCGCGAAGTCGCCGTCGGGCGTCATCGTCCACGGATGCCGCTGCGTGAGCGCCACGCGCGGTTCGACGGCCGGCATGCGCGCCCCGAGCCACTCCATCAGCCGAGCCTGCTCGGCGAGATCGGGTGGCCACGCCTCGACGTCGGGGAGCCACGGCTCGGTGGAACCCGCGTCGAACGCGACCTTGTACCCGACGCCCGGCACCGGATGGCCGTACACGCCGACGCCGTCGTGCCTCATCCAGTCGGCGAGGCCCGGACGGTCGACGAGCTGCGGCGCCTCGAGGAAGGTCACCTGGGCGACCGCCGGAGCGAGCGGCAGCTCGATGCCCACCGACGCCAACAGCTCCCCCGACCACGGTCCCGCCGCGATCACGACCCGGTCCGCACGGAGCGTGCGCCGGTCGGTCACCACGTCCACCTCGTCGGAACCCACCTCGAGCGCGACGCACCGCTCGGGCATCGAGAGCTCGACCCCTTCCCGCGACGCGTCGGCCGCCAGCGCGCGCAGCGCGGCGTCGGCGAGCACCGTGCCCGCTTCCGCATGGAACAGCGCCCGCTCACCGGCCCGCATCGCGAGCTCTGGGAAGCGATCGCGGACGCCGCCCGCCTCGAGCTCGTCGAACGGCACGTCGCTCGCGCGCATCGCGGCGGCCATCGCGTCGAGCTTCTCGGCGGGTCCCAGGTCGACCTGTCCCGGTCTCGACCAGCAGGGTCACGTCCTGCGAGGCCTCGAGGCGTCGCCACCCCACGAACGCCTCCCGCGCCAGCCGAACGTATCGCTCGTCGTCGTAGGTGAGCCTGATCGAGCGCGACGCGCCGGTCGACGACGTGACCGGGTGGCCGCTCCCCCACCGGTCGATGCCCACGACTGCATGACCCCGGCGAGCGAGCGCCGCGGCCGTCGAGAGCCCGGTGACGCCGAGGCCGACCACGACCACGTCGGCACGATCGGTGGTCATCGGGCTCCTTCCTGACGGTCCCCGCAGGGTCTCAAGCAGGGGCTCTCTCGTCCAGGAGTCCTAGTCGAGAATAGGTATCGGGGGGTCGGGAAACTGGACGTCGGACCGATGCCATCGAGGTCCGCCGTTCGCCACACTCCGCCCATGACCGACGCCGTCCCCTTCTGCCAACGATGTGGCCGGCCCGGGCCCTCGATCTCCGGGATGCATCCGCGCGACGAGGGCCTCGTGAGATGGACGCTCTATCGGTGCGGCCATGTGCACAGCGAGATCGTGCTCGACGACGCACCGCAGCCACAACCGATCGGAGCACGCGCGCCCCGCGAACACCGCGCGCACGTCCCGGCACTCGGGTGAGCAGGTGACGGAGAGGAGCCGCCGAAGCTTCGGCTCCGGCGGCTCCTGTGTTCCCGTCGGTCTGGTTCAGATCGAGCGGAGCTCTTCCTCGTACCCGTAGCGGCCGCCCTCGAGGGCGTCACCGCGACGGACCGTCGTGGAGCCGGGCCAGGATCTCAGGCTTGCAGCTCTCGCCGCCGCTTTGACGCTCGCGAGATGTGGCTGGACTGGCTAAAGGCCCCGCATCGGATTCACGAGATACAAGGCAGGGCACCTAATAGTTGTCTGAGCCCGCCGCCGAGTAGCTCTCGCCGGCGCTGCCTCGGTCCGGGGTTGTCCCTCCCTTTCCCGGGCCGGGGCACCCACTCATTAGGAGGGCGTGATGCACCACCAAATCGAGACCCTCACCGAGGAAGAGCTCGCCGAGCTTGTCCGCCTCGAGGCCGACTGGCTACTCAGCCAACTTGAGGACGACGACGCGGAGCTAGGCTAGGCAATCCGAACAGCCAACCCCCGAATCGCCGCCCGAGCCTGAACCCGAAGGATTCCCGGATCGGCAAGGACTCCGGCTCCGGCTGCTCCGGCTGCTCCGGCTGCGCCGCCGGTTGCAGGCGAGTCGCTTCGATCACCTCAGGCGTGATGGGGATCCCCGACCACGTGGTGCCGCCATCGCCCTTCGAGGGGTCGAAGATCATCATGCGCTCCACGATCTCCGAACCCACCCAGTCGCTCCACCAGTCGGCGTGGGTCCTCGCCTCGTGTTCAACCTCGCACGTGTGGAACGACCGCGTGGCCGGCCCTTCCGTGAGCGTCTTGTAGGGGGGCGTCTCGCGACCGCAGTCGAAGCATGGGTCGATGAACTCGCTGCCCTGTGGGTCGTAATCGACGCCATCCACGACGAACTCCTCGGCAGGAGTAGCACCGAGCTTGACCGATGGCGGGGCCGACGGCGCTCACTCCCACAACGACCCGTCGTCGAGCGCGCTCTCTACCATGCGCCGTACTTAATGGGGAGAAGTGGGTCGAAACTCCACGGCGTTCACCACGAGACCCCGCACCGCGTGCGCGCCAAACTCAGACGTTCGGCCCGGACGATCGGGAAGAAGGAGGCGCTGATGGATCGGCACCAGGACCGTGTCGTGGTCGTTCCCGCCGACGGTCGCATCGTCGGTCCCGCGACCCCCGGCATGGAGCGGCAGCAGGCGATCGCGACCGAGGGGATGTGGGCCGGCTACGTGCGGACCGAGCCGGGCATGGTGTCGGGTTGGCATCACCACGGCGAGTTCGAGACCGCCGTCTACGTGCTCTCGGGCACGCTGCGATTCGAGTCCGGCCCGGCGGGCGCCGACGTCGCCGACGCCGGTCCCGGCGACTTCGCGCTGGTGCCGAAGGGGGTCGTTCACCGCGAAAGCAACCCGTCGGACGACACCAGCGACGCGATCGTCGTGCGCGCCGGCCACGGCTCGTCGCTGTTCAACGTCGAGGGCCCCGACGGTCGCTCCTAGAGGAAACCCTCGACCTTGCTTGAAGCAGACCCTGCGATGGGGTACTCATGCGCCTGTTGCCGTGAAAAGGAACGACGGCGCGGGCACGTCCGCGTGAGGGGGTCGAGGATGCGACGGATGTTCGTGGCGAGCGTGCTGGCGTTCGCGATGCTGGTCGGCGGCACCGCGGTGGCGGCCGTGCGATCGGAGAAGGTGGTCGGCGGGCCCGGGAACCAGTACTGGCCCAGCTCCAACGGCCAGCACGTCGCGTTCGCCGAGTTCCGGCGAGGGAGCGACAACGTCTTCGTCTCCCGGCTCGGCGCAACGGCACGGACCCGCATCAACGCCAACGACGAGAACGGAACCCTCGGCACGCTCATGGCCGGCACCGACCAGGTCGTCTTCCAGCAGTTCCGGCGGCACCGCTCCGATCTCTACTTCTACGACATCTCCACGAAGCGCCGCTGGCTCGTGCCACGGCCGGTCAAGTCCGACAAGTGGGAGTACTGGCCCGCCGGTTCGCAGGAGTTCATCCTCTTCCTGCGGTGGTTCAAGGGCGACGACCACAGCGAGCTGCTGCTCTACGACCGCGTCGCCGACGACCTGCAGGTGCTGATCGACGACATCGGCGCCAAGACGATCTTCCCCGGCTACGCCGGTGCCAAGTACGTTGCGTGGTCCACGTGCAACCGCCAGACGTGCTGGATCTCCTACTACGACACCGAGACCGACACCACGACGAAGCTGCCGTTGCCCGGCGGGAAGGCGCGCTACGCGCCGGCGATCGACGAGGCGACCGGCACGATCTACTTCGTCGAGAGCGCGGCGGACAAGTGCGGCCGCAACGTCACCCTGCGCATGGCCACGATCGGCGTCGTCGGCTCGACGGCGCTCGCGACCCTGCCGCGCACGATCGACACCGGGCTGGTCGCTCGGCCTCACGCCGAATGCCGGCACCGGCTTCGAGGACCTCTACTACCAGCGATGGGACTGCCGCCGGAGGACCGGCGACATCTTCCGCTTCGTCTCGGTCGACGAGCCGGCGCCGATGACGACAGGCGTTGCCCGAGGCCACGGAGGACGGGGGTTCGGCGCGCGCCCGATGACGATGCCCGGTGCCCCGCACCGCAGGGTCTGACGTGCGTCCGAGTCGCGCTTCGCGCGGCGACCGACCGCGTGACGCCTACAGCCACGGGAGCTTCACGGTGCTGCAGTACTCATCCCAGCCGGCGCCGAAGGTCTTCGACAGCATCGCTTCTTCCTCGGGCGCGAACCGCCTGGACCCGGCGTAGAGGACGATCCCGAGCAGCGCCCCCAGCCATGAGTCGAGCAGGAAGCCGATCCACGGAAGCACCAACAGCGCCACGCTCGTATAGATCGGGTGCTTCACCAACGCGAACGGGCCACTCGTGATCAGCTCGCCCCGAGGGACCTCGGTCAGGAGCAGGACGACCGACCAGATCCAGATCGTGAGCCGTTCAGGAGCACGCCGACGACGAACGGAAGCGTCACGAGAGCGATCTTGTCTCCGCTCCCGACGAGTGCCTTCAGGCTCATGCTCGCTCGACGAGGCTCAGCTGGGCCGCGAAGGCTTCCACCTTCTGCTGCCATCTCTCCTCCAGGGGTCCCTTGAGAGCGGTCACGTAGACCTTGTCCTCGGCGACCGGGACGAGGCCCTTGCCCTGCAGCAGCTCGTGCATGATCGGCCTGACGCGCTGGAACTTGCAGATCTCCTCCTCGGTGGGCATCCGCCCCGTCTTCTTGTCGGGCTGCGGCGCCATCTCGGTGGTGAGGATCGCGTACCTCGTGCCTGCGGGCAGACGGACGTCCTTCAGGAAGCGGCGCATGCCGCGGATGGGCTTCCCCATCCGTCCGGGCGAGCTGAACAGGTACAGATCGGCCGACGGTAGCTCCTTCGGACTCACGTCCCGGATGTGATGCACGTCGACCGCGACGCCTCTGGTCGCCATGTGCCTCCTTGAACTCCTCGGCGACCATGGCCCCGTTGCCGAACTTCGACGCGTGCACGTACTCGATCTTCACGTCGCTCACCTCCCAGCTCGAACACGACGCGTGAGCGAAAACCTCTTACCGTCACGGTGACATCACGTGAGCGCGTGCGCGGAGGTCGTTCGACCCATGATCAACCGGACGTGACGGCGTCACAGCGACCTGAGAGAGCGGTCCGTGGCACGTGTGCTTGGGCCTATGGCAACGGGGCCGGGTGACCCCAGCACCGAGCGCGTCGAGAGCGGACGATGGCATCGTGGCCCGAAGGAGGGAGTGCGTTCGTGCCGGTCGGCGCTGACCCGTCGTTCGGATGGGTGGAAGCTGTTGCCGCGTTCACGGTCATCGCCCTCGTCGCGTACTTGGTGACATGGCTGGTGACCGACGTCGGTCGTGTCCCGAGGACGCCCTACGTGGCGGTGCTGACGCTCGTGACCCTCGGCCTGGGGACCGGCTATCTCGTGTGGTCCGGCGCCTCGCTCACGGAGCTCGTCACGTCGCAGTGGGGTTGGGGGATCGTCGCCGGCATGATCGCCGGGCTCGCAGTGTCGCCCGGGGTTCGGCGCCTCACCTCAGGGCCGCGTCCTCATGGCGTCACGCTCGTCGGACGATTCCTCTGGGAGGGGGTCGTCTACGGCACCGCAGAGGCGATCCTGCTCGCGACGCTCCCGGTGCTGGCCGTCTGGAACGCCGCGGTCGCTCTCGGCTGGATCGACACCACATGGGCTCGCGCCGTCTCGGGTGCGCTGGCGATCGCCGGCGCGTTGCTGGTGATCGGTGTGCACCACCTCGGCTACCGCGAGTTCCGCGGGAGGGCCGCCAGGCCGAAGCTCATGGGCGCGCTCTTGGGATGCGGCGTCCAGGCGTTGGCGTTCCTGCTGACCGGGAACCTACTCGCGCCGATCATCGCCCACATCGTGCTGCACTCCCAGATGATCCTGCGCGGGATCGGCCTGCCGCCCGCGGCAGTCGACGAGCGCCACATGACTTCGCCGCCGAGGCCGGCGGTGACCGATGGTCTCCCCGTCACCGCGCCGAGGAAGACGGCTCCTTCTCGAGGGGTCGATCGAGCGATCTGAGCAGCCGCAAGGACATCTAGAATCGAACGGGCCGGGCCCATGTAGGACCCGGCCCGTTCGGTTGCCTATCCCTCACGAGTACTTCGGCCTCTGACGAGGCTTCGTCCGGTTGACCAGCCGGAACACGTGAGGTCGGTGAGCTGGTTGAGATTCTGCCGGTCGCCCGGCATGCGGGCGGGGAGGTGACCCCGGCCCGCGAGGGACGGCTCAGCAGCCAGTCACCTCGAGGGTCTCGAGCTGTTCATGCAAGCTGGACCACCTCCTTCCTCTCGTACCGCACATGGTGCCGCAGGTCAGGCGTTGCGGCAACCACGCAGGCTGATCAGGCTTCCTCAACCGTTCGGGGTCGTGCGCCCGGACCGACACGGCGTGCCGCGATCAGCGACCGAGGAGGCCCGCGACGACGTTGATCGTGACGGCGATCACCGCGATCCCGAACACGTAGGAGAGCACGGCGTGGCGCAGCGCCGCCACCCGGATCCTCCTTGACGTGAGGTCCGTGTCCGAGACCTGATAGGTCATGCCGAGCGTGAACGCGACGTATGCGAAGTCGCCGTAGTTCGGCGGTCGCTCGTCGTGGAGATCGATGCCACCGCCGTCGAGGTAGTACAGGTGCGCATACCGGAGGGTGAACACCGTCTGCACGGCCAGCCAGGACAACACGACCGTTGCGACCGCCAGGCCCACTGTCAGCGCTCGTGGGATGCCGAACTCACCCGACGCCTTCAGCAACACGACGCCCACGCCCAGGAGGCTGGCGACGCTCGCGGCGATCAGGACGAGGTCGGCGGCGGTGCGCGAGGCGTCCTCACGGGTCGCGTGCCGCTGGGTGCCGTCGGCATCAGCGCCGCGAACCACGATCCAGACCCACAGGCAGAAGGCCGCCGCCGCCGCATCCCACCCCAGGAGGCTCGACACCTGCCAGGGGGCGAGCAACGCGGCCACCCCGGCAACGACGACCCCGAGCCCGCCGCACAGGATCACCCGGGCCAGCGCGGTCATGCGGTGGCTCGGATGGTCGCCGGCGTCACCTCTTCCCCGGGTCACGGTCTTGACCCTAGCCGTGCGGCCGGCGCGCGACCGCCCCCGCCACGCCCCGGCATCAGCTGGCATCTCGGTCGCGAGCCCCCGGGGCTCTTGCCCCCGGGGCAACTTGGCAGGGACCTCCGTAGTGGGACCAGCGTTCAGAACACGGAGGTCCATGCCGAGTCGGCGCGGGAGCGAGACCCGATCCACCCCCGATTCGCCGTCCGTTCACCGATGAGGATCGGCAACGGTTCCTCGATCCCGTCCCCTGGCGGGACCGACCCCCTTCGCATTAGGGTCGTTCCGGCACAGGCGTTCACGCAGGGCGGAGGGGGGACCGTGTCCGAGGAGCGACGATCCGCGCACGTGCTGGCGTCACTCTCCGCCGGCGTGATCATCGGAGCCGTCGAGGTCGTTCTGGCGATCTCGTTCGCCGCCCTCGTGTTCGGCGGCTACCTCTCGTACTTCCTCTCTCAGGGCATCGGCCTGTATCTGGTCGCGGCGGCGGTGACGCTCGCGATCCTGGCCTGGAGGGCGGGGGCGCGCGGCGTGGTCGGCAGCGTGCAGGACGCGGCTGCGGCGGTGCTCGCGGTCGTCGCCACGACCACGGCACTTGACGCGTTCGGGAGCCTCGACCGGGCGTTCCTCACCGTCGTCGCCGCGACCGTTGTCGTGACGCTCTCGACCGGCATCACGTTCGCGCTGCTCGGGGTGTTCCGGCTGGGCAACCTCGTCCGCTACGTGCCGTACCCCGTCGTGGGCGGTTTCCTCGCCGGAACCGGGTGGCTGCTCTTCAAGGGTGGCATCGGCGTCGCGGCGAGCATCCAGCCCTACATGCGCACGATCAACGACCTGACGCGCCACGACGAGCTGTTGCGTTGGCTCCCGGCGCTCGCCTTCGGCATCATCCTGCTCGTCGCGACCCGGGTCGTGAACCGTCCGCTCGTGATCCCCGCCGTGATCGGCCTCGGGCTGGTGCTGTTCGCGGTCGGCGTCCTCGTGACCGGATCCTCGCTCGACGAGGTGGAGGAGGGCCTCTGGCTCCTCGGACCGTTCCCATCGGGCGACCTGTGGGAACCGGGGACGGTGACCGATGCCCTGCAGCAAGCGGACTGGTCGGCGGTCCTCGATCAGATCGCGGGGATCGCCACCACCATCTTCGTCGCCGTGATCGCGGCCCTGTTCAACGTGAGCGGGATCGAGCTGGTCCTGCGCACCGATCTCGACACGAACCGGGAGCTCCGCGACGCCGGGATCGTGAACGTCGTCTCCAGCGCCTTCGGCGGCATCCCCGGGTACCACGCGCTCAGCCTGACGGCGCTCGCGAGGCAGATGGGCGTCAGCGGGCGGTGGCCGGGCTTCGTGGCGGCGCTCGTCCCGCTCTCGGCCGTCGTGTTCGGCGCGGCGATGATCGAGCTGATCCCTCGGTTGATCGTGGGTGGCGTGCTGGTCTTCGTCGGCCTCGCCTTCATCGTCGAGTGGGTGTGGGACAAGCGACGATCGCTGCCCCTGAGCGAGTACCTCGTCGTCCTCGGCATCCTCGCCACGATCATCGGACGTGGCCTGTTGCCGGGGGTCGCGGTCGGTCTCGTGCTCGCGGTCGTGCTCTTCGCCGTGAACTACAGCCGGCTCGAGCAGGTGCACGAGGTGGCGTTCGGCGAGACGTACCACAGCAACGTCGACCGGTCGCTCGACGAGCGTGAGGCGCTGCGGTCGCTGGGCGAGCGCGTGCAGATCCTCCGTGTGAACGGGTTCGTGTTCTTCGGAACGTCGAGCGGACTGCTCGAACGGATCCGGAAACGGGTGGAGGGCGCGGGGTTGCGGTTCCTGCTGATCGACCTCCGGCGAGTGACGGGCATGGACTCCTCGGCGGTGATGTCGTTCCGCAAGGTGGCCCAGCTCGCGGAAGCGCACGGGTTCGAGCTGGTGCTGACGGACGGGCCGGAGGCGGTGCGGGGGCGGCTGGAGCGCGGCGGGGTCGCCGCCTCCGAGGGGATCGTCAGGTACGAGCCGGACCTGGATCGGGGCCTGCAGCGGTGCGAGGACGGTCTGCTCGAGGGCGCCGCCGGCCCGGTCGTCGCCGCGGACGGGTCGAGCGAGGCCCTCGCAGGTCTGCCGGTGGGCTTGGAGACGTACCTCGAACGCATGCAGCTCCCCGAAGGGACCACGCTGATCCGGCAGGACGATCCGCCCGACGACGTGTTCGTGCTGGAGTCGGGCCGGCTGAGCGTCGAGATGGTGACGCCCGAGGGGACGCGGATGCGCTTGCGCGCGGTGCGCCCGGGCGTGGTGGTCGGAGAGATCGCGATGTACACGGGCGTTCCACGGACGGCGGACGTGGTGGCCGAGACGCCGAGCGTGGTGCTGCGGCTCAGCCGGTCGTCGATCGAGCAGCTGGAGGCCGACGAGCCGGAGCTGGCCGCGGCGTTGCACCGATGGCTCGCGACCACGCTGGCCGAACGGCTGAGCGACACGTTGCGGGCGTTCGAAGCCCTGCTCGACTGAGCGCCGCCGGGGCATCGGCCCGGCGCCGCGGGCGTACACTGAATGTGGAGGCACCGCGATGAGACACGGACGACACGCGGTCCGGCATCGTCTCAGCATTCTGGCTGCCATCGCACTTCTCGTCGCGCTCGTCCCGGGGCCGGTACGCGCGGCCGACGGTGACCTCGATCCCTCGTTCGGCGACGCCGGCAAGGTCGCGACGACGTACCCGGACGGTGCCGCGGCGAGCGAGGTGACCGTCCAGCCCGACGGGAGGATCGTGATCGCCGGATGGGTGGGCGGCATGTTCGCCGTCGCTCGGTACCTGCCCGGTGGCACGCTCGACCCCGATTTCGGCGTCGACGGGCTCGTCGCGACGCCGATCGGTGCGCTGGGGGACGCGGCGACCGCGGTGGCGCTCCAGCCGGATGGTCGGATCGTCGCGACCGGGACCGACGACGGCGAACGGTTCGTCATCGTCCGGTACCTGGCCGACGGCACCCTCGACCCCACGTTCGGCGGCGACGGCATCGCCGGGACGCCGCGCCCGGCACACTTCTGGGGCGGCGAGGACCTCGCGATCCAGCCCAACGGTCGGATCGTGGTGGTCGGGACGGTCGGTGGGAACGATGGCTTCGCCATAGCGCGCTTCCGAGCGAACGGGACCAAGGACCTGGCCTTCGGTGACGGCGGCATGGTCGCGACTCCGTTCGCCTCGGGCGGGGCGCGCGCGGTGGCGCTCCAGACCGACGGCCGGATCGTCGTGGCCGGGTCCCGCTCCTCCGGCCTCGCGCTCGCGCGGTACCTGCCGAACGGCTCGCTCGACCGGACCTTCGGCGGTGACGGCAAGGTCGGAGCGCATGCGATGTCCGGGTCGGCGGTGGCGATCCAGCCCGACGGACGGATCCTGGCGGCGGGTAGCTACGACATCTTCCTCTTGGCGATCGCGCGGTTCCTCCCCCACGGCCGGCTCGATGCGTCGTTCGGCGGTGACGGTGTCGTGCACACACAGGTCGCGGGGTCCGAACAGCACCTGTCCGCGCTGGCGCTCCAGCCCGGTGGTCGGATCCTGGCCGCCGGCGCCTCGTGGCCTCACGAGACCATCGAGGAAGGCGTTCCGCGATTCGTCGTGATCCGCTGCCTGCGGGACGGTTCGCTCGACACGAGCTGGGGCGGCGACGGGAAGATCGCCACGTTCTTCCCGGGTAACGCGTACGGTGCAGGCGCTGCGCTCCAGCCCGACGGGAAGCTCGTCGTGGTCGGGGAGATCGGCCTCTTCGGCGGCGATGGATTCGCCCTCGCCCGCTACCTGACGTAGGGCCGTCGAGGAACCGCCGTGTCCGCTGCAGCGGCTACCGTGCTGGCATGACCGACGTCGCAACACCGCTCGCGCACCTGCACCACATGCTCGGGTCCGACGCCGACTTCCGGCCGGGGCAGCTCGAGGCGATCGATGCGGTCGCGCGCGACCGTGGGCGTGTGCTGCTCGTGCAGCGCACCGGGTGGGGCAAGTCGGCCGTCTACTTCATCGCGACGAGGCTGCTCCGCGAGCAGGGCGCCGGCCCGACCTTGCTCGTCAGCCCGCTGCTCGCGCTGATGCGCAACCAGATCGAGATGGCCGGGCGCATCGGCGTGCGCGCCGAGACGATCAACTCCACGAACCCCGAGGAGTTCGAGCCGATCGCCGAGCGTCTGGCGAACGACGAGATCGACCTGCTGCTCGTCTCGCCCGAGCGGTTCGCGAACGAGCGCTTCCGCGACCGCATGCTGAGCGTGATCGCGCGCACGGTCGGACTGCTCGTGGTCGACGAGGCGCACTGCATCAGCGACTGGGGCCACGACTTCCGCCCGGACTACCGGCGCATCGTGCGCGTGCTCGAGGCGCTGCCGGCCGACGTGCCGGTGCTCTGCACGACCGCGACCGCGAACGACCGGGTGATCGCCGACATCACCGACCAGCTCGGTGCCTCGCTGTTGACCTTGCGGGGCCCGCTCGACCGGGAGAGCCTGGCGCTCGCCGTGGCCGACGTGCCGAGCCAGGCCGAGCGCATGGCGTGGCTCGCCGAGACGCTTCCCGAGCTGGAAGGCTCGGGCATCGTCTACGTGCTCACGATCGCCGACGGTGAGCGGGTGGCCGCGTTCCTGCGCCGTCAGGGCATCGAGGCCGAGGCGTACAGCGGCGCCACCGACAACGACGACCGCGTGCGGCTCGAGCAGGCGCTGCTCGCGAACGAGGTGAAGGCGCTCGTCGCGACGAGCGCGCTCGGCATGGGCTTCGACAAGCCCGATCTCGGGTTCGTGATCCACTACCAGAGCCCCGGGTCGCCGATCGCCTACTACCAGCAGGTCGGACGCGCCGGTCGCGCCCTCGATCACGCGCCGGCCGTGCTGCTCTGCGGCGTCGAGGACCGCGAGATCCAGGACTACTTCATCGAGACGGCGTTCCCTCCGAGGGAGCAGGCCGAGCGCATCGTGGGGCTGCTCGGCGCTGAAGCCGACGCCGGGCCGATGTCACTGAACGACCTGATGGCGGCCGTGAACGTGCGGCGGGGCCGGCTCGAGTCGATGCTGAAGGTGCTCGAGGTGGAAGGCGCCGTCGAGCGTGAGCGCGGCGGTTACCTGCGCACGGACGAGGCCTGGGCCTACCCTGCCGAGCGCGTCGAGCACATCACCGCGCTGCGGCGGCACGAGCAGGAGGCGATGCGCCGCTACGCGCGACACGACGGGTGCCTGATGGAGTTCCTGCGCCGCGAGCTCGACGACCTGGGTGCGCAGCCGTGCGGGCGGTGCATGTGGTGCGTGGGCGAGCCGCTGGTCGTGTCGGCGTCGCCGGAGCTGCGCGCGGCCGCCCGTGAGCACCTGCGCGGGTTCGATCTGTTCGTGGAGCCGCGGAAGCAGTGGCCTTCCGGGCTCACGGCGTTCGGGTTGCCGAAGGGACGGATCGCCGAGGAGGAGCGGCCGGAGGTCGGCCGCGCGCTCTCGGTCGTCGGAGACGGGGGGTGGGGCCGGCTCGTCGCCTCGGGACGCGGCGAGGACGAGCGCTTCGCGGACGAGCTCGTGTCGGCGTCGGCCTCGCTGATCGCCGACCGCTGGACGCCGGAGCCCGCACCCACGTGGTTGACATGCGTGCCGTCGATGACGCATCCGGATCTGGTGCCTGACTTCGCGGGACGATTGGCCGCGGCGTTGGACATGCCGTTCCATGAGGTGGTGCGCAAGGTCGAGGAGAATCAGCCGCAGGCCGCGATGCAGAACAGCGCCCAGCAGGTGCGCAACGTCTGGGACGCGTTCGAGGTGAAGGACGCCGCGGCATCCTTGCCCCTCGGCCCCGTCCTGCTCGTCGACGACCTCGCTGACTCCAAGTGGACGCTCACGGCGGTCGCGCGCGCCCTCCGCCGGGCCGGCAGCGGGCCGGTGCACCCCTTCGTGCTCGCCACCGCGATCGCCGGCTGAACCGCTCGGTCCTCAGCGAGTCATCACGCAGCGATGCGCGTCGAACTACGAGGTGGGCGAGCCGCCGACGGGCCGGACGCCTCGCTCGGCCGGATGCTCGACCAGCGCCACGACGCGCGACGCCATGAACCTCGCCGTTCGCACCGGCGTCCCGCCGCGGGTGACTTCCGTGACCTCGACGATCGTCCGTCCGGTCGTGACCTCGACCCGACGCCCGGCGCGGGTCGCGACGACCTCGAACGTCTGCACACCGTTGCCGACGTCCACGGTCACCTCGACCCTGTCCCCTCGCACGGCCCCATCGTAGACGTCCCTCCGAGGAGCCGCTGAGTCGGGGTCCCTCCCCAGCTCTTCGCAGCAACTGGGCAGGGACCTCACGGTTGGCGCGCTGGCACCACTGCGGAGGTCCCTGCCCAGTCGCTGCGGCGGGAGTGGCCCGACGCCGACCTCAGCCCCGGAACAACCCGCTGAGGATCAACACGTCACGTGGAGGATCGCGTTCGTCTCCGGTTCCCCCGCGCGAAGCTCGTCGATCGCCTCCGCCGTGGGCAGCACGACCAGATCGACCCGGCGGCGCTCGGCCTCGGCGGTGACGTCCTCCACCACCGGGAGCGCCCCGTCGACGCCGCTGCCCACGATCAGGCGGCGGCACGACCACGGGATGTCCTCGGCGTTCGACAGCGGCGTGTGCCCGTACCGCGCGCGAAGCGGCTTCGAGGGTCCCTTCTTGCGTTTGCGGATGCCGCCGTCCTCGATGACGACGTCGTGCTCGTACGTCTCACCGTCGATCTCGATCGATCCGAATCCGAACCGTCCGAACTCCATCGATCTCTCCTTCCGTGAGTGATGTCACCAGTGTGGCACCCCTCGCATACGAGCCCCCAGGCTCCAGGAAGCCAACGCGCCTATCCTTGAGCCCGTGACGACCTCAGTCCTCGTGCTCGGCGCCGGCTTCGGTGGCCTCGAGCTCTCTACCCGCCTCGCGGAGGAGCTCGGTGACGAGGTCGAGGTCATGCTGATCGACCGCGCGGACGCCTTCGTGTTCGGCTACTCCAAGCTCGACGTGATGTTCGGCAAGCGGACACCTGAGGCCGTCCGCCTCCGCTACGCCGACATCACGACGCCCCACGTCCGATTCCGCCAAGAGACCATCACGTCGATCGACCCCGAGGCCCGACGCGTCGTGACGGATCTCGACACCTACGAGGCCGACGTGATCGTGGTGGCTCTCGGCGCCGACTACGACCTCGCGGCCACGCCGGGTCTCGCCGAGGCCGGCAACGAGTTCTACACGGTCACCGGCGCCGAGATCGTGCGCGACGTGCTGCCCACCTTCGCGTCCGGGACCGCGATCGTCGGCGTCTGCGGCGCCCCGTTCAAATGCCCGCCGGCCCCGAGCGAGGCGGCGATCCTGCTCGACGAGCACGTGCGCGAGCGCGGTGTGCGTGACGACGTCCGGATCCAGGTCGTGATGCCGTTCGGCACCCCGGTGCCCCCGTCGCCCGCAACATCGGACGCGATCCTCGCGAGGTTCGCCGAGCGAGGCATCGAGTTCGTGCCCGGCCGGCGGGTCGCGGCGCTCGACGCGCACACCCGTGAAGCCGTGCTCGACGACGGCAGCCGTCTGTCCTACGACCTGTTCCTGGGCATCCCGGTGCACCGAGCGCCTGCGGTCGTGCAGGATGCCGGCATGACGGAAGACGGCTGGATCCCGGTGGATCCGCAGACGCTCGCGACCCGCTTCTCCGGCGTCTACGCGGTGGGCGACGTCACGAGCGTGGGCACGGCCAAGGCGGGAGCGTTCGCCGAGCGCGCCGCGCGAGCTGTCGCGGACCAGCTGATCGCGCGGATCCGCGGGGAGGGTGAGCCCCCGGGTTTCGACGGCACCGGCGCGTGTTGGATCGAGTTCGGCGATCACGAGGTCGCCCGCGTCGACGTCGACTTCTTCTCGACCCCGGGTCAGCCGACCGGCACGTTCACCGCACCGTCGGCCGAGACGGCCGCCGAGAAGGCCGAGTTCGGATCGAGCCGGCGCGCCCGCTGGTTCGGCTCCTGAGAGCGTGATCGTACGATCGCCCCCGATACGCGCCGCGTAGCGCCTACCGTGCGCCGACGGGTCCTCCGAGGGCTCCTCATCGTCGGCACGCTGGTCGCCGTCTCGGCCGCCGCGATCGCGTTCGCCCTGCAGGTGACGCCCGAGCAGTCCGTCTCGACGCTCGGACAGACCGTCGCGGTCGGGACGGCGGGACCGACCTTCGACACGGCCGGTCCCGGCGAGATCGTCCTGTTCGGGCAGTCGTTGCCGACGGAGGTGCATTTCATCGGCCCCGTCAGACCCCGGCTGGTGCTGACCGACATCAGCATCAACGAGCAGGTGACGAACCTGTTCGTGCCCGGATCGCGGCAGGGGACGGCGGCCGACCTCGGCGAGCGGCTCGCCGCCGGATGGCGGCGGTACTTCCTGTGGGAGATCGGGTTCGTCGCCCTCGGTGCCGTCCTGCTGCTGGGAGCGATCGCGGGCTGGCGCCGGTACGGCTGGCGGCGGACGCTCGTCACCGTGCTCGGCGGCCTCCTGTTCGTCGAGACCGTGAACCTGAGTGCGATCATGGTCACCGCCTTCACGGCGCCCAACGTCCTTCGTCGGGTCGACAACCTGAGCGAGCTGGTGGGCCGCGAGGAACGACTGCCGGTCCCCGTGGCCGCCGGGCCGCCACAGCCCGGGGTCCAGGCGATCGTGCTCGGCGACTCCACGGCCGCCGGGCTCGGCGGACCGTCGCTGCCGGAGGCGACCGCCGACGACGAAGCCTGCCAGCGCAGCGCCTTCGCCTTCGCGTTGACGCTCGCTCGGGTGAACGACTGGACCGTCGACAACCTGGGGTGCAGCGGGGCGACGATCGAGCGGGGGATCCTCGGCTCGCAGTTCGTCGGTGACCGCTGGGTACCACCGCAGCTGGCCGTTGCGAAGCGAGCGGTCGGAGCCGAGGTGGTCATCATCAACATCGGTGCCAACGACATGCGCTGGAGCACGTTGGTTCGTCTGTGCGGAGCGTCGGAGGTCTGTGACGACCGTGCCCTCACGGCGTTCTTCCAGCGTTCCCTCGACGACTTCACGCAGGACTACTACGACCTGCTCCGACAGCTCGCGGCGTTGCCGGGTGACCCGCTGGTGTTGATCAACCAGTACTACGTGCCGTTCGACGCGCAGGTGGACTGCCTCGCCTCATCGGGGCTGACGTCGGAGAAGATCGGCGTGTTGCTCGACCGCTTGGACGCCCTGAACACCGTCCTCGCGAACGGCGCCGAGACCTTCGGTTACCGATCGGTCGCGCCGGACTTCAGCGGGCACGAACTCTGCACCGACCAGTCCTACGTGCAGGGCCCGGACGATCCGGCTCCCCTGCACCCGAACGCCAGGGGGCATCTCGTGATCGCCCTCGCCGACGAGCGCGCCCTGCTGGAGGAGGCCTGAGCACGGCGCCTGCTGGGCCCGCGATCTCAGAGCCGGCACCCGACGAGGGCTCAGGCTCGCTTGGCGACCATCCGCTCGTACAGCACGATGATCACGATCGCCACGATGATCGACCCGATCCACGCGATGCCCTCGTTGCCGGAGAAGATCGCGTTCCAGAGGAGCCCACCCACGACCGCGGAGACGATCCCGATCAGCATCGTCAGGCCCCAGCCCATCGATTGCTTGCCCGGCAGGAGCAGCCGCGCGAGGGCTCCGATCACGAGGCCTGCGATCACGTACCAGATGATGTCGAAGAAGCCGATGTCCATGGCGGGAGATGCTCCTCTCAGACCCGGCCCGCACGTCGGCGAACCTTCCTTCGTGGATCGTAGTGGTTCTACGCCTCGTCGCTGCTCCCGCGCAAGCGGAGCGCGACCCACCGGGCTCGATGCGGTGCGGAGCGAGATGTGGTCGACTGGCATCGAGGAGAGCACAACGGAGGGATGGACGATGACCGAAAGCATCTACCGAGTCACCGAAGTGATCGGCACCAGCACGACGTCGTGGGAAGAGGCCGCGAGGAATGCGGTCGAGACCGCGGCCCAGTCGCTCCGCGACCTGCGCGTCGGGGAGATCGTGAAGCTCGACCTCACGATCGAGGACGGGAAGGTCGCCCACTACCGGGCACGGGTCAACATCTCGTTCAAGTACCAACACGACTGAGCCACGAGCGAGACCAGGGACTCGATCACCGCCGGTCGAGGAGCGCGGACAGGAGTTTCCGCGCTTCCGAGACCCACAGCACGACGCTCGCGGCCCCGATCGCGACGCCCCACTGAGACGCGGTGAGGGGCTCAGTCCCGAAAGCCGTGTTGAGGAACGGCAGGTAGACGACGGCCACCTGGAGCAGCACCGAGAGTCCGACGGCGCCCCAGAGCAGCGGGTTGGAGAACAGCCCACGGAACGCGCTCCGGTGATCGGAGCGGGAGTTGAAGACGTTCACCAGCTGGGCCAGCACGAGCGCGGTGAACGCCATCGTGCGCGCGACGCCCTCGCTCGTCTCACCCTCGATCAGACCGCCGGGGAGCTCAAGGTCGAGCACGAACAGGGTCGCCGCCGCCATCGCGAAGCCGTTGAGCCCGATGCTCACCCACATCGGGCCGTCGACCACGCGCTCCGTGCGTCCCCGCGGCGGGCTCTGCATCCGGCGCACATCGGGCGGATCGACCCCCACGGCGAGGGCGGGTGCGGCGTCGGTCAGCAGGTTGATCCACAGGATCTGGGTCGCGAGCAGCGGGGTCACGATCCCGTTCCCCCCGCCCGTGAGTCCGAGTACAGCGGCGAACACGATGCCGAACAACATCGTCATGACCTCGCCGGTGTTCGACGACAGCAGGTAGCGGATGAACTTCCGGATGTTCGCGAAGATCGAGCGGCCTTCTTCGATCGCCGCCACGATCGTCGCGAAGTCGTCGTCGGTGAGGACCATGTCCGAGGCTTCCTTCGAGACGTCGGTGCCGGCGATGCCCATCGACACGCCGATGTCGGCCGTCTTCAGGGCCGGCGCGTCGTTGACGCCGTCACCGGTCATCGCGACGACCTCGTCGCCTCGTTGGAGCGAGCGCACGATGCGGAGCTTGTGCTCGGGGCTCACCCGCGCGTAGACGGAGACGTCGTCGAGGGTCTGCGTCGAGGGCGTCCTCGTCCATGCGCTCGAGGTCGATGCCGGTGGCGACCCGTCCGTCTCCCGTCGTGAGGCCCACCTCACGCGCGATCGCGCGGGCGGTAACCGGATGGTCGCCGGTGATCATGATCACCCTGACCCCGGCTCCCTGCGCCGCCGCGACGGCCGCCGCCGCCTCCTCGCGAGGAGGGTCGATCATGCCCACCACCCCGACGAACACCAGGTCCCGCTCGAGCGCCTCGTCCGGTCCTGCGTAGGCGTCGGGCACGATGCGGCGCTCGGCGACGGCCAACGTGCGCATCGCGCGGGCCGCCAGATCCTCGACCGAGGCGAGGATCTCCTCACGGCGCGCCGGCGTGAGGGCGACCACCTCGTCACCGTGTCGCTCATCGGTGCATCGAGCCAGGAGCACGTCGGGCGCGCCCTTCGTGAAGACCAAGAGCCGGCCGGGAGCCTCGACGTCCTGGTGCACGGTGCTCATGCGCTTGCGCTCCGACGAGAACGGCACCTCGTCGATCCGTGGGAGACGGCCGTCGGCGGCCCCGGGGCCCTCGCCGACCTTCCCCGCGGCCGCCAGCAGGGCGCCCTCGGTCGGATCTCCGCGGACGTGCCACGCACCGTCGCGCTCCTCGAGCGTGGCGTTGGATGCGAGCGCCGCCGCTCGCAACAGCCATCGGACGTCCTGGGCGCACGGGGCCCCCTGGAAGGGCGAGCCGTCGGCCGCGGTGACCTCACCGTCGGGCCGGTAGCCGGTCCCGCCCAGCAGCGCCGACCCCGACGCCGTCACGGCCTCACGCACGGTCATCTCGTTACGCGTGAGCGTGCCGGTCTTGTCGGAGCAGATCACCGTCGCGGAGCCGAGCGTCTCGACCGCGGATAGCCTCCGGATGATCGCGTGGCGCCGCGCCATGCGCTGCACGCCGAGGGCCAGCACCACCGTGAGGATCGTCGCCAGCCCCTCTGGCACCGCGGCGACCGCGAGCGACACGCCGATCAACATCACGTCGATCAACCCGGCCGTGCCCTCGACCTCGGAGGCCGCGAGGATCGAGGCGATCACGATGATCGCGACCGCGATCACCGCGACGCCGAGCACGCGCCCGACACGGGCGATCTCCCGCTGCAGCGGCGTCTCCTGCCGCTCGACCCTCTCGAGCAGGCCGGCGATCGTGCCGAGCTCCGTCCCCATGCCCGTGGCCGTCACGATCGCGGCGCCGCGACCGAACGTCGCGACGGTGCCCGAGAAGACCATGTCGGTGCGGTCGCCGAGGGGCGTGTCCTGCCCGACGGCCTCGACGCCCTTCGAGACCGGCTGGCTCTCGCCGGTGAGGGCCCCCTCGCCGGTGCTGAGCGAGACCGACCGCGCCAGCCGTCCATCGGCAGCGATCGCATCGCCGGCCTCCAGGAGCATCAGGTCGCCGGGCACGAGGTCGCGCGCCGGTACCGGCCCGGATCGCCCTCCTCGGACGACCGTCGCCGAGATCTCGGTCATCGCCATCAACGCGGCGAGGGCTTGCTCCGCGCGCTCCTCCTGGACGTAGCCGAGCACCGAGTTGAGCAGCACGATCGCGAGGATGACGATCGCCTCGACCGGCAACGCGTGGGCGCCCTCCAGCAGCCACACGAGCGCCGAGATCGCGGTCGCCGCGAGCAACAGGGTCACGAGGGGGTCGGCGAACTGTCGAGCGAAGCGACGCCAGCGTGGCGTGGGCAGCGGCTCGCGCAGCGCGTTCGGGCCGACGCGCGCGAGACGCGCCGCCGCTTCCTCGGGCTGGAGGCCGCGCTCGATATCGGTCTCGAGCGTGCGGGCGACCGACCCTGCGTCGAGCGAGTGGGGTGCCGGATCGAGCGTCTTCATTCGGGCATGATGTCGCGTGCGTCACGGGATGACAGGGATGGTCGCTGCAGAGCTACGCGCCCTCCCCAGGGTGCCCGATCGGCACGACGTAGAGAGGCAGTTCGTCGTCCTCGATGCCGAGCGCCTGGCGGAGCCCATCATCGGAGAACGCTCCCACCGGCACCGCCGCGAGCCCGAGCGCCGTCGCCTCGAGCAGCAGGTTCTGACACACGTGGCCGGCCTCGAGCTGCACGTAGCGCTCGGCCCGGTCTCCGTACTTGGCCGCGGTCCGCGACACCGAACCGGTGATGACGACGAGGACCGGTGCGGCCGAGGGTGGCCCCTGGCCTGTCGCCTGCGCGATGCGCGGACGCCGGTCCTCGTGTGCGAGCTCGACCGACCCGTGGTCCTCGGGCACGTAGCGTCGTAGCGCCTCGGAGGTGGCGACGTATACCTCGATCGGGTACAGGGCGCCGGCCGAGGGCGCGGTCCGCCCTCCCCAGGGAGCGGTCACGCCCTGCGCCGCCCATACGAGCTGGGAGATCTCCGCCTCGTCGACGGCCTCCTGGGTGAAGCTGCGGATCGACCGTCGCGTTGCCAGGACGTCCTCGAGCGCGTCCCGGCGATCACGGTCGGGCGAGGGAAGGGCCGCCGTCGGGGCCGACGTCGTCACCGCCCCTTCGTCCGTGCACGCCCCCAGCAGGACAAGCGTGCCGGCCGCCAGGAAGGTTCGCCTTCGCACCGGTATCCCGGAGGACATCGCGCTCCCGCCTCTCACCGCTGGCTGAAGGCGAACAGATGACCGGTGTCCGAGCCGACGAAGACCGTGCCACGCGAGATGGCGGGGCTGGAGGTGATGCCGAACGTGTCGTCGGTCGGGTCGCCGATGCCACGCGACCAGAGCGGTTCGCCGTTGAACAGTCGGAACGCACGGATCCGGTCACCGGCGATCGCGAAGACCACTCCGTTGGCCGCTGCCGGGCTGGCGCACGCGCCCTCGACGCACGTGGTCACGTGGCGGGAGCGCGGGTCGATCTGTGCGAGCCAAAGGTACTCGCCGTCGGAGCGACGCAAGGCGAGTAGGCTGCCGTGCGCCGTCTCGGCCATGATGCGATCGGGCGCGACGACCGGCGGAGCGCCGAGGATCACATGTGCGCACGGTTCGCGCCATCGCACATGCCCGTTCCGTGCCGAGAGCGCGACCATCGTGGCCCCGCGACCGGGCCGCCACACGGTGGTGTAGACCACGCCGCCCGCTACGGCCGGCGCGCCGATCATCGTGCCGTGCGGTCCGAGGCCGGCGCGCCAGCGGGCCGAGCCACTACGCAGGTCGAGGGCGACCAGCGGACGGCCATCGCTTCCCTCGTCCGGTGACCACGAGCCGCGGCTCGCGTAGACGACACCGCCCGCGATCGCCGGCCGAGCCCAGCTCTGGTGCCTCATCCATACGACGTCTCCGGTCTCGACGTCGAACGCCCAGAGTCGACCGACCTGCGCGCCCTCGAACGAGTCCCCTGTGGTCGAGACGATCGCGGTGCCGTGTGCGATCACGGGGGCGGCGCCCTGGAAGTTCTCTCCCTCGGTCGCACCGAACGTCGTGCGATGACGCCAGAGGGTCTCGCCGGTCTCCGCGTCGAACGCGACCGCCTGGAACGGGTTGCTGGCGTTCACGACGACGACACCGCGGCTCACGGCGGGCGTCGCGACCAACCACCCGAGGTCGGTCGTCTTCCACACCGGCTCGCCGGTTCGGGCATCGAGCGCCCACAATGTGGTGTGACTACCCCCGTCCCACGGGCTCGACTTCATCGGCGCCGCGAACACGAGGCCCTGAGCGACGACCGAGCCCGCGTACACCTGCCTCAGGGACGGGTCGGGCTTCGGGGTCAGGTCTCGCTGCCACAGCTTTGCGAAGCCCGGCACGGTCGCCGGGCTCACGTCGCGTTCGAACGGGTGGTAACCGGTGTGTTCAGAGCCACGCCCGAGTTGCGGCCAATCGGCGCGTGACGCCCCGGCCTGGCCCCCGACCGCCGCGATCATCGACACGGCGACACCGAGCGTCAGAGAAGCCGCGAGCCACCCACGCCGCGACGGCGAGCGCTGTCTCGACGGTGATCCGAAGAGTCGTCGCATCCCTCACCCCCTCCCATCTCCAGCATGCGGCGGAGGTTCGAGGGCGGCGGGCTCCGACCGACCCTGGGCTCTCAGGACCGGTCGGTGCGAAAGCGCTGAACCGAACGAGCGAATCGCCGGCCGTTCCTCCGGCGCCGCGCTCACCGTGTGATCGCGAAGGCGCCGTAGCCGACCACCCGGTCGGGGTCGCCGGCCGTGTCGCCGGAGGTCCGGAGGTCGAGCAGGCGGATCGACATGCCGGCCGACCGCGCGAAGGCGACCGCGCCTCGCAGCGCGTACACGCCGCACGCATCCGAGGGACCGATCGCGTCCGGGTCGAGTGCCTGCACGGCCTCGGCGGTGCGTCGATCGAGGAGCCGAGCGGTGGCGAGATCCTCGTAGTGGCTGAGATCGGTGCTCACGACGACGAGGTCCGCTCGCCCGCCGACCGCGCGGAGCAATGTCGCCACGTCGTCCGCCTGGGCCCGTCCCACCTCGATCGGGAGGAAGCGCAGGCCGGATCCGAGCAGACGTTGCAGGAACGGCAACTGCACCTCCAGCGAGTGTTCGGGCGTGTGGGGCCCGTCGTCGAGGGCGCATCCGGCCCCGACCGCGACCTCGCGCAGATCGGCGTCGATCGCCGTGTCGGCCAACGGCGTCCGCCAGGCGCTCGCCGATGGAACCGCGCACCCGAGGAGCGGCACGAAGTGGGCGGGGCCGATCGCGACGACGCGGTCGATGTCCTCGCGGAACGCCTGCACGGCGGCGTAGGCGCTCACCGCCACCGGGCCGGAGTAGCGGTAGCCGGCGTGCGGCACGACGATCCCCCACGGACGCGGTCCCGACCACGGCGTCGACGCGTCGAGCAGACGATCCACCGCGCCGGCCAGCGCGGCGCGCTCCTGCGGATAGAACGTGCCGGCGGCGATCGGCGACCGGATCGCGCCGGTCATCGTGGTCACCTCTCCAGCCGCACGGGCATGCGCCGCTCGCCCCAGGTTCCCGGCGAGGTCTCGAAGACGCCGGGGCACCGGGCGCCGCACGCGGCGCAGCGGCCGCCCGGGTCGAGCGCCCAGCCCGTGATCTCGTACCCTCGGCGTACGATCAGGTCGGCGTCACACACGGCGCACCGGGTGGTCTGGCCCACCGGATCGATCACGTTGCCCGTGTACGCGTAGCGCACGCCGTTGTCGATCGCGATCCGACGGGCGCGACGCAGGGTCTCGGGCGGGGTCGGAGGGCGGTCGAGCATCTTCCAGTCCGGGTGGAACGCGGTGAAGTGCATCGGCACGTCCGGGCCCAGGCGCTCGACGACCCACCGGGTCATCCGATCGAGCTCGTCATCGGCGTCGTTCAACCCCGGGATCAGCAGCGTCGTGAGCTCGAACCAGACGTCGGTCTCGTTCGCGAGGTGCTCCAGCGTGGCGAGCACGGGGGCGAGGTGGCCTGCGCAGATCCGGTGGTAGAAGTCCTCGGTGAAGCCCTTCAGATCGACGTTGGCCGCATCCATGTGCGCGAAGAACTCCCGCCCCGGCTCGGGGTTCACGTAGCCCGCGGTGACCGCGATCGCGCGGACGCTTCGTTCCCGGCATGCATCGGCGACGTCGACCGCGTACTCGAGGAAGATCACCGGGTCGTTGTAGGTGAAGGCCACGGACCGGCAGCCGAGACGGACGGCCGCGTCGGCCAGGGCCTCTGGCGAGGCCTCGGCAGCGAGCGTGTCGACGTCGCGGGACTTCGAGATGTCCCAGTTCTGACAGAACCGGCAGGCGAGGTTGCACCCGGCGGTGCCGAACGAGAGCACGGGCGTGCCCGGCAGGAAGTGGTTCAGGGGCTTCTTCTCGATCGGATCGATGCAGAAGCCCGAGGACCGCCCGTAGGTCGTGAGCACGATCGCGTCGCCCTCACGCTTTCGGACGAAGCAGAGCCCTCGCTGTCCCTCGTGCAGGGCACACGCCCTCGGACACACGTCGCAGCGGATCCGCCCGTCGTCCAGGCGATGCCACCACGTCGTGGGATGCGTGCTCTCGGCGACCGCCACCGGTCACCACCTCCTGGTACCACACTAGGACGATGATGGTGCCGTTGACGCCGGACGGTCGTCGATGGTCTGGATCACCCATGTTGTCCGTAGGCTGGGAGGCATGAAGTCCGGACGGATCGCGCGGCCGCCGGCACGTGTCGAGGTCACTCGCCCCGACAAGCCCCTGTGGCCGGCGATCGGCGTCACGAAGAGGATCTACGCCGACTACCTCGCGGATGTCGCGACCGTGGCGTTGCCGTGGCTCCGGGATCGGCCGCTCACCCTGGTGCGCGCGCCCGATGGTGTCGGCGGCAAGACGTACTTCCAGAAGGCCGTCTCGGACTACGCACCGCCGTGGATCCGCACGGTACGGCTGCCCGCGCCCAGCGCCGGCCGCGACGTCGACTACATCGTGTGCAACGATCCGGCCACCCTCTCGTGGCTGGGCAACCAGGCCGCCCTGGAACTGCACCCGGCTCCGATCCGAGCCGATCGCCTCGACCGTCCGGACCTGTTGGTCGTCGACATCGACCCACCTGAGGGCGCGTTCGAGCCGGCCGTCGACGTGGCACGTCTCGTGCTGGAAGTGCTCGACGATCTCGGGTTGGCGAGCGGCGTGAAGACCACCGGCGGCAAGGGACTGCACATCGTCGTGCCGATCGAACGGCGGGAGGGCGCCGACGGTCTCCGCCGGGCAGCGGCTCGCCTCACCGCGATCGTGTCGGAGCGTCGTCCCGATCTCGTCACCGACGAGTTCCGCAAGGCCAAGCGGAAGGGCAGAGTGATGCTCGATCCGTCCCGCAACGGCATCGGTGCCACGATCGTGGCACCCTACTCCGCCCGCGCCCTGCCGCAAGGAACGGTCTCCTTCCCCGTCGTGCCTGAGGAGCTCGGTGCGCTGAGCCCGGCAGATTTCACCCTCTCGACCGTCCCCGAACAGCTCGATCGCGCCGGGCCGCGCCACTGGGCGGCCCTGCTGGGCGAGCGCAGCCGGCTGCCGGCGTCGCTCCTCACCGACTGACCGGGATGCCCAGCGGATCCTCGAGGCGGGCCGATGGGGGTGGCCGAGGCGTAGGCTCGATGTGAGCACTCGTTCCGACCCGGGAGGCTGCGGTGAGCGATCAGATGGACGATCAGACGAGGGAACCGATCCCCGAGGCCGACGCGCTCGAACAGGCGGAGCCGGTCGGCGAGGACGAGGACCAGGACCGCGGCCTGCTCGACGAAGTGCCGGACGACGCGCCGGAGGCAGACGCACTCGAGCAAGCCACGCCCGTCCCCGGACAGGACGAGGACGACGCGCCTCGCTGATCGGATGCGTCCGGTCGTGACGTCGCTCCGGTCCTCGGCTCGCCCCCTCGTGGCGATCGCCGCGTTGGTTCTCGGCACACTCACGCTGTCGGGCCCGCAGCCGGCGAACGCGGGGTCGAGGTGCTTCGGCCGATCGGCGACGATCGTCGGCACCTCGGGCGACGACACGCTCACCGGCACGCCCGACCGCGACGTGATCGTGGGCCTGGGTGGCAACGACACGATCGACGGACTCGGTGGCCTCGACCGCATCTGCGGTGACGACGGCGACGACGTCCTGCACGGCGACGGGGAGAAGGACTTCATCGACGGCCAGGGCGGTCGCGACCAGGTCGCCGGTGACGGCGGCAACGACAACGTGCGAGGGGGCGGTGGACACGACCGGGTGACCGGCGGGGCCGGGAACGACTTCGCGATGGGCGGGAGCGGCCAGGATCGCGTGCTCGGCGGCCTCGGCGACGACGGCCTCACCGGCCTCGCGGGTCGCGACCGCATCGACGGCGGTGGCGGACGCGACCGGGTCACCTACTTCCTCGCCCCCGGGTCGGTGCGCGTGGAGCTGGCGAGGGGTCTCGCCACCGGCGAGGGACCCGACCGGCTGATCTCGATCGAAGATGCCGAAGGCTCCGTCAACGACGACACGTTGATCGGCGACGGCGGCGCGAACGTGCTCGACGGCGGGAACGGCTCGGACATGGTGCTCGGCGGCGGGGGCGCCGATCGTACGAACGGCGGCCGTGGCGACGACGTGCTGCGAGGCGGTCCAGGGCACGACGTCGTGGACGACTCGCTCGCCGTGGCACAGGGCGTGTACCCGGACACCGGCCGGGACCTGCTCTCGGGCGGACCCGGCGGCGACCGGCTCGATGCCGTCGACGACGTCGGCGGGAACGACCGGCTGTTCGGCGGGCCAGGAGGCGATCGCTGCCGAGCAGACGTCGGCGACCACTCACTCGGCTGCTGATCGCGCGGTTCCTCAGCAGCGGTGGTAGGTGTCGAAGGCGACGATCTCCCCCGGCTCGCCGCCCGGGAAGTGCGTGCGGAAGGTCCACAGGTTGTTCGGAGTGCCGCCGATCGCGGTCAGCCACCCGGGCGCGTCTGGTCGGGCGGTGACGCCCCAGGAACCGCCGTGCCGGCGCAGCACGAACGGCCGCGCCTGCCGGCCCTGCCGCCCCACCGCCCAGGCGTCGGAGGCGGACGTCACCACGACGTCCCGTAGCTCCGACGTGCGAGCGATGCGACGCGCGGGTGACCATCGGGAACCGTCCCATCTCACGATCAGGCCGCGCCCGTAGCCCGATCGCTCCGGCGTGGTCCCCACCGCCCAGAGCTCATCCGACGAGATGCCGTCGACGGCCTCCAGGCGACCACGTGGCCCCGACCGAACGGTCCAGCGCTTCCCCGTCCAGCGCGAGGCAAGCATGTGCGCCGCCTCGCCCCGTCGGTCGACGTAGCCGACGGCCCACGCCCTCCGCCCCAGCGTCACCACGTCGGCGAACGAGCTGGCCCTGCCCGGACTCGGAGCGTCGACCCGGTGCCATGACCGGCCCGACCAGCGGAGCACGAGCGGCGCTTCGGTGGAACCGTCCCTCGAGGTGAAGACCGACCCGACCGCCCACAACCGGCGCGTGCCCGGCGTGACTGCGAGTCCGTGGATCGCGAGGCCGCGCTCCGTCTGCCCGACCGGGACCAGCCGCCACCGCGAGCCGTCCCAACGGGCCGAGATCGCCCGGGACCGGCCCGTGTCGAGGAACTCGAACCCGACCACCCAGACCTCCGAGGCCGTGACGGCCTCGATCGCGGTGAGGATCCAGAACCGCCGAGGGTTCGGTCGGATCGGGAACCGGACCTCCGACCAGCGGAGACCCGTCCAGCGGTAGACGTGTGACTCGTTCCACGACTCGTACCCATGGTCGGAGATCGCCCAGGCGTCGGTCGGCGACACCACGGCCACATCTGTGACAGAGCCGAGCCCACCTTCCGGCACCCGAACGCGACGCCACTCACCGCAGACCGGCCAGCGAGGCGGCGGCGTGGGCCGGGCGACGGAGGGAACGGCGGCGGCGCTCGCCATCAGGACGAGCGCGATCGTCGCGACGAACCTTCCCGGCCTCCGGATGGCCCCAGGACGAGTCACGCGGTCACTCCTTCCCGCGGGCGTCACCACACTAGGCTGCGTCGGTCCGAGGCTCAAGGAGCCTGTCAGTCCGGGGCTCAAGGAGCCTGTGGCCTGGCCGGCTCCGACTCGGCAGGGACCTGCTAGTCGGGCCTGCATCAGGTCCGTGAGGTCCCGGCCGAGCCACCGCGAGGAGCGAGGAGCGAGGCGCGAGGCGCGACGATCTCGCCGCCGGGTGACCGATGGTCGCGGCGACCCGGCCTCCCGGGTGATCCCGGACCTAGACTCGGGCATCGCCGAGGGGAAGGGCTGAGCGATGTCGACCGAGTCACGGGGGATCCTGGAACGCCTCTCGCAGGGGCCGGTGCTGGGGGACGGCGGCTACCTGCTCGAGCTCGAGAAGCGCGGGTACGTGCAGGCGGGCCCGTTCACACCCGAGGTGGTGATCGAGCACCCCGAGGCGCTCGCCCAGCTCCATCGTGAGTTCCTGCGTGCCGGCGCCGAGGTGCTGCAGACGATGACCTTCTACGCGAGCGAGGACAAGCTCGCGACGGTCGGCCTGGGCGACGAGGTCGCCGACATCAACCGCAACGCGGTGCGCATCGCTCGAGAGGTCGCCGCCGAGGCCGACGCCCTCGTCGCCGGCAACCTCTCGCTCACGTGGGCCTACGACCCGGCCGATCCCGGGAGCGCCGACCACGTTCGGGAACTGATCGACGCGCAGCTTCAGGGCCAGATCGACGCAGGGCCGCCCGACTTCTTCATCGGCGAGACGTTCTCGTTCCTCGGCGAGGCGCTGCTGTTCGTCGAGCGCGCGAAGGCGACCGGGCTGCCTGTGATGGTGACGATGGCGTTCGAGACGCTCCCCGCCACGTCGTACGAGGGTGACGACGCCGCCGGGTGCGCACGACGCCTCGCCGAGGCCGGGGCCGACATCGTCGGCGTGAACTGCCTGAACGGGCCGGCCCAGCAGCTGCCGATCGCCGTCGAGATGGTGCGGGGGGTGGCTGGGGCCGTGCCCGTGGCGGCGCAGCCGGTCGCCTACGCGACCACCGAGGCGATGCCCGACTTCACGTCGTGGTCCGAATTCCCCTACGAGCTGACGCCGATGACGCTCGCGCGAGGCGAACTCGGCCGCTTCGCCACCGACGCTCGAGAGGCGGGTGTTCGCTACATCGGGTCGTGCTGCGGCTCGGTCGCCGAACATGTCAAGGCGATGGCGCTCTCGCTGCGGAAGCTGCCGGAGCAGGAGCGGGCATGGCGGTCACCGACCGGGAAGGCGATGTCGGCCTATGAGTACTACGGCCACGACGAAGACAGCGCCTGACGCGAGCCTCGTCTCCCCGACGATCACGCGCCGCCCGCCCGCGCGCGGTAGCGACGGTACAGGCGCGCCAGCTCAGCGGCCGGAGCACGCCAGTACTCGTCCCGGTCGACATCGACCCAGTCGTCCACGGGGGGGTCGAGCCGTGACCGCCCGGCGAACGCCGTGACCTCCGCCAGGGCGGGCTTCTCCGACCCGTCGGCTCGCCACAGCCCGAAGGAGCGTTCGTGCGGGGCTTCGTCCAACGGAGGCGCCGACCAGATCTCGGGAACGTAGTCGGCATGGCACCACACCATGGCGCCCGTGCATCCGGCCTCGCGCAGCCCGTCGAGCACACCAGCCGTGTACCGGGCACCGTCGCCCTCCTCCACGAGCATCGGCTCGTGCCCTCGGCCTTCACGGAACGTCGGCAGGCCGAATTCGGAGAACAGCACGTCGGCTCCGCCGCCGAGCCAGTGCGTGAGGCGAGCGAGGAACGGCACGAGGTGCTCATCGGTCGCGCCATCGGCCCACGGCGCGTAGATCGGATAGCCGTGCATCGTGAGGAAGTCGCACACCTCGGCCGCCTCGCGCGGCCCCAGGTGGCGGTCTCGCTCCAGGTCCTCCATGTGCAGCCCGATCGTGATCGGGACCGTTCGATCCGCGACCCGGATCGCCGACGTCATCTGCTGCAGCCACCGACGGCCATGCTCGCGATCGGGTGGCACGACGCAGTTCGAGTGCTCGTTGCCCAGGTCCCAGGCCCACAGCGCGTCGTGACCGGCGAGCGCGGCCGCGGCCTCGCCGGCCAACGAGGCCTGCGCGGTTGCGACGTCGGGATCGACGTACCAATCGCGGAGTCCGTCACCGACGACCCGGCCTCGGCTCACCACCCGGAACCGTTCGTCGCGCTCGATCCCGCCGAGGGCCCAGCCGGGGATCCAGTTCACACCGCTCATGTGGCCGGTGAACAAGGTGGGCATCAACCCCAGCCCCGCCCCGGCCGCCGCGTCGGCGACCCCGACCAGCCGGCGGAGCATGTCGCGGTCCACCCGATCGGCCGTCGGCTGGAAGTCTTCCCAGAGCAGGAACAGCCGCACGGAGTCCATGCCGCTCGCGGCGATGCGCTCGAAGTCACGGGCTACCTCGCCGGCGTCGAACCTCGACCACCAGGCCATCGCGGTGCGGGACGGCCAGTAGTTCACGCCGAGGCGGAAGGTCGGGTTCGGCGGATCAGCTCGCACGGCGGACGGGGGTCAACGTCCGGGTCGGGTCGACGATGCGTCGGTAGAGCGCAAGGTAGTCGTCGACCATGCGGGACACGTCGAACCGGTGCTCGACCGAGGCTCGAACCATCGTCCGGTCCAGACCGCGAACGTCCTCGACCGCGTCGACCGCCTCATCGAGCGAGTCCACCAGCGATCCGTTCTCCCCGTGACACACGATCTCGGGCATCGAGCCGCGACGACGAGCGATCACCGGCGTGCCACACGCCATCGACTCGACGACGCTGAAGCCGAACGGCTCCTCGAAGTTGATCAGGTGGAGCATCGCCATCGCACCGCCCAGCAGTGCACCGCGCTCCTCCGGACCGACGGAGCCGACGTAGGTGACGCGTTCCCCGTCGAGATGTGGCCGAACGCGTGCCTCGAAGTAGGCGGCGTCCTGCACGATGCCGGCGATCGTGAGCGGCATGCCGGCCAGCGCGGCCACCTCGATCGCTTCCTCGACGCCCTTGTCGGGATGGATGCGGCCGAAGAACAACAGCGAATCCTCGGGCGTCTCGCCGAGCGGGAACCGCCCGACGTCGATGCCGTGGTGGATCGTCGCCGCGTAGTCGAGGCTCGGATGCCGGTCGGCATCGCTGATCGCGACGTAGTGACTCCGGTCGGCGTAGCGCTCGAACACCGGCACGATGCGTTCCGACGAGAACCCGTGGATCGTGGTCACGACCGGCGTCTCCACGAGCCCGCTGTACGTGAGCGGCAGGAAGTCGAAGTTGTTGTGGATCAGGTCGAACTCATCGGCCCGCTCGAACACCGCGGCGATGTGCAGTCCTTCCCAGACCTTGGCGTCGAGACGCTCGTCCTCCGAGTACCCGGTGGGCGCCGTGCCGACGAGTCGCGCGGAGGTGAGGGAGTCGGCCGTCGCGAACAACGTGACGTCGACGCCGTGCGCCACCAGACCCTCGGTGAGCAGCGACACGAACTGCTCCCACGGTCCGTAGTGGCGAGGCGGAACGCGCCAGGAGATCGGCGCCAGCATCGCGACGCGCAGCGAGGTCCATGATGAGCTGGGAACGGGCATCGTCATCCGAGGGTATCCGTTCCCGAGGAGGCGAAGCCCGGGCCGCGCCTGTGCGCGGGTATGGAGGTTCCGCGCTACTTGTTCAGGCTCCAGTCCGACGAGCCAGAGCCGCTCTTGCCCTTGGCCTTCTTCGCGGCCCGCTTCTCCTTCAAGGTCTTGCTGGCCGCCGTCTTGGAGCCCTTCGCGCCGCCCTTGTCCTTGCTGGCCATGATCTGCCCCTTCCCTGGGCGATGTGTCCCCCCAGGATGTCACATCCGGCCGGCTCGGGCGCTGTTCGGGCCACGTCCCACCGTCGGCATGCCTCATCGCGTATCCTTGGTCGTGACCGCGCCGATCTCGCACGAGACGCGCGCGCGACGAAGTCTCGCGATCCTTCGCACGCTCCGCCCTTCCTGGGCGTTCCCTGCGCAGAGGCGCCTGCCCTCGACGCGCACCGATCACGACTCAGGAGAGGACACACAGAACCGTGCGAACCACCGATGCAACCGCGAGATCCATCGAACACGAACCCGAACAGCCCACCTTCCGAGCGCTCGGGGTCTCCGAGCCCATCGCGCAGGCCCTTCGCATGCGCGGCATCGAACGACCATTCGCGATCCAGTCGCTGGTGCTGCCCGATGCCCTCGCAGGCCGTGATGTGCTGGCGCGCTCGCGGACCGGGTCGGGCAAGACGCTCGCCTTCGCCGTGCCTCTCGTCGAGCGGCTCCACCCGAGCGGCAAGAGCCCGACGGGGCTGATCCTGGCCCCCACGCGGGAGCTGGCGAGTCAGGTCACGGAGGAGTTCCGGGCGATCGCCGACGTGCGGCACCTGCAGGTGGCGTCCGTCTACGGCGGCGTCGGCATCGGCCCGCAGGCCAAGCGCGCGCGCCACGCCGACATCGTGATCGCGACCCCCGGACGCCTGCTCGACCTCGTGGCGCGGAAGATCCTGCGCCTCGATCGCGTGCGCGCCTGCGTGCTCGACGAGGCCGACCGGATGTTGGACATGGGCTTCCTGCCCGACGTCACCCGCATCCTCGAGATGCTGCGCCCCGACCGCCAAACGATGCTGTTCTCCGCGACCCTCGACGGCGAGGTGGGGCGGCTCGCGAAGCGGTTCACGCGCGACGCGGTGCTGCACGAGAACGGGGAGCCCGGGCCGAACATCAACCACGCCACGCATCGCTTCATCGCCGTGGAGCACCCTCAGAAGACCAGGGCGCTCGTGCGCGAGCTGGCGGGAGACCGTGGTCTCACGCTGATCTTCGTGCGCACCCAGCGGGGTGCCGACCGTCTCGCGCGCAACCTGCGCAAGGAAGGCTTCAGCGCCGGCGAGCTGCACGGCGGCATGTCGCAGCCCCAGCGGGAGCGGTCACTCGGACGGTTCGCGAGCGGCGCGAACGACGTGCTCGTGGCGACCGACGTCGCGGCTCGTGGCTTGGACCTCGACGACATCACCCACGTGGTCAACTTCGATGCGCCCGCCGACGACAAGGCGTACGTCCATCGGGTCGGCCGTACGGCGCGGGCCGGCCGCGGTGGCGAAGGCGTCACGTTCGTCACCCCGGACCAGCGCATGGACGTCGGTCGCATCGCGAAGCAACTCGACCTGCACGCCGAATTCGTCCAGGCCGGGCTGTCGAAACCCGTGCCGCACCAGGGGCGTAACGGGCAGGGTCGCACGCCCACGGGACGGAACAGCCAACGGCGTCGACACGACCGACGAGGCAGGCGGCCTCCCCTGACCGCCCGGGATCAGTAGACCTTCGCCGAGCGACACGCGGCCGACAGCCGATGGTCTGCCGGACCTGAGCGGCGCAGACTGCACACATGAACGACCCGTTCCTCACATGCCAGTACGTCGACGTCGCCCTCGTCATGCAGCAGATGATCAGGGAGCGCGAGACGGCGAAGATCGGCGCTCCTGCCACGGTGGCGATCGGCGACGCCTGCGGGAAGCCAGCGATCGGGTCGGTGCCGGACGACGACGGCAACCGGCAACACTTCTGCGCCGACCACGTGCTCGAAGAACGGGTGCTGAGGGACTGACCGAGCCCGCGCGAGTGGGTCCACAGGTTCATTCGGACCTCGCCGCGATGGTCGGCGCGTCCGGTGACTGCCACCCGACGGAGCGGCGCCCGGTCCGCCGGATCTCGGCCGAACACGACCCGCCGTGCAGCGACCACGAGGTCCACGCCGAGTAGACTCGCCCAGAGGCGCGTGTGGAGCGACGAGAGGTCGAGCAGATCCTGCAGGACCAGAGCCGGTACTACGAGGACCGAGCTCCTGAGTACGACGATGTCTGGTATCGGCGCGGCATCTACGACCTTGGCCCCGAGGGCAACGTCCGATGGTTCGAGGAGACCGCCTGCCTCGAGGCCGCGGTCGACGATCTCGACCTGACCGGCGTCGTGCTCGAGCTGGCAGCGGGCACCGGACTGTTCACGCGTCACCTCGCCCCCCGGGCAGAGCGACTGATCGCCCTCGACGCGGCTGCCTCGGCGCTCGCCATCAACCGCGAACGCGTGGCCGACCCGCGTGTCGAGTATGCGCACGGCGATCTCTTCACGTGGGAGCCCCCCGAGGGCGTTCGGTTCGACGTGATCTTCTTCGCCTTCCTCATCTCGCACGTCCTGCCCGAACGGTTCGATGAGTTCTGGGAGCGGCTCGCCGGGTGGCTCGCGCCGGGTGGTCGCGTCTTCTTCTGTGACGATATCGCCGGTGCCGAGACCCGTCGGTCGAACGCCGGCGAAGCCGTCGATGACGGTCCCGACTTCGCACACCGGCGTCGCCTGACCGACGGTCGGGAGTACACGATCGTGAAGGTCTTCTACCGGCCCGACCAGCTCACCGGCGCGCTCGCCGAGCTCGGCTGGAGCGCCGACATACGCACGACCGGCGCGGAGTTCTTCTTCGGGGTCGCGACCCGTCAGCCGTGAGCCCGTGATCCGGCTCCTCGGGCTCAAGCCGGGCGAGGGCCGACCCGTGGGCCTCGCGGTCGCCACGTCGTTCTTCGCGTCCGCCGGGCTGACGATCGGCCAAAGCGGCATCGAGGCGTTGTTCTTCGCGCGCTACGGCGTGGAGAAGCTGCCCGTCCTGTACCTGATCCTCGGCGGCACGATGTTCCTGGTCATGCTCGGCTTCGGCGCCCTACTCGGTCACATCGGCCGGGGGCGGGCGTGCATCATGATCCCGCTCGCGCTCGCGGTGGTCGCGCTCGCCGGGCGGATCGGGCTCGCCGGCGACATCCCGTGGCTCACGCCCGTCCTGTGGCTCGTGCAGGGCGTGGCCTACTTCGTCATGGGGCTGGCGGTCTGGGGACTCGCCGGCCTCGTCACGGACACGCGGCAGGCCAAACGCTTCTTCCCCCTGATCGGTGCGGGCGGGGTGCTCGGATTCGTGGTCGGTGGACTCGCCACGAAGCCACTCGCTTCGACCCTCGGCACTTCCAACCTGCTGCTGGTCTGGGTCGGCACCCTCGTCGCGGTCGCGCTCTTGGGCTCCCGGCTGCTCGCGACCGCCGACCGCTCCCGCATCGCCGCGCGACCGCCGCACAACGACGCTCGTCCCATCGATCAGCTGACGAGCGGGTTCCGGTACGTCCGGCGGTCCACGCTGATGCGCTGGCTGTCGCTGGGTGCGATCTTGTTCTCGTTGCTGTTCTTCTCGCTGTATCTGCCGTTCTCGCGTGCGGCGACCGCCCGATACCCGAACCCCGACGACCTCGCCGGCTTCTTCGGACTGTTCTTCGCGCTCTCGACCGGCCTGGCGTTCCTGATGTCGCTGTTCGTGACCAACCGGCTCCTCGCACGTTTCGGGGTGCCGACCGTGATGCTGGTGCTACCGGTGCTGTACGTCGCGACGTTCGGTGTGCTGGCGATCCTCGCGAGCTTCGGCGCGCTGTTGGTGTTCCGATTCGCCCAGGTGGCGTGGATCCAAGGCGGGGCCAGCAGCTCCTGGGAAGCGGTGGTCAACACCGTCCCGCCGGATCGTCGCGATCAGACACGGGCGTTCCTGTACGGGGGTCCGACGCAGGTGGGCACGGTCCTCGCCGGCGTCATCGCCCTCGTGGGCGAGCGAGCCTTGTCCCCGTCGGTGCTCTACGGTGTCGGCTTCGCGTGCGCCGTGCTCGCGACGGTGGCGATGTTCGGCGTGCGCCGGGCCTACCCGCGCGAATTGGTGAAGGCCCTGCGGCAAGGCCGACCGAACGTGTTCGACGCGACCCCTGTGGGAGCCGAGCCGTTCGGGTTGGCTCGAGCCGATCAGTCCGCGGTCTCGATCGCGGTCACCGCGCTCTCCGATCCGGATCCGCATGTCCGCAGGGTCGCGGCGCACGTGCTCGGCGACATGCCGACGCAGGAAGCGATCGGAGGGCTCGTGGCCTCGCTGCAGGACGAGGACGCAGTCGTCCGCGCCACCGCGATCCGTTCGCTCGCGCGGGCCGGTGCCTCGGCCAGGCTGGCGGCGATCCTGGAACGGTCGACCGATCCCGACCCCGGGGTCCGACTCGCCACGGTCGAAGCGGTCGAGTCGATCGACGTGCCGGTCGACGCGGTCTCGTGGTTCGTGGGTCCGCTCCTACGAGACCCCGATCCGGTGGTCCGGGCCGGCGCCGCGGCCGTGCTCGTTCGGCTCACCAGGGATCCCGCGGGAACGGCAACGCTGCTCGAGCTCGCCGGAGCCGACGAGGAAGCCGTCCGCGGTACCGCCTTCCGCGCGATGCGAGGGCTCGAGGCCCCTGACCTCTTCGACGTCGCGGCCGCGGGGCTCCACGACGACGCCCCGACCGTTCGTGCGGACGCCGCCCGGGCGCTCGCGGCGATCGCCCCGAGCCGAGCGCTCGACCTCCTCGTCGCGGCGATGGCCGACGATCAGCAGAGCGTCCGCGAGGCGGTCGCCGAGTCGCTCGCGGCGATCGGCACCCCTGCCGTCGATCCCGTCGTTCGATCGCTCGACGTTCCCGAACGCCGAGCGGGCGCGCTGTCAGCGCTCGAACGCCTCCCGATCGATGGACGCGCGAACGACGTGCATCGGTTCGCGGTGGCGGCGGTCGCCCGGGCGGTCGAGAGCCACCGGCTGGGCGCGGCGATCCCCGACCCCCACGACGAACGGCTCGGATTACTGAGGGATTCGCTCCTCGCGCGATCGGAACGCGAGGCACGCTCCGGATTGCGCGCCACGTCCGTGCTCCGAGGCGGCGATGCGATCTCCGTGGCCCTCGAGAACATCTCCGTCACCGATCCCGCACGACGTGCCGATGCACTCGAGGTGATCGAGAGCGTGGGAGCTCGCGACATCGTTCGCCCGCTGGTGTCGATGTGGGACGGCCCGTCCGAGCGCGCAGATCAGGAGGCCGTCGTCGATCGGCTCAGGGAGGACCCCGACGACTGGATCCGCAGGTGCGCGGACCTGGCGGGTGCCCAGATCGTCGATCAGACCGAAGGAGGATCCATGACGCAGACGCTGCCGACGTTGTCGACGATGGAGCGGGTGTTGTTCCTGCGGAAGGTGCCACTGTTCGCGGAGCTCCCGCCCCCGGACCTGGAGCCGATCGCCCTCATCTCCGAAGAGCATGCCTTCTCCGACGGCGAGACGATCGCTGAGCAGGGAGGGCAGGGAGACGCGATGCACATCATCGTGAGCGGCGAGGTCGCCGTCGTCGTGGCCGATGCATCGGGCGAACACGTCGTCGCGATGCGCTCGGCCGGCGACGCCGTCGGCGAGATGGCGGTGATCACGAACCGGCCACGCGTCGCCGGACTCGTCGCGCGAGGGGACGTTCGGGTGCTCTCGATCGGGCGGCCGCAGTTCGAGTCGATCCTGCGCGAACGACCTGAGACGGCGCTCGGCGTGATCCGCGTGTTGTGCGAGCGCCTCGCCGAGACCCCCACGACCGGTCCTCAGTCGGGCGCGAGCGGAACCACCACCGCGTCGGCCTGATGCCCCTTGAGCGACAAGCGACGTCGCTCGAGACCGTCGGCGGCGAGCTCGGCTGCGACGGCAGCTGCCTCGGTGACCAGGATCTCGCCGGGCGCGGCCTGGGCGGCGACGTGCGCTGCCACGTTGATCGGATCCCCGAACGCGGTGAACTCGCTCGAACCACCTCTGGACACCATGCCCACGAAGGCGGTTCCCGTGTTCACCCCGGCACCGAGAGGCAACCAGGGGCCGTCCTCGTCGTCGTGTCCGGTGGCACGGAGGAGGCCCTGCGCCGCGCGCACCGCCGCGCTCGCATGGTTCGGACCCGTCATCAACGGCAGGAAGAACCCCACGACCTCGTCGCCGACGAACTTGTCGAGCAAGGCGTCGTGCTCGAGCAGCACGGTGGTCGCGGTCGCGTAGAAGCGCTGCATCAGGTGGGTGAACTCCATCGTGTCCATGCTCCGGGCGAGATCGCTGGAACGGCGGACGTCCGCGAAGAGGAACGAGATCTCCACCTCGGCGCCGCTCACGGGATGGTCCTCGAGCCCCACCACGCAGCGGCTGCAGATGTTCGGGTTCTTCTCCCACGGCGTGAATCCGAACCGCGCCAGCAGGAACCTGCCCGGCGCGCCGAACGGCACGGAGCAGAGCCTGCATCGAGGCTCCGACGGCAGGAAGCGGAACGTGCGCTGCCCGCGCCGGATCGTCGGGTGCGTGCCTTCGAGGTAGGCACGCCATTCCTCCTCGTCGGACTCGAACGTGGTCACCGTCGCTCGCCTCGTCAGCTCTCGGTCGGAGACGTCCGCCAGTCGATGCTGACCACACGGACCGGGTCGGCGATGCCTTTGAGCGAGACCGACCGCTCGTTGTCGACCCGGAACGGGATCGGCTCCCCTTCGACCGTCTCGCACGTCACGAGGATCTCGCCACCCTCGGCGAGCGCCCCCACGCGCGCCGCCAGGTGCACACCGATGCCCGCGTAGTCGTTCGGGATCACGGTCGCCTCCGACGCGTGCAGCCCGATCCGGACCTGTGGCGCGAAGCCGTGTTCGCGCCGATGCTCCGCCAGCCCACGTTGGATCGCGACCCCACAGCTCGCCGCCGTGGTCGCGTCGGGGAACGCCGCGAAGTAGCCATCGCCGGTCGTGTGGACGACCTCGCCGGCGTGGGACCTGATCAGGGTCTGCAGGGTGTCGTTGTGCCAGCGGGTCACGTCCTCCCACGCCTCGTCACCGATCGTCTCCAGCAGGTTCGTCGAGCCGACGATGTCGGTGAACATGAACGCTCGGGCCACCCGCCGGCCGGCGCTTCGTCCGGCACCGGCGATGATCATCTCGTCGCAGTGCTCGGCCTCGAGGCGCGCGCCCAGGCGCTCGAACGCCGCCTTCGCGGCCCGCAGCTCCAGGAGCGCTGAGGTCTCGTCGCCACCCGACCGATGCGCGAGCGCGAGCCACCGGCGCGACTCCGCCGTCTCGAACGGCAGGTCGGCCTCGATCCAATGACGGACCGCCTCCCGGAGCTCCGTGATGGCGGCCGTGGGGTCGCCTTCGTACGTGAGGACCGCCCCCGTCGCGTGATGTGCCGCGGCGTGCAACGCCGGCGCATCGAACGTCGCGGCGATGTCGCGCAGCTCCGCGGCCGCCTCGAGAGCGTCCTCGACATCGTTCGACGCGAGCGCGATCTCGACGCGCGCGGGGAGCAGACGGACCCGAGCGAGCGGCATCGGCTGGTCGGCGAGCGCCGCGTTGATCGATGACCGAGCCGTCTCCGTCTGCCTGCGAGCCAGGTGCAGCAGCGCCATGCCGGGCTGCGCGTCGTTCCCGAGTTGGTGGGCCTGCGCGAAGGCCTCCTCAGCACCGTCGAGGTCGCCGATCCGCAGCCGAACCTCACCGATCTCGTTGAAACCCGCCCCGGCGCTGGGGAGCTGACCGAAGTCCATGAGCTCGTCGATCGACCGGCGGGCTTCGTCCTCGGCCTCCGAGAACGCGCCACGCAGGCGCATGATCTCGGCGCGATGGACGCGGCAGACACCCGGGAAGCCTCGCACGGCCCGTCGCTCGCACCACCGTGCAGCGGCCTCCGTCCAATCACCGGCCCTCCCGTAGTCGGCGAGGTTCCGACACACGTCGATCGTGATGCAGTAGATGATGCCGGTCGTGATGGGCGTCAGATCGCCCGCGACCGCGGCGACCGTGGCCTCGTCGACCAGCGCGAGGCCTCGGTCGACCTGCGCCTGCTCGACGAGCACCATCCCTTGGAGGATCAGCCCGAACGCCTGCAGGTCGCGGTCGCCGAAGCGCGTGCCGAGATCGACGACCCTGGTCGCGTGCTCCACCGCTTCCTCGATCGCGCCGGTGCCCAAGCTGTTCCGGGCCAGGGAAAGCTCGAGGTACCCGTGCTCGGCGCCCTCGGGCACTCCGTCCAGCAACCGCACAGCACGTTGGAACCATCCGTTGCCGATCGCCGGTTTCAACCGGTCGTTGTACGCGTCGGCGAGGCTCATCGCGACGTACGCGGCCCGTCGCTGATTCCCGTCGTCGACATAGGCCGTGTAGGCACGCTCCAGGGCGTCGATGCCCTCTTTGACGTTCGCGGTCAACCAGGCCGCGACCGCGAACCGCTCGAGGTCGTCGCCGGTGAGCGCTCCGTCATCGGCGAGACGCGCGTAGTGTTCGAACGCTTCTCCCCAAGCGTGGTTCTCCGACGCCTGACGAGCTCGATCGAGCGTTGCGGTGTCCGTCACGGGAAGACCCTCCGGGAACCGATGTTCCCACTTCGCGTCCGCAGGCGTAACCCGCGGTCGTGCCTCCGGATCGACCTGGGTGCTGATGCAGGTCCCGTGGCACCACGAACCGCCCGAACCCGTCGCGCCGGCTACGAACCGGCGACCGCAGACCCCTCGGACGACATCATGGCATCGACGACATCGGCGACGTCTCGAGGATCGAAGGGCTTGGTCATCACCCGGTCGGCGCCGCCGGACACGCACAGCAGGTGCTCGCGCGACATCGTCACGGCGGTGAGCACGAGGATCGGCACCGATCTCGTCGCGTCGTCGTGACGCAGGGTGTCGAGCACGTCGAGCCCGTTCACCTCCGGCATCATGAGGTCCAGCACGATCGCATCCGGGTGCTCGGCGCGTGCGACGTCGATGCCCGCGGCACCGCTGTCCGCGATGATCGTCTCGTGACCGATCGCCTCGAAGGCATACGTCAGGATCGTTCCGACGATCGTCTCGTCATCGATCACCAACACGCGTGACATCGGGCCTCCTCAGGAGCGCCTGATGGATGCTTCGACACGACGCACCCCCGGACTGAAGCGCATCGAGCCGGTCACGCGGTTCTTCGCCGGCCGAACCCTCGTTCAGAAGCCCTCGTCGAACTCTCCGTCGGTCACCGGCTCGCCCCATTCGGGCGCCCCGCCGGTCACCGCCACGTGCACCATCGGCGCGGTGCGGGAACCACCGTGGAAATGCCACTCGTCCGGAACGACGTGGATCACGTCGCCCGGTTCCAGCACGTGCCCGACCTCACCGCGCGTGCGCACCCGTCCCCTGCCGCTCACCGCGTACAGGAACTGCCCTTTCGGATGCCGGTGCCAGCGCGTGCGGGCATCGGGAGCGAAGTGCACGAGTCCGACGGTCGTACCCTCGCCGTCGCCGACGGTCGACCGCAGCCAGACCTCGCCGGTGAAGCGAGCCTCGTCGCCCCGCTCGAAGGTGCCTTCGGTCGCTCGTGCGATCTCCATCGAGCCCCCAATGTGTCGTCGTCAGCCCGCCACCGAGATCGGTCGGACCGCGGGTGGGGTGTTTCGGCTCTTCGTGAACCGGACCTTCCCGTCGATCACTGACACCGCGACCGCGAGCGTGTCGCCGATCGCGAGCGCGCCGAGCGCGTCACCGGCCTGCGATCCGAGTGGTGCGTCGACGACGAGCAGGTCGGCCTCGCGCCCGGGCGCGATCACCCCGGTCTCGAGCCGGTGCAGGGCGGCCACGTTGCCGGTGGCGGCGGCGACGGCCCTCGCGGGATCGACGCCGCCCAGGGACGCCGCCCAGGAGATCGTGCGGAGCATGCCGAGCGGCTGCACACCCGAGCCTGCCGGACTGTCGGTCCCCACCACGAGCCGTGCGAGCTCGTCGCGGCGGGCGACGAGCGCCGCGACGTCGCCGGCGGCCTTCACGTTCCCGTTGTGCACGATCTCCACCCGGGCCGACGTCTCGTCGAGGATCCGCTCGACCTCGTCGAGGGGCAGCGCCGTCGGTCCACCGTTCGTGTGACCGGCCACGTCCGGCTGCACCTGCACCACGAAGTCGGCACCGACGATGCCACTCCCGGGGATCGACGCGCCGCCCGTGTGCACCATCACGCGCATGCCGCTGGCCTGCGCCCAGCGGGTCATCTCGGCGGCGACGCCTGCGTCCTTCACGCCCGAGATGCCGATCTCGCCGACGAGGTCGACGCCGGAGGCCGCCATCTCCCGGAAATCCGCCTGCGTGAGTCCGGGTTCGAGCAGCACGGCGCCCGCGTGCACCTTCACGCCCGAAGGGCGCAGGTTCGCGAACGACGCGTGGGCCAAGATCGCGAGCGCCTTCACCCCGGCGGGGTCGGTCGGCCTCCCCGGCGTGTGCGGCTCGCCCGCCGAGATCATCGTCGTCACGCCGCCGTGGAGGTACGAATCGATGAAGTCCGCCTGCCGCTGGCGGGGTGTGTAGTCCCCCAGGACCGGATGCGTATGGTTGTCGCAGAGGCCGGGCATGACCGTGGCCCCCGCCGCATCGACCACCGTCGCGATGCCGGTCGCATCCGCGCCGGCCTCGTCGCCGACCGAGACGATCATGTCTTCGCGGACGACGATCGCGTCGCCGGCGGTCACCGGCTCATCGACATCGCCGCTGACGATCGCGCCGATGTTGCGGATGAGCAGATCGCTCACGACCGGGCGGACGTGGCGCTCATCGGAGCCCGTCCTCTCCCACGATCTCGGAGACCTGCAGCCCTCCGACCCTCGGCAACGGACGGCCACCGTCGGTCACGGCCACGGCGATCACGAGCTCGTCGTCGTCGGGCGCATCGACGATGCGCAGCTCCACCGCGTCGAAGTGGCTGCGCACGAACGCGGCGTCCTTGTGGTGCACGGGCACGTCGAGGGTGGCGCCGGGCGCCCCGCGCTTCTTCGCCGATGGGATGATCGCCTTCCCGCCGCCGCAGGCTTCCCGCAACGGCGCCCCGAACTCCGGATGCAGCATCGCGGCCACGTGCTCGAGCTCGCCCTTGGTGCCGACGATGCCGCCCTTGCCGTAGCTGTGCACGGGTGCGCCGTCGAGCCGGGCGACGGCGATGCCTGCGAGCGTGCCCGAGAGCGCCACGCTCGCGTCGATCAGCTCTTGGAGGTCCTCGACGTAACGCCCGGCGAAGGGGTTCCGCATCACCGCGGCGGTCACGACGCGACGCACGGGCGGGTCGACCGGCCTGCCGGCCTCGAGCCGGATCTCCTCGACGGTCGTCACGATCTTCCGGATGTCCGTCGGTGCTCACCCCTTCGGACGGCTCGCAGCATCGGATCGTCCCTGCGCGGCGGAGGCTAGCACGGTCCGGATCGGCACCGCCGGCGAAGAGGGTCCGTCGAGATCCACGGCCGCCACGCCCGGGCGCCCCACCGTGAGGACCTCGCCCTGAAGGCAGAGTACGGCGGCCACGATGGAAGCGTCGGACCGCATCGCTTCGGCCACCGCCATCCCCGCCTCGAGCGCCCGCTCGACCTCCGACGGGACGAGCGCGCCGACCTCGACCGTCACCGGCCGATCGCCGAGGTCGGACATCGGGTCGAGCTCCGAGGCGGGCACGCGCCGAACGGCGGGGTGTCCGGGAAGGTCTGTGGCGTTGGCGATCAGTGTGGCGGCCGCGTCGGCACGCGCGGCGTCGGCCGCGAGCACCGTCACCGCGTCGGCGATGCCGAGCGAGAAGCTCCGCCCGTGGCGGCCGCTGGTCGCCACGCCGCGGACCCGGTCCCCGTGGCGGATCGTCGCCTTCCCGAGCACACCCGGCCGACTCGGCACCGGCACCAACCCCACGTCGTAGGTCTGCCCCGGCGTCAGGAAGATCGAGATGTCGCCACCGTCGTTCACGTAGGCACGGCGCAGATCGCGTGCGGTCATCTCGGCGACGATCTCGTCGGCCACCGCGCCGGCCACGGCGGCCATCGGCGTGATGAATCGATCCGCGAAGGGCCTCACGGCGGCGGCCATTCGCCTGGCGATGCGACCGGAGAGCGTTGGGCCGGCGGCGGTGACGGGGGTCCGGAGCGACGGCAGCTCCTCGACCAGCTCGTCCAGCAAGTACCCGAACCGTGCCCATGCCCGTCGGTATGCCTCGGCGACCTCGGCCTCGTCGCCGTCGGCCTCGATGATCAGATCGATCGGACCGTGCTGCAGGTGCAGGCGGGAGCCGTCGGGCGTGGTCGCTGCCACCGGGCCGCTCATCCGGGTCGGACCCACCGGGCCGCTCACCTGGGGAGCGTCCTCAGGTCGGGGCGGCCGAGCACGTCGGCGATCGGCACCACCGCATCCATGTGGCCGCCGAGGGTGTCGTAGTCGTCCAGGCGCATCGTGAATTCCAGCGGCGCCACGATCGCGGGTGTGGGGACGTAGCCGAACGCGCCGGGCGGCACCTCGGTCACGTCGACCATGAACGTGATGCCCCCGCCCGGCCAGACGAAGACCGGCGCCCCGCCGCAGGTCACCTCGGTGATCGTGCGGCTCACCGAGCGGGTGAGGGCCACCGGGTTCACGGTCGCACCCGCGCGCAACGACCCTCCCGCGCCGGCGACGAACAGCACCGAGGTCATCGCCGGCTCGCAGTTGTCCTGGATGCGGTCCACCGACTCACGCAGGTCCTCGGGAAGCTCCCTGGGCACCGGGGTGAGCTGCTCGTCGAGCACGAAGTAGGCGTAGTGCTCGCCCGTCGTGCCGATCATCAAGAGGGTGAGTCCCGGCCGCGCCACGTCTGGATCGAACGGACCGAGGATGCTGAGCGGATCCTCGATGTCGGTGCCGCCCCACCCTGTGCCGGGCCGGGCGACGTTGAAGTAACGACCCGGGGTCGACCGTCGCCCCTGCACCTTGATACCGGTCGGCGGGATGTCGAGGTAGCGCCCGGCCTGGTGCTCGGAGAGCACGCCGGTGATGTGATCGTCCACCACCACGACCTCGTCGACGTGTTCGTACCACTGCTTCGCGAACATCCCGATCGTCGCGGACCCGCACCCCACGCGCATCCGTTCCTCGGTGACGCCATCGACGATCGGCGGACGTCCGGCCTGCAGCACGAGGTCGGAACCGCCGTCGACGGAGAGCTCGGCCGGCTCGCCGCTGCAGAGGGCCAGAAGCACCTTCATCGTCACCAGGCCCTCGCGCTTCGAGCCTCCGGTGAGGTGGTTCACGCCGCCGAGCGAGAGCATCTGCGACCCGTACTGGCCTGTCGTCACGTGCCCGACGGCCTGGCCGTCGGCGCGCACGAGCTCGCGCTCGGGCCCGACGTGTCGGTCGGTGTCGATCTTCACGTCGACGCCGCAGTAGGAGAAGATCGCCTCGGTCACGACCGTGACCATGTCCACGCCCTCGACCGTGGACGAGACGATGAACGGCGCCGGCTTGTAGTCGGGGTAGGTCGTGCCTGAGCCCGCGCCGGTCACGAAGACGTCCTCGGTCGGCACGACCTCGCCTTCCCAGTCGCCCTCGCGGGCCGCGAACGGCACCAGGGCACCGCCCTGCTCCTGGGTGCGCTGCAGTACGAGCAGCGGATCGAGCCGCGTGAGCACGCCGTCGACGTTGCCGTAACGGTCGCACGACCCGGTGCGGCCCGGCTTGATCACGCATCTGATCGGACAGGCGTCGCAGAGGACCGTGTCGGTCGGCGGCTCGCTCATCGGATCACCTCCGCCCTCGACCGCATCGCAGCGAGTACCCGCTCGGGCGTCGCGGGGATCGATCTCACCCCGGCGCCCACGGCGTCGCGGATCGCGTTGAGGATCGCCGGCGCCGTCGGGATCAGGGAATGCTCACCGATGCCCTTCGCGCCGTACGGGCCGGCGGGGTCGCCCGATTCGACGAGGATGCTGAGGACCTCGGGCACGTCGCCGATCGTGGGGATCAGGTAGTCGTGCAGGTTCTCGCTGCGACCGGGCACATACTCCTCCATCAACGCCATGCCGATGCCTTGGGCGACACCGCCCTCGATCTGGCCCTCGATCAGGGTCGGGTTGACCGCGCGGCCCACGTCGTGGGCGGCGGTGATCCGGCGCAGCCGCACCGTGCCCAACTCGAGATCGACCTCCGCCTCCACGAGATGGGCTCCGAACCCGAACTGCGCGTACGGCTCGCCCTGTCCGTGCTCGTCGAGCGGCGTGGTGGGCGGGTCGTAGGTGGCGGTGCTCACCACCACCAGATCGTCGTGCTCGGCCTCGAGCTCGGCGAGGTCGACCGATCGCGTCTCCCCGCGATCGTGCGCGAGCAGCCGCGAGCCGTCGAGCTCCAGATGCGCATCGTCCGCCGCCCCGGCGAGACGCAGCAGACGGGCGCGCAGTGCCGTGCCGGCCCGGTAGGTCGCGTTCCCGGAGACGAACGTCTGGCGAGAGGCGGAGCTCTTGCCGGCATCGGGTGTCGTGTCGGTGTCGGCGCCGAGCGTCACGACCGCCGACATCTCGACGCCGACCGCGTCGGCGCAGATCTGGGTCATCACGGTGTTCGCGCCCTGCCCCATGTCGACCGCCCCCTGGAACAGCACGACGCGACCGTCGCGACGCAGCCCTACCTTGATCGTCGACGGATTCGGCAGGGCAGTGTTCCCGCAGCCGTACCACATGCCCGCGAGCCCGACACCGCGCGGGCGTGGGGGCTGCCCACCCTCGTTCGCAAGGGCGGCTTCCTCTCGGGCACGTTCCCAATGGGGCCGCAGCGCATCGAGGCAGTCGCGGTAGCCGATCCCACCCTCGAAGACCTGCCCGGTCACCGTCGGCTCACCCGCCGCGAGCGCGTTCCGGAGCCGGAACTCGAGCCGGTCGATGCCGGCCGCGTCGGCCAGCTCATCGAATAGGCACTCCTGGGCGATCGTGGATTGGGGGACGCCGAACCCGCGGAACGCGCCCGACGGCGGGCAGTTCGTGTGCACCGCGACGGTTCGGGCGCGGTAGGCGTCGTACACGTAGGGCCCACCGGCGTGCACGGGCACCCGGTTCGCAACGGTCGGGCCCCAGGAGGCGTACGCACCCGTGTTGAACTCCCCACTGAAGTCCATCGAGGTCAGACGGCCGTCGCGCGTGGCGCCGATACGCACGCGCATGACCGAGGGGTGCCGCTTCGTCGTCGACGCCATCGACTCCGGCCGCGTGTACGTGAGTCGCACCGGCCGACCCAGCGACCACGCGGCCAGCGCGAGATACGGCTGCACCGAGAGGTCGAGTTTGCTGCCGAAGCCGCCGCCGACCGCCGTCGGCGTGATGCGGACCGCGCCGTCGGGCAGCCCGAGGATCGCCTCGAGCTCGACCCGGTCCATGTGCGGGGACTGCGTGGTCACCTGCACCTCGACGCGGTCGCCGACGCGCCGCGCGAAGCCCGCCTCGGGCTCGATGTAGGCGTGCTCGATGAACCCGGTCGTGAACTCGCCGGCGACCTCCACCTCGGTCGCTGCGGCCGCTCGCCCGAGGTCGCCGCGCTCGACGTTGCCGCGGATCAACACGTTCCCGTCGCGCCCGGCGTGGATCGCGGGTGGACCGGCTGCCCGCGCATCCTCGGGCATCATGACCGGCGATAGCTCCTGCCAGCTCACCGGGAACCCGTCGAGGTCGAGCGCATCCATCGCCGCCGACTCTCCGACGACCATGGCGACCGCTTCCCCCCGGAACCGGGCCTCGGTCTCCGCGAAGACCGGCTGGTCCGCCGTGGAGGGGATCACGCCGAACCGGTTGCGACCGGGGACGTCGGCCGAGGTGAACACCGCGACCACGCCGGGCATCTCGGCGGCGTAGCCCTCGAGATCGCCGAATCGGAAGGCGGCCCGGTGGAACGGGGACCGCACCACACGGATCGTCAGCACTCCGTCGGGCGCCTCGTCGGCGCCGAACACGTCGGTGCCGTCGACCTTCGCGAGCCCGTCGACGCGCGGCACCCGCCGCCCGACTGCCTTGCCGACCGGCGGCGGCGGATCCTCGGGCTCGGCGATCGCGATGGTGGCCCCCATCACGGCGGCCACGATCTTCCGGTAACCCGTGCACCGGCAGAGCACGCCGCCGAGGGCATCCATCACCTGTTGCTCCGACGGCGCGGGGCGCTCGCGCAGGAGGGCGGCGGCCGAGACCAGCATGCCGGGCGTGCAGATGCCGCACTGGGCCGCACCGTGTTGCAGGAACGACCGCTGCAGCCCTGCGATGTCGCCCGAGGCGTCGAGCCCTTCCAGCGTCTGCACCCTGCGCCCGACGAGCCGGCCGACCGGCACCATGCAGGCGCTCACGGGCTCGCCGTCGAGAAGCACGGTGCAGGCGCCGCAATCGCCCGCGTCGCAGCCCACCTTCGTGGCGGTCAGCCCGAGGTCGTCCCGCAGGACGTCGCTGAGGCGACGAGCCGAGCGCGTCGCCTCGACCCGGGAGCCGTTGACGTCGAAGGCGACCGTGGTCATGAGCCGATCCCGGGGATCACACGGCGCCCTCCGCAGCCCGTCAGGGCTCTGCGGACGAGCGTCAATGCGGCGCCCATCCGGTAGGCAGCGCCGCCGCGGACGTCGTCGATCGGCTGCAGCGCCGACAGGTGCTCAGGGGTGGCCACCGCGCCGAGATCGTCGCTCGCGGCGACGCCCACGAGGTCGCCTTCCAGAGCCGGTAGCCGCTGCGCGACCGGGGAGCAGGCCCCGACGGCGACGCTCGCCCGCCCGATCCGACTGTCAGTCCCGACCTCGATCACGGTCGCGACCATCACGATCGAGATCACGAGGTACCGTCGGAGCCCGAGCTTGAGGAACGCCGACCGCGCGTCGTGGCCTCCGCGGGGTACGAGCACGGCGGTCAGAAGCTCGTCGGGTCGAAGCGCGGTCTGCCGGTAGCCGGTGAGGAACTCCTCGAGCAGCAGTACGCGGGTGCCGCTCGAGCCCGTGAGCTCCACCGAGGCGTCGAGCGTCAGGAGCGGCGGCACGCCATCGGCGGCCGGCGACGCGTTGCAGAGGTTGCCTCCGACGGTGCCCGAGTGCTGCACCTGCACCGACCCGACCTCGCGGGCAGCCGCACGGAGACCGTCGAACCTCGGTGGCAGCGGGGAAGCGACGATGTCGGCCCATCGGGTGAGCGCGCCGATCCGGAATCCGTCGTCGGTCTCGACGATGCCCCGCAGCGCGGACAGGCCGGTGATGTCCACGACCGCTGCGAGCGGACGTCCGACGTGGGACGGGTAGACGTCGGTGCCACCGGCAAGCACCCGAAGGCCGGCCGCCTTCATGTCGATCGCTGCGTCGAGATCGTCCGGAACCATGTAATCCAAGGGCGCCGCGCTCCCCGATCGCCTGGATGGGCAGCTTACCGACTCCCCGAAGGTCCGAGGGTCCCGTGCAGGGCGGGCCGATCCGCGCACGTCGCTCGACGCGGTTCCGCCACGCTGAGGCCGTGGAGCCCGATCCTGGGGTTCCGGCTAGGTTGCCGATCCAGGGGCTGTCGATGACGAGGAGGTCGAGCCGCACCGTCGCGGCGGGGCTGGGCGCGGCAGCGGCGCTGGGCGCCTACGCGGCCGCCACCTACCTCGGCGCCACGTGGGGCAGCACGCCCGAGGAGCGTCGGCGGCACCTGCCGAGCGACGATCTCGTCGACGATCCGTCGTTCGCCACCGACCACGCGATCACGATCCGTGGTCGGAGCGACGAGGTCTGGCCGTGGCTCCTGCAAACCGGATGGCACCGGGCGGGCTGGTACACGTACCGATGGGTCGACCGGCTGCTCTTCCCGGCGAACGCGCCGAGCGCGACCGAGATCCTGCCCGAGCTCCAGGAGCTGCAGGTCGGCGACCACGTGCCCGACGGACCCCCCGAGAGTGGCTGCTACTTCGTCGTCGAGCGCATGGACGCGCCACACCTGCTCGTACTGCGATCGCGCACTCACCTGCCGCCGTGGCCGCCCGGCGCCCGGCTGAACTGGGTGTGGACCTGGGCTGTGGACGACGTCGGCGGCGACGACGTGCGGGTGCAACTGCGGACGCGAGGTGCGGTAGGCCCCGCCGGGCTTGCGCTCGCATATCGGGCGTTCCTCTGGACCGACTTCGTGATGGCCCGGAGCCACCTCAGAGGCCTCAAGCAGCGGGTGGAAGCTCGGAGGGCGGGAGCGGGGCCTTCCGCCGCGGCGACTGGGCAGGGACCTCCGTAGTGGCGCCTGCGAGGAGTTCGTGAGGTCCCTGCCCAGTCACCCCCGGGAAGGAAGACAACCACACCCCTTGCGCCACATCCGGCTTTACCGCTGCGAGCCCTCCCGGCTAGCATCCTGGTCACCGACCGAGGGGGCGACGTGTCGAACCGACGGATTGGCACGCTGGTGGTGCCGTTGCTCGCCGTGCTGGCCCTCGTGGGCGCGACCGGGGCCGATGGCGACGGCAGCGACGGCGGCGGAGAGCGCTCGAAGGACTGGCGCATGGGCTACGACCAGAAGTTCGATGCCCAGCTGAATCCATTCAAGGCGCAACTCACCTCCACCTACTTCATCTTCACCGAGGTCTACGACACGTTCCCGTACAACTGGCGGTTGTCCGACGCGGGCCCGGACCTCGAGAACTCCCTCGTCACGAGCCACGAGATCTCCGACGACGGACTGGTCTACACGTTCCACCTTCGCGAGGGGGTGCAGTGGAACGACGGCGAGCCGTTCGACGCCGACGACGTCGTCTTCACCTACAACGCCTACAAGGAAGCGAAGCAGAACGTGCTCGCGGGCTACGTCACGAACATGAAGTCGATGGAGAAGATCGACGACCTCACGGTCCGCTACACGCTCAAACAGCCCGACGCGCGCGTCCTGTCCGCCTACACACCCGTGTTGCCCGAGCACGTGTGGGGAAAGGTCCCGATCGAGGACATCTCGAGCTTCGCGCCGTGTTGTCCGATGGTGGGCACGGGCCCGTTCATGATCACGGAGTACGACCCGAAAGGCACCACGATCCTCGAGCCGAACCCGCACTTCTGGGGGCGCGAGGGACAGATCGAGCGGATCCTCATGATCAAGTACGGCGACAAGGAGGGCCAGCTCCGCGACATCGAGCTCAACCAGCTCGACGCGATCATCGCCGGCGACGCGAAGTGGGTGAGCCAGATCGAGGACGATCCGTCGCTGCAGGCCTGGTCGATCCCCTCACCGGGTTCAGCTCGATCGCGTTCAACATGTGTCCGCCCGGCGGCGGCGACCCGGCGAACACGTGCTCCGGACCGTCGGAAGGCGTGAATCACGAGGTGGTGCAGGACCTCGCGATCAGGCAGGCGCTCGCCTGGGCGATCGATCGTCAAGACCTGGTCGATACGGTCTTCAGCGGTCAGGCGACTCCGGGGAACGGGTTCATCTCGCCCTTCTACAAGCGGTACTACCAGAGCTACGAGGGCGACCCCGACATCGGCTACACGTTCGACCCGAACCGCGCGCGGCAGGTGCTCGCCGAAGGTGGGTGGGCGTGTCCGACGGACGGCATCTGCACGAAGGACGGCGTTCAGGCCCAGTTCGAGCTGCTGGTGCGGAGCGAGGTGCAGGAGGACCAGAACGCCGCACGGCGCATCCAGGCCTGGGCCCGCGACGTCGGCATCCAGATCGACCTGTCGATCATCACGTCCGACGCGCTGTACGACCGCAACTACGCCGTGAGCCCGGAGGACAAGTCGAAGTACGAGCCCGACTACGATGCGTTCCTCTGGGGCTGGGGCGGTGACCTGCCGAGCCCGGACTTCAACTTCGAGGTCACGCTCTGCGGCGGGTACTGGTCCGACACGTTCTACTGCAACCCCGACGAGTACGACCCGCTGCCCGCCGAGGCGCTCCGCACGCTCGACTTCGACGAGCGTGTGGATCTGATGCATCAGGCCGAGCGCATCGTGCTGCGAGACTCGCCGTACATCATCCTCGTGCACGACGCCACGGTGCAGGTGACCCGCACCGACACGTGGACCGGCTACGTTCCGTCGCCGGAGCCGAACGGATTCCCCTTCTCGACGTCGTGGCTGCAGCTGCAGATCCTGGAGCCGGGTCAGGCGGCGTCCAACGACTACTCCGGAGCACCGATCGTGCTGGCGGCGCTGGCCGCCGGGGTGGCCGCTGCGTTCGGCGCCTCCCGTTGGCGCCGCCGGCGCGAGGAATCGGGGCCCCTGGAGACCGCCGAGTCCCCGGCACGCGAGCTCGTCGACGCCGGGAGCCCGCGCTCGTGAGGCTGGTCCTCGTCAAGGGGGGCCTCGCGTTCGGCACCCTCGTGTTCGTGCTCGTCTTCAACTTCTTCCTGTTCCGCATCGCGAGCGACCCCGCGAAGGATCTCCGGCGCAATCCCCGCTACACCGAGGAGCAGGCGCAGGCGTTGATCGAGGAGCGCGGCCTCAACGCGGACCTGTTCACGCAGTTCCGCATCTACGCGGTGAACACAGTCTCGGGCGACCTCGACGTGAGCTACGCGAGCGGGCGGCCGGTGCTCACCGAGATCGCCGAGGCGATGCCGAACACGTTGCTGCTCGTGGGGTCCGCGACGATCCTCTCGGCGCTGATCGGCTCGTGGATGGGCGTGGTCGCGGCGTCCCGGCGGGGACGGAGCACCGACACGGCGATCACCCAGGGATCGCTGGTCCTGTACTCCATGCCGGAGTTCTGGCTCGGGCATGGTGCTGATATGGCTGTTCGCCGTGACGATCGGAGCGTTCCCGACCGGTCTCAAGACCGACCCCGGCGCGGACCTCTCCGGCGCGAGCTATGCCTGGAACGTGCTGCAGCACGCCGCGCTGCCGATCATCGTGCTGACGCTCGGCCTGCTCGGCCAGTACGTCGTGATCATGCGCTCGGCGCTCACCGACGTGCTGAACGAGGACTTCGTCACGACCGCGCGGGCGATCGGGCTCCCGCGCCATCGCGTGCTCCGCGACCACGCGGTGCGCAACGCCCTGTTGCCCGTCGTGACCCTGATCTCGCTGAACCTCGGCTTCGTGGTCTCGGGCGCGATCACGATCGAGGCCCTGTTCTCCTGGCCCGGCATCGGACAGCTCACGGTGGAGGCGATCGACGGCAAGGACCTGCCGATGTTGCAGGGCATCTTCCTGTTCACGTCGCTGGCGGTGATCCTCGCGAACCTGTTCGCCGACCTGTTGCTCGCCTACCTCGACCCGAGGGTTCGGGTGAGCTGAGATGGCGACCGATCGGCACCCCACGACGTCGCAGACGACCGCGATCCTGGCGGGCTCGAAGGGCGTGTTCGGGCGTCTCTCCTCCTCGGCGTCGCGCTCCTTCAAGCTGCTCGTGCGGTCGCGCTCCGGGGTGCTCGGCCTCTCCATCCTCGCGTTCTTCACCCTGATCGCGATCATCGGACCCTGGATCGCGCCGCAGGACCCCTACGCCTCGAGCTCCTTCTCCGACCAGATCCTGGCGCCGCCCTCGACCGAGCACTGGCTGGGCACCGACGACAACGGGCGCGACGTGCTGTCGCTGTTGATCCTCGGCACGCGCATCTCGATGGTCGTGGGGTTCGCCGCGGCGCTCGTCTCCGCCGTGATCGGAGCGATGATCGGCATCAGCGCCGGGTACTTCGGGGGCTGGACCGAACGCATCCTGACGGCGATCGACGACTGGTTCCTGGTGATCCCGTTCCTCCCGCTCGCGATCGTGCTGGCCACGCTCCTCGGAGAGACGGCCGACTCGCTCCCGCTCGGGCGGGTGCTGGTGCTGATCCTGGTGATCGGCCTCACGGGCTGGGCGGGCACATCGCGCATCGTGCGGAGCCAGGTCCTCACGGTGAAGCAGCGCATGTTCGTGGAGCGGGCGAGGGCGCTGGGGGCGTCGACGCCGTGGATCATCCGCCGGCAGATCCTCCCCAACGTGCTCCCGCTGATCTTCGCGAACACCGTGCTGATCATCGCGATCGCGATCCTCACCGAGTCGACGCTGTCGTTCCTGGGCCTCGGCGACCCGAACCGAGCGTCGTGGGGACAGATGCTGAATGCCGCGAACGCCTCGGGCGCGATGTCGCTGGGTGCCTGGTGGTTCTTCATCCCGCCCGGCGTGTGCATCGTGCTCGTGGTGATCGCGTTCACGATGGTCGGGTACTCGATCGAAGAGATGGTCAACCCGAAGCTCCGGGAGCGGAGGTGATCGCGTGTCGATGACGGACGAGCAGCCTGCGCCCCCGGCCGTGCAGACCGACGCCTTGCTCGAGGTCGAAGGGCTCGCCGTGGCGTACCGCGACTCGAGCGGAGAAGAGGTCCGCCTCGTCGACGACGTGACGTTCACGCTCAAGCGTGGAGAGACGCTCGGCCTCGCGGGTGAGTCGGGGTGCGGCAAGACGACGACGGCGCTCGCGCTCCTCGGTCTGTTGCCGACCAACCTGTACCTCGCCGCCGGCTCGATCACCCTCAACTCCGATCGCGGCGTGATGCACATCGACCGGCGCACCGACCGAGGCTTCCGCGACCTTCGATGGAGGAACATCTCGATCGTCTTCCAGGGCGCGATGAACGCGCTCGACCCGGTGATGCGGGTCTCGAAGCAGATCGAGGAAGCGTTGCGGCTGCACGACCCCGACATCGATGGCGCCGGCGTGCAGGCGCGCATCCAAGAGCTGTTCGAGTACGTCGGCATCAGCCCGAACCGAGCGACCCAGTACCCGCACGAGTTCTCCGGCGGCATGCGACAGCGCGTGATGATCGCGCTCGCGCTCGCCTGCGGCCCCGAGCTGATCATCGGCGACGAGCCGACGACCGCACTCGACGTGATGATGCAGGCCCAGATCCTGGAACTGCTCGAATCGCTCCGCAAGGACTTCGGGCTGGCGATGATCCTGATCACCCATGACCTCTCGGTGCTGGCCGAGACGTGCGACCGGGTCGCGATCATGTACGGGGGGCAGATCGCCGAGATCGGCGCGATCCACGAGATGTACGGTGCGCCACAGCACCCGTACACCCATCGCCTGCTGGGTGCATTCCCGGCGGTCGGTGGGCCTCGCACGCTCGCTCCACCGATCCAGGGCGTGCCACCCGATCCCGCCGATCTTCCGCCGGCATGCCGGTTCGAACCGCGCTGTCACATGCGCGAGGAACGATGCGCCACCGACATGCCGGCGTTGGTGCTCCTCGGCGAGGGCCACGCAGCCCGGTGCCTGTACGCCCCCTGGCCCGACGGAGCCCTGGCCACGACGAGGCCCGAGGAGCTGACGACCGACGCCGGTCCACCCGAGGCCGATCGCGTCGCCGACGCCACCCACGGCGATCAGACGACGACCGCCGAGATGCCTGCCGGCATGTCACTGCCCCTGCCCGACGAGACCACCGGGGAGCCGCAGTGACCGACGTCGTCGCGCAGGTCGACACCGTCGCCCCGCCGATCTTCGAAGCCCGTGGGCTGCACGTTCGCTTCGAGAGCCGCGGACGCAAGGGCCGTCGCACGGTGGTCCGCGCCCTCGACGGCATCGACCTCGCCTGGAACCGCGGCGAGGTGCTCGGCGTGGTCGGCGAGTCGGGGTGCGGCAAGTCGACGCTCGGCCGGACGCTGCTCGGACTGCAGCCGCCGACCGAGGGTGAGGTGCTGTTCGAAGGGCAGCCGCTCGCAGACGCCGACATGCGAGCGCTGCGGCGCCGGGTGCAGATGGTGTTCCAGGATCCGTACCAATCACTCAGCCCCCGCCAGACGGTGGGCTCGCTGGTGCAGGAACCGCTGGCGATCCACGGCATCGCGAAGAAGGGCATCGAACGCATCCAGCAGGCCGTTGACGCCCTGGAAGACGCCGGCCTCCGGCCGGCCGAGCGGTACTGGGACCGATATCCGCACGAGCTCTCGGGAGGTCAGCGCCAGCGCGTCGTGATCGCTTCGGCGATGGTCCTCGAGCCCGAGGGGCTCGTGTGCGACGAACCCGTCTCGGCGCTCGACGTCTCGGTGCGCTCGCAGGTGCTCCAGGTGCTGATGGAGCTGAAGCGCACCCGTGGCCTCGCCCTCATCTTCATCACCCACGACATCGGGCTCGCGTGGGCACTGTGCGACCGCGTGGTCGTGATGTACCTGGGCCGGGTGGTGGAGTCCGGGACCACCGAGGAGGTGATCGGCAACCCGCAGCACCCCTACACGCGGTCGTTGCTCTCGGTCGTGCCCACGCCGTTCCCACGCACCGACCTCAAGCGCGTGATCCTGCAGGGCGAGTTGCCCGACGCCTCCAGGGTGCCGGCGGGGTGTCGATTCCACCCGCGCTGTCCAGCCGTGTTCGACCGGTGCGCGGGAGACGATCCGGTGGAGCTGCTCCCGGTGCCGGGCGATCCCACGCACGGGGTCGCCTGCTGGCTGATGGATCGCGAGGTATCCACCGGGCCGATCTGAGGCCCTCCGGGCTGAGGCTTCCGGCGCAGCGACTCGGCAGGGACCTCCGTAGTGGCGCCTGCGAGAAGTTCGTGAGGTCCCTGCCCGGGTCGCCCCGGGGAACGATGGAACGGAGCCGTCGACGACGATGAAGGTGCCATCAGCCAGCTCGCCCGCGTCCCAGTCGTTCCGCACCGGGCTCGTGGTCACCTCGCCGCCTCGCTCCGATCCGGTGTGCTCTCGCCCTCGCCGTCATGGCCAGTTGCCCAGACCCACCCACGAGACACGGACACTGCGCTGAGCCGCCTCGGATCGTAGATGACCCCCGCCTGCGTTCGGGTGCACCCCCCGCGGCGGTCGCACGAGCTGTGGCTGCCGTCGTAGCCATCCTGGGGGCCACATCGAGGCTCCCGCGACGTCTGGCATGGCGGAGAGCGCCATCGACTCCACGATCGTCGCGGCGAGCACCCGTCCGCCCCTCCTGCCCCTAGGCCCGGGAGCCCGGGAGCCCGAAGGCCAGGATGCGACCGCCTCCGCGCCCCGCTTGGGTGATGCCGAACAGTCGTCCGTCGGCCACCGCCGCGACGGAGGCGAATGTGCCCCGCACGTCGGCGGTCCATCGGATCCGCCCGGTCCCTGCAGCGATCGCCGCGAGGCGGGACACGCTGAACGACTCCCACCTCCGGACTCCGGCCACAAAGAGGAGGCCATTGGCGAGCGCACCCGCTTCCCACAACGGTCCCGCCGAGCCGGCGACCCCGTGGAGCGTCCAGATGGTCCGGCCCGTATCGGCGTCCAACGCGAGCAGCGCACCGCGACGCCGGTCCCAATCGCCCCCGATGCATCCGCCGCGCGTAGCGCACCGGCTCCGTGTCAGGAAGAGCCTGCCGCCCCCCGTTGCGGACACCGTGGGCACGTCGTCCCGAAAGACCCGATGCCACAACGTCGAGCCGTCGTCCACGCGCAATGCCCGGACCGTGGTCATCTCGTCCTTCGGATGCCACCTCGCCACCACGTACACGAGGCCGCCGGCAGCCGCCTCCGGGTACGAGGAGTTCCATCCACCGTGTTGAGTCCTTCGGAGCAGCCGCCGCCAGCGGGTCTCACCGGTATCGGCGTCGAGGCCGAGGATCGCGTCAGGGCCGTCCCGATCGGCTCGCGCCACGACCACGCCCCCGGACATCGATGGGTATCCATCGATCGCGATCCCGTCCCGGATCCACACGTCTCGGCCGGTCGAGGCCTCGATCTCGCCCACGCCGCCCCGCGTCTCGACGACGAGCCGGTCGATCGCGGGCGTGGCCGCGAACACACGCATGCCCCAGCGCGCCCATCCGCGCTCACCGGTCGACGCATCGAGGGACAGCACCCGCCGCCCGGCGTTCGCATAGACGGTGTCGGTGGATGAGGCCGCCACGGCCCACTCCTGCGATCTCTGCCAGAGAACCTTGCCGGTGTCGGTCGCGAGCGCGGCCGAGCGGGACATCGGCTCAGACGCCTCGCCCATCCACCACGCGTAGGCAGCGGCGCGAACGACGGGGACGTCGATGTGCTCGTAGACCCAACCTTCGTCGGCCGAGCGGATCGACCGGGACCAGAGCAGCCGCAGCTTCCCCACGTTGTCGGGACGCAGTCGCCACTCCTGTGCGTTCGCATTGCTGTGACCGGAGTCGTAGCCCTCCTGCGGCCAGCCGGTGGCATCGACGGACTCCACGGTCGCGAGCGCAGTCGCGAGCGCGACGAGCATCGACGGCAGAACCCTCGGCGCCCTCATCTCATCACCACCGCGCCCTCTCACTGCCACGTTGCCACGTGGAAGGCCAGGATGCCCGTGCCGACCGTCCTCCGTTCCACCGGACCGCACTGAGGTGGCGCGGGATATCCTCACGACATCGGAGGAGGTGGTGACCGGCCCCATGCGACAGGTCTGGCTACTCCGCCACGCGAAGTCGAGCTGGATCGACCCGGCCCTCGCGGACGAGGATCGCCCGCTCGCGCCGCGCGGGGTGCGCGATGCGGCGACGATGGCCTCGTTCCTGGCGTCCGTCGAACATCCCCGGCTCGTGCTGTGCTCAGCCGGGTTGCGGGCACGCCAGACGCTCGCCGCGGTCCTTCCCTCGCTCGGCTCCTCACTTCAGATCGCCATCGAGCCCGAGCTCTATACCTTCGACTCGGGGGTCCTGATCGAACGGCTGCGTCGCCTCGACGACGCCGAGGTCTCGGTCATGCTCGTGGGTCACAACCCCGCGCTGGAGGAGACGGCATCATGGCTCAGCGCACACGGGAAGCTGCGCGCACGGCTCGAGGTCAAGTTCCCGACGGCGGCACTGGCCACGGTCGACCTGCCCGATGCGCCGTGGACGTCGCTCGGCGAGGGGGCCGGCACGATCACTCGGTTCGTCGTACCGAAGGATCTCGCGCAGCGGGACCAGGCCGATTGAGCGATACCGCCTCGCGTGTTCATCCTGCGGGCAGCCTCCACAGGCTCCGTCCGCCGACCACGTAGAGGGCGGGCTCGTCCGATGCAGCGACGCCCGAGGCGCCGACCCCGTCGAGGTGCCGCCGGGCGAGGAGCTCGCCACCGAACGAGTACGCACGCATGAACAGGCGCCTCAACGACCTCACGCCGGTCTCGCCGACGAGTTGCACGTCGCTCCACGGCGTGATCGCGACGCCTTACGCGACCGAAGGTCGGGCCCCGCCTCCTCGCGACTCGAGCAATCCCGCCGGCCAGCGTGTTCGGCAGCGAGGGACGCCCCCCTCCGGCCATGGGCCCGGCAGGGCGAGGCGTTAGGTGCAGGCGTCGGTCACACCGAGATCCTCGACCCCGAAGGCCGAATCACCTGGGTCGACCTGGTACCTGTCCCGACCTGGGCCGCCGTAGAGGACATCTCCGGGACCACCGTCGATCACGCCGAGGCACCAGTCGTCTCCAGCTCCGGCCCGCACGATCTCGTCACCACCTCCCATGGTCTGCACGAGGTCGCCCCCAGGCCCACCGTAGAGGTCGCCCCCAGGCCCACCGTAGAGAAGGTCATCACCCCCTCCATCCACGAGGAAGTCAGAACCGGTGCTCCCGCGAAGCACGTCGTTGCCCGGGCCGCCGAAGAGGATCTCTTGCTGGTCCCCCGGCCCACGCCGCTCTCCGTCGCGCACGAGGTCGTCCCCGAACCCGCCCCGCAACTCATCTCCCCCCGGCGCCGCCCCGGATCAGATCGTCGCCTGCACGACCGCGGATCACGTCGTCACCACCCAGCCCGCAGATCACGTCGCGACCGTCGGTGCCCTCGAGCTCATCCGCGCTTGGGGTGCCTCGGATCGTGCAGCGTGCCGCCCCGTCGCCCGCCTCAGCCGGTGACCTCACCCCGATCGGTTGGAGTACGAGCGCGGATGCGAACACCAGCGTCGCCACGACGCGCCAGGTGGATGCAAGACCGATCCTCCAAGATGCAGCCATCGTCCTCACCGCCTCCTCCGTTCCAGGATGGAACGGTCGCGCTGGGTTCAACCCCGCGTTGGGTCCGGGCGCAGGCGGGTCGACCGGCCCAGGGTCACGGCGACCCCGAGGCGCACGATGGCATCCAGGTGATCGGCTTCGACGTGACGTGGCTCGCCCGCTCGCGACCTGTGGGCGATCGCCTACCCCATCGGCTACTCAGGGTCGGCGATCGCGTTCCATCGCTGCTGAGCGAAGAGGGTCGGCGTAGCCGTCGCTAGACTGCCGACTCGAGGAGGAACGGCGATGGCCGAGACCGTCACGATCGAAGGTCAGCAGTACCTGAAGCGGAACCCGTTGGGCGTGCTCGGGCTCACCGTGATCACGTTCGGGATCTACTTCTTCTACTGGTACTACCAGGTGAACGACGAGCTCCGGCGGTTCGAGCACGACGAAACGATCAGTCCGGTGCGCTCGCTGATGGCGGTGCTCTTCGGCTGGATCATCATCGTGCCGCCGTTCATCGCGATGTACAACACGGCCAAACACCTGCAAGGGGTCGAGCAGCGCATGGCGATCCAGCCCCAGCTCGAGCCGGCGCTCGTGATCGTGATCATGCTGTTCATCGCGATCGCCAACGGCGTCTACATCCAGGAGCACCTGAACCGCGTGTGGGACCGGGCGGCGAGCACCGGCACCGCAGCACCGCCGCTCCCGGGTGCCCCCCAGGGCCCGCTGCCGTCGCCTCCTCCCGCCGGCTGATCGCCCACGGCAGACGTGCCCTCACCCGACACGGTGGCCGCGTATCGCCGCACGCCGTGGTTCGGCGACCTCGACGAAGCGGCAGCTGTGAGCTGGTTCACATCACCGTCGTGGCGACGGTCACCGACGCGGCCGGCGGCAGTGCCTACGGTCGATGCAACAGCTGCGAACGCCGCAGCCACCGACCGAAGGGAGGAGTCATGGATGCGTCGAGGACTCACGAAGCGACCTACGAACAGTCGCTCTGGTCGTGGGTGGTGTTCGGCGCCGTGGTGCTGGCCCTCGCCGTGGCGATCATCGTGTGGCAAGGAGCCGCCGACGATGGCATCGTCGTGCGGGCGCCTGCCCCCGCCCAGGGTCAGGTCGACCCGGTCACGAAAGACGACTTCCTGCGCGGCCGCGGGGTGGTCGACGCCCAGGTGGGCGCCACGGGGGACACGGCGTTCGCGGACGCCGCGACCGGCATCCGTGAGGGCGGCGTCTACGCGGGAACGATCCCGCCCGGAACACCCGACAGCTTCACCGGTGTGCGCGAGAGCGGCACGTACTACGACGAAACGGTGGTGGCGACCCCCCGCCATGGTCGCTGTGCCACCAAGGCAGGGTGCTGAGTCTCCCGCGCTGACGACGGAGGATCGGGCGACGCACCGATCCTCCGTCGTCGCACATCCGCGCGCATCAACCCCCGGCGAGACGCTCCAGGGTGGCCGTGTCGAGCAGCACGTACCGATGTCCCTCTCGATGCACCAGCCGACGACCCTCGAACGACGTCAGCGTCTTCGAGATGCTCTCGCGGGTCACCCCGCACAGGCTCGCCAGTTCGGCCTGGGTGATCGGCGGCACGACCGGAGGCTGGTCGGGCCCGGGTGTCGTGGCGAGCTCCAGGAGGCGTTTGGCCAGCCGCCCCTTCAGGTCGAGCCAGACGAGGTCCTCGGCGATCGCCTCCTTCGAGAGCACCTGCCGCGCCATCGCGCCCAGCAGGCCGAGGGCCAGCGAGGGCTGGGCACCGACCAACGCGACGAACCGCTCGCGGCCGAGCACCCAGATCCGAGAATCCTCGAGACACAACACCGAGGCTGTCCGCTCCGACCCTGCGAGGACCCCGAGCTCGCCGAACATGCGGACCGGCTCCATATGCGTTCGCAGCTGCGGCCGAGCCTCCGGTGAGACCGTGGAGACCTCGAGCCTCCCCTCGAGCAGCATGAAGACCTCATCCGACGGGTCGCCCTGCATCGTCACGTACGAGCGGGATCGGTAGGAACGGACGACCCCGCTCGCGACGAGGTCTTCGAGCGACCCCTTCGGTAGGTCCGCGAACAGCCGATGCTGCCGCATCCCTCGCACCGCACGCGCCTCGTCGCGACCCGCCACCACTCCTCCAGGCTCGGTGATCCCATCGTCCACCCCCGGTTCCCCGCCGTCGAGGCCCGGATGTCCGTGAGTGACGCACGTTCCCACCACGCACGTCGTCGTCGCCGTTCACTACGATGCGAGGGGACGACGCGAACCGACAGCCGCCGAGCGAGGGAGCCGAGACACGATGACCACCGTGAAGGCCGCGCTGCTGCAGACCGACTGGGCAGGCACCCAGGAGAAGATGACCGACAAGCACGAGGAGGCGGCCCGCGAGGCGGCGAGCCAGGGCGCCCAGGTGATGTGCTTCCAGGAGCTCTTCTACGGGCCGTACTTCTGCCAGGTGCAGGACGCCGAGTACTACAGCTACACCGAGCCGATCCCCGACGGCCCGACCACGCAGCGGTTCCAGAGCGTCGCGAAGGAGCTCGGCATGGTGATGGTGCTGCCGATGTACGAGATCGTGCAGCCCGGGCTGTACCACAACACCGCCGCGGTGATCGACGCCGACGGCACCTACCTCGGGAAGTACCGCAAGCAGCACATCCCGCAGGTGCAGGGCTTCTGGGAGAAGTTCTACTTCGCCCCCGGAACCGGTGGGTACCCCGTCTTCGAGACGGCCGTCGGCACGGTCGGGCGTGTACATCTGCTACGACCGCCACTTCCCCGAGGGCTGGCGCATCCTGGGCCTGCACGGCGCCGAGATCGTCTTCAACCCGAGCGCGACCCACCGTGGGCTGAGCGAGTACATCTGGCGCCTCGAGCAGCCGGCCGCGGCGGTCGCGAACATGTACTACGTGGGCGCGATCAACCGCGTCGGCATCGAGCCGCTCGGGCGACAACGACTTCTACGGACAGAGCTACTTCGTGGATCCCGAGGGGAAGTTCGTCGGCGATGTCGGAGACGCGCACAAGCCCGAGCTGATCGTGCGCGACCTCGACCTCGGCAAGATCCGCGAGGTGCGCGACCGGTGGGCGTTCTACCGCGACCGCCGGCCCGACGCCTACGACGAGATCGTCGCCCGCTGAGGAGCGATCACGATGACGCACACCCTGATCCTGAACGGGAAGGTCGTCTCCCCCACCGGCGTCGAGGCCGCCGACGTGCTGATCGACGGCGAGACGATCGCGGCGCTCGGGGCACCCGGGTTCTTCACCGAGGCGGCGCCCACCGCCCAGACGGTGATCGACGCGAGCGGCAAGTACGTGATCCCCGGCGGCATCGACGTGCACACCCACATGGAACTGCCGTTCGGCGGCACGTTCGCCTCGGACACGTTCGAGACCGGCACGCGTCGCCGCCGCGTGGGGCGGCGTCACCACGATCGTCGACATGGCCGTGCAGCGCACCGGTGAGAGCGTGCAGGAAGGCCTCGCCGACTGGCACCGCAAGGCCGACGGCGAATGCGCGATCGACTACGGCTTCCACCAGATCATCGGCGGGGTCGACGACGAGTCGCTGAAGGCGATGCGCTACCTCACCGAGCACGAGGGGGTCACGAGCTTCAAGCTGTTCATGGCCTACCCGGGCGTGTTCTACAGCGACGACGGCCAGATCCTGCGGGCGATGCAGACCGCCTCGGAGTGCGGCGCGATGATCATGATGCACGCCGAGAACGGCATCGCGATCGACGTGCTGATCGCCCAGGCGCTGGCGCGCGGCGAGACCGACCCTCGGTATCACGCCGACACGCGGCCCTCCGACCTCGAGGCAGAGGCGACCCACCGCGCGATCGTGCTCGCGAAGGTGGCCGGCAACGTGCCGCTCTACGTCGTGCACATGTCGGCCGGCGACGCGCTCGAGGAGATCGCCGCGCGCCCGGCACGCGGGACGCAACGTGTTCGCCGAGACCTGCCCGCAGTACCTGTGGCTCACGCTCGAGGAGACGCTGCAGCGACCGGGGTTCGAGGGCGCCAAGTGGGTCTGCTCGACGCCGCTGCGCTCACCGAACGACGAGCACCACCACCAGGACAGCCTCTGGCGAGGGCTGCGCATGAACGAGCTGGCGATCGTCTCGACCGACCACTGCCCGTTCTGCTTCAAGGACCAGAAGGAGCTCGGCCTCGGCGACTTCTCGAAGATCCCCAACGGCATCGGAGGTGTCGAGCACCGCATGGAGCTGCTCTACCAGGGCGTCGTGACCGGCCAGCTCACCCTCGAGCGATGGGTCGAGACCTGCTGCACGACGCCGGCGCGGATGTTCGGCATGTACCCGCGCAAGGGCATCGTCGCGCCGGGGGCCGACGCCGACGTCGTCGTGTGGGATCCCGACGGCCGGACGACGATCGGCATCAACGACAAGCACCACATGAACATGGACTACTCGGCGTACGAGGGCTTCGTCGTCGACGGCAAGGTCGACACGGTGCTCTCCCGCGGCACGGTCGTGATCGAGGACGACGCCTACGTCGGCCGCAAGGGCCACGGTCGTTTCATCGAGCGCGAGCTGTCGCAGTACCTCGTGTGACGGAAGGGACGGACGATGGACATCGGCGTGGTGCTGCAGACGACGCCGCCGAGCGCGCGGGTGGTCGACCTGGCGAAGAAGGCCGAGACGTACGGCTTCAGCCACGTGTGGACGTTCGACAGCCACATCCTCTGGCAGGAGCCGTTCCCGATCTACACGCAGATCCTGGCGAACACGCGGAACGTCACCGTCGGGCCGATGGTCACGAACCCGCTCACCCGCGACTGGACCGTCACCGCGAGCCTGTTCGCGACGCTGAACGAGATGTTCGGCAACCGCACGGTGATCGGCATCGGGCGCGGCGATTCCGCGGTGCGTGTGATCAACGGCAAGCCCTCGACGCTGATCGCACTCGGCGAGGCGGTCCATGTGATCCGCGAGCTCGCGAACGGCCGCGAGGTCGAGTACCGGGGCTCGACGATCCGGTTCCCGTGGGCGGCGAAGAGCCGTGTCGAGGTGTGGATGGCCGGGCTACGGACCCAAGGCGCTGAAGCTCGTCGGCGAGGTGGGCGACGGGTTCATCCTGCAGCTCGCCGACCCCGACATCGCCGCGTGGACGATCGGCGCCGTGCGCCGGGCCGCAGAGGACGCGGGGCGCGATCCCGCCGACGTCACGATCTGCGTCGCGGCGCCGGCCTTCGTCGGGCGACGACCTCGCGTACGCGCGCGACCAGTGCCGGTGGTTCGGCGGCATGGTCGGCAACCACGTCGCCGACATCGTGGCCCGCTACGGCGAGAGCTCGGAGGTGCCGGCCGCGCTGACCGAGTACATCAAGGGCCGCGAGGGCTACGACTACAACGAGCACGGGCAGGTGGGCAACGTCCACACCGCGTTCGTGCCCGACGACATCGTCGACCGGTTCTGCATCCTGGGGCCGGTAGCCGAACACGTGCGGCGCCTGAAGGAGCTGCACGCCCTGGGCGTGGACCAGTTCGCCGTCTACCTGCAGCACGACGCGAAGGACGAGACGCTGCAGGCCTACGGCGAGAAGATCCTCCCCCCGATCGCCGAGCACGTGCTCGCCAAGACATAGGACGAGTGCCAGACTCCGACACATGCAAGGGTCGGCGCGCCAGGCGCGCCCCCGGGCACGCGACCTGGTCGAGGCGACGCCGGACTCACGGAACCGCTACGTCGACCTGATCAGGGTCGTGTCGATCGGCGTCGTCGTGGTCGGCCACTGGATGCTCGCCGTGCTGGGCTTCACCGACGGGGAGTTCACGGGGCACAATCTGCTCGAGCTGGAGCCCGATCTGCAACTACTGACGTGGGTCTTCCAGGTGATGCCGCTCTTCTTCATCGTCGGCGGGTTCACGAACGCCGCGTCGTGGGCGTCGGCGCAGGCGCGCGGCACCTCGTACGGTGAGTGGCTCGCGGCGAAGTCGGCGCGGTTGATCCGCCCGGCGCTCTGGTTCGTCGCCTTCTGGACGGTGTTGCCGGCGCTCACCGTCGCGACCGGTCTGCTGAGCCCGGGCGTCGCGCGGGTCGGCGGGCAGGAGGTCGCCCTGCCGCTGTGGTTCCTGGCCGTGTACCTGCTCGCCGTCGCGGCCGTGCCACCGCTGCTCGCACTGCACCGGCGGTTCGGCGTATGGACGCTCGTCGGGCTCGTCGCGGCCGTGTTGGTCGTCGACAACCTGCGGTTCGGCCTCGACGTGACGAACATCGGCATCGCGAACTACGCGTTCATGTGGCTCGCCGTGCTCGAGCTCGGATCCTTGTGGCGTGATGGCGCGCTTCGTCGTCGGGCCTGGATGCCGTGGGCGATGGCCGGCGGCGGACTGGTGACGCTCGTCGTGCTCACCGCGTGGTTCGACTTCCCGATCTCGATGATCGATCTGACCCACGCGCCCCGGTCGAACGCCCAGCCGCCGTCGCTCGCATTGTTCGCGCTCGCCGTGTGGCAGTGCGGCGCGATGCTGCTGTTCGAGGACGTCGGGAACCGAGTGCTCGCCCGACCGAGGCCGTGGCTCGCCGTCGTGGTCGCCAACTCGATGGTGATGACCTTCTTCTTGTGGAACATGAGCGCGGTCGTGCTCGCCGCGGTGATCCTGTTCCCGACGGGCATCGCGCCGCAGCCCGAACCCTTGGGGACCGCGTGGTGGCTCCTGCGCCCGGCGTGGCTCCTCGCATGCGCGATCTGCATCACGCCGTTCCTGCTCGGGTTCCGCTGGGCGGAGCGTCCCGCCGCCCCGCCGGAACCGTGGCCGGGAGGCCCCGGCCCCACACTGGTCGGACTCGGCACCGTCGCGGCCGCCGCCGGCTTCGCGATCCTCGCCGCGAACGCGTTCCCGGTGCCCGGCGAAGCGGTGTTCTGGCCCTCGACGGGCGCCGTGCTCGTCGGCGCGGGCGCCGTGCTGGTGCGTGTGGATCCGATCGCGCCGCTCCGCCACGGGTGATGCCCTGGGCATCCGCCGCCCGGCCCGCTGCGAACGGGACCCCTTCCCCGTATCGGCGGTTCGGTCGGGACGCACGATGGCGCTGAAGCGGATGCGAAGGCATGCCGCCGGAGGAGGGAACGGCCATGACGACGCTCACCGACTATCTGGAGGAACGCGACATCGAGTACGAGCTGCTCGACCACGCGCGGGCGTTCACCGGCATCGACGAGGCACGCTCGCTGGGAGTGAAGGCCGATGAGGTCATCAAGACCGTGATCTGCGACACGGAGGCGACCACGTCGCGCTGGTGCTGCCCGGCGGTGAACGGCTCGACATGAGCCTCGTGCGTGACGTGCTCGACGACCCCGACGCCTCGCTCGCGAACGAGGGCGAGATCACGCGTGACTTCGGCGGCTTCGAGCCCGGCGCGCTGCCGCCGATCGGACCCTTGCTCGGGGTGGAGACGATCGTGGACCCGACGGTGCACGACCACGGTCCGGTGATCTTCGCCGCCGGCACACAGACGGCATCGGTGAAGACGGATGCCCACGACCTGTTCGACGAGCCGACGACGCGATTCGCGCAGATCGCCGAGATCTGGAACGAGGGCCGCTCGTAGTCGCCGAGGCCCTCCTCCTCGATCAGGACGTCGTGTCGGCGTCCTGGATGCGGTAGATGCCGCTCTCCCCGTTCCTGCACCTGAGTCGGTCGAAGTACAAGGTCGTCGACCCCCCGGTCTCATCGAGGGCGAACGTCGTCAAGGCATCCCTGCCTTCAGGAAGCGTCGCGATGACGGTCCCGTTGCCGCCGTCCATGCGGACGAGCTTCGTGTGGCTCCCGCAGTTCCAATGGTCACGGTTCCGGGTTCGGGTGACGTAGACCGTGCCGTCGTCAGACACTGCTCCCGCGTACTGCTGCACGCCCGGGTTCGCGACCTCGGTGAGCGTGTCGACCGAGATCTCGTACAGGAAGACCTGACAGTCGAAGAACTCCCCGCGCCGGGAACGGCAGGACTCGAACGTCGCCCAGTCGCCGTTCACCTGATCGCTCACGAGATAGTGCCCACGGGCGGGCAACGACTTCAGCACGGTGCCGGTGCCGGCCGAGAGATCGAACAGGATGACCTTCACCCGGGCGTCCCGGAACGGCACGCGACCGAGGTCGTCACGCGTGAACAGGAGCCAGTCGCCAGAGAGGGTCGGTCGGTACTCCTCGTTCGGAGTGTTCACCCCGTCGGGTACGGCCGAGCGTACCTCGGTCACGGCGTCGTAGAACCAGAGGTCCCCGTCGGCACCTGGGGAAGCGTGCTCTTCGTAGACGATATCGGTGCCGTCGATCGAGGCGGTGTGGCTCTGCGTGCCTTGCGGGTTGACGCGAACCGGGGAGCCTACGCCCGCCATCACGTAGCTGTTGAAGCGGCGTGGCTTCGCTGCGCTGTTCGCGCTCCATACGAGATAGCCGTCCGACGCCGATGAGGGCCCTTCGAACACCCCGGGCTCATCCAGCACCTGCTCGGGCGTCGCCGCGCCTGCGATCGCCGCGATCGAAACGAACACGAGCGTCGCCGCCAGGCCGATGAGTCGTCGCACGATGCCCTCCCCCTGTCGCGCGGCATGTCGTGACGCGCGTACCAAGTCCCGGCGGGCATCCGCACGCTACTGTCTTCCTTCGGCGCAACGCCGTCAAATCGGGGCACAGGACCTCCCGTTTGCCGCGAGCCCGCCGAGGGTGCGAGCCTGTGCCGTGAGATGCGTTCCCCCGAGGAGACCGAGATGACGATGACGTTGGAGAGCACGAGCATCGCCCACGGCCAGCCGATCGACGCCCGGCACGCTGTCGCGATCCCGACCACCGAGGGGAAGGCCGAGATGGCGGGCGCCGACCGCAGCCCCCACCTGCGCTGGTCGGGTGAGCCCGAGGGCACGCGCTCGTTCGCGGTCTCCGTCGTTGACCCCGACGTCCCGGCCGACCGCACCCGGATGGGCGTCGAAGGACTGTCGCTCGGCGACGACGAGCCCCGGGTCGAGTTCGCGCATTGGCTCGTCGTCGACCTGCCGCCCGACGTGCACGAGCTGCCGGAGGGTGCCGGAGGCGACGGGTTCGTCGCGCACGGCCGAGCGCCCGCACCGACCGCGGTCGGCGGGCTCCAGGGCGAGAACGGCTATCGGGGCCTGTTCCAAGGCAACCCCGATCTCGAGGGCACCTACGGGGGATGGAACGGGCCCTTCCCACCCTGGAACGACGAACACGTACATCACTACGTCACGAGGGTCCACGCCCTGGACGTCGACTCGCTCGGGCTGGATGCGGGCTTCGACCTCGGTGCGTTCCGTCGGGCGGTCGAGGGCCATGTCCTGGCGACGGCCGAGATCGTTCCCATCTACACGCTCAATCCGTCGCTCCGCTGAGGTCACGTCATGGACCGAACGGTCGTGCTCGAGTGCGAGGGATTGCGCAAGGCGTTCGGAGAACGCGTGGCCGTCGACGGCGTCAGCTTCACGATCGCGGCAGGTGAGACCTACGGCCTGCTCGGCCCCAACGGCGCCGGCAAGACGACCACGATCTCCATGGTGTGCGGTCTGCTCACGCGTGACGGTGGCCAGGTCATGTTGCAGGGTCGGGAGCTCGACACCGACACCGTCGACGTCAAGGCGAGCGTCGGCTTCGTGCCGCAGGAGATCGCGATCTACCCCGACCTCACCGCTCGCGAGAATCTGCGGTTCTTCGGCAAGCTGTACGACCTGTCGGGCCGGGATCTCGACTCGCGCATCGATCGCATCCTCGACACGATCGGCCTCGCCGACCGCGGGAACGAACGCACCGACGCGTTCTCCGGAGGCATGAAGCGCCGGCTCAACATCGGCCTCGGGATGCTGAACGATCCCACCTTGCTGGTGCTGGACGAACCCACGGTGGGCGTCGACCCGCAGAGCCGCAACGCGATCCTCGACTCGGTCGAAGCGCTCGCGTCCGAAGGCATGGCTGTGCTCTACACGACGCATTACATGGAGGAAGCCGAGCGGCTCTGCGACCGGGTCGGCATCCTCGACGAGGGCACGCTCGAGGCAGAGGGCACACGCCGCGAGCTGATCTCGCTCGTCGGTGAGCACGACCGACTGCACATCGACGCCCGCGGCGACCTGGCGGCCGCGGCTGCTGCAGCGGCCGCCGTACCCGGGGTCGAGGAAGCGGTGCCTCGCGACGGCGGCATCGACCTGCTCGCCCGCGACGTGCGTGCCTCACTCGCAGAGATCGTTCGCGCCGTCGACGGGACCGGCACCGGCATCACGTCGATGGAGGTGCGGGAACCGAACCTCGAGGCGGTCTTCCTGCACCTGACCGGCAAGGCGCTGCGCGACGAGGGCTGAAGCGATGCGCGACGCATGGACGATCGCGACGAAGGACATACGCCGGCGTCTCCGCGATCGCACCGCGCTGCTGGTGGCCATCGTGCTGCCGTTCGGCCTCGCGTACATCTTCAGCCTGACCCTTGGGGACGTGGAGACGCAGGGCTTCGAGGCCACCTACGCGGTCGTGAACGACGACGCCACCGGTGATCTGCCCGAAGAGTTCAGACGGCTGCTCCGCGGGCTCGACTTCGTGACGCTGCGCGACGCCGCATCCGAGGCCGCGGCGACGACGCTCGCGTCCGACGGTGAGATCGACGCCGCCGTCATCTTCCCCGACGGGTTCACCGAGCAGGTCCAGGCCGGCCGGGGTGGCAGGGTCGAGGTGATCACGTCGCCGGACTCGTCGATCGGAGGACTGGTCGCCGAGTCGCTCGCCGGCTCGTTCGCCTCGAACCTCGATGCGATCGGGCTCTCGGTGGCCACGGTCAGTGAACCGGACGCGCCCGCCGACCCCGAACTCATCGCCCGCGTCCAGGCGGTGCCCCCGGGCGCCGAGATCCGCAGCGCCGACGCCGAGGATCAGGCGGCGTCCCAGGCCACGTTCTTCGCGATCGGCATGGCGGTCTTCTTCCTGTTCTTCGCGGTCGAGTTCGGCGTGCGTGGGCTGCTCGAGGAGCGCGAGGGGGGCACGCTCTCGCGACTGCTCGTCGCCCCGATCTCGCCGTCGTCGGTGATCGGCGGCAAAGCGCTGGCGAGCTTCATGCTCGGACTGGTGAGCACCGTGCTGCTGGTGGTCGCCACGACGTGGCTGCTCGACGCCCGGTGGGGAGATCCGCTCGGCGTCGTCCTGCTCGTCCTCGGGGGGGTGCTGGCAGCGGTCGGCGTGACGGCGCTGGTCGCGACGCTCGCGGCGACCACCGCGCAGGCGGGCGCCTATGTCTCGATCGTGGCGGTCGTCGGCGGCCTGCTCGGCGGCACGTTCTTCCCCATCTCCCAGGCGGGCCTCCTCGGCACGATCCGGTTCCTCTCGCCGCAAGGGTGGCTGATGGAGGGCTTCCAGGAGCTGGCATACGGGGGCACGGTCTCCGACATCATCGGCCCCCTCGTCGGGGTGCTCGTGATCGCGACGGTGAGTGGTTCGATCGCGTGGGCGCGCTCCAAGCGGATGGTGGCGGGATGAACCCCCGGAAGGCTCTCGCGATCGCCGGCGTCAACCTTCGACGGCTCACCCGAGACAAGACCGGTGCGTTCTTCGTCTTCGTGTTCCCGTTCCTGATCATCCTGGCGATCGGTGCGGCCTTCGGGTCGGGATTCACGCCACAGGTCGGGGTCGTCTCGTCGGGGTCGGGTGCGCTCGGGCAGGATCTGCGAGCGAGGCTCGAGGCGACCGAGGGCATCGAGGTGCGTTCGTACGCCGACGCCGAGGCGCTGCGGACCGCCGTCGAGCGAGGGCTGATCGAAGGCGGGATCGTGATCCCGGCCGGATTCGACGAGCGTGTCCGCGAAGGGGACACGGTCCCCCTCACCACGATCGCCCGACCGACCGGGGCGAGCCAGGAGCTGCAGACGACCTTGAGCGCGGTCGTCGATGCGCAGAGCGTCGAGATCAGAGCCGCGCGAGCAGCGGTCGCCGAGGGCGCCGCGGCCGACTTCGACGAGGGGCTCGCCCGGGCCGAGGCGGCGTCGGTGACGCTGCCCGGGGTCTCCGTCGACACCCGCACCGCCGGCAACACCGTCGTCGGCACGTTCGACACCGGGGCGGCCCAGGAGCTGATCCTCTTCGTGTTCCTCACGTCGCTGTCGGCGTCGTCGATGTTGATCGAGACGCGGCGCCTCGGGGTGACCACCCGCATGCTCGCCTCACCCACGTCGGTGCGCACGATCCTTCTGGGCGAGGCGCTCGGGCGATACGCGATCGCGCTGGTGCAAGGACTGCTGATCGTGATCGGCACCGTGATCCTCTTCCAGGTCGACTGGGGGAACCCGCTCACGACGGGACTCGTCGTGTTGCTGTTCGCGCTCGCGGCGACCGGCGCCGCCATGGTGATGGGCGCGGTACTGCACAACGCGTCGCAGGCAGGCGCGATGGGCGTGTTCCTCGGCCTCGTGCTCGCCGCGATCGGCGGCTGCATGGTGCCGCTGGAGATCTTCCCGCCCCTGATGTACCGCATCGCGCACCTGTTCCCCCACGCGTGGGCGATCGAGGCGTTGAATTCGTCGGTCGCGACCGGTGCCGGCCCGCAAGAGGTGGCGACCGAGCTCGCGGTGCTCGCCTCCTACGCGCTGGCCTTGTTGGTCGTCGCCACGGTGCTCCTGCGGCGCACGATCACGATGCGCGCCTCCTGAGCTCGCCCGGACCGAGCGATCGACGCGGCGAGTTACCCCTTGCGCCAAAGAGGCGCTCGGGCGTACCGTTTCGGCCGAACCGATGGTCGCTCCCTTCCCCACGACCGGCGCGCCGCCACCTGAACCTGGCGCTGCTGCGCACATCAGCCGCCGAACGATGCTGGGCCGCATGGGCCGCGGGGCCGGGGGTCTGTTCGGCGCGGCGTTGCTGGCCGCGTGCGAGTTCAACGCCTTCACCCCGAGGGTCGCTCCCGATGCGTCGGTCGCGGGGAGGTCCGGCGATGAAGTGGCCGACTGGGCCGCCTGGTGGCGGCGCCAGCCGCAGGCGAACCGGCTGAACTTCGCCAACTGGCCGTACTACATCGACATCGACGGGAACCGCCGTCCCTCGCTCGAGCTCTTCACGAGTGAAACCGACATCAACGTGAACTACCTGCACACGATCGAGGGCAACGACACCTTCTTCGAGGAGATCGAGCCGTACCTCGAGGCCGGCTTGCCTCCGTACTACGACCTGATCGTGATGACGAACGGCCCTCAGGTGACCAAGCTGATCGACTCCGGCTGGCTGACGCCGCTCGACCACTCTCGCATGCCGAACTTCGACCGGTACGCCGGCGAGCTCGTGCGCGACCCCTCGTGGGATCCAGGCAATCGCTACACCGTCGCCTGGCAGTCGGGGATCACCGGCATCGCGTTCCGGCCCGAGGCCGCCGAGGCGCTCGGCCGCGAGCCGACGAGCATCAACGATCTGTTCGACCCCGCGCTCGAGGGCAGGGTCGGCATGATGTCCGATACGCTCGACCTCGGGAGCGCCGGTCTCCTCGCCCTCGGGATCGACCCCGGTACCTCCACCGAGGACGACTGGCTCCGCGCCGCCGACCGGCTCCGGGAGCAACGCGGCGGCGGCATGGTCCGCGACTACTACGGCCAGTCGTACATCGGCGCGATCCGCAACGGCGATATCTGGGCGTCGCAAGCGTGGTCGGGCGACGTGTTCCAGGCACAGCAGCTCGGATCGGGAGGACTCCAGTTCGTCGTGCCGGAGGAAGGCGCGATGCTCTGGACCGACAACCTGATGATCCCCAGGAACGCGAAGCACCCCGTCGATGCGATGACCTACATCGACTTCGTCTACCGCCCCGACGTGGCCGCGATGATCGCCGACTGGGTCTGGTACATCAGCCCGGTCCCGGCGGCCAGGCGGATCATCGCGAATCGATTCGACGATCCGGAGGTGGCAGGAAGCCCGCTCGTCTTCCCCACCGCCGACACCCTCGCCCCTGCCGGCTCGCTGAAGCAGTACCGCGTCTTCGAGAACGACGCCGCGGCGGCGAGCTGGTCGTCGATATTCGGGTCGATCCCGTTCGGGCTCTGACGCTCGAACGTTTAGAGGGGCTCGAACGAAGCCACGACCTCTTCGACCCCGGGCAGCACCGCGGCGGCATCGAACTCTCGCGGCACGAGCACGCGGATCGTGAAGTTCCGATCGCCGCCGTCGATCGCGACCACCAGGAAACGGATCTGCCGTCCGGCTTCATCCGTTCCGGTCCCCGAGACGGACACGGCGTCGAAGGCGCCGACGGTCCGCGGGTGCCGTGGCTCGCGCTCGACATCGGTCCACCCGCCGGTCAACGATCGCACGATGGATTCGGCCGCAACCGCGATGCGCCGCTCGGACGTCACCGCGAACGCGAGCGTCACCCCGGCGTCGACGCTCGACAGCTCCGTTCCCGTCGATCCGTCGACGGGAACCCAGCTCGACGGGTAGCGGAACGCGTAGCCGCCGTCGACGTTCTCGTGGCGCACGAAGACGGTGGGTTGGGCGCCGGTCTCGCCCCCGGAGGCCGCCTCGTTGGTGAGATCGAAGATCGACCCCTCGAGCGTGCGATTGGAGGCGAGCAGGAAGCCGATCACTCCGAGCAGCGCGACGACGACGAACGCGAGCAGGACGAGCAGGGATCGGCGGATCCAATGCCCGAGCCGATGCCGAGGCTTGATCGGCTTGGCTTCCCACTCCAGTTCCTGGAAGTAGCGCCATCCGTCGGACCGGGACGACCCGTCGAAGGTCGCGATGGGATCGTCGGGGTGTTGCTGGTCCCAGATGCCGTAGAAGTCCCGACCACGACCCCACACGTATCGTGAGCCGGCGCGGATGACCTCCACGTCGGCCGCTGGACGTTTCCGCTGCTTCACAGCCGATCGACTCCCCGGTTCGACGAGCGCGTGACCCTCTCGGCGTATCGCCACCGGGAAACGTAGCCTAAACACCCGGTCGAACGGAAGGGGCAACCGGTTCCCGAAACATGGCACGATGGCGGTAGTTCGAAGGACGGATACGACGATGGCCAATGCTCCTGCATCGACCTCGATCTCGACCGAGCCCGTCGTCGGGTGGCGCATCTGGAACCTGTCCGAGTCCGAGTCCGGACCGGCGCTCCTGCCGGCGGGGTCGGGATCGGACGAGTGGCCGCGCCGGCGGCCGATCGAAGCGTCGTGCGCGGCTCCGATCCTGCTCGTGGGGCGTCGGCGGCGGCACGAGGTGCCCGCGATCGGGTGTCGCTGCGGCGTGTACGCGAGCCGGTCGTTGGACGTCTTCGGTCGGGAACGCCCCGCCTGGCCTCCTGCCCCGGTCGTCGGCCGGGCCTCGCTCTGGGGTCGCACGATCGTGCACGAGCGGGGCTGGCGTGCGCGATTCGCCTACCCCGAGCGACTCCGGCTCGAGTGCGCCGTGTGCGTGTGGGTCGAGCCGGGTACCCGCGTGCCATCGGTGGTCCACACGTTCGCCGGACGTCTCTACACGCTGTGCGAGGCGCATCGTGGCGGCATCGAGGTGCCCGACGGGCGCCGGACCCGCCTCACGGACCTCGATCCGCGCGCCTTGGAGGCCCGGATGCTCGACGCGTATGCCGTCGACCTCCTGCCGGCGGAACGGCTCGAGTCGTTGCACCGCCGCTCCCCTGCAGCCGAGATACCGGGCTACTTCCCGTCGATACGCTTGGTGCCCCCCACCGGGGATCAGCCGAGCAAGCGTTCCGAGAATGGGTAAGGAGCGAGCACGCGGCATCCGTGGGCGGTCACCAGCACCTGATCCCCGAGCTTGACCCCGTCGCGCGCACCCTCCTCGCCGGCGTAGAGCTCCACCACGAGCATCGTGTTCTCCTCGAGCACGGTGCCGGGGTTGGGCTGAGCGTCATCGGGGTGGCACAGGCTCGGGTTCTCCTCCTCGAGTCCGACGCCGTGGAACAGGCATTCGTAGCGTTGCTCCGCGTACCGCTCCGGGATCGGCGGCGCCTCGGCAGCCAGCTCGCCGCAGGTCACCCCCGGGCGGATCAACACCTTCATCGCCTCGAGCCATCCGTGCGCCCACCGGTAGAGCTCGCGCTGGTCGACCGACGGCTCGGCGTCCCCGACCGGGAACGCTCGCGAGACGCAGAAGAAGCACCCCTCGATGCCGACCGTGTCGGTGTCGACGAACACCAGATCGCCGGCCACGAGCCGGCGATCGGTCGCCTCCGCGCGCCACGGGTTCGTGTTGGGCCCGGAGCACACCGTCGATGTGGCGAGGTACTCGCCCCCGCCACGGAGCATCACGTCGCTCATCACGGCGAGCAGCTCGCGCTCCGAGATCCCCGGCGATACCGCGTGCTCGAACGCCGAGAGCATGTCGACGATCAGCGCACCGTTGAGGTCGAAGAGCGCGACCTCTTCGAGGGTCTTCACACGGCGCGCCTCCTGGGTGATCGGCGCCGAGTCCCCGACCCGCAGTCCTCGTGCCTGCAAGGCGAGGAAACCCGGCGTGCCCAGCCGGTCGACCGCGACCGCGCCGCCGGACGCACCGCACTCGCGGATCGCCGCGAGCATCTCGTCGGCCCACGCCGCGGCCTCCGTCGCCGGGTCGTCGTAGAACTCCCACGCATGCATCGGACGGACGTCGGGGGCCCGCAGCCGGGAGCGATGCACCGAGTTCCCGTGCTCGAACAGGATCGGCGTGCCCTCCTGCGGCACGACGGCGCAGCGAGCGAACGTGCTCATCGCGTAGACGGGCATCGCGCTGGCCCCGGTCGCGTACCGCACGTTCGGCTCGTTCGCGAGCAGCAGCACCTCGACGTCATGGTGGCGCATCGCCCTTTGCAGGCGCTCGAGGCGGCCTGAGCGAAGGCGCTCCAGGTCGACCGCGTGACCCGCGCTCCGCGTGATCATGTCGCCGCATCCTACGGCGAGCGGGTGCCCGAATGAGCGGGTGCCCCGTTGACCGGGCGTCGTGGGGCCGGTCACTCGAGCAACGACCGCTCGAACGTCGTGAGCACACGCTCCCGATACTCGGTGGGATGCGTGGCGAGGGCGCCGATGTGGGGAGCGTCGGGCACGGCCCACACCTCCACCAGCTGGGCGCGGCACCAGCGTAGACCGCCCCCAGCGATGCTTCGTTCTCCGGAGCGGCCGGCGATCAGCAACACGGGCGCCTCGATCCTCGCGATCACCTCGACCACGGCCCGGGCCGTGCCTCCGGCGCGAGCACCTCCAGCGTAACGACGGGTCACGCAGCCGGGCAAGAACCACCGTGCCTCACGACCTCCTCGCGCCGACCAGGTCGTCGCGTTCCAGGCTCCGGAGGAACCGCCAGAGCACGATGAGCTGGACCGTCCCGATCACCGCCACCATCACGACCGGCTGCGCCGCAACCGCGAGGTCGCGCGCCGCGAGCACGACCATCGCGAACTCGATGCCGAGCGCGATCAGCGTCAGGGCGACGAGCTGGACGGGCGCCAGGACCCATCCCCACGACCTGCCCCGCCGGAGGAGCACTCCGGTCACGACCAGCGAGGGCAGCAGCACCGAGAGATCGAGCACGTAGACAGGGTTCACGCGCAGCCCGGCCTCGGTCAGGCTCGCCGGAAGCGTTCCGTCGATCGTTGCGGGGAGGATCTCGGTCAACCACAGGACCCCGAACCCAGCAGCGATCACGGTGAGGACCCAAGCAACCATCGTGACGGGTGCGCCAGAGCCGAACCGATCGCGGACCCGCCGGGGTTCGAGCCACAGCGTGCCCCCGATCAGCCCGAAGACCGACATGCCCAGCACCCCGACGTATGCCAGGAACAGCGGTCCGAAGCTGATCGCGAAGGCGTAGATCGCGTAGGCGTAGATCCCGTAGGCGAGCACGCCCAGCCAGAGCAGGTAGGCGCGCAGCGAGCCGCGCGCCGCCAGCACCGCGAAGAGCGCGAGCGCGCTGAAGGCGACCAGATTCGCCAGGTCTTGGCCGACCGCCTGTGCCGCCCAGTTGGCGGATTCACCCTCGTAGACGCTGTCCACGACGATGCCGGCGGTGCTCGCGCCGCAGGCGAGCGCCACCAGCGGAACCGTGAGCCAGAGCCATCGGGGCCGGGTCGACTCGGGGGCGACCTGACCGTTCCCGCCTGTGACGGTGTCGAGATCGAGCATGTCGCTGCACCTCCCGGCACCATGCGATCACACCGGCCGACCGGGGGCTGAGGCACGTCGGCCCCCGACCGTGGGGTCATCGGTCCCATGGTCGACGGAGCCGCCGACGAGGACCCAACGCTACGGGAACTCGAGGGTGCGACCGATCCCGCGTTCCATCGCACGGTCGTAGCAGAGGGCGCCGAGCGCGACGTCGTCCATCGCGATGCCCATGTTGAGGAACATCAGGCGTCCGGTGTCGGGCACGGGCAGCGTGCCGGCCACGACCTGCGCGAGTTCTCCGTCCGGTTCGCGGAACGCCTCGAAGTGCAGACCGGCGACCGACGCGTACTGACCTGGATCGTCGATCACATAGAGCGAGGCGTCGTTCGCCGCTCGTGTTCCGAGTGCGTCGTCGTAGTCGACCGGCAGCAGGAGTGCATGGGCCTCGGTGTTCGAGCCATCGAGGCGCGGCTCGATCGGCACGGTCACGACGGTCACGACGAGATCGGAACCCTCGAGCGCCTCGGCGGCCGACGAGGCGATCACGCCTTGACGATCGCCGATCGACGCGAGCAGGCGCTCGGACGCTTCGGGAACCGCGTCGAACACCCGCACCTCCTCGATCCCCGGGCGGAGCTCGAGCAGCAGCTCCAGGTGCCGGCGACCCTGGACGCCCGCGCCGACGATCGCCAGCCGTCGGCCGTCACCGGGTACATGGCGCACCACCACCCCAGAGACTCCGGCGGTGCGCATCTCGGTGATCCATCCTCCGTCCATCAGGGCGAGCGGTCGTCCGGTCTCCGCGTCGGAGAGCACGAAGACCCCGTAGATGTACGGCAGCCCCTGGGCCCGGTTGCCTTCGTACCCGGCCACCCACTTGATGCCGACGCGATCCGACCCACCGAGGTAGGCCGGCATCGCGTTGATGAACGCATCGGTCCGCGGACGAACCGCCGGCTTCGGTGGGTTCTGCACCAGGCCGGCGGCTTTCTGGTGGAACGCGTCCTCGAGCACATCGACCACGTCGACCCAGCCGAGGCCGAGCGATGACAGTTCGTGCCGTCCGAGTACGAGCAGTTCGCCCCGCGACGTCGTCATGAGAGCAGTCTAAGAGGGACCCTCGCCTCAGGAGCGACGCGTCGCCTTCCCCGGCACGACGTGCACGATCTCGGCATCGGACTCCGGGAACATCAACCCGACATGCCCGTCATCCCACCGCACGAGGTACGGAGGGGTTCCATCGTCCCCACGCACCTCGATGATCTCCGCGTCGCGATCGGCTTCCCCGATATGGTGCCCTCTGATCCGGAGCAGGTCACCCACCATCGCTTTCATCGACCACACCTCCCGCTCTGCCCGTATCTCACGTATCGCCCGTTCGCCACGTTCACGGCGACAGGTTCATCTCCTCGATCGTCACGACCTCGCCGTCGGCCATCTGCACCGAGTAGCGTTGCCACCGTAGGTGGTGGTTCCACTCGGCGATGCCGTTGTAGATCCGGTGGAACCGGTTGAGCGTCACCTCGACCGGGTGATAGCCGCCCTCCTTCTGGAACCGCCAGCTCTGCAACACGATCCGCGCGTCGAGCGCTACCGGCACGACCTGCCAGGTCGGGTCGAGGTTGCGGACGTACGAGAAGTACTCCGGCTCGTCGGGCACGTCGGCGGGATCCACCCCGTCGGCGAGTGCGGCCGCCACCGCCTCCTCACCTGTGAAGATGCGCACGCGGTCGAACGCGATCATCGGTGGACTCTGGTTGCCACCGACCATCCGCAGCTCGACGGCGTAGCGGCCGTCGGCGATCGGCGGTCCGAGCAACGCCCTCGCGTCGGCGAGACCGATGCGAAGGTCAGCGTTGCGCGCCACCAGCCGTGCCGTGCGCTCGTGCATGCGGGCGGCTCGCGCAGCCCCCCACTCGCCCAAGCGATCGAGTCGAACCCTGAGTGCCGCGTTCTCGCGGTTCTGGGCGACCACCAACGCTTGAGTGCCCGCGAGGGAGGACCTCGCGTCGTCGAGTCGTGCCTGCTGGATGCCCCACGCGGCCACCACCGCAGCCAACGCGATCGCGATGCCGATCGCGACCCACGCCCAGCCCCAGGTTCGCTGCTCACGCGGCGGCTCGAGGCGAGGACCTTCGAGGAGTTCCTGCTCCGTCGCCCCAGCCGGACTCAGAGATCCGTGAACACGCCCTCTCATCGTCCTCACTCCTCCGACTCCAGCGTGCGGCCTGTGCCGCTCGGGCGTGAGGGCCGAACTCCCCTCGACGCGGGGGACCGGCACGAGGGCGTCCGGCGACGCCGACCCGTGCAGATGACAGACTGCGCATCGTGACCGAAGCGCACCGGCCCGGCGCCACCGTGATCGAGACCCCGCGACTCGTGCTCCGCGAGTTGGTGCCCGCCGACCTCGAGGTCCTGGCCGCACTGTATGCCGATGCCGACGTGATGCGGTTCATCGGGAAGAGCGGGGCCCTGCCTCGTGCCGACGCCGAGCGATACATCGATCGTCAGCGGACCTCGTACCGGGAGCGAGGCTTCGGGGAATGGGGCCACCGTCTCGCGCACGACCGGTGAGATGGTCGGCCTCTGCGGGCTCATCGTGTGGCCCGACATCGATGGCGTCGAGGAGCTCGAGGTCGCCTATCTGCTCGCCCGCAGCGCCTGGGGCCGCGGCCTCGGCACGGAGGTTGCGACGGCGATCCGCGACCATGCGCATCGCGGGCTCGGCCGCGACCGGCTCGTTTCGTGCATCTGCCCCGAGAATGCGAGCTCGATCGGGGTGGCCGAGAAGATCAGCATGCGCTACGAGAAGGACATCACGTACGAAGGCGTACCGATGGCGTTGTACGCCTGGCACGCCTGACGGCACGAGGCATCGCTCAGCGCGTCACGCGGTCCCCGATCTCCCATGCGTGGTCCAGAAGATGCCAGGCGGTGCGCCGCAAGAACCGCCGCGGGGCCCAGATCGTGCCACCTCTGGGACCGGTCGCGGGGAGGTCATCCGCGGCGGCGCGAAGGATCCCCTCTCGCACCGCATCGCGCTCGAGGAGTCGCGAGCGCCACGGGTCGCCATCGTCGAGGCGGACGCCGGCCCCGGTCAGCTTGCGAAGGTACGTGACCTCAGCCTGCACGACGTGACCCACGATGGCATCGAGATCGCGACCGCCCCCACGCGGACCCTTTCGGAGTTCTGCACCTCGGGCGGCGTCGACGGTTCGGTCGAACGCGCCCCAGCACGCCTCGAGGATCGTCCGCAGCCGCCTCCACTCCGCGGCACCGATCGCGCGGCCGTCGTCTTCGAACGTCCCGTCGGGCGCACCGAAGTCGGTCGTGGCGTTCCCCTCGGTCCGCTCGGCGACATGGAGCGCCTCGGCCGTCGGCGGGAAGGCGAACCGAACCTCCGAGCCCTCGAGGACGGCCGCGTATCGGACGCCGTAGCCGGCCAATGTCTCGAGCGCCGATGGCGCGTCACGCCCAGGACGACTCCATCCGGGCCAGTCCGCCCCGCTGACGAACGTGCGCTTGGTGCCCTCCTCGAGCAGCACGTCGAACGATCCCGCGGTCACGAGGGATGATGACGACCTCCTGCCTCGGGTTGTCAAGGCACGAGCTGGTCGGTCGGGTGACGCTCGGCCCTCTCACGTCTGGCGGAGGACCGCTTCACCCCGAAGCCGACCGACACCACGGGGATCTGCGTGACCGCCCACGAGAGCACTCCCGTGATCGCGAACGAGATCGCGAGCATGGCCATGAACTTCACTCCGATGCCCGTGTCCCAACCACCACACGGAACGACACCGCCACGATCACCGGCTGGTGCAGCACGAAGAAGGGCATGGCGGCCTGCGGGACGCTGCGCGGCAACGGCAGCTGGAACGCGGGCACCCGTGGACCGACGCCGAGTGCGGCCTAGGACCACGCCCAGGCCTGGAGCACGATCACGGCGAAGAACCACACGTACGCCCACGAGTGGGCCGGCCGTTCGTTCCATGACTCGATGAACCCTGGCGCGTCGGAGACGAGCAGAGCGGCCACGCCCACGAACCCCACCACGAACGCAGGCACGACGTCGCGGCGGACCGCGTCGAACAGGCGCTCGTCGTTCGCGAGCACGAACCCGGCAAGGAACGTCCCGAAGAAGAACGTGAACTCCCCCCAAGCGTGCTCATCAGGTGACGCCGCCCAGACCACGATGCTCGCCGCGGCGATGACACGGCCGCCAGCAACGTCCACCCGCGGCGGCGCGATCGCTCCCCGAGCCATGCGCTCACGGCGCGTCCCCGTTCGCCGCGGAGCCACGCGAACATGGGGATACCGATCAGGGAGAACTCCAGCAGGAACACGATGAACCACAGGTGGTACATGTGCCCGACGAGGAGCGGATCCGACCCCGGTCCGATGCCACGTACTTCGGTCCAGACATCGCCGAAGAAGATCGGGACGAACGAGACGAGCGAGCCTTCGTACCGCCCGAAGTGCCTCCCCTCGATGAAGGACTGCAGGGGCGCGAGCAGGAGATAACCCACGAGCAGCGGCGCGCCGAGCCTCGTGAGCCGCTCCATCACGTACTGACCGATCGTCCGCCGGCGCAGGGAGAGGAACACCCCCACACCCGCGATCAGGAAGAAGAACACCAAGCCCCACGAACCGACGAACGCGATGACGGCACCGATCGCCTCGCTCTTCTGGTCGTTCTTCACGTGCCAGTCGTCGGTCGAGAACGGCTGTGCACAGTGGTAGACGAAGACGCCGAGCACGGCGAGCGCACGCAGCCAGTCGACGGGATGCAGCCTGCCGCGCCGCGTGTCGTCCACGGCCGTGCGGTCTCGCTCCGGCGTTACCGCTCGGTGCTGGGAACCGAGACGACGTAGTCCTCCGCTTCCGGATCCCACTCCAACGCCACGAGTCCATGCGTCTCTGCCGCCTTGCAGAACTGCAGGAACCCCCGGTAGCCGTACTTCTTCTCGCTGAATCCGGGCTCGGTCTTCCGCACCTGGTTCTTCAAACCCGACAGCACGGGAGGCTCGCCACGCTCCCGCTGCAGCGAGGCGACGACGTCTCGGAGCAACTCGAACGCCTCGGTCTCGCCACCCTGCGAGGGCAACGAGACCTCGGGGTCGCCCTTGGCCGAACCTTCCGAGAGCTCGATGACGTTGCGCTCGGCGAGATGACGCAGCAACTCGCCGAAAGCCCGGAACCCGAACTCCGCCTCGCTGAAGGTAGGGTCCTTCCGGAGCAGAGCCCGCTTCACCGACGACGCGAGCACCGGGCCGCCGGTCCCGCGTTCGAGGCCTGCGACGGTCTGCGCGATCAGCACCGACAGCTCATCGACGCTGCGCGGCGCCGCGTCGGCGACCACGTCGTCCACCTGGTCGTCGCTGGTAGCCTCGACCGCTGCGGCGACCGGGCCCGGCGGCGGGGCTGAGGCCGTGTCGGCTTGCCGGCGCCTGCTGCGACGACGGGGTGTGGGGGCATCGACGCCCTCGAGGGCGTCGTAGTACAAGAACTCGTCGCACGCGGGGGGCAGCAGCTTCGAGGTCGACTCCCGGATCCCCACGCCGATCACCCGCTTGTTCAGCTCCCGCAACTTGTGCACGAGCGGGGTGAGATCGCTGTCGCCGGTGCAGATCACGAACGTCGTGACGTAGTCGCGCTCGAACGCCATCTCGAGCGCGTCGACGGCGAGCTTGATGTCGGCGGCGTTCTTCCGCGAGGCACCCATGCGCTGCGGGATCTCCACCAGCTCGACGTGCGCACGGGTCAGCATGCGCCGGTCCTCGTCGAAGTAGGACCAGTCGGCGTACGCCTTGCGCGCGATCACCCGCCCTCGCTCGGCCAGCGCGTCGAGCACCGGCCGCAGGTCGAAGCGCATCCCGTCGAGGTTGTCGCGCGCCCCGATCGCCAGGTTCTCGTAGTCGAGGAACAGCGCGATGCGTTCTTCGTCGGGTTCCACGAAGTGCAGCCTAGTCGGCGAGGAGCCGGCGCGACCGCAGCGAGGTCAGTCCTTGGCGTCGTCGGCGGTGACGGTGTCGAGCCCGTCGTCGGGCAGACCCAGCACGGCGGGGTCGGCGGCCTCGATGGGCGTGCCGGCCTCCACGAGCCCGGCAGCTCGGTCGGCGTCACGCTTGGCGCGCGCCACCCGCCGCTCCTCACGAGCGGCCGCCTTGCGCGCCTTCACATCCTGACGCTGACGCTTCCCGTAGCTCTCCGGCACGCATCCAGGGTACCCGGACGCGCCGTCCGTCGCCCGCCGCCCGCCGTCGTCTTCCGGCTCGGTCAGTCGTCGTCGCCGTCGGGCAGCGCGATGCGCAGCGCCAACGTGACGATCGAGACGATCAACGCCGCCCAGAAGTACGCCCAGAACCCGACGAACCAGATCCGGTCGGTGAACAGCGCCGTGACCCACAGCACCACCATGTTGATCACGATCGCGAACAGCCCGAGCGTCACGATCAGGAACGGGATGCTGAGGATCCGCAGCAGCGTGCCGAGGAACGCGTTCACGAGCCCGAGGATCGCCGACACGATCAACAGCGAGGCCAATCCCTCGCGCAGCTCGATGCCGGGAACGATCTGGGCGGCAACGAAAACCGCGACCGCTAGGATCGCCCACCTGATCAGGATCCTCATCCCGACTCTCCCCGTCCGACGTTGCCGCGGCCTCCGGGACGACGGCCCGTCTCCCCTCGCATCACCGCGAGCGGAGACGAGGGCTCAGCACTTCGTCGAGCGCGAAGCCCACCATCGTGAACGACAGCGTGACGAAGATGATGGCCACGCCCGGTGGGATCAGCCACCACCACCAGCCAGCCGACAAGGCGCCGGCGGAGAACGAGTCATCGATGATGCGGCCCCACGAGATCGCGTTCGCCGGACCGAGACCGAGGATCGACAGCGTCGTCTCCGACAGGATCGCGAGCGCGATCATCAGCACGGCGTTCGCGAGCAGGATCGGGAACACGTTGGGGAGCACGTGCCGCGAGATCAGGTGCCAATGCCCTGCGCCGAGCGCCCTCGACCGCTCGATGAAGGGGCGTTCCTTCACGGAGAGGGCCTGAGAGCGCACCAGGCGTGCGGTGCTCGCCCACGACGTGATCGCGATCACGATGATCACGTTCACGAGCGTCGGACCGATCACGGCCGTGAGCGCGATCGCGAGCGCGATCCAGGGCAGCACGAGGAACCAGTTCGTCACGGCGTTGAGCATCGTGTCGACACGGGTCCCCCCGAAGTAGCCCGAGGTGATGCCGATGCCCGCGCCGATCACCATCGTGCCGAAAGCGGCGGTGAATCCGACGAGCAGAGAGATGCGCGCGCCCTGCACCATCAGCAACAGTACGGACCGACCGAAGTTGTCGGTGCCGAGCGGATAGGCGAGCGAGGGGCGCGCGAGCAGCGGACCGTCGGCGGTCGCGGGCTCGAGCGAGGCGGGGTCGATGAACATGGGGCCCACGATCGCGAGGACCACGAAGAACGCCAGCACGCCCAGCCCGATCATGCCCTGGCGAGTGCGGCGGAACGTGGACCAGTGCCCGGCCGCGGTGGCACGCCGTCGTTGCCAGACCAACGCACGTGGTGATCGCAGCTCCCCAGCGGGCTCGGTCGTGGCCATGTCAGGCCTCCCGCACCCTCGGGTCGAGGTAGCTGTAGGTGACGTCGGCCATCAGGTTGAACACGATCACCGCGGCGCTCGAGAGCAGGAAGACCCCCTGGATCACCGGGTAGTCGAGCTGGTTGATCGCCTCGTAGGTGAGCAGGCCGAGCCCCGGCCACGAGAACACCGCCTCGACCACGATCGCCCCGCCCAGCACGAAGCCGAAGTTGAGGAAGATCAGCGTGAACGTCGGCAGGAACGCGTTCGGCACGACGTGGCTGCGCCGGACCATGTGCTCGGGCACGCCCTTGGCTCGCGCACTCGTGACGTAGTCCTCGTTCGTGACGTCGATCATCGACGAGCGCATGATGATGGCGTACTGACCCAGATAGCCCAGCGTCAGCGTGAGCACGGGCAGGAACAGATGGTTGAGCACGTCGACGAATCGAGCGACGCCGGTCTCGCCCCCGGTCTCGAACCCGCCGGCCGGGAACCACCCGAGCATGCCGGACAAGACCAGCAACAGCAGCATGCCGAGCCAGCCCTCCGGTGTGGAGTACAGCGCGAGTGAGCCGTACAGCGTGGACGTGTCGAACCTGCTGCCGCGGCGCCACCCACCCTTGATGCCGATCCAGATGCCGATCACGGTCGAGAAGAGCGTGCCCAGCCCGACGAGCAGGAGGGTGGGGCCGATGCGTGACCAGATCGTCGCGGTCACCTCGCGAGCCGAGCGCAACGAGACGCCCAGGTTCCCCGTCAGGGTCTGCCGGACGTAGGTGACGTACTGGGTCCCCATCGGCTGATCGAGGCCGAGCTGCGACTGCAGCTCCGCGACGTCCTGCTCGGTCAGCTTCTGGCTCCGAGCGAGCAGGCCGATCGGGTCGCCCGGCAAGACCCGGAAGAGGAAGAAGTTGAACGTGAGCACGAACGCCAGCGTGACCAGGGCTTGGATCGACTTGCGGAACACGTACCGCCTGGCGCCCACCCGCCCGCTCCGCTCGACCCGCCGCTACGCTTCTTCGAGTTCGCGCCGGCGGTTCCGGCGGCTCGTCCCGACGATGAGGGCGGTCGCTGCGGCGGTCGCGAAGAGCCACGCGAAGCCCGAAGGACCCGTCGTGCCGCCCGACGATCCGCCCGCGGCCCCATCAACAGGCCGTAGCTGCACGAACGAGTCGTACGTGTAGCCGGGGATCAGGTACCCGTCCGGACCCGGGCTCGGCACCCAACCGGTGAACCGGTCGCTGCGATAGGCCTGGAGCCACCCTGGGTAGGCGAGCACGACGCCAGGCGCTTGCTCGTAGACGCGACGCTGTGCCTCGTACACGATCTCCCGACGCGCCTCTCGATCGTATACCTCACCCTGGCGCTCGTAGAGCGAGTCGAAGACTGGGTCGTTCCAGCAGCCGTCGCTCCATGCACCACACTGATCGGACGTGAAGACGAAGAGCTGGTAGTTGGGATCGGGGTCACCGCTCCAATACCAGATGTAGGCGTCGAACGTGCCCGCTCCCCAGTAGTCGTTCATCTTCGCGTCGGAGACGGGCCGCAGTTCGACGTCGATGCCGATCGCACCGAGGAACCCCACGAGCAACTCGCCGGTCTCGACGGCGCCGGTCGTGTCCTGCGAGGCGGGGATCAGCAGTTCGAGCGGCTCGCCGGTATCCGGGTCCTCACGCACGCCGTCACCGTCGGAGTCGGCGTAGCCGGCATCGTCGAGCATGGCGTTGGCAGCCGCGGGGTCGAACGCGAGCTCCTCGTCCGCGGGGATGTCGAGGTGCCAGTAGGCCGACGCAGGGCGGATGATCGTGTCTCCGGGCGTCGCGGTGCCCTGGTAGACCTTCTCGGCGATCGCATCCTTGTCGATCGACATCGTGATCGCCTGTCGAACGGTGAGGTCGTGGAGCGCGGGAAGCGGGTCGGCCTCCGGCCCCTGTCCGCCGAAGTTGAACGCCAGGTTCAGCCACCAGTCCGACACCACGCGTTGCACCGTGACGTCGTCGATCCCTTCGATCGACGACACCAGCTGCGGCTTCAACCCATCGACGATGTCGACCTCGCCGTTGCGGAGCGCCTGGATCATCGCCTCCTGGTTCGAATAGAGACGGAACTCGATCCGATCGATCTCCGGCTCCGGGCCCCAGAAGTGCTCGTTGCGCTCCATGGTGAAACCCTGACCGGGGTTCCAGTCCGTGAGGGTGAACGGGCCGCTGCCGATCGACGGCGTGTTCTTCACGGCTCGGATCTCGCGCAGTGGCTTGCCGTCGTAGGGCGCCCACACCTTCTCCGGCACGATGTAGACCCACGGCGGCATGTCGGGGGCGAATGTCGGTTTCTCGGAATTCCAGATCAGGGTTCGGTCATCGGGGGTCTCGAACGTCGGGTCGTACGGGAAGTAGCTCTCGTACTGGGGGATGTTGTTGTCCACGATGAATCGATAGGTGAACGCGACGTCACGCGAGGTCAGGGGCGAGCCGTCGCTCCAGGTCAGGCCCTCGCGCAGCGTGCAGGTCCACTCAGTCGAGTCGGCGTTGGGATCGCAGCCCGTGGCCAGACCCGGCGCGGGCGAGAGGTCCGCGTTGTCGAACTCCAGCAGCATGTCGTACTGCGTCGTCGCCACCGTGTAGTCGGAGCCAGCGGAGATCGCGAACGGGTTGTCGGTGATGAGATCGGAGACGAGCCCGACTCGCAGCACGAGCTCGTCGTCCGCGCTGGGCGTCTGGGCGACCGCCGACGGCACGATGAGGAGAGCTGCCGCCAGCACTGCCGCGGGCATCGCGGTCCAGCGGTGCGCCCGATGACGTCGCCGGGCCTGCCCTTCGACGTCTGGCCTGATCATGCCTGCGATCCTCTCATCGCGCGTACCCGGGTGCTGCGCCACACACCTGCGGAGCCGCTCACCGACCGCGCTGCGCCAACCGATACCGTTCCGCACCGTGCGACGAAACGGCCGGCACCGTAACGGCAACATCCCCAGTGCATTCATGATGCGGCCGCCAGGACGTCGACCACTTCACGGTGGACCGCACCGTTGCTGACGAGCAGGTCACAGCCGGGCGTCACCGCTTCGCCCGCCAAGGTCGAGAGGCGGCCTCCCGCCTCCTCGACGATCAAACCCGAGGCCGCCCAGTCCCACGGCTGGCACGGCTCGTGCTCGAGCAGCGCCTCCACCGACCCCTGCGCCACGAGCAGATGCGCCCAGGCATCACTCAGGCCTCTCGTGCGCCGAGCACGCCCCGCCACACGGACCAGCGCCTCGCCGCGACCGGCGGCGACCCACTCCTCCACGGCCGAGTGCGCCACGAAGGACGCGGCGAGCGACCCGACGTCGGAGACGCGGAGGTGACGCTCACCCCGCCAGGCACCACCACCCTTCGTCGCGTGATATCGATCGCCGATCGCAGGGGCGTCGGCCACGCCGACCACGGGCGTGCCGTCGATCTCGAGCGCGATCAGCGTCGTCCAGAGGGGGATGCCCTCCGCGAAGAGCTTCGTGCCGTCGACGGGATCGACCAGCCACCGCCGCCCGTTCGCACCCTCGTGCAGACCTTCCTCTTCCCCGAGCACGCCGTCGCGCGGGAACCGCGAAGCGATCGCCGCCCTGATCGCCTGTTCCGCATGCCGGTCGACCTCGGTCACCGGCGTCTCGTCGTCCTTCAGCTCGACCGGCAGGCGGTGGCCGAACCAGGACAGCGTCACCTCGGCCGCGGCGTCGGCGAGCTCGTGCGCGAAGGCCAGATCGGCCCTCAGATCGGGTTCGACCATGCCCGGCGTCCCCGCTCGTCTTCGACCACGATCCGCCGGTAGGGCAGCTCCATCGGGGGTTCGAACCGCGCTCGCACCACGAGGCCGCGCCCGTCGCGCTCGAGTACCCGCGCGTCCTCCTGCCGGTTGCGGACGTCGGCACGTACCCCCCAGCCCGTCTCGTAGCGCGACATCATCACGACGGTGCGCGCCGGGCTGCAGCGCACCTCGGTGGAGTCGCCGTCGACCGCCACGTCGAGCAAGGCCGGTCCGCTCGTGGCGTAGAAGTGCCCGCGACGCAGGGCTTCGAGCACCGCTTCCTCCGTGCGCTCGGCCGCTCGCACCATCGTCCACGCGTCGTTGATGTCGAACCCCGGGTAGTGGCAGTCGTCCGTTGCGAACCCCCACAGACGTTGCCCACGTTCCAGGCACTGATCCCACACGTAGCTCGAGTCGCCCCGCAGGTTCTCGCGCTCGGAGCTCGAATTGAACAGCTCGAGCCCGTGCGCACCCTCGACCGCGAGCAGGGTCTCCAGAGGCATGCCGCTCCAGTACGGATGCGCGATGAACGAGACTCCGCCCTGCTCGGCGATGCACCGGGCCGCGGCCGACAGGTTCGGGAACGTCTTGTAGTGGTATGCGTCGATCGGACCCCACTTCGATCGGTCGCCGCCGGGATCCTCGGGGATCTCCGAGATGCCGACCGCGAGGATCTCGCTGTCGGTGAACGCGTCGCCGTACGGATCGGCGGCGAGCTCCGCTCCGGTGATCACGAGGCAGTGCTTCGTCGATGGCTCGAGCGTGAGGGTCCAGTGGTCGGTGATCGTGCAGACGTCGAAGCCGGCCCACTCGTGGTGGCGCACGTGGGCGGCCGGGTCGAGCTCGCCGTCGGAGCGAGCGGTGTGCGTATGGAACGCGCTCTTCAACCACGGGCCCTCGACGTCGAAGGGGTTGCCATCGGTCACACGCGGTGCCTCCTTCTGTGCCCAGGCGGTCGGCGCGGACGCTACGGGCGAATGAGGAGCCGCACAAGGCAAGGCGTGCCGTGGCGGCAACATCGGCTACGGTGGTCGACATGCGGGTCACCGACGGCGCCGAACGTGTCGTGCTGGTGCTCGACGCCCTGGGCGGTGCCCCCGACGGTCTCGGGGTCTCGGAGATCGCTCGCGAGCTCGACGTGCACCGGTCGACGGCCTCCCGCTTGTTGGGCACGCTCGCCACGAACGGCATCGTCGAACGCGACCCGCTCTCCCAGCGTTACCGACTCGGCACCCGCATGGTCGGACTCGCTGCGACCGCGGTGGCTCGCCTGCCCGTCGTCAGCCACGCCCGGCCGGAGCTCGAGCAGCTGTCGACCGCGACGTCGGAGACCGCGAACCTCGCGATCCTCGACCGCTTCCACGTGGTCTACGTCGACCAGGTGACGCCTGCGCAGACGGTGGTCATGGCGAGCTGGGTCGGGCGCCGCAGCCCGGCGCACGCAAGCTCCAGCGGGAAGGTGCTGCTCGCCTGGGGCGACCCCCGAGCACGCCAGGCCATGCTGCGCCGATGGCTCGAGCCGCTCACCGAACGCACGATCACCGACCCGCATGCCTTGCGAGTCGTGCTCGACGACGTCCGACGCCGTGGCTACGCGTCGAGTAACGGCGAGCTCGAGGAGGGTCTCGTCACGATCGCTGCGCCGGTCCTGGTGGACGGGCAGGCGGTCGCCGCGGTCAGCGTCTCGGGTCCCGGCTACCGGGTCCCGGCGCGCGACCTGCCCGGGCTCGGACGCCGCGTGATGGAGGCGGCGGCGGCCGTCGGCCATCGGATGGCAGGGCGCACCAGTTCGCACCCGGCCGGTCTCGCCTGACGGCCACGCTGCGGGTATCCTCCCCCCGTGGCCACCTACGAGTACGTCTGCCTCGGCTGCGAGCATCGATTCGAGCAGCGCCGCCCGATGGGCGCTGCGGTCGACACCGCGCTCGCGTGTCCGTCGTGCGGCGGCGGCCGGGTACGTCGCCTCTTCTCCGTCTTCGCGACCGGCGCCACGGCGCCGACCGGCTTCGGCGGCCCGGCCCCGTCTGCGGAGGGCGGTTGCTGCGGCGGCGGCTGCGCCTGCGGTCACTGAACGACGGCGACCCACTTCCGGGCCTCCGCCGACCGCGCGGAGTGGCAGGAACGCTGGGCGCTCCGATTACACGCGTATCGCGTCGTGACTCGCCGCCGCGCTACTTGAGGCGGATCTTCTCCGAGGTCTCGACCTGGATCACCTTCCCGTCCTGCAGCACGAGCACGACGGTGCCGTAGGCGATCCCGCCGAGCAGGTCGTGCACGTGCAGCAACAGCCGCCGTTGCTCGGCCGGCATCGCGGCGAACCGGAGCACCTCGGCCGGGATGTCCCGCCCGAGCGGACCCTCGCCGTCGTCCACGGCTCGCAGAGGGGACACGGTCACTCCTCGGGGACGACCCCGACCTCCGCCTGATCGAACGCCTTCGGGTTGAGCAGGTCGACACTCACGAGGTCGCCTACCGTCGCGCCGGCCAGCTCGGTCTGGGGCACATGCGCCACCAGGGTGTGGTTCCCGTCGCCGTCGAGACGGATCGTGAGCCGCGCCAGCCACCCGAGCGACGAGATCCGCTCCACACGACCGATCGCGAGCGGCGCACCGTCGCGGCCATGGCCGTTCGTGCCCTTGGGCGTGACACGCACGTCGTGCGGGCGGACGAAGGCCGTCGCCGCCGAGCCCTCGGCGAGGTGCTCGGCGCCCGGCACCCGGAACGCGCCGAGGTGCACGTGGCCATCCTCGACCACGCCGTGGAGCACGTTCGCCGAACCGACGAAGCCGGCCACGAACGGCGTCTGCGGGTCGTCGTAGATCTCGGTGGGCGACCCGACCTGCTGCACGCGTCCCTCGTGCATCACCACGACCTGGTTCGCGAGCTCGAGTGCTTCCTCCTGGTCGTGTGTCACGAGCAGGCTCGTGACCCCGAGCTCGCGGTGGAGCTCGTCCAGCCACTGCCGAAGATCCTGGCGCACCTTCGCGTCGAGCGCACCGAACGGCTCATCGAGCAGGAGCACGTCGGGCCGGGGAGCCAGCGCGCGTGCGAGCGCGACCCGCTGGCGCTGACCGCCGGAGAGCTGGTCGGGGTAGCGCTTCGCGAAGTGCGTGAGTTGCACGAGCTCGAGCAGCTCGTCGACCCTGGCCTTCCGGTCGGCCTTCGGCCGCTTGCGCACGGCGAGGCCGAACTCCACGTTGTCGGCGACTGTCATATGGCGGAACAGCGCGTAGTGCTGGAAGACGAACCCGACGCGGCGCTCCTGCACGCTCTTGGGCGTGAGCTCCATGTCACCCATCCAGATGCGTCCCTCGTTGGGATTCTCCAGTCCCGCGATCATCCGCAGGACGGTGCTCTTGCCCGATCCCGACGGTCCGAGCAGCGCGGTGATCGCACCCCCGGGAGCCGTGAACGACACCTCGCTCACGGCCTCGAACGAGCCGAACCGTTTGGTGAGCTGCTCCACCACGATCGGCGTGCTCATGTGCGTACCTTCCTTCCTTCGATGCGATGACGGGCCGACTCGATCGCGACGAGCAGCACGATCGACACGGCGGCCAGGGTGAGGGCCACGATGTATGCCTCAGACGTCTGGCGTTCTTCGATCGCCGTGAAGATGAACAAGGTGGCTGTCTCGGTCTTGCCCTTGATCAGGCCGCTCACGATGAGCACGGCGCCGATCTCGCCGATCGAGCGCGCGGTGGTGAGTGCGACGCCGTACAGGATGCCCCACCGGATGTTGGGCAGGGTCACCTTCCGCCACGTCTGCATGATCGAGGCGCCGAGCGTCCGCGCGGCATCCTCCTCGTCCTTGCCGATCTCCTCGAGCACGGGCACGACCTCGCGGATCGTGAACGGGATGCAGATGAAGATCGTGACGAGCACCATCGAGGGCACCGCGAAGATGATCTGGATGCCTCTCGCTTGGACGAACGGCTCCAGCCACCCGCCGAGCCCGAACAGGATCACGCAGGCGAGGCCCACGGTGACCGGCGAGAGCGCGAAGGGGAGATCGACCAAGGCGTTCAGGAACTGCTTGCCGAGGAAGCGTCGCTGACGCACGAGCACCCACGCGGTGATGATGCCGAAGAACGTCGTCACGACGAGCGTGATCACCGTGATCACGCCCGTGAGGACGAACGCGTGCCGCACGTCGGGCCGGCGGAAGGTCTCGAGCACCGTCGCGAGGCCCGGTTCCAGGGCCGTGTACACGATGCCCACGAGGGGCAGCAGCAGCAGGACGCCGACGTACAGGATGCACGCCGTCACGATCCCGCCGCGCACGAGGCGCCGGCGACCGTCGCCGGGAAGGGAGCCGACGGGGGCGTGAGAGGGGGTCTTCATGCGTCGGCCTCCTTCCGTCGCAGCAGGCGAGCGGTCACCAGCACGAGCACGAATGAGAGGGCGAACAACAACGTCGCGACCGCCGCGGCCTCGATGGGCCGGAACTGGTTCGCGAGCTGGAAGATGAAGACGGGGGCAGTGAGGGTCTCTCCCGCGCGGTTGCCGGCGACGAGCACGACGCTGCCGAACTCGCCCAGGCACCGCGCGAAGGTCAGCAGCGTGCCCCCCACGATCGCCGGGCGGATCGCCGGCAGCACGATCTTTCGAAACGTGGTCCATCCACCGGCGCCGAGCGTGGCCGCGGCTTCCTCCTCCGACGCGTCGAGCTCCTGCAACACGGGCTGTACGCTGCGCACGACCAGCGGAAGCGTCACGACGAGCAACGCCAGCAGGATCGCGATCGGGGTGAAGATCACCTGGATGCCGAGTCGGTCGAGGAAGCCGCCGATCGGCGAGCTGGGGCCGTAGAGCGCCACCAACATCACACCGGTGACGAGGGTGGGGATCGCGAGCGGCAGGTCGACGACCGCCGAGAGGAAGCGCCGCCCCGGGAACGAGAACCGCACGAGGGCGTACGCCAGCATCGTGCCCATCACCGCGCTGATCGCCGCCGCGAGCGACGACGTGATGAGGGTGAGCCGGATCGCGGCGATCGCGCCCGGTACGGCGAGCGCGGTGCGCAGCCCCTCGAGGCCTTCGCTGAAGCCCTTCGTGATCACCGCCGCCACCGGCAACGCCACCATCGCACCCAGGTAGACGATGGCAACGCCGCGCAGGGTGAACCGTCGCAGCCGTGCAGCTGACCGCGGAGAGAGCCGGGTCCGACTGCGTTCGAGCGTGACCTGCGCGGCGCTGCTCATCGTCGTCTCGTGGTCCTTTCCTGTGTGGACCGTCTCGGTCAGCCGGCGATCGCCTGGGTGACGATGCCGCTGTCGCTGAAGAGCTCTTCGTTCAAGGCGTCCCAGCCGCCGATCTCGTCGACCGTGAACAGGTCCTCGATCGGCGGGAACTGACCGCCGCCCTTCTGCGCCTGCTTCTTGTCGGTCGAGCGCAGGAATCCGGTGTCGGTGTAGATCTCCTTGGCCTCCGGGGAGTGCAGGTACTCCACGAACGCCTCGGCCACCTCGCGAACGCAGTGCTCGTCGACCCACTGGTCCACGACCGCGACCGGGTTCTCGATCAGCACCGTCGACGGCGGGTACACGGCCTCGTCCTCGAGGCCCGCTTCCTGCGCGGTGAGCACCTCGTTCTCGTACGTGATCGCCACGTCACCGTTGCCGGCCTCGAAGTTCTGGATCGAGTCACGGGCGTTCTTGTCGAAGACGATCACGTTGCCGAGCACGTTCTGCATCAGCGTCGTCGCGCCGGCCGTGTCGTCCTTCGTCACGCCCGCGTAGCCTCGAAGCGCGGCACCCCACAGTGAAACCAGGTTCCAGCGCGCACCACCGCTCGACGCCGGGTCGGGCGTGAGGATCTCGACGCCCTCGGCAGCGACGTCGTTCCAGTCGGCGATGCCGAGAGGGTTGCCCGGGCGCACGTCGAAGACGACGACCGAGGTCGAGACCATGCCGTCATCGGCCGAGTCGGTCCAGTCGTGCGTGATCAGTCCCGCGTCGGCGATCTCGTCCACGTCGGGGGCGAGCGACAGCGCGACCACATCGGCTTGGTAGCCGGCGACGATGTTCGCTGCCTGCGTCGTCGAGCCTGCGTAGGACTCCTGGAAGATCACGTTCTGGTCGTCGTGCTCTTCCTTCCACTTCGACACGAAGGCCGGGATGATCTTGCCGTAGGCCTCACGCGGCGTGCTGTACGCGGCGAAGTTGATCACGGGCGTCTCGGCAGGCGTGCATTCGCCCGCCGAGGTCGCGTTCTCGCCGCCGCCTGCGTCAGACGAGCAGGCGGCGAAGATCGCGACGGGAACGAGCGCGAGCGCGACGGAACGCGCCCATCGGGCGGAGGCGCGAGTGCCTCGCCGGGGGTGGATGAACATCCGAGCTCCTTTCGATGGACCGGCCATATGCCGGTGGCCTCTGGGTGCTCGGCCTCCGGTGGTCCGGTCAACCGAAAGGATTCGCGCGGTGGGTGTCGCGATGGCGATCCCGACCGGCCTTTCGAGTGCAGCGCCTCCGGGTGTTCCGGTCGGCGCGACGCGGACAGAAGTACCGGCTGGAACCGGGAGTGTCAAGGAGAACGGCGCAGCACCCGCCTCCTCGCAACGAGAATGCAACATGCGGCCGAGGCGGGATAGGGCCGATGGCCGTTGACCCTCCCCGGACGTCGAGGGTACGCTTCCCCTCGCAGCTGACCGGAAAGACCGGAGGCCGCAACGCACAGGGGGAACCACCTCCCCACCCGGCGTTGCGGCCGTTTCCGTTTCATGGAGAGAGCCCGAACGATGGCGAAGCGGTCGAAGGAGTCCGAACGCGACCTCGAGCAGGAAGCGAAGTTGGTCGAGATCGACGGCGAGTTCTGTGTGCCCGTCGAGGCGAACCAGGCGCGCCACCTGATCGACTGGGGGCCGTTCGAGGCACCGCGCTCGCGGTGGGACATCGCGACGAAGCTGCTGCTCTTCGTGCCGGCGATGTTCATGTTCATCCTCGCGGTGCAGCTGATGAAGGAGGGTGCCGCCGCCGTCGGCCCCCAGATCGAGGGCCAGTTCCCGTTCGCCAACGGCATCTCAACGCTGGGCGCCGGGTGGCTCGGCGCGTACTTCGTGCTCTCCGGATCGCCGGTCGCCGCAACCGCGATCAGCCTGTTCGGCGCCGGCACCCTCACGAAGCTGCAGGCGTTCACGATGCTCTCGGGCTCCCGCCTGGGCGCCTCGTTCATCGTGCTGCTCACCGGGTTCCTGTACGCGACGAAGCAGGCCAAGGCGCAGATCGCGTCCGGGGTGAGCAACGGTTCGAACGGTTCGACGAACGGTGGGCGGAGCGCCTCGATCGGCATCGGCATCCAGGCGATGACGATGACGGCGATCGTCTACCTGCCCGGCATGCTGATCGGCTACGCGATCATCCGCGCCGGCTGGCTCGACGGCTTCGACCTCCACGCGTCGGGGAAGCTCGACGCGGTGCTCGGCAAGCTCTGGGGCCCGATCGTCGACTTCACGGCGGCGCGCGTCCCGGGCTGGTCGTTGTTCCTGATCGGCCTCGGCGCGATCCTCGTGTCGTTCAACCTGATCGACCGCGTCTTGCCGCAGGTCAGCAGCGACGCGACGGCGAGCAAGCGCGCCGCGTGGCTGAAGCACCCCTGGACGATGTTCTTCCTCGGCTGCATCGTCGCCACGTTGACGCTGTCGGTGTCGGTGGCGCTCACGGTGTTGGTGCCGCTGGCCGCGAAGGGCCTCGTGAAGCGCGAGGAAGCGCTCCCCTACATCATGGGTGCCAACATCACGACGCTCGCCGACACGCTCGTCGTCGCGATGCTGCAACCGACCCCAGACGCCGCGCAGGTCGTGCTCGCCGAGGCGATCGGCGTCACGATCGTGTCGCTGTTCATCCTGGCCTTCGTCTACAAGCCCGTGCAGCGGTCCGTGCTGCGTCTCGACGACTACCTGGTGGTGAGCAACCGACGCCTTGCGCTGTTCGTGGGCACCCTGTTCCTCGTGCCGATCGCGCTCCTGGCGACCGGCTTCTTCTACGCCACGTGAGCGCCGGGCCGGCGGAAAGGCCCGGCGTAGACTCCGACCGTGACCGACGAACCCACGACCGAGACGAACCCCGCCGGGGCCACCGCCGATGAGCAGCTCGAGGCACTCTCGCTCTCCGAGGAGGAGCGCCTCGTGCTCGCGAGGGTCGCCGACATCGTGCGGCGCATCAACTACGGCACGGTGGTGTTGGTGATCCAGGACGGGAAGGTCGTGCAGATCGAGATGGCCGAGAAGTTCCGGCTCCGATGAGGACGCGAGCATGAGCGACCTGGTGACGAGCGAGGTGCGCCCGGCGCCCCTACCCGAGGGGGGACCGCCGAAGCTGTCGGTGCGCGACCTGGTGAAGACCCGACGCGCCACCAGCGGGGCCCTGGTCACCGCGGTCGACCACGTGTCTTTCGACGTCGGCGTCGGTGAGTTCGTCTGCCTGTTGGGCCCGTCGGGGTGCGGCAAGACCTCGATCCTGAACGTCCTCGCGGGCCTCGACGTGCCGACCTCGGGCACGGCCTTCCTCGAGGGGCGGCCGATCACCGCCCCCGGACCCGACCGCGCCGTGCTCTTCCAGGAACCGGCCCTGTTCCCGTGGTTGTCGGTGGCGGGCAACGTGGAGCTGGCCCTGAAGCTCACCGGCACCCCCGCAGACCGGCGCCGCGACCTGGCCCGTCGATGGCTCGCCAACGTCGGGTTGGAACGATCGGCCGACGTGCAGCCGCACGAGCTGTCGGCGGGGATGCGCCAGCGTGCCCAGCTGGCCCGGGCCTTGGCCACCGAGCCCGACGTGCTGCTCGGCGACGAGCCGTTCGGGGCGCTCGACGCGCAGGCGCGCGAGCTGCTGCAGGACGAGGTGCAGCGGGTGTGGCTCGAACGAGGGGGGCGAAAGACCTTCGTCTTCGTCACGCACAACGTGCGCGAGGCCGCGTTGCTGGCCGATCGCGTGCTGGTGATGTCGGCCGCGCCCGGCCGGCTGCTCGAGGAAGTGCGCATCGGCGCGCCACGACCCCGTCAGCTCGACGACGTCCTCGTGGCGCGCGTCGTCTCCGATGTGCACGAGCTGCTCATGCGCGAAGTCGGTCGCGCGAGGGCAGAAGGGAGCGACCGATGAGCGCGGCGACCACGACCGACGTGCCCGCCTCCACGACGAGCCGCGTCGCGCACGAGATCGGCCCGCCGCTCGCAGGCATCATCGGGCTGATCGCTGTGTGGGCGCTCGTGGCCGCGGTCACATCGAGCGCCGGCGTGCCCTCGCCTCTCGATACCTGGCGGGCGTTCCTCGACGGCATGGCCGACGGCACGATCCCCGAAGCCACGCTGAAGACCCTGATCCGACTCGTCGTCTCCTTCGCGCTCGCCGTCGCGATCGGCACCCTGCTCGGCGTAGGGTTCGCGCTGAACGAGTTCGCGCGCCGGTCGCTCCGCCCGATCGTCGTCGCCCTGCAGATCGTGCCGTTCGTCGCGTGGGTGCCGATCGCCGTGATCTGGTTCGGGGCTACCGAGCGCGCGGTCGTCTTCGTGACGATCGTCGGCTCGTTCCCGTCGGTGACCCTCGGGACCATGTCGGCGATGCGACAGGTGCCGCCGATCCTCCGCCGGGCGGGCCGCACGCTCGGCGCGACCGGCTGGACCCTCTACCGCGAGGTGATCCTGCCCGCCGCGCTGCCGGGGTTCATCGCAGGCCTCCAACAGGCCTGGGGATTCGCGTGGAAGGCCCTGATGGCCGCCGAGCTCATCATCGCGGCCGTCGGAGCCGTCGGGCTCGGACACCTGCTCGCGCGGGATGCCGACGACGTGGCGGCGCTCGCCGCCGTGGTCGCGGTGATCGTCGTCATCGGCGTGCTCGTCGAGTATCTGGTCTTCAACCGGCTCGACCGCCGGGTGCGCAGACGCCGGGGTCTGCTGCTGGAGGGCTAGCGCGCCCGATCCGGCGATCCTTCCCCGTTACTGCTCGATGCGGAATCGGATGCGCACGTGCGTCTGGTATTCGGTGATCTGTCCGCTCTCCACCCGGGCCGAGGTCTCGAGGATGTCCATGCCCTCGATGCCACGGATCGTCTTCGACGCCTCCGCGAGGGCCTCCTGCGCGGCCGCCCGCCACGACTCGCCGGAGACGCCCACGAGGTCGATCGTCTTGATCACCGCCATCGTCGGTCACCCCTCCTCGTACACCGCGACGAAGCGCCGGTAGTTGTTCGCGATCTGCACGACCGCCTCATCGCGCGGCAACGCGCCGTCGACGAAGAACTTCAGCGGGTTCCACCAGATCGATCGGCCGATCGCGAACCCCTGGTACCCCGGGACCTGCCGTGCCGCGCGCAGCCACGCGTCCACCGCCGCATCGTCGGCGCCGCGGCCGAGCACGACGCACCCGACACCGTCACGCCCGCCGATGCGGCACTGCTCGGCGATCTCGGCGCACATCGCCGGGTCGTCGATGCCTTCGATCTTCCAGATGTCCGCCTCGATGCCCGTCTCTTGGAGCTCGGCGATCGCGACCTTCATCAAGTGGGGGCGGACCTCGCGGTCGTAGCGGAGACCGTCGTTCCCCACCGACTCCAGCTGATGGGGCTCGGCCGGCACGAGCAACTCGAACAGGAACCGCCGCCCGGTGTGGTGCAGCCAGTCAGACAGCTCCTTGAGCCGCACCGACTGCCGAGCGTTCACCCCACCGTCGCCCTGGGGGTTGTACCGCACGAGCACCTTGGTGAAGGTCGGGTCGAACGACTCGATGTGCGCCGTGAACTCCGATCCGTACTCGAAGTCGAACTCGTCCTGGCCCGACTTCTCGGCCGGCATCGCGAGCACCATGCCCGCCTGCTTCGCGTCCATCGCGACCTGCGTGCCGAACTGCTCGTCGACGAGCACCCCCGCGGTCGATGCGTCGAGCCCTTCGGCGAGGGCACGTTGCATGCCCTCGAAGATCACGCGCTTCGCGTCGATGATGCGTTCGGCCTCCTCGGGGCTGGCCGCCCCCTCGACGCCGAAGAACTTCTTCTGGAACGACCCGCGGTGGTCGAACGCCAGGATGAAGAGCTTCCCCCCGTAGCCGAGCGTCATCGTCGTCTCCTCGTCTCTGTCGATCGATCGCCTGATACCCGCATCGTATCGATGCCCGACGCTGGGTCACTCTTGCTCGAAGTCGTCGACCGGCGCCAGCAGCTCCACCGGCACGGGAGCCGCGGCGTCGCGGAAGCGAATGCCGTCCGAGGGTGAGCAGATCACGAAGCCGAAGTGGATCGGCACCGCCACCGACGGCTCGATCGTCTTCGCCAGCCCCGCGGCGGCTCGCCAGTCCATCGTGAAACGCCCTCCGATCGGGAGGAACGCGACGTCGGCCCGCACGTCGTCGAGCTCCGGCGCGTGGTCGGTGTCGCCCGCGTGGTAGTACGTCGTGCCGCCGAGCTCGATCACGTAGCCGACCCAGTCGTTGGCGCGCGGGTGGAACTCCGATGCTTCCTCTCGGGTGTTGTACGCGGGCACGGTTGCGAACCGGACACCGGCCACCTCGTGCGACTCCCCGGGGCGCACGGGGGTGACGTCGCCCGAGAGCTCTCGGGCGACGTCGTGCGGCGCGACGAGCGCCGTGCCGTCCCGACGGAGCCGCTCGATCTCGTCGGGCCGGAAGTGGTCGAAGTGGGCGTGGGTGATGAAGATCATGTCCGCCGGAGGTGAGTCGTCGCCGGTGCCCCAGGGATCGACGTAGATCGTTCGCTCGTCGTCCTGCCATCGCAACGCCGCCTGTCGGAACCACGTGACGTGCTCGAGCATCTCCGTCTCCTCACCGATCGGGGCATCGGTAGTCTGACGGACCGACATGGCCGAGCACGAACCGATCCCCGACGACCAGGCCCGGGAACTCGAGGCCACCACCGGACTGCGGGCGAGCGTCTCGTTGCTGCAGCGCAACCGCGACTTCCGCCGGCTCTTCCTCGCCTCGGTGATCTCGCTCGGCGGGGACTGGTTCCTGTTCGTGGCGATCACCTCGCTGATCGTCGAGACGACGGGACGCGCGATCGACGTCGGGCTCGCGATCCTCGCCCAGGAACTCGCGTTCTTCCTTGCCTCGCCCCCGGCCGGCGTGCTGGTCGACCGCCTCGACCGGCGGAAGCTGATGATCGTCTGCGATCTCGCGCGTGTCGTCGTCTGCGCCTCGTTCCTGCTGGTCGGGCCGGGCACGATCTGGCTCGCCTATCCGCTGCTCGCCCTGCTCTCGGTCTTCGGCGCGCCGTTCGATCCGGCCTCATCGGCGGCGACCCCGAACCTCGTGGACCCGCAGGACCTGCCGACCGCGAACGCCCTCAGCGGGTCGTTGTGGGGCACGATGCTCGCGGTCGGGGCCGGGCTCGGCGGCATCGTGGCCACGGTGTTCGGACGCGACGTCGCGTTCATCGTCGACGCGGCATCGTTCGGCCTCTCGGCGCTGCTCTTGTGGGGTATCCGCCGCCCGTTCGCCGAGCCGCGAGCGCCAGGGCATGAGCATCCGAAGATGCTCGACGCGACGATCGAGGTGCTGCAGTACTCTCGGCGCGACCACCGAGTGCTCGCCCTGATCGGCGTGAAGGCGGGGTTCGGGCTCGCCGCCGGCGTGCTCGCCTTGATCCCCGTCTTCGGCGCCGAGGTCTTCGATCGCGGCGAGATCGGCGTGGGCGCGCTCATGGCCGCCCGCGGCGTCGGCGCCCTCGTCGGCCCGTTCCTCGGCCACCGCATCAGCGGCGAAGGACATCGCCGCCTCTTCGGCGCGATCGGGATCGCGCTCGCCGTCTTCGGCATCTCGTACATGGCGCTCGGACTGGCGCCTGCCTTGTGGGTGGCGGCAGCCGTGATCTTCGTGGCCCACCTGGGGGGCGGGGCGCAGTGGGTGTTGTCGACGTTCGGCCTGCAGGTGCTGGTGCCCGACCACATCCGAGGCCGCGTGTTCGCGGTCGACTTCGCGATGATCACGCTGTCGCTCGCGGTCTCGAGCCTGGTTGCCTCCGCGATCGCGGACTCGATCGGCGCGCGGGCCTCGGCCCTGATCGTGGGCGCGATGGCCGTGGTATGGGCGGTCGTCTGGACCGCGCTCACCCGTGCGATCCGCCGCGAGACAGCCGAGGAAGGCTTCTCTCGGCCGACGACCCAGCCTTAGCCGGCCGGGTTCGGCGGAGTTGGCTGTCCGGGCGGCTCGGGGATGTCGTCGTTCGGTGGGGGTGGGGTCGTCGGGGGGGCAGCCGCGGGTGGTTCCTGCACGGCCGGCGCGGCGGCGGACGCCTCGCTCCCGGCGGCAGGCGCCGGCGTCTCGCCGGCGAGCGGCGCTCCAGAGCCCTTCGGGGAGCCGAAGTCCACCTGGGGGGCGCCCCCGACACGGATGCCTTCCTCGACCTCGAAGAACTCTTCTTCCTCGAAGTTGAACATGCTGGCCACGACCATCGACGGGAACTGCTTCACCCGGCGGTTGTAGTCACGCACGTTCGCGTTGTAGAACCGGCGCGCCGTCTGCAAGCGATCCTCGGTGTTGGTGAGCTCACCTTGCAGTTCCAGGAAGTTCTGGTTCGCCTTCAGATCAGGGTAGTTCTCGACGACCAGCATCAGCTGTCGCAGCGCCGCGACGAGCGGGGCTTCCGCCGCGGCCTGTTCGGCCGGCGACCCTGTGGCACCCGCCGCCATCGCGCGGGCGCGCGTGACGTTCTCGAGCACCTCCCTCTCGTGCGAGGCGTAGCCCTTGACCGTCTCGACCAGGTTCGGGATCAAGTCGTACCGGCGTCGCAGCTCGGTGTCGATGTTGGCCCATGAGTCCTTGATGAGCGTCTTCTGCGAGACGAAGCGGTTGTACGAGACGATGGAGCCGATCGCCACGAGCGCGATCAACCCGATCAAGATGGCGACCCAGATCCCCACGACGCTCCCCTTCGGTCCGACGGTTCGCTCAGCCTACCCCGGTGATGAGTGGTCGGGCCCCCATGCTCTACGGCGCTCCGCCGGGTCGCGGATCGACGCCCCGCTCGTTCACAGATCCGGCCGGACGGGTGGGGTCGTCGCGGGAACACGAGCCGCGATCGGGTACAACGACGAAACGACCGGGGGAACCTGATCGAGGAAACCGTCGAATCTCATGAGCGCCCGAGGGAGATCGTCGATGCTCGTCCGGGGTCTGGGCCCGAACACCATGAGCTTCCCGCCCACCACTTCGAAGCCCACACCAGGTGGCTGGAGCAGCAACCACTCCATCATCCGAGCGTCGAGCAGCGCCGAGGCGAACCTCCGGTCGGTCGTGCGGACATCGAACGCGCGGTCGAACCGGTCGGACTCCAGGTCCACGTCGTCCAGTCCCACGGCACCCTTCAGGATCGAGGCGAGGCCGGTCGGCACGACGGAGAGGTTCGGCCACTCAGGTCGGGCCTCGTCGATGACACACACGAAGCGCTCGTAGTCGTCGCGTGTCGTGTCCGAGCTGGGTGCCAGCCAGTAGTCGGCGACCACGGTCTCCCGGTCGTTCCGGAGCCCCCACGCGGTGTTCTCCAGATCACGAGCCGACGCCGAGCGCCGGAACAACGCGAACGGCATCCGCAAGAGCCCGAGCGGATCACCGGCCTGCGCCTGCAAGCCCGCGTCCCTCGCCTGGCTCTCGAACGATCCCCGCCGGGGAAGGATCCGATACCGGTAGCCGGCCCACGCGATCCCGCCCACGGTGAACGAGACCGCCAACAGCTGCCTGAGCAACCCAGGGGCATCGGGATCGCCGGTGGCGAGCAGGAGCAGCACCGTTGCGGACCAGACGACCCCGATGCCGACGGCGATGCGCAGGGCGGTCGCAGGCCTCAACGGCGACCGCCCTGAGCGGCCGCCGTCCCGCCGTGATCGTCGCCGATCGGGTCAGGGGACCATCGTCCCTGCAGCCAGCGGTCCTCGTGTCTCCCCTTCGCAGGGCGCGGCGGATACAGGCTCGCCACCACCGGCGGCACGAGGCGCCGTATCGTGCGGGCAGCTTCGAACAGCAGCAGGACCTCGGCGGGTGGCAGGATCGATGCGCGGAACAGCATCCGATCCTCGTTGACCGCGATGGTGACGCCGGGTGGGAGTTCGAGCATCGCCCGCATCATCCGCTGATCGCAGAAGGCGACCGCGAACCGGCGATCGGCCGCACGCACCCGGAATCTCCGGTTGAACGCCTCGAGCTCGAACTCGACGTCGGACGAACCGAACGCCTCGGCCGCGTCGCCGAACAGGTCACGGGGCGCGATCTCGAACCGAGGGCACCCGGATACGAGCGAGACCGTCGCGCAGCTGTACCGCCGAGTGGAACCCGGCAGGTCCTCGCGGCTCGGAGGCTCCTCGACCGAGAGGTCGAAGGCCCGAACGTCGTCGCCCTCGGCACGGTTCCACACGACGTTCTCGCTCCGAGCCCATCGACCCTCGCCCAACCACCGGAACGGTAGCCACAGGGTGTCGGGGAACGGATCGATCGGCGAGTACTCCAGGTCGGCGCGCCGGCAGAGCAGCATCAGGCTCCGCGCGCGTCCGTGGCGACGCCGTGCCCGCCACACCGCCACTACGCTCGCGACGATCGCTGCCCCGATGAGCCACCAACCCATGGAGGACGAATCGGCGTGCGGCCGCCCGCCCTTGACGCCCGTTGATCCGAAGCGGACTAGTGTGTCCGGAACACCAGACCCCCGTCGCCGGCATCGATCGTCACGGCGTCACCGTCACGGATCTCGCCGCCCAGCAGCTGCATCGCCAGCGGATCCTGGATCTCCCGCTGGATCAGCCGTTTCAGCGGCCGCGCCCCGAACGCCGGCTCGTAGCCCTTGTGGGCGAGGTAGGCCCGCGCCTCGTCGGTGAGCTCGAGCGTGAGCCCGCGCTCCGCGAGACGTCGCTGCAACCCACGCAGCTGGATGTCGACGATCTGCGAGATCTCATCGCGTCCGAGTGGATCGAAGACCACGATCTCGTCGATCCGGTTCACGAACTCCGGCCGGAAGTACCCCCGCACGTCCTCGAGCACGGCTTCCTTCTGCTTCTCGCGCTCGAGCGAGGGATCGCTGAACACGGCCGAGCCGAGGTTCGAGGTCATGATCACGATGGTGTTGCGGAAGTCGACCGTCCGCCCCTGCCCGTCGGTGAGCCTGCCGTCGTCGAGCAGCTGCAGCAGGATGTTGAACACGTCGGCGTGCGCCTTCTCCATCTCGTCGAGCAGCACCACGCTGTACGGACGCCGCCGCACCGCCTCGGTCAACTGCCCGCCTTCTTCGTAGCCCACGTAGCCGGGCGGCGCGCCCATGAGCCGCGAGACCGCGTGCCGCTCCTGGTACTCGCTCATGTCGACGCGCACGATCGCGCGCTCGTCGTCGAACAGGTAGTCGGCGAGCGCCCGCGCGAGCTCGGTCTTGCCCACCCCGGTCGGCCCGAGGAACAGGAACGACCCGATCGGGCGGTTGGGGTCCGAGAGTCCGGCCCTCGAACGCCTGATCGCGTTCGCCACCGCCTCGACCGCCTCGGTCTGGTCGACGACCCGCTCGTGCAGCGCTTCCTCGAGGTGCACGAGCTTGTGCATCTCGCCTTCCATCAGCTTCGACACGGGAACGCCCGTCCACTTCGAGACGACCTCGGCGACGTCTTCCTCGGTGACCTCTTCGTTCAGGAACTTCCGGTCGTGCTGCAGCTCGGCGAGTGCCGCGTTCTCGGCCTCGAGTTGGCGATCGAGCTCGACCAGTGTGCCGTAACGGAGCTCGGCGGCACGTTGCAGGTCGGCGTCGCGCTCGGCCCGGTCGGCCTCGGCGCGCGCCTCCTCGATCTTCGCCTTCAGCTCGCGGATGCGGTCGATGCGCTCCTTCTCCTGCTGCCAGTGCGCGGTCATGGAGTTCCGCTCTTCCTCGAGGTTCGCGAGCTCCTCCTCGAGACGCGCCAGACGGTCCTTCGACGCCTGGTCGCTCTCCTTGCCGAGCGCGGCCTTCTCGATCTCGAGTTGGCGGATGCGCCGCTCGACCTCGTCGATCTCGACCGGCATCGAGTCGATCTCGATACGCAGGCGCGAGGCGGACTCGTCGATCAGGTCGATCGCCTTGTCGGGCAGGAACCGCCCGGTGACGTAGCGGTCGGAGAGCACCGCGGCCGCGACGAGCGCAGGATCCTGGATGCGCACGCCGTGGTGCACCTCGTAGCGCTCCTTCAGGCCGCGGAGGATGCCGATCGTGTCCTCGACGCTCGGCTCTTCGACCAGGACCGGCTGGAAGCGTCGCTCGAGCGCGGGATCCTTCTCGATGTGCTGGCGGTACTCGTCGAGCGTGGTGGCGCCGATCGCCCGCAGCTCGCCGCGGGCGAGCATCGGCTTCAGCATGTTCCCGGCGTCCATGGCGCCCTCTGCGGCTCCGGCGCCGACGATCGTGTGGAGCTCGTCGATGAACGTGACGATCTCGCCCTCGGAATCGGCGATCTCCTTCAGCACGGCCTTCAACCGCTCCTCGAACTCGCCGCGGTACTTCGCGCCGGCCACCATCGCGCCCAGATCGAGCGCGATCAGCCGCTTGTCCTGCAGCGAGGTCGGCACGTCGCCGTCGACGATGCGCTGGGCGAGCCCCTCGACGATCGCGGTCTTGCCGACGCCGGGCTCCCCGATCAGCACGGGGTTGTTCTTCGTGCGGCGCGAGAGCACCTGGATCGTGCGGCGGATCTCCTCGTCACGGCCGATCACGGGGTCGAGCTTGCCGGCGCGCGCGGACTCGGTCAGGTCGCGTCCGTACTTCTCGAGCGACCGGAACGTGTCCTCAGGGTTCGCGGTCGTCACACGCTGGCGCCCACGCACCTCGGCGAGCGCCGCGAGCACCGCATCGCGGGTGAGTCCGGCCTCGAGCAGCACATCGGCCGCTTTCGTGCCGCTCGTGGCGAGCATGGCGAGCAGCAGATGTTCCGTCGAGATGTACTCGTCGGTGAGGGCTTCGGCCTCGGTGCCGGCCGCCTCGAGCAGACGGCCGGTGGCCGGGGAGATGCGCACCTCGACACCCTGCGCGTACACCTTGGGCATCGCCTCGAGCGCTTCGTCGACCTTCGCACGCAGCTGCGCGGGGTTCGCTCCCACGTGATGCAACAGCGGGAAGACGACACCTTCGGCGTCGCCCAGGAGGGCGAAGAGCACGTGCTCGGGCTCGATCAGTTGGTGGTGGCGGGCGGTCGCCTGCTGATGCGCTTCCTGGAGAGCCGCCTGCGACTTCATCGTGAGCTTGTTCAGATCCATGCGTCGTTCCGGTCCTCGTGATCCTGTTTCGTGATCGCGTACATCGCGTAGTCGCGCGGACCATCGCCGCTCGGCATGAACGATCGCAACACGCCTTCGAACCTGAACCCCAGGCGCTCGGCGACCCGGCGCATCGCCGCATTGTCGACATCGGTCGTGAGTTGCACGCGGTGCGCCCCCTCGTCCGTGAAGAGGTGCCGAGTGAGTGCGGCGACCGCGTCGGCGCCGAGGCCCCTCCCGCGGTCGCCGTCCTCGAACAGCTCGACACCGAGCTCGAACACGCCCGGCGGCAGGCCGTTCACGGGCTGACGCGCCTGCACCTCGCCGACGAGCCGTCTGTCCGCCTCGATCGCGAGGATCACCACGCCGTCGGCGAACCCGCCCGATCGGCGGATGCGCTCACGCACCCGTTCGGCGAGCTCGCGCGGCCCCGTGCCCCTGGGCGCGAACCATTCGGCGTCTGCCCAAGTGGACGCGAGGATCGCCGCCTCGTCGTCCCGATAGGCGCGGAGCGTCACCCGGTCACCGGCGAGCTTCGTCACGAGCGATGCTCCCACGGGGCGGCGAACACGGAGCGGAGCGGCACGATCTCGCCGGAGCGCCGACCGGGCATCGCGATCGCCCGGCGGTGGGCCAACTGGGCTCGCAGGTCCTCCACCTGGTGACGCAGCGCTTCCACCTCGGCCCGAAGATCGATGATGCGCTTCACCCCTGCCAGGTTCACCCCTTCGTCGGTCAGCTCCTGGATCGCGAGGAGCCGGTCGATGTCGGCCTGCGAGTACCGGCGTGTGTTCCCGGACGTGCGCTCGGGCCGCACCAGGCCCTTCCGCTCGTAGATGCGCAGGGTCTGTGGGTGCACCCCCGCCAGCTCGGCCGCCACGCTGATGATGAACACCGCGCGATCGTCGACGCCTCGTTCCTGCTCCGCCATCGTTCGTCCTCTCACTCCGCTCGATCGGCGGTCGGTCACGACACGCCCAACGACTTCCGGGGTGATTCCTTCTGTGCCTCCCGCAACTGCTGCAGGAGGTGCTTCTGGTCCTTCGAGAGCCTGCCCGGCACGTCCACCTGCGTCGTCACGAGCAAGTCGCCCTGGCCTCCCTTGGCCTTCGGTGCGCCTTTGCCCTTGATGCGGAAGGTCTTCCCACTCGGGGTTCCCGAGGGAACCTTGAGGGTGACCGGCCCGTTCAAGGTGGGCACCTGCACGTTCGCTCCGAGCGCCGCCTCGGGGAACGAGACGGGGAGCGTCAGCGTCAGGTTGTCGCCCTTGCGCCCGAAGACGTCGTGCGACGCCACCTTCACACGGACGTAGAGGTCACCCGGCTTGCCACCGGCCGGCCCCGGCTCGCCGCGGTCCGCCAGCTTGATGCGCGCGCCGTCCTTGACCCCCGCCGGGATCCTCACCTGGAAGGTGCGTGTGCGCCGCACCGCTCCGGCTCCTTTGCATGTCGGGCATGGAGTCTCCACGATGCGTCCGGTCGCCCGGCACCGTCGGCACGGCTGCGCCATCGAGAAGAACCCCTGGTTCACGGCGATCTCGCCGCTGCCCCCGCACTCGGGACAGATGATCGGGCTCGTGCCGGGTGCCGCACCGGAGCCGTGGCACGTCTCACAGACGGCCGGTCCGGTGATCTTCACCGGTACCGTGGTGCCGGTCATCGCCTGGTCGAACGTGACGCGGACGTCGGTCTCGAGGTCGGTACCGCGCTGGGGGCGCGATGCCGTTCGCGACCGCCCGCGCCCCGCACCCCCGAACAATCCGCCGAAGATGTCGCCGAGATCCTCGACGTTCACCGTGCCCGCGCCGCCCACACCGCCGGGCCAGCCCCCGCCCCCCGACGCCCCGGCACCTCCCGGCCCGAACCCGCCGAAGCCGGACGCGCCCATCTCGCGCACCTGGTCGTACGACTTCCGCTTCTCCTCGTCGCCGAGCACGTCGTAGGCGGCCGAGATCTCCTTGAACCGTTCCTCGGCGTCGTCGTTGCCAGGGTTCGCATCGGGGTGGAACTGCTGGGCCAGCTTCCGATAGGCCTTCTTGATCTCGGAGGCCGAGGCGTTCTTGGGAACGCCCAGCACGCCGTAGTAGTCCTTCTCGAACCACTCGCGGCGAACCTCCTCCGCCATCCGGATACTTCCTTCCCGCGGGGCGTACCCCGCTAGTCCTTGCGTTCCACGCGCACCCCGGCCGGTCGCAGCACGCGGCCCTTCAGGGTGTAGCCGGGCCGCAGCACGTCGGCGACGACGGGATCGCCCTCGCCGTCGCCCGTCTGCATGAGTGCCTCGTGCCGCTCGGGATCGAAGGGCGTGCCCTCGGCGTGCATCCGCTCGAGCCCCTCGGCCTTCAACGCGTCGAGGAGCTTCGCGTACACGAGCTCCACACCCTTCAGGAAGCGGTCGAAGTCCGGCTGGTCGTTCGCCGACATCAGCGCGAGCTCGAAATCGTCGAGCACCTCCAGCAGCCGACGCGCGACGGGCATCGCGCCCAGCTCTGCGAGCTCCGTCTGCTCCTTCGCGACCCGCTTGCGGTAATTGTCGAACTCCGCCTGCAGCCGCCGCAGGTGGTCGAGGTACTGCTGGGCCTCGCCCTGCGCAGCCTGCAGGTCGCCCGCGACCTCCGCGGCATCCTGATCTGCGGTCTCGTCCACGGCTGCATCGGCGGGGGTGGTCCCGGCCGCACCGGCCGGGACCCCCTCGTCGCTCAGGTTCGCGAACCGCCGTCGGTCCGTGATGCGGACGCGGGGCTGCTCCTCCCGCTCCCGTTCGATATCGTCCGGCGTCACTTAGGACGCCTCCCCTTCGTCGACGATCTCGCCCTCAACCACATCATCGTCGGTCTCGGACTCGGACTGTTCGGCGCCGGCGTCCGGGCCGTCGCCTGTGGGCTCGCCGGCGGCTGCCGACGCCTGCTGGTTCTGGACCATCGCCTGGCCGACGCGCTGGTAGACCTCCATCACCGCGTCGTTGGCCGCGGTGAGCGCGGCCGCCTCAGCCGACTCGTCGTCCAGCACCTTCTTCAGATCCTCGTTCTTGGCGACGAGCTCGACCCGATCGGCCTCGGGGATCTGCTCCCCGTTCTCCTCCACGAACTTCGCGACCTGGTAGTGCAGCTGATCGGCGGTGTTGCGCGCCTCGGCCGTCTCGCGACGGGCGTGGTCCTCGGCGGCGAACTTCTCCGCATCGGTCACCATGCGGTCGATCTCGTCCTTCGAGAGGCTCGTGCCGCCCGTGATCGTCATCGCCTGTTCCTTGCCGGTGGCGAGGTCCTTCGCGCTGACGTTGACGATGCCGTTGGCGTCGATGTCGAATGCCACCTCGATCTGCGGCATGCCTCGCGGCGCAGGCGGGATGCCCATCAGGTGGAATCGGCCGAGCGACTTCACCGCCGGCGACATCGCCGTCTCCGCCTCGCCCTGAAGCACGTGGATCTCCACCGTCGTCTGGTTGTCGTCGGCGGTGGTGAAGATCTCGGACTTGCGGGTCGGGATCGTCGTATTGCGCTCGATCAGCTTCGTGAAGATGCCGCCCTTGGTCTCGACGCCCAGCGTCAGCGGCGTCACGTCCAGGAGCAGGATGTCCTTCACGTCGCCCTTCAGCACGCCGGCCTGGATCGCGGCACCGACCGCGACGACCTCGTCGGGGTTCACACCCTTGTGCGGCTCCTTGCCGCCGGTGAGCTTCTTGACCAGCTCCTGGATCATCGGCATGCGCGTCGAACCGCCGACCATGATGATGTGGTCGATCTGCTCGGCCGGCTTGCCCCAGTCCGCGATCGCCTGCTCGAACGGCGACCTGCACCGCTGCACCAGGTCCTCGGTCATACGCTCGAGCTCGCTCCGCGTGAGCTTCTGCTCCATGTGCAGGGGCCCCTCGGCCGTCGCGGTGATGAACGGCAGGTTGATCGTGGTCTCGGCCACCTGGCTGAGCTCGATCTTCGCCTTCTCCGCGGCTTCCTTCAGCCGCTGCAGGGCCATGCGGTCCTTCCCCAGATCGACCCCGTGGGCGTTCTTGAACTCGGTGACGAGCCAGTCGATCACCCGCTGGTCCCAGTCGTCCCCGCCGAGTTGCGTGTCCCCGTGGGTGGCCTTCACCTCGAAGACGCCCTCGCCGATCTCCATCAGCGAGACGTCGAACGTGCCGCCGCCCAGGTCGAACACGAGCACGGTCTGTTCCTCGTGCTGCTTGTCGAGGCCGTAGGCCAGCGCGGCCGCGGTCGGCTCGTTGATGATGCGCAACACCTCGAGCCCCGCGATCTGGCCGGCTTCCTTCGTTGCCTGCCGCTGGGCGTCGTCGAAGTACGCGGGCACGGTGACGACCGCCTGCGTGACGGTGTCGCCGAGGTAGGACTCAGCGTCGCGCTTCAGCTTCAGCAGGATCTGCGCGCTGACCTCCTGCGCGGTCCATGCCTTGCCGTCGACGTCGAGCGACCAGTCCTTGTCGCCCATGTGCCGCTTCACCGACCGGATCGTGCGATCGGGATTCGTGATGGCCTGGCGCTTGGCGACCTCGCCGACCAGGATCTCGTTGTTCTTCGAGAAGCCGATGACCGACGGTGTCGTGCGACTGCCCTCGGCGTTCGGAACGACGACGGGCTCGCCGGCTTCCAGCACGGCCACCACGCTGTTCGTGGTGCCGAGGTCGATCCCCACTGCTCGTGCCATGGATGGCAACTCCTCTCGTCTCGCGGATCTTGGGGAGCCGGGCTCCCGAGTCTCCTAAGCCTCAACACACCATAGAAGTTGAGTATTCCATTGACAAGTCGACCTTCCGGGCTGCAGCGCAACCATCCTGAGGCATACGACTCCGATGGTGCTCTCCAGCGGACCCCGGAGCAAGGCCGCGGATCGCTTCCACCGCCGTGCTTCCGCGCCCGAACGGTCAAGGCAGGGCCCTTGCATGCCGAAAAGGCACTAGAACGAACGGCCCCGATCGACACTAGAACCAAAGGCCCCGACCGAAGGGACGAACCCCGGCAGTGAGCGTTCCCAGGGAACACGCACAGGCGTCCGAACTCGCGGATCCGAGCGCGAAGACCGTGCTGGCCTCGGTCGAGTCGCTGATGCTCGAGGAGCGGACGCGATGGGCGATGACGATCCACGACGGGCTCACACAGTCGGTCACGAGCGCGATCCTCGAGTTGCAGGCGCTCCGACACCGCATCGAAGCCGACCCGACGAGGGCCGTCGAGATGCTCGCGGAGATCGAGGACTCGATCCGACACGATCTCAGCGAGATCCGCGAGGTCTTGTTCCAGCTCGACGAGGGCAGGCTTCACGTCGATCCATCGTTCGCCACGTTCGTTCGCGAACTGGTCGATCGTTGGAAGCTGCCGGCGCGGGTCACGATCGAGGGCGACATCGACGCGGTGCCCGAGGCGGTGCTCGATGCCGCGCAGGGGGTCGTGGGCGAGGCGCTCGCGAACGCCGCCAAGCACTCCGGGTCGAAGGACGTGGCCGTGCGAGTGATCGCCGGGCTCGGGGAGCTTCGGGTCGAGGTCGAGGACCGGGGCCGCGGTATCGCAGCGGTCACCGACGACGATCCACATTTCGGGCTGCGCCTGTTGCAGACCCGGGTACACGAGATCGGGGGCTCGATCGAGGTCGAGTCCACCCCCGGACGCGGCGTTCGCGTGATCGCCGTGCTCCCCGTCGGAGGGTAAGGAGAGAGCAGATGAGGATCATGGTCGTGGACGACCACGCGCTCGTGCGCCGTGGCATGCACTACGTGGTGAAGGAAGGTTTCCCCGAGGCCGACGTGGTCGAGGCCGAGAGCGCGGCCGTCGCGCTCGAGATCCTGCACGGAGGCACGAAGGTCGACCTGGCGCTGGTGGACGTGCGCATGCCCGACCTCGACGGTCTCGAGCTGCTGCGAGCGATCAAGGCCGAGTGGGCCGAGACGCCGGTGATCATGCTCTCCACCTACGAGAACGCTCCTTACGTGAAGCGCGCGCTCGCCGACGGCGCCTCCGGCTACCTGCTGAAGGACGCCACCCCCGAGGACCTCTCACAGGCGATCAACGTGGCGATGACCGGCAGCGGCAACGTGCTCAGCCCCCGGGTGATCCAGAACCTGTTCGAGGAGCAACAGGGCGGCGGCACGAGCGACGGCCGGCGCAACGAGTACAGCCTCACCCAGCGTGAGAACGACATCCTCGCCCAGCTCGCCGAGGGACGCTCGAACCGCGAGATCGCGCAGTCGCTGTTCCTCTCGGAGAAGACGGTGAAGGCGCACCTGGCGGCGATCTTCCGCAAGCTCGGCGTCACGAACCGCACGCAGGCCGCGATGATGGCCGTGCAGATGGGCGTGGGGCCGATCCCCGGCGCGCTCGCGGTGAACGACTAGCTACTTCTCTTGGCTGAAGTCTCGGTAGAACCGGCTGGGCGTGGGTCCTCGCTGGCCCTGGTACTTGCTTCCCGCCGCGCCGTACGGGGTCTCGGCCTCGGTCGTGAGCCGGAAGAAGCTGATCTGACCGATCTTCATCCCCGGGTAGAGCGTGATCGGAAGGTTCGCGACGTTGCTCAGCTCCAACGTGAGGAAGCCGTCCCACCCGGGATCGACGTAGCCCGCCGTGGAGTGGATCAGCAGACCGAGCCGACCGAGCGAAGACTTGCCCTCGAGCCGCGCGACGAGGTCGTCGGGCAACGCGACCCGCTCGAGCGTCGAGCCGAGCACGAACTCCCCCGGATGGAGGATGAACGCCTCGTCCGGCTTCGTCTCGACGAGCTCCGTGAGGTCGGGCTGCTCCTGTTTCACGTCGATGTAGGGGTAACGGTTGTTCGCGAACACCCGGAACTGAGAGTCGACGTGAAGATCGATCGACGACGGCTGGACGCACCGGGCATCGAACGGATCGATCACGATGCGACCTGCCTCGATCTCCTCGCGGATCGTGCGATCGGACAGGATCATCGGCCGCTGATGCTACCCGCTGCGGCTGGCGGCCACCCACCGCTCGAGTGACGCCGCGGCCGAGCCGGAGTCGATCGTCTCGGCCGCGAGCTCGATGCCCTCGGCGAGGGTCGCGGCCCGCCCCGCCACCTCGAGGGCCGCACCGGCGTTCAGCAGCACGACGTCCCGTCTGGGACCGGGCTCGCCGGTGAGCAAGGCACGCACGATCTCGGCCGACGCCGCCGCGTCGCCGCCCTGCAGGTCGTCCACCGACGCCCTCGGCAGGCCGAGCTCGCCCGGTTCGAGCCGCGTTCGGATCACCCGACCGTCGCGCACCTCGAAGACGGTCGAGGGACCCGTGGTGGTGAGCTCGTCGAGCCCGTCCTCGCCGCGGAACAGCATCGCTCGGGTGCCTCGCCGCGCCAGCACCTCGGCCATCAGTGGCAGCATGCGAGCATCGGAGCACCCGACGGCCTGCGCATACGGCCCTGCCGGGTTCGTGAGCGGTCCGAGGAAGTTGAAGACCGTGGGCACGCGCAGCTCACGGCGCACCGGACCGGCATGCGCCATCGCCGGGTGGAACATCGGCGCGAACAGGAACGCGATGCCGGCTTCGCCCAGGCAACGCTCGACGCCCTCGGCATCGAGGTCGATACGAACGCCGAGCGCCTCCAGCACGTCAGCCGAACCGCAGTGGCTGGATGCGGCACGATTCCCGTGTTTAGCCACGGGCACGCCTGCGCCGGCGACCACGATCGCCGCGGCGGTGGAGATGTTGAACGTGCCGCTTCGGTCGCCTCCCGTGCCCACGATGTCGACCGCAGGGGCCGGCGGGTGTACAGGGTTGGCGAAACCGAGCATCGTGCGAGCGAGGCCCTCGACCTCGTCGGCGGTCTCGCCCTTCGTTCGGAGCGCCATGAGGAACCCACCGATCTGTCCCGGGCTGGCTTCGCCCGCCATCACGCGGCGCATCGCCTCGGCGGCATCGTCCGCGTCGAGCGCCTCGTGGCGGACCAGCCTCGTGAGCGTGTGCGGCCAGAAATCGGGGTCGGGGTCGCTCATCGCCGCCCGACGCTAGCAGGTCGTGTCGCGCCGCCGGAAGGAGGGTCGCCCCTCGCTGCGGTGGCTCGCTACACTGGTCCTCCGCCGGTGCTGCCGGTCGGGTTCCGCGGGTGTGGTTCAATGGCAGAACGTGAGCTTCCCAAGCTCGAGACGGGGGTTCGATTCCCCTCACCCGCTCAGCGAGCGAGCACCGCGTTCGGTCGGGGGATGCGCGTCGCGCTCAACGAACCAGCACCCTCGCGAAGTCCGGCAGCGGCACCTGGTGCGCCAGGATGCGGTCCCACCCCATCTCGTCGGCCTTCTCGAGCCGGTGCACCCCGTCCATGACGACGAGACCACGAGGGCGCTGGATCACGTAGATCGGGCGATAGAGGTCGGCGTCCTGCACGCGTTGCCAGTGGTCGGGGTACCGGGCGGGGTCAGCGCGCACCTGCAACGGTGAGATCGCGAAGAGATGGCCGTCGTCGCTCCACCACGGGAGCTCCAGCTGCCAACGGAGGTCGGCCAGGTCGACGTCGTCGACCGGAAGGTCCAACTGCCGCAGCAGGTCGAGATCCCAGGCCACTTCGAGGATCACGCCGCGGAGCGCTGCCGGCACCTGATCGAGCAGGGGGAACGGCTCGGCATCGGGCAACAGGATGAGCTCGTCGTCCGAGGAGGCCTCCGGGATCCTGATCGGCTCGTCGCTCACGGGCCCTATGCATACCTCACGGGGACCCCGGGCGCACGAATCGTCGCGCGGAAGGGCAACCGGCGCGCAACGGGCAGGCCCGGCACCGAGGAGCAGGCGCCTTGCAGATCTCGCGGCCGAGACGGATGAACCCCACGTGCATCGGAGTGCGCAGCCCCTCGGGCACGAGGTCGTGCAGGATGCGGTCGGCACGCTCGGCACTCGCCTTCGGTGGGATCAGCCCCAGCCGCTTCGTGACCCGGTGCACGTGGGTGTCGACCGGCATGGTGTCACGCCCGAGTGCGAAGCTCATGACGACCGCCGCCGTCTTCGGTCCGATACCGGGCAGCGAGATGAGGTAGCCGCGCACCTCGTCGTCGCCGAGCGAACGCAGGCGCGAGAGGTCGTACGCGCCTTCGCGCTCGTGCACCTCCACCAGGATCGCCCGGATACGCGGCGCCTTGGAGTTCGCGAGCCCGCCGCTGCGGATCGCGTCTGCCACCTCGCTGCTCGGCGCGTCGACGATCGCTTGCCACCCTCCGGGGAAGACGCGGCGGAGGCCGGCGAAGGCCCGTTCGGCGTTCAGGTCGCTCGTGTGTTGCGAGAGCACCGTGAGCACGAGCTCGTCGAGCGGATCGACCGCTCGCGGAGGCTCGAGCGGTCCGAACCGCTCCTCGAGCCGACCGGCGATGGAGCGGATGCGCCTGCGGCTGGGCGGGACCCAGTCGCCCGTGACACCGACGGTCTCGGGATCTGGCCGCCCGGAAGGGCTCACTGCGCGCCGCGGGCTCCGTTGCGGAACTGCGTGAGCGAGGGCTCGAAGCCCAGCGGGATGTTGTCGGTGGGGCCGTTGCGGTGCTTGGCGACCACGAGTTCGGCGTTCTTCTTCTTCTCGGGGTCGGCGTCGTCGCGGTGGATGAACATCACGATGTCGGCGTCCTGTTCGATCGCCCCGCTTTCGCGAAGGTCGGAGAGCTGCGGACGCTTGTCGGCGCGGGCCTCCGGGTTGCGGTTCAGCTGACTGATCGCGATCACCGGGATCTCGAGCTCCTTGGCGAGCATCTTCAGCGACCGGCTGATCTCAGCGATCTCCTGTTGACGGGAGTCGGGGCGCCGCCCGCCCATGCCCGGGTGCCCCATGAGCTGGAGGTAGTCGACGATGATCAGCGAGAGGCCCCGTTTGCCCGTGCGCATGCGCCGGGCCTTGGCCCGGATGTCGACGATGTTCGTATTGCCGGAGTCGACGATCGACAGCGGTGCGTCGTGGAGGATCTCGGCGGCCTGCACGACGGCCTGCCAGTCGTTGGGGCCGACGCGCTTGTTGCGGATGCGATCCCAGGGAACGCGTGCTTCGGCGCAGAGCAGGCGCATGCCGATCTCCCATCGCGACATCTCGAGCGAGAAGATCGCGACCGACTCGCCCGCCACGGCGACGTTGCGCGCCATGTTCACGGCGAGGGAGCTCTTGCCGATGCCCGGCCGAGCCGCGAGCACGATCAGGTTGCCCGGCTGAAGTCCCGAGGTGAGGTTGTCGATGTCGATGAACCCGGTGGGAAGACCGGTATAGGCCGACTCGCGGGTCTGGATCGATTCGAGGTCGAGCATCGCCTGGTCGACCAGATCGCGTAGCACGGCCATCTCGTCGCGGTCCTCGCGCCGCGCCACCTCGTAGATGCGCTGCTCGGCGTCGTCGGCAACGGCTTCGGCGTCGTCGGTCGAGGCGTAGGCGCGCTCCATGATGTCGGCGGCGGCCGAGATGAGGCGACGACGCAGCGCCGCCTTCGACACGATCTCGGCGTAGTAGGCGGCCGACGCGGGGGTAGGTACCTCGTTGGCGAGGTCGGCCAGGTAGAGTCGCCCGCCGATGTCGTCGAGGGACCCGTCACGTTCGAGCGTCGCGGCCGCCGAGATGATGTCGACCGGTTCACCGCGGGCGAACAGCGCCCGGAGCGCAGTGTAGATGCGGCCGTGAGCCGATCGGTAGAAGTCATCGGGTTCGAGGATCTCGACGACGTCGGCCACGGCCTCGTTCGACAGGAGCATCGCGCCGAGCACCGAGGCCTCGGCCTCCATGTTGTGGGGCGGCAGACGATGTCCCTCGCCCGCGGGCAAGCGTCGAACATCGTCGGCCGTACGCGCCATCTACCCCTCCCCCTCGGAGCCCACGCCGCCGGCGGACCCGTGCTTCAACCCGGGGACGCTACGCCCGCGGACCGCGGGGCGACAGTGGACAACCGCTGTGGATTGCTCGTGTGCAGGTCGTGAGGCGAGATTCCTTGTCACTCCGCCCCTGACCTGCACTTTCCACATGTGGAAAACCATGTGGAAGAGTGTGAATCACACGTCTGACATTCAATCGAGGGTGTGACGTTATCGCCCCCGTAGACTCCGCGCCATGGCCCGCCGCATCGACGCCGTCGTCTTCGACATGGACGGCACGCTGTTCGATTCGATGGAGCCCGTCACGAACAGCTTCATCGAGACGATCCTCGAGGCCGGCGGCCCTCGGTTCACCCCCGGCGAGATCGTCGAGTCATTCACTCAGGGGCCCAGCGAGCGCATGCTGGAGCACCTGCTCGGTCGTCCGGTAAGCGAAGCCGAGCACGCGGCCTACCACCGTCGATTGGACGAAGGGGCGAGCGCGATGCGCCCCTACCCCGGCGTGGAGGAAGCCCTCGACGCGCTGGCCGGTGCAGGCCTGCGGCTCGCGCTGTTCACCGGCGCCGACGTGACCAGCCTCGACCTCCTGCTGGCGCGGACCGGCCTGCTTGATCGGTTCGAGGTGCGTACGGGCGGCGACGAGGCGGGCCGCGCGAAGCCGGACCCCGCAGGCATCGCCCTGACCTGCGATCGCCTCGGCGTGGACCCGACCGAGGCCGCCTACGTCGGCGACAGCGAGCAGGACATGCTCGCTGCACGGGCCGCGGGCGCGCTCGCCGTCGGGGCCGGGTGGGGAAGCTTGTGGCGGGACGATCACCCAGCGGACGTGGTGGTCCGCCAGCCCGGAGGGCTACCGGCGGCCGTCATGACCCCGACCACGACGTAGGCCGGGCGCGAAGCCCGGCCTACGGGTGCTCGGATCCGCAGACCGTCAGCCCTCGGGCACGACCTCGAGGGTCACGACGGGGTCGACCTGGTGGAACAGGTGCACCCGCACCTCGTGCGTACCGGTCGAGCGGATCGGCTCGTCGAGGTGCACGTCGCGCTTGTCGACCGTCACCCCTTCGTGTTGTGCGGCGATCGCGGCGGCGACGTGCTCGGCGGTGACGGAGCCGAAGAGCTTGCCTTCGTCACCGGCCCGAGCCGCCACCCGGATCGGTCCGCCCGAGATGAGCCGTGAGGCGATCGCCTCGTACTCGCCCTTGCGGGCGTACTGGCGCCGCTCGTGGGCGCGCCGCAGGTTCTCGGTCTGCTGCGCGGCCCCCTTGTGGGCCCTGACGGCCATCGATCGCGGGATCAGGTAGTTGCGCGCGTAGCCGGCGGCAACGTCGACCACGTCGCCGGGGTCTCCGAGCTTGTCGACGGGCTTCTGGAGGATGACCTTCATCGGCTCGAATACGGCAACAGGGCCATCTCGCGGGCGTTCTTCACGGCCGTGGCGACGTCACGCTGGTGCTGGACGCAGTTGCCCGTGACGCGACGGGCGCGGATCTTGCCCCGTTCGCTCACGAACTTGCGCAGCGTGACGACGTCCTTGTAGTCGACGTAGTCGACGCGGTCCTTGCAGAAGACGCAGAACTTGCGCTTGCCCTTCTTCTGCCAGCCCTTGTCGTCCTTGTCGCGACGGCGCTTCGGGCCTTCCCTCTTCTTCGGTGGCATTACAGCGGTGTCTCCTCTTGGTCGGCGCCGCCGCCGCCCACCGGTGCGGCCACGCGCTCGCCCCAGTCGCCGCCGGACGAGTTGCTGCTCGAGCGGGACTGGCGCTCGACGCGCGCGGTGGCCCATCGCAGGCTCGGACCGACCTCGTCGGCCTCGATCTCGATGGCGGAGCGCTTGTCGCCGTCCTGGTTCTCCCAGGAGCGGTAGTTCAGCCGGCCTGCGACCACCACGCGCATGCCGCGCGTGAGGGACTCGGCCGCGTTCTCGCCGAGGCTGCGCCAGCAGTTGACCGTGAAGTACGACGCTTCGCCGTCCTTCCATCCACCGGCGCCGTCGGGCATGCGTCGGTTCACGGCGATCCGGAACTTGCACACCGCAGCCCCGTTGGGCGTGTACCGCAGCTCGGGGTCGTCGGTCAGGTTGCCCACGAGGGTCACCTGGTTGTCGCTCGCCATGTCACGTCACCACCTTGTCGGTGTCGCACCCGCCGCGCGTATGGCTCACGCGGGGGCGGGGGAAGCTTCGGCTGATGCTTCGTCGGTTCCTGTCGACCGCTGCGCGGCGCCACGGGCCTCGGCCCGCTTGGCGTGGCGTCCCTTGGCCGGCAACGCGATCATCTTGTGGCGGATGACCTCGTCGGCCAGGTTCAGCACACGCTCGAGCTCGGTCTGGGACTCAGGCTCGGCCGTGAACGAGGCCACCGCGTAGTAGCCCTCGTTCGCATGGTCGATCTCGAAGGCGAACCGACGACGGCCCCAGCGATCGATGTTGGAGACCTCACCACCATGGGCGGACACCACCTTGGTGATGCGGTCGATCGCCGTCGAGACGACCTTCTCGTCGGCCTCGGCGGGCAGGATAAGCATGACTTCGTACTCCCTCAACCAGTCACCTCCTCTGGTCTGGACGGCCCCCTCTCGAGAGGGAGCAGTAGGGACTTGAGGGTCGCCCAGCAGTGTACGAGAACGGCTCGAACGCTAGCACCGGGGTCCGACACCGAGCCGATCGGGAAGCTCCGAGGCATCCCCACCGTTAGACTGCGAGGACTGCCGTGCACTTGAAGGAGGCGCGAGCGATGCCCGACCGGACCGTGTCGATCCACGACCTCAGAGCGTGGAAGGGTGAGCAGCGACGCTGGGTCATGCTCACCGCGTACGACTACCCCACCGCACAGATCCTCGACCGAGCCGGCGTGCCCGTGCTGCTCGTGGGCGATTCCCTGGGGCGAAACGTCCTGGGCTACGAGAACGAGCTGCCCGTCACGATGGAAGAGATGCTCCACCACGTGAAAGCCGTGGCCCGAGGCGCCCAAGGCGCGATGGTCGTGGGCGACCTGCCGTTCATGAGCTACCAAGCGTCGACCGACGACGGCGTCCGCAACGCAGGCCGGCTCGTGAAGGAAGGCGGCGCCCACTGCGTGAAGCTCGAAGGTCCCCAACTCGACCTCGTGCACAGGCTGAACGAGATCGGCATCCCGGTGATGGCGCATGTCGGACTGACACCGCAGGCCGTGTACGGCCTGGGCGGCTACCGGGTACAGGGCCGCGGTGAAGCCGCGCAGAAGGTTCTGGAACAGGCCGTGCAGCTCGAGAAGGCAGGGGCGTCCTCGATCGTGCTCGAGGCGATGCCTGCCGAGCTCGCCGGTGAGATCACGGCGTCACTGCAGATCCCGACGATCGGCATCGGGGCCGGGTCGAAGACCGACGCGCAGGTGCTCGTGATCAACGACCTGCTCGGGCTGACGGAGCACCCGCCGAAGCTCGCGAAGGCCTACGCCGACCTGCGGGGGACGATCACGGACGCGGTCACGTGCTTCACGAGCGACGTGGAAGCCGGCACGTTCCCGGACGAGGGACACTCCTACTCCTAGACTCGCTCCGTGGAGTCCAGCCGATCCGCAGGTGACGGCGCAGCGCAGCGAGCCGAACTCGTGGCGATGCTCGCCCACGAGCTCCGAGGCCCGATCACCACGATCCGGGGCATCGCGGGGACCTCGCGCGCGCACTTCGACCGGCTGAGCGACGAGGAGAAGGTCGAGTTCCTCGGGCTGATCGAACAGGAGTCCGACCGCATGCTCGACGTCGTCGACCAGGCGTCGCTCGCGATGCGGCTGGCGGCCGGCGGGCTCGCCGCACCGCCCGGGCCGACCGAGCTGGGGGCGATCGCCCGCCAAGGCATCGAGGCGGCCGCGCTCGACGACCGAACGATCGAGCTCGATCTCCACGAGGTGCCCATCGTCGCGGACCGGACGATGCTGATCCAAGTCGTGCGCCAGCTGGTCCGCAACGCCGACGCGTACTCACCACCCGACGAGCCGATCACCGTGAGGGTCCAGCTCGTAGATGACGTCGCGGTGCTCGAGGTAATCGATCGGGGTCCGGGCGTGCCCGAGGACCGGCGCGAGGCGCTGTTCGGGATGTTCCCCAACTGGAGACCGGCAGGGTACGAGGAGGTCGCGGGAACCGGGCTCGGGCTCTTCATCTGCAGGGCCGTCGTTGCCGAACACCAAGGGGAGATATCCATCGAGGGCGCGCCGGGCGGGGGTACCATGCTCCGCGTGCGGCTGCCGGCGGGGGGGAACGCGGATGGGTGAGGCCACCAAGGTCACGCTGCTGATCTGCGACGACCACAAGATCCTCACCGACGCGCTGGCGACCGTGGTCGGGCTCGACGAGGGCCTCGAACTGATCGCCCCGCCGGCACACGACCCGGAGACCGCTATCGAGGTCTGCAGCGAGCAGCTCCCCGACGTGGTGCTCATGGACATCGTGTTCAAGGGCGGCGGCATGACGGGCATCGACGCGACCCGCAGGATCAAGGAGGTCTCCCCCTCGACGAAGGTGGTCATCATGACCGCCCACGACGACGACCGGCTCTTGGTCGAGGCCGTCGAGGCGGGCGCGTCGGGGTTCCTCGGCAAGGACGAGGCGGCCCAGGAGCTGCTCTCGGCTGCCAAGGCTGCAGCCGACGGCGAGGTGCTCATCGACCCCGCCACGCTGACGCGGCTGCTGGCGCAGGTCGCCCGGGAGCGCGAGGCCCAGCGCGAGGCCACGATGCTGCTCGAGGACTTGACCGAGCGGGAGCGCGAGATCCTGCAGCTGCTCGCCGAGGGCATGCGCAACGACGACATCGCCGCGAAGCTGTTCATCAGCCCGCAGACCGTGCAGACCCACGTGCGGAACATCCTCGGGAAGCTTCGCGTGCACTCGAAGCTCGAGGCCGTGGCGTTCGCCGTGAAGCACGGCGCGATCACCGTCTGAACCTCGACCGCCTCCCATTCCGTACCCAGACCTCGGTATGCGGGATTACCGATGCGAGAGCATGCAGCCGGAGTACCCACGCGGCCGATGGAAGGTGCAGACAACGCGGGCCGCCACCCCCTCGGCGGCCCGCCGCACAGGCCAAGGACCCGAGTCCACCCCTCCCGGACTCGGGTCCTTTCCATTCCCGCGGATATGACTGCGGGGCTAGTCTTCCCGGGCGTTTCCGTGGGAACATGAGGGCCCCGCGATCCCCCCGCCGTGCGCCCGCTCGGCATCGCGGATCCGAAGGAGACTCGATGTTGCGCCGCGCCTCGCTCTCGCTCGTCCTCGCCGTCGTCGTCGGTCTCGTCGTGATCACGCCCGCGCAGGCAGGTGGCGCCGCCACGAAGGCCGGGCCGCTCCCGCTCGTGCAGGGGCTCCGCATCGAGAACGTGTGCCCGTTCCCGGTCGACTGGACCGATCGAGGAGGCCGCACGCTGACGACCCGCTTCGACGGGACGGGACGCGTCGTGAGCGAGACGATCTCGGGCACCTCGACGGTCGTGCTCACGAACCTCGAGACTAAGCTCTCGGTCTCGTTCGACATCGAGGAACTCACGACGATCGTCCACCACCGCGACGGAACCGTGACGATGCTGCAGCTCGGCAACTCGGGCATCGCGCTGGAACCGGGCACCAGCATCAAGGACCCCTCGCTCGTCTGGTACGGCGGGGCGGTGCTCAGTCGAGGGACACTCGATCGCACGTTCCTGTTCACCGACGTCACGCGTCAGCGACGGGTGGGCATCGAGGGCGACATCTGCGAGATGCTCGTCTCGGGTCTCAAGACCCGGCACTGAGGGGCCTCGCTACCCGCGCAGGGCGCCTCTGCGGATCTTGCCGCCGGGCGTCCTCGGCAACTCGGCGACGAGCACGAGCTGCCGCGGAGCTTTGTGGCGCGCGATCGAGCCGGTCGCATGGTCGCGGAGCTCTTCGAGGGCCGGCGGCTCGTCGATGCGGCGGGGCACCACGAACGCGACCACTTGCTCTCCCCACTCGTGGTGGGTCCGCGCAGCGACCGCGACGTCGGCCACCTTCGGGTGATCGGCGAGGGCGCGTTCGACCTCTTCAGGCCAGACCGTCTCGCCACCCGTGCGGATCGCCTCGTCGAGTCGTCCGTGCACGATCAGGTGCCCTTCGTCGTCGATCGAGCCGGCATCGCCTGTGCGCAGCCATCCCTGCGTGTCGAAAGCGTCGCCCGTGGCGGAGGGATCGCCTCTGTATCCCTGCATGAGCGTCGGGCCGTGCAGCTCGACGCGGCCCGCCTGCCCGCTGCCGACGGTGTCCGCGATGCGGACCCGGGTGCCCGGCAACGGCACACCGTCGTAGACGACGCCGCCGCACGACTCGGTCAGACCGTAGGTCGAGACGACGCGTCCCCCCAGCGCCTCGGCGCTCGCGCGGAGGTCCCCTTCGAGCGCTCCGCCGCCGACCAGCAGGGTGCCGAGCCGAGCGAGGTCCGCCCCGGCGTGCACGAGCCGACGCAGCATCGTCGGCACGAGCGAGACGCCCGCACCCACCGGGGCCTCCCGCAACAGGCGACGCGGCTCGAACCGATCGAGCACCACCACGCGGAGGTCGCCGAGCTCGCCACGGAGCAGGACCAACAGACCGCCGACGTGTGCGGGGGTGAGACAACAGATCAGTGGCGCCGACACGTCGTGACCCGTGGCGGCGAGAGCGTCCCGGGACGCCTCGACTGCCGCGCTCACGGACGCACGGGAGAGCTCCACGAGACGCGGCATCCCGTCCGTGCCCGACGTCGCCATCACGAGCGAGACCTCGCCGTCGACCGGCGCCCCCCCTGCGAAGACGGTTAGCGAGCCGGAGGCGTCGAGCACAGCGGTGGGCCGGGCGCGGTCGACGAGCGTCCGCCGCTCCCGTTCGGACAGGCGATGGTCGAGCGGCAGGAACGCCACCCGGTCGCTCCAGAGCTGGCGCACGAGCCGCACCCACGCAGGGCCCGGCGGCACGTCGACGGCGACGAGCTCGCCGCGCGCGAGGCCGAACGGACCCTCCATGGCCGCAGGCTACCGGCCGGGGAACGATCAGTCCGTGACGACGAAGTCCACCGAGGCGACCTCGCGGTAGACATCGGTCAGCAGGTAGTAGGCGGTGTAGCGCCCCGGCGGCAAGGGGCCGGCGGCGCCCCCGCCGGCGAAGGTCACCGACCCCTCGACGGCGGCGCCCGTGTACCCGTAGGTGTGGTAGGAGGCGATCGTCGGATCGGCGCCGCGATCGTACAGCCCGATCCAGTCGAAGCGGTTCGCCCGGCCGAACGTGAACGACACGTCGATCGGCTCGCCCGCGGCGAACCGCCAGCGAGACGTGTCGAGCACGGGCGACGCGTCCACGTCGCGCACCCAGAACGGTCCTCGAGCCAGCTCGGCGCCGCCGCCGTCGACCAGCACCGCGTCGTAGGCGCCGGGTGCGAGAGCGTCGGTCGGGAACTCCACGGAACCGTCGGTCGGCGCGCCGGGCGGGGTTGCTTGGGAGTCGACGGCGTCGGCCGTCGGGTCGCCTCCCGAGGGCACGATGCGCAGCCGCTCGCCGGCGCCGCCCGGGGCGTGGTAGGTGACCGTGAGCGTGGCCCCGACCTCGACGAGCAACGGGTCGGGCGCCGCCATCACCGGCGGCACGCCCGGCGTGACGTCGAGCGTCGAGACCACCGCCCGATGGTCGGAACCCCACGGATGCACCGCGATGTCCACCCCGGGTCCATCCCGCTCGCCGATCAGCACGCTGTCCGCCACGGTCACGGGACCCGCCGACCAGATCTGGTCGATGCGGTCCTCCGGCGCGTCGCGGCGGGGGTTCCAACTCACGTCGGAACGCGGCCGCCCCGCCGGCCACGTGAGGCCCTCGTCGGCGACCGGGTCGGGATGTGCGGCGCGGAAGGAGTCGACGAATCCCCGGCGGTTCATCAGCAGGCTCACCGGCCACCGGACCGGGAAGCGAACCTGCGGCCGAAGCCCCACCGTCGCCTCGGTGTAGTCCTCGTGCGACGGCGCGTTCATGTCGCCCACCACGATCGCCGGGATGCCGTCGCCGAGGAGGGGCGACATCGAACGCAGGAACGGCCGGATCTCGGGCAGGCGAACCCGGCGCTCGGTGCGCAGCACCTTCCTCCGGCTCCATCCGTCGAGCAGGCGGCGGGGCCCGTAGTCGCTTGATGCGAGGTGCACGTTCGTGACCGCCACGACCTGCCCGGGCGCGAATTCCACGAAGACGTAGCGGCCGTCGGACCCCGGTGGATCGACCAGCGGATACCGGGAGACGATGTCGAGGCGGCGGCTGACGTGCTCGTAGCCGGTGAGGCGCCCGAGGCGCGCGGCCTTGCCGTAGACCTCGTTGAACGCAACGATGTCGGCGTCGGATCGGCGGACCGCCGCGAGGATCTTGTCGAGATCGACGATCGTGCCGCCGTACTCGATGTTGAACGTCATCACGCGCAGCCGCACCGGCGTGGCGGGGCCCGCTCCCTGCGGCGCGCCGGTCGCCGACCCGTCGCCGAGGGCCGGCGACGGGGCCGACGCGAGGGCGAGCACCGTGACCGCGACCGTGAACCATCGCATCCCGCCCCGGAACCGCTGCGCCCGAACCACGAGCGGGAACCTAGCATCGGCGGTGGTGGTTCCGATAGCCTCCCGGTTCGCGAGGGCGGTTCGCTCGGCTTGACCGCCACCCCACGAGCCACGACTCTCGGAGTGAACGGTCACATGGACGAGCAGCCCACCGACACCGTCGAAGAGATCGCCCCTGCACACGAGTGGATCCCCGGGGGCGAGTTCAGTGACATCCGGTACGAGACGGCCGAGGGCATCGCGAAGATCACGATCGACCGGCCCGAGGTGCGCAACGCCTTCCGCCCGTTGACGACGTCGGAGTTGATCCGAGCCTTCGAGATCGCCCGCGACGACGCCGAGATCGGAGTCGTGATCCTCACCGGTCAGGGACCGCTCGCGTTCTGCTCGGGTGGGGACCAGAGGATCCGCGGCGACGACGGGTACGTCGACGAGCAGGGCATCGGGCGACTCAACGTGCTCGACCTGCAGATCCAGATCCGCCGCATGCCCAAGCCGGTGGTCGCGATGGTCGCGGGGTACGCGATCGGCGGCGGGCACGTGCTGCACCTCTGTTGCGACCTCACGATCGCGGCCGAGAACGCGCGGTTCGGCCAGACGGGCCCGAAGGTCGGCTCGTTCGACGGCGGCTACGGCATCAACCTGCTCGCGCGGCAGATCGGCGAGAAGCGCGCGAAGGAGGTGTGGTTCCTCTGCCGCCAGTACGACGCGGCAACGGCGCTCGAGTGGGGGCTCGTGAACGCGGTGGTGCCGGTCGAGGACCTCGAACGCGTGACGGTCGAGTGGTGCCGGGAGATGCTCGCGTTCTCCCCGCTCGCGCTGCGGCTGCTGAAGGCTGGATCGAACGCCGGCACCGACGGGCTCGCGGGCGTGCAGCAACTCGCCGGCGACGCGACGCTCCTCTACTACATGAGCGAGGAAGCGCAGGAGGGCCGCGACGCCTTCACCCAGAAACGAGCCCCCGATTTCTCCCGGTTCCCCAGACGACCGTGAGCGGGGATGCCGGTGGCGCCGGGGAGGTGAGCGCCGCGCCGACCACCGATGCGCTCACCCTCTGGTGGCGCGGCGCCCGTCCCCGGACGCTCGGTGCGGGCCTGGTTCCGGTGGTGCTCGGCACCGCGGCTGCCGGCGCGGTGATCTGGTGGCGCTTCGTCGCAGCGGTGCTCGTGGCCGCCGGGCTGCAGATCGGCGTGAACCTCGCGAACGACTACTTCGACGGGGTCCGGGGGGTGGACACCCACCACCGGCTCGGCCCTCCGCGCCTGACCGCCAGCGGCGCGGCGACGCCTCGAGCCGTGCTCGCGGCCGCGCTCGTCGCGCTGGGTGTCGCCGCCGTGGCCGGCCTGGCCCTCGCACTCGCGACCGAGCCGATGCTGATCCTCGGCGTCGGGGCGCTCGCGCTGATCGCCGCGGTCCTCTACAGCGGGGGCCCTCGGCCCTACGCCGGTCTCGGGCTCGGCGAGCTGATGGTCTTCCTCTTCTTCGGGCTGATGGCGACCTGCGGCACCGCGTTCGTGATGGTGGAGACCGTGCCCGCCGCGGCATGGTGGGGCGGGGCGGCGATGGGATGGCTCGCCGTGGCGATCCTCGTGGCCAACAACCTTCGCGACATCCCGACCGACGCGGAGAGCGGCAAACGGACGCTCGCGGTTCGCATCGGCGATCGTGCGACCCGGCGTCTCTATCGAGTCTCGGTCGTCGCCGCCTTCGCCACGATCGTGCTGGGCGTGATCGTCGACATCGTCGACGAGGGCGCCGGGCTCCCGCAGTGGGCGTTGTTCGGGCTGGGGGCGTGGGTGCTCGCGATCAAGCCGATGGACGCCGTCGGGTCGGCGACCGGGCGAGACCTGATCCCGGTGCTCACGGGCACCGCGGCCACACACGCCGCGTGCGGCGTGTTGATGGCCCTCGGCCTCGTGCTCGCGACGGTCGATCAGTCGTCGGGTGACGTCGTGCCCGCAGCGGCCTCGCTGTGGCGTGGTGTGTGATGGGTATCGCCGACCTCAACCTCGAGTGCGCCTGGGCGCTCGTCGATGGGCTCGTGGCGGGCGGACTCCGCGACGCGTGCCTGTCTCCCGGCTCCCGTTCGACCCCGCTGGCGCTCGCCCTGTCCCGACACCCCGACATCGACGTGCGCGTGCACCTCGACGAGCGATCGAGTGCCTTCTTCGCGGTCGGACTGGCCCGGGCCGCGCGTCGACCGGTCGCGATCGCGTGCACGAGCGGCACCGCCGCCGCCGAGTTCCTCCCGGCCATCGTCGAGGCGTCGCAGTCTCGCGTGCCGCTCGTGGTGCTGACCGCCGACCGCCCGCCACGGCTCCGAGGCACCGGAGCCAACCAGACGATCGATCAGGTTGGCCTCTACGGCGGGTACGTCCGCGGGAACCTCGATCTCCCGGTACCCGAGGCCACGGGCCAGGAGGCGTGGTGGCGTCAGGCCGCCCGGGAAGCTCTCGAAGCCACGCGCGCGGACCCCGTCGGGCCGGTGCACGTGAACTGCCCGTTCGAGGAACCGCTCAGCCCCTCGCTCGACCTCGAGCTGCCGGCTCCGAGCGGCGAGACGCTCGACCTGCCGACCCGGCCCGAAGCCGAACTCACCGTCGAGGAAGCCGACCGCCTTGCCACGCTCGTCTCCGGGGCACGCGGGGCCGTCGTGATGGGCGCGTGGCCGGGCGACGTCTCGAGCGAGGCGGCGTTCTGGTCGGAGACCCTCGGCTGGCCCGTGCTCGCGGAACCGACCTCCACCGCCCGTCTGCCCGGATGGTGTCTCACTGCAGGTCAGTCCTTGATCGGCGACGTGACCTGGGGCCGGCAGCACCGCCCCGACGTCGTGATCCAAGTCGGTGCGGCTCCGACGACCAGGGTGACCCAGTCGTTCGTTGCGGCGGCCGAGCGCCTGGTGGTGGCCGACCGCTGGCACTTGGACCCTGATCCGGAGCGCCTGGCCACCTGGCGCATCGCGGTCGACCCCGACGCACTGGGGCGCGCCCTCGCCGACCGACCCGTCGACCAGGACGGCGCGATCGGCGTGCTCGGTAACCACCCGGACGACGAGACCGGTGCGATGTGGACGCGCAGGCTCCATCCCGCTCCCGCCGACTGGATCGACGCGTGGCGCCGTGCCGACCGGCGGGCGCGAGAGGCGCTCGACGGGTTCCTCGATGGCATCGACGAGCCGTTCGAGCCGAGGATCGCGCGCGACGTCGCGGCGTCGATCCCCGACGGCGGCACGCTCTTCGTCGGCAACTCCACGCCGATCCGCGACCTCGACCTGGCGATGGCGCCCCGCAACGGTCTCCGGGTGCTCGCGAACCGCGGCGCGAGCGGCATCGACGGCCAGGTATCGACGGCGCTCGGCCTCTCGGCGGCCGGGCCGAGGAGCGGTCCCGTCGAGTGGTCCGCCGCGACCACCGTCGCCCTGCTGGGCGACCTCACGTTCCTCCACGACCTCGGCGCGATCGCATGGAACGCTCGGCGAGGACTCGACTGCATGTTCGTCGTCGTGCGCAACGGCGGCGGTGAGGTGTTCTCACTATTGCCACAGCGGGACCTGCCTGAGCATCGCGAGCTGTTCGTCACCCCGCACGGCGCCGACCTGGGCGCCCTGACCCGGGCCGCGGGAGCGGCTCACACGCTGGTCGAGCGCGCGAGCGATCTCCCTCGCGCGCTCGACCACGCGTCGGCGGCGGGCGGCCTGCAGGTGATCGAGGTGGCGGTCGACCCGGTCGTCGCACTGAAGCATCGCGACGCCCTCCGGAGCACCGTGTCCGACGCCCTGGCCTGATCTCGGGGTCCAACGGCCCGAACCCCGGGCTCGCGCGGGGCCGAGGCCGGGCCTAGGATGCCCGTTGTCCACGCCCCGACCGGAGGCCGCCGTGTCGCACCGCACATCCCGAACGATCGACGTCATCCTCGTGCTCTGGCTCCTGCTGTGGTGCGCCGTCGGCTACACGCTCGGGCGCACGGTGAACGAGCTGAGCGGTCTGAGCGACGGCGTGATCGGTGCGGGCGAGGGCGTCTCGAACGCGGCGGGTGCGCTCGAGGGGCTCGCCGACGTGCCACTGATCGGCGGCGGCGTCCAGGCGATCGCCGACGAGATCGACGCGATCGGACAGGGCACGGTGGACAAGGGTGAGGCCAGCAAGGACGCGATCTTCAACGTGTCGCTGTTGATCGGCCTCGTCGTCGCGCTCGGACCCAGCCTGCCGCTGATCGCGCTGTGGCTGGTGATCAGGGCGCCGCTCGCGCGCGAGCGCCGGCGCATCGGCAAGGCCCTCGACGGCAGCGACCCCGGCATCGAGGGCTACCTGGCGATGCGGGCCGCAACCCGCTTCTCGTACGTCCGCCTGTCCTCCGTGACGACCGACCCGTGGGGCGACCTGCACTCCGGACGGCACGAGCAGCTCGCCTCGCTCGAGCTCGGCCGCCTCGGCCTCGCCCGGCGAGCCGCGCGCGCGAGCCTTCCGCCGGCCTCGTCGACTCCCGGGTAGCCGTCGCATCCCTCGGCGCCGGCGCCGGTCAGCCCCATCGCAGCGAATCCAGGAATGCCCGGAACTTCCGTTGGGTCTCGTCGAGCTCGGCGGCGGGATCCGAGCCCGCCACGATGCCGGCACCGGCGAACAGCGTGGCGTGATCGCCTTCGAGCGCCGCGCATCGGAGCGCGATCGCCCACTCGCCGTCTCCGGCGGCGTCCACCCACCCGACCGGACCGGCGTAGGCACCCCTGTCGAACGGCTCGAGCTCGGTGATCGCCGACCGCGCAGCCCCGACCGGAGTGCCACAGACCGCCGGCGTGGGGTGGAGCTCCGCGACCAGGTCGAGAGCGGTCACACGCGGATCGCGCAGCCTACCCTCGAACCGCGTAGCGAGGTGCCAGACGTTCGCGGTGGGCTCGAGCACCGGCTCAGGGTCCCACCGCAGATCGTCGCAGAGCCCACCGAGCGCCCCGGCTACCGCCTCGACGACGATCGCGTGCTCCTCGCGGTCCTTGGCCGACCCCACCAGCGCCTCGCCGTTCGCACGGTCCTCGTCGGGATCGCCGGAACGCGGGGCAGTACCGGCGAGCGGGGTCGAACGCACGAGTGTCCCTCGGCGCGAGAGCAGCGATTCGGGGCTCGCACCGACGAGCACGCCGGCGCCGACGGGCGCCGCGAACGCGAAGCAGTGCGGCTCGACGGCCCGTAGCCGGTGCAACAGCCGCCGGGCATCGAGCGAGCGGCCCGCCTCGACGCGGAGCGTCCGAGCGAGGACAACCTTCTGGAGCTCGCCCTCTTCGATGCGCGCGACCGCCTCGGCGACGACCTCGGCGTACCGGGTCCCCGACGGGGACTCCGTGAGCTGGATGGGCCGGAACGCTTCGTGCGGCAGCTCGCCGATCACCCGTCCGGGGAGGAACGCGGACACATCACCCCTCGGAGGGAACGGATCGACCAACCAGGTCTCCCCGTCCTCGGTCCGTCGCACCGTCCGCCGGGGCACCCACAACGAGGCGGGTTCGTCGTGGAACGGCAGAGCCCCGACCGCGACGGGCGCGGCCCCGCCGTCGGCGACCTGCATCGTTCGCAGCGCCTCGGAGGCGGCTCGGGCCAGAGTCCGCAGGTCCGGCGACGGACCGACCACGGCGGTGCCAGGGCCGAGCGACGCCGACACGCCGAGGCCGTCGCGTTCGAAGAAGAACCCCGCTGCCGGATCGTAGGCCGCCAGCAGGTCGAATGCCGGACCGAGCGGGGAGGCCCCCTCGCCGACGACGGCGCTCACCCCCGGGTTCCCCCGCTCATCCGCGGGTTCCCACGAGGAGCTGAGTGAGCCCGCTCGAGAGCTGACGTCGATCGGCGTCGGGGAATCCCGCGTCGCGGAGCATCGAGACCATCTCGCCGGGAGGCGGCAGGTAGGCCATCGATCTCGGGAGGTAGGCGTAGGCGGCCCGGCTCGAGATCGTGCCGCCGATCATCGGCACCACCCGGTTGAAGTACACGCCGTGTCCGGCGCGGAGCACGCGGCTGTCGGGCTCGCTTGCGTCGAGCAACGCGACTCGACCGCCTGGGCGAACGACCCGGCCGATCTCACGGAAGAGCCCCGCGAGCGAGACCACGTTGCGCAGCGCGAACCCGCACGTGACCCCGTCGATCGAGCCGTCGACGAGCGGCAGCTGCAGGACGTCGGCTTCCACGAGGGGCGCGTCCGTCCGGGCGTTCACGAGCATGCCGTGAGAGAAGTCGAACCCGACCGCTCGGTAGCCGTTGCGCTCCAACTCGCGGCAGAAGTCCCCTGTGCCGCAGGCGAGATCGGCCACCAGGGCCCGACCCGGCAGGCGCAGGATCGACACCGCCGTGCGTCGCCACCCGACGTCCATGCCGAAAGTCATGACCCGGTTCACGAGGTCGTAGCGGGGCGAGATCGCGTCGAACAACCGCCGCACGGCGTGGCGCTTGTCCTCCCCCTCCGGGAGCGGCGTCCTCATGCCGGCTCCTCGATGTGCTCCGCGGCGGTCTCGAGCAGCACCCGCCGGAAGTGGTGCGAGATGAGCGTCGTCACAGCCGGCAGCAGCTCGCGGAACGCCTCGACCATCTGCTCGGCAGCGCGCTCGTCGTCGCCGGCGGTGTCGCGGATCGGCTTGCGCACGTGCTCGTCGAAAAGGTCGACCGCGCGCTCGGCGAGCCCGCGCATCGCGATGTCGGCATCACGAGCGAGTTCCAACAGGTCGGGCAGGGGGAGCCCGAACTCGAGCAGGCGGAGTGCGGTCCGCACCAGCTCGATGTCGGCCGACGTGTAGCGGGCGTGGCCCTCCTCGCGACGGCCGAGCCGGATGCCCTCGCGTTCGACCGCTTGGATCAGCGAGGCAGGCACCCCGCTGCGCGCCGCGAACTCGTCGAGGGTGAGCAGCTCCCCTGGGTCATCGCGCCTCGTCACGCCTCGGCCTTCACCGGCACGCCTGCCGTCGCCCGCCTCGCCCCGTGCCGCCGCCACCGCTGCGGCCAGGTCCGCATCCGCCGCACCCAGCTCGCCCGAGACCACGCGGCTGATCGCCGCGAGGGTCAGGCCCTTGCGCTGCAGCGAGCGGATCTCGGCGATGCGCTCGGCATGCTCGGGCCCGTACCACGCCACGCGCCCCTCCCGGACGGGCGCCGTCAACAGTCCTCGCGACTGGTAGTAGCGCACGGTATCGACCGAGACGTCGCACCTCGCAGCGAGCTGTTCCACTCGGTACCTCACGACCGGACACTCTACGAGTCGACACTCATACGGTCACCCGGGCAGCACGGTCGCCGAACGCGGCCTGGAACCACCCCGAGGTGACGGCGTGCGCCGCTCGACGAGGGCTACGATGCGGCCCGATGAGCCATGCCGCGAAAGCCACCGTTGGCCTCGGCGTGGTGCTGGCCTGCGTGGTCGGCACGATGGCCATCGGCGCGGCATCGAAGGGCCCGTGCGACTCTGGGGAGTGGAGCGATCTGCCTCAGTACCGGCTGCTCTGCTACAGCGACGTGGTGCCGCTGCTGGACACCGAGCAGCTGCGTGGGTCGCGGCTGCCGTTCCTCGACCCGTGTGAAGCCCGGGAGAACGTGAACTGCGACGAGTACCCGGTGGTCACGATGTACGTGATGCGGCTGGCCGCCTTCATCTCGGGTGGTGAGTACGCGCCGTTCTACTGGGTCAACGCGCTGATCCTCACCGGGTTCGCCGTCGCGACGGCGGTCATGCTCTACGTCGCGAATGGGTCGCGGGCCCTCTACTTCGCGCTCGCCCCGACGTTGCTCGTGTACGGCACGATCAACTGGGACCTGGTCGCCGTGGCGTTCGCGACGGCCGGCCTCCTGGCGTTCTTCAGGCGCCGCGACCGGGCCGCCGGCATCTGGCTCGGTCTGGGCGCCGCGACGAAGCTCTATCCCGCCCTGCTCGTCGTGCCGCTGCTCGTGCAACGGCTGCGGGAACGCAAGCCCGACGGGGCGATCGTGCTGGGGTGGAGCGCGGTCGGCACCTGGCTCGTGATCAACCTGCCCTTCGCCGTGATCGCGCCGACCGCTTGGTTCACGTTCTTCAGGTTCAACACCGACCGCCCGGCCGACTACGACAGCCTCTGGTACATCGCCTGCCGCAACCGGGACTTCTGTCTGCCGGTCGGCAGGATCAACCTGCTCTCCATGCTCGCGTTCATCGCGGTGACCGCAGCCGTGTGGACGATCAAGGCGCGGCGGCATCCCGACTTCCCTCGGTGGACCTTGGGGCTACCGGTGCTGGTCCTGTTCCTGCTCTCGAACAAGGTCTACTCGCCCCAATACGGGCTCTGGTTGTTGCCCTGGTTCGCCCTGGCGCTGCCACACCTGTGGACGTTCCTGGCGTTCTCACTCGCCGACGTGGCCGTGTTCGTGACCCGGTTCTCCTGGTTCGGGCGCATGCAGGGAGCGCCGGGTGCTTCCCATGACGTGTTCGAGGCGATGCTGCTGCTGCGGGCCGCAGTGCTCCTCTGGTGCGTCGTGCTCTGGATCCGTCGGGAAGTCGAGCCGCTCGAGATCGAACGGCGGACGATGCACGTGCCGACCGCTACCGGGTCCGAGGCCCTCCCGGCGTGAGCACGGAGGTCGCCGACGCACCACAGCCAGAGGTGCGCCTGCGCGACGGCGTGCGCGACTCGCTGATCACCTACCTCGGGGTGCGCATCGCGTTCTCGGTGCTCGGGTTCGTCGCGGTCGCGCTGATCGCTCCCCGCGAAGGGCTGCCGGCGGTCGCGGGCTGGCCGATCGCCCACGTCGAGTTCGGGTGGCGGGCGCTGTTCACGGCCGCCGAGCGCCAGGACGCCGCTTGGTTCCTGGCGATCGCAACGCGGGGCTACGACCCGACCGACGGGAGCGCGGCGTTCTTCCCGCTGTACCCGCTCGCGATCAAGCTCGTCGCGTGGCTGCCGGGCATCGGACCGCTCGGCGCGGCGCTGATCGTCTCGAACGCCTGCTTCGCGGCCGCGCTCGTGATGCTGCACGGGCTCACGCGCCTCGAGGGCATGACGAGGGAGACGGCGCGGACCATGGTGCTGCTCGTGGCCATCTTCCCCACGGCGTTCTTCCTCCTGGCCCCCTACTCGGAGAGCATGTTCCTGCTGCTCGCGGTCTCGACGTTCTGGTTCGCGCGCCACGACCGATGGGGCGTCGCGGCCCTCACGGGCGCGCTCGCCGCCAGCACGCGTAGCGTCGGCATCGTGCTCGTCCTCGCGCTCGGTGTCGAGGCGGTGCACCGCTGGCGCGAGGACGGCCGGGCGCTCTCGCCTCGTCTCGCCGCGGCGCTCGCGGTCGGCCTCGGCCCGGCCTTGTACCTCGTGTGGTGGCGGGTGCGCTTCGACGACGCGCTGGCGCCCTGGGCGGCGCAGCGCAATTGGGAGCGCGAGCTGACCGTCCCGTGGCGCACCCTGATCGACGCGACCGGCGACGCGTGGAGTCTGGGCGGCTACTGGCTCGTCGACGCGCTCGTCGTGGGCGTGGTGTTGGTGGCGGTGATCGCGGGGCTCCGGTGGCTGCGGCCCGGGTACTCGGTGTACGCGCTCGCGAGCCTCGCGGTGCCTCTGTTCTATCCGTGGCCGGTGCGGCCGCTGCTGTCGATGCCGCGGTTCGTGCTCGTGGTGTTCCCGGCGTTCTGGGTGATCGCCCGCGCGGTGGCACGAGGCAGGCTCCCGGCGTCGGCGGTGATCGCCGTCTCCGCCGGCGCGTACGCGCTGCTGGCGGCGTTGTTCGTGAACTGGTGGGACGTCTTCTGATGCAGGCGGGCCTCCCGACACCGCCTTCGCATCGGGTCGGCCGCCGAACGATTAGGATGTGCGGAACTCGGGGGGCCCTCAGGAGGGGAACGTGACGATCAGGGTTGCGATCGCGGACGACCACTCGCTGGTACGACAGGGCCTTCGACGGTACCTCGACATGGCCGACGGCATCGAGGTGGTCGGCGAAGCGGCCGACGGCAAGGAGCTTCTCGACCTGATCGGGACCGAGACGCCCGACATCGCGCTGATCGACATCCGCATGCCGGAGATGGACGGCCTCGAGGCCGCGCGGGAGATCCGCGACAGGTGGCCCGACATCGGCGTGATCATGCTCACCGCATACGACGACCGCCAGTTCGTCGTAGAAGCCGTCCGCTCCGGCGCTCGCGGGTACGTCTTGAAGGCCCGCGACGCCGAGCACCTGATCCAGACGGTGCGCCTGGTGGCCGGAGGCAACATGGTGATCGACCCACAGCTGGTGGTCGCCCTGGCCGAGGAGCTGTCGACAGCCAAGGAACGCGACCGCAAGGCCGAGACGCTCACGGCCCGCGAGATCGAGGTGCTGCAGCTGCTCGCGTTCGGGCACACGAACCGCGACATCGCCGAGCGCCTCTACATCTCGCCCGACACGGTGAAGACCCACCTCGAACACATCTTCGAGAAGCTCGGCGCCTCCGACCGCACCGCGGCCGTCGCCGAGGCGTTGCGCCGGCGGCTGATCGAGTAGGGCAACCGCCCTTCGCCGGGGCGCCGCTCCGAGCGCCCGTCCCCTCTCCGGGCTAGTCCATCTGGTCCCCAAGGACCCCCAGCCGGGTGATGGAGTCAGGTGCCCCGAGCGGGCATCATGTTTCCCACATGAGCGACGTCGCCGTTCGTCCACGCGCCCGCGTGGCCACCGGGCTGTTCCTCGCCGTGGTCGGGCTCGGCGCGGTGCTCACCTACCTGGCCTTCCCTGCCAGATCGGAGCAGCAGACCCAGGCGACCGAGGCCATGGTGGCGGGCGTGTGCCTGCTCTCGGGCGGCATGATCCTGCGGGGCGTTGGGCTCGGTCATGCGTGGCGGGGCACGGTACATCTCGCGTACGCGTTGTTCATGATCGGACTGCTCAACGGGGTCTTCCTGCTCGTCCCCGACGTGCGGGGGACCGGCAGCTTCGAGCCCCCGGTGATCGACCTCGCATTCGCCTTGTTCCTCGCGCCGATCATGCTGTTCGCGCGAGCCGAGTTCCGCGACCACTTCGACGAGCGCGACGGCCTGGAGATCGGCACCGACGTGTTCCTGATCGTCGCGTCGGTGACCGCGCTGATGTACATGGTGGTTCGGCCCTTCGACGCCTCGCCCGAGGCCTCGATGACGGCCGCGATCTTCAGCGTGCTCACGGCGACCCAGCTCGCCGCATTCGGCGCGCTCCTGCTGTGGGCGCCGTCGCGTCGCCATCTCGTGTTGTTCGGTATCTTCGCGGGCACGGCCGCGGCGACCGCGACCTTCGGGTGGAACTGGACCAGGGGCCTGTTCGACAGCACGATGCCATCGATCGCGCTGCCGTTCCTGCTGGCACCGCTCGCGTTCGCCGCCTGGGCGTTGCTCGACGGCGACATCGGGGACGGGGCCGACTCGCACGTCGCCCCCCGGCGCTGGGCCCGGCCGGTACTCACCAGCTTCTCAGTCGTGACGGCCTGCGCGGCGCTCGCGGCCGTGGCGATCGTCGACGACGAGCGCGGGCTCGATGGTGAGCAGTCCACCGCCATCATCCTGCTCCTCGGTCTCGGCATCGCGGCCCGGATCCTGTCGAACCAGAGCGCGAGCACGGCGGCGTATCGGGAGGCGCGCGACGCGCTGGAGCAGAAGGAGCGCGCCCTGCAGGAGACCGACGAGGCGCTCGAGCGCGTCCGAGAGGCGAACGAGACGCTCCGCCAGTCCGAGGAGCACCTTCGGCTCGTGTTCGAGACAGCGGTCGACGGTGTCGTGGAACTCGACGAACGAGGGGTCGTGCTGCGAGCGAACGAGGCCTTCGCATCGATGATCACCCTGCCCCGTGGGTCGATCGAGGACCAGCCGTGGACGGCTCTGGCCTCGGTGGTCGTCGGCGCCGACCAAGCCTTCGCCCTGCTGCCTCAGGGCGGGCAATCGCAGATCTCCCGCACCGACGGACAGGTGCTACACCTGGAGTCGCGATCCTCGGCCGTGCCCACCAGGCCGCCGCGCACCCTGCTGCTCGTGCGCGACGTGACCGCGGCCCGGGTCGCCGACCAGACGATCCGGTCGCTGTTCCAGTTCCTGCAGGACCGCGACGAGGACCGCAGCCGCTTGATGCGGCGCACGAACGCCGCGATCGAGGGCGAACGCAACCGCATCGCTCGCGACCTGCACGACGGGCCGGTCCAAGGCGTCTCGGCCGCGTCACTCTCGCTCGAGGCCGCGCTGCTCATGATCAGGGCCGGCGACGTGGACCAGGGCGTCGAGGTGCTCACGAAGATCCGCGAGGAGCTCGCAGGAGAAGCCGACGCCCTGCGCCGGTTGATGTCGGGGCTGCGTCCACCCGTGCTCGAGGAACGCGGCCTGCTCGCGGCCCTGCGCGAGACGCTGGTGCGGTTCGGTGCCGACCAAGGCGTCGACACCGACTTCTCCGGGCGGGTCGACGTGCCGCTGCCCGAGGACCTCGAGACGCTCGCTTACCGGGTGGTGCAGGAGGCGCTGTCGAACGTCGCCAAGCACTCGGAGGCGACGCACGTCGGCGTGATCGTCGAGGCGAACGACTCGCAGCTGCGTGTCGAGGTCGAGGACGACGGGCAGGGGTTCGACGCGGCACTCGCGCGCGACTTCCTGCGGGACGGTCGCGTCGGGCTCGCCTCGATGCGGGAACGGGTCGAGCTCGCGAGCGGCTCGCTCGTCGTGCGTTCCTCGCCGGGGCGGGGCACGTCGATCATCGCGTCACTGCCGCTCGACGAGCTGGCCGCCTCACGAGGCTCGGCGCTGCACGAGGCCTCGTAGGTCAGGTCGGCACGGGCGCCGCACGCGAGCGCCGGATCGTGAGACTCAGGGCGTCGGCGAGGGATCGTCCGACGGACTCGGATCGCCCGAGGGGCTCGGGTCGCCCGAGGGGCTCGGGTCCTCGCTCGGGGAGGGTTCCTCGCTCGGTGAAGGGTCCTCGCTCGGTGACGGCGGCGGGGGCGGGGTCGGCGAGGCGACCACGGTCGGCGGCCCCAGCTCGCCCGTCAGCTCGTAGTCGGGGAACTGCATGAGCGAGTAGTCCCATTCCTGCTGGCCGTAGTCCATCGCCTGCAGCATGAAGTCGTGCCAGATCGCGGCCGGGATCGTGCCTCCGTAGACGGTGGACACGCCCTCGACGTTGATCAGCGGCGTCTGCTGGTCGGGGTAGCCCACCCACACGCACGTCGTGAGCTGCACCGTGTAACCGCAGAACCAGGCATCGACGTTGTCCTGCGCGCTGCCGGTCTTGCCGGCGGCCGGCCACGGGTAGATCGACGCCGACGACCCGGTGCCACCCTGGATCACGGCCTGCAGGGCGTAGGTGACCTGGTTCGCGTAGGCCGGTTCGAGTTTGCCTTCCTTGGCCGGGGAGGACACCCGCTTGTCGGCGGGTTGCCCATTGGGACGGTTCACTTCGAGCAGCGGGTTCGCCCGGTGATACGTGCCCTGGTCGGCGAGCGTCGCGTACGCGTTCGTCATCTCGAGCGGGTTGATCTGCACACTGCCGAGGGTGATCGAGCACACAGCGGGGAGCTCCGACTCGATGCCGAGCCGGTGGGCCATGTCGACCACGGCGGCGGGCCCACCTTCGAGGGCCGAGACGAGCTGGGCGAACACGGTGTTCACCGAGTTCTGCGTGGCGCCGTAGAGGTCGACGGTGCCCGCGGAGCTGTCGCCCGCGTTCGTCGGCGTCCAGAGGCCGTCTGGCCCCGCGCACTGCTCGTCGGGGATCGTGATCGTGGACGGGCCCGACCAATACTTCCCTGTGAGAGCGAACCCTTGCTCCAACGCGGCGGCCAGCGTGAACGGCTTGAAGGCGGAGCCGGCTTGGCGTCCGCATCCCTCACACGGCAGCGTCGCGAGGTTCAGTTTCGAGCGCTCCCAGTTGCGGCCGCCGACCATGGCGAGCACCTCGCCGGTCGCGTTGTCGATCGTGACGAGGGCGGCGGAGGGGTTCGGCTCACCGAGGTAGTTCTTCGCGGGCAGGTTGGCGTCGACGGCGTCCTCGGCCATCTGCTGGAGCTCGAGATCGAGGGTGGTGGTGATCTGCAGACCGCCGCCGTACACGCGGGCACTCCCGTACAGCTGGAACAGATCGGAGCGCGCCCACTCGATGAAGTACTCGCAGTCGCATTCGGGTGGGCTCGAGATGCGCGCACCCTCCTCCTTCTGCGACTTCGGGATGCCGCAGCACGGCAGCTCCTTCAGCCGCGTCGCCTCGCTCCCCGGTATGTAGCCGTACTTCGCCATCTGGTCGAGCGTGTAGTCACGCCGGAATTCGTTGTCGAACTTGCTCTTGATCGGGTCGTAGAGACTCGGTGCATGCAGCACCGCGGCGAGCACGGCGGACTCGTTCACGGTGAGCTCGGACGCAGGATGGCCGAAGTAGGTCTGGGCAGCCGCCTCCGCCCCGTATGCGCCGTGGCCGAAGTACACGGTGTTGAGGTACTTCGCGAGGATCTGCTCCTTCGAGAGTTCCTGCTCGACCTTGATCGCGAGCAGGGCCTCGCGGATCTTCTCCTTGATCGTGCGCGGCGGCACGATGTACTCCTGGGTGCCGTTCGGGTGCTCGATGTACTCCCCGGCATACACGTTCTTCACCAGCTGCTGCGTGATCGTCGAGGCGCCGACGACGGTGTCGCGCTTCACGAGGTCGGTCCAGGCGGCGGTGACGATGCCGCGCACGTCGATGCCGGGATGCTCGTAGAAACCGGCGTCCTCGGTGGCGAGCACGGCGTGCTCGAGATTGTCCGAGATCTGCTTCAGCCCGACGATCTTGCGGTCGACCGCGCCGTGCAGCGACGTGAGGACTTCGCCGTTGCGGTCGAACAGGAAGCTGGTGCGGATCGGCGGCAGGGTCTCCGGCAGCTCGATGCGCGCGTACGCAACGTAGAGCGATCCGAACAGCGCCGCGACCACGAGCAGTGGCACGAGGACGAACACCCACCAGAATCGTCGGAAGGATCCCTTCTTCCGCGTGCTGGGAGCGTGCTTGGGAACGTGCTTGGCCCCTTCGGGCCGTGTGGGGGCTTCGGTCGACACGACGTTCGATTGTATCGGGCGACATCGGCCGACATGCCGTCTGCGGTCTTCGGCAGTGTGACGGTGCGATGGAGATACGGTTGCATCGCAGCCTTCGCGGGGATCGGCGCGCTCAGCCGGTGGCGCTGTGGCGGGCGGTGAACGCCTCGCGAAGGTGGTTCCACTGACAACAGGTGCAGACCTCCACCACGTAGCAGCTGGAACCGGGGTGAGCGGCCGTCATGCGCAGACCCGTGTCGATCGACCAGACGCGGCCGTTCTGGTCGCGCAACCCCTCGCCGAAGACGTAGGCCAGCAGCACCAGCTTCGCCTTGCCGCAGACCGGGCAATCGTGCCTCGTCGGCTCGCCCACGTGCTTCGCTGCCCGCATCAGCTCGGGGTGTGCGTCGCAGATGTCGGTCATGCCCAGTACGCCCACCTGCGCGTCGCGCAAGAGGGCGCGCTTGGCGAGCGTGAAGTCGATCACGTTCAACTCGGCGCGTCGGTTGCGCCCCAGCGGCGTGCGTGTGGGCCGGCTGCCCTGCCTCTTCGCCATGGTCGGGCAAGCATACCCCTGGCGTGTGTCACGACGGACCCGCCGGAAGTCCTACACGCGAGTAGCCTTGCGGGCGAGGACGAGGGCCGGAGTCGGCCTCCCAGGAGGGCATCGACCAGATGAGCGACGTGGTGCAGGACATGGCGATCCGGGTGGTTCGGTCGGGTGAACGCGAGACGTGGCGGCCGCTGGTCGACCCGCCCGGCGAGATCCCCTCCGGTGGACGGGAGGCCGACGTGTTCTCGGCCGCCGAGGGGGCGATCTCGGCCGGCTTCTGGGAGCGCGAGCCCGACACGTGGTCGTTCGAGCGTCCCTACGACGAGGTGGCGCTGATCCTCGAGGGCGACGCTGACATCGTGACCGACGGCGGCCGCACGCTCACGATCGGCCCGGGTGACGTGCTCGTGACGCCGAAGGGCTCGGCGGGCACCTGGGTGATCCGGGAGCGCATCGTGAAGTTCTGGGTGATCCACGACGGATGATCCTTACGCCTCGCTCGAGCCGGAGGGCTCCGGCACCCCGCGAGGGGAAGGAAGCTCCAGCCTCGACGGTCGAGGTGATGCGCTGTACCCCGAGGCCGGCGTCCTCGCCACCCTCGGGCGTGGGATGCGTCGGCGATGTCCGCGATGCGGCGAGCGCGACACGTTCGCGTCGTGGTTCCGGATGCGTCGCGCGTGTCCCCGATGCGAGTGGCGCTTCGAGAAGGAGGAGGGCGGCTACCTCGGGGCGATGGTGCTGAACTACATCGTCGCGATCGGCATGTGGATCGCGGTGCTCGTCATAGGCTTGGTTCTGACCGTCCCCGACGTGCCGGTGCTGCCCCTCACCCTGGCCAGCGTCGCCGTGCTCGTGTTGGTGCCGCTCGCGTTCTATCCCCGATCGAAGACGATCTGGGCGGCGGTCGAGTACCTCACGTTGCGCTCGGACCCCGACTATCGCTCCCCCACGCGGAGCCTGCCCCGTTCGCGCGACCTGGAGTGAGCACTCGATCCTACCCCTCGCAAGGGGGGGAACCGGCGCCGCACAGACGCACGTCGTCGTCGCGTTCGAGCCTGTGGGCCAAGCCGGGCCGGAACAGGAAGCCGAGCGCGTTGTCGACCTCGTCGAGGATGGCTTCGGGCGTGCCCGCCTCGAGCGCGAACGTCCACGTGATGCACCCGCCGGAGAAGACGAAGCGGTAGTCCCCGGTGATGCCCGCATCCGTCGACAGCTTCCGATACCCGGAGATCGACGCATCGGTGTTCGACACGTTGAACGGCTCCATGCCGTCGGTCTCGCACGAGGGCGACAGGGTGACGGTGACCGTGCTGGCGGCCGCGGTGCCCAGACTGAGCACGAATACGCCCGAGCCGCTCCTGATGTTCTGGGAGGCCCAGTCCCACCCGGCGGGGAGGCGCTCCACGCACGGCACCCAGGTCGCATCGGGCACGGCCTGTGCGAGAAGGATCACCGCGCGGTTGTCATCGAAGCACATCGGACGCGCGTCGGGACGGCTCACGATGGAGCCGCAGGCCGGGAGCGCCAACAGCGAGAGTGCGACGAGCAGCAAGAGGGCGCGCGGCCGGGTCACGAGAGCCCCGACCCGAGCGTGGCGATCAGCACGAGCAGCGCAATCAGCCCGCCGAACAGGACGGCCGCGATGAGGCCGACCCGGCGCAGGCTCCACCGCTGGATCGAGATCCGGGGTGTGGACGGAGCGAGCTCCTTGAAGCGTGCGGCCAGGTCGCGCGAGTCCTTCTTGATCGCGGACGACAGTTCGGTGGGCACCGCGAGGCCCTTGATGGCGGCGAACGCCTCGCCGATCTCGGCGGGGGTGAAGTACCGAAGCGCGTGCTCGTAGATCACCTCGGGCTCGCTGCGCAGGGCGAGCGTGAGCATCATGTTCGCGAGGTCCACGGCCTGCCGCCACGACGAGGCCCGCACCTCCAGGAAGAACACATCGATCATGCGCAGATGCCCGTCCTGCACCAGGAAGTTCGAGGGCTTCACGTCTCGTGCCGCGAGGCCGTTGTCCCAGAACGTGCGGACCAGCCGGAGCCCCTCATCGATGACCGTGTCGTCGACCTCGGCGTCCCCGATCTCCGAGGCCCCCTCGAAGAAGCCGGTGACCAGCATGTACTCGCGATCGGGCGTGAGCTCCACGATGCCGTAGTTCTCCGCGACGGGCACGCCGAGGTCGGTGAGCAGACGCAGCGCGTAGTCCTCGTACTCGATCAGACGGCGTACCGAGCCGAACGGGGTTTCGTCCTCGAGGTGGCCGTAGAGCACCGTTCGGGCGATCTTGTAGTTGCGGTCGGCGCGCACGTGCCGGGTCGCGTACAGCTTCGCGAACAGGGGCACCTCGAGCTCCGCGATCTTGATCCGCATCGGGGTCGATGCCCCCGAGCCCGCTTCGCCGAAGGGTGCGACGTTCTCCACCGTGTAGCCGAGCTGCTCCTCGATCGCTTCGCGGATCGCCCGTCCGCGTTCGCCCCCGAGGTCGAGGTGCGCGGCGTTCCCTCCTCCGTACGACACCGGGGCGAGCCCCTCGGGCACGAAGTACCGGAACGCCGGGATCGCTACGGTCGCGGCGAGCGCCGCTCCCGCCGCGACGTCGAGCGCATGCGACGCGCCGAGGTATGCGTGGGCCACGCTCGCGAGCGCGATCAGTCCCGCCACGATCCAGCCGGCTCTCCGGCGGCCCTCCCCGCCCGGCACGAGCGAGTAGACCATCGGGATCAGCGTCACCGCGAGCGTGACGATCGCGATCGAGGGGTACGAGAACCCCCGCCACCCGGTGAGGATCGTGACGTTCACGGGCCGGACCCTAGCCACGACATCGAGGATCAAGGCGGACAGGCCGTCGACGACCACAAGCACACCGATGAAGGTGAGCAGGTGCCACCACCGCTTGGTGATCGCCAGGACCACGATCAGCGCGATTCGGAGCGCCCACACCACGGTGGTGTCGGAGATCGTGTCGATCCCGCGCATGACCGTGGTGAGCCAGGGCACGCGGAACTCCCCCACCAAGGCCCCGATGCCGCCCTCGAAGCGGAACATCATGTCGCTGAACGACGGCAGACCCACGACGATGCTGACCGCGACGAGCAGCACGCCCGCGCCGACCAGCACCCAGCCTCCCCGGTCGAGGTGGCGCGGCAACGGCGCTGGGTCACCCGACGGTCGCCGCCGGAACTTCGATCGATCGCGTGCGTCGAGGCCGGCCGGTCGTTCCACGCTCATCGATCGCGACCTCCCTGTCCGCGGTGAGGCGAATCCTAGCCCGTTCTTCCTGCGGGATGGAGAGCGCGAGGCCCTGACACGGAGACACGCCCTGAGCGGGTGAAACGGGATCACGAACGTGTCATCACGTCCCCATGGCCCGCGCGTGGTCCTCCCGCGTGTGTGCCCAGGATGTGCCGGGCTGGGCTGGCTCTGGGCGAGCCCCTGACGCATACTCGGCCGGGCTGCACGACGACGAGGGGGGAAGGCCGTGAGCGAGGAAGCGTCGGCTCGCCCTCGGTCGGCGCCGGAGCGAGATACCGCAGCGTCGGCGATCGCCCGAAGGAAGTGGGACCTCATCGTGTTGGGGATCGCGACCGCGGTGCTCGCGCTGAGCACCCTGGCTGCCGAGGCGGCGCTCTCCGACGCCGAAGTCACCGTGTTCCGCGCGATCAACGACATGCCGCAGGGCCTCTACACGGTGGTGTGGCCGGTCATGCAGTACGGCACCTTCATCACGATCCCTGCCCTGGCCGTGGTCGCCCTCGTGTTCCGGCGGTTCCGCCTGGCGATCGCGATGCTGCTCGCCGGTGTCGGCGTCTATCTCCTGGCCATCGTGGTCAAACCCATCGTGGAGCGCGGACGACCCGCCGCCCTGCTGACCGGTGTCGAGAACAGAGAGGTGTTCGGCGAGGGAAGCCTCGGTTACCCGTCGGGACACGCGGCCGTTGCCGCCGCCCTCACCGTCGTCGTGGCGGCCCACCTGTCGGTTCGGTGGGCGATCGCTGCGCTCGTGCTCGGGTTCGCCGTGCTCTTCGGTCGCATGTACGTCGGAGCTCACCTCCCCCTCGACGTCGTCGGAGGTGCCGCCCTCGGCGCGGTCGCCGGCAGCACCGTCAACCTGCTGATCCGCCCACGCCCGCCCGCGCCCGGCCCGCCGCCCCGAGACCCGTCGGGATCGTGACGCGGCTGCCGCGGGATACGGTGCGCGCACGACCTGCGCGGTCTCGGAGGTCCGTCCACCGGCAGCTCCTCGACGCACGGCGGACGCCTCCACGGGGCAGCCGAAACCCCCTTTGAGCTGGGCATGTTCAGCGACCCCGCGCGATCGGACGGGTTCTCCCTGCGATAGTGGAGGCCGGCATGACCGACGCCGTGATCTCACTGATGACCGCCTTGGGCCTGTCGACGGCGGCCGGCCTGAACGCCTATCTGCCCCTGCTGATCCTGGGCGGACTCGCACGTTGGACCGACCTGATCACGCTCGACGCGCCGTACGACCGTCTCGCCGACCCCGGCGTCATGCTGGCGATCGCGGTGATCGCCGTCGTGGACTTCGTCGGGGACAAGATCCCTGCGATCGATTCCGTGCTGCACGCGATAGGCGTCGTGGTGGCGCCGGTCGCCGGCGCGCTCGTCGCCCTCGCCGCCACCGGCGACGACTCGGTCGACCCGGCCTTCGCGATCGTGCTCGGGGTGGCGGCGGCGGGTGCGACCCACGGGGCGCGGACGATCGTCCGCCCGGCCTCGACGGCGTTCACCGGCGGGGCCGGGAATCCGGTGCTCTCGCTCGGCGAGGATTCCATCTCGACGCTGCTCTCGTTCACCGCGGTGATCGTGCCCGTGGTGGCGTTCCTACTCGTCGTCGCCCTCTTCACGCTGCTGATCTGGGGCGTGCGACGAGCGTGGCGGCATCGCCGCGGGGTCGGACCCTCGGGCCCGCGCGACCTACCCCCGCCCCCGGGCTCGGGGGAGACGCTCCCTCAGAACGAGTAGCCGGGCGGCGTCGGCGAGCAGAGCGCTTGCGCTCGCGCGCGCAACGACGCCTTGATGGCCGCGTACGCCGGGTCCGCGTGTTTGCTTTGCATCTCGAACGGATCGGCTATGAGGTCGTAGAGCTCTTCCTCGCCGGTCGAGTACCGGATGTACTTGTGCGTCGTCGTTCGGACGCCGCAGTAGCTCGGCGGATTGCCACCGTTCTGCAGATGCTCGATGCCGAAGTCCGTCCGCACGGACGTAACGGTTCCGTTCAGCAGCGGACGGAGGGAGACCCCGTCTGCCCCTGGAGCAGCGACGCCCGCCAGGTCCGCGATCGTAGGTGCGATGTCGATATTCAGGACCAGCCCGTCCGGCGTAGTGCGCTACGCCGCCGGTGAGCGGGGTCGTAGCGCACCACGTACGGAACGTGGAGCGCCTCGTCCCATCCGGTCTCCTTCGCGGTCCACCGATGGGATCCGCCCGAGAGACTGTTGTCGGCTGTGAACACGAACAACGTGTTCGAGAGCCGACCCGCGTCGCCGAGGAGGGAGATCATGTTGGCGATCGCGTCGTCGACCGCGAGCAGCGTCTGCATCTGCGCCTTGCGTTTGCTGTTCCAGTTCTTGCCCCCCGACAACGCGCGCACCCAAGCCGGCTTGTCGGAGACGTCGGCCTCGGCCGCATTCGGTGGCGAGATCGGCTGGTAGTCGGCGAGGCTGTTGGCATGCCGCGGCGCGGGCGTGAACGGCGAGTGAGGGGCGTACGGTGCGAACTCCATGAAGAAGGGCTCGTCGGGCGCAAGCCCGTTCAGGAATGATTGGGCGTACCCGGCCAATACGTCGGTGGAGTAGTCGGCGGGCTGCCGACCCGTAGTGGGCAACCTGGCCGTCGACGCTGAGGTTGTAGTTGAAGTAGTTGGGTGGCTGGACCATCGAGACCCAGCGATCCCACCCCGGAGGGACGGTGGCCGCGCGCTTCGACGAATATCCGTTCATGACCTTGCCGAACAGGCCCGTTCGGTATCCGGCGGCATCCAGCCAGGTCGCGATGGTCGATCCTTGACCTTCTTGAACGCGGCGAAGCCTCCGAATGCGCCCGAGTTCGTCCACACACCGGTCGAGTGGGAGTACCGGCCCGTGAAGATCGATGTGCGGCTGGGGCAGCACAGCGAGTTCACGACGAACCCCTTCTGGAACCGGCCCCCTTACCGATCAGTTCGGCCTGCACGGTCGGCATGCGCTGCATCTCGTCCCAGCGCATGTCGTCGGTCACGATCAAGACGATGTTGGGACGGCGTCGGGGCCGCCGTGGATGCGATCGGGCCGACCGCCTGCACGGCTGCGAGCACTATCGCCGAGGCGAGCACGACGGCGATCGACCTGCGTCGCGACGACCGCGTGGGTGGCCGACCGGGCGATCTGCGCGCGCCGGAAGCGCCGACGGAAGCGGTCGGAACGTTCTCGCCCATGGCTCCCCCTCGTTTCGTCGTACGGCAACGGGACCCTACATCACTTCTGAGCGCGGGAGTGACAGCATCGGGTGTCGGGCGCGCCAGGGAGTCGGTGGCCTATCGCTCGACGTAGCGGCGGAGCGCGTCGAGTCGCGAGTCCCACTCGGCGCCGACATCGACCATCCACCCCATCGCCTCGGTGAGCGGACCGGGGGTCAGTCGGTAGGTGCGGCTGCGACCGGCGATCGCGGTGGTCACCAGGCCTGCATGCTCGAGCGCCGCCAGGTGCTTCGAGACCGCCTGGCGGGTGACGGGCAGCTCGTCGGCGAGCCGGGCAAGCGTGGTGGGACCGTCGTCGGACAGGCACCGGATCACGGCTCGGCGGGTCGGGTCCGAGAGCGCCGAGAAGACGAGATCGACGCGGTCGCGGTCGCCATGGCTGCCGTCGTCGTGTCCGGAGCCGGTCATGCCGCCCCCTTCCCCGACGCCGCCAGGGCGACCGGGCCGAGCGGCATCGGTGCCGACGATTCCTCGATGTCGACGCGGGTAGCGTGGTCACCGACCCGTGTGAGGAGGATCTCGACCCGGGTCGGCTCCCCTGCATGCAGGCCCAGCAGCCCCGCGCCTTCGATGCGTCGCCAGCGGAACACGAACCGATGCGGCGGTTCCACGCGCTCGACGAGGCCGCGGCTGGTCGACCGGTCGGGCCAACGCACCAGCACCGGTCGTCCTGGACGAGGATCGAGTTCGACCTCGCCGCCGAGCCACGCTTCCAGCCCGTCGGCGGTCGAGATGGCCTGCCACAGACGCTCGATCGGAGCATCGACGGTCACGGAGCGGTCGATCCGACCGGGTTCCGGTTGGGACATCTCGTCACCTCGTGGCAACCGTATGGTTGCCGTCGGCATGTGGCAAGGATAGGCTCATCCTGGCAACCGTCGGGTTGCATCCTATCGCGAAGGAGGCTCGCCGTGTCCACTCCATCGTCCGGTTCATCGTCTGGCCCGCCCCAGTCATCGGCCCTCGTGCCCAGCGTCGTCGAGCCCTCGGGCCGCGGCGAGCGCCTGTTCGACATCTACTCGCGCCTGTTGCGGGAGCGCATCGTCTTCCTGGGCACCCCGATCGACGACGATGTCGCGAACCTCATCGTGGCCCAGCTGCTGTTCCTTCAGTCGGAGGACCCCGGCAAGGAGATCGCGATGTACATCAACTCGCCGGGCGGCTCGACGACGGCCATGTTCGCGATCCACGACACCGTGCAGTACCTGGGCACGCCGGTCGCGACGTACTGCGTGGGGCAAGCGGCCTCGGCGGGGGCGTTCCTGCTTGCCACCGGCACGCCCGGACGCCGTTTCGCGCTGCCGAACGCGCGCGTGCTGCTGCACCAGCCGCACGGCGGCATGGAAGGGCAGTCGGCCGACCTCGAGATCCACGCCCGCGAGATCGTGCGCATGCGGCAGCGCGCCGACGAGCTGCTCGCGGCGGCGACCGGTCACACGGTGGAGGAGATCAGCGCCGACACCGACCGCGACTTCATCCTCACGGCCGAGGAAGCGAGGGACTACGGGGTCGTCGACCAGGTGGTCAGGCTCGGCAGGCCGCTCCCGAAGCTCGTCGGCGCACGTATGGCGGGGGCGTTCGGCGGGGACGAGAGCGTGCCCGCGGATGCTTCACGAGCGCTCGGCACCGGCGAGGAAGCGACGGAACCTCCGCCGGTCACGGCCCCGGACCGACGACCGCCCGAGCCCGCGCCGAGACCGTGAGCCCATCGCCGGCGAGGAACATCGCTCCGGCCGGCACCGCGACCTCGACCGTCGCGGAGAGGGTGCCCCGGGCGCACTCGCACGAGGTGAGCTCGGCACCGTTCCGTCCCGCGTAGTCGCCCGCGACGTCGACCGGCGTGCGGCCGCTCGGCAACGCCAGCTCCTGAGCAGCGGCGAGGGCCGCGGCATCGGCCGCGTGGAGGCGGAGAGAGGACCTATCTATCCGGGCCGGATCGGCGGGAGTACGGTCTGGGCATGCGTTTCCTGGTCCTGGGGCCGCTTGAGGTGGAGGACCGGAACGGAACGGTCCCGCTCGGGGGTCGAAAGCAGCGGCTCGTGCTGGCGCATCTCGTTCGTCGTGCCAACGAGCTCGTGACGAGCAACGTCCTGATCGACGACATATGGGGCGAGGAGCCGCCCGATGCGGTCAAGAGCTCGCTCCAAGGCTACGTGTCGAACCTGCGCAAGTTGATCGGGGCGGACCGACTGGAGGGACGTCTTGGCGGGTACCGGCTCCGAGTCGAACCGGGCGAGCTCGATGCGCGCGAGTTCGAGCGACTCGCGATCGAAGCTCGGGGTGACCTCGAAGCCGATCCTGGTGCCTCGGCGGACACGCTGCGGGCTGCCCTCGGACTCTGGCGAGGTCCGGCGTTCGGTGATCTGGGCGACGAGTTGTCGCTTCACGGCGAGGTCGCACGCCTGGAGGAGGCGCGGCGGCTCGCGATCGAGGACCGCTTCGCCGCTGAGCTGGATCTCGGCCGGCACGCGTCTTTGGTGGGCGAGCTCGAAGCGCTCACGCTCGAGGATCCGCTCCGCGAGCGGCCGTGGGGACTGTGGATGCTCTCGCTCTACCGGTCCGGACGACAGGCCGATGCGCTGGCGGCGTTCCGGCAGGCTCAGGCGATCTTCGCCGACCAGCTCGGCATCGATCCCAGCCGATCGCTGCAAGAGCTGCACGAACGGATCCTCGCCCAGGACCCCGCGCTGTCGGTCGTGGCGCCCGGAGGGCCCCGTTCAGCTACGACGGAAACGGATCCGTCGCTCCGGATCTTCCTGATCGCCGACATCCGCGGCTACACGAGCTTCACAGAGGCTCGGGGCGATGAGGCGGCGGCGGCGCTGGCCACGCGGTTCGCGGAACTCGCGCGACCGACGGTCGAGACCAACGCAGGGTCGGTCGTCGAGCTCCGTGGGGACGAAGTGCTCGCGGTCTTCACGTCGGCGCGCCAGGCGATCCGAGCGGCCGCCGATCTCCAGATCCGGTTCGCGGAAGAGACGGTGATCGACCCTTCGATGCCGCTGCCGGTCGGTATCGGTCTGGACGCCGGCGAGGCGGTCGCGGTCGGAGGGGGGTTCAGGGGCGGTGCACTCAACCTGGCTGCGCGGCTCTGCTCGAGCGCCGCTCCGGGCGAGATCCTCGCGAGCCAGGAGGTCGTGCATCTCGCCAGGCACGTCGAGGGGATCTCGCAGCTGGATCGCGGCGGAGTGCGCTTCAAGGGGCTGGACGATCCCGTCCGCGTGATCCGACTTCGACCGGAGGGATGGGATCCGACCCGGGATCTGGCGTTCCAACGCGCCCTCGGTCCGGATGCCGCACTTCTCACTCCGGTGGGGGCTGACCTCCCGAACCCGTACAAGGGCCTCCTGCCGTTCGAGGAGTCCGATGCGGCGGCCTTCTTCGGCCGCGAAGCCCTGACGCGAGAGTTGGTCGCGCGGCTCACCGACGCCCGTTTCCTGGCGGTCATCGGCCCGAGTGGGAGCGGGAAGTCATCCGTCGTTCGCGCCGGGCTGCTTCCGGCGCTTCGGATGGGTGCCCTCCCGGGTTCGGATCGTTGGGCGGTCGTCGAGATGCTGCCGGGCGCCCATCCGATGATCGAGCTGGAGAGCGCGCTGCTCAAGATCAACGATGGCCCACCGACAAGCCTCCTCGAGCTCCTGGACTCCGACGAGCTCGGGATGCTCCGCGCGATCAAGAGGGTGACGCCTGCCGGCGCTGCTGAAGTACTGGTATTCATCGATCAGCTCGAAGAGGTCTTCACGCTCGTCGAGGACGAGGATCGGCGGGCGCGCTTCCTCGCCGGTATCGATCTCGTGGTCCGCGAACCGCACGTCCGGATCCGATTCGTGACTACGCTTCGCGCGGACTTCTACGATCGCCCGCTCATGTATCCGGGGTTCGCAGACCTTATGCGCTCCTACATCGAGCCGGTCGTCCCGCTCAGCCCGGACGAGCTCGAGCGCGCGATCGCCGAGCCTGCACGAGGTGTCGGGGTCGAGCTGGAGCCCGGCCTCCTCGCCGAGATGCTCGCGGAAGCATCGAACGAGCCCGGGGCGCTCCCGCTCCTGCAGTATGCCCTCACCGAGCTGTTCGAGCGGCGCGAAGGGAACACCCTCGCGCTCGACGCGTATCGGGCGATCGGCGGCATGGCGGGAGCGATTTCTGGACGAGCCGACGATCTGTACACTTCGTCCGACGACGCCGCGAAGGAGGCGACGCGCCAGCTGTTCCTTCGCCTGCTGACACTGGGTGAAGGAACCGAGGATATCCGCCGCCGGGTGACGCGAGCCGAGATCGGCTCCATCGATGTCGATCAGGGGGCGTTGAACGGGGTCCTGGATCGATTCGGTGCGTCGCGCCTCCTCTCGTTCGACCGCGATGCCCGAACGCACGAGCCCACGGTGGACGTCGCTCACGAAGCGCTCCTTCGCTCCTGGCCGCGCCTCCGCGGATGGATCGAAGCGGCGCGGGACGACGTGCGGATGAGCCGCCGTCTGGGCACCGCCGCCACGGGGTGGGTGGACGCAGACCGCGACCCGAGCTTCCTGCTCCGCGGGGGGCAGCTGGCGCAGTTCGAGTCCTGGGGTGCCCATACGATCGTCGCGCCGACCGCTGAAGAGCGCTCGTACCTCGATGCCAGCCTTGAGGATCGGGATGCGGCACAGGCGGCCGAGGGGGCGCGGGCGGCACGCGAGGTCGCCATGGAACGCCGATCGGTTCGGCGTCTCCGCGCGGTCGTGGCGGTCGTCACCACCGCCGCAGTGGTCGCAGGTCTCCTCGCCGTCATCGCCTCGAACCAGCGGAGCGAGGCGGAGCGGCAGACGGGGATCGCGACGGCGCGGGAACTCGCGGCGGCCGCCCTGTCGAACCTCGACGCGGATCCGGAGCTGAGCATCCTGCTCGCGTTGCAGGCGGTCGAGACGACGCGCTCGGTCGACGGTTCCGTCCTCAGAGAAGCGGAAGAAGCACTTCATCGTGCGGTCGGTTCCTCGAGACTCGTACGCTCGCTCGATGATCCTTCGTCCGGCTCCGTGAGCTTCAGCCCGGACGGGTCGCTGGTGGCGACCGCCCAGCGCGTCCCCTCTCCGGCCACCAGCCCGGTGGCCGATCCGGTGGTGTGGGATACAGCCTCCGGCGAGAAGGTGCTCACGCTCGTCGGTGGTCATTCCGACAACGTGAACGACATCCAATTCGGCCCGGATGGATCGATCCTCGCCACGGCCGGCGAAGATGGGACCGTCGTCATCTGGGACGCGAACACCGGCGAGGAGATCCGATCGATCCGCGCGGACCAAGGGGGGGAGCGCGGCGGGGCGTTCAACGTGGACATCAGTCCCGACGGGTCCCGCGTGGTCGTGACAACCTCCCCCGGCGACGAGGCAACGATCGGCGTGTTCGACGTGGGGACCGGTCAGCGATCGTTGGCGATCTCGCTGCCGCACACGGTCTGTGGCATCGACTTCAGCCCGGACGGAAGAAGCCTGCTCGGAGGCGAGTGCTTCGGCACGGGGATCCCGACCGCCCACCTCTGGAGTGCGACCACCGGGGCGGAGCTACGCACGTTCGGCGACCACGGTGGGTATGTCGTGACGGGTGTGGCGTTCAGCCCCGATGGGAGACGCGTCGTCACCGTGGGCTATGACGGGGTCGGCAGGGTGTGGGACGCCGAGACGGGAGGACTGATCGCATCGTTGTCCGGCCACTCCGGCGGGGTGGAGACGGCTGATTTCAGTCCGGACGGGAGCTTGATCGCCACGGGCAGCAACGACGGGACCGCCCGGGTTTGGGACGCCCGCACCGGTAGAGAGGTCCTCGTTCTCTCTGGTACGGGGGCGCGGGTCGGTGAGGTGAAGTTCAGTCCCGACGGGATGACATTGGTGACCGGTGGTTTCGGCGGTACATCGAGGGTCTGGGACATCAGGCCGGAAGGTAGCCGTGAGGAGCTGACGCTCGCGGTTCGAGGAGCGGCGTTCCAGGTCGCCTACAGCCTCGACGGCACCATGCTCGTAGGGAAAGACTCGTCCGGCTTCCGACTGTGGGACGCTGCCTCCGGAACACCGCTCCAGAGGTTCCCCAAGGGATCAGATCTCGCCCGCTTCGTGCCCGAGAGCGATCGCGTGCTCGTGAGCCTGGATCCCCCGATCGTCCGAGACCGGCTCTCCGGCGAACTCAGGGTCACGAAACCGAAGGGGGCTCATCCTTCCATGGAATACAGCCCAGACGGGAGGGTGATCGCCACCGGAGACGAGGACGGGCGGGTGACCCTGTGGGATGCGTCGTCGGCGGAGGAGATCGTGGTGCTGGACCCGCCGAGCGATCGGCAGCCCAGTGTGGACGGTCTGGCGTTCAGCCCCGACGGCTCGATCCTCGTCTCCGCGAGCACGGATGGCACGGCGAAAGTATGGGACCTCGACACGGATCGACTGGTTCGGACACTCCGGGGCCATGACGATCGACTCACCAATGCGGCGTTCAGCCCCGACGGCTCGCTGATCGCGACGTCATCAGGGGACGGTACGGTGCGGATACTGGGACCTCGGTGGCAACCAGCTCGAAAAGCTCGCGGGGCATCAGGGGACGGTCCAAGATGTGGTGTTCTCGCCCGACGGCAGACGTGTTGCGACTGCCGGCCAGGACCAGACGGTCAGGCTCTGGGACGTGGCGAGCGGGCGAGAGGTCCTCCTCCTGCGCGGACACACGGCGAGCATGAGCGTCGCCTTCAGCCCGGACGCGACGCATCTCGCGTCGGCGAGCTACAACGGGACGATCCGCGTGTACGTCCTGCCGGTCGATGACCTGATCGCACTCGCGGAGTCCAGACTGACCCGGACCTGGAGCCCGGAAGAATGCCGCCAGTACCTCCGGCTAGCGACCTGTCCGGCCGCATGAGCGAGCCGGTCTCGATCGCGGCGACCAGCTCGCGACAGAAGTCCGGGACTTCCACGACGCGCGCGGGCGAGGTGGCGGAACCGCCGCCGTTCACGGCCCCGGACCGACGACCGCCCGAGCCCGCGCCGAGACCGTGAGCTCATCGCCCGCGAGGAACATCGCCCCGATCGGCACCGCGACCTCGACCGTCGCCGCGAGGGTGCCCCGGGCGCACTCGCACGAAGTGAGCTCGGCACCGTTCCGTCCCGCGTAGTCGCTCGCGACGTCGACCGGCGTGCGGCCGCTCGGCAACGCCAGCTCCTGAGCAGCGGCGAGGGCCGCGGCGTCGGCCGCGGCCCTCGCTCGTGCACGGGCGACCAACGCCTTCCCCACGTCGGCGACCCCGAGGCACGCGACCAACGCGATCGTCGCGACCCCGGCTACGACGATCGAGACCGATCCCCGCTCGGAGACGCGCCCGAGGATCACGCGAACTCCTGCCGATCGGTGGCCTCAGCCTGCATCGCCACCCCGGACGGGAAGAGCCATGACACGAAGGGCACCCGTACCGGCGCGACGTAGGAAACGGTCACCGTGACCGGATCTCCTTGGGCGCCCGCCCGCGTCGTCCTGACGCCGATCGATGCCTCGTCGAGCGTCGGCGCCGCTCGCAGGACCGCCTCGCGAACCGCGTCATCGAGCGGATCGACGGCCGCGGTGCGCGCCCCGGAGCGCACCGCCGACTCGACGAGCAGCCGGTCGCGTACGAGCAGACCGACCTGCACGATGGCCAGCACGACCGTTAGCACGATCGGCAGGACGAGGGCGAACTCGACCACGGCCGTGCCACGCTCGCGGTGCCGTGAACGGCGATCAGGCGGCGGCTGCATCACCGATCACCTGGTCGATGACCTGGTCGAAGAACGCCGGCAGCCGGCCCGACGACCTGGCCCAAGCGATCAGCACGACCGCGATGGCGGCAGCGGCCAGGATGACCAGCGCGTACTCGGCCGTGGTCTGTCCTTCCTCTCGCCTCGTGAACGTCAGCACCCTGAACCAGAGCGTGTTCAGCACCTGCATCGTGCACCTCCATGGATCGGCGGACCCGGCCCAGCGACCGGTCACGCGATGGACTGCACGGTGGTGAGCAGCACCGGCACCACCGTCAGGAGGAGGAAGGCGGGGAGGACGAGGAAGACCAACGGGAACAGCATCTTCACCGGTGCGGTGCGCGCTCGCTCCGTGGTGGCCGCGCGTCGCGCTCGGCGGACCGAGGCGGCAAGCTCGGCGGTGGCCTGCGCGAGCGAGGAACCGAGCGACTCGGTGCGCGTGAGCGCGGCGACCGTGCGCCGCAGGTCGGGCAGATCGAGCCGAGCGTCGAGGGCCTCGAGCTCGTCGCGCCATCGGGCCCCGACGTCGACCGCGCGGACCACCGTGAGGACCTCGTCGGCGAGCGGTCCGGCGAGCCCGTCGACCGCACGCCTGAATGCGAGCGGCGCCGCCAGCCCGGCCGACGAACCCGCGGCAAGCAGGTCGAGCAGCTGCGGGATCTCTGCGTCGACCTCGGCTCGGTAGCGTCGCGCGGTCCCTCGGGAGAAGAGCCGGCGCCGGGCACCGATGCGGGGGCGACCGCGGTCGATCGGCTCGGCCTCGGCGCGGGCCACGAGCGAGCGGTGGGACCCGCCATGTCGAGCCGAGCCGAGACCCGCGATGACGCAGACCGCGGCCGTCGCAGCGAGCGCGGGCGCGAGATCACCAGGCGTCACCGCACCTCCAGCAGGACGCGGATCCACAGGAACGCCAGGGCTTCGAGCACGAGTCCTAGTCCGATCACCGCCAGGCCGGCAGGCGAGCGGAGGGCGCCCTCGATGTCGCTTCGCGACGTGAGCCAGAGGAACGCGAAGAAGCCGAAGGGCAGAACACCCAGGATCGTGCCGGACATCCGGGCCTGGGCGGTGAGCGCTCGCACCTCACGCGCCGCCGCCCGCCGTTCTCGCAATGTCTCGACCACCTGGTCGAGCACGGCGGGCAGGTCGCCGCCGCTCCGCCGATGCAGTCCCAGCACTCCCGCGACGAGCCGAGCGTCGTCGGTGTCGATCTCTGACGTCCAGTCATGCAGCGCTTGTTCCAGGGGAACACCAACCCGGAGCGAGCCGTCGAGCCTCCGCAGTGGATCGCGCATGGGTGGCGCGCTCTCGGTGGCGGCGAAGGCCAGTGCTTGGGACACCGACTGCCCGGCCCGGATCGCTGCGGTCACCGACACGACGGCGTCGACCACCTGTTCGTCGCGTTCGGCGGCCAAGGATCGCGCGCGCCGGTGCGATCGGGCGTGCCACGCGACGCCACCAGCCACGCCCCCGGCGAGGCCGGTCACTGGGCCGAACAACAGCCACGAGGCGATCGCGCCCGCGATGCTCCACACCATCCATCCCGGTATGGCGTCACGCTTCCATGGCCTCGGCCCGAGGCCCGTGACTGGAACCGGCGCGCGGGAGAGGGATCGATCGAGCCGGTCGCGCCGCACCGACCGGGAGCCCCGCTCGGCGAACCAGGCCGCCAGACCGAGCAGCACCACTACCAGGGCACTCACGCGTCCTCCTCGGGAGCGAACATCCAGTCGCGGACATCTTCGCCCCGGTCTTCGAGAGTGCTCACGATCGCGGGCATCGTGCCCGTGGCCTCGAAATGACCATCCGCCCCGGCCCGAGGCCGGAAGCGGAAGACTGGCGTGACCACCGGCTCTCCTCGACGTGTGCCTTCGACCGCGGCGATCTCCCACACGACGCGTCGGCCACCCCGCAGACGCGCGAGGTGCACAACGACGTCGATCGCCGTCGCCACCTGGTTGCGCACGTGCGCCGCCGGCAGATCGACGTCGGACATCATCGCCATCGTCTCGAGGCGCCACAGCAGATGCCGGCAGGAGTTCGCGTGTGCGGTCGAGAGGGAGCCTTCGTGGCCCGTATTCATCGCTTGAAGCATGTCGAGCGCCTCGCCGCCGCGAACCTCACCGACGATGATGCGGTCGGGTCGCATGCGGAGCGCGTTGCGCACGAGGTCGCGGACCGTGACCTGCCCCTTCCCCTCGACGTTCGCCGGCCGCGCCTCCAGCGCGATGACGTGGGGTTCGGCCAGCCGCAGCTCGGCGGCGTCTTCGATCGTGATGAGTCGCTCGCCCTCGGGGATGAAGCCGCTCAACACACCCAACAGGGTGGTCTTGCCGCTGCCGGCACCGCCGCTCACGATCACGTTCGCCCGGCCCCGCACACAGGCCGACAGGAACCCCAGCATGCGCGGGCCCAGCGTGCCGCTCGCGACCAGGTCGTCGGCGGTGAGCGGAACGCGGGAGAACGTGCGGATCGTAACGGCGGGGCCGCGGAGCGAGAGGGGCGGCACGATCGCATGGACCCTCGAACCGTTCGGAAGTCGCGCATCCGCCCAAGGCGATGATTCGTCGACCCGTAGGCCCAAGGGTCCCACGATGCGTTCGATCAGATGCAGGACGGCCTCCTCCCCCTCGAATAGACCGTCCGGCGCCCTCTCGATGCGCCCCCCTCGCTCCACGTACACGTCGTCAGGCCCGTTGACCATGACCTCGGTCACCCCCGGATCCTGCAGCAGGAACTCGATCGGACCGAACCCGACGACCTCATCAGAGACCTCGTTCACTACGCGCGTCAGCTCGCGCTGAGGAAGGATCGCGCCACTCGCTCGCAACAGCGACAGCGCTTCGTCGCGCACGAGCACCCGGCGCTCGGTGCGCGGCGCGATCGCGAGGCCGCGCGCGTCGACCCGCTGCCGGAGCTCATCGCGCAGCTGCCGGCGCACCACGGCGAGCGGATCGACGCTCACCACCCGACCCCCGCCTCGACCCTCACGCCGCTCCTTCCCACGCCGACCACACCGCCGAACCGTGAGGGAGAGGTACTTCCGGCTGCGATGCTGCCGCCCGCCGGAGGGGATGCGCGAACCCTAGCGGGTGACGAGGGCTCTGGTGAATCCCCAGACCGAGCGATTCGCGATTCTTGTCGGGGGACGGAAATGCACCGACCCAGGGGAGACGCAGTCGATCCAGCTTTCCTTCATGCAACGCGGTACTGCCTGAGCCGAACCGGATCGCGAGCCCCGTCCCGATCCGGACGGACTCGATTTGCCCGCTCGCGATCGGCCAACTACGCTCGCCCGCAGGTCAGCCCGTGGGGCCCAACCGGTTTCGAACGGCGGAAGGAAGGCGGTGCTCCATGCGGAGGCTCTCGTCGGCGGTCGTGGCGGCGACGCTCCTCGTCTCGATGCTGCAAGCCGGCATCCCGGCGGCACGCGCGGGTGGCGGGGGGACCGTCTTCTACCTCGCGCTCGGCACCTCGCTGGCGGTCGGTGAGCAGCCCGGCAGGGGCGAGACCACGAAGGGGTACGTCGACGATCTGTGGCGGCGCACCGAGCCGCAGATCCCGGGGCTCGGCCTTCGGAACGTGGGCTGCGGCGGCGAGACGAGCCGCTCGATGATCACCGGGAAGCACTCGCTGTGCGACTACGCGGCCGGGTCGCAGCTCGATGCGGCGGTCGCCTTCCTGGACGCGCATCCGGGGCAGGTCGCGTTCATCACGATCGACGTCGGCGCGAACGACCTCGTCTTCCGATGCCTGGACTTCGGAACCGGTCTGCTCGATAGGGCGTGCGCGGTCGACATGCTCCCCCGGCTGCAGTCGAGACTGACACGTATCGTCGATGCCTTGGAGGCGGCGGCGGGACCCGGCGTGCCGATCGTCGCCATGACGTACTACGACCCGCTCCTCGGGTTCTGGGGTCTGGTCCCGGGAGGTCGCCACTTGGCGCATGCCGACCAGCGGGTCTGGGCTCTGCTGAACGCCGCGCTCACGACCGCGTTCGAAGGCGCCGGGGTCACGGTGGCGGACGTGGCGGCGACCTTCCGGATCGACGACTTCAAGAACACCGTCGTGGTGCCCGGCCGGGGTCGGATCCCCGTGAACGTCGCCCTCACGTGCAGGTGGACGTGGTTCTGCTCGACGGAGCACTTCCTCGACTTCCACACGAACACGACGGGCTACAGGAAGATCGGGCGAACGTTCTACCGGGAGCTCCAGGGTCTGCTGCCGTAACGGTGTTCCTGCTCTCCCGTGAGAGGGTGGTGCCTCGATCACCCTCGGCGCCTCTCGCCGCGCCCGATGGAATAGGGTTCTGGTCTGCCCGCTCCCCGAGCGCTTGCGGTACCGCGCGACGAGAGACCGCCAGGATCTGCGTCCGGCATCCGTAGGTTCACTCGTCCGGTGTGACGTGCCCCGGTTCTGGGAATGTTCCCTCTCGATCACCCAGCACGCGGTCGGCGAGCTTCGCGAAGGCTCGCCCGACCCGGCCTCGCGGTGGCACCAATCGCGCGCGATCCTGGGCGCGGGGCACGGCCCGGTCGGACGGCACCACCGCGAGCGGCTCGGCTCCGAACACCCGCTCGACGTCACCGGGCGTGACCTCGCTGCGCGCGGCTCGGTTCACGACGAATCCGACACGCGCACCGAGACGCAGAGGGGAGAACGCCTCGAGGCCCCGTGTGGCGGCGCGGAACGATGACACGTCGAGGGAGAGCACTTCCAGCACCCGATCGGAGCTCTCGAGCCCGGCGATCGTGAGGCCCCCGACCTCGCGTGGCAGCGACAGGACTACCGCGTCGGCGCTGGAGGCGGCCACGTGCACGATGCCAACGAGGTCCGCCGGTGTCACCTCCCTCGCTCGTACCGGATCGGGAGCCGCCAGCGCGCGGAACCCCGCCGGATGTGTCCACGTCGCGTCGTCGAGGTGCGCGCCGGACAGCTCGTTCACGAGCGGAAGGAGATCGGCGATCGTGTGTACATCGTCGAGCGGCACGCCGATCGCGGCCGAGACGTCGCCGTAGGTCGGGTCGCCGTCGATCAACACGCAGTCGAGCCCGCGACGAGCGAAGGCCTGCGCGAGATGCGTGGCGACGAACGTGGACCCGACCCCACCCCTGGAGCCGTGCACCGCCACGACCGTCGCGCGCTTCTCGCCGACCTCGGGCACCGCGATCGTCGCGGCGGCCGCCCCTGCGAGAGCATCACGCTCCCCCGGCCACAGGTAGTACCCACGGGCGCCGACGCGGATCGCCGCGCGGAGGGATGCCACCGACTCCCGGGTGTCGAGCGCGATCACCGCCGGCCCTCGCACCGCCGTGGGCTCGACGAGCGAGGGCTGCGCCACCACGGCATCGGGCTCGAGCTGGCGCACCGCCTCGACCAGCTGCCGGTCGTCGGACGCGGTGGCAACGACGCGTGCGCCGCCGCTCCGGTCGAGGAAGTGCATCACCTCTTCGGCGACGTCGGCAGCCTCGAGTGCGAGCACGACCCTGGCGACTTCCTGCATGGACCCTCCGGCACCGTTCGCGGGCACGCCGCACGACACGTCGTCACGCGGGCGGAAGTGCGAGGGAGAGTCGGTACCCGGCATGGGCCGTCGCACCGAGGGGATGTGAACGCTACCCGCATGAGCCTCGACCGGTCGATCCCCAGTGCGGCCGATTTCCCGGCCCCGGCCGGGGGACGAGACCGTGACCGTCGTCACCGGCCGGTTCGGTCGCATCAGGTTCGCCGGGTCCCTCGGCGGCCTTGTCAGGCGGGTTGGGGGCGGTCAGAGTGACCGTGCCCCCCGATGGATGCCCGTCCGAACGAGGAGGTCACTGTGATCGGACCGTATGAAGGAGTTCATGGGTTCGTGTTCCTGTACGAGAGCGACCCGAGGGAGCCATCGGAGGTGATCGCCGACCTCCGTGAACATCTCTATCCCGACCATGGCCCAGTGTTCTTCGCCTCGACGTTCGAAGGGGATTTCGCCGGCTTCGCCCATTTCGCGGCCGACGATCTCGAGGGCATCGTGGACTTCACCGGGACCACGCTGTTCGACGCGGGCGTCCGCTCCGACCTCGCGACCGAAGGGGCTCCACATCAAGGTGCAGGTGGGCCGAAGGGTCCAAAACGGAAGAGCCCGCGCTTCTGTGCGATCTGCCGTGTCCGCACGAACGAGAGGCCGAAGGCCGTCCTCGCCGCGATCGCTGAGGAGTTCGGGGACGACGAGCCGTTCGTCGGCGGCTCCCGCGTCATCGCACGGTTCCCGTTGTTGGTGGAGTTGGGTTCCGACGACCGAGCCGGTCTCGAAGAGGCGATCGAGCGCCTCGGGAGCGTCCCTGGGGTTCACGCCATGAAGGTGGGCACGACCGACACCCAGGAAGAAGAAGCATAGAGACGCGTGGCTGAGACCCGTGGAGAGCGCAAGCTCGTCACCCTGCTCTTCACCGACCTGACCGGCTACACGGCCCTCGCGGAGTCGTTGGACCCCGAGGAGGTCTTCTCCCTCATCCGGCCGACGATGGCCGATCTCCAGCGGGTCGTCGAGGACCACGGGGGAACGGTGCCGCAGATCCAAGGGGACGGCTTCATGGCGGTGTTCGGTGTGCCCTCCGCGCACGAGGACGACGCCGAGCGAGCCGTGCGCGCCGCCCTGGCCGTGCGCGACCGCATCCGCGAACTGAACGAGGGCCGTTCCGGACTCTCCATCCCCGAGGTGCACTCGGGGGTCAACTCCGGCGAGGTCATGGTGGGTCCGGCCCCCGAAGCGTCCGGTATCGCCGTGGTCGGCGACGTCGTCAATACCGCTTCCCGCCTGGCCGATCTGGCTCCGCCGGGCACCGTGCTGGTCGAGGAGCACACCTGGCGCCGGACGAGGCACGCGATCCGATACGGGCCACGACGCTCGTACGCGGCGAAGGGCAAGCCGCGACCGGTGGCGGCGTACGAGGCCCGGGCACCCCGGACACCGTTCCCGGCGGGCCGAGCGACTCCTTCCCTCGGGTCCGAGTTCGTCGACCGCGAGACCCAGCTCGAGCGACTGTCGGCCGAGCTCCGTGCCGTCCGCGAAGACGGCCGAGCGCGGGTCGTGATCGTCAGCGCGGAGCCGGGCGCAGGAAAGACCCGACTGGCGTCGGAGTTCATCAAGCGCGATCCCGACCTCTTGGTCCTCGCAGGGCGAGCGACCGCCTACGGCGCGAGCGTCGCGTTGTCGCCACTGGCCGCCGCCATCGGAGAGATCGCCGGTATCGCGCCCGGATCCCCGACCCGGACCGGCAGCCGACGGATCCAGGCTCTCGCGAAGCGCGTGGCCGGCGGAGGCGACACCCGCCACCTGACGCGAGGGCTGTCGCTCCTGTTGGGGGTCGGCGATCGCCCCGAGAGCCACGGATCGCGCGGCACCGAGGACGCCCTTGCGGCTGCGCGGACGGTCCTGGAGGGACTCGCGAGAGAGCGTCCGGTCGTCGTGCTGCTCGACGACCTCCACTGGGCGGATCCGGCCGTCGTGGACGCGCTCGGTTCGGTCGGCGCCCACCCATGGTCCGGGCCGATCCTGATGGTGGGCCTCACGCGGACGGAATCGCTCCATCGCCTGACGACCGTGATGCGGATCGAGCTCGACGCGATCCCGGAGGACGCGATGGGTGAGCTGGCGTCGCTCGCCCTGGGGCGGAAAGCGTTCACGCCGGCCCTTCGACGGATCGTCACACGGGCCGGGGGCAATCCGCTGTTCCTCGAGGAAAGCCTGAGCATGCTCGTGGAAGCGGGGGCGCTGGTCTCGACGGCCTCGGGATGGGTCATCGCCGATCCCCAGATGCTCGATCGCGTGCCGACGACGGTGCGCGCGATGATCGCCGCCCGGCTGGACGGCTTGCCGCCGGACGAGAAACGGGTGCTCCAGTGCGCCGCGGTCTCCGGTGAGATCACGTGGGATCGGCTCCTCGATCGACTGGCGCCCGGTGGCGACGTTCGGACGGCGCTACGCAGCCTGGTCTCGCGAGACCTCCTTCGCCGACGCCGGGGGTCTCACGCCAGGGGTTCGAACGAGTTCGTCTTCAAGCACGCCTTGATCCGCGACGTCGCCTACGATTCCCTGCCCCGTGAGGAGCGCGCACGCCTGCACATCGAGGTCGCCGGCTGGATGTCCCAGGACGCGAACCTGCCGCGCGAGCCCGTCGACGACCTGGCGCACCACTACTCGGAAGCCTGGCGCCTCTCGCGTTCGAAGACCGCTGCCAAGGTTCCCGATGGCCTGGCCCGGTCGGCATCGATGTATCTCGGACGATGGGCCGATGAGACGCTGCAGTATCAGGCCCTCGCGGCCGAAGCGCTGTACGCGCGAGCTGTCGAGGTGGACACCGCGGCTCCCGACGAGGTCGACCCGGAACTGCGTGCTCGCCACGCCATCGGACGCGCTGAGAGCCTGATCGAACTGGGTCGCCATGGCGAGGCGCTGGAAGCGGCCACGCATGCGCGGGAGCTGGCCGACCGACTCGACGACGAGCAACTCGGCGCTCGGGCGCTCGTGGCGCTCGGCCGAGTCGAATCCGACGTGGGGGACGATGCCCGGGCCCGCGAACTGCTGCAGGAAGCCCTCTCATCCTTCAAGGCGGCCGGCGATGTGTCGGGCGAAGCGTGGGCGACCCACCGGCTCTCCGAGATCTCCACCCGGACCGACTACGCCCAAGGACTGGAGCATCTGCGCACGGCGTACCTGCTCTTCGTGGAGGCGGGGGATCGCTGGGGGCGGGTGATCGCGGCTCAGGACCTCGCATACATGCTCACGACGATCGGAGGCGAGGAGTTCCATCGCTGGTACCGCGAGGCGAAGCAGCTCGTCGAAGGCGAAGGCGACCTCCGCTCGCGAGCGGAGCTGCTCCGAACGCTCGGCTACTACCGCTACTACTGCGGGGAGCACGCCGACGCCATCAGGATCATGCAGGAGGCGCGGCCGATCACGATCGAGGCGGGGGATCGCTACGCCGAGGCAGACACCTGGCTCATCGAGGCGATGGCCGCGGCCGCGTCGCGGCCTCCGAAGGAGGCGGCGCACGCGGCGGCGAAGGTCGTGGCGCTCGGGCGGGAGATCCGCTCGGCTCGCGTCCAAGCGCTGGGGCGAGCTGCGGAGGCACGGGCGGTGCTGCGTTCGGGTGACCCGCGCGGCGCCGTGCGGCGCCTGGCGACCTGCCGTCGCGCGCTCGAAGGGTTCGGCGTCACGGAGATGCTGGAAGCCGACCTGATCGCCGCGGAGATGCTGCTCGATCGAGGAGCCTGGAGCAGGGTTCGTGAGCCCGCGGAAGCGGGGACCGTCGCGGCCAGGGCGGCCGGCGAGCGCCTCATCGAACCCGTGGGTGTGGTGCTCTTCGGCCGCGCAGCGCTCGGGTCGGGGCGGGAGGACGAGGCGATCGAGGCCCTGGGGAAGGCCATCGCCCTGGCCCGTGGAGCCGGCGCCAGCGGCACGCTCTCGGTCGCGCGCGCCGCTCGCGATCAAGCGCTGCTGTTGTCGGGCCGCACGCCCCCTTCGCACCGGCGTCCGAGGTCCGGCGTCGTGGCGGAGGCGATCGAGGCGGAGAACCACGGGCTGGCGTCGCTGCTGGACGGCGGGAACGAGGAGGCGGCCGCGTCGTTCCAGGAGGCCGTGGAGCGGTGGCGCGGACTCGGATGGACCGCCTGGCTCGCTCGGGCGCTCGCCATGCGGGGCGAGGCCCTGCGTCGCGACGGGGACCGCTCTCGCGCGGCGTCGGCACGTGCCCGTGCCCGAAAGGTGCTCGATCGGCTCGAGACGCCTGTCACGGATCGTGTTGCGATCCTCGCGCCGTTGGAACCCCCCTCCTCCCGAGAGGGCGGGGGCTGAGCGCAGGGCCTACGCGCGCTCGGGCACCACGTCGTCCGAGCCGCCCGTATCGCGGCTGCGACGGCGGCCGGCAAGCACGAACGCGAGGGCGATCAACCCGATCGCGACGGCGGCCGCCGCCCAAGGGTGGACGAGAGGACGCCCGGCGGCTTCCTCGGTTGCCGCATCCGCGGCGGCGACCTGCCGCTCGAGGGTGCTCACCTGGGCGGTCAGGGCCTGTCGCATGGCCTCGCTCTCGTCGAGGGCGTCCGAGATCGACGCGAGCTCCTCGTCGGCGCCCTTCTCTCTCTTGCGCAGCTCGCGCTTCAGCCCGGCGAGTTGGGAATGCAGCGTGCTCACGTCGCCCAGGAGGGCGGCTTCCCGCTCCGTGGCGACGACGGAGAGCACTCCGCTCACCGGCTCGCCGAACCCGTTGAGGGTGCACGGGTCGTTGCAGAGTCCGAACGAGTAGTAGTCGCCTTCGGTCTGTGGCACCGTGAACGTGACCTTCAGCTCCGTCTGACCCTTCTCCTGCTCGATCGTGAAGGTACCGACGCGGATCGCGCCGGTCGGCAGCCCGCGCCCGGGGTCGATCGCCGTCCCCGAGGGCAGCACGTAGGCGTAGAACGGACCGCGGTCGAGCAGGTCCATCTTGCCGGCGGGGATCGAGACGTAGACGGTGCCCGTCACCTGTTCGCCGGGCAGATGATGCGTGCCCTCGAACTCGATGTAGGCGCCTCCGTTCGCCGATGCCCGGGGCGCCGTGAGCGCCACCACCGTGATCGTCATCAGCACCAGAGCCCGTGCGCGCATGCTCGCCCCTCCTCGTGTCCTGCCGTCGACGAGCAGACCGACGAGAGACGCGTGAGGTTCCACCACGTACCACGTGGAACCGATCCGGCTCCGGGGCGGTATGTGGGGTAGCGCGTCCGAGGACGTGCCCTGCTCGAGGAGGACGACGATGCGGACCAGCCGACTCGCAGCCCTGGCCGTCACGGTCGCTGCGCTCGCCGCCTGCACCCCTGATCGGGCGGCCGACCCGCCAGACGCCACCGGACCGGCGCGCACCCCGGGCGGCGTGTTGATCGCGTCGACCGGAAGCGGTGACCTCGCGATCGACGCGACATCGGGGGCCCTGCTCGCAGGTGGCACCGGCACGGTCGCCGCTCCCGACGGCGACGCGCTCTACCACGCGGCGAACGACGGGAACGCGACCTCGATCGCGTCGTTGGACCCCCGGTCGGGTGAGGTCGTGGGTACCCAAGAGGTTCGGGGCGTGTTCGACGTGGCGGTGGCCTCGGTCTCCGGCCGCGCGATCGCCCTCGTGGAACCGGTGCCCGGAACGGCCCCTGGCGTGCCCGAGCCCCGCGCCGAGACGACCATCGTGGTCGCCGACCCCGTCGGCGGCGGCGAGGCGATGCGCTTCCTCCTCGATGGCAACTACGAGCCCGAGGCGTTCTCGATCGACGACGAGCGGTTGTTCCTGATCCAGTACCTGCCGGCCGAGACCCCGGCCGTCTACCGGGTGGTCGTGCTCGAGTTGGCCTCCGGCGAGGTGCGGCCCGTGCACGGGCGGTTCAAGACCCCGCCGCAGCGGATGCCCGGGGTGCGGCTCGGACAGGTGTTCGACCCGGTCACCTCGCAGATGTACACGCTGTACTCGAACCGACCCGGCGCCTACGCCGACGCGTACGAGGACACCGGAGGTACGAACCCATATGGCGGCGCTTCCTATGGCGGTGGCTCGGGCGCCTCGGGTGGCTACTGGCCCGAGGAGACCTTCGTGCACGTGCTGAACCTCCGCAAGGGCTGGGCCTTCTGCGCCGGGCTCCCCAAGGTGATGTGGGGGGGCGCCGCGAGCGACCAGGCGATCGCCCCCTCGCCCGACGGGCGATGGCTCTACGTGGTCGACGCACGGCAGGGCCTCGTGGCCGTGATGGACACGGAGACCCTCGAGGTCGAGCGCACCGGCCGGGTCGATCTGGGCTCGGTCGACGGACGAACGTCGGTCGCGATGAGCCACGACGGCGACACGCTCTTCGTGGCCTCGGCCGGCGATGACCGTCCGCTGTTCGGGATCGACACGGCCTCGCTCACCCTCGCCGACCGCTGGGCGGCGCCGGGTCCGATCTCTGGGCTGGGCATGTCCCTCGACGGCACGGCGCTGTTCGCCGCCGTCGGGGAACGGATCGACGTCCTGGACCTCGGCACGGGCGACGCCGTCGCGTCGGTGCCCACCCCCGGGCTGGCGCCGATCGTCTCGCTCGATCCGCTCCCCGACTGAGCCGCACCGCCGAGCGCTCACCACGATCGGCGCGGGGAGCGAGGTGCAGGGAACCTTCCCGCCCCGGCGCCGGTCCCCTCGCAGAGGGCCTACCGACGGGCCTAGGCTTGCGTGGCCGAAGGAACCGACCGAGGAACCGAGCGAGCGAACGCCCGAGAGGCCGAGAGGAGACGGGTGCGCGACGCCGACCCCCGCACGCTTGACCGAGCGCGCCGAGGCGACACGGCCGCGTTCGAACAACTCGTGCGCGAGTATCAGGCCGACGTCTACCGGTTCGCCTGGCACCTCACGCGCGACCGCGAGCTTGCCGCCGACGTCACCCAGGACGCCTTCTTGCGGGCGTTCCGCTTCCTCGACGGATTCCGCGGCGACCGGAAGTTCGGATCGTGGCTGTTCAGCATCACCAGGAACTGCGCGATGGATTCGCTCCGGGCTCGGCGGTTCCCGCTCGTGCACGACGGCGACCGCGAGGTCGAGGGTTCGGTCTCCGACGCGACGTCCCACGCCGTGCTCGACGAGGCGTTGCGCTCGATCTCCCACGAGCACAGGGAGACGTTCCTGCTGGTGGAGGTGTTCGGGCTCAGCTACCGGGAAGCCGCCGACGTGCTCGCGGTGGCGCCGGGCACGGTGAAGAGCCGCATGTTCCGGGCCCGGCAGGCGCTGTGCGCGGCGATCGCCGAGGAAGAGCCCGGCGCATCGGGCGAGGCGGCGGCGGACGGGCCCGGCGAGGGGCGGCGGCGATGAATTGCGATGGAGCGCAGCTCGTGCTCTCGGCCCGCATGGACGGCGAACACGTCGGCGGGCGCCACGGGACCGACGTCGACTCGCACGTCGAGAGCTGTCCGGCGTGCCGGGCCTTCGCCGAAGGCTCGGCGCGGGTGCGCACCGCCGTGCGGATCCGCCCGGCCGACCCCGTGCCCGACCTGGTCGACCGCATCGTCGGCTCGCTCGAGCAGGCTCCCCCTCTCGAGCGGGCCGCGACCTCCCCTCGCAGGCATCGGAAGCCGCTGCGCCGCGCGATGCCCGTGGCGGCGGCGCTCGTCGCGGGCGCGGTGATCGGCAGCGTGATCGTGGGCGGACCGTTCCGCGGGCGCGACCGTGACGCGATCTCCGCCCAGGCCGTCGCCCAAGGCGTGCGCGCGGCCTCGCCGAGCCTGGACTCGTTCCGAGGCACGTTCGAGATCGTGGAACGGGGCCTCGCGCCGGAGGTGCCCGAACGACGGCTGCAGATGCGCGTGGCGTTCCTCCCGCCGCAGCGCTTCCGCCTCGAGGTCGACGATCGCACCGCCTACCCCTCTGCCGCATGGACCCCCACCGACATCACCTACGTCGAGGACATGCCGGCGACCTACCTCTCCGGCCCCACGGGGTGTCCGACCGGACTGCCCGCCGACGCCTGCCCGACGACGCGCACGACGGTCACGACCACCTCGCCGTACTCGCTCGCGGCGCCGCTGCCGGCCGACCTCGTCGTGCCGCTGCGTACGGTCGGCTCGGCCAGGGGCATCCGGGTGCTCGGCACGGAGCAGGTCGGTGATCGCGACGTGGTGCGCGTCGAGACGACGTTCGACCGGGCCGCGCCGATGTTCCCGTTCCTGCGGCTCGGCGGCACGTGGCGGCCGTTCTTCGGCGGCGACCGCGTGGAGCTGCTGCTCGACGCGGAGTCGTGGCTGCCCGTGCGCATCACGGTCTTCCCCGCCGACGGCGCGCGGCGCCGCGACTGGGAGCTCCGTTTCGGGCTGCCGATCGAGGTGCCGAGCACGGCGATCCTCGACGTGCGAGCCACCTCGATCGATCGAGGGGAACCCGACCCGTCGCTGTTCGAGATCCCCGGACGGGCAGGGGGTGGCCTCGACATCGCGTCGCTGGCCGAGCGCCTGGGGTATCGGCCGGCGACCCCGACCGACACCGGCGCCCTCGAACTCGCCACGGCCGTGGCGCCGCCGGAGGGAGTCGGTGCGCCGAGGTCGCTGCTCGTCTACGCCGACGGCCTCGAGTACCTCCGCGTGGGCGAGCGGCCGGGCCGCCTGACCGGTCGCGCGTTCGGACCGGTGGGGCCCGACGCCACCCGCGTGACGTTGCCGGGTGGCGGCGTCGCCTACTTCGAGCCCGCCGCCGACGGGCTCGGGCGGCGGCTCGCGATCCTCGGTGACGACACGAGCCTGTTCCTGGAGACGAACCTGCCATTGCGAGACCTGCTCGCGATCGCGAGCTCGATGCCCGTGCGAGGGCTCCCGGCGGTGGCGTCGTGAGGAGAGCCGTGAGGGATCGCGCACGCAACGGCGTGCGACCCGTGGCGGCGGCGATCGCCGGTCTCGTGGTCGGCGCGGTGGTCACCGTGGCGCTGCAGGGTGGGGCAACGCCGAGCGCCGGTGGGCCCGACGGCGCGCCGGCGGCCCCCGGCCGCATGCCACCAGAGACGTTCCTCGTCTGGGTGCCGCGGGGCCTGCCGACGGGCTTCGACGACGCGGTGCGATCACTGCCGCAGACCGGACGCGTCACCACGGTCGCCCAGGACAACGCCTGGCTCACCCGTTCCTGGGATGCCGACGGCGAGACGGTGGATCGATCGCGCGGCGAGTACCGCATCCCGCTCGACACGATCGCGGTCGATCCGGCGACGTTCGCGACCTTCCTGCCGGCGGCCGACCGCCCGGTGTCCGAGGCGCTGATCGCCGGGGAGGGGGTGCTCGGGGCCACGTCGGCGGTGGTGCGCGGAGTTGGGCCGGGCGCCGTGCTCGGGTTCCCGGGCGGCGAGCGCGTGCGCATCGCGGCCGTGTTGCCCGACGAGGCCGTCGGCGCGGCCGAGCTGATGGTCTCCCGCGAGACCGGCCGCCGCATCGGTGTGCGGACCGACCGCTCGCTGCTGCTGCGGCCCGCGGCCGGGCGGGCGCTCCGCACCGATGCCCTCCGCGGCGCCCTCGACCGCCTGCTCCCCACGGAGCTCGGGCCGTACGGGAGGGTGCAGGTGCGCGCCCAGGGCGAGACCCCGTACTTCCGGCCGGGCGACGCGGTGTTGCCCACGGTCATGCTGAAGACGCTGTTCGGCGAGTTCGCGGCCCGCCCCGAGCCCGGCCGTCCGGGCTACCTCGACCTCGATCCGGCATGGACGCAGGCGCAGATGGAGACCGCCCGCCTGCCCGTGCTCGGCCTGGTCACGTGCCACCGCTCGGTGATGCCTCAGCTGCGCGGCGCCGTGAGAGAGCTGGTGCGTCGGGGCCTCGGGAAGCTCGTCGAGAGCTACGACGGGTGCTTCGCCCCCCGGTTCATCGGTCGCGATCCCTCGGCGATGCTCTCGCATCACTCATGGGGCATCGCGGTCGACCTGAACATCGCCGGCAACTACTACGGCGTGCCCCCCGATCAGGACCCGCGGCTCGTCGCGGTGATGGAGCGATGGGGCTTCGCCTGGGGCGGCCGCTTCATCGTGCCCGACGGCAACCACTTCGAGTACCACCGAGCCCCGGCCCGGTAGCCGGCGATGGGCGCACACCCGCCACAGGGGAACGGCCACGGACCCGACCTCGGAACCGGCCGAAGAACCGGCCGAAGAACCGGCCGAAGAACCAGCCTAAGAACCGGCCTAAGAACCGGCCTAAGAACCGGCATGCCGTGGCGGCGGTGGGTCTTCCTGGGGATCGTCACGACGATGGGCGTCGCGTCGGTCGCGCTCATGATGTCCGGTCCCCCGGGAGAGTCCGTACCGGCCGCTGCCCGAGCCGCGGATCGCGCGGCGGAGGTGGGGGCACCGGCCGTCGGCGCCACCGCAGGGATCGCCGCGCCCGAGGCGCCCGAGCCCGCCACCCCCGAGCCTCCTCCGTACTTCCTCGCTTGGACGCCGGGCGGCCTGCCGTTCGACTTCAGGGTGCGGGTGCGCACGGTGCGTGGACTCGAGTCGACCGTGGTCGTCGCCGGCGACACGCGGTGGCTGACGCGATCGCTCGACGCCGGCGGCGATGTGGTCGACCGCCCCCAGCCGCCGTTCGCGATCCCGATCGACGCCTTCGCGGTGAACCCGGTCGAGATCGCGCGGTTCCTGCCCCGGGGGGCCCGCGGCGACGTGGTCGGAACGCTCGAACGAGGGCACGGGGTGCTCGGCACACGCAGCGCCGTCGTGCGGGGCCTCGGCGTCGGCGGCACGCTCGAGTTCGGCGACCGGTCGGTGCGCGTCGGAGCCGTGGTGCCCGAGGAGCTGATCGGCTGGAGTGAGCTGCTCGTCTCCCGCGAGGTTGGCCTGCGTCTGGGTATCGTCGACGACCGTTACCTCTGGGCCTTCCCCGCCGGGGATCAGAGCCTCGGGGCGTTCGAACGGATGGTGCGCCCGCTGGTCCCGGCCAGCGAGCCGATGCGCGTCGAAGGACCCGGCGCCAGCCCGTATATGCGCGTGGCCAACGGGGTGAACCCGCCCGTCGTGCTGAAGCAGGCGTTCGGCGAGTTCGCCGCCGCGCTCGACCCCGCGAACCCGGCATCCTTCCGCATCGACCCGGCGTGGATCGAGGCGAACCTCGTCACCCGTTCGGTACCGGTGCTCGGCACGCTCACCTGCCACCGCGACTTCATGGAGGACCTCGTGCGCGCGATGCACCAGGTGGAACGCGCGGGGCTGAGGTCACTGATCCACTCGACCGCCGGGTGTTTCAACGCCCGTACGGTGGCGCGGAGCCCTTCGAACCCACCGTCGTTCCACGCCTACGGGGCCGCGGTCGACATCAACGCGCCCGAGAACGCGTTCGGCGCGACGCCCACGATGGACCCTCGTATCGTCGCGATCTTCGAGGACCTCGGGTTCAACTGGGGCGGCGACTTCCTGATCCCCGACGGCATGCACTTCGAGTACGGTGGCGGCCCTCTCGCGGAGGCCCGGTAGGCTTCACCTCCGTGACCGACACCGGACGAACTTCCTCGCGATCGACCCCCGGCTGGGTCCGCGTGATCGGCCTCCTCCTCGTCGTCGGGCTGGTCGGCGTGCTCGCCACGCAGCTCGCCTCCGACGGTGAGCAGAGCGAGGCCACCACGCCGATCCCCTCGACGGGCGCGAGCGGAACGACGACGTCCTCGTCCTCCACGGCCTGCGACCTCCCCCGGCGGGAGCTGCTGCGCGTCTGGCAGGGAACCCGGGCCGACGCCAGCGGCGACATCCAGATCGTGGCGGCCGAGCCCGACTACGTGGGCGGGGGGCTCAGCCACGCCGGTCCATGGGACTACGTGCAGGAGGTGCCGCTCTTCTTCTACGGACCCGGACGCGTGCCCGCGCTCGGCCGCATCGACGGCCGGGCAACGCTGGCCGACATCGCCCCCACGAACGCCTCGATGCTCGACTTCGGCTTCGACGCGCCCGACGGCCACGAGCTCACCAGGGCGCTGCTGCCCGACGCCGAGCGTGCCGACCCGCCGAAGCTGCTGCTGACGCTCGTGTGGGACGGCGCAGGACGGAACGTGCTCGACCAGTGGCCCGACGACTGGCCGTTCCTCGCGAGCATGATCGACGACGGTGTCTGGTTCGACGATGCAGAGATCGGCTCCTCGCCCTCGAACACGCCGCCCACGCATGCCACGATCGGCACCGGCGCCTTCCCGCGCCGTCACGGCGTGATCGACCTGTACCAGGAGATCGACGGCTCGATCGACAAGCCGCAGGAAGACGGCCCCGGCACGCTGTTGCTGCCGACCCTCGCCGACCTCTACGACGTCGCGCACGGCAACGAGCCGCTCGTCGGGGTGATCTCCACGCTGGGGGCGCACACCGGCATGGTCGGTCACGGCTCGCTCTGGGAAGGCGGCGACACCGACCTCGCGATCATGCGCGAGCAGGAGCAGGCGAGCACCGGCGGCGACGAGGGTTCGACGTGGCAGCTCACCACCGGCATGGCGCCCTACTTCGAGATGCCCGACTACGTGAACGAGGTGCCCGGCATCGAACGGGACCTGGCGAGGCTCGACCAGGAAGACGGCGTCGTCGACCAGGCCTGGGGCGATTACCCCTTCGACGCGCTCGAGCAGGGGTTCCAGACGCCGGCACGCACCCCGTACCAGACGCGCATCGTCGAGGAAGTGATCCGCCGCGAGGGTTTCGGTGCCGATGGGACACCCGACCTGCTCTACGTGAACCTGAAGGCGGTGGACTCCGTCGGACACATCTTCAGCGTGAACGGCGAGGAGATGGGCCAGACGCTCCGCTGGCAGGATGACTCGCTCGCCAACCTGGTGGGCTTCCTCGACCAGGAGGTCGGACGAGGCGAGTGGGCCATGGTGCTCACGGCCGATCACGGTCACCAGTACGACCCGGCCGTCTCGGGGGCGCTCTCGATCGGCATCACCGCCCTCACCACGTTCATCGAGCAACGCTTCGCCGAGCCCGGCGGCCCCCAGGTGGTCGTGCGGGCCCGTCCCACCCAGATCTGGATGGACGAGCAGGCGCTCGCTGACAACGGCTACTCGATCGACGATGTGGCGGCGGCGCTGGCCTCGGCCACGCGCGGAGAGCTGGCGGCCGGCACCGAGTTCCAGGGCGACCCCGACGCTCAGGCCTTCTCGGCGGCGTTCCCGACGCGCGACTTCGACGGGCTCACGTGCCTGCCCCCCGTCCGCGGATGACCGCGATGCGTGACGAGCAGCCCCATCTCTACACGGACCTGGCGCCGTGGTTCCATCTGCTCACGGCCCCCGAGGAGTACGCGCCCGGCGCCGCCCACGGGCTCGTGGTGCTCGGCGAGGCGATCGGCGAACCGCCGGCGACGATCCTCGAGCTCGGCTCGGGCGGTGGGAACAACGCGTTCCACATGAAGGCACATGCGATCCTCACGCTCACCGACCTCTCCCCCGAGATGCTCGCGCTGAGCCGCACGATCAACCCGGAGTGTGAACACATCGAGGGCGACATGCGCACCCTGCGCCTCACCCGCACGTTCGACGCCGTCTTCGTCCACGACGCGATCAGCTACCTCACGACCGAGACCGACCTCCGCGCGGCGTTCGAGACCGCGTTCACCCACCTACGTCCCGGCGGTGCCGCGCTGTTCGAACCCGACCACGTGCGCGAGACCTACACCGACGAGACCGACCACGGCGGCCACGACGCCACCGATCCAGCCGACCCTCGGGCCCTTCGCTACCTGCAGTGGCGATGGGACCCCGACCCAGACGACACCTGGTACATCGACGACTTCGCCTACCTGCTCCGCGAGGCCGACGGCACGGTCCGCTCGTCCACCGATCGCCACACGCTCGGACTCTTCCCGAGGGCCACCTGGCCCGAGCTACTCGCCGAGGTCGGCTTCGTCGATGCGCGCTCGGTGGGCACCGGCTACGACGACGAGGACAGCGTCGGAGCCGAGGGCTTCCTCGCCCGCAGGCCCGTCTGACCAGACCGTCCCCCCGGCCCCCACCCCGAGCGGAGAGGCGGCCCGCACGTCCCGGGACCCCCGGCCCCGTCCACCCACCCCCCGGCAGGTGTACGCATGGGGGTGAGAAGGAGGTGCGTCATGGTGGTCACGGCGACGAAGGTGCCCAAGGTGGACTACCGACGCGAGTTGGGCGACCTCTACGACGCCCATGAGCAGCCCGCGTTGGTCGAAGTGCCGACGATCTCTTACCTGATGGTCGACGGCCACGGCGACCCGAACGGGTCGAAGGCGTTCAAGGACGCGGTCGAGGCGTTGTACGCGGTCGCGTACGCACTGAAGTTCCGCCTGCGCAAGCTCCCCGGCGGCATCGACTACGCCGTCATGCCTCTGGAAGGGCTCTGGTGGATCCCGAACGCCCGGGTCTGGGATTTCGACGACAAGTCCGACTGGGACTGGACCCTCATGGTGGCCCAGCCGGCGATGGTCACGCCCGATCTGGTGGCCGAGACGACCGCTGTCGTGCACGGCCGGAAGCAGCTCCCCGCGCTCGACCTGGTGCGTTTCGAAGCGTTCGACGAAGGGTCGAGCGCCCAGGTGCTGCACCGCGGGCCGTTCGCGGCCGAGCGCCCGACCCTCGAGCGTCTGTACGACTTCGTGAAGCGGGAGGGGTTCATGCCGGTCGGCAAGCACCACGAGGTCTACCTCACCGACCCGCAGCGCACGGCGCCGGCGCGCATGCGCACGATCATCCGTCAGCCGGTCGCGCCCCGACGCTGAGGTTCGCCGCGGGCGAGTGGCAAGGAACCGCAAGCGCGCCCGTCCGCGACCCGCGATAGGCTCGACGGTATGGCGGTGGTGACGCTCAGAGCGCCCCTGTCCCAGCGCGCGGGGGGCGACGCACGGCACGATCTCCCCGGTGCGACCGTGGGCGAGGTGTTGCGCGAGCTCGAGTCGCGCCATCCGCCGATCGTGGGTTGGATCCTCGACGAGCAGGGCCGGGTCCGTCCGCACGTGAACGTGTTCCTGAACGGAGAACGCACCAGGGAGGACTCGCCCGTCGCACCGGCCGACGTGTTGCAGGTGCTCCCGTCGATCTCGGGAGGATGAGCGCATGACTGAGTTGCTGGTCGGCACCAAGAAAGGCCTGTTCGTACTGCGGGGCGACCCTGCGGCCGGCGAGCCGTTCGAGATCGCGACCCGCGCCTTCCCCGGCGACGTCGTGGAATACGCGATGCGCGACCCGCGCACCGGCCGGTATTTCGCGAGCCACACGTCGGGGTTCTACGGGCCGCGGCTGATGTACACCGACGACCCGACCGGCCAGTGGACCCAAGCGACCGGGCCGGTCTTCCCTGAGGGCGGCTCCGAAGGCTCCGAAGGCTCGCAGGGCGAGACGACCACGCTCGAGCGCATCTGGGTGATCACGCCGGGCGAGGCCGACGGCGTGCTCTACGCGGGCGTCGCGCCGGCGGCGCTGTTCGTCTCGACCGACGACGGCGAGTCATGGTCGCTCAACGAGTCCCTCTGGAAGGAGCACCAGGCCGGCGACTGGCAGCCCGGTGCCGGCGGGCTCGCGCTGCACTCGATCTGCCCCTGGCCAGGCGATCCCGAGTGCCTGGCCGTCGGCGTGAGCGCCGCGGGGGTGTGGATCACCGAGGACGGCGGACAGACCTGGCGCACCGGATTCACGGGCCTCGTGCCCGAGTACATGCCCGAGGAAGCCCGCGAGGGCACCAACGTGCTCTGCGTGCACAACATGCACCGGGCGCCGGCCCGGCCCGAGCGGCTGTTCATGCAGTTCCACGGCAACGTCTACCGTAGCGACGACGAGGGCTCGAGCTGGAACGAGATCCGCGCCGGGCTGCCGAGCGGATTCGGGTTCCCGTTGGTGGTCGACCCCGCCGACGCCGACAGCGCCTTCGTGATCCCGCTGGTCGCCGACGTCGACCGCGTGACTCCCGACGCCGAGGTGCGCGTGTACGAGACCCGCGACGCCGGGTCGACGTGGACGGCGCGCGGCGATGGGCTTCCGGCGACGGAGGCCTACCTCACCGTGTTGCGCCAGGCCTTCGGGGCGACCGGCGAAGGCGCAGGCATGCAGTTGTTCTTCGGCGCCACGAGCGGTGATGTCTTCGGCTCGCCCGACGCGGGCGCGTCGTGGTTCCAGGTGCACGAGCGCCTCGCCCCGGTCACGAGCGTTCGCGTCGCATAGAGGAGGGGATCTCGATGGCAGACAGTGCGAAGCAGGCATGGAGCGACGTGGGCGAGAAGTTCGGGTCGTGGGGACGTCGTGTCGCGGATCGGTACCGGGAAGCCGGATCGACCGAGGCCGGCGAGGCCGAGGAGACGCAGCGCGAGCTCCAACGGGCGGCGAAGGAGCTGATGGACGAGCTCTCACGCGGGTTCACCGCGCTCGGCGCCACCCTTCGCGACGATCAGGCGAAGAGGGATCTCACCGACGCCGTCAGCGCGATCGGCGACGCCATCACCGCCACCGTCAACGAAGCCACCGAAGGCATCCGCTCGGGAAACACTCCCCGCGGAGAGCAACCCCCAGAAGAACCAGGAGACGAGCCCAAGGCCTGACGGGACCTCGACTCCCCTCGATCCCTCACACCGCTGATATCGGCTCGCGCCGAAGTCGCACGAACTGGTCACGCAAGCGACGCCGACCGGCCATCCCCAGGTCACCTTTCCGCAGCAACCCGTCCCGGCTCGATGGGCTAGGGTGCGAGGTACCGACGGAAGGAGGGGGAAGATGCGGAGCAAGACGATCGGCTGGATCGCGGCCGTCTCCGTCATGCTGGTGGCAGCCGGGTCCCTGGGACTGGGGATCGCGGGGGCTGCGGCGCCGAACACCTCGGGCAGCGACGCGAAGCCGGAGCCCAGAGGGGTGCTGGTCGACGCGTTCGTGATGGGCGCCGTGGTCGGACCAGACGGGACGCTCGACCGCTCGACGACCTCAGGTGTGACCAGCACCGGTCTCGGGGAAGGCAACTACGAGGTGATCTTCCCGATCAACGTGCGCAACTGCACGTACGTCGCCACGATCGGGAAGACGAACTCGACCGGCAGCGCGAAGCCCGGTATCATCACCACGGTCGGGCGCAACGGCGAGCCGAACGGCGTGTTCCTGACGACGCACGACAAGCAAGGCAAGAGCGCCAAGCGGCCCTTCCACCTCGAGGTGGCGTGCCCACCGGTTGCGTGAGGCGTTGGGCTAGTCCTACCGAGCGTTGCGGCCCGGGCCCAGCCCGGGCCGCAACGATCGGGGGAGACGGAGGGAGGGTAGCGATGCGATCGATCCAACGAGTCGTTGGCATCTTGATGCTCGCTTCCCTCACCATCCTCTCATCTCTGTTCATGACGGGATCAGGCTCCGGGTCGGAGAGACGAGCGCCTCGCGGCGGGCCGCACTCCGACGCCGTCTCGGCAGTACAGGTTCGCCATCAGCCCAAGAGCAGCATCGGTTCGGTCAGGAAGTACTGGACGAGCCACCGGATGCGGCGTGCGGATCAGTGGGACGTGCCTGAACGGATCGCGACCGCCTCGGTCATGAGGGCATCTGCCGCTTCGGAAGGCGTACCGGGAAGCTATCCGGCCTCTCCACCCGCAACCCCACCGTCGTCGGTGCAGGCGCCACATGTAGGTCCGCTGGGAGCCGGCACGGAGTACTTCTGGCCGCTCGATCAGTATGCGTTCCCCCCTGCCCTCACGGAGGGCAAGGTCTTCTTCAGCTGGAACGGCGGCAACTACGTGTGCTCGGCCACCGTGGTCAACAGCCGGAACCGCTCCCTCGTCTGGACAGCGGGCCATTGCGTCGTCGAGAAGAAGCAGTGGTCGAAACGGATGATGTTCTGCCCCGCCTACATCGATGGCGCCTGTCCCCACGGAGAATGGGTCGTGAGGAGGCAGTACACGACGGACGACTGGTTCTCCAGATCCAACTTCTCGTACGACGTCGCGGCCACCGTGATGTATCGCCGCGGGGGAGAGCGGATCGTCGACGCTCTCGGCGGTCAAGGCATCGCGTGGAACCAGCCCCGGTCGCAGTCCTGGACCGCGATCGGTTACCCGGCCGCTCCACCCTTCGATGGGCAGCGCCTCTATGCCTGCGAGGACGGCACCAAGCGGTTCCTGAACCCCCCGCGGCCGGGTCCCGACCAAACCGGGATCGATTGCAGCATGACCGGGGGGTCGAGCGGAGGAGCATGGTTGATCCGGTTGGACGACACTGGATTCGGTTCCGTCAACGGAGTGACCAGCCTCGGCATCGACGCGACGGACGAGCTCTTCAGCCCCTACCACGGCAACGAAGCGAGACGACTCTGGAGAGACGCGGGCTCCTGGCCCGCACGGCCGTAAGCCCTCGCTGAGCCCACGAAGACTCCCGCTCACACCGGACGTCGCCGCCCTTGCATCCGCGTGATGCTCCTATGCCTCCCTTCAAGCCGTGATTGCGGCGAACACCTCCCTCGCGACGTAGCGCTTGAGGCATCGGATGATCTCCATCTTGGTCTTGCCCTCAGCCGATCTGCGCATCACGTAGGCCTTGGTGCGCTCGTCACAGCTCATCCGCACCATCACGATCGTCCACAGAGCGTTGTTGGCCGATCGGTCCCCACCGCGGTTCAGGCGGTGTCGGGTGATGGTGCCCGAAGACGCCGGAAGCGGCGCCACCCCGCACAGATGCGCGAACGAGGACTCGCTGCGCAGTCGCTCGGGGTTGTCGCCTGCCGTGACGAGGAGTGCCCCAGCGACGTCGGTGCCCACACCCCTCAGGCTCAGCAGGCCCGGGGCCTCCTCCCTCACGAGTTGGACGAGGTGACGATCCAGTTCCGCGATCTGCTCGGTCAAGAACCGATGGCGACGCGCCAGTTCCCGCATCGCGAACTTCGTGGCGCTGATCGGTGAGTCCACCGGCCCGGCCCTGAACGAGGAGGCTCGTCGCACGAGCTCGCCGGCAGACAGCCCCCTGAGCTGTTGTCGCAGCACCCCCGGAGACGTCAAGACGAGGTTGTGCAGCTGGTTCATCGTCTGCGTGCGTGAGCGGATCGCCGAGCGGCGGGCCACCCGAAGCACGCGGATCTGCTCCACCGCTCCGTCGCGCGTCTTCGGCACACTACGGGCTTGCTCCGACAGGACCTGGCGAGCCGCGGAGCAGGCGTCGATCGGATCGGACTTGCCCTGAGCGCGCCTGAGACGTCGATCGGGGCGATCGACCTCGATCACCTCGTCGCCTCGGCAGCGGAGCCACCGAGCCAGCCCGGCCCCGTAGGCGCCGGTCCCTTCCACGCCGACCTTGACGATGGGTCCGAACCCCTGAGCGAACCGCTCGAGCTCACGGAACCCCGCCTCATCGCTCGGCACCATCACTGTCCCGAGCACCTGCCCCAGCACGTCGACGACCGCGCCGACGTGCACGTCACGGTGGGTGTCCACCCCGACGGTGACCGAACGAGCCACCTGTGGCATCGTGGCCATGCCATCCCCCCCTTCCAACCGACGGCGGTGGTGGCACGTGCCGGCCGGGAGGGCGGACAGGACAGAGATTGGGGCCAGGCCAGGCTCCTATAAGGTCACGTTCGCCCGACCGGTCGTGCCGATCCGAGCCTCAGGAGGGTGGTCGACAGCTCACGCCCACAGGCACGTTCCGGCCGGTCAGACCCTGAGTCAGACCACCGACCCGAGGCTCCCTCGCATTCTCTGTCAGACCCTCGGGCTATCGTTCGGGGCATGGCACAGGTCATCTCGCTCGACGACTTCCGCACCCGCCGACAGGGGCCGCTCGCACAGGCGGTCCAGCGTCTCGATCGGGCAGTGGGGCGCCTCGATCCGTTGGTCCACGGCCGCACCGGCCGACTCGGCCCGTCGGTTGAACGCGAGCTGGCGCTGATCGCGCGCGACGTCGGTGGTGGTCGCCCTCTCCAGGCCGCGTTCCGCGCCGAGCGTCTGGCCGACCTGCTGGAGCACCCTGCAGCGCTTGGCTGAACACGATCGCCGAGACATGCGTCAAACGGGTTCCAGGCATAGCGCGAGGGGAGCAGGTATCAAGCGTCTCGTCTCGCACGTGCTCGGGCGCCGGCGGCGTTGCCCCCGGGGCCTGAGCATGCCTCCCGCGGCTTGACTCGCGCGTGGGTTCTGCTCCCCTCGCGGGTACCTCTCGGCACCCACACGACCGTACACCCGCCAGTCCGAACGACGCAAACCGCGCCGCTTCGACCTGCCGGTTTGCCTCGCTCAAGCGACCAGGGTTGACTGAACTCTCGTTAGAACGAGGCCCTCAGCCTTCCTCGCGATTCAAGCGCGACCTCAGCACGACCCAGACGAGCACGACCGCGATCGCGGCTGCGCCGACCGCGGCGGCGATCGAGGGCTTCGGCGGCGGCACGGCCTGCGCGATGCGCGTGCGCAACCGGACCGGCCGGCGGAAATCGCGCACCTGCCATCCGCGTTCCTCGGCCTCGCGTCGCAGGTCGCGGTCGGGGTTCACCGCGACCGGATGCCCTACCGCCGAGAGCATCGGCAGGTCGGTGACCGAGTCGCTGTAGGCGTACGAGCGATCGAGGTCGATGCCGAGCCGGGTCGCCAGACCCTCGATCGCCTCGGCCTTCTGTTCGCCGTAGGCGTAGAACGCGAGCTCACCGGTGTACCGGCCGTCGTCGTCGATCTCGGCGCGGGTCGCGATGACCCCGCTCGCGCCGAAGTGCTGGGCGAGGGGCCGCACGACTTCCTCGGGCGAGCTCGACACGATGTAGATGCGCCGGCCCTCGCTGCGGTGCAGCGCCATGAGGTCGAGCGCTTCCTGGTACACGTACGGGTCGATCACATCGAAGATGACCTCGCGCACGAGCGTCTCGACCTGCGCCCGGTTCCACCCCCTCGTGAGCGAGAGCATGCCTTCCTTGAGGCGCTCCATCTTGTCCTCGTCGGCCCCGACCAGCAGGTAGACGAGTTGCGCGTACGCCCCCCGCACGAGCTGCGAGCGCGAGACCATGCCCGCGCGGTACAGCGGCCGCGAGAGGGCGAGCGAGGACGAGCGAGAGATGATCGTCTTGTCGAGGTCGAAGAATGCGGCTTCCATCGTCATTCCCATCGTACGGTCGGCCACCGACTTGAACCGGTGGGTCAGCGGCGCACCTTGCCGAGCGCCGTGCGGTAGGTCTTGAGCCACGAGAGCTCGGCCTCGGCGAGCGCCGCCTGCTGTTGCAGCATCGCGGTCGAGACGGCGCGGCCGGCGTCGCGATCCGTCGCGGTGCGGGCGAGCTCGGTCCGCACGGCGTCGAGCAGATCGCGCGCCGAGCGCTCACGAACGTCGGCCAACGCCTTCGCCGACGACGCGGGCAATACGTGCGCGAACCCGAGCGCCACCCCACCGTCGGTGTCGTACGGCACCAGCTCCGATGCCATCGCGACGAGACCATCGGCCAGCAGGTCGCGACCCGCACGGGTGATGCGAAAGACCCGCCGGTCGGGCCCGACGCGGCCTTCCTGCGCCTTCCCGGTCACGAGTCCATCGCGTTCGAGACGCTTCAGCACCTGGTACACGGAGGCCCGACTCAGCTCGGTCCAGAACCCCATGCCGCGCTCCCGGAACCGCTCGAGCAGGTCGTATCCGTACATCGGCTCCTCGGCCAGCAGACCGAGCACCACGATCTCCACCTTGGTCGCCATCGCGACGGACATCCTTTCTAGTCTGATATGGACTAGTGGCCAGCGTACCGGCTGCGGACCACCCACGCCAGCACCCTTCACCACGTCCGGCGGGTAGCCTGGGCGGTGGAGGCGTCAGGGTTCCTGGTGGGCCCCGCGGTCTTCAAAACCGACGTGGGGGCGATGAGCTCCCAGGCGGGTTCGATTCCCGTCCGCCTCCGCGATGAGCACGTCCGACGACCACCGGCGCTACCCGGCCCACCGTGAGGTCGATCTCGTGCTGCGTGACGGCAGCACGGTCCACATCCGCCCGGCGCGCCCCGACGACCGCGAGCGCGTCGAGGACTACCTGATCGGCCTCTCCGACGAGTCCCGACGCTTGCGGTTCTGGGGTCTCTCGGTCGACATCACCGAGGTGGCGGCGCGGGCCGTCGACGTCGACTACGTCGACCACCTCACCCTCCTCGCATTCACGGGTGGACCCGACGGCACCGTGGTCGGCGGCGCACAGTACGTTCGTGAGGGCGCCGTGCCGCGGGCCGAGGTGAGCGTGAGCGTCGCCGACGAGCTGCAAGGACACGGACTCGGCTCGCTGTTGATCGCCCACCTCGCACAGGCCGCGCAGGCCAACGGCATCGAGACCTGCGTGGCCCAGGTGCTGCCTGAGAACCACCGCATGATCGACGTCTTCCGGCGCACGGGGTTCGCGGTGCGCATCCGCGCGGTGCCCGGCGAGGTCGAGGTGGAGTTCCCGACCGAGATCACCGACGAGGCGGCCGAGCGGTACGAGCAGCGTGAGGATGCCGCGGCGGCCGCCGCCGTCCGCGTGCTTCTCGAGCCGAGCGCGATCGCGGTGATCGGCGCCTCGCGCGACCCCGCATCGATCGGAGGACGCCTGCTGCACAACCTGCTCTCGGGCCCGTTCCAAGGGGTCGTGTACCCAGTGAACCCGAGCACGCCCGCCGTGCAGGGCGTGCCTGCCTACCCGTCGGTGCTCGAGATCCCCGGCGAGGTCGACGTCGCGTTCATCGCGGTGCCGGCCGCCCGGGTCGTCGACGTGGCGCGCGAGTGCGCCGAGAAAGGTGTGCGCGGGATGATCGTGATCTCCGCGGGCTTCGGCGAGACCGGACCCGAGGGGCTCGACCGACAGCACGAGCTGCTCGAGGTCTGCCGGGCGAGCGGCATGCGGCTGATCGGCCCGAACTGCATGGGCGTGGTGAACACCCGCTCGGACCTGCTGCTGAACGGCACGTTCGTCACCGCGTGGCCGCCCTCCGGGCGCGTCGGGTTCCTGTCGCAGAGCGGCGCGCTCGGGCTCGCCGTCATGGGGCAAGCGGCGGCGCTCGGGCTCGGCCTGTCGACGTTCGTCTCGGTCGGCAACAAGGCCGACGTCTCGGGCAACGACCTGCTCTGCTACTGGGAGCAGGACGAGAGCACCGACCTCGTGCTGCTCTACCTCGAGAGTTTCGGGAACCCCCGCCGCTTCGGACGCCTCGCTCGCCGCATCGGACGCACGAAGCCGATCGTGGTCGTGAAGTCGGGCCGCAGCGTCGCCGGCCGGCGCGCGGCCTCGTCGCACACGGGGGCGCTGCTCGCCGCGAGCGACACCACGGTCGACGCGCTCTTCCGCCAGCACGGGGTGATCCGCACCGACACGCTCGAGGAGATGTTCGACGTCGCCACGCTGCTCGCGAACCAGCCGGTACCGGCCGGCGACCGGGTCGCGATCGTGACGAACGCGGGAGGCCTCGGCATCCTGTGCGCCGATACCTGCGAGGCCAACGGCCTGTCGGTGCCCGAGCTCTCCGACGAGACGGTCTCGACGCTGGAGACCTTCCTGCCCGCCGAGGCTTCGCTCTCGAACCCCGTCGACATGATCGCGTCGGCCTCCCCCGAGGACTACGGCCGCGCGATCCGCACCGTGGCGGCCGATCGGGGCATCGACGCGCTGATCGTGCTGTACATCCCCCCTCTGGAATCGTCCGCGCCCGCGATCGCCGGCGCGATGATCGATGCGATCGCGTCGATCGATGGACGCATCCCGGTGCTCACATCCTTCATGTCCTCGCGCGGGCTGCCCGATGCGCTGCGAGCCCCCGGCGTCCGCGTGCCATCGTTCGCCTTCCCCGAGCAGGCGGCGATCGCCCTCGCGCACGCGACGGAGCTGGGCGTGTGGCGCTCGAAGCCCGAAGGAACCGTGCCCGCATTCGACGTCCGGGAGGACGAAGCCGCGGCGGTGATCGCCGGGGCGCTCACCCGGGGCGAGGGATGGCTCACGCCCGAGGAGGTCCGCGAGCTGCTCGGATGCTACGGCGTGCCCACCGCGCGGCAGGCGCATGTCGCCACACCCGAGGAAGCCGTCGAGACCGCGTCGTCGTTCGGCGGCTCGGTGGCCCTGAAGGCGATCGGGCCCGTGCACAAGACCGAGGTCGGCGCGGTCGTGCTCGACCTCGTCCCCGACGACGTGCTCGCGGCCGCGACGGCGATGGCCGACCGGGTGGAAGGTGCGGGCGAACGCCTCGACGGCTTCCTCGTGCAGGAGATGATCGCCGCCGGCGTCGAGATGCTCGTGGGCGCCGTGGCCGACCCGGTGTTCGGTCCGGTGATCGCGGTGGGGGCGGGTGGCGTGACCGTCGAGCTCACCCGGGACGTGGCCGTGCGGGTGGCGCCCCTCACCGATCTCGACGTCGAGGAGATGATCCGGTCGCTCTCGACGTTCCCGCTGCTGGACGGGTTCCGAGGGGCGCCGAAGGCCGACGTCGCCGCCCTGACGGAGGTCGTGCTTCGCTTGGGCGCGCTCGCCGTGACGCACGACGCGATCGCGGAGATGGACTGCAACCCTGTCATCGTCGGCACCGACGGCGCGGTCGTCGTCGACGCGCGCATCGGGGTGCGCGTGCCGGCGCCGGCCACGCCGTTCGCCGCGCAGGCCGAGGGTTGAGGCGCGTACGCGTCCGCACCGTCGCTCGCGTCGCGGCGCGCTAGATTGGTGGCCATGAGCAGCATGGAACGCATCAGACACCTCGCCGAGCGAGCGGACATCGCGGCCGACGAGCTGCTCGAATTCCTCGATTCCCCCGCCGGACGGCGCCTGCGCAACGTGCTCGCGGGCGCGGTCATCGTGTCGGTGCCGCTGATCATGCGTGTGCCGGGGCTGAAGCGGTCGCCGATCGGGCGGCTCGTCGCGGTCACGGGCGGCAGCGCGATCCTGATCGGCCTCGCCGAGGCGATCCGCGACTGGGAACGCAGCGACGGATCGACACGTCGCGCCCGCTCGGTGGTCGACGTGCCACCCGCGAACCGGTGATCGGGGCCGGGCCGCCCTGCACGCACCGCAGCCCTACCGCTCGGGCGGCACGTCCGGGCCTTCGGGCACCTCGGCCGTGGCCGGCTCGTCCTCCAGCCGAAGCTCGGCGTCGATCTCGTCGGGTGCAAGCGTGCCCACCGAGCCACGCTTGATCGCCCGCGCATAGAGGAACAGCGCCGGGAGCCGGAGCACGCCCGAGACGACGAGCGCGGTCGGCACCGAGACCGAGCGCGCGACCAGGCCGATGCCCGGCCCGCCCACGGCTTGCCCGATCGCGTCGGACTGTCCGCCGATCGAGTTGATCGTCGCGCGCGTCTTCGCGTCGAGCCCTTGGTTGATCCACGCGGTGAACACCGGCTCGCGGACGCTCCGCAGGGTGCCCACGACCCAGAAGGCCGCGAGCGCCCACCAGAAGCTCGCGACCAGCGCGAACGCGACCACCGAGGCGACGAGCACGACGTCGACCACCGCGAGCACCCGCGCCACGGCGGCGTGCCCCTGCAGGTGCACGTGCCGTTTCACGACCGCGAGCGCGACGATGCCGAGCAGGAGCGCCCCACCGTCGAGGATGCCGAACCAGACCGGCAGTGCGATGCCGCCCAGCGTCGGCAGCCCGATGTCGTCGAGCAGGTGCAGGTCGGCGAGTCGATCGAAGCCCTCGGTCGACATGCCGTGCAGCGCGGCCGTCGCGAGGATCAACAGCATCACGTGGTGGGCCCGCACGACGGCGACGCCCTCGCGGACCGTGGTCGCCAGCGAGGTGTGCAGACGCTCGCCCTCGCGCCGCTCGGGGTGGAAGCCTTCCTCGCGCATGGCGAGCGCCATGAACACGCCGAGCAGCACGAACCCCGCGCCGCTCAGCAGGATCGGGGTTCGCAGCGTGGTGAACGACGCGATCGCGACGCCCACCGCGATGCCGACGAGCGAGCCGGCCTGCCACCACTGTTCGCTCCGCAGGTACATCGGCTGCGCGGCTTCCTCCCCGATCTCGTCGGTGAGCCATGCCACGTCCGCGCCGCTCTGGAACGTCGCGAACAAGCCCCACAACGCCTGCGACACCATGGCGACCGCGAACGACCCCGAGACCCCGAGCAGCAGGAATGCGGCGCCGGTGCCGACCAGACCGATCACGACCGAGAGGCGCCGGCTCACGGTGTCGGCGACCACGCCGGTCGGCACCTCGAACAGCAGGTAGGCGCCCTCGAGCACGGTGCCCATCAGCAGCAGCTGCAGCGGCCCCAGCTCGAGCTCGACGATCAGGTAGACGCTGAACAGCACCGACATCATGTGGAACACGAACCCCTCGACGGTCGAGTAGACGAGGTACGTGGTCTCCGGTCGCAGCCGTCGCATGGAGTCTCCCTTTCACGGGTGCGGAACGTGTCGACGACATTCGTGGTCGCTGGGGGTGCGGGAAACGAACGCCGTCGAGCGACGCAGGAGTCGCGGGGTGGGAACCTCGCCGGGTCATGAGGTCGAGGCGAGCGGCCGGAACTGCGCCTGAAAGTCTGGGGGAGCGGCCCGGGCCTGTCAACGAACCGCCTTCCTTCCCGTTCACCGAGCCGACACCATGGTGTGGGAGCATCTGGGCGTGAACGCGGTGTTCGACCCCGCCCCCGACGACCGGCCGTTCGCGGTCGTCGACATCGGCTCCAACTCCGGACGCATGATCGTGTTCCGCTTGCGACGGGGCGAGCACCTCGATGTGATCGAGGACGCCCGTGCCCCGTTGCGGCTCGCCCGTGACCTGCGCGACTCCGGCGAGCTCGGACCCGAGGCGATCGAACGGACGGTCGAGGCACTGCGCGACTTCCTCGCCGTCGCCGAGGGGGCGGGAGCGCGCCAGATGATCGCCGTCGCCACCTCGGCGGTGCGCGACGCGACCGACGGACACGAGCTGGTCGATCGCGCGCACCGCCTGGGCGTGCCACTGCAGACGATCGACGGCGATCACGAGGCGATGCTCGGCTTCTTCGGCGCCGTGCACGATCTGCCCGTGACGAGCGGGTTCACGTTCGACGTCGGCGGCGGCAGCGCCGAGGTGTCGTCGTTCCGCGACCGGCGGCTCGTGCGGTCGTGGTCGCTCCCGCTGGGCTCGCTGCGCGTGAGCGACCGGTTCCTGGCCTCGGATCCACCGGACGAACACGAGATGCGCGCCCTCCGCAAGTCGGTGAAGTCGTCCGTGACCGATGCAGGCATCACCGAGATCGGCAAGGACGAGCAGCTCGTCGGCATCGGCGGCACCGTGCGGAACCTCGCCAAGATCGACCTTCGCCGCACGGAGTACCCGCTGCCCCTGCTCCACGGGTACCGGCTCACCGACAAGCGGCTCGCCGCCTTGATCGACGATCTCGTCGGCCGCACCATGAAGCGCCGGGCGCAGATGCCCGGCCTGAACCCCGACCGGGCGGACACGATCGTGGGCGGCGCGCTCGTGATCCAGAGCATCGCGAAGCACGTCGGCGCGTCGGAGGTCGTCGTGTCGAGCCGCGGCCTTCGCGAAGGGCTCGCCCTGGCGACCACCGGCTCCAGCGCTCCCTCGCCCGAGTGGGTGCGCGCGATCTCGGTCGCGACCCTCGCCGCCAGGTTCCGCACGTGGGATCTGGGGGCGGCCGAGCGGCGAACCGGGCTCGCGGCCGACCTGCTCACCGCGCTCGAGCCCGTTGCGCCGCTTCGGCTCCGCGAGATGCTCGCCCACGCCGCGACCCTGCTCGACATCGGTCGCGCGATCGACTACTACGACCGCTTCGAGCACGCCGCCAACATCGTGATCGCCGCCGACCTGGCGGGGTTCTCACACGCCGACCTCGGCGCGCTCACCGCGATCCTTCGCCAGGCGGACGACGACACACGGCTCGGTCCCTACGGCCGGCTCGTGCCGGAGGATGACAGGCAGACCGTGCTTCGGGCCGCGACCGCGCTCACGCTCGCCGACGAGTTGAACCGGCGCATCCCGCCGGGCGCGCCTGCCCCGATCTCGTGCAACTGGCTCCGCGGCGGCTTCGAGGTGGTGGCCCCAGTGCCGCCCGGCTGGCGTCCTCGCGGCGTGGCCGACCGGTTCCGCACGGTGTTCGACACCGAGCTGTTCGTGGTGGCGAACGAGGCCGCCCCCGCGCTCGCCCCGGCGCTCGAACCCGACTAGCGGGCTCGAAGCTCCCGGCGCATCGCGATCACGGACCCGCGGCCGAACACGGTCTCGAGGTCGTCGGCCTGCTCATGCCCCTGAGGGCCGGCGACGGGCGTACAGGCGGGTCCTCCGCGTGCCGTGTCGCCGTCTCACGGCGCCTCTCGGCGGTCCGATCGGTGGTCGTCGCCGGACGGCAGCCAGCACTCCACGGTCGTGCCCCCTTCGGCCACGCTCGAGACACGGCACCAGCCGCCGATGAGCTCGGCGCGCTCGATCATCGTGGGCAGACCCAGGTGCCCTGGCTCCGGCGTGTCGATGCGATCGGTGTCGAACCCCCTGCCATCGTCGACGACCCTCATCGCCACCCCGTCGCCGGCCGTCGTCACCCGCACCGAGACCCGGTGGGCATCGGCGTGCTTCCGCGCGTTCGCCACCGCTTCCTGCACGGTGCGGTAGAGCGCCGCTCGCAGCTCGGATTCGGGCTCGCCGGTCAGCTCGTCGACGATCTCGTACGACCACCCCGTCTCCTTCGCCGTGTGCGCCAGGTACTGGTCGATCGCCGGGATCAGCCCCTCACGATCGAGCGCCGCGGGCCTCAGCTCGAACACGAGCGAGCGAAGCCTCTCGATGGATTGACGAACGGTCGTCTGCAGTTCGGCGAGCGCCGCGGTCGTGATCGTCTCGGGCTGCTCCGCGAGCATCGCGAGACGCACGTCGACCGCGCTCATCACCTGCACGGGGTCGTCGTGGATGTCGGCCGCGATCCGGCGGCGTTCCACTTCCTGAGCCGTCTCGATGCGGTGGGCGAGCTCGCGCCGCTGCTGGATCGTGCGACGCAGCACGTCGAGGCTCCAACGGAGCTTCTCCTCGGCTTCCTTCTCGGCGGAGACGTCGAGCATGATGCCCCGCCAGTACCGAGGCAGGCCCTGCTCGTCACGGACGAGCAGGGCGTCGTCGCGGATCCACACGATGCGTCCGTCCTTGGCCACGACGCGGTACTCCGCGTGGAAGGGCTCCCCGTCGGCGTTCGATCGCTCGTTCTCGGCCTTCACCGCATCGACGTCGTCGGGATGGATGATGCGCAGCCACAGGTCCTGGTCGGTGCCCCACTCTTCCCGGGTGTAGCCGAGCAGAGACTCGGCCTGCGGGCTCGTGTAGAAGTTCGTGGAGTACTCGTCGGGCCGGTCGACGTACAGGATCGCGGGGATGCCTTCGACGAGCTCACGGTAGTCCTCGACGAAGGGCCGCCCGCGCTCGTCGTGCACAGCCTCAGACCCTCGAGATCAGTCCCGCGAGCAGGGCCACCCTCGGCACCACGCTCGTGAGATCGAGCCATTCGGCCGGGGCGTGGTCGTCACCACCGATCGGGCCGAGCCCGTCGATCGTGGGGGTGCCCGCGGCGCTCGTCGTGTTGGCATCGCTCGCACCGCCGGTGGCGGCGTCTCGGAGCTCGAACCCGAGCTCCGACGCGACCTCGATCGCGAGCGCGGCGAGACGGGCCCCCCCTTCCTTCTTCTCCATCGGACGATGCCACCCATTGCCGTCCACGTTCGCGACCACACCCGCCACTCCGTGCTCGCGGCAGAGGCGTTCGATCTCGGCTTCCGCAGCTTCGAGGGTCGCGAGCTCGGGTGAGCGAAGGTCGACGTGGAGCACGCAGCGCTCGGCGACCACGTTCGTGCGCGTGCCTCCGCGGACGACCCCCACGTTCACGGTCACGGCGGGCCACCGTCCGTTCAGCGCTTGCATCGCGATCGTGGCGTGGGCGGCCGCCAGCACGGCGTTCGCACCCTTCTCGGGCTCGACGCCCGCGTGCGCTGCCCGACCCGAGAACCCGATCGTGTAGTCCGTGATGCCTTTGCGCGCGCTCACGATGTCGCCGTTGGCTCGCGCGCCCTCGAGCACGAAGGCGGCGTCGTGCTCGGGCGCGAGCGCACCGATCACCGGTCCGGAAAAGGGCGAGCCGATCTCCTCGTCGGGGTTGCAGACGTACGTGATACGACCGAACCCGTCGAACCCGGCTCGCTGGATCGCCTCGACCGCATGGAACCCGGTGAGCAACCCGCCCTTCATGTCGGACACGCCCGGTCCGCGCGCGATGTCACCCTCGATGCGGAACGGCCGCTCGGCGACCGTTCCCTCGTCGAAGACGGTGTCCATGTGCCCCACCAGCATGATGTTCGGCCCACCGGATCCCTCGAGCGTGCCGATCACGAGGTCGCCGAGCTGTGGTTCGGCCCCCACCGGGGTATGCGGGCGGCGGTCGACCTTCCACCCGTGCTCGCGCATGCGCGCCTCACACAGGTCCGCGATCGTGTTCACGCCGGCCGGCGTGTACGAGCCGCAATCGACGTCGACCATCTGTTCGAGCTCGGCCACGAAGGCGTCGTAGCGTTCGGCCGCGAGCGCATGCAGCGCCTGGAGGTCCATACGGCTGACGCTAGCATGGCCGCCTCGGGACGAGGAGGAGAGGATCGACCATGGACGGTCTCGGCGCCGTCGTCGAACGACAGGGCGACGCGGTCCACGTCGTGCCGATCGCGATCGACGATCCCGGTCCGGGCGAGGTGCTCGTCGGCATCGCTGCCAGCGGCGTCTGTCACAGCGACGTCTGGGCGATCGAGCACGGGAACTGGGGCGCTCCGTGGCCGATGATGCTCGGACACGAGGGAGCGGGCGTGGTCGAGGCCGTCGGACAAGGAGTGACCACGGTGACGCCCGGTGACCGGGTCGTCCTCGCTTGGGCCGTGCCCTGCGGCCGGTGCCGCCAGTGCCTGCGTGGCGCGCCCCGCCGGTGCGGACACGAGCTGCAGCAGCCGCCACGCGTGCGCCGAGCGAGCGACGGCCGGGTGCTGACCGGCGTGTTGCAGTGCGGCACGTTGGCCACGCACACGGTGGTGACCGAGCCGCAGGTGGTGCCGATGCCCGACGGCCTCGCGCTCTCGCGGGCCTGCCTGCTCGGGTGCGGGGTCTCGACCGGGGTCGGGGCGGCGACCCAGACCGCGAAGGTCTGGCCGGGTGCGCACATCGCCGTGATCGGCCTGGGCGGCATCGGCCTGGCGGCGCTGCAGGGCGCGAGGGTCGCCGGCGCGGCGAGGCTGATCGCGGTCGACGTCGTGCCGGCGAAGCTGGAGTGGGCCGTCGGGTTCGGCGCCACCGACGTCGTCGACGCGAGCGCCGGCGACCCGGTCGAGGCGGTCCGGGCGCTGACAGGTGGCGAGGGTGTCGACGTCGCGTTCGAGGCCGTCGGTCGCCCCGAGTGCGTTCGGCAGGCCGTGGAGATGCTGGGGTTCGCCGGCACCGCCGTCGCGATCGGCGTTCCGCCCGTGCCGAGCGAGATCACCCTCCCGTGGAACGGCTCCGACCGGGCTGCCTACCCCCACAAGGTGAACCTGCTCGTCACCGACGGTGGCGACCCGATCCCCTCCGAGGACTTCCCCGAGATGGCGCGCTGGGCGATCGACGGCTCGCTCGACCTCGACGGCATGGTCACGCGCGAGATCTCGCTCAGCGACGTCGATCTGGCCGAGGCCGTCCGGGCGATGCTCGCCGGCCAGGTGATCCGGTCGGTCGTGGTCTTCCCGGGCGTGGATCCGCTCACGTGAACGGCCCGGATGCGCGCACCGACGCACGCGAGATGAACTGGATCTGGACGATCGGAGCCCCGCTCGTCCGCGCGATCATGTCGCTGGTGTTCCGGCTTCGGATCGAGGGCATCGACCACGTGCCGCGCGCCGGGGCCCTCGTGCTCGCGCCGAACCACCTGAGCGTGCTCGACGGACCCGCTGTCTCGGCGGTGACCGGCACCCACCGACGGCGAGCCACCCGCAACCTGATCGCCGCAGAGGTCTTCCACGGGCCGATCGGATGGATCCTGCGGCAGGCGAGGCAGATCCCGATCCGTCGCGGCGCCGGCGACACCGGAGCCCTCGACGAAGCCGTCGAGGCGGCTCGCACCGGCTCCTGCGTGGGCATCTTCCCCGAGGGGCGGGTGCACGACGACGCTGCCGAGGGACTGCAGCGCATCCGCTCCGGGCTCACGCGTGTCGCGATCCCCTCGGGAGCGCCGGTGGTGCCCGTCGGCATCTGGGGCACGCAGGAGGTGTGGCCGCGCGCCGGGCTCGACCGTCACTCCTTGCTGCGACGCCACACGATGGCGCTCGTCTACGGCGACGCGATCTCGGCCCACCCAGGCGAGTCCCCGTCGGCGTTCCGGGAGCGCTACCGGGCCGGGCTCGAGGCGGTGGTCTCACGCGCCCGCACGCTGGCAGGCGATCCGGCGTGATCCTGCGCACGGTTCACACGCGGGCGGCGATCTCCTCGGGCAGCCAGAACCACCGAAGGTGCTCGAAGTCGGCCCCCCCTTCCACGTGCGCGGCGCGGTCGATCGGTGGCGGCGGTTCGCCGAGCACCGCACGCGCTTCCTCGAGGTAGCCTGCCAGCGCCGACTCGGGGGCCCGGTGGCGATGTCCCGTGAACCGCATCGCGCCATCGTGGTACCGCACGTCATCGAGCGTCATCGGCGGCTCGGGTTGCCCGTCGGCGTGTCGCCACATCCCGCTCGTCGGCTCGAACCGGTAGCGGGGCAGCAGGCGCCACCCCTCGGTCGCCACCAGGTCCACGGCATCGAGCACGTAGCCGAACACCTTCTCGCTGATGAAGTAGTTGAAGTTCACGCGCACCCACCCCGGCTTGATGCCCTCGCATCCGTTCGCGATCTGGCGCTCGAACTCGTGCGAGGTGTCGAGGTCGATGCCGAGCAGCCTGTGCCCGTACGGACCGGCACATGAGCAGCCTCCCCGCGCCTGGATCCCGAACAGGTCGTTCAGCACGGCCACGACGAAGTTGTGATGCAGGTACCGGCCGTCGTGGCGCACCACGAACGACACGATCGAGAGCCGAGGAAGGTCGTGACTGCCCAGGATCTCGATGGCGGGGTTCTCCGACCATCGATGCATCGCCCGGTGGGTGAACGACTCCTCGCGCTCCCGGATCGCCTCGACGCCCACCGCCTGCTTGAGCTGGAACACCAGCCCCGCGCGGATCGACTCGACGATCGCCGGGGTGCCACCCTCCTCGCGATGCTCGATCTCGCCGAGGTAGACGTGCTCGGTCGGGTTGACGTAGGCCACCGTGCCCCCGCCGGGCACGCTCGGCACACGGTTGTGGAACAGGGCGCGGCGCGCCACGAGCACGCCGGGTGTGCCGGGCCCGCCGACGAACTTGTGGGGCGAGAGGAAGACGGCGTCGAGGTCATCGGCACCGTCGCCCGGCGGGGCCATCTCGATCCCGACGTAGGGTGCCGCGGCGGCGAAATCCCAGCACGACAGCGCTCCGTGGCGGTGCAGCAGCGCCGAGATCGCTCGCACGTCGGACAGGATCCCGGTGACGTTCGACGCGGCCGAGAAGCTGCCGATCTTCAGCGGACGAGCTTCATGCTCGACCAGGGACCGTTCCAGCGCCTCGAGGTCGATGCGCCCATCGCGGTCCTCGGGCACGGTCACGAGGTCGGCGATCGATTCCCGCCATGGCAGCTCGTTGGAATGGTGCTCGTACGGACCGATGAACACCACGGGCCGCTCGGCGGCCGGGATGCGCTCGAGCAGTTTGTACCGGTCGTCCAGGTCGGCGAGAAGCCGCAGCTGCAGGCAGTCGATCAACTTGGCGATCGCGCCGGTCGACCCGCTGCCACAGAAGACGACCGCATGATCGTCCTCGTTGGCCCCGCAGGCATCACGGATGATGCGACGCGCGTCCTCGCGGAACCTTGTCGTCTGCAGTCCGGTGCCGCTCGATTCCGTATGGGTGTTGGCGTACAGGGGCAGCACCGTGCCTCGGACGAAGTCTTCGATGAACGAGAGGGAACGCCCCGACGCGGTGTAGTCGGCGTAGGTCACGCGCCGCAGCCCGAACGGCGTCGCGATCGCTTCGTCCTCGCCGATCACCGAGCGCCGGATCAGCTCGATCGTCTCGTGGGGCTCCACGGTCGCCATGCTACGCGCGGGTGCTCGCGACGGTCAGCTGACCAGCCTGGTGCTGCGACCGAGTCGCTTCTGGTCATACATCGCTGCGTCCGCCAGACGCATCAAGTTGTCGCCGTCCGACGCCTCGTGCGGGAACAGGCAGGCCCCCACGCTGATGCTCGACTCGATCGTACGATCACGCAGACGGAACGGTCGCCCCACGTGGCCGGCGATGCGATCGGCGACGGCTCGCACCACGGCCTCCGCGGCGCCGGGGGCGTCGTCGAGGTCGGCCAGGAGCACGAGGAACTCGTCTCCCCCGAACCGGGCCACCAGGTCGGTGTCGCGTGTCGCATGAGCCATGCGGGCCGCTATCTCCACCAGCATCTCGTCGCCCGCCGCATGACCGAGCTCATCGTTGACCGTCTTGAAGCCATCGAGGTCGGTGAACAGCACCGCGACCGCGGACCCCTGCCGTCGAGCCCGCGCAACCGCCAGCTCCAGATGTTCCTCGAACATGGCCCGGTTCGGCAGACCGGTGAGCACATCGTGGTGTGCCAGGTGATGCATGCGGAGCTCGGCTTCCTTGGTCGACGTGATGTCGTGCAGCACCCCCTGGATGAAGAGCGGTTCGCCGTCGGGATCACGCAACAGGGTCGAGCGATCGTGCACCCAGACGATTCGACCGTCGGGGCGGACGTAGCGGTACTCGCCCGCTTCGGGGCGGCCGGTGCGCAGGTACGACTCGTAGTCGATCCGTGCCCGCTCGCGATCGTCGGGGTGGATCAGCTCGTCCCAGATATCGTCGTCGCCGTAGAACGCCGAGGCGGGGACACCCAGGATCTCCTCGATGAACGGGCTCATGTGCAGCGTCGGTCCGTCGAGCTCCGGGGAGTACACGTAGATCGCGGCCGGAAGCTGTGCCATGAGGGCGTCGTACTTCGCCTCCGCCTCGAAGGCGCGCCGCTCCGTCGCGCGCAGCAACGCCCAGAGCTCGTCGTTCTGGCTCTGGTCGGCGTCGCGGGGGGACGTCATCGTCATGGGCACTCCGTTCGCGCCGACGGTGGCGCACCCCCGATATCGGCACCACGAAACGGCTCCTGAACGCCCGGAAACGGGTGGTCGTACCTACCCGGAACGACCGAGGCCGGGGGCGTCGCCCCCGGCCTCGATAGCTCATCGTCGGGCTCGACTCAGCCGAGCGCTACCGCGTTGATCAGGTTCGAGTCGCGCAGCTTCCGCAGCGCCTCGCGCTCGATCAGGCGAACGCGCTCGCCACTGAGACCGAGCACCTTGCCGGTCTCGCGCAGGCTGAGCGGCTGGCCGTTCTCGAGCCCGTAGCGGAGTGCCACCACGTGACGCTCGCGCTCGTCGAGCACGCGGTCGACGGCGCCGCCGATCTCCTCGCGGAGCAGGGCGTCCTCGACCTCGTTGAACGCGGCGTCGGAGTCGACCTCCTCGATCAGGTCACCGAGCTCGGTGTCCTCGCCCACGGGCGACTGCAACGACAGCGGCTCACGGCGACCCATCTCGGTGAGGTCGTCGATCTCCTCGACCGTGGTGTCGAGCGCCTTCGCGAGCTCCTCACGCGAGGGCTCGCGACCCATCGACTGGGCGAACTGGAACCGCGTGCGGTTCAGCTTGCGCAGCCGGTCGTGGATGTGTACCGGCAGGCGGATCGACCGCGAGCGATCGGCGATCGCGCGGGTGATGCCCTGGCGGATCCACCACGTGGCGTAGGTCGAGAACTTGAATCCGCGGCGCCAGTCGAACAGCTCGACCGCGCGCATCAGTCCGATGTTCCCCTCCTGGATCAGATCGAGGAGCGGGAGCCCCTGGCCCTGGTACTTGCGGGCCACGGACACGACGAGTCGCAGGTTGGCCATGATGAACCGCTGGCGCGCGGCCTCGGCCGTGCGAACGTCACGGCGGGCCTTCGCGATGCTCTTCTCGGACCGTAGACGCCCGGCACGGAGGCGCTCTTCGGCCTCCTTGCCCGCCTCGATCGTCATGGCGAGTTCGACCTCTTCCTCCTTGGTGAGCAGCGGCTCACGAGCCGCCGCCTCCAGGTAGAGGCGCAGGTCATCGGCGTCATCGGTCCCCAAGGGACGCGCTGGCTCCGGCACTTCGTATCACGCTCCTCCTCGAGGCCGCCCGGTCGCATGGCGCGACGCCGCAGTTCCTCGGGATCTCGATTTCCCCTCGTTCACGGTCGCCAAGGGACAGGGCGCACGGAAGAAAACGCCTTGGCAGCCGCTCATGCGTATGGTAATGCGTTCCATTCGCTTCTGTAAAGTCGAACAGGCGTGAAGGTCTTGTGACGGTCGGCGATGCATCGGTTCTCGATCTTCACCACGACCTCCCCCTTCCCGGCCCCTTCCCAGCCTTACCGTCGTTCCTAGCGCACAACGCCTCACACGAGCAGAAGCTTCCCTCCGAGGCGTCGCTGACCATTCGCCAGGAACCCCTCCGCGGTTCCCTGCCCTGCGCTGCCCCCACGCCCAGAGCTGGGGCAAGCCGCGTGAGTCGACCGGGAGCCTGCCGGAGCCTGCCGGTAGCCTGCCGGTAGCCTGGAGGTGTGAGCCTGGACCTGCCCGAGTTGCGGACGGCCGACGTCGACGGGCCCGTCACCTACCGTGCGTGGGACGGACCAGCCGACACGACCTTCGTGCTGGTGCACGGGCTGGGTGGCTCACATCTGAACTGGGTGCAGGTGGCGGCGGGGCTCGCAGGCCTCGGAAGGGTGCTTGCCCTCGATCTTCCCGGGTTCGGTTTCGCGTCGAGGGACGGGCGGGGCTCCGGGCTCATGGACGAGCGGCGGGTGCTCTCCCGATTCATCGAGGAGCACGCGAGCGGTCGGGTCGTGATCGTGGGGAACTCGATGGGTGCGGTGATCGGCATGCTCCACGCCGCCGTCGAGCCCGCATCGCCGGCGGGACTCGTGCTGACCGACTCGCCGTTCCCGTGGGTACGGGGGGCTTTCCCACACCCGGCGGTGATCGTGGGGTTCGCCGCCTACGATGCGCCGGGGCTCGGCCCGCTGGTGCTCGAGGCGCGGTTGCGACTGCTCGATGCCGGACGCGCCGTGCGCCTCGGGTTCCGGTTCGTGGCCGCCGATCCCTCCTCGATCCCCGAGGAGATCGTGCGGCTGACGGTCGAACAGGTACGCGAGCGCGGACTCGACCCCGACGCGCCGGCTGCGTTCCAGGACGCGTGGCGATCGCTCCGACGGCTCGGGCGCAGACCCGACGTGGCGAAGCGGGCGATGGACGGCGTGCGGTGCCCCGTGCTGGTGCTGCACGGCCGCCGCGACCGGCTCGTACCCGCCGCCTGCGCGGAGGCCGCGCTCCGCGCGTACCCGGCGTGGCGCGGGCGGATCTTCCCCGACCTCGGGCACGTGCCGCAGATGGAAGCGCCGGGTCGATGGCTGGTCGAAGTGGCCGACTGGCACTCGGAGATGCTCGACTGATTCAGCCGGCCCGCTTCGGCTGAGCGGCAGCCGCGGCCTTCTCGAGCTCGTCGACCGCGGTCTCGATGCCGCGTGCCAGCACCTCGACGTCGGGCAGCGAATCCCAGTCGGCCGTGAGCCCGAATGCCATGGTGCCGGCCAGGCTCGTGCATGCGACCGAGAGCCCGCTCCGCTCCCCGAGCGGCATCGACGGGTAGCTCGCCACGAGCGACGCCCCCGCGAGATACATGGGCACCTGGGGCGCGGGCACGTTGGACACGACAAGGTTGAACCAGCGGCCGCGACTGGCGAGTCGGGCGGCCATCGCGTGCAGCGCCGGTGGGGAGTAGGCGCCGAGCCCGATGATCGAGTCGGCGCTCAGGGCCATCGCCGACTCTTTGAGCTGCGAGGTCGCCCGACGGACACGTTGCAGCCGGGTGCGGGCGCGCAGTGGTCCGACCGGCACGTCGACGAATGCCGGCGCCACGCGATTGCCGACCTCGCCCTGCTGCGCCTTCGAGCGCACCGACACCGGCACCATCACCCGGAGCGTTCGCCCCCTCGTGTCCTCGCCCCGGTGCTCGAGCAGGTCGTGCAGCCCTCCAGCCACCGCCGTGAGCACGACGTCGTTCACCGTGCCACCGAGCGCGCGCTTGATCTGCCGGATGCGTTCGAACGACGCCTCGGCCATCGCGAACCGGCGGGCGGGCCCGATCTCGGTGTCGAACGGACCTGCGGGCGGCGCGCCCATGTCCACCACGTCGCGGACACCCGAGAGGGTCTCGGCGACCACGTGCAACGTGCGCGCCGGCGCGCCCACCGCATGCCCGAGCGCCTCGAGAGGGTGCAGCACGAGATCCTGAGCGGCATCGCGCAATAGTTCCTCGCGGGTCGGAGGCGGCGACGCCTTCCACGGTGTCGTCCGGGAGGGGCCGATCTCGGCGTCGGGTGCGAGGTCGAACAGCGCCGAGGCGATCGTCATGCCGGAGATGCCGTCGGCGAGGGCATGGTGCATCTTCAGCAGCACGGCCGTGCGTCGCTCGGCGAGCCCCTCGAACACGTACAGCTCCCACAGCGGCTTCGACGGATCGAGAGGACGCGAGAGCACGCGCCCCACCGCGCGCTCGAGTTGGAACCGGCCCCCCGGCGATGGGATGGCCGCCCGCCGCAGGTGGAAGTCGAGGTCGAAGCGATCGTCGTCGACCCAGAGCGGGCGCGCGAGCCCGAACGGCACCCGCATCACCCTCTGCCGTAGACGCGGCGCGAGGTATAGGCGCGCCTCGACGACCCGTTGCACGTCGTCGTAGGTGAGGGGGCCGTCGTCGCGCGGGTCGAAGACCGACACGCCGGCGACGTGCATGTGCATGGCGGGCGTCTCGAGGTAGAGGAAGCTCGCGTCGAGGCTGGAGAGTCGCTCAGGGGCCATCGACTGGCAGGGTACCCGCAGCGCGGCGGCCCGGCGAGGGGGTGTTAGCGTTCGGCGCGATGGCCGGCTGTCGTTCGCTCGCGCTCGCGTTCCTCGGCGCGTCGCTGACCCTGGCACTCGGGGTTCCGACCGCAGTGGCCGACGAGGCCGACGGCGCCAGCGTGAGCGCGATCGACAACCTCTTCACCCCGTCCGTGGTGCGCATCGAGCCCGGCGGGACGGTCGAGTGGACGATGGACGGGCGCACCCCCCACACGGTGCAGGCCGACGACGCCTCGTGGGACTCGGGCGACCTGCGGCCCGGCATCGAGTTCGCCCACACCTTCGACGAGCCCGGCGTCTTCACGTACTTCTGCAAGTATCACGGCGCGCCCGGCTCGGGCATGGCGGGCACCGTCCTCGTCGGTGACGCGCCGATGCCGGGCGCGGCCGGTGACATCGGCCCCGGTCGCGAGCCCGTGCCGGACGGCTTCGCTGCGACCGTCCGCGTGCCGGCAGACGCCGCCACGATCCAGGAGGCGGTGGATGTTGCGAAGCCCGGTGGCATGGTGTTGATCGACCCGGGCGTCTACCGCGAGTCGGTCACCGTGACGACGCCCTACATCACGATCCGCGGCATGGACCGCAACCGTGTCGTGATCGACGGCCGGTTCGAGCGCGCGATCGGCATCCATGTGATCGAGGCCGACGGCGTCACGATCGAGAACCTCACCGTCCGCAACCACCTGCTCAACGGCGTGCAGTGGACGAGCGTGCACGGCTACTGGGGATCGTTCCTCACGGCGTACGGCAACGGCGACTACGGCATCTTCGCCTACGACTCCGACTGGGGCCAGTTCGACCGTTCCTACGCGAGCGGGTCGCCCGATTCCGGCTTCTACATCGGCCAGTGCTTCCCGTGCCACGCCGTGGTGCGAGACGTGATCGCCGAACACAACGCGCTGGGATTCAGCGGCACGAACGCGGGCGGCGACCTGGCGATCGTGAACAGTGAGTGGCGCTTCAACCTGGCGGGCATCGTGCCGAACACGCTCGACTCCGAGGCCGATCCGCCGCAGCGCGACATGCTGATCGCCGGCAACTTCGTCCACGACAACAACTCGACCACGGCCGACACGAAGGCGCTCACCTATCCGACGTTCGGCACGGGCATCCTGGTGACCGGCGGCGTCGGCAACACGATCACCGGGAACCTCGTGGAGAACCACGAGCGCTACGGCATCGCCGTGCTGCCGAACCTCGACCGCAACGTCTGGGTCACGAGCGGGAACGAGGTGCGCGACAACGTCGTGCGTGCCTCCGGTCTGGCCGACCTGGCGCTCGGGGCACCGGCGGCGGGTGGCGACTGTTTCACCGGCAACGATGCGGGTCGGACCACGCCCCCGGCGATCGAGCTGCTGCGGGGGTGCGACGGGTGGCTCGCCGGCGTCGGCGGCGGCTCTCTCGCCCCGACGCTGAACGCCGGGGTGCGGTTCCTCGACGCGCTCGACGGTGAGTTCCCCCACGGAGACTGGCGCTCGCAACCCGCGCCGCCCGACCAACCCACGATGCCGGACCCTGAGCATGCCCCGCCCCGCCCTGCGATCCCCGGGCAGAGCGTGCCGCAGCCCTTCCGCATCCGCGCCGTCGGCTCGATCGAGCCGGTCCCACCGACCGTCGACAAGGAGCTCACCGTGTTCGCAACCCCGCTCGCCGCCTCGTGGTGGAGCTTGCTGATCGGACTGTACGGCTACGTCCTGCCCGGCATCCTGTACGCCGCCTGGGTCACGATCGCGCTCTGGGATCTGATCCGACTGGAATCGCAGCCGATCTCGTTCCGCGCGCGATGGATGGCGGTCGTGCTGCTCGTGCCGTTCGCGGGACCACTGCTCTACTTCGCGTTCGGGCGGTCGCCGATCCCCTCCCAGCTCAGGCTGATGCTCACGGTCGGCGGGCTCGTGGCGACGGTCGCGATCTCGGCCCTCGCGGCGCTGCTCGGAGGGTGACAGGTCGGTGACGGCGGTCCTCGGCGGAGATCGTGAAGCTCACGGCGCCCGGCTGACTCGGTCCTCAGGCCGCCGGACGCCCGACCGGCACCTGCTGGGTGATGCAGTGGGGACCGCCGCCGCCCTCGTGCATCACCCGGCCGCTCACGGTGACCAGCTGCCGGTCGGGCATCGCCTCGCGGAGCTGGGCGAGGGCGATCTCGTCCTGAGGAACGCCGGCCAGAGGCACGATCGCCGCGTTCCCGTTCGTGAGATACAGGTTCAGGTGGGTGAGCTCGAGCGTCGCACCGGGGTCGATCGGCAGCACCCGGATCGTGCGTCCGCGGGCGTCGACGGTCCCCTCGATCAGTCGGCGATTCTCCGCTGCCCGCTCGTGGTCGGGGTCGGCGCCGTCGGCGGGTGCGTGGAGCACCACCTGGCCCGGCGCGACGTACGCGGCGATGCCGTCGACGTGGCCGTCGGTGTCGCGGCTCGCCATCCATCCGCCCGGCAGCCACACGACCACGTCGGCGCCCAGGTAATCGCGCAGCAGGCGCTCGTTGTCCTGACGGGTGAGGCTCGGGTTCCGGTTCGGGTTCAGCAGGCAGGTCTCCGTCGTGAGCAGCGTGCCCTCACCGTCGACGGTGACGGCGCCGCCCTCGAGGATCATCGGCGCGACGTAGCGTCGCATGCCGAGATGCGCCGCGATCGCCGACGGCACCTCGCTGTCGCGATCGTACGGACGGTAGCGCTCCCCCCATCCGTTGAATCCGAAGTGCACGAGCGCGACCTCGCCGCGGCGGCTCGAGACGAAGATCGGACCCGAGTCCCGGATCCAGGAATCGTCGATCGGCGTCGGGAGCAGTTCGACGCCTGCCGCCAAGAGCGCGCGAGCGTGGCCCACCTGCTCGGGATCGACCACCATCACGACCGGTTCGAACTCGGCGATCGCGTTCGCGACCGCGGCGAAGTCGCGCTGCGCGTCCCTGAAGAGCTCCCCCCACAGATCCGCCCGCGTCAGGGTCGGCCACGCCATGAGCGTTGCCTGGTGCGGAGACCATTCGGCCGGCATCGCGAACCCGTCATCGCGTGGCGTGCGGTCGGTCACGCCCTCCGTCACGGTTGCTCGAGCTGGATGCGGATGCGCTTGTTCGCCTTGCCCTTGGACTCCGTCTTGACCACCCGCACCCGACCGACCTCGCCGCTCGACGCGACGTGCGTGCCCCCGTCGGCCTGCTTGTCGATGCCGGTGATGTCGATCACGCGGATCGGGTCGACGGATCCCGGGATCAGCGAGACCTTGGTGCGGATCAGATCGGGATCGCCGAGCGCGTCGGCCCGCGGCAGGAAGTGGACGTGCACCGGCACGTCCTCGGCGAGACGGGCGTTCAATCGATCCTCGACCTCGCGACCGAACTCCTGGCTGATGCCGTCGAGCTCGAAGTCCATGCGGGCGAGACCGCCGGAGTCCATGTTGCCTCCGGTGACCTTGGCGCCGAAGTCGGTGAAGACGACTCCCGACAGTGCGTGCAACGCGGTGTGGGTGCGCATGTGCAGGTAGCGGCGGTCCCAGTCGATCTCTGCCGTCACCGTGGTGCCGGGCGGCGGTGCGAGCGTCGAAGGGTCCACGGCGTGCAGCACCTCACCGTCGTCGCGCGACTTCGTGCTGTCGGTCACGCGGCATTCGCCGCCGTCCCATCGCAGCACTCCGGAGTCGCCGGGCTGGCCACCGCCACGCGGATAGAAGACGGTGCGGTCGAGGACGACACCGTCGTCGCGCACGTCGACCACCGTTGCCTCGCAGGTGCGCAGGTACGCGTCGCGAGAGTACAGGTCGTCGGTCATGAGCGGGACGGTATCGCAGCCCGAAGCGAGCGTCAGAGCGGACGCCGGGCAACGACCTCGTCGCCTTCGCTCTCGCCGGTCTCGACGAACCCGGCCTGCGCGTTGCGGCGACCGGCATCAGACGTTCGGCTCCGCGGTTCGCGTCGTGCGCACGACCGAGGCGATCACAGCGCCGATGAGGATCAGCGATCCACCCGCGGCGACGGCGGGCGTGATCGGCTGGTCGAGGAAGACCGAGGCGAGCACGGCGACCGTGAGTGGCTCCATCACGCCGATGATCGCGTTGCGCACGGCGCCGACACGTTGGAGGCCGGCGAGCATCGTCGCGAAGGCCCCGGCCGACACCAGCACGATCGCCGCCAGGCGGCCCGGCGTGGCACCCGCCGGCACGAGCAACGACCCGAACACGAGCGCGAACACGACGTTCGAGGTAGCGGCGCCGGCGCCGAGCCACCCGGCAGCGGTGACCGGGTCGGTGCGGCGCACGTGGCGGTCGGTACCGACGAGGTAGGCCGTGTAGGCGAGCGAGGTCGCGAGGGCCAGCGCGATGCCGAGCGGCTCCACGTCGGTCTCGCCGCCCCCGCCTCCGAGCACGACGACCGCGCTGCCACCGATCGCGAGGGCGAGCGCCACGAACAGCGGAGGCGACGGGGCGCGCCGGTCGAGCGCGATCGTCACGAGCATCACCCAGACCGGGTAGGTGTAGAAGAGCAGGGTGACCGCGGCGGCCGAGCCGTGGTTCAGCGCGGAGAAGTAGAGCGCCGCCTCGGTGCCGTACCCCAGGGTGCCGGCGAGCGCGAGCGCGAGCCGTTCGCCAGGCGCCGGCAGGCCCGGACGGCGCAGCACGAGCGCGAGCCCGAGCAGCAACAACGACTGCCCACCGAAACGGATCGCGAGCGTGACGAACGGCGGTCCGCCCGCCTGCACCTTCGAGCCCAGGATCACGACCCCGGCGAACAGCACCGCCATCGCGAGGGACATCGCCGAGCCGACCAGTTCGCCCCGGCGGTCGACGGCCCGCCGGGATGCCGCGGCCTGGCTCACGCACCCCCCTCGAGAAAGCTGCTCACGCGCGCGATCAGCATCGGGATCGAGGCGAGCAAGCCTTCCTCCGAGTCCAGCACGATCGCCTCGGCGTTCGGCATCACCTCGGCGAGTCGCCGCGCGACGTCCGCGGGGTGGATCGAGTCTCCTTCCCGGGCGATCACGAGGGCCGGCGCGTGCACGGCTGCGAGCACGCTGATGTCGGGCACCGCTGCGTCCGGCACCACCTCGCGGATCGCTCGGGCGACGCCGACGGGGTTCATGTCCTGCCACAACAGCATGTCGAACTCACGGAGTCCCGGCTGTTCCTCGTAGTTGCGGGCTCGGCCAGACTCCCGCAGGATCGCCTCGATCGCCTCGTCGCGCGGCAACGACTCGAGCAACTCGGCGGTCCGTTCGAACAGCGGATCCGATCCGATCGAGCCCTCGAGCGACGAGGGCAGCAGGAACACGAGGCGCTCGAACCGTTCGGGCTCACGCGCGAGCAGGTGCGCGAGAGCACCGGCGCCGAGGGAGGTGCCGACCGCGCATGTTGCCCCCGATGCGACCGCCACCGCCTCGAGGTCTCGTGCGAAATCAGCGTAACCGTACGCGCCTGCGTCCGGGGTGCTCGAGTGACCATGCCCGCGGAAGCAGAACCGCACCTTGGTGCCCGGCGCCATCGGCGTGAACGCAGCCAGCTCCATGCACGAGTTGGTGAGCCCGTGCGCGAACACGGTCACCGGTTCACCCACGCCGTCGGTCTCGACGTGGAGCGTGACGTCGGCGGTTGTCAGCTCCGCCACGGCGTCCGTGCTACCTCAAGCATGGCACCCGAGCGTACGATGCCACCTACGATGTCCGGCGACGCAACCCAACCCACGACGATCGATATCGAACGCACCGACATCGAGAATCTGGTCTCGAGGTTCCACGTGCGCCTGACCGACGGCGACGGCTCGACGAGCGAGCACGTGGTCACGGTGTCCCGCGCCGAGTGGGAGCGGTTCGGTACGCGCTATCGCACCCCCGAGGAGCTCGTCGAAGCCTCGTTCCGGTTCCTGCTCGATCGTGAGACAAAGGAGCAGATCCTCGGCTCGTTCGGCCTCGGACAGATCACGAACTACTTCCCGTCGTACGAGCGCGAGATCGTGCCGCCCGTCTAGTTCCCGACCGCCTGAACGCTCGGCCGTCTGCGGTTCCGGGTCAGTCGACCTCCGCCGGCACCACGGGCTCGCCGTCGATCTCGATCAGGTCGTCCTGCGGCGCGAACTGCCCGCGGATGCGACGAGCCCAGGCCGCAACGAGCGCCGTGAGCCCGAGGAACACCACGCCCGACACCAGCAGGATCGAACGGGTCGTGACCTCGCTGTTCTCGGTCCAGAGCACGAAGAGGATCACCGCCGGCACGATGTAGCCCAGGTTGTACGCGATGTCGAACAACGCGAAAGCCCGGCCGCGGAAGTCGTCGGGCATCGTCTGCTGCACGATCGTGTCGGCAGAGATCTTCCCCACGAAGAACGAGAAGAAGCCGATGAACAGCATCGCGGCGAACCCGGCTACCGAGACGAACAGCCCACCCACGATCGTTCCGATGCCGAGCAGCACCATCGACATGAGCAACAGGCGCACCGGCGGCACACGGTCCTTGTACTTCTGGGCCACGACCATGCCGAGCGCGCCGCCGACCAGGCCGCCCAAGCCCGAGAGCACCAACGAGAGCGTGTCGGAGTCGCCGCCCGCCACGAGGTTCTTCGCGTAGAGACCGAACACGAACAAGCCGAAGCCCCAGAACTGGTAGCGCAGCATCTGGAACGACGAGAGCCCGAGGGCGGCGGGCGCTCGGCTCGCGACCTCCTTCAGGCCGGCCACGATGTTCCGGACGACCTGCGACGCCTCCTGGGCGAACGTGGTCTCGTGCGGACGGAGCTCGGCGTGGCGCAACTGTTTCGCGACGAAGGCGCCGACGAGCAGCACCGCGGCGCCGACGACGACCGGGACGAATGGCGGCACGAAGCCTGCGAGCGCGCCGCCGAACACGATGCCGAAGATCTGTGCGAGCGCCCCGCCTGCCTGCGACAGACCGTTGCCCTGCAGCAGGTCCTTGCCCGAGAGCACGTCGGGCATCGCGGCGGACTTCACCGCCAGAGCGATGCGCACACACGCCTGCACGGCCAGCAGTCCGATGATCAGCGAGCCGGTCGCGAAGGCTTTGCCCTCGGTCGTGTCGGAGCCGAGCGGCAGGAGCACGGCGAGCGCGACGACCACGACCACGACGGCGGTGACGACATCGGCCCACCACACGACGCGGCGCCGCGGGAACCGGTCGATGAACACACCGATGAACGGCGAGATCAGCGTGTACGGGACGTAGAGGGCCAGCACGACGGTGAGCAGGTAGTCGGCCGACGGCAGGTTCTGCACGTCGAAGCCTTCCTGACCACCGAACGCGAGCGACTTCGCGATCGCACCCTGCACGACGCCCTGTCCGGCTTGCGCGAGGAACTGCACCCCCATCAGCACCGAGAAGTCGCGGTTGGAGAACGCCGCGAACATGGCGTTGAAGAACCCGCCGAACGCCTCGAGCGGACGCTTGAGCCATGCGTCGGCCATGCGCAGCGCCGCGCCGAGGCCGATCGCGACGACGACGACCATCCACCCTTTCGCCACGCTCAGCGGGCCGCGCCACACGGCGAGCACCGCGATGCCGGCGAGCAGCACGATCACCACGGACATGCCGGGGATCAGCGCGATGCGATCGACGGTCGTGCGGATACCGAGCCAGCTCGACGCGAGCCAACCCGGCACGATCAGGAGCAGCGCGAGGAGCAGGACCACCAGCAGGTTCTGGGGCAGGTTCTCGAGCGGCCCGGGGTGGGCCTCGAACTTCGAGGCTTCCTCGGCCGCGGCGGCCTGCGCCCTCTTGACGACCTCGGGCGGAGGCGACCACAAGCCGTCGCCCTCGATCACGTAGACATCCGGCCCGACCTCGACGCCCTGCGCCGTCACGGCGTCGAGCGTCCGCTGCTGCTGTTCGCCCGAGCATGCCTCGACCCCGTTGCAGAGGCCGCCGTAGTACTGACCGACCAGGAACACGACGGGCGGTTCGGAGAACTCCTCGAACCTCGGCTGGAAGTCCTCGGCCTTCTTGCCGTCCGGGTCGCAGAGGGCGTCGGGACCGCCGAAGGCCTCGCACCAGTGGGCGGTCGCCGCGTCCGTGTAGCCTTCGCTGCCTGCGGTCGACGTGGTGCGCTCCCCCGCGAGGAAGTTGTCGATCGCGCCGAGGTAGGTGACAGAGCGCTCGATCGCCTCCCCCGGCAGCCCGGTACGGAAGACGTTCGTGTAGGTCTTCGCCCAGCCGTAGGCCGTGTTCGTGCCTGTCGCCGGGTCGTCGGTGTCGCCGTAGTTCACGACGAGCACGTTCGGTCGCTCACCGGCGGCGTCGACGACCTCGTTCACCGCGGCGAGCGACGTGCGCACCTGCTGGTTCGCCCACTGGTTCGCCTCGCTCACCCAGCGGTTCTGCACCCCGTCGATGAGGACGTACCCGAGCGAGGCGACCACGAGCACGGCACCGATCGCGCCGGCAACGAGGGCAGGGCCTCGCCGGTCGCGCAGCAGCCATCGGATCGCGACGAACGCGCCGAGGCCGACGAGAGCCATCGGAGCAGCCGAGGCGTTCATGAACCGGTAGTAGGGCAGCGTCGCTCCCGTGAACACGCTCGCCGCGCCCGCGAACGCGATCAGCCACCAGATCGAGACCTGGTCCTCGGTGCGGGCGGGCTCGCGCGTGCGCCTCGACAGCAGGATCGTCGAGGCGATCGCGACCACGATGAACGGCACGATCACGATCGGCTGCAGCGACTCGACCCACTCGACGAGACGGTCGGTGAAGAACTTCGCCGTGTACGGCGGCGGCAGCGCAGCCTCGGCGAGGCTCGCGGGCTTGCCCCAGATGCCGACCACCCACATCGCGAGCCCGGCGATCATGCCGAAGCCGACCGACATCAGCATCGGAGCGTCGGCCCGCAACGCCGCCCCGAACGAGAACCGGCTCGTGAGGAAGTGGAACCCGAACACCCCCATCAGCACGACGCCGAAGATCACGCACGTGGTCGGGTGCGTGAACGCCGCCGCGATTCCGATCAGGAACAACGCCGTTCGGGCGCCCCACGAGGTTCGAGCCTCGTGGACGAATGGGATCATCAGCGCGAGCAGGAAGAGCACCGTGATGTTGTCGAGGTAACCGACGTACGGGGTGGTGAGGAACAAGGCGACCGTCGCCAGCAGCGTGGTCAACACCACCAACGGATCCCGGCGGCTGCGGAACAGTGCCGCGCCGAGCGCGAGGCCGGTGAGGATCGGGATGCCGATCATGAGGTACGCGCTGAACGTGTAGCGATCGATGCCCACGACCTGCTGCAGCAATGCCCCAGCGAGCGGCACCGCGATGCGGTACCCACCGGCGAACAGGCCGTTCGGGCCCCATTCCTGCGCGACGCGCACTGGGTCGCCTTCCAGGATCACCTGGGCGCGCCAGGTGTACCAGGCGGGATCCCGCGTCGGCGCCGACAGGCTCGGATCGGCCAGGAACTTCCAGCCGAGCACGAGCAGCATCAGCAGGGCGAACCCGCCGACCATCCACCACGAGCCGAGCCATCTCGAGCCGGGGCCGGATCCGCGCGACGCCGTGTCGTCGGCAGGGGCTTCCACGGTGTCGGTCGCAGCCATCGAGCGTGTCCTCCAGGAGGTCATCGGCGGGAGGTCATCGGGCAGCCCACAACCACGCGGAGGCTGTGGGGACCGCCACAGGATAGACGAGCGAGCCCGTGATGCCGCCGAGGCCGTCGTCGTGTGGACGCGCGACGGCTATCGCTGCGCCTCCGGCAAGCACGGGAGATCCTGCATCAACGCCGACGGGAACGCGGCCGTCATGACGACGTCGTTCTCCTGGCCGGGGTTGGGTACCACGCCGCCGCCGGCTGTCTGTGCCTGCGTGAACGTCATCATGAACCGAGCGACGTCGTCGACCGTGTGACCGTTCGCCTCGAGCTCCTCGAGGTTCAGGAACGCCTGGGTCGGTTGCATCAGCTCGACGATCTCGGGCCCGCCAGGACGACCGAACTCCCGGTTGATCATCTCCTGCATCGGGCCGGTCGAGATCTGGTAGCCGCCGCTCGCGGCGGGGTCGGGCATCGATGCATGGTCCGCCGTGAGCACCATCGCCCACTCGCCCGTGCCCACCTCGCGGTCGAGGAACGTCACGAGGTCCTTCAGCGCGCGGTCCTGTGCGGCCACGGCGTCGAGCATCTCGGGCGAGTTCATCGACCAGACGTGGCTGACGTAGTCGATCTCCTTGAAGTTCAGGTACAGCAGGTCGGGCACGTCGTCGACGCCGAAGCCTTCCTGCCGGATCACGTCTTCGACCACGCGCTGCTGGTAGGGGGTGCGGGCTGGCGTGTCGAAGCCCTGCAGCAACTCCTCGATGTCGTTGTCGCGCCATTTACCGTCGAGCTGCCCGTCGGCCTGGTCGACCTGCTGCTTGTCCCGCTCGAATCCGCCGACGTCGTTGGCGTACCCCGCGAGCTGGTAGTACGCGGCCTCACGCTCCGGCAGGTTCCATTCGAAACCTTCGTCGGTGAGCGTCTCTCCGCCGATCACCGAGCGGGTGAGCGCGATGTCTCGGTCGCCGCCGGAGAAGAACGACCCGTGCCCGAGCATGCCGAAATGGATGTCGACCGTGCCCACGATGCCCGCGATCGGTTCGTTGTCGAGGGCCCGGTCGTAGATGTCTGCGAAGGTCGGCTCCACGAGGAAGCTCGGGCCTTGGTTCCAAGGACCGGTGATGTCGCCCGCGACCAGCATGTTGTGCCCGACGATGCCGTGGTGCAACGGGAACGATCCCGTGCCGATCGTGGCGTGGATCTGCGCGGTGCTCGTGGGCGACGATCCCACGGTGGCGTCGGTGTACCAGGTGCCCTTCGGGATCAGTGATCTCGTGAACGGCCAGGCGTTGGGGTACTCCTCGAGCACGTTGATGCCGCCGGCGTCCCAGACGAGGGTGACGAACAGCTTGGGGATCTCGCGCTGTGCCTCAGGCAGCAGGGCCTCGGTCATCGGCTGCCCGTCCGGCGCCCGGAACCCGTCGAACTTCAGCAGCTCCGCCGCGGTAGGCGCGATGCCGGCGACGGTGACCGGACGGTCGATCTCGCCCTGAGCATTCACGTATCCCGGGCCGTACCAGAGCATCGGCACGGTCTGGATGTAGTCCCATGGCCCGACGTGCGGCAGCCCGGAGCCGACGAAGTTCGGTTCCTTCGGAACGAAGCTGAGCTGCGCGCCGCGGTCGGGACGCCATCCTCGCCAGATGCGGAGCAACTGCTCGTGCGGGAGTGAACAGGCGACCTTGACGAGATCGCGGTCGCCGGTCTCGGCGACGGCCTCGGCGCGCGGCCGGACGAGCAGGGTGCCGGCGAGCACGGCGAGCACGGCGACGGGCGCGGCGGCGCGACGGATGAACATGGTCGGGATAGAGAACACGACCCCGGTCGACGTCGACAACCGAGCGGGCCCGGGACCGAGTGGAGAGTATGTGACGGGTTCGGGGGCGCTCGGCCGCGCCGGCCGACCGAGGTAGCGTGGGTGCATGCCCATCGGTCGTCGGCTCTCGACCCTGCTACTGATCCTCGCGCTCGTGGGGGCACCGGCCCTGGTGCTCCGCTTGTTCTGCGTCGGGAACAGCTGCGACGCCGGCGGGACGGAAGCCCAGGCCTCGGTGCCCTTCTGCCTCCTGCCGCGCGAGTTGCGCCACGCGATCGCCTCCGGTTTCCGGGAGGGGCGTTCTCCTGACGTGATGGCCGCGACCTCCGGCCTCGGCATGGTCTCGACAGAGGTCCAGAACGGCGAGCGAGTCGACTGGCCGGGCTCGGGCACATCCGGCACGGCGCTCGGTCCTCTTCCGGATACGAGCGTGCCGATCGTCTTCCTCGGTGGCGGAGTGAACCCGGGAACGTTGCCCGACGGACTCCGCCTCGACGCGATCGCGCCCACGCTCGAGACGATCACGGGATACACGCGGGACCATCCCGAGGTGCGCACCGGCGAGGCGATCGACGGCGTGGCGAACGACCGCGCGGGTCCGACACCACTCGTCGTGGTCATCGCCTTGAAGGGCCTCGGCTCTCCCGACCTCGAGGCGGAGCCCGACGCCTGGCCGTACCTGCGCCGTGCCCTGCGCGAAGGCTCGGGCACCCTCGAGGGCGAAACCGGGTCGTTACCGATGGACCCGGCAGCCACGCTCACGACGATCGGCACGGGCGGATTGCCGTCGGCACACGGCATCACCGGCACGACGGTTCGGGAGGACGACGGTGACCTCTCCGAGGCATGGTCGACCGCAGAGGCCGGCTCGGTGATCGCGACGTTCGCCGACGACCTCGACCACGACACGGATCAGCGTGCCCGCGTCGGCGCGATCATCACCGACCCGGCCGACCGCGGCATCATCGGCAACGGGTGGTACGTCGACGCCGCTGACCGCGACCGGGTGGTCGGCGCGGCGGGCGACCCCCGGCACGCCGCCGCAACGGCCAGGACGATCGTGACGTCGGAAGACCTCGGTTCGGACCGGATCACCGACGTGCTGGGCGTGGTGCTCGATGGGCGCGTATCGGGCGTCGACACGGCGACCGCCGGGATCGTTGCGACGGTCCGCGGTCTCGTGCCCGACGCAACGTTCGTGGTGGCAGGCACGGGGTCGCTGCGGAGCGAGGCGCCGGACGACGCCGCCGAGCTCGCGGCCGACGTCGAGACCGCGCTCGGGACTCCCGTCGTCCAGGGCGTGGCCGCGGACGGACTCTTCCTCGACCGTGAGGTGCTCGTCGACAGCTCCGTCACCGCGGAACGAGTGGCCGACGCCATGCGACGCGAGCGGGGCCCGGATGGCGAAGCCCTGTTCGACGACGTGTACCCGTCGTTCGCCGTCGCGTTCTCGAGGTACTGCTGATGGCGCTCGAGGTCGAAGCGCGCTCGCCCCCAACCGGACCGTCCTCGCGCGCCCGCTCGGGACCCCCGGTGCTTCGGGTGCTGGCCCTGCTCGCGGGCATCGCCGTGCTCGCGCGGCTGGCCGATCCCTCGAGCGTGCCGTGGCTGCGCAACCTGTTGATCGTGTTCGGCTCGCTCCTGGTCGAAGCGATGCCGTTCATCCTGCTCGGCGCCACGGTCTCGGCGGCGATCGAAGTGCTCGTGCCCGCCTCGGCGTTCGCGCGCATCGCGCTGCTGCCCCGTGGGCTCCAGCTGCCGGCGGCCGCTGCCGCGGGTGTCGCGTTCCCCGTCTGCGAATGTGGGTCGGTACCGGTGGCCCGGCGCCTCGCGGCGAAGGGGCTCGCACCGAGCGCTGCGGTGACGTTCATGCTCGCGGCGCCGATCGTGAACCCCGTCGTCGTGGCGTCGACCTTCGTCGCCTACCGGGGGCGCGACACCCTCTGGATCATGGTGCTCGGACGGCTCGCGCTCGGCTTCATCGTGGCGATGACGGTCGGATGGGTGATGGGCCGGCTGCGATCGGGCGAGTTGTTGCGAGCGAGAGCGGGCCAGGTCGAGGCGCACGAGGCCGACGACGCCGAGCCTGGATGGCGCCGGTTCTTCGGTCACCTGACCGGCGACGTCGTGTTCATGGCCCGGTTCCTGATCATGGGTGCGGCGATGGCTGCCGCGATCCAGACGTTCGTGCCCCAGTCGATCGTCGACGGGGTCGCGGGTCTGCCGGTGCTCAGCCTGATCGCGATGATGGCGCTCGCGTTCGTGATGTCGCTGTGTTCGGAATCCGATGCCTTCGTCGCAGCCTCGTTCACGGCGTTCGGTCCCGCATCGCAGCTCGCGTTCCTGGTCTTCGGGCCCATGGTCGACCTGAAGCTCGCGGCGCTCTACGTGGGCACGTACCGGCGTGGGTTCCTGCGGGCGGTGGTGATCGCGGTCGGCGCGACCACGCTCGCGGCCACCCTGTGGATCCAGGTGATCTGGGGTTGAGCACACATGCGAACGACGGGTGAGCACGCATGCGAACGACGAGGTGAGCACGTATGCGAACGATGCGATGACCGTGCCGACGGACGACCGTCCTCGATTCAGCGCCCCGCGTGTGGCGGCGGGACTCGCCATCACCGCGTGGGCGGGGCTCTTCTGGTTCCTGATGGCAGCCGGGCGCACGTCTTTGTACCTGTCGAGCCGCACCGCGTGGCTCGTGCCGCTCGGCGCGGTGCTCGCGACCGTTGCGGCACTCGGCCGTCTCGCGTCGGCACGGGTGCGCGACCCGCAGCCCCTGGGCAACCGCGAGACATGGATGCTGGGCGTGATCGTGCTGCCGGTCGTGCTGCTGTTGACGTTGCCCCCCGCCACGCTCGGGTCCTACGCGGTGAACCGACGCTCGAACTCGTCGGGCATCGGCTCGAGCGCGCGCATCGTGAGCGGCCCGATCGACCTGGTCGACGTGGCCGCCGCGCGCGCGGTCGTCGATGCCGAGGCCGCGCTGCGGGCGAGAGCCGGCGAGCGCGTCACGATCGAAGGCTTCGTGACCGAGGAACCGGGCGAGGCGGACCGTTTCCAGCTCACGCGATTCGTGATCACCTGCTGCGTGGCCGACGCGACGATCAGTTACGTGACGGTGGTCGACGCCCCGCCGGGCGGGTTCGAGACCGACGAGTGGGTGCGCGTGACCGGTCCGATCTACCCGTTGGGCAGCGACATCCTCGTGCAGGCCGAGTCGATCGAGCCGATCGATCCTCCCGAGGAGCCCTACCTCACGCCCTGATCGCGCCGGAGCCTCAGGCGCAGGCGCGGCACGTGCCGATCAGGTCGAGCCGGTGACGCACCTTCGCGAACCCGCTACGCCGCGCGAGCCGGTCGACAGTGCGGTCCATCGTGGATTCGAGTTCGGGCGGGATGGTCACGTCCTCGACCCTGCCGCAGTTCGAGCAGATCAGGTGATGGTGGTGCTCCGTGAGCTCCTCCGTGAGCTCGAACCGAGCGAACTCTCCCTCGGTGATCACTCGGCGCACCACACCTGCGTGCTCGAGCACCGAGAGGTTGCGATAGACGGAGCTCTGCGGACCCGTGTGGGCAGCGACGATCTCGGCGGTCGAGAGCGGCGTGCGCGCAGCTTCGAGCGCGGTCACCAGCGATTCTCGCTGCGCGGTATATCGCTGCCCCACCGCCCGCAGCCGGTTGGCGACGGTCGAGTGAAGATCCGAGGCCACGGAGCGCATCATACGTCGGCCCCCACAGCTCTCGGTCGTCGCCGCACCGAGCGCGCGAGCGCGGCCACCACCACGAAGACGGCGGCCGTCATCAGCACGATCGTCCCTCCGGGAGCGAGTCCCCAGACCCGCGACACGGCGAGACCGGCGACCGAAGCGCCGACGCCGATCGCCACCGAGATCGCGAGCGACCCACGGAAGGACCGGGCGAGCATCTGCGCGCTCGCGACCGGCAGCACCATCATCGCGGCCACGAGAAGGACGCCCACGACCCGCATCGCGGCCACCACCGCGACCGCGGTCAGCACCGCGAGCAGCACGTTCAAACCGCCCACAGGCAGCCCGGCGACCCGGGACCATTCCTCGTCGGTGACGACCGAGAACATCGCTCGTCGCAGTACCACGACCGCCGCCACGATCGTGAGTCCGAGCAGCACGATCGCCAGGACCTCACCGGGCTTCGCCGTGAGCGGCTGCCCGAACAGATAGGTGAGCACGTCGGTCGAGACGCCGTCGCCCAGCGAGATCAGCACGACACCGAGCGCGATGCCCGAGTAGAAGAGGATCGCGAGGGCGACGTCCCCCGAGGTACGACGTCGAGCTCGGAACCACTCGATGCCGAGCGACCCCCCGACCGCGAACGCGAGCGCGGTCCACAGAGGCGCCCACCCGGCGAGCAGGCCCGCTCCGACGCCGGCGAACGCGACATGTCCGATGCCGTCGCCGATCAGTGAGAGCCGCTTCTGCACCAGGAACACCCCGATCGTCGGCGCGAACGCGCCGACGGCGACACAGGCGACCAGGGCTCGCTGCATGAAGCCCAGCTCGAACGGGAACGGCAGCACGAGCTCGGCGATCACGTGAGCTGCTCCAACCAGATCGGGAGGTCTTCTGCGTGCACGCCGAGGCTGCCGACGCCCTCAGCGGCGAGGTCGGCGGGATTCCCGTCGAACAGCACCCGTCGCTTCAACACGATCACGCGGTCGACGTCGTCCGCGACTGCCGACAGCTCGTGTGAGACGAGGAGCACTCCGGCGCCGTGCTCGCGGATCAGGTGCACGAGCGAGTCCCGGAAGAGACGCTGCGACGCAGCGTCGACCCCGGCGATCGGCTCGTCGAGCACGAGCAGCGTCGGCTCACTCGCGAACGCTCGAGCGATGAACGCCCGTTGCTGCTGCCCGCCGGACAACTCGTTCACCGGTCGGCGGGCGAGGTCGGCGAGCCCGACCGACGCGATCGCATGGTCGACCTCCTCGCGGTCGGCCCGCGACATCGGCATCCACCACCGACCGTCGGTGAGCCTGCCCGCGGCCACGATCTCCCACACGGTGGCAGGCAGCTCAGAGCTCAGGTTCGGACGCTGCGGCACGTAGCCGAGCCGTCCTCGCCGGCGCACGGCGCCCGGGGAGCGGCCGAACAGCCTCGCCTCCCCCGCGTCGGGTTCCAGCGAACCGAGCAGCAGATGCAGCAGCGTGGACTTGCCCGACCCGTTCGGTCCGACGAGCGCCACGAACTCGCCTGCTCGCACCGAGAGATCGATGCCCTCGAGCACGGGTTCGCGGCCGTAGCGGAACGTCAGGCCACGAGCGCCGAGCAGCTCCTCGCTCGCCGCAACCCCGTCCGACGGCGGTGGACCGCTAGGCGCAGCCGAGGCCATCGCGCAACGTCTCCAGGTTCTCCTGCATCACCGACAGGACGTCGTCACCGGCCGCCATCTGCGACTCGGTGAGCCCCTCGAGGGGGCTCAGCACCGCCGTGTCGAGACCGGCTTCCGCGGCGAGGGTCTCGGCGACCTCGGGCGGGAGCAGGTCCTCGGTGAACACCGTCGTGACGCCCTCGGCCTGGGCCAGCTCGGTGAGCTCCGCGATGCGCGCGGGGTCGGGCTCCGAGCCTGGCGAGAGACCCGAGATCGCCTCCTGATCCAGGTCGTACGCTGCGGCCAGGTACCCGAAGGCCGCGTGATTGGTGATCATCACGCGGGTCTCGCACTCGGCGAGCCCCTCGCGGAATTCGCCGTCGAGCGCCCGCAGCTCGTCGCCGAGGGCGCCGGCGTTCTCGAGGAACGTTGCAGCTTCGGCGCCCTGCGCTTCACCCAACGCGGCGGCGATCCTATCGACCACGGCCGCGAATCGCCTAGGGTCAAGCCACACGTGGGGATCGCTGACCGGCTCGCCGCCATCGTGGTCCGAGACATCCTCGGAGGCCGGCAACAGCTCCAGTCCCTCGAGCGCGTCGACGGTCACGCCGGTGGCCTCGGCCTCGACGGCTTCCTCGACGACCGGCTGGAACCCACCACCGAGGTAGACCACGACGTCGGCCTCAGCGATCGCCTGGAGATCGTCGGGTGTCAGCTCGAGGTCGTGCGGCTCGACGCCCGGCGGGGTGAGGTTCACGACCGTCACGGCGTCACCCCCGACCCGCTCGGCGGCGAAGGCCAGCGGATAGAAGCTGGCGACGACCGAGATGGATCCCTCCGGTCCGCTCCGAACGGCCCCTCCGCCCGCATCCTCACCGCACGCGGCCGCTCCCGTCGCGATGGTCGCGAGGAGCACGGCCGCCGCGGCGGTTCGAAGGCGGTGCATCGAGCAGTGCATCGGAGGCCCCCGTCGGGTCTGAGCGGATGGGAATGATACTGAGAATCGCTCTCATCTGCCATCACGATACGAGCACCCCCTGACGACGTCAACGACGAGAGCGAGCGCGGGGCCTCGGTGGTAGCGTCCCGCGCGATGGCGGTACGCATCGGGATCGGTTTGTTCACGGGCCAGATACCGGCCGGTTCGGACCGTTCCTTCACGCAGGAGTACCGGGAGACGATCGAGCTGGTCCGCCTCGCGGAATCGGTCGGCTTCGACTCCGCTTGGGTCAGCGAGCACCACGGCGCCTCCGACGGCTACCTGCCCTCACTGCTGGTCATGCTGGGCGCCGTCGCCGCTGCGACGTCGACGATCCGGCTCGGCACGGGCGTGATCCTGACCCCGTTCCACGACCCGCTGCGGCTCGCCGAGGACGCCGCGGTCGTCGACCAGCTCTCGGGGGGTCGGTTGACGATCGGCCTCGGCATCGGCTGGCGCGAGGAGGAGTTCCGGATGTTCGGGGTGCCGATGCGCGAGCGCCTGCCGCGGACGGTGGAGACCGTCCAGATCCTTCGCCTCGCCTGGACCGGCGAGCGGTTCTCGTTCGACGGCGACCAGTTCCACTACGACCGGGTGCGGATCACCCCACCTCCCGCGCAGCCGGGCGGCCCGCCGATCCTCCTCGGCGGCTACGTCGACGCAGCGCTCCGGCGCGCCGGCGAGCTGGGCGACGGATACATCACCGATGCCGACGACGGCGCACACGTGCGGAAAGCCATCGCACTGATGGAGGAGGGTGCGCGTGCCGCCGGGCGCGAGCCCGCGTCGCTGGGCCTCGCGCTGATGGCGAACGCGTTCGTGGCCGAGGAGCGTGCCTGGGAGATCGCCCTGCCCGGCGTCGTGCACCAGTTGGGCACGTACGAGGCGTGGGACGCGGGCCATGACACGCCCGAGCACGACTCGCTCGAGGCCTCGGTCTCCGATCAGCACGCGGCGCGGCGAGCCACTGCTGCCGGCACGCCCGACGACGTGGCGCATGCCTTGGAACCCTTCGTCCATTCGTTCGGAGGCCGGGCCGAAGCCGACCTGATCGTGCGCCTGCACTACCCCGGCATGGGCTTCGATGACGCGGCACGCGCCGTCACGCTGCTCGGGGAACGGGTGCTGCCGATGCTTCGCCAGGGCGACCGCGGCGGGCGCGTCGACATCGACCGCAGCCCCTAGCCGGGAAGGGCGACCCGCCCGCCCGCGCGGCCGTCGAGGGCGCCGGGCGAGGCGGCGACGACCCCGTCGCGGTGCAACCCGGCGACCGCCTCACCGACGCGAACCAGCGGGAAGCCGGTCGCCCGCGAGACGCCGCCGAGCGTCCGGGGTGAGCGTTCCCGCAGCTGGGCCATGATCGCGCCGCGCACCTCCCGCAGCGACCCTCGGAACCTGGGTTGCCGCCTGGTCGACGGGCGGCCGATCCGTCCCGCATCGGCGAAGGCGCACCAAGGACGGAGCGGGCACACATCGCACCGGGGCGTCGAACGGCACACCTCACGCCCGAGGTCCATCAGCGCCTGGTTCCAGTCGGCGGGCCGGCGCGGGTCGAGCCAGGCGGTCGCGGCATCGGCGAGGGCTCGGGCGGGCACCTCGTCGGGCTCCCGGCCACGATCGACCCTCGCCCAGATGCGCCGGCCGTTCGTGTCGACGGCCGCGACCGCGACACCGAACCCGAGGCTCGCGATGGCTGCGGCCGTGTAGTCCCCGATGCCCGGAAGGGTCCGGAGCACACCGAGGTCGCGCGGCACGACGCCCTGGTGCCGCGCCACGATCGCCTTCGCCGCCTCGTGCACGGCCACGGCCCGGCGTGGATAGCCGAGCCGGCCCCAGGCTCGTAGCACGTCGGCACGCGGGGCCGCGGCCAGCGACCGCACGTCCGGGAACCGTCGCACGAAGGCCTCGAACACCGGCGACACACGGCCCGCCTGCGTCTGCTGCAGCATCACCTCGCTCACGAGCACGGTGTAGGGATCTGGGTACTTGGCACCAGGGCGTGCGGGGGCGCGCCACGGGTAGGCCCGCCGGCGAGGCCTGTACCACGCGAGGAGGGCTTCCCGAGCCGCGTCGCGAGGGCTAGGCTGCTGCCCGTCGCCAGTCGGTGTGTCGGAAGGGGCGATCATGACCGTGATCCGTGACGTGATGAGCACCGACCTCGTGATCGTGCCGCCGACGACCACGATCGCGGACGCGGCGACGAGGATGAGCACCCATCAGGTCGGGAGCGCACTCGTCCTCGACGGCGAGCGACTGATGGGGATCTTCACCGAGCGCGACGTCTTGCGGGCGGTGGGCTCCGACTTCGATGCCGAGCACCACCCGGTGACCGAGTTCATGACCAAGGACCCGAAGACGATCGGACCCGAGGTCGACGCCCATGAGGCGCTCGAATCGATGTTCGCGTTCGGGTTCCGCCACCTGCCGGTCGTCGACGGAGGCCAGGTCATCGGCATCGTCTCGATGCGTGACGTGACCCGCAGGATCTGATCGTCGCATCCGTCAGAATCCGGCCTTCGAGTCCTTGTTCGGCATCTCCTCTGCGACGGCCAGAAGCGCCTCGTGCACCGACCGGAACACCTCGGCGACGAACGAGGCCTGCTGCCCGTCGTTCCCGTTCATCGTGCCTCGCACCGCCGACGCGGTGATCTCGCATGCCTTCTCGAACACAGCCCAATCGCTCTCGCGCGACATCGATCTCCTCCGTTGATGGTGCCTCGTACGGATCGTGGTGCTCTGTGCTGCCTGTGGACCAGGCTACCTGAGGCCGCTCGGTCGAACGCCCTCCCCGGGTGCGCACCACGCGGGGGATCTTCGGGCAGGATGTCGATGAGCGACGCTCTCGTTCGTCGTATCGATGAACGTGGCGGACGATTGCACACGAAGAGGAGTCGAGAGGACAAGAGGAGGATCGATGCAGTACATGCTGTTGATCTACGGCGACATGAGCGCCTTCCCCGAGATGACCGAGGACGAGCAGAACGCCAACATGAGGGAGTGGTTCGACTACTCCCGCTGGCTCGACGAGAAGGGCTGGATGAAGGCCGGTGATGCCCTCCAGGACATCGATCAGGCGACCAGCGTCCGCCTCAGCGGGGGTGAACGTCTGGTGACGGACGGCCCATTCGCGGAGACGAAAGAGACGCTCGGCGGGTACTACCTGATCGACGTCGAGCATCTCGACGACGCGATCGAGGCGGCCGCCCGATGCCCCGGCGCGAAGTACGGCACGATCGAGGTTCGCCCCCTCCTGGAGCTGCCCCCGGAGACGCCTCAGGGTTGAGCGCCGCCACGGACGAGTTCGTCGATCGGCTGTTCCGGCGCGAGTCGGGACGGGCGATCGCGACCTTGATCCGCGCGCTCGGTGGCTTCGACCTCGCCGAGGACGCCGTGCAGGACGCGTTCGCGATCGCCCTCGAACGGTGGCCGCGCGACGGTGTTCCCGACAACCCGGGCGCGTGGATCACCACCACCGCTCGGAACCGGGCGATCGATCGGATCCGCCGCGAGCAGGTCGGACGAGCGAAGACCGAAACCGCCGAGCAACTGCGCACCCTCGAGGCATTGGGCGACGAGATGCACGAGATCCCGGACGAACGGCTGCGGCTGATCTTCACGTGCTGTCACCCGGCGCTGCCCATGGAATCACGCGTCGCCCTGACCCTGCGCACGGTGGGCGGCCTCTCGACCAAAGAGATCGCGAGGGCCTTCCTCTCGCCGGAGCCGACCGTGGCGCAGCGGCTCGTGCGGGCGAAGCGGAAGATCCGCGATGCCGGCATCCCCTACCGGGTTCCGCCGCGCGACCTCCTGGAGGAACGGCTCGGGGGGGTGCTCGCGGTGCTCTACCTGGTGTTCAACGAGGGGTACAGCGCGACGAGCGGAGATCTCGTCCGAGTCGACCTGTGCGACGAGGCGATCTGGCTGACGCGCGTGGTCGACCGGCTGCTCCCGGGCGAGCCGGAGGTCCAGGGGCTGCTCGCCCTGATGCTGCTGCAACATTCCCGCCGCGACGCCCGAACCGACGACCTCGGCGACCTCGTGCTGCTCGAAGACCAGGATCGCTCGCGATGGGATCACGACATGATCGACGAGGGCCTCGGGGCGCTCGACCGGGCGCTCGAGCAGCATGCCCCCGGTCCCTATCAGTTGCAGGCAGCGATCGCAGCGCTGCACGCTCGGGCGCCGCGGCCCGAGGACACCGACTGGCCGCAGATCGCCGGCCTCTACGCGGCGCTCGCGGCGACGGCGCCGTCGCCCGTCGTCGAACTGAACCGCGCGGTGGCGGTCGCGATGGCCGACGGTCCCGGCGCCGGGTTGCCGATGCTCGAGGACCTCGCCGACGAGCTCGAGGCCTACCACCTCTTCCACGCGGCCCGGGCGGACCTGCTGCGCCGCCTCGAACGCTCCGACGAGGCTGCAACGGCGTACCGGCGGGCCCTCGAGCTCGCGACGAACCCGACCGAACGGGCGTTCTTGCAGCGTCGACTCGAAGGATCCTGACCGCGGCGAGGCGTTCACGTCTGTCTCCGACGACCGGTCGGTTCGGTGCGCTAGGGTTCCCCCTTCGATGCTCTTCCCCACGGTCGACTTCGCTGTCTTCTTCGCCTTGGTCTTCCTGGGCCACTGGCTGCTGAACCCCCGCCTGCTGCCGTGGAAGCTGTTCATGATCGGGGCGAGCTACGTCTTCTACGCGTGGTGGGACGTCCGCTTCCTGTGGCTGCTCGCCGGCATCTCGACGATCGCACAGGTGGGAGCGCTCGCCGTCTCGCGACAGCCCACCGGGGGCCGCAAGCGGGTCGCGATGGCGCTCGGCGTCGGCCTCACGCTTGCGCCGCTCCTGTACTTCAAGTACTACGGCTTCTTCTCCTTGAACCTCACGAACGCGGCGAACTCGTTCGGGCTCGGCGCGCACCTGCCCCTGGTGCAGCTCGTGTTGCCCGTGGGCATCTCGTTCTTCACGTTCATGGCGATCAGCTACATCGTCGACATCTACCGTGGACACACCCGTCCGTCGGGCTGGGTCGACGTGTTCCTGTACCTGTCGTTCTTCCCGCACCTGGTCGCGGGCCCGATCGTGCGTCCCGACGAGCTGATCCCGCAGCTTGTCGTTCGCCGGGACCCGCGGCACATCGACATCGCCGGGGCCTCGTGGCTGATCCTCGGCGGGCTCTTCAAGAAGGTGGTGATCTCGAGCTACCTCGCCTCGACGATCGTCGACCCGGTCTTCGGCGATCCGTCGCGCCAGTCTGCGATCGACGCGATCTTCGGCATCCTCGGCTACGCCGTCGTGATCTACGCGGACTTCTCCGGGTACACCGACATCGCGATCGGGGTCGCGAAGCTCCTCGGGTTCCAGTTCCCGCAGAACTTCGACCGTCCCTACTCCGCTCGATCGCTGCAGGACTTCTGGCGGCGCTGGCACATCACGCTCTCCCGTTGGCTGCGGGACTACCTCTACATCCCGCTGGGCGGCTCGAAGAAGGGGGAGACCCGCACGTACGTGAACATCGTCGCGACGATGGTGCTGGGCGGTCTGTGGCACGGCGCGGCCTGGACGTTCGTGTTCTGGGGCCTCTACCACGGTGTCGGTCAGGCGATCGGCGCCTGGAAGCGGACCCACCTGCCTCCGCGCGACGAGACGCCCCTGCTCGTATGGAGTCAGCGCCTCTCGACGTTCGCGCTCGTCTGCGTCGGGTGGGTGTTCTTCCGCTCCGACTCGATGGCGACGGCCTTCGCCCTCCTCGGCCGCCTCGTGACCGGGTGGACCACGCCGACGGCGGCCGTGACGCCGCTGGTCGTCGGCGCGATCGCGCTGATGCTGGCCCTGCAGTACGCGCCGCGTGAGCCGGCCTTGGTACTGCAGGAACGGCTGTCAGCGTGGCGTCCGATCCCGATGGGACTCGCGTTCGCCGTCGTACTCTTCGTGATCGTCACGCTCGGACCACAGGGTGTGGCGCCGTTCATCTACTTCCAGTTCTGAGCCGAGGTAGCCGCCCGAGATGACCGACGATCGAGGACCCACGCTGGAACACCCCGACGTGCACGGGGCGGGCTCGCGGACGACGGTGCCCCGAGGCCGACGGACGATGCCGGCGGGCCGGGTGTTGATCGTCATCCTCGTGGCCCTGATCGTGTGGGCGCTCCTGTACGCGCCCAGCTTGAAGCGGGCGTCGGAGGCACAGCCACTCGGCACGCGGCGGACGGTGTCGCTGTGGGTGCTCCGCCCGCTGGCGGCGATCAGCGAGGGCTTGCAACTGCGTGCGGCCACCGACGGGATCGCCCGCGCCCTGGGTCGCGACCCCGACGCCGCGCCGGGCGGGGCGATCGACGTGCCCGATCCCGAGGACATCCCCACGATCGGGCCATCGGCATCGGTGTCGCCGACGCCGGACGAGCCGGTCGTCGAGGACTCGAAGATCCGCCGCCCGACCCCCCAGGACAAGCTGCGCGTCGTCGTCGTGGGCGATTCGCTCGCCGCCGGGCTCGGCGTCTACCTCGAGCGTGAGTTCCGCCCGGCGCTCGTGCGGGTCTCGAGACAGGGACGCATCTCGACCGGGCTCTCGCGCCTCGACTACTTCGACTGGATGACGGCGATGCACGAGATCGAGGACAGCTTCCGGCCCGACCTCGTGGTCGTGATGATCGGCGACAACGACAACCAGAGCCTGCAGAGCCCCGGCGGCCAGACCGTCGCGGAGATCGGCTCCTTCGAGTGGCCGTCGGGCTACGAGGAGCGGGTGGAGGAGTTCACGAGGATCGGCGTCGACGGCGGCGCGCATGTGGCGTGGGTCGGCCTTCCGATCGTGCAGAAGAAGGATCGCTGGCCGGTGATGCAGCGCCAGAACGATATCTTCGAACGCGTCGTCGACGCGACGCCCAACGCTCTCTACGTCGACACGTGGGACCGCTTCGCGACCCGCGACGGCGACTACACGCCCTTCTACTGGACCGACGGCAACGTGGAGCTGGTCCGGGCTACCGACGGCTTCCACTTCAACCCGCGTGGCTACGAGCTGGTCGCCCAGGCCGTCGGCGACGCCGTGGTCGAGCAGTTCCGTCTGACGAGGGCCGCGATCTCGGAATGAACGTGGCGCGCGATGCGGCGACCCGCGCGTCCTCAGACCTGGATCGGCACCTCGGGCAGGTTCGCCAGCGCCGCTTCCTCCTCGGCCGGGTCGAACTCGAAGTCGGGAAGCGAGCCCGAGAGGTAGTCGTCGTAGGCCTGCATGTCGAAGTGCCCGTGGCCGGAGAGGTTGAACAGGATCACCCGCTCCTCACCCGCCTCGCGGGCTGCGACGGCCTCGTCGATCGCGCCCTTGACCGCGTGGTTCGCCTCGGGGGCCGGCAGGATGCCCTGGGTCTGCGCGAAGAGCAGCCCGGCCTCGAAGATCTGGTTCTGCGTGTAGGCGACGGCGTCCATGTGGCCGTGTTTCACGAGCAGTGAGAGCGACGGCGCGTCGCCGTGGTACCGCAGCCCTCCGGCGTGCACGGGCGCGGGCACGAAGTCGTGCCCCAGGGTGAACATCGGCACGATCGGCGCGATCTGCGCGGTGTCGCCGAAGTCGTAGGCGAACCTTCCCTTCGTGAGCGTCGGGCACGCCGCGGGCTCGGTCGCGAGGAAGCGCATGTCGGGCGTCTCGCCACGCAGCTTCCCGGACATGAACGGGTAGGAGATGCCGGCGTAGTTGGAGCCGCCCCCGACGCAGCCGACGACGACGTCAGGCCGCTCGCCGGCCATCTCCATCTGCTGCTGGGCCTCGAGCCCGATCACGGTCTGGTGCAGCAGCACGTGGCCGAGCACGCTGCCGAGCGCGTAGTTCGTGTCGTCGTGCGTGGCGGCGTCCTCGACCGCCTCGCTGATCGCGATGCCGAGCGATCCCGTCGAGTCGGGGTGCGCTTCGAGGATCGCGCGGCCGCTGTTCGTCTTCTCGCTCGGCGAGGCAACGACGCTCGCGCCGAACGTCTCCATGAAGACCCGCCGGTACGGCTTCTGCTCGTACGACGCCTTCACCATGTAGACGTCGCACTCCAGCCCGAACATCTGACATGCGAGCGCCATCGCCGACCCCCATTGACCGGCGCCGGTCTCGGTGGCGATGCGGCGGATGCCGGCTTCCTTGTTGAAGTACGCCTGCGGCACGGCGGTGTTGGGCTTGTGGCTGCCGGCCGGCGAGACCCCCTCGTACTTGAAGTAGATGTGCGCCGGCGTCTGCAGGGCCTGCTCCAGCCGGGTCGCGCGGAACATCGGCGAAGGCCTCCAGAGCCTGTAGATGTCGATCACGGCACCGGGGATGTCGATCCACTCGTCGGTGGAGACCTCCTGACCGATCAACGACATCGGGAACAAGGGGGCAAGGTCGTCGGGCCCGATCGGCTGTTTCGTCTGGGGGCTCAGCGGCGGCAAGGGCTCGATGCCGGCCTTCACGATGTCGGGCATGATGTTGAACCACGCGGTCGGGATCTGGTCGGGCTGCAGGTCGAATCGGGTGCGGACGTCGCTCATCGCAGGGACCTCCTCGCGCGGTGGTGAGAAGCGCGAGCCTACCCCTCGCCCGGTCGGGTGGCTACCTCGACCCACCCGTCGATCTCGCGGGCCCGGAACAACGACAGCGCGTCGACCGCGGGGCCCTCGATCGGCTCACCGTTCTCCACGTCGAAGACGCTGCCGTGGCACGGGCACTCGACCGTCGCGGCCCGGTCGTCGAACCCGCCCTCGGCGAGGGAACACCCCTGGTGCGTGCACTCGTCGCCGAACGCGTAGAGGTGGGCCTCGACGTGGGCCACGGTCACCCTGCCCGCCGCCGTGTCGTAGGCCCGCATCTCGCCCTCGGGGATCTCACCGAGGGCGCCGACCCGCACGAAGTCCATCGTCGTCGCCTCCCCTCAGGCCCGTGACAACGCGGTGTACCCACGCTGCAGCACCGTGAAGACCCCGAGCGCCGCCAGCGCGATCAACGCCGGAAACATCATGTGGGGGATCAGCAGGCCGATCATGAGCGCGAGCATGCGCTCGAGCCGCTGGAACAGCCCCTCAGTCAGCTTCACCCCGACCGCCTCTGCCTCGGCTCTGATCTGGCTCACGCCGACGCTGACGACGAGGGTGAGCAGCGCGAGCGCCGCCTCGACGAGTTCCCCTTGTGCCGCGAGGTTCCAGAACAGGCAGGAGAACAGGATCATGTCCGAGACGCGGTCGAGCACCGAGTCCATGAAAGCGCCGGACCGTTTCTCCTCGCCCCGATGTCGCGCCACGGATCCGTCGAACACGTCGAGCAGGCTGCCGACGATCAGGAGCAGACCCGCAACGAGCCAGTTCCCCGCCAGGATCTGCCAGCCGGAGAGCACGATGAACACCGGTGAGAGCAGGGTGAGCTGCCAGGGACGCACGCCGGTCCAGATCAGGAAGGCCAGGATCGCCCGGTACGGCCAGGCGAGCAGGCGTTGCATCGCGCCGCCGGCCGCGCTCTCGCTCTTGCGAGGCGCGGGCATGTCTCGCACCCGAGGGGCCTCGCGCTCGGGCCGATCCGCGCGATCGTGCATCACTAGTCCATACCAGACTAGTCCTCGGTCAGCCGACGAACGGCTGGAACCCGACGACCACGTATCGGACCTTGCCGGCGGGTGCCTCGTAGACGACCTCCTGCTCGACGGCCGCGCCCATCAGCGCCGTGCCCAGCGGGGATGAGGTCGTCACGGTCCGCGCGCCGGGTGCCTTCTCCTCGGCGTGCTCGGCGAGCAGGTAGGTCTCGTCGTCGGGATCGTCCTCGTCGAGCGGGCGGATCGTGACGAGCATGCCGGGGGTGACCTCGTCGGCGTCGACCGGCGCCTCGACGATCACGGGGTCGCGCACCATGTGTTGGAGCTTGCGGATCTTCGATTCCATCAGGCCCTGCTCGTCCTTGGCGGCGTGGTACTCGGCGTTCTCCTTGAGGTCGCCGTGCTCACGCGCGATCTTGATCTTCTCGGTGATGCGCTCGCGCCCGGTGGTGGTCAGCTCCTCGAGCTCGGCCTTGATGCGCAGATACGCGTCGAGGGTGAGCGTCGCGGTCGGCTCCTGCCCGGTGGCTCGGGGCGGCCGGTTCTTCAGCTCCTCGGGGAGTTCAGCCATGCCGCGAGTGTACCGATGGTCCCTCGCCGAGGGCGCGCCACCTCTCCATCGGTCTCAATCCTCGCTGAAGTAGATGTTCTTCACCTCGGTGTAGAGCTGCGCCGCAGCCATGCCCATCTCGCGGCCGATGCCGCTCTGCTTGAACCCGCCGAAGGGCGCCTCCGTGTGCACGCTCGACGCCGAATTCACGCTGAGGGTGCCGGTGCGGATGCCCTTGGCCACCCGGATCGCGCGGCCGAGATCGCGGGTCCAGATCGTGCCCGAAAGGCCGAACGGAGAGTCGTTCGCGAGCCGGACCGCTTCCTGTTCCGTATCGAACGGCATCAGGCATACGACAGGACCGAAGATCTCCTCCCGGGCGACGCGCCACGAGTTGTCGACGTCGGCGAGCACAGCCGGGCGCATGAAGAACCCTTCGCCCTCGGGCACGTCGCCACCGGTCACGTGACGAGCGCCTTCGTCGACGCCGATCGCGAGGTAGTCGAGCGAGGTCTGCCGTTGCCCCGCCGAGATCAGCGGGCCCATCTCCGTGGTCTCGTCGAGGGGCTGACCGACGCTGATCGTCTCGGTGCGCGCGGCGAACCGTTCCACGTACTCGTCGTAGATCGCCGCGCTGCACGAACTGGCGCGACCGCGCACAGCAGTCCTGGCCGGCGTTGTCGAAGACGGACCACAGGGACTTCTCGATGCAGACGTCGAGGTCGGCGTCGTCGAACACCACGTTGGCCGACTTGCCGCCGAGCTCGAGCGAGACGCGCGTGACGTTCGTCGCGGCGGCCTGCATCACCGAGGTACCCACCTCGGTGGAACCGGTGAACGAGATCTTCGCGACGCGCGGATCGGCGATCAGGGCCGACGCGGTGGTCGACCCCGGGCCGGGCAGCACGCTGAGCGTGCCCTCCGGGAGGCCGCACTCGTAGAGGATCTCGGCGAGCGCGAGCGCGGTGAGCGGTGTCTGCGAGGCCGGCTTCACGACGGCGGTGTTCCCGCAGGCGAGCGCGGGGGCGATCTTCCAGCTGGCGATCACCGCCGGGAAGTTCCACGGCGTGATCAGGGCGCACACCCCGACGGGTTCGCGCAGGGTGACGTCGATGCCGGGCGGCACGATCGGGATCGTCTCTCCGGTGATCTTGTTGGCGGCGCCGCCCCAGTACTCGAAGACGTTCGCCGACGATGTCGATCTCGCCGCGTGCCGCCGAGATCGGCTTGCCCCCGTTGCGAGCTTCGAGCTCGGCGAGCTGCTCCTGGCGCTCCCGGATCAGGAAGGACGCCTTCGTCAGCAGACGGCCGCGCTCCCGTGCCGACAGGCGCGGCCACGCCCCCTCGTCGAACGCCCGGGCGGCGACGTCGACGGCGCGCGTCGCGTCCTGCGGACCACCCCTTGCCACATCGGTCATCGGCGCGCCGGTCGCCGGCTCGATCACGTCACCGGTCGCGCCGTCGAGGGCCGCCACTCGCTCGCCCCCGAGCACCATGAGCTCACTCATCGGTCGCCCTCCTCGCGCCTCGACGGGCGCATCGTAGACCCAGGGCGTACCCTTCGGCCGTTCGACGCGAGGGGAGGGAACGCATGCGACTCGACGGGAAGGTTGCCCTGATCACCGGCGGGGGCAGCGGCATGGGGAAGATCGCCTCCGAGCTGTTCGCGGGCGAAGGCGCGAACGTCGTGCTCACCGACGTGAACGACGAGGCCGGCGAGGCGACCGCGACGGGCATCGGCGGACGCGCCCACTACGTGCATGCCGACGTCTCGAAGGAGGCCGATGCCGAGTCGATGGTCGCCGTTGCGGTCGAGCGGTTCGGCCGCCTCGACGTGCTCTACAACAACGCCGGCATCATGCCGCTCGACGACGGGTCGGTGACCGACGCCGACGGGTCGATCTGGGACACGGTGCTCGCGGTCAACGTGAAGGGCGTGATGTTCGGCTGCAAGTTCGGCATCCCCGCCATGCTCGAGACCGGCGGCGGCTCGATCATCAACGTCGCATCGTTCGTCGCATGGCTCGGCGCGGCCACGTCGCAGACGGCGTACACCGCATCCAAGGGCGCGGTGCTCGCGATGACGAGGGAGATCGCGGTCGAGTACGCCCGGAAGGGCATCCGCTGCAACGCGCTGTGCCCCGGGCCGATCGAGACGCCGCTCCTGCTCGCGCTGCTGTCGGACGAGGCGAAGAAGCAACGTCGCTTCGTGCACATCCCGATGGGACGCCTCGGGCACGCCGAGGAGCTCGCGAAGGCGGCGCTGTTCCTCGCCAGCGACGACTCCAGCTACATGACGGGCTCGAGCCTGATCGTGGACGGTGGCATCACCGCGGCCTACGTCACGCCTGAGGAATGACCCGCTCGTTCAGGTGCCGAAGACAGGCCGCAGAGCCCCGTACACGGCTCGGTACCGGCCGTAGGCGTCGTCGTACGCGTCGCGCGTCGAGGGGTCGGGCTCGTGCTCGTCCGGGCGGAACCGCACGAAGGCCTCGACCGCACTCGACACGGTCTCGTGCACCCCTGCGCCGACGGCGGCGAGGATCGCGGCGCCGGTCGCGGTCGTCTCCACGGACTCGGGCACCCGAACCGGCACGCCCGTCACATCGGCCTTGATCTGACGCCAGAGCGGGCCCTTCGCACCCCCGCCCACGATCGTGAGCCGCCGCACGTCGAGGCCCGCGTTCCGCATCGCGTCGAGGATGTCGCGCAGCGCGAACGCGCTTCCTTCGAGGATCGCGCGCGTCATGTGGTCGCGCGTGTGCGCGAGTGAGAGCCCGTAGAACACGCCCCGAGCGGCGCCGTTCCATTCCGGCGCCATCGCGCCTTGCATGCACGGCAGGAACACGAGCCCCTCCGCACCGGGATCGACGTGCCCGGCTTCCACCGAGAGGAAGTCGTACGCGTCGCCGAGCCCCACGGCTTCGGCGTCTCGCTCGATCGGCGCGAACTGGTCGCGCCACCAGCGCAGGTTCCCGCCCGAGACGAAGCCGGGGTTCTCGAGCAACCAGGCGTCGGGATCGGCATGCGGGTGGCACTCCACGAGCATCGTGGGGTCCTCGCGGGGCTCGGCGCTCGCTGCGCAGACAGGCTCGGCCGTGCCCACCACGTCGCAGACATCGCCGGGCTCGAACACGCCGGCGCCCAGCGTCGCCGCCATCTCGTCGCCGCAGCCGATCGCGACGACGGTCGAGGGGTCGAGTCCGCTCGCCTCGGCGAAGGCCGCCGTGATGATGCCGACGCTCTCGGTGCCGGCGCCCAGGCGCGGCAGCATGACCTCGTCGATCTCCGTCGCCGCGAGCGCCTCGGCGGACCACGCCCGCGTGCGCGGATCGAGCAGCGCGAGCGAGCTCGCGTTCGAGTAGTCGACCGCGAGGTCGCCGGAGACGTGCCGGAGCACGTACGAGCCCGGGGGCATGATGTGCCGAGCCCGCTTCCAGGCGTCGGGTTCCTCGTCGCGGACCCACATCGCCTTGAAGACCGCGTGCGAAGAGTCGAGGTTCGCGCCGACGGCGGCGTAGAAGTCCCGAGGCGAGAGACGCTCGGCGAGCTGCGCTGCCTGGTCCTCGGCCCGCCGGTCCATCCAGATCATCGCCGGACGAACGGGCCTGCCGTCCTCGTCGCACACCACCATGCCGTCGAGCTGGGACCCGAACGACAGCCCCCGGATCGCACCCGCGCCTTCGGGGCTCGCGGCGACGAGCCGCGCGCAGGCGCGTTCGACCGCCGCGGTCCACATGTCGGGATCCTGCTCGGCCCATGCAGGCCTGGGGAAGCTGACGTCGTACGCCTCGTACGCCGAATCGATCAGCTCGCCGTCGTCTCGGTAGAGCGCCGCGTTCGTGCCCTGGCTGCCGACGTCGCAGCCGATCACGTAGGCGCTCACGGCACGATCACCATCTTCAAGCCGCTGCCCGACCGGATGGTCTCGAAGGCCTCGCCGATCCGTTCCAACGGCCACCGATGCGTCACGACCGCCGCGAGCACGTCCTGCTTGCGATCGAGGTAGTCCATCGTGATGCGGTACTGGCGATGCGTCGCCCCGTACGCGCCCCGGATGTCCAGCTCCTTGTAGTGCAGCTGGTTCATGTCGAGCGGGCTCACGGGGTCGTGCTTGGGCAGGCCGGCGAAGTAGACGACCTTCGCGCGCTTGGCGGCCATCTCCAGCGCGGCCTGCTGGGCGGGCTTGGCGGGTGCCGCCACGCTCACCCGCTCGGCGCCGTGTCCACCCGTCCGCGAGAGCACCTCTTCGACGCCGTTGTCGTCGCCCGCCACCCACGAGTCGTCGACGACCTCGCCCACGGCATCGAGGGCGATCTTCAGCCGGTCTCCCGAGACATCGGTGAGGTAGACCTTCGACGCTCCACGGTCGCGGGCCATGACGGCCTGCCAGCACCCGATCGGCCCGGTGCCGAGGATGACGACGGTGTCGCCCAGTCGCACGTCGAGCTGCTCGATGCCGTTGAGCGCGCACGCGAAGGGGTCGGCCACGGTCGCGAGATCGCTCGGAAGATGCGGCGGCAACGGGATCAGGTTCTTCGTCGCGATCGGCGGCACCGCGGCCACCTCGGCGTAGGCCCCCGGGATAGGGGTCGTAGCCGTAGAGCAGGTGGTGCTCGCAGAGGTTCTGGAAGCCCTCCAAGCACCATCGGCACTCGCCACAGGTGAGGATCGACCCGAGGAACACCCGGTCTCCCTGCGCCACACCGGGCGGCAGAAAGGCTTCGGGACCGACCTGTTCCAGCACGCCGACGGGCTCGTGCCCCAGCTGCCACGGCGTCGGGGCCTTCGGGTCGCCGTTGAAGAACGTCCTCGCATCCGTGCCGCAGATGCCGCACGCCTCGACGCGCAGCACGGGCCCCGGCGGGGTCGAGCTCGGGCTCGAGAGCGTCGTCGCGCACCTCGACCGCATCGACGTCGGTCATGAAGGCGGCTCGCATCTCAGGCGGTCTCCTCGCGCAGCCCGTCGAGCGCCTTCTCGGCGGTCCAGCGTTCGCGGATCACCCGCGACAGAGCCCGCGTGATCGCCTCGGGGTTCGGGTGCATGAAGATGTTCCGTCCCACCGAGCAGCCGATCGCACCGGCCGCCATCGCCTGTTCCATGCGGGAGAGCAGCTCGGCGTCCTCCAGCCGGGAGCCGCCGGCGAGCACGACCGGGATGCCGTTGGCGGCCTCGACGCACTTGCGCGAACGAGTCCTGATCGCCCGGCCAGTTCGTCTTCACGATGTCGGCGCCGAGCTCGGCGCACAGGCGCACGTTGCGGCGCAGGTACTCGAACCCGTACTGCTGCTTCAGCTCCTCGACGGTCGCGTAGGTCGTCGGGAACTCGGCCTCGGCGATGAACGGCATGCCGAGGATCGCGCACTCCCGGCCCACCGCCGACAGGATGTCGATCATGCCGGCCTCGGTATCGCCGCCGAGGGCAGTGAACAGCACCACTGCGTCGGCGCCGAGCGTCAAGGCTTCCTCGACCTCTGCGATCTGCACGATCTCGGGACGGTCGCCGTCGGGCGAGGCGCTCGCCGAGAGCAGCAGCGCGAGCGAGGTCGTGGGCGAGAACCCATCGGCCGCGATGCGGATCATGCCCTTGCTCATCATGATGACGTTGGAGCCGCCTGCCACCGCTTCCCTCGTGCGTTGCGTGATGTCGGCCAACGGCTCGAGGAACGTGGGCGAGGTCATGCCGTGATCGAGCGCGCAGATCACCGACACGCCATCAGGATCGATCACGCGCTTCAACCGCATCGCCTTGCCGACGTCGGTCTTCATCAGGATCTCCTTCCCGGCCCTCGTCGGACCACGGTGAACTCGAACGCGTCCGCGAGGTGGTGCTCGTGGGAGAGCAGGAGCGCCTCACCCTCGCGCCCGTAGTCGATCTGCCGCAGGTAGAGGAGCAGGGCGCCACTCTTCACGCCGAGGCGTTTCGCGAGTCCCCGGTCGGCACGCGCCGGCTCGACGCTGACGACGCCGTGCTCGACCGGGGTGCCATGGCGCTCGAGCAACTGGTACACCGATCCGTCGAGCGGCATCGACGAGAGTTCGGCCGCGGCGAGGCGTGAGGCCGACACGACGTCGATCGAGAAGACCACGGGACCGCCGTCGGCCGTCCGCACACGTTCGAGCCGTACGACCGGATCGCCGGGCTGCAGGTCGAGCGTGGCCGCCTCTTCGTCGGTGGCCCCCCCGGAGTGCACCGCGCTCTGGCTCGTGCCGGGCTCCATGCCGGCCGCGCGGATCGCCTCGGTCACGCCGAAGTTCACGTCGAGGTTGTTGCGCAGCCGCGGTCGGTGCGTCGCGTACGTGCCGGCGCCACTGGTGCGCGTGACGAATCCGTCTTCTTCGAGTGAGCGGAGCGCCTCACGCAGCGTGGGACGCGAGACCCCGAGCTCTTCGGCGAGCGCCGGCTCAGGCGGCAGCTTCGAGCCGGGCGGGATGCGACCGGAGGCGATGCGTGAGAGCAGGTCGTCCTTCACCCTGAACGACAACCGCTTCCTCGCCACGCGACCCCCCTCGTCGAGACGTCAAGGGTAGTTTGTCTGACAAATACTGTCAAAGCGGACGCGCACGTACCATGGGCATCATGGACGTCGTCGCCGTGGGCGTGCCGGTGCTGACCGGCCCGGCGGAGGGCTGGAACTTCTGGCCAGTCGTGGGGATCCCACTCGCGATGTTCATCGCGTTCCGCTGGTTCAAGCTGCCACCGAGGATCTGGGTCATCTTGGCTGCGATCCTCACGGGCTTGGTAGCCGCGGATGCCGTTTCGGCGTGGGGGATCCTCCCCGTCGTGATCGGCGCCTCGTGCCTAGTTGGCATCGGCTGTATGGCCCTCGGACGGTTGCACCGAACGCATCCCCCAACCGTTTGACAGACAAACGAGATTGTGTCTCCATACCGGGTGACCGTCTGACGGGGGGTCAGCGGGAGGGAGGGTGACGCATGTCCGAGCGCAAGGTCGGCTCAGTCACGTACAAGGAGGTCGGCGAAGGCTACTTCGAGCAACGGGGGCTGCGACGGCACGCCGGTGTCTGGTCCCTCTGGGCGCTCGGTGTCGGCGCCGTCATCTCGGGTGACTACTACGGGTGGAACTTCGGACTCGCCACCGGCGGCTTCGGAGGCCTGCTGATCGCGACCGCCGTCATCGCGATCATGTACTACGGCCTCTGCTACAGCATCGCCGAGATGTCTCCTGCGCTCCCCCACACCGGTGGGGCGTACTCGTTCGCACGCTCGGCCATGGGTCCATGGGGCGGGTTCCTCACGGGGCTCGCCGAGAACGCCGAGTACGTGATCACGACCGCCGTGGTCGGCGGCGCGATCGCGCTGCTGGCGCAATCGACGATCGCCGATCTGTTCAACATCACCGGCGATCCGTTCTGGAACAGCGAGCCGTTCTGGTGGGCGGTCTTCTACATCGTGTTCCTCGCGATCAACATCAGCGGCGTCGAGGCCACGTTCCGCTTCACCGTCGGCATCACCCTGGTCGCGATGGCGATCCTGATCGTGTTCTATGTCGCCGCGCTCGTGAGCGGGAAGTTCAGCCCGGACCTCTGGTTCAACATCGCCGACGGAGGTGGTGAAGCGCCCGCCGGTGACGGGCCGTTCCTCCCGTTCGGCATCAGCGGCATCTTCAAGGCCTTGCCGTTCGCGATCTGGTTCTACCTCGCGATCGAGGAGGTTCCGCTCGCGGCCGAGGAGTCGATGGACCCCCGCCGCGACGTGCCGAAGGGCACGATCCGCGGCATGCACACGCTGCTGCTCCTGAGCATCGGCGTGCTGTTGCTCAACTCCGGCGTGGGGGGCGGTTCGCTCGTGATGGGCGAGTCGGGCACCCCGCTGTTCGACGGGTTCAAGGCGATCTTCGGCGATAACACCGGTGCCGTCCTGCTGGGGATGATGGGGCTCGTCGGCCTTGTCGCGAGCTTCTTCACGATCATGTACGCCTATGGCCGCAACACCTACTCGCTCTCGCGGGCCGGGTACTTCCCGCAGTTCCTGTCGGTGACGCACAAGACCCGCAAGACACCGTACGTGGCGCTGATCGCGGGTGCGATCGTGGGCTACGCCGTGCTGTGGGTCATCTGGTACCTGGGCCGGCAGGAGGGCGACCTGGGTGCGCAGGTGGTGGCCGCGGTGCTGAACATGGCCGTGTTCGCCGCGGTGCTCGCCTACGTGCTGCAGTGCGTGTCGTTCGTGCTGCTCCGCAAGAACCTGCCGAACATCGAGCGGCCCTACGTGAGCAGATGGGGCGTCGCCGGCGCGTACATCGCGGGCATCATCGCGCTCGTGGCACTGGTGTCGATCTTCCTCAACGAGGACTACCGGCCGGGTGTCTACGGCGTGGCCGTGTACTTCGTGCTCGGCATCATCTACTTCGCGGTCGTGGGCCGGCACCGCCTGGTGCTCTCCCCCGAGGAGGAATTCGCCCTCACGAGGGGCGAGCAGGGTGTGCCGGAGGCAGCCGGGTTCTCATCGTCGGCGGCCGAGCAGGAGGCGATCCTGCGTGGAGGTGACGGCGGATCGTCGACGCCGCCGCCGTCTGGCTAGACGAACGCGACCATCGGTATGAGGACACGGCGGCCGGCAACGGCCGCCGTGTCCGTGTAGGCGGCTGAGGAGGGGCGATGGAGCAGCAAGGCGTGCTCGACGCGGAAGAGCTCGAAGGGCGTGCGAACGCCGGCGAGATCGACACCGTGCTCTGCATGTTCACCGATCTGCAGGGCCGGTTCATGGGCAAGCGCGTGATGCCCGACTTCTTCCTGCACGAGATCCTCGGTGAGGAAGGCCTGCACGCCTGCCTGTACCTGCTCGCGATCGACATGGAGATGGAACCGCTCCCCGGCTACGAGTACGCGAGTTGGGAGACGGGCTACGGCGACTTCCGCATGGTGCCCGACTTGTCGACACTGCGGTGGTGCCCGTGGCTCGAGAAGACCGTGATGGTGATCTGCGACGTCGCCGACGAGGAGACCGGGGAGCCGGTCGAGGTGGCGCCGCGCACGATCCTGAAGAGACAGATCGAGCGAGCGGCGAAGGCCGGCTACACCATCAAGACAGGGTCGGAGCTCGAGTTCTACCTGTTCAAGGACGGCTTCGACGAACTCGCGGACCGCGGCTACCGCGATGCCCGGCCGTCATCGAGCTACATCATGGACTACCACATGCTGCAGACCACGAAGGACGAATGGATCATCCGTCAGATCCGCAACGGCATGAGGGACGCCGGCATCCCCGTGGAGTTCTCGAAGGGCGAGTTCGGCAAGGGCCAGCACGAGATCAACATCACCTACGCCGACGTGCTGACGACCGCCGACTACCACGTGCTCTACAAGCACGGCGTCAAGGAGATCTGCGCAGCGAACGGCGTCGCCGCCACGTTCATGGCGAAATGGACGATGGAAGAGGCAGGCTCGTCGTGCCACATGCACTCCAGCGTCTGGAACGCCAAGGGCACGAAGTCGTTGATGTGGGACGAGAGAGGCGAGCACCACCTCTCGAAGACCTACCGCCACTACATGGGTGGGCTCATGGCGACGGCGCGCGAGATGTCGTTCATGTTCGCGCCGTTCGTGAACTCGTACAAGCGCTATCAGTTGGGCTCCTGGGCTCCGACCGCGATCGTGTGGAGCCGCGACAACCGCACCTGCGGGTTCCGCACGGTCGGGGAGCACACCGGTTCGCGGGTCGAGGACCGCATCCCCGGTGCCGACGTCAACCCCTACCTCGCCTACGCAGCGACGATCGCCGGCGGCCTCCACGGCTTGGAGAACGAGATCGAGCCGCCGGCGATGTTCATAGGCAACGCGTACGAGGCCAAGAGGGTGCCACGCGTCCCGTCCAGCCTGCACGAAGCGATCGACGCGTTCCGCAAGAGCAAGGTCGCCAAGCAGGCCTTCGGCGACTTCGTGTTCGGCCACCTGCTCAACACCGCCGTGCAGGAGCAGTCGATCTTCGACAACCTGTGCGTCACCGACTGGGAGCTCGCGAGGTACTTCGAGCGCGGGTAGCGACGAACGCGGGCAGGGGCCAGCGCCCGGCCGCGGTCAGCTGCGGGCGCCCACCATCACGACGTCGACGCCGGTCTGCACGAGCTCGCCGTGCTGGTTCACGACCTCGACGTCCATCGTCACGATGCCTCGCGAAGGGTTCGACCGCGATCGCCGCACCTCGCTGACGCGCGAGGACACGCGGATCGTGTCGCCCGCGTACACCGGGGCTCGGAACCGCCGGGTCTCCTCGAGATAGGCGTCGATGTCCCACTCATCGCCCGGCACGGGCAGTCCACTCGTGATCGAGAGCACCAGCAGTCCGTGCGCGATGTGCTCGCGGTACCCGGCCGCCCGGGCGTGCTCATCGTCCGTGTGGAGCGGGTTGTGGTCGCCCGAGAGCGCACAGAACGACGCGATCTCGTCGGCGGTGATCGTGTGCCGGCCGCTGTCGAGCCGAAGGCCGACCGCGATGTCCTCGAGGTAGGTCGTCATCCGCCTACGTGAACGCGCGAAGGCCGGTCAGCGTCTCGCCGATCACTAGGGTGTGGACCTCCTCGGTGCCCTCGTAGGTGATGACCGACTCGAGGTTCGTCATGTGCCGCATGATCGGGTACTCCAGCGTGATGCCGTTGGCACCCAGGATGCCGCGGGCGGTGCGCGCGATCGTGATGGCCTCTCGCGTGTTGTTGAGCTTGCCGATCGAGACGTGCTGCGGACGCAGACGGCCCTGTTCCTTCATGCGACCGAAGTGGTAGGCGAGCAGCGTGCCTTTGTTCAGCTCGAGCGCCATGTCGGCGAGCTTGCGTTGGGTCAGCTGGAACCCCGCGATCGGACGGTCGAACTGCACGCGTTCCTTCGAGTAGTTCAGCGCGGTCTCGAAGCAGGCACGCGCCGCCCCCATGACGCCCCAGATGATGCCGAAGCGCGCCTCGTTCAGGCAGGACAAGGGACCCTTGAGGCCCTGCACGCCCGGCAGTTCGGCACCCGCAGGCAGGCGCACGTCGTCCATCACGAGCTCGGAGGTCACGCTCGCACGGAGCGACATCTTCCTGTGGATGTCGGGCGCGCTGAATCCAGGAAGGTCGCACGGCACGACGAACCCCCGGATGCCGTCGTCGGTGTTCGCCCACACAATCGCGACGTCGCTCACACTGCCGTTCGTGATCCACATCTTGGTGCCGGAGAGCACCCAGTCCTCGCCATCGCGCCTGGCGTACGCGCGCATGCTGCTCGGGTCGGACCCGCTGTCGGGCTCGCTCAGCCCGAAGCACCCGATCGCCTCGCCTCCCTGCATCCGCGGGAGCCACTCGTTCCGCTGCTCCTCGGAGCCGAACGTGGCGATCGCGTACATCGCCAGGGCGCTCTGCACGGAGACGAACGACCGCAGGCCGCTGTCGCCCGCCTCGAGCTCGAGCTCCACCAGCCCGTAAGCAACTGCCCCCAGGCCGCCGAACTCGGGCAGCTGCATGCCCAGGAACCCGAGCTGTCCGAGCTCCTTCGCGAGCTCCCGAGCGGGGAACTCTCCGCGCTCGAACCAGTCGTCGACCTCGGGCAACACCCGGTCGGCGACCCACTCGCGCGCGAGGTTGCGGATCTGACGTTCCTCGTCGCTCAGGAGCGCGTCGACGTCGATCATGTCGAGAGGTTCGATTGGCGTGGACATCGTTCGGGTCCTCCGTCTGATCACGCTGGGGCGAGGGTCGGAGCAAGTGTCCCACGCGACACCTCCCGCGGCTCCCGGCTCCCCGGTAGGCTGCCGCCATGGAAGTCACCGTCTTCGTGAAATGGGTGCCGGACCCGCAGGGGACCCCCGAGCTCGGCAGCGACAACCTGCTCGTGCGAGCCGGACGCGACGGCGCGCTCGACCCCGGCGACGAGTACGGCGTCGAGCTGGCGCTCCAGCTCGTCGAGACGCACGGCGGCGAGGTGACCGCGGTCTCGATGGGTCCCGAGGAGGCGGTGGCAGGCGTGCAACGGGCCCTCGCGATGGGGGCTCACCGCGGTGTGTTGGTCACCGATCCCGCCTTGCGCGGCGCCGACGCGCTCGCGACGGCGCGCGTGCTCGCGGCGGTGACGGCGAGGGCTCCGTTCGATCTCGTGGTCGCCGGGGTGGAGTCGACCGACGGATACACGGGCACGGTCCCCGTGACCGTCGCCGAGCTGTTGGACCTCGACAGCGTCACCGCGATCCGCCACCTCGAGGTCGATGGCGACGGGCTCCGCGTAGAACGCCAGACCGAGGCCGGGTACGACGTGCTCTGGTGCGCGCTCCCGGCGCTCGTGACGGTGACGGCCGGCGCCACCGAACCTCGCTACCCCAGCCTGAAGGGCATCATGGGGGCCAAGCAGAAGCCGTTCGAGCGGCTCGCGCTCGACGACATCGCGCTCGGGCCGGATCAGATCGCCGCCGGTCAATCGGTGGTCGCGGTGACCGGCGCGACGCAGAAGGCGGGAGGTGACGTGCTCGACGCCGGCGAGGACGCCGTCGCCCGGTTCACGGCGCTCCTTGCCGAAGCGAAGGTGATCTGACGATGACCACGGTCTGGGTCTTCGCGCCGGTCACACCCGATGGCCCACACCCCTCGGCGCTCGAGCTGGTCACGAAGGCGCGCTCGATCGGCGACGACGTCGCCGCGGTCGCGCTCGGCCCGGGCGCGAGTGACGCCGCACCGGCGCTCGGCGACCACGGCGCCGGTCGCGTGTTCGCGAACGACGATGTCGTGTTCGCGGAGCACCCGGGTCGGCCGGCGGCATCGATCCTCGCCGGGCTGATCGAGCAGCACCGGCCCGACATGGTGCTGTTCCCCGGCACCTACGACGCCCGTGACGTGGCCGGGCGCGTGCAGGCCCGCACCGGCGCCACGCTCATGGCAAACGCCACCGACGTGCTCGATCTGAGCCACGCACGGACCGAGATCTTCGGTGGCGAGAAGGTCGTCGACGTTGCCCTCGACGGCCCACGCCCCCACCTAGTGCTGGTGCGGCCTCGATCCTTCGGAGCGGATGCCGTCGGAGGCACGGCCGAGGTCGTGCACGTGCCGTCCGACATCGGTACAGGGACGACCACCGGTGTCCGCGTCGTGGAACGGCACGAGGAAGCGGCCGAAGGCCCCAAGCTCGAGGAGGCCAAGGTCGTGCTCGCCGGCGGCCGTGGACTCGGCGGCGAAGAGGCGTTCGGCTTGCTCGACGAGCTCGCGTCGGCGCTCGGAGGTACCGCGGTGGGGGCATCGAGGGCCGCCGTCGACGCTGGGTGGGTGCCGTACAGCTACCAGATCGGGCAGACGGGGAAGACGGTGAAACCGGAGGTGTACGTCGCGGTCGGCGTCAGCGGCGCCCTGCAGCACGTGGTGGGGATGAAGGGCGCGAAGCGCATCGTTGCGATCAACAAGGACCGCGACGCGCCGATCATGCGGCTGGCCGACCTGGGCATCGTCGGTGATCTCTTCCAGGTGGTGCCCGCGCTCACGGAGGAGATCCGGCGACGGACCGATACCTGACGGTCGTCGCCCTGATCGCGGTGGTGGCGTTGGCCACCGCAGTCTCGGTCCGCCGCGCGCGACCCCGGCTCGACCTGCTCGCGACCGCACGTCCGGCGGAACGCACCTACGACGATCCCGCGCGGTTCCGTCGCGAGCTCACGCACGTGCTCGGCCAACGGAAGCTCTTCCAGAAGTTCGTGCCCGGCCTGATGCACGCGTTCATCTTCTGGGGATTCCTCGTGCTGTTCCCGACGATCGTCGAGGCGGCGCTCTCGATCGCCGATCCCGACCTCGCGCTGCCGTGGCTGAGTGAGGCGCCCTGGTTCATCACCCTCGTCGACGTGTTCGCGACGCTCGTGATCGTGGGGGTGGCGATCGCCTTCACGATCAGGAAGGTGCAGCGCCCCGACCGCTTCCGCGGCTCGCACCTGCGCGAGGCCGACCTGATCCTGCTCTGGATCCTCGGCATCGTCACGACGCTGCTGCTCTGGAACGCCGCGCAGATCGCGCTCGGAGTGTTCCCGCACCCCTCGTCCGCTCCGGTCGCGAACGCGCTCTCGGCACCCTTGCCCGCCTCCGAGGCCCTCGAGCGGGCGGCGGTCTGGGCCCACCTGCTGCTGGTGCTCGGGTTCCTCGCCTACCTCCCCGGCTCGAAGCACATGCACATCGTCACGGCGGCGCCGAACGTATGGATGGCCAAGACCGCCCCGAGCGGCCGGCTGGAACCTCTGAGGATCGACCTGGAGGGCGCCGAGGACGAGATGCGCCTGGGCGCAGCCACCGCGAGCGACCTCTCGCGCACCCAGGTCCTCGATCTGTTCTCCTGCACGGAATGCGGCCGCTGCCAGGAGGTGTGCCCCGCCTGGAACACCGGCAAACCCCTCAGCCCGAAGCTGCTGATCATGCAGCTCCGCGACCACGTGATCGCCGAGGCTCCGCAGGTGCTGAGGGCGGCGGCCGGTGCCGGCGAGATCGAGCTGCAGCCGCTCGTGCCTGCTGCGGTCAGCGACGAGGTCGTGTGGGACTGCGTCACGTGCGGCGCGTGCGTGCGGGAATGTCCGGTCGACATCGAGCACGTCGACACGATCGTCGACCTGCGACGGAACCTGGTCATGGCAGAGTCGCGGTTCCCGATCGAGGCGGGCGCCCTGCTGCGTGGCATCGAGGGACCGAGCGGGAACCCGTGGGCCCAGCCACGGTCCGCGCGCACGGAGTGGACCGAGGGGCTCGACGGCGTCCGAGTGCTCGAACCGGGCGGCGAGCCGCCCGAGGTGCTCTTCTGGGTTGGGTGCGCGGGCGCCTTCGACGAACGTGCCCGGGAGGCGACGCGCTCGACCGCCCGGCTCCTCGCGGCTGCCGGCGTGGACTTCGCGATCCTCGGCCCTCGCGAGTCGTGCACGGGGGACCCCGCCCGTCGCATGGGTCACGAGTACCTGTTCCAGATGCTCGCCGAGCGGAACGTCGAGACGCTGAACTCGGCCGGCGTCACGAAGATCGTCGCGAGCTGCGCCCACTGCTTCAACACGCTCGCGAACGAATACCCCGACTACGGCGGCACCTACGAGATCGTGCACCACACGGAGCTGCTGTCCTCGCTGATCCGCGACGGGCGACTGCGGCCCGGTGGCGGCACGTCGTCGGCCACGCTGCACGATCCCTGTTACCTCGGACGGCACAACGGTCGGTTCGACGCGCCGCGTGAGGTGCTGGGTGCGTCCGTGGCTTCCACTGTCGAGATGCCACGGAACCGTGAGCGATCGTTCTGCTGCGGGGCGGGAGGCGCCCGCATGTGGATGGAAGAGACACGGGGCACGCCGATCAACGCCGAGCGCTTCACCGAAGCCGCTGCTACGGGAGCAGACACGGTGGCCGTGGCGTGTCCTTACTGCCTCGTGATGCTCGACGACGCCACGAAGGACGCCGGCGCCGAGACCAGGGTGGCCGACGTCGCCACCCTGCTCGCTGAATCGACCCTCGGCGCGTCCTCGCCCGGCGGGTCGACGGCGTCCGGTCCTGCCAAGGGATGACCGAGCCTCGGTGCTGCGACCGGCATCGACGGTCGGGCCGTGTGCGACACTCATCCGCATGGACCCGATCATGTTCGCGCGGTGCGATCCCGTGGAGACGTTCGGCGTTGCGCCGGCGGCGATGGAGGCGGCCGAGGCTCCTGTCGTCGTCTGGGAAGCGCTCGACGGTGAGCCCCGCCCGTCACTCGACGGCATCGGAGGCGTGGTGCTCTTCGGCAGCTCGTACAACGTCGAACACGCCGACCAGCAACCGTTCATCAAGGATGCCCGTGAACTCACGCTCGAGGCGATCGATCGAGGCGTGCCGTACCTCGGCCTGTGCTTCGGCGCACAACTGCTCGCCTGGTCGCTCGACGCGGACGTGATGAAGGCTCCCGCGCGCGAGGTGGGGTTCGAGGTGATCCATCCCACCGCTGCTGCGGCCGACGACCCTCTGCTCTCGCACTTCACCGACGGCGACCTGGCCTTCCAGTGGCACATGGACACGTTCGACGTCCCGTCAGGCGGCGCCCTGCTTGCGACCGGGGACCGCGTGACCAACCAGGCGTATCGCGTGGGCGACCGCACGTGGGGCGTGCAGTTCCACTTCGAGATCATCCGGACGGAGATGGACCTGTGGCTCGACGCGTTCGAGCGGGAAGACGGTCCGCTCGAGTCGTCGTGGGGGAAGTCCGCCTCCACGATCCGGGCGGAGGCCGATCGCTACCTGGCCGCCCACGAGGATCGAGGCAGCGAGGTGTTCACCCGATTCGCGACGCTCAGCCGCTCGATCGCATGACGAGTGGTTCGGGCGCGTACGGCGGGTATCGGCCGCTCGTGGCCGTCATCGCGTACCGCCTCGCGCACGATCGGGTGGCCCGCTGGCCGCAGGGCGGATACGGGGTGCCGGCGCCGTACATCGACGCACTCCGTCGTGCCGACGCGCGGACCGCGATCGTCTCCCCCGGCGAGCCGGGCGAGCCCGAGGAGATCCTCGGGCCGTTCGACGGCCTGATGCTCGTCGGCGGCGGCGACGTGGACCCGTCGCGATACGGCGCCGAATCCGACAGGACGCACAACTACGGCATGGAACCCGACCGCGACGCCTTCGAGACCGCACTGCTGCTCGCTGCCGAGCGGATGCGGGTGCCGGTGCTCTGCATCTGCCGAGGGATGCAGGTCATGAACGTTGCCTATGGGGGCACCCTGCACCAGCACCTGCCCGACATGCCCGGCCTGCTGCGGCACGGGGTGCCGGTCGAGGGCAGCGAGACCCTGCATCCGGTCACGCCCGAGCCGACCTCGTACCTCGCCGCGATCACCAAGTCGGGCGACCTCGCGTGCTCGTCGCATCACCACCAGGGCGTGGACCGCGTCGGTGACGGGCTGCGCGTGACCGGCCGGAGCCCCGACGGACTCGTCGAGGCGATCGAACTCGCCGTCGACGGCCCGAACCCGACCCTCGAGCCGTGGATCGTCGGCGTGCAGTGGCACCCGGAGGAGACCGCGGACACCGACCCGGCACAGCAGTCGCTCTTCGACGCCCTGGTGCTGCTCGCCCGCCTGCGAGGCACGAGGGCGAAGCCCGGCGAGTCGGTGGGCCGCGGCCGCGACTACCGCATCGTGGAACCGGACCCAGCATGGGCCGACCGCTTCGAGGTCGAGGCGGCCCGCATCGTGGCGGCCCTGCCGCCGAACCTCGTGGCGCGCATCGACCACGTAGGGTCGACCTCGGTCCCGGATCTGGCCGCGAAGCCGACCATCGACATCCAGCTCTCGCTCACCGCGATGGTGCCGCGGGATGCCTATGTCGAGCCGATCCGTGCCCTCGGCTACCGTTGGGTGCTCGACCCCTGGGACGTCGACCACGAGTACTTCAGCCTCGACGTCGAAGGTGAACGCGCCTTCCAGGTACACGTCTGCGCGGCCGGCTCGACCTGGGAGCGTCGACACCTCGTGTTCCGCGACTGGCTCCGCGCACATCCCGACGATGCGGCCGCGTACGAGGAGCTCAAGCGCGGACTCGCCGCCGCCCACCCCAACGACACGCTGAGCTACACCGATGCCAAGACCGCGTTCATCACCGGGATCGTCGCCGAGGCGACGGCCGAGACCGCCCGCACGAGCGTGGGTCACGGAACCGGAGACCTCGACTAGCGCGAAGTGCCGGGCTCCTGCATAATCCCCGGCATCGTGGGGGAGGAACCGAACGTCACACGCCTGCACGCGGACCGGAGCATCGATCCGTTCGGCCGAGAACGGCGATCGAGGGTGACCGCGCCCGGGTGACACACGTCGCTGCGACGGTGTTCGGGGCCCCGCTGCCCGCCGGTGGCACGATCGGCGTGTGCTCACCCAGCGGTCCGTACTACAACCGCTCCGACATCGAGCGTCCCGTCGAATGGTGGCAGGAGCGAGGCTTCAGCGTGAAGCTGAGCGACGGGGTCTGGGCGCAGGACGACTACGTCGCGGGCTCGCCCGAGCAGCGAGCGGCCGATCTCAACGCGATGTTCGCCGACCCGGAGGTCGACGTGATCCAGGCGCTGTGGGGTGGTACGGGAGCGATGCAGGTCCTGCCCTTCCTCGACTACGACCTGATCGCCACGAACCCCAAGGCGCTCATGGGCTACTCCGACATCACCAACCTGCACATCGCGATCCGCCAGCGCACGGGGCTCTCGACGTTCCACGGCCCCGGGCTCGGCTCGATGGGCATCCCCGAGCGCACGGCGTTCACCTGGGACTCCGCGCTCGAGGCGTTCATGAAGGGCGGCGCCGGCCAGGTGCCTCGCGACCCCGACGACCCCTACGTCCGCGCGATCGCGCCGGGCACGGTCACCGGCCCGATCGTCGGCGGCAACCTGTTCACGTTCGTCCACCTGATCGGCACCCCGTTCGACCCGGTCTTCGACGATGCCATCCTGCTCGTCGAGGAGGTGCACGAGCCGACCTACGTGATCGAGGTGCACCTCGATCAGCTGCGGCTCGCGGGCAAGCTCGACGGCGTCGCGGGCGTGGTGATCGGCGAGATGAAGGACTGCGGGTGGCGGGAAGAGCGACCGGAGACGCCGAGGGACAGGTCCCTGGAGGACGCCTTCGAGCGGCACCTCGCCCCGCTGGGGGTCCCGGTGCTGTACAAACTTCCCCTGGGCCACGGCAAGCACCTGGCGTCGATCCCGCTCGGGGTCGCTGCGACCCTGGACGCCGACGCCCGGACGCTGACGATCGACCAACCGGGGGTCACACCGCGTGCGTAAGACAGATGAGACGACCCGAGGTTCGACAAGGAGGCGCGACATGAGGACCACACGCAGACGGGGCTCAGCCATCGCGACGGTGGTGCTCCTGTGCCTGCTCGGCTCGACGGCGGCGCTGGCACAGTCGGAGAGCCCCGCTGCCGAGAGGGATCTGACGTTCATCGTCGGGTACACGCAGCCTCCGGTCACGTTGAACCCCTTCAAGCACGATCCTGACCTCGGAGTACGAGATCAACAGCCTCCAGTACCCGCTGCTGTTCAACTTCGACCAGGACACCCTCCTGGCTGCCCCCGGAGGCCTGGCGACGGAGCTGCCCTCGGCCGAGAACGGCGGCATCTCCGCCGACGGGCTCACCTACACGATCAAGATCCGGGACGGATTGAAGTGGAGCGACGGGGAACCCATCACCGCCAACGACGTCGCCTACACGTACAACACGATCCTCGACCTGGAGTTCACGGCCTACTCGAACTACCTGCCGTTCACCGATTCGATCGAGGCGACCGACGACACGACGCTCGTCTGGACGACGACCGAGCCCACCTCGGCGCCGTTCGTCCCGCCGTGGATCTTCATCGTGCCCGAGCACGTCTGGAGCCAGTACGAGACGAAGGAAGAGATCCGCCAGGCCGAGGTCAACGTCGACGCCGGTCGTGGCCGGACCGTTCCAGGTGACGGATTTCCAGGACGAGGAGTCCGTCACGATGGAGAACATCCCGGGCGAGAGCTGGCTGGGCGAGCCGGAGCTCGACACGGTCATCTACCAGTTCTTCGCGAACGAGGAGACGATGGTCCAGGCCCTGAAGCAGGGCACGATCGACTTCGCCGAAGCATGATCCCCGCGGATCTGTTCGAGACGCTCTTGAGCGAGCCGGGCATCGAGACGAACGTCGGCGCGGCGTTCTCGTACTCGCATCTGAGCTTCAACCATGTGCTTCGTGCAGAACGGATGTTCGGCGCCGGACTCCACCAGCACCGGTCCCGAGTACTTCAAAGATCCGGCCGTGCGCAATGCGGTCGCGATGGCGATCGATCGCGACCAGCTGGTCGAACGTGTCCTCCGCGGCTACGGGGAGCCCGGCACCACCATGGTGGTGCCGGACGCCGTCACCTGGCACTGGGAGCCGACCGAGCCGTACCCGTTCGACCTCGAGGCCGCGAACCAGATGCTCGAGGACGCCGGCTACGTCGACACCGACGGTGACGGGGTTCGCAACGACCCGGTGAGCGGCGACAACCTTGAGTGGCGTTTCAACGTGCCGACCGACGACGGCGATCGCGTGAAGGCGACGAAGCTGATCGCCGGCTGGCTCGGTCAGATCGGCATCGACACCTCGCCGACCCCCGTGACCGTCGCGAAGATCACCGACATCTGGTACGCGAACGACTACGACATCTACTCCTGGGGATGGGGACCCGACCCCGACCCCGACTTCATCCTGTCGACCTACACGACGAGTCAATGCCTCGTGTGGAGCGACACCTGCTGGTCGAACGAGGAGTACGACCAGCTGTACGAGGAGCAGCAGACCACCTCCAGCAAGCAGGAGCGGCAGGCGATCATCCAGCAGATGCAGCAGATCTTCTACGAAGAGGTGCCGCAGATCGTCCTGTGGTACGACAACGACCTGCAGGCCTACCGTTCCGATCGCTGGTCCGGCTTCGTGCGATCGCCCGAACCCGATGCGGAGGGTCGGGGTGGCAACCTGCTCTACCAATACACCCCGTACTCCTACGCGACGATCCAACCCGCGAGTGAATCGGCGGGCACGGTGGGCGGCAGCGGCGGAGCCTCGCCGATCGTCTGGGTCGGGATCGCCGTGGCGGTCGTCGCGGTCGTCGGCGGCGTGATGTTGGTCCGTCGTCGTCGCGAGACCGAGGACGAGGCCTAGGCACCGGCCAGGGAAAGGACACGCACGGGGTGGGGAGCCGCAGGTACATCCTGAGGAAGGTGGCCGGGGCGCTCCTCACGCTGTTCTTCGTCCTGGTCTTCAACTTCTTCCTCTTCCGGATCCTGCCGTCGGATCCCGTGAAGTTCCTCACCAGGGGCGCCGGGCTGGAGATCGATCCTCAGGAGCAGCAAGAGCTGCTGCGCGAGTTCGGTCTCGACAAGCCGGTCTTCCCCGGCCAGTTCCTCGACTACATCGGTGACACGCTGCGGCTCGACTTCGGCACGTCGTTGACGGTGCAGTCGGGCCGATCGGTCCTGGAGGTCTTCTTCGCCTTCATGTGGCCCACGCTCCTGCTGGTCGGCGTCTCCACGTTCTTCTCGGTGCTCATCGGCGTCTGGATGGGCATCCGAGCGGGGTGGCGGCGAGGCGGGGCGTTCGATCGGAGTTCGATGGGGGTGTCGCTCGTCTTCTACTCGATGCCGGAGTTCTGGCTGGGCATGCTGTTGATCATGTTGTTCTCGGTCGGGCTCGGATGGTTCCCGAACGCCGGCCGGGTGACCTTGGGCGCCGACTACACCGGGTTCGCGGCGGTCGCCGACGTGCTGAACCACCTGTTCCTCCCCGCCCTGACCCTGACCCTCGCGTACCTGGGTGAGTACTACCTGGTGATGCGCTCGTCGTTGTTGGACGTGCTCGGCGAGGAGTTCATCCAGACGGCGCGGGCCAAGGGCGTCCGAGAGCGGATGGTCAAGAACAAGCACGCCGTCCGCAACGCGCTCCTTCCCACGATCAGCCTGATCGCCCTCTCGTTCGGCTTCGTCCTGGGTGGCGCCATCACGGTCGAAGTCGTCTTCAGCTACAAAGGACTCGGGGGCCTGACCTACGAAGCGCTCCAGAGCCAGGACTTCCCCCTGCTCCAAGCGATCTTCCTGTTCGCGAGCGCCGCGGTCATCTTCATGAACCTGATCGCGGATCTCATCTACGGCTACTTCGACCCGAGAGTCCGGGAGGCCTGACGTGCAAGCACCCCCGATCAAACCGGGAGGTGACCCGGCCGCCTTCGGCACCCAGCAGCCTGAGAGCCTGCCCGAGCTCCGCAGTCCCCGGAGGATCCGCTGGGTGCGGCGCCGGCGCTCCCTGTCACGGTTCTGGCGGCAGTACCGCGTGAGCAAGATGGGCATGGCCGGCCTCGTGATCCTGATCGGCTTCGCAGCGATGGCCATCTTCGCGGTCTTCGCCGACGCGTCGGGTGTCGACCCGTCGAAGGTCAGCGGTCCCGTCCTGGCTCCCCCGTCGCGCGAGTATCCCTTCGGCACCGACGACTTCGGGATCTCGGTGCTCACGCTCGTCGTGCAGGGCTCGAAGATCTCGCTGCTGGTCGGCCTGACCGCCACCGTCCTGTCGATGACGATCGGCGCTGCGATCGGCATCATCGCGGGCTACCGCGGAGGCATGATCGACCAGTTCCTGATGCGGGTCACCGACTTCGGACTCGTGATCCCCTGGCTCGCGCTCGCGATCGTGCTGGCCTCGATCATCGGCCAGTCGCTGGGGGCGATCATCCTCGTGATCGGCCTCACATCGTGGCCGGGCACCGCCCGGCTCGTGCGAGCGCAGGTGCTCTCGATCCGGGAGCATCCCTACATCGAGCGAGCCCGGGCCCTCGGCGCGCCGAACCGGCACATGATCCTGCAGCACGTGCTGCCGAACGCGATGCCCGTGATCTTCGCGAACACGATCCTCACGATCGCGATCGCGATCCTGTCCGAGACCGCGCTCTCCTTCCTCGGGCTGGGCGACCCCACCAGACCGTCGTGGGGAACCATCCTCGAGGAGGCGTTCGCGGCCGGGGCGACCACCCTCGGCGCGTGGTGGTGGATCGGCGCGCCGGGGCTGTGCATCACCCTGGTCGTGCTCGCCTTCACGATGTGCGGCTTCGCCTTCGACGAGATCATCAACCCGAAGCTGAGGGACAGATGAGCGTCGTGCGAGGAGCGCGCACGATGAGCGAGGTCCTCAGCCTGCGCGATCTGCGCATCACCTATCGGACCGGCTCCGGTGACGTGCCCGCCGTTCGCGGCGTGAACCTCGACATCAAGACCGGCGAGGTGGTCGGCCTCGCCGGGGAGTCGGGGTGCGGCAAGTCCACGATCGCCGGCGCCATCCTCCGGCTCCTGCCCCAGCAGACGAAGATCGAGGGCGAGATCGTGCTCGACGGCGAGAACGTCCTCGAGATGAAACCGGGGCGCCTCCGGGCCGTTCGCTGGACGGGGGCCTCGATCGTGTTCCAGGGCGCGATGCACGCGCTCAATCCGGTCCGAAGGGTCGGCGATCAGATCGGGGAGGCGATCACGGTGCATCAGCAGGCGGGCGAGCGGGAGGCGCGCGTCCGGGTGGATTCGCTGCTCGAGCAGGTGGGGCTCCCGACGCGCCGCTCACAGGACTTCCCGCACGAGCTCTCCGGCGGCCAGAAGCAGCGCGTGATGATCGCGATGGCGCTCGCGTGCTCACCGTCGCTCGTGATCGCGGACGAACCGACGACGGCGCTCGACGTGATGGTGCAGGCCCAGGTGCTCCGGCTGATGAAGGAGCTGCAGAACGACCTCGGGCTGTCGATGATCTTCATCACCCACGACCTGTCGGTGCTCGTGGAGACGTCCGATCGGCTCGCGATCATGTACGCGGGCCGGATCGTCGAGGAGGGGCCGGCGGAGAAGGTCTTCCACGACCCCAAGCATCCGTACACCGAGGCGCTCGCCGCGGCGTTCCCCGAGATCGGCGACATGCGCTTCAGGGGGAACCCGACCGGACTGGGAGGAGACCCGCCGGATCCGTCGAACGTCCCCGCAGGATGCTCGTTCCACCCACGGTGCCCGAAGGCGTTCGACGAGTGCCCCGACATCGACCCTCCGCTCTACGACGCGGGACCGGGCGGACGCCGTGCGGCATGCCTGCTCGTCCGCGCCCCGGCCGCCGCCGTCGCGACGGAGGTCTCGCCGTGAGTCAGGCCGTGGAGACGACGGGCTCGGGCGCCCGGGCCGGTGACCGCGAGGTGGTCATCGAGGTCGAAGACCTGCACGTGACGTTCCAGGGTCGGGTGGGTGTGTTCCAGGGGCTCAGCGGCAAGAAGGGAGTGCTCTCGCGGGCCGTCGACGGCATCAGCTTCCAGCTGCGCAGGGGTGAGGTCCTGGCCCTCGCCGGCGAGTCCGGGTGCGGCAAGACGACGACCGCCCGGGCGATCATGGGACTGCAACCACCGGAATCGGGGCGGATCCTCTACGAAGGCGAACCGCTTCCGAGGAACCTCAAGCCATATCGGCGGAAGGTGCAGATGGTCTTCCAGGATCCGACGGGCACCCTGAACCCTCGCCAGACGATCTACGAGATCATCGCCGAAGGCCTCCGCATCCACGGTATCGACCGCGGACCCAACGGGGAACCCGAAGAGCGGCTCGTGGCTCAAGCCTTGTCGCACGCCGGACTTCGCCCGCCCGATCGCTTCTTCCTGCGGTATCCACACGAGCTCTCGGGCGGGCAGCGGCAGCGTGTGGTGATCGCGGGTGCCCTCGTGCTCGAGCCCGAGGTGATCGTGGCCGACGAGCCAGTCTCGAACCTCGACGCCTCCGTGCGCGGCGAGATCCTGCAGCTGCTGATGAAGCTGCGGGAGGAGCTGGGCCTGACGATCATCATCGTCACCCACGATCTCGGACTGGCCTGGACCGTCGCAGACCGGGTCGCGATCATGTACCTCGGACGTATCGTCGAGATCGGTCCCGCAGAGGACGTGCTCCTGCGGGCCGAGCACCCGTACACGAAGGCGCTGCTCGACGTCGTGCCCGAAGCAGGAGGCCTCGAACGGCCGATCCTGACCGGCGAGCCGCCCGATCCGACCCGCATCCCCGGCGGGTGCCGGTTCCACCCACGATGCCCGGTGGTGGCGTCGGGGCGTGCCACCGAGCTCGGCATCGAGCCGCGGTGCCGCGGCGAGGACCTGGCGCTGCAGGAGCTCGCGCCCGACCATCACGTCGCGTGCTACGAGGCGTTCCTTCGATCCGGCGGGGCGACGCCGGGCTGACGTCCGCCTGAAGCCCCGGACGGGTCGTGGTCAGGAAGCGTCGGACTCCGACGCCTCGTCTCCCTTGAGCACGCCGAGGATGGCCTCCATCTCGGTGTCGGACACCCTCGCATCGCGCGTGGGGTCGTCGACGGCGTTCGCACGGGCGGTCGCGAGCAGGGTCCGCAGGTTCGATTCGGCCATCTCGGCGCGCGCTTCGAGCTCGCGGACCTTCTCGGCGAGCGTGCGGGCACGACTCTCGGCTTCGTCGCGGGCCTGACGCGACTCCCGAGCCTCCTCGCGAGCGGTGCGCAGCCCGGCTCGCATCTCGGCGGCCTCGCGACCCAGGTCGACCACGCGATCGACGACCGCTCGGCCGAAGTCCGAGTAGCGAGCGGCGCCGTGCTCCGAGACGACGGCCGACGTCGCCCTCGGTTGGCGAGGCTTGCGGGGGCGCCGCCCGATCGACTCCTTCTCACCGGGTTCGACCGGGCGGGTGTCGAGCAGCCGGTACGAGCCCTGCGCGGGCTCGAGGCGCTTCCGCGCGATCAACGCCCGCACGGCGCGCGCGGTCGAGAGGGCGTCGGGGAAGCCGAGATCGCGCCCGATCTCGGCTGGCGTGACCTGCATCACCTCGCCGGTCTGCGTCCGTTGGGCCGCAGCGGCGAGGAACGCGTTCACCCGATCGAGGCTCTGTTCGTTCATCGGACCGCAATCATGCCCGACGAGGCCTTCCACGGCCAGTGGACACATGCCGCAACCCCCGGCTGATGCGTCGCCGGGTAGGCTGCAGCGCATGACGGGCGGTCCGGAGACGTCGCCCCCGGCGCCCCTGGCGGGCGTGCGAGTGATCGACCTCTCGCGCGTGCTGGCCGGTCCCCTCGCGACGATGACGCTCGGCGATCTGGGGGCCGACGTGGTGAAGGTCGAACGTCCCGGCGAGGGCGACGACACCAGGCACTGGGGACCCCCCTTCGCGGGCGAGGACGCCGCCTACTTCCTGTCGCTGAACCGGAACAAGCGATCGGTCGCGATCGACCTGAAGACCCGGAAAGGCGTCGACGCGGTTCGCCGTCTGTCGGCAGAGGCCGACGTGCTGATCGAGAACTTCAGGCCCGGGCTGATGCGCGAGCTCGGGCTGGCGCTCGACGAGCTCCGGGCGGAGAACCCACGCCTCGTCACCTGCTCGCTCACCGCGTTCGGCGACGATGCCGCCGAGACGGCCGCCCGACCCGGCTACGACATCATCGTGCAGGCGCTCTGCGGCCTGATGAGCGTGACGGGCGAGCCCGACGGCGAGCCGGTGAAGGCCGGCGTGGCGCTGCTCGACGTCGTGGCAGGGCTCTACGCCGCGACGGGCGTGCTCGCCGCCCTGCACGAGCGCGAGCGGACCGGGCGCGGCCGCCACGTGAGCCTCTCGCTCTTCGACGCGAGCGTCGCGGCCATGGTGAACCAGGCCGCGAACACCTTGATCGGCGGCCTCGTGCCTCGCGCTCTCGGCACCGCGCACCCGAACATCGTTCCCTACCAAGCCTTCCATGCGTCGGACCGTCCGTTCATCCTCGCCGGCGGGAACGACCGCTTGTACCGGCGCACGTGCGAGGTGGTGGGCCACCCCGAGTGGGCAGACGATGAGCGCTTCGCGACGAACCAGGATCGGGTGGCCAACCGCGGGACGTTGGTCGCGCTGCTCGGCGAGACGTTCGCCACGCGGCCGGCCGCCGAGTGGCTGGATGCGCTCGAGCTCGCCGCCGTGCCGTGCGCCCCCATCCGGGCGATGGACGAGGTGTTCGCCTCGCCCGAAGGCGCCGTGCTCGTCGACCTCGTCGCCGACCCCGCTCGCGGGGGAGCGCTGCGGCTCGTCGCCAACCCCCTGCGATTCGACGGCGAGCGACTCCCGACGAGGAACGCACCGCCGACGCTGGGAGCCGACACCGACGAGGTGCTCCAGCCGTGACGGTCGCCCCACAGGCCGCCCGCCTCTCCGACGAGTGGGCGGCCGCGCTCGACGCGTGGGCGATCCCTGCCGAGGTCCTCGAGGCAGCTCCGGAGTCGCCGTACGGGTTCCCGGCCGAGCTCTTCGTCCGGCGTGGCGAGCGGTCGTTCGACGATGCCGCACGGCCGGGGCCGACGCCAACGACCGAGCGGGCGCTGGAAGCCTTGGGCGACGGCGGCTCGGTGCTCGACGTCGGCGTCGGAGGCGGCGCGACGTGCCTGCCGCTCGCCGCGAGGTGCACGAGCCTCGTGGCGGTCGACGGACAGGCGGACATGCTCGAGGCGATCACGCGGCTGGCGCGCGGCCGCAGCCTCCAGATCACCACCGTGCAGGGCCGCTGGCCCGACGTCGCCCCTCTGACGCCTCAGGCCGACGTCGCCGTCTGCGGCCACGTCGCGTACAACGCCCCCGATCTGGGTGCGTTCCTGGACGAGCTCTCCTCGCACGCTCGGCGACGCGTCGTGCTCGAGCTCACCGAGCGTCACCCGCTGTCGTGGATGAACGACCTGTGGCTGCGGTTCCACGACGTGGTTCGGCCCGACCGGCCCAGCGCCGACGACGCCGAGGCGCTCACCCGGGCGCTCGGGTTGGACGTGCACCGCGAAGGTCGGGTCGACACCGAGGACATGGCGGGCAGCGGGTTCGATCGGCGGGAGGATGCCGTCGCGCTCGTGCGCCGACGGTTGTGCCTGGCAGCTGAGCGCGACGACGAGATCGCAGATGCTCTCGGCTCGCGACTGGGCGAGCACCACGGGCGTTGGTCCGCCGGTCCACACGAGCAGTCGGTCGTCACCCTGTGGTGGGACATTGCAGGCGAACGTGGTCGATGACCGCGTGCGCTAGGCCGCCGCGGTGAGCACCACGGTGCCGACCGCGCCGTAGGTCCCCTGGCCGCCGTCGGAGCGCTCGATGTCGAACGTCTCCGAGGCCCCCTCTTCGGGCCGGATCTCGAACCGGCGGGTCAGGATCGTGTGGATGAAGCCGCTCAGCTCCTGCGACCCATCAGGGCTGCGACCGGTCTCCTCGAGCCGGAACCGCAGCTCGCCGTCGCGCAACACGCCGACGGCCCGCAGATCGACGCGCTCCGCCTGCACCTGCGCGGTGGACTCGGTACACCGGAGCTCGCCTTTGATCGTCGCCGCCCCCAGGCCATCGATCGGGCCGTCCGCAGCCACGATTCCGACGTCGACACGCCAGCTCGCGGCGCAGCGGCCGCCGACGAACAGATCGTGGTGCGTGCGGGTGTCGATGCGGGCGAGCCACGAATCGCCGGTCGGCTCCCCCGTTGGCTGGGGGGCATCGGTCGGATCGGCGGACGGCCGCGCGCCCGGATCCTCGACCCCCGGAGGGAACGGGTTCGTGTGGGCCGCCACGTAGGCGCCGACCCCGGCGCAGGCGACGAAGACGAGGGTCCACACGAAGAACCTCACGAGCCGTCGCACGGAGCGACCCTACCGCGAGCGGCGGGACACGTAGTCGCGGAGCACGAACTCGCCGACGCGGTCGTCATCCATCAGGAACACCCGTCCCTCGGTGAGGCGCGCGAGGCGTTCCATGAAGCGGGCGAGCCCTTCCGATTCCTCGAGCATGAAGATGTTGAGACGTACCCCGGCCTTCGCGAGGCGCATCGCCTCGGCGAGCGTGAGCTCGATCGTCTCGGGCACCGGAGGCCACGAGAAGAACGGTGGGGCATCAGCCTGCAGATGGGCGGTCGGCTCCCCGTCGGTCACCATGATCACCTGACGCGTCGCTCTCGGATGCTGCGAGAGCAGTCTGTTCGCGAGCACGAACGCGTGCTGCATGTTCGTGCCGTACACGCGCTCGAAGCCCGGCGATGTCAGGTCTTCGGGTTGCAGCCGCCACGCGTACTCGTTGAACCCGATCAGGTAGAGCGTGTCATGCGGGTACCGCCCCTCGATCAGGGCGTGCAGAGCGAGCGCCAGCTTCTTCGCGTGGATGAAGTGCCCACGCAGCGGCATCGAGAACGAGAGATCGAGGAGGAGCGCGGTCGCGGTCTCGGTGCGTTGCTCGGCCTCGACCACCTCGAAGTCGTCGGGTGTCAGCCGGACGGGCTCGCCGGGCGTCGAGCGGGTGACGGCATTGAAGACCGTGCGCTGCACGGCCAGCTGCCCCTGGTCGCCGAAGGTCCAGTGACGCGTGGCGCCGGTCGGTTCGGCCAGCCCGCCGGCGTCGCGTGCCTCGTGGGTTCCCTCCCGGTCGCGTCGCAGCTCCTCGAAGATCTGCGTGAGCGCGCGTTCCCCGAGCTTGCGCGCGCCTCGCGGCGTGACCTCGAGCCGGCCGTGCCGGCGCTGCAGCAAGCCCGACTCCTCGAGCATGCGCTCGACCTGCTTGAGCCGGCGGAGGTCCTGAGCGGCGGTGTCACCCAGGGTGCGCCGAACGGCATCCTCGTCGACGTCGTCGAGCGTGGCGCCCGGGTAGTCGCCGCGCATCGAGCGGTCGAGGTCCTCGTAGTCGTGCAGGCGTTCCATGGCGTCGACCACGGCCGACATCGGCACGCCTTCGCCGTGCCCGAACCCCTCCCCCTGCCCTGCCCCCTGACCCCAGCCCATGCCCGGATAGGCGGCCTGCAGGTTCGTGCTCAGCCGGTCGACCTCGAACGCCAGGTCCATGTCCTGCATCACCTGTTCGGCGAGGGCAGCGAGCTCTTCGCGCTGCTCCGGCGAGAGCGATGCCAGCACGGCGCTCATCGCCGCCATGCGGCGCGCCATGTTCTCGAGCAGCTCGTCGAGGGTCTCCGGATCGTCGGGGAACAGGTCCCCGTGGCGGGACATGAAGTCCTCGAAGGCAGCCTGCGTATCCTCCCCGCGCTCGCGCATCTCGATCAGCCCGTTCAGCTCCGCGAGCATGTCCTTGAAGCGAGCGATGTCCTCCGGCGTCATGCTCCGCATGCCCTCGGCCAACTGACGGAAGTACGAGCCCATCACCTGTTCGCGGATGTGCTCCTCGAGCTCGTCGAACATCCGCTGGGCGACCGGGTCGATGAACCGATACTCCCGTAGCTCGGCTATCTTCCCCGGCGCATCGGGGGGCAACGCGTCGAGGAACGCTTCGCGCATCCGCGCGTCGTCGTCGTCACTGAAGCTCAGCTCGGTGCGTTCCCGATCGAGGATCTCCTCGAGTCGTCCGCGGATCTCCTCGAGCGGACCTGCGAGGTCGAGCGCCGCTTCCTCGCGCTCGCGCTGCTGCCGCAGACGCTCACGCAGGGCTTCGATGCCGGAGAACCGTCCGCGCATGCCGCGCCGGAGCAGCCGCCGCAGCGCGTGGTCGGCGTCCCCACCCATCAGGATCTCGTCGGCCAGCTCCTCGAGCACGGCCGCCGCGGGCACGTCGGGACCGAACGGGTCCTGGGTACCGTCCCACCGCGAGTAGCGGAAATGCATGCGACCAGGGTACGCCCGGCCGCACGGAAGGCCCGATCAGGGCTCAGTGGCGCACGGTGAAGTGCCGGCGTTGGTCCCCGGCCACCCGCATCCCCAGCGCGCGGGCAGCGGTCTGGGCTCTCGTGTGCGCCTGCACCCCCGGCCTCGCCGAGATGTCCCGGGCGAGATCGGCTGCCTTCACGAATCGCACCCCGGCCGCATCGACGGGAGGCCCGGCGATCGCCTCCGTGAGACACACGATCGGCACGACGTGCGCGAACATCGAGGCCGAGACGAGCCGGGCCGCGAACCGACGGGAGCCGGAGCGAAGTCTCCTGATGCCCCCGACCGCCCGATCGCCCACGACCGGCCGGCGGGCGTCGACCCGCGCGACGCCCGGCAGGTCGCACGCCGCGATCAGGAAAGCACCGGTCGTGCCGACGACGGCGAGGTCGGCATCCCACTCGAGCGCGGGCACGACGAAGAAACTGTAGGGATCGAGTCGGCTCAGCTCACGAGCGACGACGGCCGGTCCGGCCGATCGGGGTTCCTCTGCTGACATGGTTCGTGGATTCGGCGGGAGGGGCGGCCGACTTGAGTCGTCGACGACCTGACTACCCGATGTCGAGACCCGTCATCAGTCCGCGGAGCGTGAGACCGAAACAGATGAAGGCCGCGAAGGCGAACGGCACCCACGGCTGGATCGGTTTCGCACCCGGCTGCGTCTTCTGCAGATCACGGGCGAGCGCGTGGGCGATGACCAGGATCACGATCGGCCCGAACCCGTAGACGAAGTGGAGCCAGGTCGATGGACGGCGCCCCATCAGCAGCAACACGATCCCGATCAGCGCTTGGATGCCGGCGACCACCTGCGCGACGGTGAGCCACAGCCAGTAGCGCTCGCCCGGGCCGCGGCGTGCGATCACGGCGCCGAGCGGCCAGAGCCAGCCGATCGCGAACAGGGCGACCACGGTGAACCCGACCCAGGCGTGGACCTCCGACATCGAGCCCGGATACTACGTGCCCTCGGTCTCAGCCGGCCTCGGGCCCCGTGTACCGGGCGGCGCGGTCGCCACCGTCCTTGTTCAGCCGACGAGACAGGTACAGCCCCTCGAGCGCGAATTCCAACGCGCTCGCGGCGACGCCCGGACTCTCTTCCTCGACACCGAGACGCTCGAGCAGCTTCGCCAGACCGGGCAGGTCACCGATGTCGTCGAGCAAGTCTTTCGCGGGCGTGAGCTCGCCGGTGTCGATCGAGAGCCCCTCGTCGAACCGTTCCAGCAACGGCGAGAAGTCGTACCCGGAGAGGCGGCGGCGGAAGACCTCCAGCTCGGCGGTGCGAAGCGCCCGCAGCAAGATGTCGGCCTCGCGGCCCTCCTCGATCGTGTCGAACTCCACGCGACCCTCGGAGCTCATCAGCACGGCCGGAAGGTCCACGACGCGCGGCACGGCCTCGGGCTCGCCAGCGCGCGCAGCTCGGCGCATCGCGGCCGCCTGAAGCGTCTCGAGGTTGCCGATCGAGTAGCGCACGCTGATGCCACTCCGATGGTTCACGTGCGACGACCGGCGGAGCTCGGCGGTGAGCGCGGCGACCACCTCCTTCATGAAGACCGGGACCCGCACGGGCACGGACGTGCCGGGGTGGCCGGCTTCCTGATCCATGATGCGGATCTCCTCGCGCAGGGTCTCCGGGTAGTGCGTGCGGATCTGCGTGCCGAATCGGTCCTTCAACGGCGAGACGATGCGGCCGCGATGCGTGTAGTCGTCGGGGTTCGCGGTGGCGACCAGGAGCATGTCGAGCGGCAGCCGGACGCGGTACCCGCGGATCTGGACGTCCCGTTCCTCGAGGATGTTGAACAAGCTCACCTGGATGCGCTCGGGCAGATCGGGAAGCTCGTTGATCGCCACGATGCCCCTGTTCGTGCGCGGGATGAGCCCGTAGTGGATCGTGCCCTCGTCGCCGAGGTACCGGCCCTCCGCCACCTTGATCGGGTCGACGTCGCCGATCAGGTCGCCGACGCTCGTGTCGGGCGTGGCGAGCTTCTCGGCGTAGCGGTCGTCGCGACGGATCCATACGAGCGGCGTCTCGTCGCCGTGCTGTTCGACGAGTGAGCGGCCGTGCGCGCTGATCGGCCGGTACGGGTGATCGTTGGTCTCGGTCCCCGCGATCGCGGGCACGTACTCGTCGAGCAGCTGCACGAGGGCGCGCACGAGCCGGGTCTTGGCCTGACCGCGCTCCCCTAACAGGATCAGATCGTGACCGGCAAGGATGCCGCGCTCGAGCGCCGGCAGCACCGAATCCTCGAACCCGACGAGCCCGGGGAACAGATCGTCACCGGCGGTCAGCTTCGCGAGCAGGTTCTCGCGGAGCTCGTGTTTCACGGTGCGGTCGAGGAAGCCGGACGCGCGCAGGGCGCCGAGGGTCGTCGGGTGGTCGCTCATGCAACCAGGGTAGCCCTGCCCCGGGATATGGCCCCGGCCCGGCCGGTCCGAACGGGGCTAGATCGCGCTGCGGAGCGTGAAGTCGACACCTCCGAGCGCCCGCGCCAACGACACCGGCGTGCGTCCGTCGTTGTTCTCGTGGTACGGGTCGGCACCATGGCCGAGCAGCAACTGCATGATCGGTCCGTCGCCGCGCGTGCGGAGCGTGGCGCACCACAGCGGGGTGTTCCCGTCCACGTCCTCTGCGTCGACCTCGGCGCCGTTCTTCAGCAACAGCTCGGCCACCGCGACGGAGCACCCTTGGGCCGCGTAGTGCAGCGGTGTCTGTCCGTCGTGATCGCCCGTGCCGATGTCCGCTCCGCCACCCACCAAGCCCTCGGCCCGTTGCAGGTCACCGAAGAGGGCCGCATAGTGCAGCGGCACACGGCCCGAGACGTCCGCGGGCGACCGGTCTTCCACCAAAGCCATAGGGTCCGTATCGGCCGCAGGGCCGCGAGGCTGAAACGGTTTCCGGCACGGGTCGGCCTATTGGTCCCTCAGGACGTCCGATCCCGCTGGTAGCGTCGCGCGCATGTCTGCAGTCCGCGACCCCCTCGCCGGCCTGAACGACGCCCAGCGGCGGGCTGCCCAAGCCCTGCGCGGACCGGTCGCCATCCTGGCAGGCGCCGGCACGGGCAAGACCACGACGATCACCCACCGCATCGCACACCAGGTGCTCGTCGGCGTCTTCGACGCCCGATCGATCCTCGCCGTGACCTTCACCCAGAAGGCGGCGGGCGAGCTGAAGCAGCGGCTGGCGCGTCTCGGTGTCGACGGCGTCGAGGCGCGCACCTTCCACGCTTCGGCCCTGCGACAGCTCGGCACGCTCTGGCCGCGCTTCACGGGTCGGGATCTCCCGGAGGTGCTGAACGCGAAGGCGCAGATCCTGAACCCGATCGCGAACGGTCTGCCCGGGGCGTACCGGTTCCTGCCACGCCGGGAGCTCGCCGGCGAGATCGAATGGGCGAAGAACCGACTGGTGAACCCCGCTGGCTACCTCGAGGCGATCGAAGCGGAGGGCCGCACCCCGCCGCTGCCGGCAGACCTGATGCAGCGGACGTTCCAGGCGTACGAGCGCGCGAAAGCCGACCGGCGCATGGACTTCGAGGACATGCTGTCGATGCTCGTCCGACTGCTCTCCGACGAGCCTGAGGCCGCACGTCTCGTGCACGAGCGGTTCCAGGCGTTCACGGTCGACGAGTACCAGGACGTGAACCCGCTGCAGCAGACGCTGCTCGACCGGTGGCTCGGGGAGCGCGACGAGCTCTGCGTCGTCGGCGACGACTACCAGACGATCTACACGTTCACGGGCGCCTCGCCCGGGTACCTGCTGACGTTCCCCGAGCGATACCCGAACGCCATCGTCGTGCGGCTCGAGGAGAACTACCGTTCCTCGCCGCAGGTCCTGACGGTGGCGAACGCGCTCGCCCGCTCGCTCGGCGGATTCGACAAGTCCTTGCGCGCAACGCGAGGCGATGGACCCAACCCCACGGCCCGGGCGCTCGCCGACGCCGACGCCGAGGTCGCGTTCGTCCTCGGCGAGGCTCGGCGCCTGCACGAGACCGGCGTGGCCTGGGAGCAGATCGCGGTGCTCTACCGCATCAACGCCCGCTCCGAGGCCTACGAGGAGGCGCTCGCCGCCGCCGGCGTCCCGTACCAGGTGCGCGACGGGTCGTTCCTGCGCCGCCCGGGGCCGCGTGGCGTGATCGCACGGCTCCGCCGGAGCGACGATGTGGCCGACGTCGCCGAGGCGGTCGTCGCGGCGACCGACGCGATCGGCTATGCCCCCGACGGGGTCGGCGACGACGCCGGAGAGGACGAGGCCACCCGCCAAGCAGACCTCGGGCGGCTGCGCGCGCTCTCGGCTGAGTACGCCGACGGGGCGGGCGACGACGCGAGCATCGCCGGGTTCCTCGCCGAGCTCGATCACCGGTTCGCCGCCGAGCGGGAAGGGCGCGGCATGCAGCTGATGACCTTCCACCGCGCGAAAGGGCTCGAGTTCGACGCGGTGTTCCTCCCGCGGCTGCTCGACGGCGAGCTTCCCTACCGTGCCCGGCGCAGCGAAGCAGACCCGGACGAGGAACGACGACTCCTGTACGTGGGCATCACACGGGCGCGCGAGCACCTGTTCCTCTCGTGGCCCCGAGGGACGCGCACGGCGCCGAGCCCGTTCCTGCGGGAGATCGGCGTGGTGGGAACCGAGGCCCTGGAACCCACCCCCGCGTCGCGGCCGGCACGGGTCCCGGTGACCGTCGGAGCCGGCGGCGCCCCGCTCTTCGATCGATTGAAGGATTGGCGACGGAAGCGAGCGTCGTCCGACGGCGTGCCCGCGTACGTGATCTTCCACGACAAGACGCTCGCCGAGATCGCCGAGCGGAAGCCACGCGACTGGGCAGATCTCGCCGCGGTGCCGGGCATCGGACCGGCGAAGCTCGACCGCTACGCCGACGAGGTCCTGCAGATCGTGTCGAGCGGCTAGTCTTCCTCAGACTAGATGTCGCATCAGCATCGCTGCGGCCAGCAGCGGAACGACGAGCGAGAGCAGGCGGAGCGCACGCTCCGGCGCCGCGCGCAGGGCGGACGCATCGATCGGCTCCTCGGTGCCGTCGTCGAGGGAAAGGCTGCCGCGAACGCTCACGGCGTGCCGCCGGAGGCGGCGGACCGGTGTCGACAACACACGCTGGGCCGCGCTCAGCACCGTGCAGGCGGCCGCCGCGAGGATCGCAGCCACGCTCAGCTCCGCCGTCTGCGCGAAGTACGCCGTGAGCACCGGGAACGCCCCCCATGCCAGCGCGAACCAGAGGTCGGAGTGGAACGCTCCGCGGAACAGCTCCAGGTTGTAGGCGACCACGAGGAACGCTCCGACCACGATGAACACGCCGAGCCAGGGCGACACCTCCACCATGCCGTCGACGCCGAGCGCGACCGCGCCGCCGAGCCCGATCACCGCGAGCACCACGAGCGCTCCGTTCGGGATGTGCGTGCCCAGCGGACGCCCGTGCAGTTCGTCGAGCGCGTGAGCGGCGAGCCCCATCGCAAGGAAGAACGCCAGCAGGGTCTCGCCGAGCCATCGCACGTTCACGTCGGAGGCGAGGGAGGCGCCGATCACCACGTACGACAGGTGCCAGACGCGTGTACGGGGGGTGCAGCAACGTCCACCAGTCGCGCCAGCCGCCGGGCTCGAGCGCATAGAACGCAGGACGTTCGGCGTCGGCACCGTTCGGAGGCTCAGCGCCCACGACGTCCTTCCTTCACGCCCCAGATCACCAGGGCTGTGCCGAGCGTCAGCTCCCGTGAACGCACGTGGCGGATGCCGGCTTCCTGCCACCACCGCACCTGCTCGGGCAGCGGCGCCCGTTGCTCGAGCCGGGTGATGCTGGGCCCGAGGAAGCGGGCCGTGCGACGCCACTGCGGCGAGATGAAGGAGCCGAGTACCGGCAACAGGCCGCGTGTGTACGCGTACCATCCCGCACGCAGCATCGGTTGCTGCGGCACGTGGAACTCGAGCGACGCGATCGCGCCGCCGGGTCGCACGACGCGCGCGACCTCGTGGAGGGTCGCAGAGGGGTCGTCGACGTAGCGCACCAGGTAGGTGAAGGTCAGGGCGTCGAAGGTCCCGTCCGCGAACGGAAGGGCCTCGGCGCGCCCGAGCACGGGTCGGATCAAGGGGGCGAGCCCCGCCTGGTCGTTGGCGGGAAGGCCCGCTCGCAGCATCGGTTCGCTCGGATCGAGGGAGACGACCCGCACGTGTCGTCGGGCGGCCAGATCTCGCGAGACGAGACCGGTGCCGGCTGCCACGTCGAGCACGAGCGAGCCGGGCACCGCGCCGAGCTTCGAGACCATGAACCGGCGCCACCGGGGGTCCTGGCCGAACGACATCACGGCCCCCGCCCACGAGTACTGCGGCGCGATGCCCGTGAACAGCCCGGGAGCGGCGGCTCGGTCCGAGAGCCCGGTCCGCTCGACGTTCACCGCTCGAGCCCGATCAACGCGGGTACGTCGGCAAGCGAATCGACCACGGCATCGGGTGCACCACGTTCGAGGTCGGACGGCTGGAACTTCCCCGTGCGGACGAGCACGCCGGCGAGCCCCGCCGCCTGCGCCCCGCCGACGTCGTTCACCACATCGTCCCCGACCATCGCCGCCCGGCCGGGCGCGACACCACCGAGCCCTTGGAGAGCCGCAGCGAAGTAGGCGGGCGAGGGTTTCCCGCAGACGACCGGGGTCACCCCGGACGCGGCTTCGAGTGCCGCGACGAACGCGCCCCCATCGAGTTGCAGACCCTCGCTGGTCCGCCAGTAGAGGTTCCGGTGCATCGCCACGAACGCCGCGCCGTCGTTCAGCCGACGGAACACCCGGTTCATCATGTCGTAGCCGAAGTCGTCGCATCCTCCGCCGAGCACCACGACCTCGGCATCCTCGGCGTCGACGAGCCGGACCCCGGTGAGATCGGGTCGGGGATCGCCGTCGCTCAGCACGAACACCTTGGCGTCGGCGTGGTTCGCCTGCAGGTAGGACGCCGTCGCGCTCACGGCGGTCACGATCTCGTCGATCCCGAAGTCGAAGCCGGCATCACGCAACGTGTCGGCGAGTCCGGCCCGTGTGTGCGTGGTCGTGTTCGTGATGAGCCGGAACGACACGTCGTGGCGCCGCAGTGACGCGACCGCCTCGACCGAGCCGGGCAGCGCCTGCCACGACGTCACCAGCACGCCGTCGATATCGAGCAACAAGGCGTCGACGTCGAGTCGTGGTGCCATGGGCGCAGTCTGCCACGACGATGGCCGGCACGGTCTCGTCTCGGTCCTCGCCGACTGCTAGAGCCTGATGCCCGCCCGCTTCCGTGCTTCCGCGAGATCGACGCCAGGGTCGATCCCTTGCTGCCGCATCAGGAACTCGGTGTACGGCGCGATGAACCGGTACTTCTGCGGCAGCAGTGGCCGCACGGTCCTGATCAGCGGGAACGACGCCCGCGTCGCCGACGCCCTCGCTCGGCCGAAGGGCAGTCCGTACATCTCGCGGATCGCGTCGGGGAGCGTGCCGTATGCGAGGCGTGAGACGCCCCGGAGCACCGGGCGCCACTGGGCTTCCTCGGGAGGATCGAGGAACAGGTCGAGCACCCGGCGGGCGCCCTCGGTCACCTGCAGCTCGCCGTGGCCAGCGAAGTCGCCGAGCCAGTCGCGGAGGCCCTGCCACGTGGGAGGGATCTCTTCCCGGGGCACGAGGCACAGCTCGGCCGCGAGCATCTGCTCCTCATGGAAGCGCTGCCGCCCGGCATCGTCCAGCCTCCCGACGGTGAGCTGCTCGAACAGGATCGCGGAGTCGACCAGGCATGCGTGGACGTAGAGCAGCAACCGTGGGTCGAGGGCGTCGTACCGCTTCCCGGTGATCGGGTCGATACCGTTGATCCGTGTGTGCACCTCGTTGATCTTGTCGGCGGCCGCGTGCGCCTCGGCCTTCGTGCCGAACGTAAGCGTGTAGGTCAGGATCAGCGTGCGCTGCAGGCGCTTCCAGGGGTTGCGCTCGTACATGCCGGTCTGGTTCGCGCCGGCGACCACCAGGGGGTGCGCGGCCTGCATCAGCAGCGCGCGAGCGCCGCCGAAGAGCACGGTCACCTCACGGTGCACCTGCCACGAGACGCTGTCCGGTCCGAAGTAGCCGCTGTCGCGCTCGAACGCCATAGAGCGATGGTACGGACCGACGAACCTCGAGAGCGGGCGTGAACCTCTGCGGAAGTGGACTTGCGGTCGATCGGGCGGGAGAATCCCTGCGCGGCCAGACCGCCGTCCGCCTTCCTTCCTCATGGCAGTCGTCCTGATCGTCATCGCTACCGGCCTCGTCGCCGGGCTCATCGCACGCGGTAGCCTGCGCAACTTCGAGCGGGTGCACGTGCACTGGTGGGGTGCCGCGTTGGGGGGCCTCGCACTCCAGATCGTGCCGCTGCATCGCTGGTTCGACGACGACGTGGCGGTGGGCGCGCTCCTCGTGTCGTACGCGATGTTGATCGCGTTCGTGTGGGTCAATCGACGGCTCCCGGCGGCATCGCTGATGCTCGTGGGGCTGGCGCTGAACCTGGCGGTGATCGGCCTGAACGGCGGCATGCCGGTGAGCGCCGACGCCATCAGTGCCTCGGGAGCCGACGAGGGCGTGCTCCCGAGCGCGATCGACGACGGGAAGCACCACCTCATGACCTCGTCGGACGTCCTGAAACCCCTGGCCGATGTGATCGGACTTCCCCCGCCTCTGGCGACCGTGCTGTCCGTCGGCGATGTACTGCTCTACGCTGGGGTCGCAGCCTTCATCGTGGTCGTCATGCGGGGACGCTTCTCGGATAATCGTCGTCCCCCCGCGTGGATCCCGATGTACCGGGGGAAGCATCTGCCGCGGCAGCGTCGCGGTCCCCGCCGGACTCGCCCGGCGTCTCCGATTGCAGCAGCGAGCTCGGGAACCTCACGGTGATCGTCGCGCCCTCGCCGGGCGCGCTCTGCACCTCGAACGTGCCGCCACCGACCTGGGCGCGCTCGCGCATCATCGCCATGCCGAAGTGACCCTCGGGACCGGGTGCCTCCGTATCGAAGCCGACCCCGTTGTCGCGGAGCTCGAGCACGATCGACTCGTCCTGCTCGTGCACGCTGATCCACATGTCGGACGCGTGTGCGTGCTTGAGCGAGTTCATGACCCCCTCGCGAGCGATGTGGAAGATGAGGAGCGCGATCGGCGCCGGTAGCGGCATCTCGTCGATGTCACGGTGGTACTCAACGCCGGAATCGCGACCGACCTCATCGGTGAACGACTCGAGTGCGTCGGCGAGGCCCTTGGCCCCCAGCGGTGACCGGTGCAGGTCTCGGATCAGCGCACGGATGCGGTCGGACGTCTCCTGCTTGGACTCGCGGATCTTGTCGAGCTGATCGCGGACCGCCGGGATGTCGTCCTTCTCGAGCAGCTTGCGAGCCACGTCGACCTGGATCGAGAGCCGGAACAGCACCTGGGCGAGGTCGTCGTGCAGGTAGCCCGCGATCTGTAGACGCTCGTCGGCCCGCTCCTCGGCCATGGCGTTCGAGAGGGTCTTCAGCACCTGCTCGCGCTCCTGAAGCTCCGTGTGCGCCTCCTCCAACGCCTGCGATCGGAAGAACACCTGTCTCGCAAGCAGCAGAGGGGCAAGGAACGCAGGGACGGACCACGGTCCCACCTTCAAGTACACGACCGCGAGCGCAAGACCCAAGATCGCCAAACCAAGGTAGGAGAGGAGAAAGTCGCTCAACTCCCCAACCCGGAGCTCTCGCACGACTTCCCTGATCGGGAGGTCCACGCGCATCGACACGAAGACCGTGACGAGCGAACTGTTGACCACGTAGTCGGCGATAGCCGCCAGCGAAGCCGCCCCAAGCAGGACCCAGAGGGGCGACTGCTCCTCCCTTGTCAGGACGGCGAGGCTGTGAAAGACCGCACTCGCAGCCATCACCGACAGGGAAACCTGACATCGATTGAACAGAGCACGGATGACAGGACACTTCGCGTCGGTATTCCCTTGGATCCGAGGCTCCCAACAACGCGATCAGGCCTGCTATGCCCGGGGGATTGAGAATTGCCACCATGAGAGCAGCGGGAAACCCACCCCTACCTGCAGGCCCCGCCAGACTGGGACCGGCAGGAGTTCCACCAGGCCTATGAGGACGTGCCCAGAGGAGCACGACTAGGCGTAAGTCGTCCCGTCAGGCAGTGGCTCGGGAAGTCGCGTAAGCAACCAGAACCCCAGGGCAAGCGTGGGAAGGATCACCGCGAGTTGAAACGCGACGATCGCGAACGATCGCCAGCGGGACGAGGTCGATGGCGGGGCTTGCACCAGCCATCTTGGGGCTAACCGACTCTCATTGGAAGCAGGCCATCTTGGTGATTGGCGAGCTGACTCAAGCCCTACGTCAACGGCAGTAACTCTAACTCCCCGTTGTCCCCCAACCGGGTGTCCCCCGATAGTTGCGACGGGTCCCCCAAGTGGGGATGAAGTCATATCGGGAGTGTGAAGAGTACCGTCGGAGAAGGAGTCTGAGATGAAGATTGCTCGCCGCATCGCCATCGCGCTCAGCTCGCTGCTGGCAGTCGCCCTCGCTGGCGGCGCTCACTGGCGGGGCTGGTACTCATACCGCCCGCATTCTGGCTTGAAGTAGTCAGAAGAGACCCCAAGCGGGGTCTCTCTCTCCTGTCGCTTCTCCTTGTCTCTGCGCGTCCCTCCCGCACTTGGGTCTTCTCCTCGGATCCAGCGAATCCGAAGGATCATGCATCGGGAGGAAGGACGGCGGTGACCGACGTACCTTGCCCGAGCCGGGAATCAACAACGACGGTCCCTCGCGCAGCCTCAACACGCTCGGAAATCAGCTGAAGACCGAAGTGATGATTCCGATCGACGCTAGTCGGGTCAAAGCCCGTCCCGTCATCTTCGACCCGCAACCTGAGCAGACCCTCGTCCTGCCACAATCAGCTCACGATTCTTCGTGGCCCTCGCGTGCTTGGCCGCATTGCTCAGGGCCTCGCGCATGACCTGATAGAGGAGCAACTGCGCTGAGTTGTGAAGCCTTCACTTGAGTCAGATCAAGCGCAATAGGCGCGAGCCGGCGCTCTCCAGCTGCGCCGCTAGTAGCGCGAAGGGTGTCCACCAGCCCGCCCGGTCCAAGTTGAGAACGCCGAAGATCTCTGACGAGGACTCGAATGGCAGCTTGCGCGACTTCGGTCGCAGACAGTAATTCTGGCAGGTCTTCGTCCAGATCCAGCAGCCTGCCTGTGTTCAGGTCCTGACGGAGGACTTGGCCCATCAGGTGCACCTTGAATAGTGGTGGCAGAACCTCATCGTGGAGTTCCCCGGCAAGAGCCATGCGCTCATCCCGCCGTTCCCTGAGCATCTGCTCCTCGACGTTTCGAAGGGCCTCATCCTTCACCTCAATACGCCGGTCCGCATGCTCAAGCTGTGACGATGACGGAAGGCCTGGCGCGTAAGTGCAACTGGAGCGGTGACTGAAAGACACACCGGCGATTCCCCACCCGAGTAGGCCGCGCCCACCAGTACGCAATGAAACCGAAGCACACATAAGCACAGCGAACCTTCGAGCGGAGCCCAAGTACATATCACCAACCACATCCGAAGATCGGCCTCGTGCTCCTGATTCGCCAGTAAGAGCGACGAGCAAGTAGTTGACGGGGCAGTCGCCGCACGATCGCCGCGAGTCCGAGGAGAATCGCGGACCCGCCAGGATCCAAGTCGCCGCCCAGCGCGTCGAATGCCAAGACCCCGTCATCCCGCTCAGCGAAACCTGGGCACGATTGAACAGCGACCGCCCGAACGAGACCTCACGCCTCACCTCCCGAATGTCGAAGCACACCAAGGAATGCCACGAGGCCAGCCACCGATCGGACCAAAGACGAAGCCGGCGCCCAGCACCAACGGGAGGTCGAAGGCCAGACACGCCCCTCGTCCTGACGGGACAGGAATCAGCCCGCAAGCCGAGGCAGAAGGCTACCCACGCCACCAGCTCGACGGCAGACCCATCGCTCGGAGTTGCCGATCGCCCCGACAACAAGGATGCGACAACAGATCGAGAGCCACCACCCCGCACTCAAAAACCCTGGGCGCGGGACTCCGGATTGCGACGCCTGGGCGCCGTCGAGAGCGCGATCCAACCGAGCGGACACCTCGAACCTCCCCTTCCGCTCGGCTCCCCCGATCCATTCGAGCGGTGGAAGGTTTGTACCGAACGGTGCTGACACGGTGCAAGGACAGCGGGGCACCCGGCCCCAAGAAAGAGTGACAACAGCGCCGGGCGGCTCCCTCACCCCCGCGGCTACCATCGACGCATGAAGCCTCGCGTGCTCGTCGTGGAAGACGAGGTCGGCATCTCCGAACCGCTCGCCGAGCACCTCGGTCGGGAGGGGTTCGAGACGGAGGTGACGCCCACCGTCGCCCAGGCGATGGACGCATTCGAGGATGCAGAGCCCGACTTCCTGCTGCTCGACGTCATGCTCCCCGACGGCGACGGCCGCGATCTGTGTCGTGAGATCCGCAGACGCTCCGACGTGCCGATCATCATGCTCACGGCCCGGGGCGAGGAGGTCGACCGCATCGTGGGACTCGAGCTGGGCGCGGACGACTACGTCGTCAAGCCGTTCAGCGCCGGCGAGCTCGTCGCACGCATGCGAGCGATCATGCGCCGAGGCCGGACCACCGACGACCAGGGCCGCAAGACGCCCATCACGATCGGCGCGATCACCCTCGACCCGGCCTCGCGCATCGTCACGAAGGGAACCGAAGGCGTCGACCTCGCCGCGAAGGAGTTCGACCTGCTCCACCTGCTCATGTCACGTGCAGGGGAGGTCGTTCCACGGGTAGAGATCATGGATGAGGTGTGGGATCCGCACTGGTTCGGACCCACGAAGACCCTCGACGTGCACATCTCCTGGCTCCGCAAGAAGATCGAGGATGACGCCTCGAAGCCCCGTTACATCACCACCACCCGCGGCGTCGGTTTCCGTTTCGCATCGCCGAAGGACGTCTGAAGGAGCGATCGCCACGAAGGTCCGAACGCGACTCGTCATGGCCTTCGCCTACGTGCTCGTCACGGTGATCGTTGCGCTCGTCGTGCCCCTGGCCGTCAATCTACGCGAGCGCGCACGCTCGGAGTTGCTCGGACAGGCGAAGGTCACCGCGCAGGCGCTGGCGGCGTCGTTCGGCGACGAGACCATGACCCGGGCGTCGGCGGCTGAGTTAGAGCGGCAAGCGGAACGCTACGCGCGCGAGATCGACGGCCGTGTCCTCTTGATGGACCCCGGCGGCGTGGTGCTCGCCGACGCGAACCCGTTCCCCGAGCCACCGACGTCCGCGGTCGGCGAGGACTACGCGACCACCGAACGGCCCGAGGTGCTCACCGCGCTCGTGGACGGGCAACCCGATGCCCTGGTGCGCCGCAGCGAGGAGCTCGACCTCGACCTACTGCTCGCGTCGGCGCCGATCGTCGGCGACGCGAGTGGACGTCCGTCGATCGTCGGTGCGGTGCGCATCACGCTGGACGTGCAACGGGTGAGCGACTCGGTGCGAACGATCACGATCGGCGTCGTCGTGATCGGACTCTCAGGGTTGGTGGTGGGCATGCTGGTCGCATTCGCTCTCGCCGGGTCGCTGGCGAAGCCGCTCACCCGGCTCGCCGATGCTGCGCGCCGACTCGGGCGAGGAGATCTGGCCACCCGCGCGGGAGAGGTTCGTGGCCCGGACGAGGTGCAGGAGCTCGCGGCCTCGTTCGATGAGATGGCCGACCGCGTGGAGCGCACCTTCGATGCGCAGCGATCGTTCGTGGCGAACGCCTCGCACCAGCTCCGCACGCCGCTCACCGGCATGAAGCTGCGGATCGAGCGTGCCGCTGAGGAGGCGGGAGACGCGGGCGACCCCGATCTCCGCCGACAGCTGGAGGCTGCCGACCTCGAGGTCGACCGCATGGCCGGCACCGTGGACCGCATGTTGCAGGTCGCCCATGAGATCGAGGAAGGGGCCACCACCGAAGCGGACGCCGGCGAACGGGCGCGAGCCGCCGTCGACCGGTGGCTCGATCGAGCCGGCGAACGACGCTCGACGCTGACGACGTCGATCGACGGCGCGGCACGGGTGCACGCCAACCCCACCGACCTCGACCAGGTCCTCGACAACCTGATCGACAACGCGCTCACCTACGCCCCCGGACGGGTGGAGGTGGAGGTGGTTCCGGGTATGAAGCGCACGGTGCTCTCCGTTCGCGACCACGGTCCCGGCATCGACGAGTCGGATCGGCGCTCGGTGACGGATCGGTTCTTCCGCGGCGCGGACGCCCCTCCCGGCGGCTCGGGCCTGGGGCTCGCGATCGCTCGCGACCTGACCGAACGGTGGGGTGGCGAACTCGAGGTCGTCGCTCCCGAGGACGGCGGCACGCGCATCGAGCTGCGATTGCGTCCGTCGGCTGATGCCCGACGAACCGAGGACGCATGAATGACCGGCCCACGACCGTGATCCCCCTCGTCCGGGTGTGGGTCGACCCCGGGTGTCCATGGGCGTGGCAGACGGTGCGCTGGTTGCTGGAGCTCCGAGACGAGGGGGTGATCGAGCTCGACTGGTATCTGTTCGCACTCGAGGTGAACGCCTCCGAGGCGAGCACACCTTTCTTCGAAGCGGCGAGACGATACGGAGCCGCGCTCGTCGCTCTGGCGCTGGCGCGCCACGAGGGAGGCGACGAGGCGTTCGAGGCCTACTACTCGGCGCTCGGCACCCTGGTCCACGATCGCGGCGAGCAGGTCTCGCCGGAGCTCGTGCGGCAGGCTGCCGTCGACGCGGGCCTGCCGGGTCTCGTCGACCGCGCCGTCGCCGACGCCTCGCTGGCGGACGAGGTCGTGGCCGAGTACAGGGAGGCCCGCGGTCTCGATGTGTTCGGCGTGCCGACGCTCCAGCTCGACGAGGCGCCACCGATCTACGGCCCGATCATGCCCCTCGCCCCGACGGGCGACGAAGCCCTGGAATGGTGGTCGCACGTATCGTGGCTGATCGGGCGTGACGACGTGTACGAGCTCAAGCGCTGGCCCAGGGACCGCCGGCCCGCCCCGCTTCACATGCCCTTGCGCGCTTAACCAGCCCTTAGCAAGGAGCCCTCTACCCTCCGAGGTATGAAGCGATTCCTGGTCGCCGCCGCTTACGGGCTCGGAGGTCTCATGCTGGCCGGCACGGTCTCGGTCGCAGCCTTCGCGGTCACCGGCCATCAGCTGAGCGACCCGACCGAACCGATCTCGATCGGTCGCACACCGAGCGCCGCGCCGGTCGGAGGCGGAGGGGACGTCGGGGGCTCCGCCGGCGCCGCTCAGAGCAGCCAGCACGGCGACGGCTGGACGCCTTCTTGGTCGCCCTCCCCGAGCCCAGCGGGCGGCGGGGACGACCACTCGTCGGGGTCGGGTTCCGTCCCCGGCTCCGGGGGCAGTGACGACTCCTCCGGATCGGGTTCCGACGACTCGGGCTCGGGTTCAGGAAGCGACGACCCCTCGGGTTCTGGAGGAGACGACTCCTCGGGCTCCGGAGAAGACGGCTCCGGCGGTGGCGGCTCTGACGACGACTGAGCGCGCCGGGTAGGCGCCGACGCGGAACTTCCGCGATCCCGTGCGTCCGTGAGAGGATGACGGGTCCGATGAGCGAACACCTCCATCGCCATGACGTATGGGGCGACGACCCCGAGGAGCGCGACGCCAGCGAAGTCGTGGAGGAGCTGCTCGCCGAGCCGGGCATGGCGAAGAAGTGGCACGACCACCCCTCGGTCGTGTGGGTCAAGGCCGTCGGCAGGTTCATCGGCCGCAACGGCAAGCGCATCGTCATCACGATCGCCGGGTTCGCCGTGCTGCTGGCCGGCGTCGCGCTGCTGGTCCTCCCCGGCCCCGGATGGCTGCTGATCTTCGCCGGACTCGCGATCCTCTCGACCGAGTACCTCTGGGCCCGTCGCCTGCTGTCCAAGGCCAAGGACAAGGCGGAGCAGGCCAAGGATGCCGTGATCCAACGCAAGAACAACCGTGCGGAGCGCAAGGCGCAGCGCAACGGCGCCCTCCCGAGCTCGACCGACGACGCCTGAGCCCCAACACGCATGGCCACCGGCCGTATCCTGATCGGCACCTCGAGCTGGACCGACCCGACCTTGGTGAAGGACGGCGGCTTCTACCCGCGTGAGGCGAAGACCGCCAAGGCACGCCTGGAGTTCTACGCCTCGCGGTTCCCACTCGTGGAGGTCGACTCCACCTACTACTTCCCTCCGAGCGAGAAGAACTCCGTGCTGTGGATCGAGCGCACGCCTGCCGACTTCACGTTCAACATCAAGGCCTACTCGCTGCTCACGAATCACCCGACGCGAACGGAATCGCTCTACAAGGACCTGGCGACGGAGCTTCCCCCCGAGACACTGGCGAAGCGCCGCCTCTACCGCGACAAGCTCCCCGACGAGGTCGTGGCCGAGGTCTGGCAGCGGTTCCGCGACGCGCTGATGCCGCTGCACTCGGCGGGCAAGCTCGGGGCCGTGCTGTTCCAGTTCCCGCAGTGGTTCGTCATCTCGCGGGCGAACAAGGCGTACATCGAGGAGTGCGCGGAGCGGCTCCCCGACTTCCGCGTGGCGGTGGAGTTCCGGCACAAGAGCTGGATGGAGGAGCGCAACGTCGAGGAGACGCTCGGCTTCCTCTCGGAGCGCCGTCTGCCGTACGTCTGCGTCGACATGCCGCAGGGGTTCGACTCCAGCCTGCCGCCGGTCGCGGCGACGACCGCCGACGACCTCGCGATGGTGCGCTTCCACGGCCGCGACCCGAAGGCGTGGGAGTCGAAGTCCGAGACCGCGAGCGAACGCTTCCGCTACGACTACACGAAGGACGAGCTCGCCGAGTGGGTCCCGCGGGTCGAGGGGCTCGCGGGCCAGGCACGCGAGACACACGTGCTCATGAACAACTGCTACCGCGACTTCGCGGTGCGAAATGCCCGGGAGCTCGGCGACATGCTCGACCTCGACCTCCCCGAGTGAGCTTCCGATCTCTGGCTGAGATCGCTCAGGTGGGAAGGCCCCGATCTTCTGCCACCGACCCGTGAGCTCGCCCGAACACCGGTCGCCCGTGCTCCCTATGGAGGGAGTGAGACCTGGCCCGGGTGCGCGGGCTCACCTGCACGGAAGGGAGGTGCACCCGGGCCAGGCGGTTGCGGCTTCGGCTTCGGTCGCAGCCGCGACCCCGTCGACGGCACCTCGAGGATCGGCGCCGGATACCCGGTCGCACTCAACAGGTCCGGGTCCCACCACGGCGCGAAGATCTGGGGTGCCTCCACCGCTGCCAGTTCCCGCACGTATCGGCGCACGTAGTCGCCGAGGGGGTCGAACCGCATGGCCTGCCGAACGGGGTTGAACGAGCGAGAGCGCCGGGGATCGGTCCCGGTGCCGGCCACCCACTGCCAGCCCCCCGAGTTGTTCGCCGGGTCGCCGTCGACCAGCCACCGGAAGAAATGCGCCGCCCCTCGTTGCCAGGGGACACCGAGCCGCCGCGTCAGGAACGACGCCGTCACCATGCGCGCGCGGTTGTGCATCCAGCCTTCACGACGCAGCTGGCGCATACCGGCGTCGACGAGCGGGATGCCGGTCCGTCCCGAGGCCCAACGCTCGAGCAGGTAGTCGGCGTGCTCAGGCACGGGGGGCACGTCATCGGGCAGCTCACGGAAGTCGCGCCAGGCGACCGATGGATCGTGTGCGAGCAGCTGTCCGTAGAAGTCACGCCACGCGACCTGTCTAATGAGCTCAGCGGCGCCCGGCACGGACGAGGCCCGGGTCACGATCTCGTCCGCGCTCAGGCACCCGAAGCGCAGGTACGGCGAGAGCCGGGAAGTCGCGTCGGCGGCCAGATCGTTCCGCACCTCGGCGTAACGTGAGGCGGCACCGTCGAGATACGAGTCGAGATGCTTCCGCGCGGCGGACTCGCCCCCTGGAGGCAGGTCGAGCGAATCGGGCGTCACGGTGCTCGGCTCAGGTATCGAGCCAGATCCCATCTCGGCAGGGGACGCGATCCGATCCGGTGGACCCAGCACGGTCCGGCGCGGCACCTGCGCCCACGCGCGGTGGTACGGCGTGAATACGGAGTATGCAGACTTGCCCGGCGGCGCGACGTCGCCCGGTTCGACCACGGCGTTCCCTCGATGCACGTGGAGCTCGACGCCGAGCGTCGCCAACGCCGATCGGAGCGCCTGCTCGCGCCGTTGCGCGTATCCGCTGACGTCGGCCGTGACGTGCACCGCGTCGACCTTCGATCTACGAGCGGCCTCCACGGCGCGCGCGATCACATCGCCCTGACGAACGAGGAGACGTCCCCCGCGACGTGCCAGCGACCGATCGAGGTCGACGAGGCATTCGGTCAAGAACCTGGTGCGGTTCGAGCTCCGAGCGAGCAACGAGGGCTCCAGCACGAACAGCGGGATGACCTCGTCGCCCGATCGTGCGGCGGCATCGAGGGCAGGGTGATCGTGCACCCGCAGATCGCGTGTGAACAGAACGAGGGACCCCATGCCATGACCGTAGGACGCCGCTCGGCCGCGCGGCGGCTCGAACCGATGCATCGAGTCGGTCACGCCCCGGCTCGAACCCCGACCCGAACCCGGCACGCCCGGCCCCAACGGTACCGATAGCCGAGCGGGGGTAGTCTCGATCCGATGGGTGGCACAGGGAAGCGCTGGAAGATCGCCACGGTGCGGGGCATCCCCCTGTACGTCAGCACGTCGTGGTTCGTGATCGCGGCGCTCTACGTCTGGCTCCGCTACGACTTCTACAGGCGCGAGGCGCTCGCGGAACCGTCCGAGGCGCTGTTCATCGCGGTGCTCGCAGCGGGATTGTTCTTCGGAAGCGTGCTCCTGCACGAGGCCGCGCATGCCGTCATGGCGCGCGGGCTGGACCTGCCGGTCTCCGGCATCACCCTCGTGTTCTGGGGCGGCGCCACCGAGACGAAGGCGAGCGCACGAGGGCCGCTCGGGGAGTTCCTGGTGGCCTTCGTCGGACCGGCGACGACGCTCGCCCTCGCCGGCGTGTTCTGGGCGGCTGCGCAGCTCACGAACGGCCTCGTCGCCGAGACGATGTCGTCGCTGGCCGCGCTCAGCCTGATCTTCGCCGTGTTCAACGCCTTGCCCGGGTTCCCCCTCGACGGGGGCCGCATGTTGCTGGCGACCGTGTGGGGACTGACCGGGAACCGCCGGACGGCGATGCGGGTCGCCGGGATCGGCGGCATCGTCATGGGGGTGACGATCGGCGCGCTCGCCGTGTGGTTCGTCGGCGTCCGCGACGACCTCGGCACGGCCGTGTTCCTCGGCTACGTTGCGGCGATCCTGGTCGGGGCGGGGCGCGCCATGGATCAACGCATCGCCTTCCGCGATCAGTTGGTGAAGGGTGTCGTGGCCGACGCGATGCGCCCCGCCCCCCCCGCGGTGCCCGCCGACATCTCGCTCGTGCAGGCGCTCGACGACTACCTGCGAGGCGCCGACGGTCAGGCCTTCCCCGTGATCGACCAGGCCGGACGGGTGGCCGGCACGGTCTCGATCGAGAGCGCCCGTCGCGTCGGCGCGCGCGATCCGACGCGGCCCGTCCGCGACGGCATGCGCCCGCTGACCCAGACGCCGGTCGTCACCCCGGACGAGACGCTCGACGAGGCCGTCGAATGGCTCGGCGGCCGCGACGGGCTCGTGTTGCGCGAGGGCTCGCTCGTCGGCGCTCTCGGTCCGGACGACATCGAGCGTTGGTACAGGCGGGTGATCGAGGGCCAGCCCACGATCGGCCCCCGGCGCCGGGGGTGTCCATGACGACGGTGCCCACCGTGCCGCCGCGTCCCGACCTCCCGTGATCACCGAGAGCGGCGGTGTCGGTGCTCGGCGGTAGCATCCGCGGTGTGACGGCCCCCCTCTCCCCCGACGAGCGCCAGTCGCTCGCGCTCGACCACGTCTCGGGCACCCTGCTCGTGACCGGTCCGGCAGGCACCGGGAAGACGACCGTGCTGTGCGAACGGTTCGCGCGTCTCGTCGAATCCGGGGCCGACCCCGATCGAGTGGCGCTCGTCGTCGGCTCGTCGTCCGCGCGGGAGGCTGCCCGCGGCGCATTGCTGGGCCGGCTGCCGACGTCACTGCCGGGGCTGCACGTCGTCACGATGCACGGCCTGGCCAACCGCATCCTGAAGGCCCGCGCCGACGACCTGGGAGTCGCGGAGCCGCCGCAGCTGCTGTCGGCGACCGACCAGTTCGCCAAGGTGCAGGAGCTGCTCCTGACGCAGGACCCGTCCGACTGGCCTGCCTACGGATCGCTGCTCGGCATGCGCGGATTCGCCGACGAGGTGCGCCAGTTCGTGTCCCGAGCGCAGGAAGCGTTGCTCACGCCCGAGCACATCGCTGAGGCAGCCGACCGGCGGGGGCTGGCGGGCTGGCACGAGCTGGCGCGGTTCCTGGGCGAGTACCAGGAGGTGCTCGATCCCATGAACGTCGCCGACTTCGCCACCCTGCTGCAGCGGGCGGCGGCGGTCGCCCCCGAGGGCGAGCCTCCGTTCGATCATGTCCTCGTCGACGACTACCACGACACGACGCTCGCCGCCGAGGCGATCCTGCGCGGGCTCCGAGCTCCCGATCTGGTGGTCGCGGCGAACCCCGACGCCCACGTGTTCTCGTTCCAGGGGACGAGCCGGGTTCCTCTCGACCGGTTCGACGAGATGTTCACGGGCGCGGAACACATCGAGCTGGCGACGAACCACCGCGCCCCGGAGCCACCCGGCGTCGAGGCGTGGATCGCGCCGCACACGAGCGAGGAGCACGCCGCGATCGCCCGCGAGCTCCGACGCCTGCACGTCGAGCACGACGTCGACTGGAACGACATGGCCGTCGTCGTGCGGCGGCAGGGAGCGCACCTCGGAGGGCTCCTTCGGGCGCTCGACGACGCTCGCATCCCCCGCGCGATGCCCGAACACGGGCTGTCGCTCACCGCCGAGCCCGCGACCCGCCCGTACGTACTGGCGCTCCGATGGCTGGTGGCCGACGAGCCGCAGCGTGAAGTGCTGATCGAGCAGCTCCTGGTCTCCGATGTGGTGGGGCTCTCGCCCGCCGCCTCGCGAGGACTGATGCGGCTGGCGCGCGCCCGAACCGGCTCGATCGGCAACGCGCTCGACCTCACCGAGGGCCTTTCGGCCTCCGAGGCCGAGAGCGTGGTGGCGGCCCGCGAGACGCTCGCCCACGCGGCCCTGTTCGCGGGCATGAGTGTGCAGGATGCCTTCCGGCACCTCTGGGAGCACCTGCCGTGCTCCCGACGCCTCGTCGACCGCGCCGGCGAGAGTCCCGAGGCTCGGCGCGAGCTCGACACCGTGGTCACGTTCGCCAACGTCGTCGCCGAGACCGACGAAGCCAGCGCCGACGCGAGCGTGACGGCGTTCCTCGAGTCGCTCGACGCCGGCGAGCACGGTCCGGGCTATTCGGCGTGGGAACGTGCGCGGGCCGACGCGGTGCAGGTGCTCACGGCGCACGGCACGGCCGGACGGGAGTTCGACACCGTGCTCGTGACCGGAGTGACCGAGGGGACCTTCCCGAGCCTCGGCCGGCCCGAGCCGATGTTCGACCTCGGGGTGCTCGAGCATCCGAGGACGAACGCCGAGCGCAACCGCGATCGGCTCGGCGACGAGCGCCGACTCTTCGACATGGTGCTCGCGCGGGCTCGCCGGCGCGTCGTGCTCTCGTGCGCCGACGAGCATCCCGACGCCGACGAGCGCTCGACCCGCTCGCGGTTCGTCGCGCCTACCGCCTGGGTCGCGGCCCCGGCCGGACCGTTCGACGACCCCGTCTCGACCCGCGAGGCGGCCGCCGCCTGGCGCGCTCAGCTCGCCGACGACGAGCAGCCGGCCTGGCGGCGTCTGGCCGCGCTCGACGGGCTGGTCGCCCTCGGCGTCGACCCCCGGCGGTGGTGGTTCCGTCGCGACTGGACCGATACCGGCCGCCCGCTCCACGAGACGATCCGCGTCTCGTACTCGCGCCTGTCCAACCTGGAGGCATGCGAGCTGATGCACGTGCTGGGCGACGAGCTCGGGCTCGGCAAGCCCGGCGGGTACCACGCGTGGGTGGGCAAGACCGTCCATTCGATCCTCGAGGCCACCGAGCGGGGCGACATCGCGAAGGACCCGCGCGCGATGGTCGAGGCGCTGGATGAACGGTGGCGTCCTCAGGAGTTCCCGTCGATGGCCGTCTCGAAGGCGTTCCACGCGCTCGCCCACGACCACATGCTGCGGAACTGGTTCGAGAACTACGCCGACCGCCCGGCCGCCGGCATCGAGCGCTTCTTCGAGTTCGAGTTCGAGGGCGCCAGGGTGATCGGCTACATCGACCGCATCGGACCCGCCGTGCAGGACGGATACGTGATCACCGACTTCAAGACCGGCAAGAGTGACAGTGCGGGTCCGCCCCGCGACAGCCTGCAGCTCGGCATCTACTACCTCGCCGTGCAGGAATCGCCCGACCTGGCGGAGTTCCAGCCGGTGCGCACGGTCGAGCTCGCCTTCCTGCGTGGCAACTGGAAGAACCCGGACATCGACTACCGGAAGTGGCAGGTCACCGAGCGTGACGAGGAGGCCTACCAGTCCGAGATGCGGGAGCGCCTCGCGGCGCTGATCCGTCGGAAGGCGGAACTGAACGAGAGCGAGCGATTCCGGCCGAACCCGTACGCGAACTGCCGCTTCTGCGACTTCCAGACGTTGTGCCCGCTCTACGCCGAAGGGCAGCCGGTATTCCCCGTCGAGGTCGCGCCCACAGGCGCGCATGGCGGGGAAATGCCCACGGGCGCGCATGGCGGGGAAGCGCCCATAGGCGCGCATGGCGGGGAAGCGCGGGCGGGGGTGCCGACGTGAGCGACCGCCTGCCCGACGTGCCGGCCGAGATCGTCACCGCGATGGGCGGTGCACCGCCCACCGAGGAGCAGTGGCGCGCGATCACGATGCCGCTCGCGCCCAGCGTGCTGATCGCCGGAGCCGGGTCGGGGAAGACGAGCGTCATCGCCGCCCGCGTCGTGTACCTGGCCCTGGCAGCCCTCGGCCGCGTCGAGGCCACGCAGGGGGTGCTGCCGGGGAACGTGCTGGCCCTCACGTTCACGGTGAAGGCCACCGAGAACCTCCGATCCCGAATCCGCCGCGCGCTCGCCGGGGTCGATCTCGCCGAGGGCGAGGAACCCGAGATCCTGAACTACCACGGGCTCGCCGCCCAGGTGCTCGATCGTGACGGCATCCTGGCGGGCATCGAGAGCGGCCGGCACGTGCTGAGCCAGGCGCAACGCGTGACCCTCGCGGGACGCGTGCTCGACGAGATGAGCTTCGAGCATGTCAAGACCGAATGGCAGCCGAGCGTGGTCGACAAGATCCTGAACCTCGACGGCCAGATCGCGAACCATCTGGTCGACCCCGACGACGTGGTCGCGTTCGTCGAGGGTCGGCTCCCTGTGTTCAAGGAGATCGCCAGGACCGACCGCGTCTACTTCACGGCCCTCGAGCGCATCGAGCTCGCGCGGGCCGTGGCGGTGTTCCGAAGGCTCAAGCACGACCTCGAGGTGATCGACTTCGGCGACCAGATCGAGCTGGCGGTGCGCGTCGCCACCGAGCATCCGGAGGTCGGGCGTGAGTACCGCGACAGGTTCGCCGCCGTGCTGCTCGACGAGTACCAGGACACGAACGTTGCGCAGGCCACCTTGATGCGAGCCATGTTCGGCGGGGGTCATCCCGTCACCGCGGTCGGCGACCCCGACCAGAACATCTACGCCTGGCGCGGCGCGTCGTTGTCGAACCTGTTCGACTTCCCGACCGACTTCCCGAGGGAAGACGGCTCGCCGGCCGAACGGCTGCCCCTGTTCACGAACTTCCGGTCCGGGTCGCGCATCCTGCACGCAGCCGACGCGATCATCGCGCCGGTGCCGGCTGCGCAGCGGCCCGACCCCGAGAAGCGTCTCGTTCCCTTCGGGCCGAACGGAGAGGGGGTGGTCGCGGTGACGTCGCACCGCGACGAGCTCACCGAGGCGCGCACCGTCGCCGACCGCATCTGCGAGCTGCACGAGGGCGGAGCCCGCTGGTCCGACGTTGCGGTGCTGTGCCGCACGTCGAGGCTGTTCTTCCTGCTGCAGCAGGCGTTCGGCGAGCGGGCGGTGCCGGCCGAGATCGTGGGCCTCGCCGGCCTGCTGCGCACCCCCGAGGTGGTCGAGGTGCTCGCGTACGCGCGGGCAGCCGACGATGCGATGGCGAGCGTGGCCCTCGCGCGCATCCTCATGGGGCCCCGGTACCGCGTCGGATTCAAGGATCTCGCGCTCGTCGCCGGCTGGGCCAAGGGGAGGAACTACGCCTGGCGGGAGGACGGAGGCGACGACGAGGAGACACCGTTCCTGTTCGCCGAAGCCCTCGAGCACCTCGCCGAGGTCGAGGGCCTGTCCGACGAGGGCCGCGAGCGTCTCGGAGAGTTCCGTGCCGAGCTCTCGACGCTGCGGGTCGAAGCCCGCCGGCCGGTGCCCGAGTTCCTCGGTGAGGTGATCAGGCGAATCGGCATCGTCGACGAGCTCGAGTCCGATACCGACCGAGCGGCATCGGCCCAGCGCACGCGCAACCTCGCGGCGTTCCTCGACCAGGTGCACGCCTTCGAGCCGGTCGAGGGCGAGCTCACCCTGCGGGTCTTCCTCGACTACGTCGACTCGGTCGCCGAGCTCGACAAGGAAGAGTGGGAGCCGGTGCAGCCGGGCGACGACGACGCGGTGAAGGTCATGACGATCCACCAGGCGAAGGGACTCGAGTTCGAGCACGTGTTCGTGCCCGGCGTCGCGGCGGGGCTCATGCCCTCGAAGCGCATCCAGCAGAACCCCGCCGAACGCGGGTACTCGCTCGACTTCGAGCTGCGCGGCGATGCCTCGATCCTGCCGGCGTTCGACGGCGTGCTCTCCCATTTCAAGCGGGACCTGCAGGCGCAGGAGATCATCGAGGAACGCCGAACGATGTACGTGGCGCTCACCCGCGCCCGGCGCTCGCTCCACGTGAGCGCCTCCGACTGGTACGGCGAGAACGTGAACGCCAAGGGCCCGAGCGAGTTCTTCGCCGAGCTCGCCGAGTGGGGAACGACGAGCGCGGAGGCGACGGTGACGATCACGACGGGTGGGGACGAGGTCGGCGCCGAGCGGAACCCGATGCTCGGATACCGCGAGTCGCTCGTGCGCGATTGGCCCGGACCTGCGCGTCCCGACGACTCGAGCACCCTGTTCCCCGACGGGTGGCGGCGCACGGCCGAAGCGGCGATCGAGGCCGGCGCGGTGCAGACCGCGCTCATCGATGCCCTCGACGACGATGGTCGGGCTTCGTTCGAGCGGGCGGCCGCCGACCGGCGGCAGCTCGCCTCGCACCTGCGCGAGCGAGAGGCGAGCGAGAGGGCTCCGAGCGTCGAGCGCATCCCGCAGGCCGTGGGCGCGAGCGATCTGATCACGTATACCCAGTGCCCGAAGCGCTTCTACTGGTCACGCGTGCGGCCGCTGCCACGGTTCAGCGGACCGGCCGCCCGCATCGGCACCGAGATCCACGCCTGGATCGAGCGCCGGGCGCGTGGCCAGGGTCAGCTGCTCGAGCTCGAGGACCGTCCCGACCTCACCGACGAAGAGCTCGCCGGCGACCCGGGTCGGGTCGAGCGGTTGCGCGATGCCTTCCTTGCGAGCCGCTTCGCCGAGGCGTCGCCGCTGTTCGCCGAGCGCGCCTTCCTGCTGCGTCTCGGTGGGTTCGCCGTCGGCGGACGCATCGACGCGATCTTCGGCGAAGTCGACGGCGCGTGGGAGATCGTCGACTGGAAGACCGGTCGGCGGCCCGAGGCCGACGACCCCACCCTCGGCCTGCAGCTCGACGTCTACGGCCTGGCCGCCGTCGAGATCTGGGGCAAGACCCCCGAGGAGGTCACGCTCACGTACCTCTACCTCGCCAACGGCGACGAGGTCACGAAACCGATGGATGATCCTTCGGCGGTGCGTGACCGAGTGGTGTCGTCGCTGGCGGCGATCGAAGCGGGCGCGTTCGATCCGACGCCCGGCAGGTGGTGCACGCACTGCGACTTCCGCTCGTTCTGCGACGCGGGCCGGGCCTGGCTGGCGTCCGAAAGCTAGTCTCGTTCAGACTACTGCTGCGTCTCGGCGGAGAGACGCTCGATCGAGTCCTCGAAACTGCGGTAGCCGGCGGCCGGGTCGTACCCACCCTCGGCGACGCCCGGCACGAGCCGAGCCTCGACACTCGCCTCGTCCTGCGCGCGCGAGAAGGCCGCCGCCCTGAACCACTCGAGGTCGCCGGGCGGCACCATCACCTCTCCGTGGGTGCCCTGACGCCGGTACGACGCGTCGTCGGTGACGACCGGGGTCTTGCGGAAGGCTCGTACGAGCGCGGCGCGCACGTCGTCGTCGTCGCTGTCGACGACGACCTCGCCCTCTCGCCAGGTCGCCGTGCCGACGAGCGTGAGGGGTGGCACCTTCGCATCGGGCTGGTCGGCGGGCGGCGTTGGCGCGCTGCGATAGAACTCGACCTTCATGCGGCAGAGGGTACCGAGCCTCAGCGGGCGAGCGACCGGTCGACCCGCCGGATCGTGCGCGCCAGGCTCTCGAGCAACGAGATCGCGACCTCCGGGTCCTGCTGGAGTTCCTTCAAGAAGTTCTTCCGTTGGATCATCAGCAGCGTCATCGGCGTCTCGGCCGTAACCGTCGCGGTCCGCTCTCCCCCGTCGAGCAGCGAGATCTCACCGAAGTGGTCCCCGGGAAGCACGCGGTGCACCGTCCTGCCCTTCACGGTGATCTTGGCCTGGCCGACGAGCGCGACATAGAAGCTATCGCCGGGTTGCCCTTCCTTCACGATCGAGGCGCCCTCCATGAAGTTCGCCATCTCCGCGAGCGATGCGACCTTCTTCAGATGGCGTTTCGACAGCCCTTCGAACAACGGGACCGCCGCCAGCACGGGCTCGAGCTTCTGCTTCGGCTTCGCCACGAGGGTTCCTCCTTGGAGCCGTGTCGTCGTCGCGGGGCTCCGGCAAGCCTAGCCGGTCGGGGGACCCAGGTGCATCGCCGGCCTCCGACCGTGCCTGCCACGGATGTCCGCCCGCGTGTCGGTGGCGACATGTAAGGTGCTGCCCCCCGGAAGGAGCCCGGCCGTGGCGGAGCGACTGCCCCGTGACACGCAACCGCTCCCCCTCGGACTCGCCGTGCGTCCAGGCACCGTGATCGTGCGCCAAGGCGAGCCCTGTCCGCCGACCCGCGTGGTCGAGCGTGGGGCGCTGCTGGTCGAAGCCGTCCGCGACGACGGGCGGCGGCTCGCGCTCGACGTGCTCGGCCCGGGCGACGGTGTCGGCGCCTCCTCGGGTCGGACGTCGGCGGCCACCGTGCGAGCGCTCGGACCCGTCCGGCTGCGGGCGGTCCGGGCCGACGACGACCCCGAGTCGATGATGGCCCGCTGGGCCGAACGAGCGACCGCGCTGGCTACCGACCTCGCATGGCTCGGCGCCGCCGAGCGCGTCATGGCGCGCCTCGACGACCTGGCGATCCGGTTCGGTCATCCCGTGCCGGCGGGGGTCGCGATCGGCCTGCGGCTCACGCACGACGACCTCGCGGCGCTCTGCGGCACGTCGCGAGAGACCGTGACGCGAGCGCTTCGCTCACTGATCGAACTGGAGCGGGTGGAGGTGCCCCGCCGAGGGCGGTTCGTGGTGCGACACCCTCACCATGCGCGCCTCGTGCACCCATGGCACACGCATCATCCTGCGCCGGAACCTTCCTGCAGGAGGATGAGGCTGCACGAGCCGCAGTAGCGCCCGCGTCCTCTGACCGGCTTGCCGCACCGATCGCACGAACGAGGGGCGACCGCCTCCCATCGCGTGCCGTCGCCCCGGCCCGTGTGCATCGCTCGCCCCTCGGCCTCGAGCTTCAGCAGGTGGGCGAGCACCGAACGGGCGGCGAGCTCGTGCACCCGAGGTGGGTACGCCGCGTAGATGCCTGCCACTATCTCGGCGATCCCGCGAGGGCCGTGCGAGATCGAGTCGACCACCTGCTCTTCCCGCTCGGCCCGGTGATCGAGGTACTCCTGCAGTTTCGCGCACGCGTCGAGGACCACCGGACCGTGGCCCGGGTAGATCGTGCGAGGCGCGAGCTCCTGCATGCGCGTGAGCGACCGCAGGTACTGCGCGAGATCGCCGTCGGGCGGGTCGATGAAGCTGGTGCCCCGCCCGAGCACGGCGTCACCGGTGAACAGCGCGCCCACGGCAGGTACGTGGAAGGCGACATGGTCACTCGTGTGGCCCGGTGTGTGCACGGCCGTCACGGCCAGACCAGCGGTGTGCACCTGCTGGCCGTCACGCAGGTGCTCCGCGCCGGGAAGCCGGAAGGCGTACAGAGGTGCCCCGACCCGAGTCGCGAACGGGAGCGCGCCGGGCGCATGGTCGGGGTGATCGTGCGTGAGGAGCACGGCGGCGACGCGAGGTCCGGCGGCGCGCGCGACCTCGTCGAGGTGCGTGGGGTCGTCGGGTCCGGGGTCGATCACGATCGTCGACGCGGAAGGAACGCCGGGCAGACCCTCGTCGCGGGCATCGGTCGTCTCGCCGCCCACCACCCACGTGTTCGTGCCCTGCAGCGTGTACTCGCTCGGGTTGGGCGCCAGAACCCGCACCACTCGCAGCATCAGTCCTCCCAGAAGACCGAGCGCGGAAGGCGCAGGACTTCGTCGTCGTCGGGCTCCCGAGTCTCGAACGTGAGGCCGGCGAGCGCGTCCGCCGTGTCACACGCGGCGAGCTCCACCATCGTCGCGTAGGTGGGCCAGTAGAGCTTGCGGGCCCCGATCTGCCACTCTGCGAGCACGGTTCGAGGGGAAGCCCACCAGGCGTGGGAGGCCTCAGCGCCGTCGGGTGCGGGTTCGAGGTCCGGAGGAGCCGTGACCGTGAAGTACCGTGCGTCGAACCGCACCGGCACCTCTTCGGGAGCCACCCACCGGGCGAGCTCGTGCAGCTGCTCCGGTGCGGGAGGGGCCTCGTGCACCGGATCGAGGGAGTCGGGGGTGCCGGCGTCGACGAGGCCGTCGCGCGTGAGCGCGAGGCCCGCTTCCTCGACCAGCTCGCGGATCGCCGCCGCCCGCGCGGCGTGCGTTTCGTCGCCGAACCAACGCCGGGCGAGATCGGCATCGGCGTCGTCGATCGCCCCGCCGGGGAACACCACGTAGCCCGGCAGGAAGCGGCTCGACGCACCCCGCTCCAGCAGGAGGACCTCGGGTCCCGCGTCGCCCGCGCGGACGGCGACGACCGAAGCGGCCTGCCGGATCGCGTCGCTCATGGACCGGGATTCTCCCAGGCCGACTACCCTGCCGGGCGATGCGCTCGTCCACACCGTCCGCGGTCGACGCGATCGCCGCCGAGATCGACAGCGCCGGCCCGATCCGGTTCGACCGGTTCATGGAGCTGGCGCTCTACGGGTCCGGTGGCTACTACGACCGGCCCCCGATCGGCGCGGGGACCCCGGGCAGCGACTTCGTGACCAGCCCGCACGTGCACCCGGTCTTCGCCCAGCTGCTCGCCGAGTCCATCCGCGACGTGCACGAGGCGCTCGGTGCCCCCGAAACGTTCGATCTGGTGGAGGTCGGGGCCGGCGACGGCACGCTCCTGCGCGGCCTGCTTCCGGAGCTGGCCGATCTGCCGCTCCGCGCCACGGCCGTGGAGCGCAGCCCCGGCGCGAGAGCCGCGCTCGCACGCATCGACGGGGTTGCCGTTCGCGACTCTCTCCCAGCGGCCGATCGTCCGACGGTGCTGCTCGCCCACGAGCTCCTGGACAACCTGCCCTTCCGGAGACTGCGCGCGACCGACGAAGGGATGCAGGAGATCCACGTGGGCCGCGAGCATGGCCGCTTCGTCGAGGTACTCGTGGCGTCGCCTCCCGGGTTCGAGCTCCCGCCAGGCAGCCGTCCGGGCAGCGAGAGCGTCCTGCCGGTCGGTGCGGTTCGATTCCTCGTCGACGTGTTCGCCGGCGACGATGTCGACCACGGACCCCGAGCTCTGCTCGCGATCGACTACGGCACCGACGGGGACGCCGGCGGTCCGGTACACGGCTACGCCGCACACCGGGTGGTCGAGGACGTCCTCGCGTCCCCCGGCAGCACCGACATCACCGCGGGGATCGACTTCGGCATGCTCGCCGACGCGGCCCGGGATCGAGGCCTCCAGGCGTTCCCCACCGTCTCCCAGCACGATGCCCTGCTCGGGCTCGGGTTCGAAGCCTGGCTCCGCACCGAGTTGGAGCGCCAGCAGGACCTCCTTGCCACGGGGCGCGGCGCCGAGGCGGTCGCCACCTGGGGAGGCCGCAGCCGCGCCTCGCTGCTCGTCGATCCCGCGGGGCTCGGCCGGTTCCGCTGGTTCGTGGTCACGACGGCTGGCATCCCCGAGCCGGTCTGGTTGCGTTCGGCACGCGAGCACGGAGGCCAACGAGACGACGACCGCTGAGCCGACGATCGCTCACCGGCGAGCCCAGAGCCAACCCGATCGCTCAGCCCGCGATCCCCGAGCCTGCCCATAGGCCACCCCGACGCACCCGGTCGATCGCCCGGTACTGCAGCCACACGATCGAGGCCGTCAGCACGAACATGAAGACGGTCGCCGCCGAGGCATAACCGTAGCGCAGGTACTCGAACGCGTTGCGGTAGACGAACAGCGGCAGGTACGTGGTGCCGTACGGGGGCGGGCCGCCCTCGGTGACGATCAGAGCGGGCACGAACGTCGCCTGGAAGCTCATGATCGTGTCGCGGGTGGCCATCAGCAGCAACGCAGGCGTCATCAGCGGCAGCGTGATGCGTAAGAACCTCGCCCACGGACCTGCGCCGCTCGACGACGCCAAGTCGTAGAGCTCGCCGGGCACCGCGCGTCTCGCGGCGAGCGCGATCAGGAAGCCCTCCCCGATCAGGAACAGCCCCATGATGATCACGCCCCATCGCGCCGACGTTGGGACCGACAGCCACGACGGCGTGGGCAGACCCACGGCGCCGAGCAGCAGGTTCAACGGTCCGTACAGGGGGTTCAGGATCCAGAGCCAGAGCAGCGCGTAGGCGACGTCGGGGATCACCGTCGGGAAGAACACGGCGACACGCTCCGCCCCGATGCCGCGCATGCGTCGATGCATCAGCAACGCGAGGCCGAGCGCGATCGCCACCCTCAGCGGCACCGCGATCGCCACGTACGTGAGCGAGTTGCGCAGCGACGCGCGGAACGCCACGTCGCCGACGAGCTCACGGTAGTTCTCGAGGCCGAGGAAGCGCGCCGGCTGCAGCAGGTCCCACTCGAACAGCGACATCACGAGCGTGATGAGCGCCGGTGCGACGACGAGCACGACCACGCCGACCAGGAACGGGGCGATCATGAGCCACAGCCCCAGCCGCTCCCGGTCGACGCGGACGGCCACGATCAGCCTTCGTTCGCGCGTTCGAACAACGGCTTCGTCTGATCGAGGATCGCGACCACCATCTCCCCGGCCTCGCCCCCCCCACTTCGCTCGTAGTAGGCCTCCTCGAGCAAGGCGTTCACGACGTCCTCGATCTCGGGCCACGTCTCGATATGGGGCACCGCCCGGATGTAGGGGATGTTGTCGAGGAAGACCTGGGAACTCGCCGGCGGCACGCTCGGGTCGAGGAATGCCGGGGACTCGGCGACCGAGACGAGCGACGGCACGGTGCGCCCGGTCGCCGTCGCGATCTCCTGTCCCTCGGCGCCGAGCGCGAATTCGAGGAACGTCCACGCCTGGTCCTTGTGCTCGCTCGCGGCGGTCATGCAGTACGCGTCGGAATGCAGGACGGTCGCGGGCTGGCGGTGCACGGGCAGCTGGGCGACGTCCCACTCGAAGTCGGTGATCGTGCGGAACGACGGCACGACCTTGCGCGATTCCATCATCATCGCGAGCGTGCCGTCGAGGAACCGCGTCTCGAAGTCGGCCGACTCCGCTTCCTCGTCGGTGGGCGTGACGCCCGACACGCCGCGAAGGTCGAGGAACGCCTGGATCGGCTGGATCGCCTTGAGGCTCCCGATCGTGAACCGCGTGGGTCGCTCGGGATCGTCGACGATCTCACCCCCGTTGGACCAGATGAACGGCGCCAGTCGGATGATCTCGACGTCGGTCCCGAGCCCGTACACATCGACCGCGCCGTCGCCGTCCGTATCCTGCGTGAGCTGGGTGGCAGCTTCGACCATGTCGTTCCACTTCCACCCCTCGGCAAGGGGCGGCTCGACACCGGCGGTCTCGAAGAGATCGCGGTTGTAGTAGAGGACCAGGCTCGACACGTTCTGCGGCATGCACGTCTGCACGCCGTCGTTCTGGAACACGGTCATCGCCTCTGGGTAGAAGTCCTCGGCCGACAGGGAGTCGGATCCGTCGAGGTACGGCCCGATCGGCTCGAGCGCGCCCTTCGCCTCGAACTGCCCGAGGTATCGGTAGTTCATGAGGAACAGGTCGGGCGGCTCGCCCCCGGCGAGCGAGGTCGCCAATCGCGCGATCAGGTCGTCCCGCTCGGCGATCACGACCAGGTCGACGTCGATCGCGTCCTGCGACGCCTCGAACGCCTCCGCGACGTCGACGAACGACTGCGTCTCCTCCGGGTCACCCGACACCCAGACCGACACGGTCGCAGGCTCGACGGGCACCGGAGAGGACTCGTCTCCTCCGTCGGACGTGCACGCCGCGATCACGAGTGCGGCGCCGAACAGCGCTGCGATCAGGCGGACGATGACCTTCACGCGAGGACCTCCCGGGTCGGATCGGAGAACAGGCGGCGTTGCACGAACAGGAACGCCAGGAGCACGGGCAGGCAGGCGAGTACCGATGCCGCGAGCATCAGCGGCTGATCGGTCACCGGCACGATCGCCAGCGACCGCATGCCGAGCGGCACGGTGAACCATCGCCCGTCGTAGATGTAGATCAGCGGATCGAGGAAGTTGCCCCACGAGATGACGAACGCGAGCGAAGCGACGGCGGCAGTCGTCCCACGCTGCAGCGGCATCGCCACGCGCCACCATGTCGCCACCGGCGACAGACCGCGCTCGCGCGAGAGGTCGAAGAGGGCGGAGGGAAGACGGGACGTGGTCCAGGCGTAGAGCAGCACGAAGAGCGGGGACATGCCGAGCAGGGCCGGGGCCATCAGCGGGATCGGCGTGTCGGTGAGCCCGAGCCAGCGGAAGACGCTCACGCGCCCCACCAGCAGCGACGTCCCCGGCACCATCAGCACCACGACGCAGAGACCGACGAGGAGCACCCGCGAACGCCGGGGCAGCCGTGCGATGGCGAACCCCGCCCAGGAGGCCACCACGACCGAGACCGGCACCGCCACCGCGGCGACGAGCAGCGAGTTCACGATGTACCGCGCGAACGGCACCACGTCGAAGACATCGGCGTAGTTGCTCCACGCCGGGGACGTCGGGAACCACTGCACCGTCTGGGGTGGGGCCTCGCCGAGCGGACGCAGCGACGCCACGATCATCAGCCAGAGCGGCACCAGGAACAACACGACCGCGGGGACCGCGATCAACTGCCGAGCGAGGCGCCCCCGGCGCTCGAACGGGGGCTCCCGGCGATGCGGGGTGGGCGCCTGCGCGGTCGTCGTGGTCCCAGCCATGGCCCGCGAGCCTATCGGCTGATGGCGCGCCCGGAGGACTATCGCGGATGCCGTCGCCCGGGCTAGGCTCGGTGCATCTGCGGCGGAGGGGAGCGAGCTCGATGGTGAGACGGCACGGCCGGACCACCGCGCTCACGACCCTCCTCGCGATCGCTGTCATCGCCGTCGCGACCGCGATGGCCGGCGGGGTCGGTGGCGCGGCCTCGACGCCGAGCCGGGCCCGCGCCGAACGCATCGGTCAGGCTGCGGCCACCGACCGACGGATCAACGCCGCGGCCGATGCCCGCAAGGACGACCTGCTCGGACAGACCGAACCCATCGTCCGGGCCGCGGCACCCGGCTGGCTGGGCGAGCAGCTCGCGAATCCCACCGCCGACGACTGGGAGCCCGCGATCGCCGCCGCCGCGACGACGCCGTGGGTCTACATGATGACCACGCGGTACACGGGCCCGAACGCCTGCGGCAACCGGTGCCCCACGCCCTACATCGTGCTCCGCCGTTCCGCTGACGGTGGCGAAACCTGGATGCAGGATCAGTACCTCTGCACCTGCCGCGGCCAGAAGGGGCAGTTCGACCCGATCGTCGAGGTCGTACCGAGCACTGGGCACGTCTACGCCGTGTGGATGAACGACTTCGACGTGTACTTCTCGAAGTCGACGAACAACGGAGGTACGTGGTCGGCCCCCGTGAAGACGTTCGGCAAGGTGAGTTGGAACGACAAGCCGGTCCTGGCGGTCAGCGACGACGGCCAGCACGTGTACGTCGCGTGGAACGGTCCGACCGGCGGCGACCCCTACGTCGCGCAGTCGCACGACGCCGGCGCCACATGGACGCAGACGAAGATCGTCGACTCCACCCGCTACTTCTTCGCGTTCGACGGCGACGTGCTCCCCGACGGCACGGTCGTCTTCTCGCAGTCGAGCGTCAGTTACACGGGACCGGGATCGTCACCTGCGGGCCAGGTCCAGGTGCACGCGATCAGATCGACGAGCCAGGGCGCAAGCTGGTCCAACGTCGTGGTCGACTCGGTCGAGCTCGGCACCGCGTGCGTGGCCGCCGGCTGTAGCGAGGACTACTACCTCGGTCACTCGGCGGTCAGCGCCGATGCCACCGGCGCCCTCGTGATGCTGTACGACGGCGCCACCACGGCGGGAGGGCCACAGGCGATCTGGGCTCGCAGCTCGATCGACGGCGGCGCGACCTGGGGCGCTCGCCTAGCATTGTCGGCCGCCGGCTCTTTCGCGTCGTTCCCCGCCATGGAATCGCGAAGCTCGGGCGACGTACGGGTCTTCTACATGCAGCAGAACGGCGGTCCCGAGGCGTGGAACGTCTGGTACCGAGCGTCGACGAACGGCGGCGTCACGTGGTCGAGCCCGGTGATCGTCTCCGACGCGACCGGCGGCACCGCGTACAAGACCGCGAACGGGTTCCGCGAGCCGTACGGCGACTACGGTGAGGCCGCCATCACGAACACCGGGAAGTTCATCGGCGTCTGGGGTGAGGGCGACAGCTACTCGGGTCCCGGAGGGGTCTGGTTCAACCGGCAAGTATGATGCGGCGCATGCGTCGGAGCCTCACGACGGTCGCGATCGCCGTGGTCGCCGGAGCGGTGCTCCTCGCGGCGACGGCGACGGTCACGTCGCCCACCCCTGATGGCGGCACCGCGCGCGGGCCGGGAGCGCCCGGCGAGGACGAGGCTCTCGAGATCGCCGAGCGGCTGGCGACGTACGCGAACGCGGAGATCGAGGGCCGTGTCGGCCGGACCGGACCGGTGGTGCGGGCGCCCGCACCGGGATGGGCGGGGGCCCGCATCGTGCACCCTCGCAAGGACGACTGGGAGCCGGCCGTCGCCGCCGATCCGAACGCGCCGTGGGTCTACATCATGTTCGCTCGCTACGGCGCACCGGTCTGTACCCGCTGCCCCGACCCCGCGATGATGTTCGAGCGCTCGCGCGACGGCGGCAAGACCTGGTCGAAGGCCCGCCCCGTCTGCCGCTGCGCCGGCACCCCTTGGCAAGCCGATCCGATCATCGAGGTCGCGCCCGACACCGGTGCCGTGTACGCGATCTGGATGGACACCTGGAAGGTGGTGTTCTCGAGATCGGACGACCATGGGCGCACCTGGTCTCGGCCGGTCTCCACGAAGGGCCAGGTCGCCTGGAACGACAAACCCGCCCTCACGATCAGCGACGACGGACAGGACGTGTGGGTCACCTGGAACGGTCCGAACGGGGGTGACGCGTTCGTCGCCCGCTCCCAGGATGGCGGCGCCACGTGGCGCCATCGGAAGGTGACCGATTCCGGACGCTACTACTTCGCCTACGACGGCGACGTGACCTCCGACGGCACCGTGGTGCTCGCCCAGTCGAGCATCAGCTACACCGGACCCGGCGGGGCGCCGGCCGGCATGGTGAAGCACCATGCGTTCGTCTCCGACGACGGCGGCGACACCTGGCGCAACGTCAAGGTCGCCTCCGTGCACATCGGGGTGCCGTGCGTCTCCGCTGCATGCCCGTCCGATTACTACATCGGCCACAGCTCGGTCGCCGCCGACGATAGCGGCGCCTTGTACTTCGTCTACGACGGGGCGCTGCGCGACGGGGCGCGGCAGCGCACCTTCGTCAGGACCTCGGTCGACGGAGGCGACACATGGTCGGCGCCGGAGATCCTCTCGGCGCCGCACGAGCAGTCCGGCTTCCCGATGGTGGCGGCGACCGGCTCGGGCGACGTACGGGTCTGGTACATGCAGACACGCGGCGGCGATGCCAACGCCTGGAACGTCTGGTACACGGAGTCAGGCGATGCGGGAGCGAACTGGAGCCCGGCCGTGAGGCTCTCCGACGTGACGTCGGGATGGGCGTACGTCTCGCGGCGAGGGTTCCGCGAGCCGTACGGCGACTACGGAGAGATCGCGATCACGAACACCGGGAAGACGTTCGCGATCTGGGGGCAGGGCATGAGCTACCTCGGTCCGGGCGGGGTCTGGTTCAACCGGCAACGCTGACTGGTCTACCCGAGGGCGCGGAGACGACGCGCGCCCGGCGAGAGGCCGTCGTCGGGCCCATCGCTATCGGGCACGTCGACGCGGTCGCGATCGCGCGGCTCCGGCCCCACAGGGGCACCGGCGGTCACCGCTCTCCGCACACGGGTGACGAGGCGATTCAACTGGTCGACGGCCGACACGTCACCCTCGGCCCAGTACGGATCCATCTCATCGGGGTCGAGCGTGCCGGGCGAGCGCACGCGATCGCCGTCGGTCGTCAGCAACACGCACCGGCCTTCGTGCTCGTTGCGCTCGCCCATGAAGCCGTCGAACCGCTGCCAGACCACCCGGGTCGAGCGCATCATGTCGATCACCTGCACGCCAGCCGCGTCGAGCCGGAACCCCAGCCGAGACATGCGGAGGACGATCGTGGCACACCCGAGCAGCGCCGCGGTTACGAACGCGCGCACCGGCAACCCGAAGGGCACGAACAGGAACCCCACGGCGATCACCACCGGCACCAGCGCCGGCACCTGACTCTCGAGCCGCCAGCCCTTCGCCCAGACCTCGACCGCCCCGTCGCGTGCGACCCGAGTGCGGAACAATCCCATCGTCTCCATCCGAACCCCCTCGCACGACGTATCGGCACGAGGCACCGCCGAACTGGAGCGTTCAGGAGACGTCGATCGCGCGGGCGAGGGAGGCCGCTCGCAGCTCCCCGGTCTGTGCCTGGATCATGTAGAAGGTCGCCTCCCGGCTCAGCCGCTGCGCCGGATGGTCGAGCGACATCGCACCGCCGCCGCTCGCGGCCACCAGCGCATCCGTCGCCCGCCGCGCGAGCGCCAGTCCCCGGTCGCGTTCCGCCGCGCCTGCGGCGACCGCACGCTCGACGCCCTCGCTCGCGCCGGCCGCGATCGTCGCTTGCACCTCGATCGCGACCTGATCGGCCGACACCTGCCGCCGGACGTGTTCCGCCGCGAGCGCGTGCGCCGTCTCGCTCACATCCGGACTCGACGTGCTCGCTCCCAACAGGCGGATCGCTCGCTCTGCGATCCCGAGCGGCGCGGGCGGAGGCAACGCCGATCCGAGCCGGTCGCGTCTCCGCCAGGCCGCATCGGTCTGCACACCCACCACGTCGTCCGCCGGCACCTCGAGCCCGTCGATGCGGAGGGCGACCGTTCCGGTGGCGCCCATGACGGCGAGCCGCTGCGGAGGGCCGGCGACCAGCCGATCCCGCTCCGACGGACGGCCGACGAGCACCGTCACGACCGAGCCGTCATCGGTCCGCGCCATCAGCACGAGCGCGTCGATGAGACCCCAGCCGGTGATCCAGGGCGCCTCACCGTCGAGTCGCCACCCTCCCCCCGCGGGCGTCGCGCGCACCGAGGGACGTCCGAGCCGCCGCAGGTACGCGAACCCGATCCCGGCGAGTGCGGACCCGTCACAGAGCTTCGGGAGCCAGACATCGCGGGCGGGACCGTCCGCGCCGGAGAGACGCCGCACGGCCCCGTGATGTTGCGCCCAGACGAATGCGGTGGCCCCGCACCCGCCGGCGACGGCCTCGAACACCGGCCGTGCGGCGATGTGGTCGGCGCCGAGCCCTCCCGGGACCGCGACCGGCCCCTGCAGTCCGGACAGGCCGCTGTCCCGCAACGCCTCGAGGTTCTCGCGCGGAACCAGCGGCGATCGATCCGTCTCCTGCGCGCGCGGGAAGAGCAGACGATCGGCGACATCGCGAGCGTGCGACGCTGCTCTCGCGAGATCGGAGGCCGATGGCGCGGACCGGGTCACTCGTCCGGCGTGGACTAGCGGTCGACGTCGCCGACGACGAAGAAGATCGACCCGAGGATCGAGATGAGGTCGGGAAGGAGCGTGCCGGGCAGCATCGCCGGGATCACGCTCACGTTGGAGAACGACGCCGTGCGCATCTTCAGCCGATAGGGCTGCTTCCGGCCGTCGCCCACGAGGTAGTAGCCCATCAAGCCCAGCGGGTTCTCGGTGCGCACGTACACCTCGCCGTCGAGTTTGAGCGTCTTGGGCAGCTTCGCCGCCCGGAACTCGCCCCCGGGGAGCTTGTCCATGCACTGCTCGATGATGTTGCAGCTCTGCTTCATGCGTTCGACCAGCACCCACAGACGGTCGTAGCTGTCGCCGGTCTGCCCGACCGGCACCTCGAACTCGACCTCGGCGTACTTCTCGTAGGGCTCGTCCTTGCGCGGGTCCATCGCGACGCCGCTCGCCTGCAGCACCGGACCGCTCGTGCCGTACGCGACCGCCGTCGCCGACGGCAGCACGCCCACGTTGCGGCACCGGGCGAAGATGATCTCGTTGCCCATGATCAGGGACTCGAAGTCCTTGATGGCTTTGCGCACGGCGGCCAGCACCGTTGCCGATCGGGCCAGGAACCCCGCGGGCAGATCGTCCTTGAGCCCGCCGACGCGGCAGTACGAGTGGTGCATGCGCGCGCCGGTCGCGCTCTCCATCAGGTCCTGGATCATCTCGCGCTCCCGGAACGCGTAGAAGATCGGCGTCATCGCGCCGAGCTCGAGCGGGTACGACCCCGAGAACATCAGGTGGTTCAGGATGCGGTTCCACTCGGCGAACATCGTGCGGATCCACTGCGCTCGCTCGGGCACCTCGATGCCCGCGAGACGTTCGACCGCGATCACGAATCCGAGCTCGTTGTTGAACGCGCTGATCCAGTCGTGGCGGTTCATCAACACCATCGTCTGCCGGGCGTCCCGGAACTCCGACAGCTTCTCCGCCGCCCGGTGCATGTACCCGATCACCGGCTCCGCTCGAGTGATCACCTCGCCGTCGAGCTCGAGGATCACCCGCAACACGCCGTGGGTCGACGGGTGCTGCGGCCCGATGTTGAGGATCATCTCCTCGGTCGCGAGCGACCCGTCGGCGATCTCGACATCGAGGCCGCCGCCTCGGATCATGCTCGTCACTTGGGACGACTGGAAGGCGGGACGCTCTCGGGTATCGGCCATCGCGCACTATCCTGCCACGGGATCGTCGCGAACGCCCAGCGGCCGCCCCCCTCGCGGAGCAGGGCCGGGGGCGAGGTGGTCGTGCGCGGGATAGGCTCGTCCGCATGACGGACACCAGGCGATCGCTCCCCTCGGTCGACGCGCTCCTACGCTCGGACCCGGGCCGTCGTGCCGCAGCGACGGTGGGGCGTCCACTGCTGAAGCAGACCGTCGCCTCCGTCTTGGACGAGGCTCGAGCGCTCGCGACCGGCGGGGAGCCGCAGCCCGACGACGACGAGATCCTGGCGGCGGCCATCGCCCGCGCCTCGCGCATCTCGGTGGGCATGCGACCCGTGATCAACGCGACCGGCGTGATCCTGCACACCAACCTCGGACGCGCGCCGATGCCGGAGCGCGCGGTGCACGCTGCTGCCCAGGCGGGACGTGGCTACGCCGATCTCGAGGTCGATCGGGAATCGGGCGCGCGGGGGCGGCGTTCGACGCGGGCCGAGGCGATGCTCACCGCCCTCACCGGCGCGCAGGACGCGCTCGTCGTGAACAACTGCGCCGCCGCCCTCATGCTGTCCCTGGCGGCCCTCGCGAAGGGGAAGCAGGTCCTCGTCTCGCGCGGGGAGCTGATCGAGATCGGCGGCGAGTTCCGCATCCCCGACATCATGGCCGCCTCGGGCGCGAAGCTCGTCGAGGTCGGCACCACCAACCGCACGCGCATCGGCGACTATCGTTCCGCGTTCACCGATCGGGTCGGCGCCGTGCTGAAGGTGCACCCCTCCAACTACCGCGTCGTCGGGTTCACCGCGTCCACATCGGCCAAGGAGCTCGCGGCGCTCGCCGCCCGCCGGTCTGTGCCGTTCCTCTACGACGTGGGGTCCGGGCTGCTCCGGCACGGGCAGGGCCTGCCACCCGACGAGCCCGCGGTGGCGGATGCGCTCGCCGAGGGAGCCGACATCGTGACGTTCTCGGGCGACAAGCTGCTCGGCGGACCCCAGGCGGGCATGATCGTCGGGCGAGCGGATCTCGTCGACCGCATCCGACGACACCCGATCGCACGCGCGGTGCGCGTCGACACGATGCAGGTCGCAGCCCTGGAACAGGTCCTGGCGATGATCGCCACCGGAGCCGACGACGAGATCCCCGTGACGCGCATGTTGCGCGAACCCGCTGAGTCGGTCCGCCGGCGCGCGCAGCGGCTCTCCGAAACGGTCGGCGGTGACCTCGAACACGCCCACGTGCACCGGTGCGAGTCGGCGGTCGGTGGCGGGGCCACCCCCGGGATCGGCCTCCCGTCGTGGGGAGTGCGGGTCACGGTGCCCGATCCGAACGCCTTCGCCGCTCGCTTGCGCACCGGTCGTCCGAGCGTGTTCTGCCGGGTGGAGCGCGATCACGTGTTGTTCGACCTGCGGACGGTGACCGACGCTCAGGTCGGCGACCTCGCACGTGCCATCTGGTACGCGCTCGAGGGCGACGATCTCGACGACGAGGGCTGAACCGGGGTGCCCCCGGAGAACCGGGTCGTGGCAACGGCCGGGCACGTCGATCACGGCAAGTCGTCCCTGATCGTGCGACTCACCGGCATCGACCCCGACCGATGGGCCGAGGAGAAGCGGCGCGGGCTCACGATCGATCTTGGCTACGCCTGGTGCGAGCTGCCGAGTGGGCGTGAGATCGGCTTCGTCGATGTGCCGGGGCACGAGCGGTTCATCCGCAACATGTTGGCCGGCGTCGGGCCCGTACCACTCGTGCTCCTCGTGGTCGCCGCCGACGAGGGCTGGAAGCCGCAGTCCGAGGAGCACCTCGAGATCCTCGACGTTCTCGGCGTGACAGGGGGAGTGATCGCGCTCACCAAGCGCGACCTGGTCGACGACGAGACGCTCGAGATGGCCCGGCAGGAGGTGCGGGAAGAGGTCGAGGGCACCCCGCTCGCCGAGGCGCCGATCGTGCCGGTGTCGTCGGTCACGGGCGAGGGGATCGACGAGCTCCGAGCGATGCTCGACGCGATGCTCGCCGCGGCGCCGGCCCCTGCCGCCGGCCGATCGCGCCTGTTCATCGACCGGGTGTTCACGATCCGAGGTGCGGGCACCGTGGTCACCGGCACCCTCACCGGCGACCGGATGCGAACGGGCGACGAGATGGCTCTGGAGCCGGGCGGACGACGCGTGCGCGTCCGGTCCCTCCAGACCCACGCGCGACCTGAAGAGGTCGCGGACCCGGTCAGCCGGGTCGCCGCGAACCTCGCCGGCACGGAGCGCGACGAGGTGGGACGCGGCGACGTGCTCGTTCGACCGGACTCGTGGTTCCCGTCCTCCACGTTCGACGTGGAGCTCAGAGCGGTGCGAGGGCTCTCGGCATCGCTGTCGTCGCGCGGAGCGTTCAAGGTGTACGCCGGGGCCGCGGAAGCCGACGCGCGGGTGCGGTTCCTCTCCGGACCCCGACTGGAACCGGGCGGCCGGGTATTCGCCCGGGTCCGCACGGCGCGTCCGCTGGTGCTCGCCGTCGGTGACCGCTTCGTGCTGCGGGAAGCGGGACGTCGCCAGACGGTGGGCGGCGGGGTGGTGCTCGACCTCGCACCGGGCCGCGCCATCTCCGCGCCCGATCGGCTCGCTGCTCGGGCCGCGGTTGCCCCGGAGGAACTGCCGCGACTCCTCGTGCAGGAACGCGGCGCCGTGCCCGCCGGCGACGTGTGGAGACTGGTCGGCGCCGATCCCGATCCCGACGCGGTGATCCGCGGCTGGGCGGTGAACCGCGAGGTCCGAAGCACGCTGCGCGACGACGTGACCGGGTTCCTCGATGCGTTCCATCGGAAGGAGCCGCTCGCTCCCGGTGCGCCGATCGACGCCGTGCGAGCGACGTGCCGGGTCAGTCTCCGATCCGCCGGCGCTCCTGCCGATCCCGGGCTCATCGACGCGATGCTCGAGGACCTGGCGGCAACCGGCGCGATCGAGCGGACCGCGACGATCGTGCGATCGACCGGGCACCGTGTCTCGCTCGACGCGGACGATGTCGACGTCCGGCGTCTGCTCGAGGCGGTCGGGGGCGACCGCCCCGCGTCGCCGCCCACGGTCCCCGAGCTCGGCGCGCTCGGCATCACCCGCGAAGTTGTGGATGCGGCGGCGGAGGCCGGCCTCATCGTTCGAGTCTCGAAGGATCTGGTGTTCACGCCCGAGCTGGTGCACGCGGCCGAGGCGATCGTCCGAGCCGCACGCGAGGGCATCACGGTGAGCGCGTTCCGAGAGGCGCTCGGCACGAGCCGGAAGTACGCGCTCCCGCTCCTCGAGCACTTCGACCGCTCGGGCGTCACCCGGCGCCGGGGCGACCTGCGGTTCCCGCGCTGACCGTCGGCCGGCGTCAGCCGAGCTCGGCGGTGACGGCGACCTCCACCGACGCGCCGAGGGGCAGGCTCGCCATGCCGACGGCGGCGCGGGCGTGGCGCCCCGTCTCGCCCAGGACGTCGACCAGCAGATCGCTCGCGCCGTTGGCGACCTGCGGGTGCTCGACGAATCCCGGGGCGGTCGCGATGTACACCGTCACGTGGGCGATGCCGGCGAGCGGTTCGAACGAGCCGAGCGCCTCCCGCAGGGCCGAGAGCGCCTGCAACGCCGCTCGCCGGGCGGCGGCGGCGGCCTCGTCGGTGGTCACCCGCGCGTCGGGGTCACCGAGGCGGCCCGGATGCGCGACGGCCCCGTCGATCACGGGGACCTGTCCCGCCACGTAGGCGACGCCGCCGGCGACGCGGACAGGGATGTACGACGCGACGGGCTTCGGCGGAGGCGGCAATTCGAGGCCGAGTTCGGCGATGCGGTCGAGGATCTGCCGATCGTTCATCCGCGCATCCTCGCACGGCATCGTGATCGACGGCGAACCGACCACGGCCCCCCGCGCCTCCCCCGAGGGTCAACTCGCGACGCGGGTGCGCTGCCGCAGGAGCCGCCGGCGCTCCATCTCGTTCAGGCCGCCCCAGATGCCGTGACCTTCGCGGGTAGCCAACGCGTACTCCAGACACTCCTCGCGCACGGGGCACCTCGCGCAGAACGACTTCGCGACGGCCTCGCGAGCGTTCTTCTCCGCGCGGCGCTCGAAGTAGCTCGGGGCGAAGAAGTACACGGCGTCCTGGCCGCGACATGCGGCCTCATGCTGCCAGTCGTCGGCGACGTTCCACATCTCAACCTGTAGTTCGGACTCCCGCCGGGTACGGGATTGCCCGGCACGCCGAAGTGGCTCGGAGCGCAACCGGAACTCCACACCGAGCCCGAGGATCGGCCTGAAGACGTGTCTGCAGACCGGTCAGCCCTCGGACGCTCCCATGGCGGCGCCCGCCGGTTCGGCGCCCGGCTCCGGCTCGACCCGCAGCACCAGGCCGTCGACGCCGCGGACCCGAACCTTCGTACCGGGCGCGATCGGGTCCCCTGCGGCGCGTCCCCGCCACATCGCGCCCTTCACGTACACGGGCCCTTCGGGAGCGAGCTTCCCTCGGGCCTCGCCGATCAGGCCGATCAGGCCCCTCTGCGTGTTCACGATCCGGTCGCGGGACTGGATCGCGACCGTGAGCCCGAACCCGTAGTAGATGATGGTCGCGACCACGGCACCGGCGATCAGCCAGGGTGAGATGCGGATCGCCGCGGCCACGCCCGACCAGGCGAGCCAGGAGCCTGCCCCGAACGCGATCAGGCCCGCGGCCGACAGCAGCCCCAGCTTCCGCAGGCGCACGTCGCTCGTGAGCAACCCGATGCCGCCGAGCAGCAGCCCCATGCCGACCCACGAGGTGGGCGGCACCACCCACAGCCCGTACGCGGCCAGGCCGAGCATGCCCACCCCGGCGAACCCGGCGAAGCCGAAGCCCGGCTGCGTGATCTCGAAGGCCAGGGCCGCCAAGCCGAGCACGAGCAGGAGATACACCATCGACGGCGATGCGACACCGTGGGCGACCCGTTGGATCGGACCCATGTTGTCGAACCGGATCTCCACGGTTCCCTGCCCTGCCTCTGACTCCGTGGTGGCGATCCGCGTCTCGAGCACGACCGGTCCGCCCGGCGTCTGCACGGTCCGGCCGTCGACCTCGTTCAGGAACCCGGTGACCGAGGTCGCCGCCACGGACGCGATGCCGAGATCGATCGCATCGGCGGCGGGGAGCGGACGATCGGCCCACCCGAGCTCGGTGTCTTTCCCGCGCTCGTCGAGCCAGCCGTGGATCGTCGAGTCGAGCCCGGGGTATACCGCGTCCGGCTGCATCAGGTCGATCGGATGCTGCGGCCCGGTCTGCGAGCCGGGCGCGACCCCGGCGAGCGACGAGGCGTACATCAGCAGCAGGCCCGCACCGCTCGCTTTCGCCGGGGTAGGACCGACCCAGGCGAGCACCGGCACGTCGAGGTCGGCGACCTTCTGGGCGAGCGCGATGCCGTCCTGATCGAGCGTGCCGGACGTGTCGAGCTGCAGCACCACGACGGCTCCGTCACGCTCGGCCTGGGCGAGCCGGTCGTCGAGGTAGCCGAGCGACTGCCGGTCGATCGCACCGTCCACGCGGAGCACGACCACGGGGGTGGCCTCGGCGGCCGACGACGGTGCGCTCGCCCACAGCAGGGCTCCGAACACGACGGAACAGAGGCCGACTCGACGCATGTTCTCCATCGTACCCGCAGGCAGTGGGGGGTATCCTGGGCGGCACCGCATGCCTTCCAACACCGTTCCCCGGCGGCCCGATCCACGGCCCATCTCCGATCGCCCGGCGTTCAAGCCGCTCGCGGTGCTGCTCCTGGTGCCCGTGATCCTCCTGGCCAGCGGCCTCCTCGCGATCGTGATCGCCCCCCCGTTCATGGGCGCCGCGCTCGGCGTGATCCGCGTCGATGCCAAGCTGTCGACGCTCGGGGCCGACTTCACGCGCATCCCTCGGTTCCCCGAGCGCTCGACGATCTACGCGAACGACGGGGAGACCGAGCTCGCCACGGTCTACCTCGACAACCGCGAGCTGATCCGGCTGAAGGACGTCAGCACGGTCGCGCAGAAGGCCGTCCTGGCGATCGAGGACTCGAGCTTCTACGACCACGGCGCCCTGGACTGGAGCTCGCTCGTGCGAGCCATGATCGAGAACGCGAAACGAGGAGAGGTGGTGCAGGGCGGTTCCACGATCACGCAGCAGCTGGTCGGCGCGACCCTGGGGCTCAACCAGTTCGACCAGAGCTTCGAGGGGAAGTTCCAGGAGCTCGCGCTCGCGATCCGGGTCGAGGAGACGTACACGAAGCCCGAGATCCTCGAGCTGTACCTCAATCAGGTCTACTTCGGGAACGGCATCTACGGTATCGGCACAGCCTCGGAGTTCTACTTCCAGAAGCCGGCCCGCCGCCTCACGCTTGCCGAGAGCGCAACGCTCGCGGGCATGATCAAGGTGCCGGAGTACTACGACCCGCTCGACCATCCGTACAAGGCGCTCGTGCGCCGCAACGAGGTGCTGGTGCGGATGGGGGCGCTCGGCCCGGAGTCGCCGGTCGGCATCGCGGCGGAGCGCGAAGAACGAGCGAAGGCGCTGCCCCTCGGGCTGCCCAAGGGGGTCGGCAAGCTCTCGCAGAAGAAGCAGCCGTTCTTCGTGCGCTACATGATCAAGCAGGTGCTCGAGAACGCGAACGGTCAGTTCGACGTGCTCGGGCGGAGCGTCAAGGCGCGCAAACGAACGCTGTTCGAGGGCGGACTGAAGATCACGACGACCGTCGACCCCACCTGGCAGGAGTACGCGCAGCAGGCCGCGAACCTGCCGTACGCGGTGTCCATGCCGTCGAACGGGAAGGCGCACCCCGACACGTCCATCGTCACGGTCGACACCAAGACGGGTGCGATCCGAACGCTGCTCTCGGGGAAGAACTTCATGCGCGACGAGCTGGCCCTCGCCACCGACCCCCACCCCACCGGCTCGGCCTTCAAGCCGTTCGTGCTCGCCGCGGCGTTCGAGCAGGGCGTGCCTCCCACGCAGACGTACTCGAGCTCTTCGCCGTTCTGCAGCCCTCTCTGGCAAGACGAGGACGGCTGCGTCTCGAACGCCGAAGGCTCCGGGACGGGCCGCGTCGACCTCTGGACCGCCACCGAGGACTCGATCAACGTGGTGTTCGCCCAGCTGATCCTCGACATCGGACCCGAGACCGTGCCACCGGTCGCCTCGAAGATGGGCGTCACGAACGAGCTGCCTCCGGTCGCCGCGCTCGCGACCGGATCGGCCGAGGTGTCGCCCCTCGACATGGCCGTCGGCTTCGCCACCCTGGCCAACGGGGGGATCCATTGCACGCCGTACACGATCCAGACGATCGTGCGCGACGGGAAGCCGCTCTACGAGCACCAGGCTGACTGCGAACGGGCGCTGCGGCCCGACATCGCTCACCTGATCTCGGCGATGCTCCAGCGCGTGCCCATCAGCGGCACCGCTGCTGGTGCCTTCAGCGCGGGCTGGGGCCCGTGGCCGGTGGCCGGGAAGACCGGCACCGGCGACCTCAACAAGGCGGTGTGGTTCTGCGGCTACACGCGCCAGCTCGCCACCGCGGTGTGGGTGGGGTCGAACGGGAACCCGTACACGCTGGGATCGGTCTTCGGCGGCACGGTCGCCGCGCCGATCTGGCGCGGCTACATGATCCGCGTGATGCAAGGGATGCCCGTGCTCGGCTTCCCCGAGCCGCCGCCGCCGCCCACCGCCACCGTGCCCGACGTCACAGGCCTCGATCGGGAGGCCGCCGTCACCCAGCTGGAGGATGCCGGCTTCAACGCTGCGGTCACCGAGGTGGAATCGCTGGAACCCAAGGGCATCGTTGTCGCGCAGACCCCGGCCGGCGGATCGACCGCCGACCTGGGCATCTCCGTGCGGCTGGAAGTGAGCAACGGCAAGCCGCCGAGGACCGAGGTGCCCGGCGTGATCGGCATGGGCGAGGACCCCGCCGTGGCAGCCCTCGAGGACGCAGCGTTCCTCGTCGAGGTCGTGTTCGAGGTCGTGAAGGACGAAGGCAAGGTGGGCACCGTGGTCCGTCAGGACCCGCCCGGCGGTACGCCTGCCGCGGAGGGCTCGACCGTCACGATCGTGGTCGGCAAGAAGGGCGCGGGTTAGCCGCCGAGGCGGGCACGAACCTTGGCCTGCACCACCGAGCCGTCGACCTGGCCCCTGGCGGTGCCCATGACCACGCCCATGACCTTCCCCAACTCCTGCATCGACGTGGCGCCGGTCTCGGCGATCGCATCGTCGACGAGCGCATCGACCGCCTCGTCGGAGAGCTGCGCCGGGGCGTAGGCCGCGATCACCTCGCGCTCTGTCTTCTCCTTCTCGACGAGTTCCGAGCGTCCGGCCTGCTCGAACGCCTCGATCGACTCCGTCCGCTTCTTCACCTGAGTGCCTGCGACCGCCCGCACCTCGTCGTCGGAGAGCTCGTGGCCGAGTTCGTCTTCCTTGTAGCGGATCGCCGAGATCAGCATGCGGAGGGCGCCCAGGGGCACCTCGTCGCGCGCCTTCATGGCAGCGGTCATCTGCTCGTGGATCTGCGTCTTCAACGGAGACTCGGTCACTACACTCCTCCCGATGCTGGCCGTGCTTCCCCGATCGCTGCTGCTGGGCCTGGTCGCCGTCGCGGCGGTCGGCGTCGCGTGCGTGGCCTACGGCGTTGCGATCGAACGGCGGTGGTACCGGTTGGTGCGGCACCGCCTCGACATCCTACCGGCCGACGGTGAGGGGCCAGAGACGTTGACCGTGCTGCACCTGAGTGACATGCATTTCGTGCGTGGCGACGAACGGAAGGCACGATTCCTGGCGGGATTGCCGCAAGCCGACGTCACGGTGGTCACGGGCGACTTCCTCGCCGAGCCCGAGGCGGTCGAGACGGTGGTGGCTGCGGTGCGCCCGGCGCGCGGACGCCTCGCGTCGTGGTTCGTGCTCGGCTCCAACGACTACTTCACGCCTCGCCCGCTGAACTACCTGGCCTACTTCCGCAAGCGTCGGAAGCGTCGCCGGGCCGAGCCGGGGCGCGCGCCCGACCTCGTCGCGCAGCTCGTCGCCGACGGCTGGGAGGACCTGACCAACGTCCGCCGAGGGATCGATCTGGACGGGCTTCCCGTCGAACTGCTCGGCCTCGACGACGCGCACATCCGCTGGCACGACCTGCGAGTGGCCCCTCGGCGGGCGCCGCAGCGGTTCGGCATCGCGGTGATGCACTCGCCCGATTCCGCGCCGGAGGCGGCCGCGCTCGGCTATCGGTTCATGGTCGCGGGCCACACGCACGGCGGCCAGGTGTGCGTGCCGTTCGGCGGCGGGGCGATCGTCACGAACTGCTCGATGCCGAGGCGGCTCGTGTCGGGGTTGATCCGCATGGGTGAGGCCGTGCTGCACACCTCGCCGGGACTGGGCACGAGCAAGTTCGCCCCGTTCCGGTTCGCCTGTCGGCCGGAGGCGACCCTGCTGGAACTGCGTCGAGTCGCTACACTCAGAGGTCCTCGGGACGTGGCGCAGCTTGGTAGCGCGCAGCGTTCGGGACGCTGAGGTCGCGGGTTCAAATCCCGCCGTCCCGACCAGGACGCGGAGGGCGGATCGCGCAGGCGACCCGCCCTTCGTCGCGTCCCGGCCGTTCCATGCAGCTCAAGCCGGGCCGCGGAAACGGTTACGCACCGCGCAACGGGCGTTTGACGACCCCTAGTTCCATGGGTAGCCTCTTCCCCCGAAGGCTCCGTGAATCGGAGCCTTTTGCATTTCCCCGTTGCCCGAACCCAGGAGGACGATGAGCGGTACGCCGAAGCGGCTCGCACGGCTCGTGGTAGCCGTCGTCTTCGTCGTCCCCACCGTCCTCATCGCCGCAGGGAGCTCCTCGGTCGCCGCGCCGACCAAGGCCGAGGTGGAAGCCGCCAAGGCCGAACTGCAGCAGGTCAGTCACGAGCTCGAGCTCGCGATCGAGCAGTACAACGACGCGCGCTACCGCCTGCAGGGCGTGCAGGACAAGCTCGCCGAGGCGCTCGACGACAAGCAGACCGCCGAGACGGCCGCGGCCGTCGCCACCGGCAGGCTGGAGGATCGCGCCGTCGAGGCGTACACGGGCGCCGGGTCGCAGATGGACGTGCTGCTCGGGGCATCGGACCTCTCGGAGTTCTCCGATCGGCTCGAGTTCATGGGAGCGCTCGCCCAGAACGACGCGGAGCTCGCCGCCGAGGCCGCCAACGCCCAACAGCAGGCCGAGTGGGCGGCCCAGCGCTACGCCGACACCATCGAAGAGCGGAAGGCGGAGCTCGATCAGATGGCCGCGAAGCGGGCCGAGATCCAAGGGATGCTCGACGAGCAGAAGGCCCTGTACGAGCAGTTGAACCGCGACTACCAGGACTACATCGAGCGGCAGGAGGCCGCAGCCGCAGCGGCGGCCGCTGCCGAGGACGCAGCCGCAGCGGATCCCGGCACCGGCGGCACCACCGATACGGGCGGTGGCGGGGGGTTCGTGCCCCCGCCCGACACCAGCGCCGCGGGCGTCGCGATCGCCGCCGCGAATTCGGTGATCGGTGCCCCCTACGTGTGGGGCACCGCCGGTCCCGACACCTTCGACTGCTCGGGCCTCACGACGTGGGCATACGCACAGGCCGGGGTGTACCTGCCGCACTCCTCGGCCGCCCAAGCCGCCGGTTACCCAGAGGTTTCCTACGACTCCGCCCAGCCTGGCGACCTGCTGTTCTTCTACTCGCCGGTGAGCCACGTCGCGCTCTACCTGGGCGGCGGCATGATGATCCACGCGCGACATCCGGGCCCCGGCGGCGAGGTGCAGATCGGGACGGTGTCGGGCTACGGCACGCCGGTCGTCAAGGTCACCCGGCCGACCTAGCCGCTCGTCTGTTCCGCTCTCGGTCCTCGTTCCTCTCCGATTAGTCTTCCCGGGGTGGACACCACCGCGTCGACCTCGGATGAGGACCTCCGGTTCATCGAGCGGCTCCGTGCGGGCGACGAAGAGGCCTTCATGTCCCTCGTCGACCGGTTGCAGCCGACGATGCTGCGGGTGGCCCGCATGTACGTCTCGTCGCAGACCGTCGCCCAAGACGTCGTCCAGGAAGCCTGGCTGGGGGTGCTGCAGGGCCTCGATCGTTTCGAGGGTCGGTCGTCGCTTCGGACCTGGATCCTCCGGATCGTGAGCAACATCGCGAAGACCCGGGGGCAGCGCGAGGCGCGCAGCGTGCCGTTCGCCTCACTCACTGGCGAGGACCTCGAGGCCCCCGCGTTCGACCCCGATCGGTTCCTCGGCCAAGGCGAGGATGGGGCCGGCCACTGGTCGACGATGCCGCCGGACTGGCGAGGCGTGCCGGAAGACCGGTTGCTCGCGTCGGAGACTCTCGCCGCGGTGCGCGCCGCGATCGCTGCGTTGCCGCCGATGCAGGCCGAGGTGATCCGGTTGCGCGACGTGCTGGGCTGGACCTCCGAGGAGGTGCGTAACGCTCTGGACCTGACGGAGACCAACCAGCGAGTGCTGCTGCACCGGGCCCGGGCGAAGGTGCGCCGGGCCCTCGAGGCCGAGCTCTCGATCGAGGCGGAGCGATGAGCGAACCCGCGGACGACCTGACCTGCCGAGAGCTGGTCGAGGTCATCACCAACTACTTCGACGGCGCGATGAGCCCTGACGAGCTCGCGCGCTTCGAGCGACACCTGCGCGACTGCACCGGGTGCCAGGCCGTCATCTCGCAGTTCCGCACGACGGTCGAGGTCACCGGCCGCCTGACCGAGGAGCAGATCTCCGAGGAGCAGCGCGAGGCGATGCGCGTGGTGTTCCGTGGTTGGCGAGAAGCGGCGCCGAGCGGCGCCGAGTAGCGGTGGGGCGCCCGGGGCCGTCCTGCCCTTTCAGCCGCCCGAGCCGAGGATCGCCTCGAGGTCGGCGAGTCGGACCTTCGCTTGCTGGACGAGCGCGTCGTCTCCGATCGCCTCGGCCTCTCGGAGGGCCTCGGTGAGCAACTCGCCGGCCTGCTTCGCCCGCACATCGCCCTTGCTCGCGGTCGCGTACTTGAGCTTCTCATCGGCCTTCACGATCAACTGGAAGATCTCGCCCGGTTCCATCGTCCCCCCTCGATCCTGGCCATCGCGGACATCGGTACTTCGCCTCCTGGATGATCGTTCGCACCGTACCTCGTCCGGTGCGGCGCGGGATGTCGTGACCTGACGGGACGGCGGCGGTAGCCGCCGAGGCCGCCGGCTGTCACGCAGCCGGTCTCGAGTGGCATGGAGCCGTGAACGTCCGACGAACGGTGAGGGAACGTTCCTCGCAGGCCGTTCCCATCGTCCGTACCCTCGTCGGACACTGCAGCTCGAGACGCCGTTCCCGGAGGTGATCCGATGCAGACCGAACTCGATGGCATGGAAGCCGACGCCCGCCGTCTGATCGTGCGGGCCCTGAACAACGACCCATACGACGTGTGGACCCGCGACAGCCTCGCGCGATCGGTGGGCGTCTCGCCCGGGCTCACGGGCAAGGTGTTGGCACAGCTCGCGAGCACCGGCATGGTCCGCAGGCTCGAGGGCGCCGACGACGAGTACACGGTCGCCGGGACCGACGAGTCCACGACGGACTAGGTCGGGAAGGCCACAGCGGCGAGCGCTCGCGCTTCCGCTTCGATCGCATCACGGTCCGCGAGCCGGGAGAGCCACGCACGCGGCAAGTCGGCGGTGCCGTTCGATGCGCCGAGCAGCGCCCCGGCGACCGCTGCGTTCGTGTCGGTATCTCCGCCGAGCGCGACGACCTCACGGAGTCCGTCTTCGATCTGGCGCCCCTCTCCCGCGAGCCGAAGGGCGACACCCGCGGTGAAGAACACGAACCCCCGATCGGGTCCGTCGATCGCTCGTTCGATGCCCGCGGCCCCCACGAGGTACTCGAGCTCCTCCGCGCCCTCGCGGCTCGCGACCCCGGCCAACGCCCGGCGGACCGCGGGCTCCGGTGGTTCCCCGCTCACGAGCGCAGCCGCGGCGAGCGTGACGGCGAGGCAGGCGGTTCGGCATCGCTCGTCCGCATGGGTGATCGCGCTCAGTGTGGGAGCGGCGTGGTACAGATCGTCGAACCTCGATCCGTACGCCAGGCCGAGGGGAGTGCAGTACATCACGCTGCCGTTGCCAGCGCTCACCTCGGGACCGCGGCGGACGACGTGGTCGCGTGCCGGATCTCGCTCGCCGTCGCGCCATCCGGAGAGCACGCGCCGGGTGAGGCTCCCGACATCCGGCGGCGACGTCGCGAGCCACTGGAGGTGTCGACGCAGCACGTCGTCGGCGTCGAACTCGCCGCCATTGGCGATCAGGCTCGTCCAGAGGTTGCGGGCCATCGCGGTGTCGTCGGTCGTCGAGCCCGGCGGCAGCCCCATCCACGGCAGCTCGAACACCGGGAGCGGATCGGGCACGTCGCGGGCCCGCCGGAACTCGAACGGGGCCCCCAGCGCATCACCGAGGGCGAGCCCGAGGATGCTGCCGACGACCCGGTCGCGGAAGGTTTCCACGCGGGCATCCTCGCAGGTCGACTGGTACATTCCATGGGCAGCGAAGGGCACGAGTTCCCGCAGCGCGCCTGTCGCACTCGGCGACGTCTTCACGGTCAGGGGTCCGATCCAGCCCTCACGTCCTGACCAGCGGGAACACCCGACAAGGGCTGGAGGAACCCGGAGACCATGGACAAGATCGGACCGAAGCACCGAACCTGTCGACGTGTCGGCGCCGCCCTGTGCGGCCGCCCCAACTGCCCGTCGAACAAGCGCCCCTACCCGCCCGGCCAGCACGGACGCGGACGCAAGCGCATCTCGGAGTACCAGACGCGTCTGGTCGAGAAGCAGAAGCTCCGCGCGATCTACGGTGTCAGCGAGAGCCAGATGCGTCGCTACTACGACCAGGCGACGAGCAGCAAAGGCGTCACCGGCGAGGAGCTGATCCGTCAACTCGAGACCCGGCTCGACACCGTGGTGCTGCGCCTCGGATTCGCGCTCACCACCCGGCAGGCGCGTCAGCTCGTCTCGCACGGACACGTGCTGCTGGACGGCAAGCGCGTTGACGTGCCGAGCGCGCGGGTGAAGCCGGAGCAGACGATCGAGGCCTCCGCCAAGGCGAAGAACTTCGTCTCGGTGCGCGAGGCCCTCGAGATCACCGCCGACCCCCCGCCATACCTCTACCGCAACAAGGATCAGGTGCAGGGAACCCTCTCGCGCCAGCCCGAGCGCGACGAGGTGCCGCTGCCGGTCGACGTCGAAGAGCGCCTGATCGTCGAGTACTACTCCTAGCGCCGGGGGGCTCGTCTCCCTCGAACCGCGGGGTCCTCGAACTGCGGGGCTCATCCGCGCGGGCTACCATGCCTCGAGCCGCCTGATCCCCGTTCCCGGGAGCGTGCCGCGACGTGTTCGAACGCTTCACCCATCGAGCGAGGCTCGTTGTCGTGCTCGCCCAAGAAGAGGCGAGGATCCTCAACCACGACCACCTGGGCACCGAACACCTCTTGCTCGGACTGATCCACGAGGGCGACGGTCTGGCCGCGACGGCGCTCGGCTCGCTGGGGATCAGCCTCGACGCGGTCCGCCGGCGCGTCGAGGAACTGGGCGGGCGCGGCGCCACGGTGCCCGAGAGCCACATCCCGTTCACCCCCAGGGCCAAGAAGGTGCTCGAGCTCTCGATGCGAGAGGCGCTGGCGCTCGGACAGGACCACATCGGCACCGAGCACATCCTCCTCGGGCTCGTTCGGGAAGGCCACGGCGTCGCGGCCGAGGTCCTGACGGGGTTCGGGGTCGACCTGCGACACGCGAGACAGACCGTGGAGGCGGCCCTATCCGTTGGCCCCGAGGAGGCGGGCCAGATCCTCGCGGTCGACCTCGGCGGCACCCACACCCGTGTGGCGCTCCTCTCGCCCGCGGGGGAGATCCTTGCCCACGACACCGAACCGACGGCCCGCAACGACACCTACCCCGATCAGCTCGTGGCCCAGGTCGAACGCGTCGCTGGGCGACGGTGACGTCCTGCGAGCGGTCGTCGGCGTGCCAGGGCGGGTGGACCATTCGAGCGGACGCCTGGAGTTCGCCCCCAACCTTCCCGCGCACTGGCACGAGCATCTGACCGAGACCTGGTTGAGCGACGCCACGGGGCTCCAGGTCGCGCTCGCGAACGACGCCGACCTCGCCGCCGTGGGCGAACATCGCTTCGGCGCCGGACGCGGCGTCGACGACATGGTGTACGTGACGATCTCGACCGGCGTCGGCGGCGGCGCCATCGTCGGCGGACGGCTCGTCCGAGGCCGCCGTTCGATGCTGGAGATCGGTCACACCACGATCGACCGTCACGACGCCGGCCCCGGCCGGACGCTGGAAGGAGCCGCGAGCGGCCCCGCTTTGAACAGGCTGGCGGAGGCAGCGGGCCTCGACGCCCGGGGTCGGGCCGTGATCGACCTGGTCGAGACCGGCGATCCGACCGCGCTCGCCGTCTGGGACGACGTCGTCTCGGCTGCCGGGCTCGGCATCGCGGGGCTGGCGCATCTGTTCTCGCCGCAGCTGATCGTGATCGGGGGGGGCCTGGGGCTCACGGGCGATCTGCTCTACGAACCCCTTCGAATCGCCGTGGCCGCCTTCGGCCCCCAGGGCCTACCCGAGCCGATCCGCATCGAGGCGGCCACTCTCGGGGATGACGCCGGCCTCATCGGAGCCGCTGGGTGGCATGCGGCAGTCGGCACCGGCTGACCGCCCTCTCGACCGCGATCCGACCGCGATCCGACCGCGATCCGACGCGATTCGACCGAAACCCTCTGGCCGCGAGAGGATGGCGGGCGCGAGACTCCGCGACGCCACGAGTGGGAGGACACCGGATGCAGCTGGGCATGGTGGGACTGGGTCGCATGGGCGCGAACCTCACGCGGCGTCTCATGCACGCAGGGCACGACGTCGTCGTCTACGACGTCAGCGCCGACACGGTCGCGTCGCTCGCGGGTGAAGGAGCGACCGCCTCGGCCTCGCTGGAGGACTTCGTCGGGAAGCTGTCCGCCCCCCGGGTGGCGTGGATCATGGTGCCTGCTGCGTTCGCCGGAGCGACAGCCGAACAGATCGCAGGCCTGATGGACGCCGGAGACATCGTGATCGACGGCGGCAACACCTACTACCGCGACGACGTGGAGCGCGCGGAAGCGTTCGCCGAGCGCGGCGTGCACTACGTCGACGTCGGCACGAGCGGTGGCGTGTTCGGCCTCGATCGCGGGTTCTGCATGATGATCGGCGGCGAGGACGACATCGTGACCTACCTCGATCCGATCTTCGCCGCGCTCGCGCCGGGCGTCGGCTCTGCGCCGCGGACACCGGGGCGCGCGTCGTCATCGCGGCCGAGCACCGCCGAGGCCGGCTACCTGCACTGCGGGCCGGTCGGCGCGGGCCACTTCGTGAAGATGGTCCACAACGGCATCGAGTACGGCATCATGGCCGCCTACGCCGAGGGCCTGAACGTGCTGCGCCACGCGAACGCCGGCATCCAGGCGCGCGAAGCCGACGCCGAGACCACCCCGCTCCGCGACCCGCGGTTCTACCGCTACGACATCGACACGACCGACGTGGCCGAGGTCTGGCGCCGGGGGAGCGTGATCGGGTCGTGGCTGCTCGACCTGATCGCGTCGGCCCTGCTCGCCGATCCGAACCTCGACGGCTTCGAGGGGCGCGTGTCCGACTCGGGCGAGGGGCGCTGGACCGTGCTCGCCGCGGTGGACGAGGGCGTTCCCGTGCACGTCCTATCGGCCGCGTTGTTCGAGCGGTTCTCCTCGCGCGGCGAGGCCGAGTTCGCGAATCGCGTGCTCTCGGCGATGCGCAAGGAGTTCGGTGGTCACGACGAGAAACCGGGGAGCTCGAGGACCGATACGGAGCCGAGCGGTCGCCCGCCGGGCGGCGGTCCCGAGTGAAGATCGCCGATTCCCCGGAATGGACTGCCGTCGCGGCCCACGCCGAGGCGATGCGTGGCGTGCACCTGCGTGAGCTGTTCGCCGGCGACACCGGTCGCGCCGACCGGTTCACGGCCGAGGCCGGCGATCTCTTCCTCGACTACTCCAAGCAGCTCGTCACCGACGAGACGATGGGCCTCTTGCTCGCGCTCGCCGAGCGTGCCGGTCTGCGGGCGCGCATCGACTCGATGTTCGCCGGCGAACACATCAACGTGACCGAGGACCGCGCGGCGCTGCACGTTGCGTTGCGCGCGCCCCGCGACGTTCGGATCGAGGTCGACGGGCGCGACGTGGTCCCCGACGTGCACGACGTGCTCGCTCGCATGGGTGCGTTCGCAGATCGCGTGCGCGGCGGCGCGTGGACCGGTTTCACCGGCGAGCGGATGCGTGCCGTGGTGAACATCGGCATCGGGGGGTCGGACCTCGGCCCGAAGATGGCGGTCGAAGCGCTGCGCGACCACACCGATCGATCGATGGCCTACCGGTTCGTCTCGAACGTCGACGGCGCCGACGTCGCCGAGGCCACGCGAGATCTCGACCCGGCGACGACGCTGTTCATCATCTCGTCGAAGACGTTCGGCACGATCGAGACGCTCACGAACGCGCGCAGCGCACGGGACTGGCTGGTCGCCGGGCTCGGCGACGAGGCGGCGGTCGAGCGGCATTTCGTCGCGGTGTCGACCGCCGAGGAGAAGGTGACGGACTTCGGCATCGACCCGGCGAACATGTTCGGGTTCTGGGACTGGGTCGGTGGCCGCTACTCGATGGATTCCGCGATCGGGCTTTCGCTGATGATCGCGATCGGGCCCGAGGCGTTCCACGGATTGCTCTCGGGCTTCCACGAGATGGACGAGCACTTCCGGACGACGCCGTTCGCGCGGAACGTGCCGGTGGTGATGGGCCTGCTCGGTGTCTGGTACGCGACGTTCCTCGGGGCGCAGACGAAGGCGGTGCTGCCCTACAGCCATCACCTGTCCGAGCTCGCCGACTACCTCCAGCAGCTCGAGATGGAATCGAACGGGAAGTCGCGTCGACCTCGACGGCGACCCGGTCGCCTACGACACCGGCGAGATCGTCTGGGGTACACCGGGCACGAACGGCCAGCACGCGTACTATCAACTGCTGCACCAAGGCACCCGGCCTGTGCCGGCCGACTTCATCGGCTTCGCCCAGCCCACCGATGCCGTGCCCGGCCACCACGATCTGCTGATGGCGAACTTCATCGCGCAGACGGAAGCGCTCGCCTTCGGCAAGACCCGCGAGCAGGTCGAGGCCGAAGGCGTGCCCATGCACCAAGTGGCGGCACGCACGTTCGCCGGGAACCATCCGACATCGACGATCCTGGCTCGAGCACTCACGCCTCGAACGCTCGGGCAGCTGATCGCGACCTATGAGCACGAGGTGTTCACCAAGGGCTCGATCTGGCACATCGACCCCTTCGACCAATGGGGCGTGGAGCTCGGGAAGTCGCTCGCGCTGAAGGTGCTGCCCGAACTCCAGGCCGACGTCGAGCCCGCCGTGGGTTCACACGATCCCTCGACGCTCGGGTTGATCGACCGCTACCGTCGGCTCCGCGAGCCGGAGGAGAACTGACCGATGTCGCTGCACCCACCGAACCCCCAGGCCATCGTCGTGTTCGGCGCGAGCGGCGACCTCGCGACGAAGAAGGTCATCCCCGCCTTGTACAACCTGGCCGTCGCGGGCCTGCTCCCCGAGCATCACTGCGTGATCGGCTTCGCGATGGACCCGTGGGACGACGAAGCGTTCCGGCAGCATGCGCGGGCATCGATCGAGTCCTACTCGCGCACGCCGCTCGACGAAGCGGTCTGGAAGCCGTTCGCCGACTCACTCTCGTTCATCTCCGGCACGTTCGACGATGATGCCGCGCTCGGTCGCTTGAAGCAGGGGCTCGAGCACGCAGATCACGACCTCGGCGCCCAGGAGGGGCGCCTGTTCTACCTCGCCGTGCCGCCGTCGACGTTCCCGATGATCGTGAAAGGCCTCGCCGCGATCGGAGCGAACACCGCGAACTCGCGCATCGTGGTGGAGAAGCCCTTCGGGCACTCCCTCGACTCGGCCAAGGCGCTCTCGACCGAGATCCACACGGCCTTCGACGAGCAGCAGCTGTTCCGCATCGATCACTACCTGGGCAAGGAGACCGTGCAGAACCTGGTCGTGTTCCGCTTCGCGAACTCGATCTGGGAGCGCATGTGGAACCGCGACGCCGTCGATCACGTGCAGATCACCGTGGCCGAGTCGATCGGCGTCGAAGGGCGAGCCGGCTACTACGAGAACGCCGGGGCCACTCGGGACCTGCTGCAGAACCACATGCTGCAGGTGATGGCCTTCCTCGCGATGGAGCCCCCGCGCGCGCTCGAGGCCGAGCCGTTCCGTGACGAGAAGGTGAAGCTGCTCAAGGCCGTTCGGCCGATCGACCCAGCCGACGTCGTGCGTGGTCAGTACGACGGCTACCGCAAGGAGGACGGCGTCGACCCGAAGAGCCAGACGGAGACCTTCATCGCGGCGAAACTCTGGATCGACAACTGGCGCTGGGACGGCGTGCCGTTCTACCTGCGGCACGGCAAGAAGCTCCCCGAGCGGAACACCGAGGTCGCCGTCTACCTGCGACAGGCACCCGACGTGCTGTTCCGGGAGCTCGAGCTCGACCACATCCCGTCGAACCACCTCACGATCCGGGTGCAGCCCGACGAGGGCATCTCGCTCGCGTTCCAGGCGAAGATCCCGGGACCGGGGTACGAGCTGCAGACGGTGCGGATGGACTTCGACTACGACCGGTCATTCACGCATGCGCTCGCCGAGGCGTACGAGCGGTTGCTGCACGACGCGATGGACGGCGATCACACGCTGTTCACCCGCGAGGACGGAGTCGAACGGGCGTGGGAGATCGTGACCCGGATGCTGGAACGGCCGTCTCCGCTCTTCTTCTACAAGCAGGGCTCATGGGGGCCGGCGCAATCCGACGAACTGATCGAGCCACACCACTGGCACCTGCGGACGCGGCCCGAGGGGGTGCACCACACGTGAGCTCCTCGGGCGACGACTGGATCGACGTCTCGCTCCCGATCGGCGAGGGACTGCTCGTGTGGCCGGGGAACCCGCCGGTCGAACTCTTGCCGAACCAACGGATCACCGCCGGAGACGCCGCCAACGTCAGCGAGCTGCACCTGGGCACGCACTCGGGGACCCATGTCGACCCGCCCGTGCACTTCGTCGACGGCGCCGAGGGTATCGACCGCCTGTCGCTCGAGGTGCTCATGGGTCCATGCTGGGTCGCCGACGCGACGGGCCACGCGGGCGCGCTCGGTGCCGACGACCTCGACGCGCTCGGCGTCCCCACCGGCATCGAGCGCCTGTTGCTGCGCACCGACAACTCCGAGCTCTGGCGAACGATGCCGACCGCGTTCCCCGAGTCGTACACGAGCGTCGGCGCCGATGCGGCTGCCTGGATCGTCGAACGGGGGATCCTGCTGGTAGGGATCGACTTCCTCGGCATCGAGGCGCGCGGCACGAAGGGACACCCCACGCACGTCACCCTGCTCTCCAACGGCGTCGCGATCGTCGAGGGCCTGAACCTCGGCGACGTCGAGCCGGGCGACCACGATCTCGTGGTGCTGCCCCTGCGCATCGTCGACGGCGACGGCGGCCCTGCGCGCGCGGTGCTCAGGAGGCGTGGGGCATGACGCAACGCCGGATCGTGCTGTTCGACGTCGACGGCACGCTGATCGACACCGGCGGCGCGGGCGGCCGGAGCTGGTCGTACGCGTTCCGGGAAGCGTTCGGGGTCGACGGGGACATCCGGAAGTTCAGCGAGGTGGGGATGACCGACCCTGTGGTCGCCCGGGAGACCTTCGAGGGCACGCTCGGACGGGAACCGACCACCGACGAGGTGATCCGCCTGATGATGCGCTACGTGTTGCGCCTGCCAGAGGAGGTCGCCGCGTCAGCCGGGTACCGCGTGATGCCGGGCGTGCAGGCCCTGCTCGAGCGGCTCGTCGAGGCCGACACGCTGCTCGGGCTCGTGACCGGCAACATCGAGGGCGCGGCGCACATCAAGATCTCGAGGGCGGGGCTACAGCGGTTCTTCCTGTTCGGCGGGTACGGCAGCGACTCGTCGGTCCGGAGCGACCTGACGCGGGCGGCGATCGCGCGCGCCGAGGCGCTCTCGGGCCACGACATCGACCCTGCCGAGGTGATGGTCGTCGGCGACACGCCCCGCGACATGGAGGCGGCGCACGGTGCCGGCACGATCGCGGTCGGCGTCGCCACCGGTGAGTACACGGTCGAACAGCTGCGGGACGCCGGCGCCGACCACGTGCTGGGCTCGTTCGCAGAGGACGCGTTCCCGGTCTGATCGGGGCTCCCCTTGACAGGCATGGTGAACTGACCGGGAGTCACTGGATCCGGTGGGGAACATGACCACGGTCAGCGAGATCATGAGCACGGAGCTCGTCACGACCGAGCCGACCATCACCTTGATGGAAGCCGCGGTCGTGATGTCCAAGGGTGAAGCCGGATCGGTGCTCGTCTATCGCGAAGGGCAGCTCGCCGGCATCTTCACGGAGCGCGACATCCTGCGGGCGCTCGCCCACTACCCGGTGGCCGACGAGGCCCGGGTTGCGTGGGTCGAGCGATGGATGACTCCCGACCCTGTCACGATCGGTCCCGACGCCACGGTGGGCGAGGCGCTCGATCTCATGGTCTCCGGCGGGTTCCGCCATCTGCCCGTGGAGGACGAGGGCACCGTGGTCGGGGTGATCTCGATGCGCGACCTCGCGGAGAGCATCGTGAAGGAGCGTTAGGTCGCCCGTTGCCCGCGACCGCGCTCAGTCCGGAGCCGACACCTCGAGGTCGGCGAAGTTGGCGGAGGTCTTGCCGAACTCCCACCAGCCTCGTACGCGCGGCTTCACGACGGCGAGGCTGCGACCGTACACGAGCGGGATCACGGCGACCCGGTCCACCACCGCCATCCGGTCCGCCTGGTGGAAGAGCGAGAGACGGCCCCGATCGCTCCGCTCCTGCCGGGCGCGTTCGATCAGCTCGTCGAACGGCGGATGTTCGAACCCACCCTCGTTCGTGCGGCTCTGCGAGTGGAACAGCAGCCGCAGGAAGTACTCGGGGTCGGCGTAGCCCGGCAGCCAGCCCGTGAAGTAGATCGGAGCCTGTTCCCGCGGAGGCGGCATCGTCGCGATCTCGTCGAGCGACCACGTCCTGACGTCGAGCCTCGCCCCGAGCACCGAACGCCACGAAGCCAGCACCGGTTCCAGGATGGGGAGGTCGTCGTCCAGGAATGCGATCCCGATCGGATGCTCGATGCCCGATCGTTCCATATGCTTACGCGCCAGATCTGGGTCGAAGCGCAACGAGATGTCAGGTGTATGACCCTGCAGCGCCGGAGGCACGATCCCCCCGGTCGCCGCGATCATGTTGGCGGGCATGGCGCTCGCGACGGCGTCCCGGTCGATCGCGTGCGCGAGGGCACGCCGCAGATCGAGGTTCGAGCTCGTCTCGCTCTCATGATCGAACGCCAGGTAGCCGGACCATCCTGCGGGGCCGATCGTGGCGTCGGGAAGGTCTCGTGACATCAGGTCGGCGAGTCGAGGCGTGTATCGGGCCGCGATGATGTCGATCTCGTCGTGCTCGTAGGGGGCCAGCGCCTCGGCGATGGGAGCGCGTACGTACTCCACGGTCGCTACGTTCCCGACCCGGGCGACGTTGCGATCCGCGCGCCGTTCGAGCCGGAGCCCCTCATCGGAGCGGTCCCCCACCCGGAACGCCCCCGAGACCACCTGTGTGCCGGATGCGATCCAGCCGTCGCCGAGCGCCTCGATCGCGTGACGGGGCTGCGGACCACCGTCGGGGCGATTCATCACGCTCATGAAGTACGGGGCCGGCGCAGCCAGTCGGAACTCGACGGTACGATCGTCGAGCGCCCGAACCCCGATCGTCGAGGGATCGGTCTCCTCGCCCAGGTAGTACTCCTGGCCGCGCTCGATCACGAAGTAGATCGCGACGGACGAGCCCGGCGCCTCGGGGTCGAGCACCCGCTTCACACCGAACTCCACGTCGTGAGCCGTGAGCGGCGTGCCATCGGACCACGCGAGCCCCTCGCGCAGGTGGAACACGTATCGCAGCCCGTCGTCGGAGATCTCCCAGCGGTCGGCGAGCGACGGCACGATCGTGCGCTCCGGCCACTGCTCGACCAGGCGATCGAACAACTGCATGCACAGCTGGATGTTCGGCCAAGCGATCGCGGAACGCGGGTCGGGGTCGTCGGGCAGGAAACTCGTCGCCATTCGGAGCGTCGCCGACGGCGCCTCGAGCGATCCCTCGGCAGGCGTCCAGCGCTCGAACGCACGCTGATACGTCTCGTTCGCCTCGGCGAACCGCAACGAGACGTGCAGCGCGAGCGCGAGCTTGAAGAGGACCAGCGCGATCTCGCGGTCTTCCCCGCGGCGATCGAGCAACGGCAGGAGCTCCCGGTAGTACGCGATCGCTTCGTCCAGCGCGTACTCCTGACGAGCGCGGTCTCCCGCGGTGGTCAGGTAGCGGATGGCCTTATCCTCGTCCTCCGCACCGAGCCAGTGGTGCGCCAACAGCCCTGCGACCTCGTCCTCCCGCCCGGCGTGGTGCTGCTCCAACCACAGAGCAGCCTCACGATGCAGGCGCCGCCGGTCCTCGGCCACAAGCGTCCGGTACGCGGTCTCCTGGATCAACGCGTGCGTGAACCGGTACTCGGGCTCCGGCCACCGCCGGCCCTCGCGCACGAGATCGACGCGCATCAGCTCTCCGAGCGACACGCGCACATCGCTGCCGGCCGCCACCGCGTGCAACAGCGGCAGGCTGAAGGTGCGGCCCAGCACAGAGGCCGCCACGACGGCACCGTGTGCGGCCGGCTCGAGCCGGTCGATCCGCGCGAGGATCACCTTCTCCACCGTGGGCGGCACCTGCAGGTCGACCTCGTGCTCGAACCGCCAGCCCTCCCCGTCGCGGACGAGCGCACCGGCGTCCACCATCGAACGCACCAGCTCCTCGAGAAAGAACGGGTTGCCTTCGGCCGGCTCCAGGATGCGTGGCTCCACCGCCGGCGGCAGCGTGTCCTGACCGACGAGCGCGGTGAGGAGCTCGCGTCCGGCATCGCCCGAGAGTGCCTCGAGCGTGACCTCCCGGAAGCGATGTGGCAGCGTGCGCGCGACGTCTTCCTTCAGGCGCCACGACGGGTGATCACGCTCGGGCCGCCCGGTGCAGATCAGCAGCAGCGCTTCGTTCTCGGTGTCACCGACCAAGCGTTCGAGCAGCTGCAGCGACGTGGCATCGGCCCAATGGAGGTCCTCGAGCGCGACCGCAACCGGCCCCTCGGCCGCGAGGGCCTGGAGCGTGTGACGCATCACCTCGAACGTGCGGTACTGCAGCGCTTCGGGCGAGAGCTCGTCGAGCCGCGCCGACTCGGCGGCGGTGGGCGCGATCCCCAGCAGCGCCGCGAGGTACGGCACCATGTCACCCGCCCGCTCGGCGACGAGCCGGTCGACGTGCCGACGGAGCGCAACACGGACCCGGAGCTCGGGTTCATCGCCTCGCACCCCCAGCCACGATCGCAGGAGGTCGCGGAACGGCCAGTACGGGATCGACCCTGCGTAGCTCACGCATCGGCCCTCCAGCCAGAGCGACCGTCCGTACTGCGGGGTCATCGCCCCGAACGCACGCCGCAACTCGTCCACCATGAGGGTCTTGCCGATGCCGGGCTCACCCGTGACGAACACGATGCCACCGGTTCCGGACGCGACCGCGTCGACCGCGTCGCTGGCCCTGGCGAGCTCTCGATCCCTGCCGACCATGCGGGTGGCCGATCCGAGATCCGCCCGCCCGCGCACACCGCCGCCGTCGCCCGTCACCGCGAACGCGACCACCGGGTCGGACTTTCCCTTGAGCTCGAACGTCTCCCCGTCGTCCCACGTGAATCGATCCGCCACGACCTGCCTGGTCGCCTCGCCCACCAGCACCGAACCCGGTCGAGCCTTCGACTGGAGCCTCGCGGCGACGTTCACCGCATCTCCCATCGCCCCGAACTCGACCCGATCGCCGGCGCCGATCGCGCCCGTGACGACCGGGCCGGTGTTCACCCCGATGCGCACGTTGAGCGCGTCGACCCCCCAGGCCTCGGCGACCTCACGCGCGAAGCTCTCGATGTCGCCCGCGATGCGGAGCGCGGCACGGACCGCGCGCTCGGGGTCGTCTTCGTGGGCGAGCGGCGCGCCGAAGAGGGCGAGCACCCCGTCGCCGGCCAGATCCTTCACGGTTCCGCCGTAGGCCTCGATCGCGATCACCATGCGGGCGACGGCGTCGCCGACGACGAGCTTCAGCTCTTCGGGATCGAGGCGCTCACCCAGGGCGGTCGATCCGACCAGGTCGGCGAAGAGCGCGGTGACCACGCGGCGTTCATCACGGACGTCCACACGGTCATCCTGCCCCCCAGCCGGTGACCGGGCAATCCGGCACCGGGCGCTCAGTCGGCCGGACGCAGAGCCGCGCGCACGAACAGCAGCACCTCCCGCTCGCGTCGGCGCAGCGATGCCTGACCCGTGTCCGACCCGACCACCGCGTTCAACACGCTCGCCTCGGTGAGCGAGCCGACGACCGCCGTGTAGAGCGTGAACAACAGCATCGCAGGGTCCTGCTTGCGTATCTCGCCGGCGTCCATCCCCGCCTGCAGGAACTCGATCGCGCGCTGCCGGAGCGGATCGAGCACGTCGGCGAACCGGTCGAACGCCGCCGGACCGAGACGGGCGGCCTCCCTGACGAACATCGGGAACTCGGGCCACTCGGCGGCGAGGCCGAAGACCCCGTGGATCACGGCCTCGGCTCGGTCCCAGTAGGTCTCCTTGCCGTCGAGGGCGACCGCGAGCTCCGCGCCGACCCGTTCCCCCGCAGCCTGCAGGCACGCCTCGAGCAGAGCTTCCTTGTTCGGGAAGTAGTACAGGAGCGTCTGTTTGCGCACCCCGACCGCCGTCGCGATGCTCTCGATGCTGGCGCCCTTGTACCCGTCGCGGCCGAACTGATGGATCGCCTCCGCGACGATCGTGGTGCGCCGTTGCTCACCGCCGGTGCGGGGCACGCTCCTACTCCCAGGTCTTCCCGGTGCCGCGTCGTTCGATCGGGCGTGTGCCCTCCCAGCGCTTCAGCCACTCCGGGCCGCTCGGGCCGTACGGGGGCGGGGTCTCCCCGCGCTCGGCACGCTGGAGCGCCTCCCACCAAGTCGTCCGGTCCTCGTCGAGCAGCTCGGCCACCGCCTGCGTCATGCGAGCGGTGAACGACTGGTGGGTCTCGCCTTCCTCGGGGAACAGCGGCGCCCCGATGCGCACGCGCACGGGAGGACGCCCGGCGCGCGGCCACCAGCGGCCCTTGGGCATCGCCTGGTACGCGCCACGGATCCCGATCGGCACCGCGCCCACCCCGGCCTCGATGCACAGCCGTGCCGTGCCGTGGCGGAACCGTTTCGTGTGTCCGTCGGGCGAGCGCGTGCCCTCGGGGAAGACCACGAGGCTCCACCCGTCGTCGAGCAACTCGCGCGCCTTCGTCACGGCATGCCGCCCGCCGCGCGAGCGGTCGATCGGGAATGCGCCGTACGCGAGCGCGGTGAACGAAGCGCGCCACCACACGTCGAAGAAGTAGTCGCGCGCCGCGCCGACGGCGGTCTTCTCCTGCCAGCGTTCGGGCAGCGCGGTCATGATGATCGTGGCGTCGAGGTGGCTCGAGTGGTTCGAGAAGAAGATCACCCCGCCGTCCAGCGACCGCAGGTGCTCCAGGCCGTAGACGCGAAGCGCGACCTGGCTCCGAAGCAACGGGCCGAGCCCCACGTTCAGGATCACGAGTCGCGCCGCCGTGCCGGCACCGGTACGGGCCCAGTCGGTCGGGAAGACCGGGTCCTCGCGCGGCGGCATGTGCTCCTCCGCGTTCCGCGGCACCATCGGCCGACGACCCCATCGGAATCCTTCAGCCATCGTCTTCAATTCGTCGCGCATGCCCATCGGTCGGCCTCTCAGTGCACGTCGGCGATCATCACCGGCGGTGCGTGGAAGTACGTGATCGTCGGCGACGACCCCACGGTGTCTTTCGCCATCTCGAGCGCATCACGCATCGAGTCGGCGCGCCGGTAGCCGAGCCGCGCGACGCTCGACGGGTTGCCGCCGACGAAGATCACGTCACCGGCGTGGTCGCGCCCGTGCGCGCCCCAGTACCACATGTAGAACGGGTGTACGCCGTGGTAGGCGTGGCTCGTGCGGTAGAGATGCACGTACCAAGGGTCGGTCGCGTAGCGCTCCTCGAACTTCGTCTCGATCGTCTTCGGGTCGGTGCTCTCGGCGAGCACCTCCTCGAAGAAGTCGATGTAGCTCGGATGGTGGATCTGGTGGAACTCCCACGGCACAGGGTGGTGCAGGATGATCACGCCGCCCTGCTTCACGAGTGGCTTGTTCCGGTACATGTTGAACAGGTAGCCGAGCCCGAGGCAATGCACGAGGATCGGGTTCAGGATCGAGTTCACGTTGTACGGCCCGAGGTAGGGCACCCCCATGATCAGCACGTCGGCCTGCCCATGCACTTCGACGAGTTGCTGGCGATGCAGGTTGGCGAGCGTGCGCTCGTGCACCACGTCGACCTCGCCGGCGTTCACGCCGGTGAGCTTGTATGGCGCCTCGATGCGCCGGAAGAACTCGCGACGCACGCGCGGTGGGGCCATGTCGTTCGCCTTCTTCGCCGCCATCATCAGCGCCTGGTCCGACGCGCTCCATTCCCATTCCCGCTTGTTCAGGAAGCCGAGGTTCGACGGGAACGTGTCGGAGTTGACCGTCGTCTCGATCTGGAACACCTTCACGCCGGCGTCGCGTAGCACGCCCCCCATCCGGTTCACCGAGTCGTTGATCGCGCTGTGTCCCTCGCGCGGATCCATGTACGACTTCGAGTGCAGCATCGTGTCCACGTTGTGGTGATGCTTCAGGCTCTTGTACCCGGCGAGGCCCACCGCGACCGACTTGTGGCCCCCGTCCATCGCGACCAGGTTGATGTTCACGTAGACGATCAGGTCGCTCTCGGCGGCGCGCTTCGAGATCTCGACCAGCTCGTTCTCACTCGTGTGGCCGATCTCGATGAGGCCGTGCGGGTCTTCAGCGTCGAAGTTCTTCAGGTGCTCGGGGTAGAACGAGCGGTACACGCGCTCGCCGACCGCGCGGCGGATCTCCGCGGACGTCATGCGCCGGTGCAGTGCCGTCGCGACGATCAGCTCGACGTCCTCGACGCCCTCGCGGGCCGCGAGCTCGATCACGTGCTCGAGGATCGGCTGGCGGACGTCAGGCGTGCGCATCGGCGGCAGCGGGATCGAGATGTCGTCGATCGCGATCGTGAGCTTCATGCCCGAGAAGAGCAGTTCGGGGAGTGGCTTCGAGTCCCCGACCGGGTGCAGCAGAGCGTGGCGCACGGCCGCCGGCACGTCGCGCACACCGGGAAGCGGATCGGGCGGATACACGACACGTGTGCCGAGCGGGAACTTCTGCATGCGGTAGCCCTCGCCCTCGTGCACGAGCAGCGGGGGCGTCCGCTCGTCCACCTGCAACACGAATCCGGGTCTGGGCATCGGTGTCGTCTCCTAAGTCGTGGTCTGCGATGAGGTCGAGCTTTCCTGCGGCGCGAAGGCCACCTTGAACGTGCCGAGCCGCCCGGCAGACATCGCGTGGTCGATCGCGTCGCGCCAGCGTCCGAGCGGGTAGGTCGAGCCCACCATCGGGGCGAGCATCGGCCCGATCTGGCTCGACAGCTCGAGTGCGAGCGCGAACGAGTGACGTCGGCCGTCATCGGTCTCCTCGATGCCGGTCGTGTACGCGCCGACGAGTTCCAGCTCCCGGAACCACAACGGCGTGAGGTCGGCGCCGGTCGCCGGGATGCCGCTCACGACGATCCGTCCCCCCGCCTTCGTGGTGCGCAGAGCCATGTCGAGCGCGCGCTTCGAGCCGGTGCATTCGAACACCACGTCGGCGCCACCGAGCAGGAACTCCTGGCCGCGCTCCGGCGTGAGCTTCACGGCGTGGCCGGCGCGGCGTACCGCCTTCAGCGCGTGCTCGGGCCGCACCACCTCGTCGGCACCCGCCATCTTCGCCGCCGCACGCTGCGCTGTGTGCTTCGCGGCCACGATCACGCGACCGGGCTGGGCGTATCGCCGGAGCGCCACCTGGGTCAGCAATCCGACCGTGCCCGAGCCGATCACGAGCACGTCGGCGCCCTCACGGATCCGGGCGCGGAACACCGAGTGGATCGCGGTCGCGAGCGGCTCGATCAGCACCGCCGTGCGGTCGTCGATGCCGTCGGGCACCGCCCACAGCTGCGAGCGATGCGCGAGCATCATGCGGCTCCACCCGCCACCGGTGCTCGAGCAGAATCCCGTCTGCAAACCGGGTCTCAGCGAGCCGACCGTGACCCGGTCGCACCGCCCGTACTCGCCGGCCGCGCAGTGTTCGCAGAGGTCGGCTTGGTCGCGAGCGGCGCACCCGAGCACCGACGAGAGCGTCACCCGCTGCCCGGCCTTGTGATCGCCGCAGTCGTCGAGCAGGACTCCGACGACCTCGTGTCCCGGCACGAACGGCATCGAGACGAGCGGCGAGAAGTAGAACGACGACTCCCCGGCGATCGTCGAGAGGTCGCTGCCACAGATGCCGGCGAGGGTGGGCTTCAGTCGGGCCCAGCCCTCGCGCGTCGGTTCCGGGTCTGCGTGGGTGACCAAGCGAAGCGGGGCGAGCGGCCCGCCGGCCACGAGCCCCGGCGCCCTGCGCCCCGCGACCCGGGCACCCACGTAGCGCGGCATCGACCGGAAGTACTCGAGCGCGAGCGCCATCTACGTGAGCACCTCCCGGGCGATCACGTGCGTACCGCCGGTCTCGGGAACCTCACGCGCGGCATGCCCTTGGTCATGCCCCACTCCTCGATCGGCCAGCGGCGCCGTCGCGCGTAGCGGTAGAGCGACGAGTCGGGCGAGACGGCGACCGGGTTCCCGACCGCGCGCAACAGCGGCAGGTCGGAGTATGAGTCGGCGTAGGCGTAGGAGTGCTTCAGGTCGATGCCCTCGAGCAGCGCGTATCGCCGGAGCCACGCCGCGCGTGCCTCGCCGACGAGCGGCGGTGCCGACATGAACCCGGTGTAGCGGCCGTCGCGTTCCTCGAGCTCGGCGCCGATCACCACGTCGAACAGGGGAGAGAGGGGGCGCACGAACGCCTCGGCGGCCGCGGTGATCAGGATCGTTCGATGCCCGGCGGCGCGATGCTCCCGGATGCGCCGGATCGCCGCCGCGCTCGCCTTCTGCAGCATGAACTCGGCGACGTGGTTCGCGACGAGCCCGTCGATGCCCTCGACGCTCGCGCCCTCGTACCGACGGAAGAACGTTCGCAGGAAGTCGCCGCGATCGCGCCGGTCGACCTGCAGGTAGCCGGGGATGCGGCTGAACACGCTCGCGAGCTCGCGGGGCCACTCCTCGGGGGTGAGGTCGGCCATGCGGGCCCACACGTACGACTCGACCACGTTCGATGTGATGATCGTGCCTTCCATGTCGAACAGCGCGAGCACCCGTTCCTCGCGTTCACGGATCGTGACGGTGGGGCGCTCGCGGTCGCGCTTCGAAAGCTCGCGGAGCGACTGGGTGACCGCCGGCGAATGCACGTCCTGCAGGTAGTACTTCCAGTCGACCATCGCGGCATCGAACGGGAACATCGCCTTGTCCCGGGCACTGAGCGACTCGAACAGCGCGAGCGTGCGGTCGTCGGTGTAGACGACCTCGGTCTCGGTGTACATGCCGTAGAGATCGCTGTAGCGCTTCACGAAGTCGACGCGGGCTTTGTCGCGGTCGACGCGGCGCACGGCGTCGCGCATCGCCTTGGACTTCGGCATGTGGGTGACGACCTGCTCGGCGATGTCGGTGAGACGCTCGGCCCGCCGCAACATTCGCTCGACGGTGAGGTTGCCCGGGAAATCCCACTCGGGAACCTTGTGCTCGCCACGTCCACGCTCGGGCAGCGGATGCTCCTCGAAGTAGGCGCGGATCCATTCGTACAGCTCGAAGAAGCGCAGAGGGTTCCGTGAGCCGGAGCTCACGTTGTAGTGGCTCACCGCGCCGGGCGCGGGCGGATTCGCGGCAACCGCGAGCAGCGCGTTCACGACGAAGTCGACCGGGATGATGTCGATGATGCCCTCGGGGATGCCCGGGAACTCCGGGATCTGCCCGAGCCCGTAAGCCCGGATGATCGGGTCGGCCATCTTGAACCCGTCGATCCACCCGGGGGCCGGATGCGTGTACGCCGATTCGATGATCGACGGGCGCACGATCGACAGCGGCAGGTTCGCCTCGGCAGCGAGCTCCTCGACCGCGCGCTCCCCCATCGCCTTCGTGAACGTGTAGACGTCGGGCCATCCGAGCGACCGGGCGCGCGCGCGCCCGTACTCGACCAGGCGTTTCGTGACCCACTTCTGGCGGCGTTCCTCGGCGTCGTCGGCGACGGTCGTCGGACCCGCTCGGGAATGCTCGTCCCGCGCGAGATCCAAGAACGCGTTCAGCATCTCTGGCTTGCGGCTCGCGGCTTCTACGTCGGCGCGGGCCTTCATCGCGAGCTCGAGCTCGAGCACGTAGTCGACCCGGTGCTCGAGCGGTCCTTCGGGGATCACGCCCTTCCGTACCCCTGCCACGTATGCGGTCGAGACGTGCACGAGGGCGGGCGTCGAGCCGCCGGCGATCACCCCCTCGTAGAGGTTCATCGCGCCCTGCACGTTCGTCATGAACCCCTCGTCGATCGGCGGGTCGAAGCTCACCGCGGCGGCAGAGTGCATCGCGATGTCGATGTCGGCCGGCAGGTCGGGCAGTCCGCGGCCGAAGTCCGCGTCGATCACCTCGACACGCTCGTCGAGCATCTGCCTGAGACCGTCCTCGCCGACGCGCTCGCGAAGCGTGTCGAACGCGGGCTTGCGGAACAGGTACTCGACCCGCTCGCGGCTGGTCGCGCCGGTCTGGCTCCGAACGAGCAGCAGGACGCGCGTGTCCGGGAAATCGGCCAGCAGCCGCTCGAAGACGACCTGTGCGAGGAAGCCGGTCACCCCGGTGAGCAGCATCGTCCTTCCCGAAAGAGCCTCGACGATCGAGGAGGGTGCGGGCGAGCGGGCCTCGCTCTCTACCATGCGGCAGATTATGCCTTCTCTACCGGTCGGTAGACAAATCGATCGTCCGAGGAAACGGACGGCGTCAAGGCGGTCGGATCGCGCGACGACAACCAAGGGGTGACTCGTTCCTTCTCGCTCAAGACCAAGTTCCTGGGGGTACTCGCGATCCCCGTGATCGTGCTGATCGCCACGACGTTGGTCACCTATGCCGCAGGGCGGCGGAGCGACGAGACCCTGGAGTCGGTCCGCCATTCGTACGCCGTCCGGGAGCAGATCGGCGTCGTGCTGAGCGACCTGGTGGACGCGGAGAGCAGCGTTCGTGGATATCTGCTGACGAAGGACGACGGCTTCCTGGGCCCGTACACCCGCGCCATCGGCGTGCTCCCCGACGACCTCGTGGAACTCGAGGACCTGAGCGTGGGAGACCCGGCGCAACTCGAGCGGGTCGACCGGCTGCACACCCTGATCGAGACACGGCTGGTGATCCTCGACGACGTGCGGCGCAGCGGCTCCGCCCGGGAGGTCGACCGGCCGTACCTGATCGATCGGTTGGAGGACGGTCGGGTCGTGACCGATCGCATCCGCGAGATGCTGGGAAACATGGACGAGGACCAGACAGCCCTGATCGAGCAACGGGAACGCAGTGAGGCGACCTCGCGTCGAACGGCGTTCCTCGTCGCGGTGCTGGGCATGCCGATCGGGATGCTCGCCTCGCTCGTCATCGTGCTCATGTTCAACGAGCGCATCGTCAGCCGTCTCTCGCGCGTGGAGGACAACGCCCGGCGCCTCGACGACGGCGACCCGATGCTTCCATCGACCGACGCCGACGACGAGATCGGCCGGCTGGGTCGTGCGGTGGTGGCGAGCGGCACCCGCGTGGTCGAGCTGCGGCACGAACTCGAGCGGCTCGCGACCGTCGACCACCTGACCGGCCTGATGAACCGGCGGGGATTGCTCCCGGTGGCCGAGCACCAGCTCGAGCTCTCGCGCCGCCAACACGAGCCGCTCGCGCTGCTGTTCATCGACGCCGACGGCCTGAAGCAGGTGAACGACACGCTGGGCCACGGCGTCGGAGATGACCTGCTGTGCGAGCTCGGCGCCCTCGTCCGCGACTCATTCAGGGCGTCCGACGTGCCGGCCCGGCTGGGGGGCGATGAGTTCTGCGTGTTGCTCACCGCCGACTCCGCCTCGGCGGCCACGACGGCGCTGCAGCGCCTGCTCGGCGCGATCGAGACGGCGAACCGGCTTCCGGACCGGCCCTATCGGTTGTCGATCTCGACCGGCATCGCGTACCTGGACCCCGAACACCCTCGAACGTTGGACGAGCTGATCGACGAGGCCGACCGGCGCATGTACGCCGACAAACGGCGGAAGCGGTCGGAGGCGGACGCGCTCGCCGACATCGGCTCGGGCGACCCGGCCGGTGCTCCGGCGCACCCGGTGGCCGCCGTCCACGAGAGCCGCGGCAGTCACTAGACTCGCGCGATGGAGCTCGAGCACCTGCAGGCAACCATGCGGCACCTCTATATGCAACGCGACGCGACCCGTGGCCGTGATGCGACGTTCCGATGGCTCACCGAGGAGGTCGGCGAGCTCGCGAAGGCCCTGCGGACCGGCGATCACGCCAACCTGGAGCACGAGTTCGGCGACGTCCTGGCGTGGCTCGCCTCGCTCGCGAACATCGAGGAGATCGACCTCGAGATGGCCGTCTCGAGGTACGCCGCCGGCTGCCCGCGCTGCGGCGAGACACCGTGCGGGTGCCCGTTCCCGTGAGCCCGGTCGAGATCAGGGCGCCGGTCGAGGACGAGCGCGAACGCATCGCCGAGGTGCTCGCCACGTCGCTCAACTTCTCCCGCGAGCGCTCAGTCGCACGATCGCACCTGTACCCGCTCGAAGACATGCGCTGCGCGATCGTCGACGGCGAGATCGTCGCGACCTCGGGCGATTTCCGGTTCGCGCAATGGTTCGGGGGCACACCCTTGGAGTGTTCGGCCGTCTGGGGCGTGGCGACGCTGCCCGAGCACCGTGGGTCGGGTCTGGCCTCTGGTGCGACCGAGGCCGTGATCCGAGCCGGCCGTGATCGCGGGGCCACGGTGAGCTCGCTGTATCCGGCCGTCATCAGGCCCTACCGCTCGATCGGCTACGAGATGGCCGGCACCTTCACGAAGCACCGGCTCGCGATCGACGCGATCCCGAATCAGCCGCGGGACCTGCCGGCGCCTCGCCTGTTCGATCTCGAGCGCGACCTCGCCGGCGTCCGCGCCTGCTACCGGGCGTTCGCCTCGGCTCACACCGGACCGGTCGAACCGATCGGCGACGGGCACTGGGCCGACCGCATCATGGTGCGGTCCGACGACGAGACCCGTCGAGCGGTCGTGGTGCGCGAACGCGATGAGGTGACGGGGTTCCTGGTGACCGGCCGCGATCCCGACCCCGGTCCCCTCGACGTGGCGTTCGGTCTGTGGACCGAGGCGTTCGTCGCGAACACCGAAACGGCGCTCCGCGCGTTGCTCGCGTACGTCCGGCGTTTCGGCGGCCTCGGCAAGTGGTTCCAGTGGAGCGGGCCGCCGAACGACCCGATCGGCCTGCTCGCAGACGAACAGTCACTCTCGATCGAGATGCACTACCGCTGGATGCTGCGCGTGCTCGACGTGCGCGCGGCGTTCGAGCAGCGTGGGTGGCCTGCCATCGACGAGGAGGCGGTGTTCGCCGTCGACGATCCGATGTTCCCCGACAATGAAGGGCCTTGGCGGCTGCTCGTCGAGCGGGGCGCCGCGACGATGGCCCCCGCGGACGGCGATGTTCCGGCGGCTTCGCCGCCGATCCCCATCGGATCGCTCTCGTCGATGTTCAGCGGGTACCTCCGAACCCACGACGCGGTGCGCCTCGGCCTCCTCGCCGCCGACGACCCCGCGGTCGAGTCCCTCGGCCGTCTGTTCTCGGGCCCCGATCCATGGTGCCCCTTCTTCTTCTGAGCGAGGACCTGCGGTGAGCGACGTGGTCGTCCGGATGGCGTCACCCGGCGACTGGCCGGCGGTGGCCGGGTTGCTCGTCGAGCTCGGACGTGGCGTCGCATCGGGTACCGCCGACGACCCGACGCATCGTCAGTCGTTCGCGGGTCACCTGCGTCAGCTCGGGCGGGTGACACTCGTCGCCGAGCTCGACGCAGAGCTCGTCGGGGTCATCGACATGGAGTACCACCAGCGCCTGGGCGATCACCGGCCGCAGGCGAGGGTGAACGACGTGGTGGTGACCGAGCGCGCTCGCGGCGCCGGCGTCGGCACCGTGCTGCTGCGGCGGGCCGAGGAACTCGCCCGGAAACGCGGATGCTTCCGCATGGCGCTCGTGACCGCGTCGTGGCGCGAGGCGTCGATCGCCTTCTACCGCCGCGAAGGGTGGCATGACTACGGCCAGTGGTTCGTGAAGCCGCTCGTCGAGGACGTGACTCCCGGCGGCCAGCCGGTCGACGACAACTAGTCCAGGCTGGACTCCTCGCCTTCGGCGCGCCCCCCGGCGGCACGGCGCCGCCACGGCGCCACCCCCTCGAGCTCGATCTCGAGCGAGAAGCTGAGGAACGTGCGCACCAGCACGATGAGGCCCAGCGTGAGCGCACTCTCGATCGTGGGGTCAACCGCCACGGTGTGGATGATGTCTGCAGCGACCAGGATCTCGAGCCCGAGCAAGATCGCCCGGCCGAGATCTCGGCGCAGCTGGTCGTAGCCGGCCGAGCCCCAATCACGCCGCCCCACGTAGCGCACGAAGGCGATCCCGGCGCCGACCGCGAGCACGGCCACGCCCGCGAGCTCGAACACCCTGACGACGCGTTCCATCGTGAGGTGGAAGTCCATCTCGCGACACTACCTCCGCGCGCGTCGTGGGTCAGCGCGAGAAGAGGTGTTCGGCGATCTGGACGGCGTTCAGGGCGGCGCCCTTGCGCAGGTTGTCGGCGCAGCTGAACAGCACGAGGGCGTCGTCGCGGCCGGGGACCTGACGGATGCGCCCGGCGATCGCCACGTCGAGTCCCGCAGCCTCGATCGGGGACGGGTACACACCGGCCTCGGGATCGTCGCGCAACTCGACGCCGGGCGACGCCGCGATCGCGCGGCGAGCCTCCGCCACGTCGATCGGCCGCAAGAAGGCTGCGAGCAGCGACACGCCGTGTCCGACGATCACCGGCACTCGGACGCTGGTCGCCACCACCGGAAGGTCGGGCAGACCGAGGATCTTCCGCGGCTCCGCCATCATCTTCGATTCCTCACCCGTGAATCCGCCAGGCTCGAACTCACCGACCTTCGCGACCACGTTGTAGGCGATCGGCTTGCCGAAGACCTCACCCCTGGGCAGCGCATCGACCTCGGGACGTGCGAGCGACTCCTCGTCTCCCTGGAGCTTCTCGACCTGATCGAGCAGTTCGCTCACGCCCTTATGCCCGGCGCCGCTCACCGATTGGTAGGAGCTGAGCACCAGAGACGTGAGCCCGGCGGCACGGTGCAGGGGCGCCACGGCGAGCACCGCCGTGATCGTCGTGCAGTTGGGCACGGCCACGATGCGTGGAGAACCTTCGAGCGCCTCGGGGTTCACCTCCGGCACCGACAACGGGACGTCGGGGTGCATGCGGAAGGCGCTCGAATTGTCGATGCAGGTCGTGCCCGCGGCTGCCGCCTCGGGGATGAACGAGCGAGAGACGTCGGCGCCCGCCGAGACCAGGGCGACGTCGCACCCCCGTAGGGCCTCGAGCGACAGCTCACCGACGGCGTGGTCATCGTCGCGGAACCGCACGACTCGTCCGGCCGAGCGCGCGCTCGCGAGCGGCACGAACTCGTCGACGGGGAAGTCGCGCTCCTCGAGGGTCCGAGTCATCTCCCGGCCGACGGCCCCGGTGGCACCGACGACGGCAACCTTCATGGTCGGTCCACGTTACCAGCGGCCATCGGCCCGCTCGGGACGCGGGTTCCTCAGGTGAACCGCCACGTTCCGAGCATCTCGTCGAGCCGAGCGACGCTGGCGTCGAAGCCGGCTTCGTCGTCGGCGAGCTGAACGCGCCAGGCGACGCCGTCCTGGGCGAACAGCACCTCTCGGCCCCGCGTCGTGCCGTCCGGGGTCTCGATCGCCAGGTCGAAGGCGACGGCCGACACCCCGTCGACCTCGGCCGGCACGCTCGCATCCAATGTCCCACCGGCCTGCTCGTCGAACGCACGGACGAACTGCTCGAACCGCGCGAGGTCCTGACCCTTCGACAGCTGCACCGCCGTGATCGTGATCGTCGCCACCCCGTCCGGCACCAGGAACCGATCGATCGGGGGGCCGTCCTTCCCGGCGGCCTCGGCGGTCCAACCTCCCGGCGTCCGCACGCAGTACCCGAACCTGGTCGATTCGAAGTGACCGGCCTCGCATCCTCCGCCTCCCCGTGCCCACGAGACGAGCACCCACACACCCGCGCCGACCAGCAGGGTGAGGACGAGCGCGATAACGACGGGCACCGAGGCTCGGCGTTCCTCCTGGTCTGCGGCCTCCGGGACCTGCTCGGACGGCGCCGGCTCCGCAGGAACACCGGGCGGCGGGGGCAGCGCCGACACGTCAGCCCGTCGGGATCTCGGGCGTGGAGCCGGTCTCGTCGAGCTGGAAACGCTCGTGCACGACCCGCACCGCGCGCTCGCCGTCGTCCTGGCGGATCACGCAGGAGATGCGGATCGGGGAGGTCGAGATCATCTCGATGTTGATGCCTTCACGGGCCAACGAGTCGAACATGTCGGCGGCCACGCCCGGGTGGCTCTTCATGCCCGCGCCGACCAAGGACAGCGTCGCGATGTCGTCGTCGATCGTGAACGAGTCGGCACCGATCTCCTTCACGAGCCGTTCCATCACCCCGTGCACGCGAGGAAGGTCGGCTCGGGGCGCCGTGAACGAGAGGTCGGTGGCACCCGCGTGCGACACGTTCTGCACGATCATGTCGATCGAGATCGCCTCGTCGGCGATCGCTTTGAACACGGTGGCCGCCACGCCGGGACGGTCCGGCACACGCTCGAGCGTGACCTTCGCCTCGTCGGTGTCGAGCGCAACCCCCGAGATCAGCACGCCTTCCATCGGTTCGTCCACCTCCCGGACCCACGTCCCGTCCACGTCGTCGAACGACGACCGCACGTGCAACCGTACGCCGGTGCGCCGCGCGTACTCGACCGAGCGCGACTGCAGCACGTTCGCGCCCGCGGCCGCCAGCTCGAGCATCTCGTCGTAGCTCACGACGTCGAGCTTGCGCGCGCCGGCCACGATGCGCGGGTCGGTCGTGAACACCCCGTGGACATCGGTGTAGATCTCACAGACCTCGGCGCCGATCGCTGCCGCCATCGCCACCGCCGTGAGGTCGGACCCGCCACGGCCGAGCGTCGTGATCTCGTACTGGCTGAGCGACAGCCCTTGGAAGCCCGCGAGCACCACGACGTTACCGGCTTCCAGGGCCTCGAGGATGCGCCGGGGCCTGATCTCCACGATCTTGGCCTGCCCGTGCGCCGTATCGGTCATGATGCCTGCCTGTGAGCCGGTGTAGCTCGCCGCGCGACAGCCGTGCGCGTTGATCGCGATACCGAGCAACGACATCGCGATGCGCTCCCCCGCGGTCAGCAGCATGTCGAGCTCGCGCGCATCGGGCACCGGGGCGATCTCGAGCGCCATCGCCGTCAGCTCGTCGGTGGTGTGCCCCATCGCCGAGACGACGACGACCACGTCGTTGCCGCCCTCACGCGCGTGCACGACCCGGTCGGCGACGGCCCGGATGCGCTCCACCGACCCGACCGAGGTACCGCCGTACTTCTGCACGATGATGGGCAAGCCGGGCTCCTCGACGGTGCTCGGGAACGCGTCCGAGTCTAGCGGTCACCCGCGCCGCGTCGAGCCCGCGGCCCTCACGCGTCGAGCCTGATCATGAAGGCATCGGTGAGGCCGAGAGCACGCTCGCCGGGCAGGTGTCCCCGCTCGACCCACCCGGTCGCGAAGATCGCGTCGTCCACGACGGCGACCCCGTTGCCGTAGGCGAATACCGCGCGGGTCGGCAGGAAGGTCGCGAAGCGGAGCGTGCCGGTGGCCGAGTACCGCCGGACCTCCACCCGTTCGCCGTCGACCCCGGTCTCGACCACGACCCCGGCCGGTGAGGCGTCGAGGCCGGCGACCCAGTCCTCGAGACCGACGTCCCACACACGGCGGAAGACGCGAACACCGTCCGACGTGAGCGCCTGCACCCAGACGTCGACCTCGGGGAGTCCGGACGGCGCCGTCGCCTGCACGCGATCGCCGCCCGCGTAGACGACGCCGTCCGACGCAGCGAGCTGGTCGCATCCGCCCAGGGACTCATCGACTCGGTAACTCCACCGGATGCTGCCATCGGAGGCGAAGGCACGGACGACCCGTACCAGCCCGTGCGGCGGCTGACGGTCGATGCCGCACGCGTAGATGCCGCTCGCGTCGGTCGCGACCGCCCTCGCGTCGCGCAACCCCAGCGTCCAGTCGACGCGACCGTCGTGCGAGTACTTCCGCAGGAAGCCGAACACGTGCCCGGTGCCGCTGATGCGACCGGTGCCGACGACATAGACGCCGCTCTCGTCGACGGCGAGCGAGCGGGCCTCGTCCCAGCCGTCACCACCGAACCGGTCCTCCCAGAGCAGATGCCCGTTCGGGGCGAACCGCCGTATCCAGGCGTTCGGCTGGACCTCGCCTCGTGACCCCCGATCGCGCTCGGGAGAGGCCACGACGCCAACCTCGCGGTGATAGGCACCGACCGCGTACACGCCGTCCCCGACGATCGCCACGTCGTTGGCCATGTCTTCGCCCGGTCCGCCGAACTCACGAACCCACCGAAGCTCGCCACCGGGCCAGAACGCCGCGACGAATGCATCCGCGATGCCGTGCATCTGCCGGCCCTCGTCCATCACGCCTGCGGTCGAACCGGAGACCGCCACCAGGAGGGACGACGCCGTCCGCGCCGCGTCGGTGTCGAGCGCAACGTCGTGCTTCGAGGTGCCGAACTGGCGTCCCCAGGTGACCTGAGCTGCGCCGGCCGTGCGCGGAGCGAGCAGCAACAGCGACGCGACGACGAGGACCGAGACCGAGGAACCGACGTACGTCTGCACGATGATGGGCTCCTCGAGGGTGCTCGGGAACGCATCCGAGTGTAGCGGGCGCTTCCCGACGTCGATCCACGCTCGATCTGCCCGCGTCCGGCACCCAGTCCATCATCTGCCGTAGCCAGAGAGGGGAGGACAAGGTGGGGCACATCAGGCGAAGCCTCCGGACCCTCGCGCGTGCGGATCCGCTCAGGCGGTGTCGAGGGCGCGGTGCAGGAACTCGACCTCGATCGCCAGCATCGCTTCGGCGACGGCCGGATCGATCGGCCGGTGCGTGATGCCGCTGAGGGGCATCATCGCGTGGCGGCGGCCCGCTTCCATGAGCGCCTTCGTCATGCGCAACGAGTGCGCGACGAAGACGTTGTCGTCGGCGAGCCCGTGGATCAGCAGCAACTCGCCCTGCAGCTTCGGAGCGTCGGGGATCAGGTCGGCGTTCGCGTACGCCTCGGCGTCGGTGTCGGGCATGCCCAGGTACCGCTCCGTGTAGTGCGTGTCGTACAGGCGCATGTCGGTGACCGGCGCGCCGGAGACGCCCGCCCGGAAGACATCGGGTCGGCGCAGGAGCGCGGCGAGGGTCAGATACCCCCCGTAGGACCATCCCCTGATCGCCACTCGTGACAGGTCGAGGAACGGGTGCCGCTCCGCCGTGGCGTGCAGTCCCTCGACCTGATCCTCGAGCGCGGCGTCGACGTACCTGCCGCGCACCGCCTGGTCCCACTCGACGCCACGGAACGGCGTGCCGCGTCCGTCGATCACGAGGACCGCGAACCCTTGGTCGGCGAGCCACTGCGACTCGAGCAGCGGCCGCTGCGCGCGCACGACCCGGCCCCAATGCGGCCCGCCGTACGGGTCGAGCAGCACGGGCAGCGGCTCGCCCGGCTCGCTCCCACCCGGCGTGAACATGGCGGTGCGCAACTCCTTCGGACCGGCGGAGAGGAAGGTCGGCGTCGCGACGATCACCGGCGACTCCGCCGCGAGGCCGAACGTGTGGACGACCTCGCCGCCGCGCACGAGCCGAGCCGTGGGCAACGGCTCGCCGACCGACTCCGACACGAGCACGGCGAGGTCGCCGGTCGCGACGGCCGAATGCTGACCCTCCCCCCCGGAGACCTGGAGCACCGAGCCATCTGCGCCGAGCTTCCACACGTGCATCTCGGTGGGCTCTCGGGTCGCGCGGAACCACACGTCGTCACCCGCCTCGAGCACCGACTCGACCTGCAATCCCGGAGGCGACGCCGGCTCACCATCGATCAGCAGCGTCCGCGTGTCGTCCCGATGTCCGACCGTGAGCAGGCGGCCTCCAGGAAGCCACGCCGGCGCGCCCTGGGTGATGTGGGTCCAGCGGTCGTCGTGATCGGACCACTCGAGCTCGGTCGCGCCCGTGTCGGGGTCGATCGCCAGCACCCGCACCTCGCGCTGGTCACGGGACTGCACGAGCACGAGCGGTGGGCCCTCCTCGGTCCACGACACGGCCACCACGTACTCGAAGGCTTCACGATCCCACGCGACGTCGACACGAGAGCCGTCGACGCCGAGCACGTGCAAGGACACGATCGAGTTCGCCGTGCCGGCCCGCGGGTAGCGCACCGCGCGGGGCGCTGACGCCGGATCGACAGGCGAGGCGATGTGCCAGATGTCGACGGGACGGTCGTCGACCCGGCACGCGAGCAGCCGGCGGCCGTCGGGCGCCCACCAATAGCCACGCGACCGTTCCATCTCCTCGGCTGCGATGAACTCCGCGACGCCCCACCGCACGTCGGGGTCGGGATCGTCGGCGAGCGGCAAGTCCTCGCCGGTCGCCAGGTCGTGCAGGCGCATGGCGCCGCCGGTCTCGTAGGCGACCCGGCTCGCCGTCGGATCGATGCGTCCATCGAACGGGGGCCCCGCCGTCGCGAGCTCACGGACCTCGCCGGTCACGAGATCGGCGAGGCACAGCGCGTCTCCGGCCACGAACGTGGCGAAACGCACGGCCGGGTCGGTCTCGTACGCGGTCACCCCCGATTGCGGCTCCCGCGCGCGTTCCCGCCGATCGAGCTCTTCCTGCGTCAGGTGCTCATCGGCCGAGGCTGGATGGAACCGCTCGCGTTCCTCACCGGTCGCAACATCGAGCGTCCAGAGGCCGGCCACCGTGTCGGCGCCCGCCCGGGTACGCATGAAGGCCACGCGTGATCCGTCGTCGGCGATGCGGAACGATCGCGGCAGTCCGAGGTTGAAGTTGCGGGTCCGCGCCGCCTGGCGTGGATACGAGTCGCTCATGCGGGCCTTCGGTCGCCTACGGCCTTCGTGACGGCGTCGCCGGTCCGCACCACGCCGCCTTCGACGACGCGGGCGTTGAGGCCGCGAAGGCGCGCGGCCCGGCCTTCCTCGGAGTTCACGAAACGGAGCGCGTCGGCACCGAACCGAGACGAGAACTTCGAGCACCCGCGGTGCGGCTTGGCGCTCACCTCCAGGATCGCGGAGCCGATCCTCAGCCGACTCCCCGCCGGGAGGTTCTCCTCGCTCAGGTCCATGTCGACGTAGAGCTGGTCGCCGGCGAGGGGCCACCGCTCGACGTCGCCCGCCAGCAGCGCGACGCATCGCGCGTTCATCAGGGTCACCTCGGCCTCGGGCGAGGGCTTCGGTTCCGAGACCCAGCGATCGCCCGCCACTCCGCGGCCCGGCTCGATCCGCGCCTCGGTCACGACCTCACGCTCGTCCTCCACGGGTCGCCGCACGACCATCTCGACCCTGCCCTCATCACGCGGCGACCCCAGGATGTGGGCGAGTCCTGCTCGCAACTCGTCGACTTCCACCTCGTGCACGTGGCGACTCCTCTCGCGGGTCGGTGGTGTTTCCCGAACGTACCATCGCGTGATGCGCGCCTGGCTGCTCGACCACCCGACGGGGCCGGAGGCCTACCGGTTGGGCGAGGTCCCCACGCCCGAGCCCGGTCCGGGCGAGGTGCGGGTGGCCCTTCGAGCCTCGGCGCTGAACCATCTCGACCTGTGGGTCGCCAGGGGCATGCCGGCCCCGCCCTGGTTCCCTCACGTGAGCGGCGCCGACGGGGCCGGCGTCGTCGACGCGGTCGGTGCCGGGGTCGACGATGCGACGGTCGGCGACGAGGTCGTGATCGACCCTTCGACCTCGTGCGGGACATGCGCGACGTGCGCCCGCGGCGACGTGCCGTTCTGCCGGGAGTTCCGCATCGTCGGCGAACACCGCTGGGGCACCCACGCCGACGCCGTCGTCGTGCCCGCCGTGAACGTGCGAACGAAGCCGGCCGCACTCTCATGGGACCAGGCCGCGGCGGCGGGGCTCGCCACGGCGTCGGCGCTGCGCATGCTTCGTCGCGCCCGGTTCGAGCCCGGCGACGACGTGCTCGTGGTGGGCGTCGGGAGCGGCACCTCGACGGCCGCCTTCCTCCTGGCGACGGCCTTGGGGGCCGGACGGGTCTGGGTCACCTCTCGCGACGAGCGGAAACGCGCATGGGCGGTCGAGCAGAACGCCGCCGGAGGGATCGACTCCGACGAACCGTTCGACGAGCGGGTCCGCGAGGCCACCGGTGGCCGAGGCGTCGACATCGTCGTCGAGAACGTGGGCACCGTGACGTTCGAACGATCCCTCCGCTCTCTCGCGCGCGGCGGACGCCTCGTGATGAACGGCTCGACCAGTGGCCGCACCGCCGAGCTGCATCTCCCCACGGTGTTCTGGCGCCAGCTCGAGGTGATCGGGTCGACGATGAACGATCACCGAGAGTTCGCCGACGCGGTGCAGCTGGTCGGCAGCGGCGCGATCGAGATCCCGCTCGACGCCGCCTACGGGTTCGAGGAGCTTCCGTCTGCGCTCGAGCGCCTGGACGCCGGAGCCCAGCTCGGCAAGATCGCGCTCTCACGCTGAACGTTCCACCGCCGTATCGCGAGCGCGAGGCCGACAAGGGCCAGACCCTCGACGAGGAGCGCCCAGGCCGGCACCAGCGAGGACCGGAGGTCGCCATCACTCCCCTGCCATCCGTCCGCCTCGCCGAGGATCCAGCCCCCAGCATCCCTGGCGAAGAGGTCGGCGGCCAACACCACGGCCGCGATGCCGACGACGACGACGAGCACGACGGGGGGCAGCGGCCGTCCCCTCAAGAGCGTCAGTCCGGCCAGCGAGGCCGCGCCGCCCACGGCGGCGATCAAGGCGGCGGGCGATGACGCCGAATCGAAGCCCCAGGAAACCGCGTCCCACGTGGACCAGGCCATGAACGCAGCGAGCGCGAAGACGGCCGACCCGATCGGCACCAGCAGCCACCCCACGATCCGGCCACCCATGGTTCGACGGTACACCGCCTCGTGGGAACCACAGCACATGTCCCGCCCGTCCCACACGTGTCACACGCCGGAACCCTCGCGGCATGACCAGGACGTACTGGTACTCAGGTCGTCCGGCCCCGCGGGACGGACACGAGAGGTGAGGCCGTGCCCAACGAGCGCACCGATTCCGAGCTGTTGATCGCCTCGCGCACCGAGCCCGAGGCGTTCACCGAGCTCTACCGCCGTCATGCCGAGGACCTGCTGCGCTACTTCGCGCGGCGCACCCTCGACCCTGAGGCGGCGGCCGAACTCACGGCGGAGACGTTCGCTGAGGCCTTCGCCTCGCGAGCCAACTACCGAGATCAAGGGGTGAACGGAGTGGCATGGCTCTACGGCATCGCCCGCCACCGCCTGGGGCGGTTCTTCCGCACAGGCCGCGTCGATGCCGCCGCTCGGCGGAAGATCGGGATGCCCGAGCGCGATCTTCCCCCCGACGACTATGAGCGCATCGAGGACCTGATCGACTTCGCTCCGATCCGCGAGGCGCTCCTCGAGGCGCTCGAGACCCTCAGCCCCGACCAACGCGAGGCCATGCGCTTGCGGGTGATCGACGGCCTCGGCTACGCGGAGGTGGCCGAGCGACTGAAGTGCACCGAACAGAACGCCCGACAGCGGGTGAGCCGAGGCCTGCGGAAGATCGCCCTGCTGCTGCAGGAGCGGGGGATGCAGCTCACCACGGAGGTAGACGCATGAACACGGACATCCGCTCGTTGCAGTTGCTGGAACGCGACCTCGATGGGCTCGCCGTGCGCGAGCGCGAGCGGCTCGCCTCACTCGAACGGGCCGATGGTGACGGCGGCCCCGGTGGCCCTCACCGCCTTCCTCGGCGCGGACGCGGAGGCGGGGGCGGCGGCCACCACTGGGCGGGGATCGCGGCGGCGCTCGTCGCGGTGCTCGTGCTCGCCGGAGGCATCGGCTTCCTCTCGCAGGGCAGCTCGAGCGACGGGTCGGGAGATGCTGGAGGCGGGGTCACGCGAGCTGTCGGCGGCGAAGCCGAAGCCCCAACCGCTATCCCCGCGCCGGCGCCGGCGACTGGAGGCGCGCAGGATGAGTCCGGGGGCGCCGGTGGAGCTGCATACGACGCGTTCTCCGACGAGGAGCGCGCCACACTGCAGGCGAGCTCACCCGGCACGGGCGGCTTCGCCAAGCAGGACCGTCAGGGCGTCGGCGCGGTGCCGGCGGAGCAGGGCGACCTGTCGAAGATCATCCGCGACGGGCGCATCGGCATCGTGATCGCCGACGGTTCCTTCTCGAAGGGTGTCTCGCGCGTTACCCAGATCGCGCGGTCCAACGGAGGCTTCGTGCTCGAGTCGAGCTCGCGCGACGAGCGATCGGGCGCGCTCACGCTGCGCATCCCGGCGAAGCGTTTCGACGACGCGATGCTGGAGCTGCGTGGGCTCGCGGGCGAGCTCGACGGCGAGGTCGAGTTCCAGGACATCAGCGGTCAGGACGTGACCGCCGAGTTCATCGATCTCGGCGCGCGCCTCGACATCCTGAAGGACCGCCGCGACCTGCTGCGAGACCTGCAGACGCAGGCGACGAGCTCGGCGGAGATCCTGCGGTTCGCGACGCTGATCGACGACGTACAGCTGCAGATCGAGAACATCCAGGGTCGCCTGAACTTCCTGCGTGACCAGGTGGCCGAGGCCACGATCAAGGTCGAGGTCCGCGAGCGCGACGTGGCGCCGGAGGATCCGGGTGCCAACCCGGAGAACCCCAGCCTCGCGGACTCGTTCGAGCTGGCCGTCCAGGGGTTCCTGCGCATCGTCGGCGCGATCGTGGTGGGACTCGGCTACCTGATCCCACTCGGCGTCGTCGCGCTGATCGGCTACGGCGTGTTCAGGCTGGTGCGGCGTCGCGATCGCGTATCCAACTGAGCGCACGGAAGCGCTCGGCCGCCGCCGAGGCCACCTGTGCATCATCCCCGGCGCGGCCCTCGGTAGCGCCGAACCAGGCGTCGGCCTCGAGCCACGCCGCCTCGATCTGATCATCGGGCCGCAGGCGTCCCTCCGCCCGGAAGGCCGCCACCGACCCGTACCGCATCACCGCCTCGTCGAGTGCCCGCTGCTCGTACTCGAGACCGTATGCGGGCATCTCGGCGAGATGTTCCAGCGCCCAGAGCAGGGTGCCGAAAGACTCCTTGCGCCACATCGCGTCGGCCACCGCCTCGCGGGGCCACGACCCCGACGGCGACTCGATCAGGCGGCGCTCGGCGTCGGTGACCGCCCGCCACACGTCCTCGCGTTCGAGCCACTCGTCGGTCTCGCGACGAGCTGACTCTGCCTGGCGGATCCGGCCGGGATCGCCGCCCGTCTCGTTCACGACGAACTCGATCGAGCCGCGGCGCACGAAGGCGTAGAGCACGAGCGCCCGGTCGGACACCTCGTCGACTGTCGGTCTGGTCGCCGCGATCTCCACGAACGACCAGTATCCGACAACGATCAGCCCTCGTGCGTCATCTCCGGGATGAAGCGCACGGGCTCACATCTCGCGGCGCCCGTCGAGAGCTTGCGAGAGCGTGACCTCGTCGGCGTACTCGAGGTCGCCGCCGACCGGCAGTCCGCTCGCGAGGCGCGTCACGCGGACGCCGACGGGCTTCAGGAGCGCCGCCACGTACATCGCGGTTGCGTTGCCCTCGAGGTTCGGGTTCGTCGCGAGGATCACCTCGGTCACGTGGTCGCGCTCGACGCGGTCGAGCAACTCCTGCACACGAAGGTCGTCGGGGCCGACCCCGTCGAGCGGACTGATCGCTCCGCCGAGGATGTGGAACCGCCCCTTGATCAACGCGGCCTTCTCGATCGTCGCGGCGTCCTTCGGCTCCTCGACCACGCAGAGCAGCGTGCGGTCGCGGGACTCGTCGCGGCAGATGCGGCAGAGGTCACCCTCGGCGACGTTGCCGCACTCGCGGCAGAACGCGATGCGGTCTTTGGCCTGCACGATGGCCGCCGCCAGGCGCTTCGCGTCGGCGGGGTCGGCCTTCACCAGCCAGAAGGCGAGGCGCTGCGCCGACTTGGGCCCCACGCCGGGCAGCCGCGCCAGCTCATCGATCAGCTCCTGGATCGGGCCTTCGTACACGGCTACTCCGCGCGCTCCGCGTCGCCCGCCACCTGAGCCCCGAGCATCTCCTGCACGCGACGCAGGGCCTCGGCCTCGTCGACGACCTCGTCCTCCTCGACGATCTCGACGGTGGCAGGGCCGCCGAGGTCTCGCACCTCGCGCACGACGCAGACGATCTCGGGCTTGATGCCGAACATGTCGCCGAGGGCCGCCTGCAACTCGGCCTTCTTCACGTCGACCTTCTGCGGTCCCACCTTGCGATCGGGCGGGAACGCCAGCTCGAGCGTGTGGCCGTCGTAGCTCGCGACCGTCGCCGACTCGAGGATCGCGGCCAGGATCATCTCGCGGCTGGACGACAGGTGCTCGAGCAGCGGCTGCCAGGAGCGGCGCAGCAACGCGACGTCGACGCTCCCCGCGTCGGCGGCGTGAGGCACGGGCATCTGCGTCGACGACTCCGGGATCGGCTCGAGGTCGGGTTCGGCGGCTGAGGCGGCGGCTGACACATCGGCGGCTGGCTCGGCGGCTGACGCATCCGTCGATGCGGCAGCCGTCGCCGTGGCCGCCGTGTGCGGCTCAGCAGGGGGCACCACCTCCGCTGCCGCAGGCTCGACGGACCCCACGGACACCACGTCGTCGGCCGGACTGGGCGGACCTGCGGCGGGCGCGACGTCGGCCGCGGTCGGCACGACGGCGCCCGGGTCGAGGTTCGCCAAGCGCTCGAGGCGTTCCAGACGGGTGAGCAACGCCGTGGGGTCGGCATCGGTCTCGGGCATCGTGGCGCGCACGAGCGCGAGCTCGAGCGAGAGCCGCGGCGACGTCGTCCACCGCATGTCGTTCTGGGCGGCCAACAGCAGCGAGAGCACACGCGCCAATTCGCCCGGCGAGAACTTCTCCGCCTGGATGCGCAGCGTGTCGTAGGCATCGTCGGGCACGTCGACCAGATCTGGCTGACCGGGCGCGGTCTTCACCAACAGCAGGTTCCGGAAGTGCGCGAGCGACTCGGCGGTCACGTTCCGCAGGTCCTGGCCGTCCTGCACCAACCGACCGACGAGCTCGAACACGCCCTTGGCGTCGCCGATCGACACGGCGTCGGCGAGCTCATGTTGGACCTCGCCTCGCGGCGCCCCGAGCAGCGTGCGCACGACATCGTCGTCGATCGTGGTCCCGCCGAGCACGCCGGCCTGGTCGAGCAGGGAGAGGGCGTCACGAGCCGAACCCTCCGCCTGTCGGGCGATCGAGTGCGCGGCGCCGGGCTCGAGCGTCTGCCCCTCGGCTTCCGCGACCTTCACGAGGTGTGCCGCCAGATCGTCCATGGTCAGCCGCCGGAAGTCGAACCGCTGGCACCGGCCCACGATCGTCGCCGGCATCTTGTGCGGCTCGGTGGTGGCGAGCACGAACCGCACGCCTGGAGGCGGCTCCTCGAAGACCTTCAGCAGCGCGTCGAACGCCTCACGCGAGAGCCGCTGGGCCTCGTCGATGATGTAGACCTTCTCGCGGCCCTGCACCGGGGCGGTCGGCGCCTTCTCGCGCAGCTCGCGAGCGTCTTCGACCCCACCGTGGCTGGCCGCATCGATCTCGACGACGTCGAGGTGGGTTCCCTCGCGGACGGCGACGCACTGCGAGCACTCACCACACGGCTCGGCGGTCGGGCCTCGCTCGCAGTTGACCATCTTCGCGAGGATGCGAGCCGTCGAGGTCTTCCCAGTACCCCGCGGCCCGCTGAACAGGAACGCGTGGTGCAGCCGGTCTTCGCGGATCGCACCGGTGAGAGCGCGCACGACGTGGTCCTGACCGAGCACCTCGGCCGGCGTCTGTGGCCTGTACCGCCGGTACAGGGCCTGATGTTGTCTCTCGTCGGTCAGCGGTGACTCCCCTCGGATCGTTCCGGGAAGGACAACGAACTGCGAGTATACGGAGGCCATCGGACGGTCCCGGGGCCAGGAGATCGCCGTGCGGGATCACGACGCCGACATGCTGCACCGATCGCTCCTCGCGAGCTTGGATGCAAGCAGAGAAGATGAAGAAGGTGGCCGTGCACCCGCCTTCGACCACGGATGACTCGGTCGCTACCTGGAACGGCAGCTCCAGCCAGGCATCCCTACGGCACCCACCGGCTTCCGCTTACGGCTGCTTCCTTCCGGACCTGACCGGGTTCGCGGGCCGATGTCGCGTAGGACCCGACCTTCATCGCTCCGTTCCGAGGGCTGCCCCGGACCTTCCGGGCCTCGGGCGGGGATTCAGCCCCGCTGAAGCGGATCGCGGGTACAGGGCACCGCTAGCTCCCCGCCTAGCACGGCCACGGGCAGTATACGTGGGGGGTCCGACGAGCAGGCAACCTGGGAGGAGGCGCCATGATGGCCTTCGGCGCCGGCGCCCTGATCACGGCCGTCACGTTCGAGCTGGTCGAACAGGCGTTCCGGCGAGCCGACCTGTGGCCGGTGGTCACGGGACTCGGCCTCGGGGCGGTGGCGTTCACGGTCGGCGACGCCGCGATCGTCCGGACGGGCGGGCGGCTGCCGAGCCGCGGTCCGGCACGGCACGCCCGCGGACGACCCCGACGACGGACTGCCCATCCTGCTGGGGGCCGTGCTCGACGGGATACCGGAATCCCTAGTCCTCGGCATCTCGCTGGCTGCCGGTGACCCTGTCAGCGCCACGTTCGTGGTCGCCGTGTTCATCTCCAACGTGCCCGAGGCCCTGGCCTCCACGAAGGGGTTGGTCGAGACCGGCTACCGGCCGCGATCGGTGTTGGCACTCTGGTTCGCCGTGGCGGGGGTGAGCGCGGTCACAGCCGGCGTGGGCGCCACGCTCGACGGGCTCGCACCGGCCGTGGTCGCCATCGTGCAGTCGTTCGCGGCGGGCGCGTTGCTCGCCCTGATCGCCGACTCGCTGTTGCCCGAGGCCTACCGTGACTCGGGGTTGCGCACGGGGCTCTTCGTGGTGCTCGGCTTCGCGCTGGCGTTCGCCCTGACGGCCTTCGAGTAACCGGATCCGGAGCCGCACCCGCGGTACCCTGGGCCCTCCCATGCCTTCCTCACCGTCTCCGAGCCGCAGGCGTTCCATGCTGATCATCGCGGTCGCGCTCACAGCGGTGGGGGCGGTCGCGCTCGCGTGGCCGGACTCCGGCGGCGCCACCGATGAGCCGGCCCCAGGCACGACGAGGGCTCTGCCGACCGCCGGCACCGAGACGCTCCCCCCCGACCGACTCGCCGACGAGATCTGCGACTCGGTGCCGCGCGAGGTGCTCGTGCGGACGGTCAACGGCACGCACCCGGCCCGGAGCGGGCAGGTGCAGATGATCCCGACGTTCCCCAACTTCGTCGACGGCGGACTGACGCACGCGACCCCTTTCGACCACACCCAGCAGGTGCCGTTGCTGCTGTACGGACCGGGGTACGTGAGCCCCGGCGTGTACGACGAGCCGGCGACGCTCACCGACCTCTCGCAGACCGCCGCCTCGTTGCTGCGATTCGACGGCTTCACGGCGCCCGACGGGCGGTCGCTCGACGAAGGGCTGCTGCCCGCTGATGAGCGCGGCACACCGAAGCTCATCGTCACGATGGTCTGGGACTCCGCCGGCACCGACCTGCTCGAACGTTGGGGCGACTCCTGGCCGAACCTGCGCTCGCTCGCCGCGAAGGGGGCCTGGTTCACCGACGCCCAGGTGAACGCCTCTCCCTCGAACACACCGCCGAGTCACGCCGAGATCGGCACGGGCGCGTACCCACGCCACCACGGGATGGTCGACGAGTACATCTGGATCGACGGCGCCTTGCGGAAGCCGAACGCCGAAGGTCCCATCTACATGGAGTTGCCGACGCTCGCCGACGTGTACGACCTCGCGATGGACAACGAGCCGATCGTCGGCGCAGCGGCGAGCCTCTCCGCGCACCTGATGATGATGAGCCACGGCACAGGGTGGCAGGGGGGTGACGCCGACATCGGGATCGCCCGGGAGGTGCAGAACGCCGAGACCGGCGGCGACGACACGGCGCGACGGTGGGGCCTCACCGACGGTATGCGCCCGTACTACCGGTTCCCCGAGTGGGCGAACGACGACTCGATCGATGCGGTGCTCGAGCAAGCGAAGTCCGAACTGGACCAGCGTGACGGAAGCCTCGACGGCCTCTGGCGCACCTATTCGATCGACGCGATGCGTGAGGGATTCAACACGCCCGCGCGCACGCCGTACCAGACCGCGCTGTTCGAGGAGCTCGTGCGTCGCGAGGGCTTCGGCGCCGACGACGTGCCGGACCTGCTGTACCTGAACTACAAGATCATCGATACGCTTGGACACCAATTCTCCGCCGACGGGGTCGAGCTCTCCGACGCGCTCGAGATCCAGGACGCGGATCTACGGCGGTTCGTCGACTTCCTGAACCGTGAGGTCGGACGCGGCGAGTGGGTGCTCATGCTCACCGCCGATCACGGCATGCAGCGCGATCCGGCCGTGAACGGAGCCTTCCCGATCGATATCGACCGGCTGGTCGCTGCCGTCGAGACCGCGTTCGGCGGCAACGAGTTCCGGCCGGTGATCCTGAAGGCGCGACCGACCCAGATGTGGCTCGACGAGGCCAAGCTCGAGCGCGAGGGCCACTCCGTCGAACAGGTGGCCGCGTTCGTGCAGCGGCTCACGCAAGCCGACACCGCGGGTCCCAGCGGCGTCCAGCCGGGGAAGGGTGACGCCCGGGTGTTCGACGCGGTGTTCCCGACCTCGGTGATCGAACACCTCTCGTGCCTTCCGGAGTCGGTGCGCGCCCCCTGAGGACGTCGATCGGTGACGGGCGACGGGAACCGACCGACTGGGCCGAGGCGTCGAACCCGGGTCAGCCACGACGGGCCACTCCCGGCCCACGAGCTTCCCCGGAGGTCACGATGCGCACCCCTGCGCGAACCCGCTGGACCCTGATCGCCATCGTCGCCCTGGTCGTAGTCACCGCCGCAGGGGCCGCGATCGCCGTCTCGTCGAACGACCCCGACGCGCCCGTCGGTTCCGGTCCCATCGACGACGAGCCACGCAGCGACGGCGGCCCCGTGGTCGTCGAACCCCGATCCGGCATGGCCGGCGTCCGGGCCCGTCCGTTCGACACCGCCACGGTGGGGAACGGCGGCATGACGGTGACGATCGACTTCGTGAGCGGCATCGAACCCTGCACGGTGCTCGATCGGGTCGACGTCGACCAGGGGGCTCGCTCGGTGACGATCACGTTGTACGAGGGCCACGACCCCGACGCCGGCGACGTCGCGTGCATCGAGATCGGCGTCTTCAAGCGAGTGATCGTGCAGCTCGACGAGCCGCTCGGCGACCGCGAAATCGTCGACGGGGCCGTCTGAGCCTCCCTCAGAGAAGCCGGGAGTAGGCTACGGAGCCGAGGGGTTCGCCGGTAGCCTTACCGACGATGCTTCCCGTCGATGCGGTACTCGTGGACTTCGACGGCACCGCGTGCTCGCACGATGTGGCCGAGCATCTGCTCGACGAGTTCGCAACCGGCGAATGGGAGCGTCTCGACGAGGCGTGGGAACGCGGGGAGGTGGGCGCCCAGGAGGTGGTCGCAGCGCAGAGCGCGATGCTCGAGGCCGATCGAGACACGCTGCTCGAGTACTCGAGGTCGCATTGCGCGATGGACCCGACCTTCGCCCCGTTCGTGAGGTGGGCGCACGACCGTGGCATCGAGGTGGCCCTCGCCTCCGACGGGTTCGGCTTCTACATCGAACCCCTGCTCGCTGCGGCGGGCGTGCCCCCGATCCCGGTGATCTCGAACGAGCAGCGCTGGGGCCACGACTCCCGCCCGGGGGGAGTGGGCTTCCCCAACCGGCACCCCGAGTGCGTCGGGTGCGGCACGTGCAAGATGCGGGCGGTGCTCGACCGGCGCGTGGTCCGTGGCGCCGTCGCGTTCGTCGGGGAAGGGTCGAGCGACCGATACGCTGCCCTCTACGCCGACGTCACCTTCGCGAAACTGGCGCTCGTCTCGCATTGCGAGCGCGACGGTGTGCCGTTCGTGCCGTGGAACGACTTCGACGACGTGCGGCGCTGGCTCGAGACGGCCGACGCGCTGCCCGGCGCCGTCGCGCCCGTGCGGTGCCCCGGGTGGACCGTGCTCTGAGCGGCATGCAGCCGATCGACCTTCCCGAGGCGTACGTGGCGCGGCCGTCGAGCCGTGACGACCTGGAGGCCACCTTCCACCTGGTCGCGGAGTGCGAGCGTCACGACGACGGCGAGGCCGAGGTCGCCCTGAACGACATCGCGGCGGAGTGGGACCGTCCGGACTTCGACCTCGACACGATGTCGATCACGGTGTGGCATGGCGACGAGCTGGCGGCGACGGGCGACGTGTTCATGGGGCGGGCCGAGGTCGACGTCGCACCGGCGCATCGGGGACGGGGCCTGGGCGCGGCGCTCCTGCCATGGACCTGGCGCGTGGCACGTGCCGACGGAAGGGATCTCGTCGGCCAGACCGTCTCGGACGAGCGCTCGGACGCCGTCGCCCTGTTCCGAGCGAATGGGTACGAGGCGAGTCGTACGGCGTGGGCGCTCCGCATCGATCTCGACGACGAACCGCCGCCGGCACCGACGCTGCCTCGCGGCCTCCGGTTCCGCGATCTGCGGCCCGGCGAGGACGATCGAACCCTCTTCGAGGTGATCGACGCCGCCTTCGACGAGTGGGACGACCGCGAGTCGCACGGCTTCGAGAACTGGGCGGCCGCGTCGCTCCGCCGGGACGAGGTCGTGCCCGAGCTCGTGCCGCTCCTCATCGACGGCGACCGGATCGTGGGTGCCTCGTTGACCTACCGATACGGGCCCGGCGAGGAAGGCTGGGTGCAGCAGCTCGCCGTCGACGAGGCGTATCGGGGACGAGGCCTCGGGCGAGCGCTGCTGCAGGAGAGCTTCCGGCGCTTCCACGCGGCCGGATACAGGCGGTGCGGCCTCTCGACGGATTCGCGCACGGGTGCCCTCGGGCTGTACGAGCACGTCGGCATGCACGTGCGCGCCAGCTTCACTCGATGGTCGAAACGGCTCGCCACCGACTGACCACGACACGATGGGCTCGGCGGTGGCCGAGGGATTCGAACCCTCGAGGGAGTTGCCCCCCTACACGCTTTCCAGGCGTGTCCCTTCGGCCGCTCGGGCAGGCCACCGCGTCGAGTCTAAGCGAGCGACCCCAACGCGCAGCTCGGCCAGCGCGGCGTCGACCGAGCGATCGACGAAGGAAGCGTACGCGTCCTGGCCGTCGGCGTTCAGGTGGTACCCGTCGCTCGAGAACCACTCGGGATGGTGATGGCTGTGCGCCCACCAGCGGATCACGTGCACCTTCTCGTGCCGGCTCGCGCAGTCGTTCAGCTCGTCGTTGTTCGGGGTCTCCCAGCTCCGCGGCACCTTGATCGTCACGAGGAAGATGCGCCTCGCCGGCCCCACGTACCCGATCAGGCGGTCGCAGTCGGCGGGATCGACGGTGCCGTTCGTGCCCAGGTGGACGACCACCCGCCTGGGCAGCGTGTCGTCCTCAGCCATCCGCCGAACGAGCCAGGCCCCCGCACCGAACTGCCTGCCCACCACGGCGTTCACGCCGAAGCCGAGCTGGCGCAACTCGTCCTTGGCCGAGAGCATGATCGAGTCGCCGACGCCGAAGCGCCCCTTCGGCGGCGCAGCCGCGCCGGCGGCCGAGGCCAGCGACACGGCGAGCACCGGCGCGATCGCCGAGGCCGCGACGACGCGGGCGAGGGTGCGATGGGGGGAGCGGTCGAGGAGCATCCTTCGGTGAACGGCTGCCGCGCGTGCCCCCTTGAGTCGGCAGGTCGGCCGACGGCCGCACCTCAGGTCGCGCGGCTCACGAAGCGCGCGTACTTGCGCTGACCGACGGGGGTCAGATGGAACAGGTCGTCGTAGAACCACGACGGGTGGTTCACCGCGTAGGTGAACCAGTCGATGATCTCGGCGCCGTGCCGTCGTGCGCACGTCCGGAGCCGCCGGTTGTTCTCCTCGCGCCAACCGCGCGGCACCTTCAGAGTCACGAGGAAGACCCTCCGGCTCCCGGCAGCCTGCACCGCGCGCCGGCAGTCGGCCGGCTCGATGTAGCCGTTGTTGCCGAGGTGGATCACGACCTTGCGAGGAAGCCTCCCCCGGCTCGCGAGCCGCCTGATGATGCGCGGAGCCTCTGAGAACTGCCGGCTCGTGGTCGTGTTCACGCGGAAACCGCGCGCCCGCAGCTCGTCCTTGGCGCCCTGCATCACCGAGTCGCCGAGCGCGTACTTCCTCGCCGACGCAGAGCCGGGCATCGCGAGGGAGATCGCGATCGAGGCCAGCACGAGGACGAGCAGCAACCGACCTGAAGGACGCATGGCCGGACCGTAGCGCCGTCCGCGTACCGTGGGCAAGCCGGGAGACGCAGCGACGGGCCGGGACTGCTCCCGGCCCGTCGCGATCGGCGGAGGCGGCGTGATTCTGTCAGGTAGTTCTACGTGCATGTTTGGCGCGTATACCGTGCCCACCTGTGCCCACCCGCCCACCTGCCCACCTACCGCGAGGCAGCGTCGTGAGGAAAGCATCAGGCCGTCGGGGGCCGTCCGCGTCGAGAGGGCCACGCCGTGCCTGACCCAGCTCGAGAGCCGCCTCGCAGCGACATCCGGCCGGGCATAGGCTGCAAGCGGCATGCTGACCTGTCCGAGCTGCGGTCGCGAGAGTCCCGAGGACTTCGCGTTCTGCCCGGCATGTGCGGCGCCGCTCGCATCGCCGGCCGCTCGAGAGATCCGCAAGACCGTCACGGTGGTGTTCTGTGATGTGACCGGCTCAACGGCGATGGGCGAGAAGCTCGATCCCGAGTCGCTCAGGCGGGTGATGTCTCGTTACTTCTCCGAGATGCGAGTCGCCCTGGAGCGCCATGGGGGCACTGTGGAGAAGTTCATCGGCGATGCGGTGATGGCCGTCTTCGGCGTCCCGCAGATCCACGAGGACGATGCGCTTCGGGCCGTCCGAGCGGCGGCCGACATGCGCGAGGGAGTGAGGCTGCTCAGCAAGGAGGTTGAGCGGGATCATGGGGTCGCGCTCCAGGCGCGGATCGGAGTCAACACCGGCGAAGTCGTCGCTGGCGATGGGGTCGGCGGGACGCTCGTGACCGGCGACACTGTCAATGTCGCTGCTCGACTGGAGCAGGCGGCCGCGCCGGGAGACGTGCTGATCGGCGCGCAGACCCACCGCCTGGTCCGCGACGCGGTCGTCGCCGAACCCGTCGAGCCGCTCGACGTGAAGGGCAAATCAAAGCCGATTCACGCGTTCCGCCTGGGGGAGGTGACGACCGGGGCGCCCGGCGTGGCGCGGCGCCTGGACTCACCCGTCGTCGGGCGTGCGCGCCAGCTCGCCCAACTCAAGCAGGCGTTCGACGCTAGCGCCGCGGACCGCTCGTGCCAGCTATTCACGGTCCTCGGACCCCCAGGCGTGGGAAAGTCCCGTCTGGTCCACGAGCTGGTCTCGACGATCGAGGACGTGGCCACGGTGCTCCGCGGCCGGTGCCTCCCCTACGGCGACGGGATCACGTTCTTCCCTGTCGCCGAGGTCCTGAAGGAAGCGGCGGACCTCGAGGACTTCGACGACACGGAGGAGATCGAGCGCAAGATCTGCGCAGTCCTCGGCGAGGGTGACGAGGGCCCCGCATGTTCCACGCTCGCCCAGCTCTTCGGGGCCGTCGACCACGAAGGGTCGACCGAGGAGACCCTGTGGGCGGTCAGGCACTTCCTCGAGTCTGTCGCGCAGGCCGCTCCGCTGGTCGTCGTCTTCGACGACATCCACTGGGGCGAGGCCACGTTCCTGGAGCTGATCGAGCACGTGACGGACTGGTCGCGCGACGCACCCATCCTGGTGCTGTGCATGGCGCGGCCGGAGCTCCTGGATATCCGCCCCTCATGGGGCGGGGGCAAGTTGAACGCCGCCACGATCTCGCTTGAACCGCTGTCCGATGACGAGAGCGACGCGCTGATCGCGAACTTGCTCGGCCACGCGGCGCTCCCGGACGAGGCTCGGCTCCGGATCCTCGAAGCTGCCGAAGGCACTCCGCTGTTCGTGGAGCAGATGCTCTCGATGCTGATCGACGACGGCTTGCTCGTGCTGGAATCTGAGGGCTGGATCGCGACCGGGGATCTCTCAGGAGTTCCGGTCCCGTCCAGCGTGCAAGCGCTGATCGCGGCGCGTCTCGATCGCCTGAGCCCCGACGAGCGAGCGGCGATCGAGCGTGCCGCTGTGGTCGGCAAGCAGTTCCACATGGGAGCAGTCGCCGCGCTCTCCAACGACGGCTCGGGCGTACGGGCGGCCCTGATGGGACTGGTCCGCCGGGATATGGTCGGACCCGACCGATCGCTCCTGGCGGGAGACGACGCCTTCCGGTTCCGGCACCTGCTGATCCGCGACGCCGCCTACGAAGCGATCCCGAAGGCCGTCCGCGCCGAGCACCATGAGCGGTTCGCCGACTGGCTCCTCGACGTGGCCGGCGACCGCATCGAGGAACAGGAGGAGATCCTCGGCTACCACCTAGAGCAGGCGTATCGGTCGAGAACCGAGCTGGGGCCGCCCGACGCCGCCGTCGTAGAACTGGGGACGAGCGCGGCCTCTCACCTCCTGGCCGCAGCTCGTCGCGCCTCGGAGCGAGGCGACCCTGGGGCCGCGGCCAACCTCTACCGACGGGCGGCCGATCTCCTCCCCGCCGAGCACCCCGATCGGCCGCGGGCCTTATACGACGCGGCCCTAGAGATGGAGCCCGTCGGCGAGATGCGGGTCGCGCTCGAGCTCGCCGAGGAGGCGATAGGGGCAGCCGAGGAGGCGGATCAGCAGGCCCTGGCTTGGCGCGCCCGGATCGCGCGAAGCTCCTTCCAGATGCTCGTCGATCCCCATGCGATCTCAACCGACCAAGTTCGTGACGAGCTCCGCGAGGCGATCGCCCAGTTTGAAGAGATCAGCGACGACGTCGGGCTCGCGACCGCGTGGCGTCTGCTCGCGGAGACCCGATGGATGTCCTGCCGCTTCGACCGCGCTCGGGAGGAGCTCGGACGGGCCGTCGACCACGCGAGTCGGGCTGGAGACCGCAGGCTCATCCAGCATGCATATGCGCTCTGGTTGGCGACGGACGCCTTCGGATCCACGACCCCGGCCGCAGGGATTGAGCGGCTGGACGCTGCTCTGCACGAGCTCGGGTCCGAGGGCTTCGTGGGAGAGCATCTAGGGTTCGTTCAGCGCGGTATCTTCCTGGCGATGCTCGGCGATCTCGACGAAGGGCGCCGGCTCATCGACATGGCAGTCGCCAATGGGCGCCGGGTTGGTGCCGGGTTCTGGATCGGCGCTGCCCTCGAATGGCGGGTCTACGTGGAGGAGTTCGGCGGAGACCCCGCGGCGGCTGAACTGGCGGCCCGCGAGTGCTACCGGATCGAGTCCGAACTCGGTGACGAGGGACACGCCTCAACGGCCGCGGGCAACCTCGCCCGCGCACTCAGCCGACTGGGCCGTTTCGACGAGGTCGAGCGGTACGCTGCGGAGGCGTTGCGAGCCCCGGCGGAAGACGTGGCCTCGCAAGCGGGCGGGCGCTCGGCGATGGCTCTCGTCCTGTCGGCAGCCGGAGGACACGACGAGGCCATATCGCTAGCACGCGAGGCCGTCGATGTGCTCGCACACGCCCAGGCCCCGCACTTTCAGGGCATCACCTGGTCGGACCTCGCTGAGGTCCTGCGGGCCGCGGGCCGCATCGACGCGTCGCGGTCCGCAGCGAAGGAGGCGCTCGGGCTCCACGAACGAAAGGGGAACGTGCCTGCCGCTGAAGCCGCTCGCACGTTCCTCAAGTCGTTGGAGCCAGCCTGATCACCTCCCGCGCACCCTTGAACGAACGTATGCAGCTACGACCGGGGGCCTTGCCGAGGGATCGCGCCTCGGCACATGGGCCGCGGGCATCGCCAGTTCACCGGGCTGGGGTAATCAGATGCCGTCACCGTCCTAGGAGCGATGCGGCGGAGGATCGGCATACTCACTTGCGTTCTCGCCTCTCCTCGAATATCTAGGTCCTTGTCTTGTCGCGCACTAGGCGCTCTCTCCGCCATGACCCTTGCATCGTCGAGAAGGGCCATTTGTCCACATCACCGAGGTGAAGCTTTACAAAGGGCCTACACCGGGCGCAGCCCCCTCGGTAAGGTCGAATCACTGATGGAGGACACCGAGCTCGTGCGGCTGCTCTCCCAGGTCGAGCCGAGAGGCCGTGAGTGCTGCGCTGGCTGATGCGAGCCGAGCAGGGTGAGCGCGACGAGTTCGCCTTGGCGCTCGAGAGGCAACGAACGGACGTGGGCGGCGACCTCGCCGAGCTGCTCGACCTCGCCCGCTTGCACCCAGAGATTCGACGGCAGGGGGCTGGGTGCCCTGTAGGGGATCCCTCTATCGGCCGGCTGGAGTCGTGTCCAACGCTGGGCGCGATCTACAAGAGCACGGACGGGTCGCCAACGCCGTGCGGATTGTCCCATTTGCCACCGCACGGCCCATGTGAGTGGACACCACCCGGCTGCCTTCTTGCGATCACACGCTCACGCTCCTGACTCCTTGGCGCTCTGTCAAGGTGTGGGTGGTGAGCGAGGCGCATGACTTCGACGCGATCTGGCGCGACGAGGGCACGGCGCTATGGCGCGCGGTCCTCGTCTACAGCGGCGGCCGACGCGTCGTCGCCGACGACGCAGTCGCCGAGGCGTTCGCTCGCACGATCGAGCGCGGCGACGCCGTCCGCGAGCCCGTCCCCTACCTCTATCGGATCGCGTTTCGGCTCGCAGCTGCCGACCTCAAACGGCTCGCGTCGCAGGCGCCGGTCGAGGATCGCGAGGTGAGCGACGTCGTCGCCGACGTCGATCTGCTTCGGGCGCTCCGCGCGCTCTCCCCCGACCAGCGCGCAGCCATCTTCCTCCGCTACCACGCGGACCTTCCCGCCGCGCGGATCGCGGAGCTTCTCGGGACCTCGAGCGCGGCGGTGCGGGTGCGGCTGATGCGGGGTCGACGGAAGCTGGCCGCGCTCCTGGGCGAGGACGACGGATGAGCGGCTGGCGTGATCGGCTCGGGGCGTTCGAGCGGCTGGCGCCCGATCGGACCGTGTATGAGCGCGCGCAGCAGGGGCCCCGCCGCGAGCACCCGCGGGAGGGCCCGTCGGTCGGTTCCCGGGTGCTCGCGGGGGCGGTCGCGCTCTCGGTGGCGGTGGGCGCCGGCGTGTTCGTGTGGAGGGCCTTCGAGCCGAATCGGAGCGGGCCGGTCCTCACGGCGCTGCCGCCGACCGTCGCGCTGGGCGAGGAGGGCTCGGTGCTCTGGCCGGCGCGCTCCGCCGAGGCGCTCGCGCAGCTCCAGGAGGACGCGGACGCGGGGAAGGCTTCCGGGCGCTGGATGCTGTCGCCCGACCGGGTGCTCAACGAGTTCGCGGAACGGGTGCTGGGCTGGTGGCCAACCGACACGTACGAGGCACAGACGACGACGCTGGACGACGGGCGCATCCGGGCCACGCTCACCCGGATCACGACCGACTGCGAGCATCCCGACTACGACCGGGGTCAGCAGAAGTGCTACCCGGCCACCGAGGAGATCGTGCTCGCGCAGCCGGTCCGCCAGGGCGACGGCGGCGTCTGGGCGATCATCGAGGCGCGCTCGCCGGACCTCGTCCTGGATGTCGAAACCGGCCAGGTCCTGCAGAACGGCGACTCGGTCGCCGCGGGACTTCCGGTGATCGATCCGCTCCGGGCGGTCGTGGGCGCCTACATCGGGGACTACACCACCGACGAGCACTGCTCGGAGCGCTCGGGGACCGCCCTGGTGACCGAGCCCACGGCGTCGATCCAGGTGCGGGTGAATCCCGACCGGATGGTCGGCACCGACTGCGGCGAGCACCAGCCCGCCTATGTTTTCGCGGCGACCGCCGCCTGGCGAGCGTCGGCGGGCGTGGACCCGATGGTCGGCGACTCGTCCGGTTACAACGCGGTGACGGCGGTGCCGGTACAGTTGCAGATCCCGGAGAACGCCCCCCCGGAGGGGATGGTCACCTACACGGACACGCTCGGCTGGCGCGTGGACGTGTCGGCCGAGTGGGCGGTGGATCGGATCGACACGCAGGACCGCGTGACAACGACCGGCGCATCGTTCACGTCTCCCGATGGGCACACCGAGGTCACGATCACTCACCGCGAGGGCGGACCCGCGCCAGACCTACTCAGCGACGACTCCTCCTTCCCGGTGAGCCTGCAAGACATGGGATGCGACGTTGAAGCGGTGGAGGCGTGCTCAGTACAGGTGCGCGGCAATGGGCTCGACTACTCGATCGTGTGGAAACCCGACCTCTTAGCGACGCAAGCCGATATCGATGCCGAGGCGGCGATCGTCGACACCCTGCGCTTCCCGGCGATGGCCGACGGCGACGAGATCGGAGGATGGGTCCCGCTGGGTCCGTCACGGTGGTTCGGCGACGGTCGCGGCACGCCCGCGGCGATCGACCGGCTCGGCGTGGTGTACGTGCTGCGCGGCCCCGGTGGCGCGTACGCACTCGACCTCGACCCGGACGGGTGCGGCGAGGGCGCGAACGAGACGTGGGATTCCGACACGCTGCAGATCTGGATCCAGTGCCCGGACTATGTCGGGACGGGCGACGTGCGCTACGACCGGTTCGGGAACCCCGATCCGCGCAACTCCGCAGAGTTCTCGCAGCCGCTCCACGCCTACCCGGTGATCGCCGCGTGGAACGGCACGCTACTCCTGTATCGGGACGGACGGATGGACGACCTTCCCCAGCAGCGATGGCCCTAATCGATGCGCTAGTGGAGGAGCGCGTTCAGCACGACGGTCAGGACCACCGAGAGGACGATCGAGACTAGGATCATCAGGAGGCAGCCGATCGGTCCGCCCAGCGGCCGCACGTCCCACCTCCCGATGCGCACGACGGGAAAGCTACCTCCCGCGGGCTGAAACCACCCCGGCGATCCGCCGATCAGTGGATCATACGGATCGGCACGTCGGGATCCGCGTCAGAGCGCGAGCGGAGGTGGGCGACCTGCCCACCTCCTGCCTACCCGCGCACGTCAGGGCACTATTGGCGGAGGCGGCGTGATTTGAACACGCGAGGGGCGGTTTAGACCCCTAACCGCTTTCGAGGCGGTCCCGTTCGTCCGCTCCGGCACGCCTCCGTCGATGAGTCTAGCAACGCAGGCTCGGCCGTTCCGTGGCATCATCGGACGACGAACGGGCCGCGGGAGGGGGAACCGATGGAAGCGAAGGACCTCGAGGCCGTGCCCTTGTTCGCCGACCTGACGAAGAAGGAGCGTCAGGAGGTCGCCCGGCATGCCGACGTGGTCGACCTGCCGGAGGGCTACCACCTCGTGGATCAAGGCACGTACCCCCACGAGTTCTTCGTGCTACTCGACGGCCAGGTCGAGGTGACCAAGGACGGGCAGCACCTCACCCACCTGGGGCCAGGAGACTTCTTCGGCGAGATCGCCCTCGTCGAGCACGACCGCCGCACCGCGAGCGTGCGGGCCACCACCCCGGTCACTGCCATCGTGATGCATTCGAGGGACTTCGACCTGATGCAGCGTGAGCTCCCGCACGTCGCGGAGCAGATCCACGAGGCGGTGCACGCACGGTCGCCGCGGCACGCGGGTGACTCGTCCGAGGGCTAGGTATCAGAGCCTGATCGCCGCTCCCTGAAGAACGCGCGCAAGGCCTCAGCGCATTCGTCGCCGAGCACGCCGCCGGTGAGCTGCACGCGGTGGTTCAAGCGGGGATCGCGGACGAGATCCCCCAGCGAGCCGGCGAACCCGGCCTTCGGATCGGGCGCGCCGAAGACCAGGCGATCGACACGTGCCAGCACGGCGGCACCGGCACACATCGCGCACGGCTCGAGCGTGACCGTGAGGGTGCAGCCGTCCAGCCGCCACGACCCGGTCGCCAGCGCCGCCTCGCGCAACGCGAGGATCTCCGCGTGCGCAGTGGGGTCGCCGAGCCGTTCCCGGCCATTCCCGGCGACGGCGACGACGTCATCGCCCCGGGACACCACGGCGCCCACGGGGACGTCGCCGGCCTCCACGCAACCGTGAGCAGCGTCGAGCGCTCGCCGCATCATCGCCTCGTTCCGGACGTCGTCCCGGCGGCCGTCACTACTAGTCTGTTCCATACTAGTAGCGGTCGAGCTGCTCGAGGCGCTCGTCGTCGATCCCGAAATGGTGCGCGACCTCGTGCACCACCGTCTCGGATATCACGCGCTTCAGCTCGAGCTCGTCGGACCCGGCTTCCCTGGCGATCGGACCCGAGAAGAGCGTGATGCGATCGGGCAACACCCCCGTGTAGTCGCTCCCACGGTCGATGAGCGGGATGCCTTCGTAGACGCCGAGCAGGTCGGGTTCCTCGTCGTCGGGGGGCTCATCGTCCACGAGGATCTCGACGTTGTCGAGCGAGCCGTGCACCCACTCGGGCAGCGCGTCGAGCGCCTCGGCGACGAGCACCATGAAGCGCTCCTGCTCCTCGGGCGGCCGCATGCGGGTAGCCTACGCGCATGCCGGGGGGGCTCCTCACCGACCTGTACGAGCTGAACATGGCGGCGAGCTACCTCCGCCGCGACATGGACGGCCTCGCGACGTTCAGCCTCTACGTGCGCGGACTGCCGAAGGCCCGAGGGTTCCTCGTCGCGGCCGGGCTCGAGGCATGCCTCGACTTCCTCGAGGCGTTCTCGTTCGCATCCGACGAGCTCGAAACCCTCGGCCGGATGGGTTTCGACGATCGAGCGCTCGAGGACTTCTCGACCCTGCGCTTCGACGGCGACGTGTGGGCCGTGCCCGAGGGCCGTGTCGTCTACTCCGAGGAGCCGATGCTCGAGGTCACGGCGCCGGTGGCGATCGCTCAGATCGTCGAGACCGTGCTGCTGAACCAGATCACGCTGCACACCACGCTCGCGTCGAAGGCCGCTCGCTACGTGTTGGCCGCGGAGGGTCGTCAGCTGGTCGACTTCGCGTTCCGACGGACACACGGCGTCGAGGCGGCAATGGCGATCGCGCGATCGAGCGCACTGGTCGGCTTCGGTGCGACCTCCAACGTGGAAGCCGCCAGGCGGTACGGCCTGACGGTGGCCGGAACGATGGCGCACTCGTTCGTCGAGGCGTTCCCGACCGAGGGCGAGGCGTTCCGTGCCTTCGCCGAAGACCATCCGACACGCACGACCTTCCTGGTCGACACCTATGACACGATCGGCGGGGTGCACGCCGCGATCGACACGATCCGCGGCCTCGGGCTCGGTGGCGATCTCGGGGTGCGCCTCGACAGCGGCGACCTCGACGTCTTGGCTCGAGCGACGCGGGTGGTGCTCGACGACGCCGGCTTGCCGCAGGCGCGCATCTTCGCGAGCGGTGGTCTCGATGAGCTGGAGGTGCACGAGCTGGTTCGGGGAGGCGCCCCGGTCGACGCGTTCGGTGTCGGCACGCAGATGGGCGTCTCGGCTGACGCCCCGTACGTCGATTCCGTCTACAAGCTGGTGGAGTACGACGGCCGGCCGGTGATGAAGCTCTCGTCGGCGAAGGTGACCCCGCCCGGACGCAAGCAGGTCTGGCGGCGTCGGGGGTCCGAGCACGACGACCTGCTGGGGCTGCGCGACGAGCCCGACCCTGACGGAACGGATCCCTTGCTCGCCCCGGTGATGCGAGGAGGCGCACGTCTCGGCGTCGCGCCCTCGCTCGCCGACGGGCGAGCGCGGTTCGAAGCCGACCTCGATCACGTGCCCCGGAAGGCGCGCCGGCTGACCCACCCGGAGCACGTGGTCGTGCCGCACAGCGAGGCACTGCGGAGCGTGACGGCGCGCACGCGAGCCGAGGCGGTGCGACGATCGGGCGCGCAGGCATGAGCGAGCGAGCGGCACCCCGGCGTCGATGGCCGTGGATCGTGCTGGCGGTGGTCGTCGGGCTCATCGTCGTGTTCTACGCGGGCGGGGGGTTCTACTTCTCGAACGTGTTGAACGAACGGGCGCTCGACGGAGCCGCGATGCGAGCAGCGACCGAGACCCTCGACCCCGACGTCGAGGTCGTGGCCGTCGAGACCGACCCCGAGTTCCAAGACGTCACGATCATCCTGCGGCCGCTCGAGGGCGACCTCGGCGTCGCGCTCGAAGGGGTGCAGGGCCTCAGGTGGAACGACGGATACGGTCAGCTCGAGCCCGCCGCGGGGGTCGGCGAGGCGATGCCCGAAGGCGCGGGCAACGTGGTTCGAGGGTTCACGCTCGTCCACGGCACGCAACCGCTTCCCGGGACCCCCGCCGAGCTCGACGTCCGCGCGTATCCGATGGCACCGGCGGATTCCGGACTCGGACTCGAGGCCGTGACGGTGACGGGGCCGCTCGGCGACTATCCGGCCTGGGTCGGCCCGGCCGAAGGGTCGACATGGGCGATCGTGGTGCACGGCAACTCGCTCTCACCCGCCGACGGCCTGAGGATGGTGCCGATCCTCTCGGCGGCGGGCGTCCCGACCCTCGTCGCCACCTATCGCAACGACCCCGACGCTCCCGAAGATCCGAGCGGGAAGCTGCGGTACGGGCTCACCGAATGGCAGGACCTCGAGGCGATGGTCGCCTACGCGCTCGAGCAGGGCTCCGACGGGGTCGTGCTCGACGGCTATTCGATGGGCGGAGGCATCGTGACGGCCTTCCTGCAGCGCTCGGATCTCGCCGACGAGGTGCGAGCGGTCATCCTCGATGCCCCGATGCTCGACTTCTCCACCACGGTCGACGACAACGCCTCGCGTGAGACGCTGCCGGTCCTCGGGCTGCCGCTGCCCCCCTCGCTCACCGCGGCGGCGAAGTGGATCGCCGACCTGCGATTCGACGTCGACTGGCCGGCGCTCGATTACCTGGCGGATACCAGCCGATACGAGGTGGACTTCCTCGTGTTCCACGGCACTGCCGACACCACGGTGCCGATCGGGACGAGTCGGGAGTTCGCCCAGCTGCTGCCCGAGCAGGTCGAGCTGATCGAGTGCGACGGGGCTGAGCACATCGGCTGCTGGAACCTCGATCCTGCCGGATACGCCGACCATGTCGCGCGGTTCCTTGCGACGCAGCTCGCACCATGAGCACGACCACGTTGCGCCTTCACGGCCCGGCAGCGTAGGGTTCGGACCGATCCCGAACCAACCCCCCAGGGGAGGGCGAACCCGATGAAGCACACGTTCCGTCTCGCTGCGCTCGTCGTCGCGATCGTCACGGCGACGCCGATCGCGGCTTCGGCGTTCATCAATCCCGATGTCGTGAAAGGCACCTCGCTGTTCGAGGGCTACGGCGCCGGCACCCACATCGGTCCGCGGCGGCTGTTCGCGTGGACGAACGAGATGGGAAGCGCATCGGATCTCGTGGCGTTCGTCGAGACGAACGGCGGCACCCTCACCCGCATCAACGAGCGACACACGAGCGCGTACGTCGGCGGGTTCGACTCGGGCACCGATCGGGTGGCCTTCCAACAGGTGCATCGTGGCGATTCCGATCTGTTCCTCTACGACATCGGCGAACGCAAACGCATGGCGTTCAAGGCGCTGAACGACGGGCATTGGCAGTGGAACCCGTCGATCGACACCGACAGCTCTGGAACGACGTGGGTCCTGTACGGGGTGAACCGGTTCGGGAGCCCTTCGGCCAGGTGGCGTGTGTACCTCGCCAACCTCGACACCGGTGAGCGCACCCTGCTCGACGAGACGACGAACCGGTGCGGCTGCCTGTTCCCCGGAACGGTCGCCTACCCGTGGGTCACGTGGTCGATCGGCGCCGACGCCACCACGTGGCGCTACGACATCCGCACGGGCGAGCGCGTGCCCCTGCTCCCGACCGACCGCGACGAGTACAGCGCCGCGACCACCCCCGACGGCACCACGTACGTTGCTCAAGCGGGCGACCGATGCGGCACGAACGCGCAGATCTACCGCGTCGACCCCGACGGGAACCCGACCCTGCTGCTCCAGCTCCGGGACGGCCGCGAGGCCGCGAACCTCAGCGTCGACTTCACCGGCCCGCACGACCGCCTCTACTTCGATCGCCGCAAGTGCCGGAAAGGGTCGTCCGACATCCTGCGGCTGCGCCGCGCCGAGGTCCTGCCCGGCTTCGGTGGAGCGAGCCGCAGGACGCCGCTCGGGCCGGGCCTGGGGAGCGTCAGGCGGTCGGCAGCCAGCCCGGACGCGTCGCCTCGAACGCGCTGATCTTCTCCTCGTTCCGCATCGACAGGCCGATGTCGTCGAGGCCCTCGGTGAGGCGCCAGTGCGTGAACCCGTCGATGTCGAACGTCTCGTCGAGCCCGGGGGCGCGCACCGCCCGCTCGGGCAGGTCGACGACGATGCGCGTGGCTGGGTCGTCGAGCACGGCGTCCATGAGCGCGCGGACCGACTCGGCGCGGAGCTCCACCGGCAGCAATCCGATCTTGAAGCAGTTGTTCCGGAAGATGTCGGCGAAGCTCGGCGCGATCACCGCGCGGAACCCGTAGTCCTCGAGAGCCCACGGCGCGTGCTCGCGGCTTGAGCCGCTGCCGAAGTTGGCGCCGGCGATCAGGATGCTGGCCCCCCGGTACCGCGGATCGTTCAGCACGAACCCCGGGTCCTTACGCCACTCGTCGAACAGGAACGGTCCGAACCCCGTGCGCTCGACCCGCTTCAGGTACTGGGCGGGGATGATCTGGTCGGTGTCGACGTCGGAGCGATCGAGCGGGACGGCCGTGCCGTCGATGATGCTGATCGGTTCCATCAGGCGATGTCCTCCGGGGTGGTGAAATGGCCCGCGATCGCGGTGGCCGCGGCGACGGCCGGGCTCACGAGGTGCGTGCGACCCCCTTTGCCTTGACGACCCTCGAAGTTGCGGTTGCTCGTACTCGCACTGCGCTCCCCCGGTTGCAGGATGTCGGGGTTCATGCCCAGGCACATCGAACACCCGGCGCCGCGCCAGTCGAAGCCCGCCTCGGTGAAGACGCGATCGAGCCCCTCCCGCTCGGCTTGGATCTTCACGGCCACGCTGCCCGGCACGACGAGGGCTCGCAAGCCGTCGGCGACCTTCCGGCCGCCCACGATCGCGGCCGCCACGCGCAGGTCCTCGATGCGGGAATTCGTGCACGAACCGAGGAACACGGTGTCGGGGCGGATCTCGCGGACCGGCGTGCCGGGGGCGAGGCCCATGTAGGCGAGCGCACGTACTGCGGCGTCCCGCTTGGACGGCTCGTCGAAGATGCCGGGGTCGGGCACGGACTCGTCGATCGTGACCGACTGGGCGGGGTTCGTTCCCCAGCTCACGTACGGCCTGAGCTTCGTCGCGTCGAGCTCGACCTCGGTGTCGAACGTGGCGTTCGGGTCGCTCGGCAGGGTTCGCCACTCGTCGAGCGCGGCCTCCCAGTCGGCGCCCTTCGCTGCGTGCGGACGGCCCTCGACGTAGGCGAACGTGGTGTCATCTGGGGCGACCATGCCGGCCCGTGCCCCGCCCTCGATCGACATGTTGCAGATCGTCATGCGTCCTTCCATCGAGAGGGCACGGATCGCCGAGCCGCGGTACTCGATCACGTGGCCCACACCGCCGCCGGTGCCGATGCGGTTGATGATGCCGAGGATGACGTCCTTGGCTGAGACGCCCTCGGGAAGATCGCCCTCGACGGTCACCGCCATGGTCTTCGCGGGATGCTGCGGCAGGGTCTGTGTGGCGAGCACATGCTCGACCTCGCTCGTGCCGATGCCGAACGCGAGCGCGCCGAAAGCGCCATGGGTGCTGGTATGCGAGTCGCCGCAAACGATCGTCATGCCGGGCTGGGTGTAGCCCATCTCCGGACCGATCACGTGCACGATGCCCTGGCCGGCTGCTCCCCACGGGTAGAGCGTGATCCCGAACTCGTCGGCATTCGTCTGGAGGGCCCGCATCTGGCGGGCGCTCACCTCGTCGGTCACGGGACCTTCGGTGGTCGGCACGTTGTGGTCCATCGTGGCGACCGTGAGGTCGGGACGGCGCACCGTGCGGCCGAGGATGCGCAGGCCGTCGAACGCCTGCGGGCTCGTCACCTCGTGCACGAGATGCAGGTCGACGTAGAGCAGGTCGGGCTCGCCGTCCGCGCGATGCACCACGTGGCGTTCCCAGACCTTCTCGGCCAGCGTCTGGGCCATGCTCGTCGCCTCCCTCGCGTCCGCGTGCCGTCGTCTGCGGGCTGTTACCCTGGTTCCATTATTTGGAACTTGGTTCCGTTATTTGGAACAGGACCGGGCAACGATAACAGCTGGAGGACGGGGTGGCCCACGATCGACAGGACGACGACCGGTTCACGCTCGAGGCGCGCGACCCCGAACAGCTCCGGGGCTTCCGAGCGAGCGAGGCGCTCGAGCTCGCCCGGGGGGCGTCGACCACCGCGGTCGGGACGCTGGATCGCATCGTCGACGTCTTGAACGCCGTCGAAGCCGGAGCCCGCAGCTACACCGACATCACCCGAGGAACGGGGCTCTCCCGCCCCACCGCGCACCGGCTCATCCGGGCGCTCGAACAGCACGGATTCCTGCTCCAGGCGGGCGCGGCCGGCTATGCCCTCGGCCCCCGATTGCTGAGCCTCGCATCGTCGGCGATGCGCGACCTTCCCTTGCGAGACCTCGCGCACCCGATGCTCGAGCGACTCGCCAGGACCACCGGGGAGAGTGCACAGCTGTATGTGCGAGAGGGGGACGCTCGGGTCTGCATCGACGCGGTCGAGTCCGAGAGCGAGCTGAGGACGATCGTCGTCGTCGGTGCCACCTTGCCGCTGACCCGCGGTTCCGCCGGGAAGGTGTTCCTGGCGTGGGCCGAGGATGAGGATCGCCGGCGCGTGCTCGCCACGCTGCCGCCCGAGGACTCGGTTCGGCTCGCGCGCACGGTCGCCACCGCGGCACGCCGAGGATGGGCCGACAGCATCGGCGAACGCGAGGCCGGCGTCGCGTCGGTCAGCGCACCTGTGATCGACGTCGCGGCCACCCTCATCGCGGCCGTCTCGGTCTCGGGTCCCGCGAACCGCATCGGCGCGCTCCGTGGCCGCCACTATGCCCCCGCCGTCGTGGCCGCCGCGCGCGAGATCGAGGCCGCGCTCGGCGTGGCTGGGAGCTGACGCGTTCCCGTAAGCTCGGCGCACATGTCGTCTCGCGTACAGGCTCTGCAACGCACGGTGGACGGGTGGCTGACCGGCCGCCGTGCGATCACCGCGTCGATCGCGAGCACCGCCGCCGTCGCCCTGATCTCGGCGACCACCGGATCCCCGTTCCATCCGGTGCTGCCCGAGAGTCAGGGCAACGGTCCGATCGGGATGCTCTCGCAGCTGCTGTTCCTCGACCGATTGCCCCACGGCGTGCTGATCGTGATCGGGTTCGTGGCCATGATCGCCGCAGGGCTGTCGTTCCTGCTCGTGCTGTGGACGGCGGAGCGCGGCGAGGTATCGACGCGCACGGTCGTGACGCTGGCGGTCGTCTATCACGCGGTGGTCCTGCTGCTGCCGCTGTTGCTCTCGCGCGACGTGTTCAGCTACGCGTTCTACGGCCGCATCCTGAGCCGGTACGGGCAGAACCCCTACGTGAGCACCCCCGCGGACTTCCCGGCCAACGACATCTCACGATTCGTCTGGCCCGGCTGGCGCGACACCCCGTCGGTCTACGGTCCGGTGTTCGTATGGCTCGCCGCCGTGATCACGGCCCTCTTCCGCGGACTCGGCGACGTGATCGAGGCCTTCCGCGCCGTGGCGGTGGCCGCGAGCCTCGGCTCGTTGTGGTTCGTGGTGAAGGTCGTTGGCCGGGTGCGCCGCCAGCGCACGGCGTACGCGGCCGCGATGATCGGCCTGAACCCCGTGGTGCTCTTCCACACGATCGGCGGCGGCCACGTCGACGTGCTGGTGATGCTCGCCGTCTCGGCGGCCGTCTACTTCGTGGCGACGCAGCGCGACATGCCGGCCACGGTCGCACTGACGATAGGTGCGCTCGTCAAGATCTCGGCGGCGGTGCCGCTGGTGCTGTTGATCGCCTTCGTGGTCGTACGGGCCGAACCGTCCAGACGTTGGCGGGTGCTGGCCGCCCACGTGGGCACCGCGGTCGGCATCGCGTTCGTGGCCGCCCTGCCGTTCATGCAGGCGTCCAACCCCACACTCGGCATGGTCGAGCTCGTGCAGCACGGTTCGTGGATCGCCCCTCCGGCGCTCGTGGAGCGCATCTTCGAGACCGTCGGCAGAGCCGTGGGAGGCGAGCTCGGAGGCTCCGCGGGTGTGGTGATCGCGCGGCTCGGGATGTTCGCCGCGCTCGCGACCGGGCTGTTCACGATCCTGCGGCAGGTGATCCGGCACGCGAAGGAAGGTTCGGTCTCGTTCCTGGCGGCGGCCTGGGGGTGGTCGTTCCTGCTGATGATGCTCTTCTCGCCCACGCTGTTCCCGTGGTACTTCGCGTGGATCCTGCCCGTGGCATGGGCGTTGCCGAGGGTGCCGCGGCGCACCCTCGAGCTCTCGTTCATCGCGCTCGTCACCGCCCAGCTCACGACGGAGAACTTCCGGCTCCCCGAGTGGATGCACGTCGACCTCGCGATCGGGCATCCGATCCTGGTCGTCGTGCTCGTCTGGTTCCTGCGCGATCTCTACCTGCGACTCAAGCACGACGTGCCGCTCGACGCCGAGACCGAAGACATCGTGCTGGCTCGTGCCGAACCGCGCCCTCGTGCCTACCAGGCGTAGGCTTCGGGCGCCGGTCCTCCCGGTCCCGGGAAGATCTCGTCGAGCTTGGCGAGCACGTCGTCGTCGAGCTTGATGTCGAGGGCGTGCATCGCGTCGCTGAGCTGCGCCTCGGTGCGGGGACCGATGATGGGCGCCGTCACGACCGGCTGGTGCAGCAGCCACGCGAGCGCGACGTGCTGCGGCGCCTCGCCGAGCTCGGCGCACAACGCCTCCCACGGCTCGAGCTTCGACCGGTTCGCCTCGATCTCGCCCCGCATGTACTCCGTGCCGCGGCGGCCTGCTTCGACCTTCGAGAGCGCGCCCGCGAGCAGGCCGCCGGAGAGCGGACTGTACGAGATCAGGCCCATGCCGTACTCGCGGACGGCGGGGATCACCTCGAGCTCGAGCGTGCGCGCGGTCAGGTTGTAGAGGGATTGCTCCGTCGCGAGGCCCAGGGAATGCCGGTAGCCGGCGATCTCGTTCGCACGGGCGATGTGCCACCCGGCGAAGTTCGACGAGCCGACGTAGAGGATCTTGCCGGTTCGCTTCAGCTGCTCCATCGCCTCCCAGATCTCGTCCCACCACGCCTCGCGGTCGATGTGGTGCATCTGGTAGAGGTCGATACGGTCGGTGCCCAGGCGGCGGAGCGACTCCTCGCACTGCCGCACGATCGCGAGCTTCGACAGGTGCGCCTCGTTGGGCCAGTCCCCCATCGTGCCGTACACCTTCGTCGCGAGCACGACCTTGTCGCGGCGACCGCTGCCTTTGGCCACCCAGCGGCCGAGGATCTCCTCGGTGGCCCCCACCCCGAGGTGTCGCCCGTACACGTTCGCGGTGTCGATGAAGTTGATGCCGTTGGCGACGGCGGCGTCCATGATCGCGTGCGAGTCACCCTCCGACGTGTGTGGCCCGAAGTTCATCGTGCCGAGACACAACCGCGAGACGACGAGGCCGAGACGCCCGACGTGGGTGTACTCCATGGCGACGAGTCTACGCCGGGGTCGATGAAGGTTCGGCGACCTCGGGAGGCGGCATGCCGTCGGCTTCGGCGAGTGACCCGTCGCGTTCGGGATCGCGGGCGCCCGGAAGGAACATGAAGATCAGGGTCACGCCGCCACCCACCAGCCCGGCGAGCATCAGGGTCGCGTCGGCGCCGATCGTCTCGGCGAGCGGGCCCACCGCGGCGAACGAGAGCGGCACGCCGGCGATCGTGATCATCCAGTCGAGGCTCGAGACCCGTCCCAGGAGCTCCGGCGGCACGAGCCGCTGCATCACGGTGAACCAGATCACGATCAACGCCGCGATCGACCCTTCCGCGACGAGACCGACGAGCATCGCCTGCCACAGGCTGTTCACCACGCCGAAGAAGGCGGTGGCGAACATCGCGGTCGCCCAGAACAGGTAGAGCGCGGTCATGGCCCGGCGAGGCAGCCGTCCCCGCTGGCCGAACGCGAGGGCGACCGCGATCGCCCCCACGCCTCCCGCGGCGTAGACGAGCCCCAGTCCCGCGGCGCTGGCGCCCAGGTCGTTGCGCACGACGAACGGCATCAGCGTCTCCCACGGGCCCCACACGGCGAAGAGGCTGAGCACCGAAGCGCTGAGCGTGACGAGCAGCCACCGCGTGCGCCGCACGAACCGGAGCCCCTCGAGCCCGTCGGCCAGCACCGATGTTCGAGCGTCGGGGTCCTCACGGCTCGGACGCGCCCGGATCATCGCGATCATCGACGCTGAGAACAGGAAGGTGCCGGCGTCGGCGACGAACGCCCAGCCGGCACCGAACGCGCCGACGAGCAGTCCGCCGACGGCCGGGCCGACGACCATGAGCGCGAAGGGACGCACGAACTGGTCGACGGAGTTCGCCTGGACGAGCAGGTCCCGAGGCACGATGTCGGGCACGATCGATTGGAACGCCGGCTGGAAGACCGCCTGCCCGACGCCGAACACCACCACGAGCCCGACGAGGATCGGGATCGTCAGCCGGTCGGTGATCGACAACACGCCGACGGTGCCGATCGCGGCGGCGCGGATCAGGTCGCCGGTGATCATCAGGACGCGTCGGTCGAGCCGGTCGGCGAGCACGCCGGAGAACAGCACCAGCAGCACCTGGGGCAGGCTCCACGCGATGCCGACGAGGGCGAGCGAGCCGGGGCGGTTGGAGAGCTCGTAGACCTGCCATGCGACGGCGACGTAGTAGAAGCCGTCACCGGCCATCGAGACGAACATGCCCGTCCACAGCAGACGGAAGTCACGGATCCGCAGCGGAGCCGCGATGCCGAGACGGGCCAGAGGCGATCGGTCGGCGGTGGACACCCGCCGAGACTATCCGCGACCGCCGACCGGCATCAGGTCCACGCCTATCGCTTCGCCGTCCGCTCGGGTGTAGCCTCCGAGGCCAACGGTCCTCGTGGCCGGTCATCGGGGGGAACCGCCATGGGATGTCTGATCGTGTTGATGGCCCTGATCGGGCCGCGCGTCGCGCTGGTGTTCACGTGGATCTTCACGGACCTCGTCGACCGGGCGTTCGTCGGCATCCTGCTGCCGCTGCTCGGGTTGATCTTCCTGCCGTGGACCACGTTCCTCTACGTGCTCGTGTACCAGCCCGTCGAAGGCGTGCCGACGTTCGGGTGGTTCCTCGTGGCGATCGGCTTCATCCTCGACCTCGGCTCGTACACATATAGCGCGCGCAACCGACAGAGGTCATGAGACGAGGGACGGCGCGCCCCGAGGGATTCGAACCCCCGACCTTCTGATCCGTAGTCAGACGCTCTATCCGGACTGAGCTAGGGGCGCGGGAGGGACAGGGTAGCACGCCCCTCCGAGGCCCCAAGCCGAGCGGTCAGCCGACCTCGTTCGTGGGTGCCGCGAGCCGTCCGTCACGGCACGGCGAGCACCGGCATCCGCGCCAGGTGCAGCACCCTGTGGGTCACGCTGCCGACGAACAGCCCTTCCCAGTCGGACAGGCCCCGGCTCCCCATGACGATCAGTCCGGCGTCGTCGGCTTCGGCCGCGTCGATGATCACCCGAGCGGTTCGCCCCACGGCGCCGGGGATCAACGAGCCCTTGGCACCGATCCCACGGTCGTTGAGCGCTGCGACCGCCCTGTCGACGAGCGCGATCGCTTCGGGTGCCTCCTCCAGGTCGACCCCGCCGACGGTTCGCGGTCCCACGACCTCGCGCTCACGCACGTGGAGTACGACCACCTCCGCACGGTGGGCCTCGGCCATCTCGGCGCAGGCCTCGATCGCCCGGGCGCTGCTCTCGGACTCGTCGATCGCGAGCAAGATACGCTTGAACATGTCGTTCACACCTCCCGCTGACAGTGTGGGCAGGGTCGATGCCATCATCCGCGGTCGGTCGACCCTCCCCGCGCAGGCCGACCGGCGGGGGGATATCGTGTCGAGATGACGACCCTCTCCGTAGGTGATCCCGCTCCGCCGTTCGCCCTCTCCGACCAGCACGGCGAGACCGTGCGCCTCGACGACTTCCGAGGCAGGAAGCTGCTCGTGTACTTCTATCCGGAGGCCGACACGCCGGGGTGCACCACCCAGTCGTGCGACCTTCGCGATCACCGGCAGGAGCTCGGCGACCTCGGTGTCGACGTCGTCGGCATCTCGCCCGACGAGCCGGCGAGCCAGCTCGCGTTCGACGAGAAGTTCTCGCTCGGGTTCCCGTTGCTCGCCGATACCGACCACGCGGTCGCGGATGCGTGGGGGACCTGGGGGGAGAAGAAGTTGTACGGCAAGGTGTACATGGGCATCGTCCGGTCGTCGTTCCTGATCGACGAGGAAGGACGCATCGAGCAGGTGTGGTACAGGGTGAAGCCGGACCGGACCGTGCCCGAGGCGACGGCGGCCCTCGTCGGCTGAACGGACCGCGAGGACGCCGGAGCCGAATAGCCGAACGGCGGATGCCACCGGACTTACCGCCTAGTTATCGTCCTTGCGTCACCGTCACCCGTTGGCCAGGGCGAAGGAAGGTGCGGATGGCCCCGAAGCGATGGATACGCCGTGCGACGACGCTCGTCGTCGTCATCGCCACGATGGTGCTCACGATGGGTCCCGCCCTCGCGTTGAGCCCGCAGCCCGACCGCACCTGGAACATCAACGGCAAGGGCCTCTCGCTCGCCCGGCTCGGGAACACGATCTATGTCGGCGGGCGGTTCTCGAAGGTCATCAGCCCCGACGGCACGAAGAAGCGCGATGCCGAGTCGCTGACGTCGTTCGACATGACGACCGGCGAGTGGAACCCGGCCTTCACGCCGGCCGTCACGAACACCGGGGTGGTCGCCTCGGTCGAGGTCAGGGCGATCGCGCTCTCCCCCGACGGGTCCGTGCTCTACCTCGGCGGCAAGTTCGACACCGTGAACGGCCAGTCCCGCGAGAACTTCGCCGCCGTCGACGCGACGACGGGTGCGTTGATCGGGTCGCTCGACGTCCCGGTGAACGGCCCGGTGAACTCCATCGTCGTCGGCCCCGACCGCGTGTACCTGGGTGGGGACTTCAGCCGGGTGAACGCGAAGCCGCGGAAGTCCCTGGCGGCGATCACGCCGGGCGGGTTCGTGCTGGACTCGTGGCAGCCCACGGCCGACAACACCGTCCGCGACCTGACCTTCGCGTCCGACGGCGAGACGATCTTCGTCGGTGGCAAGTACACGACGTTGAACGGCGAACCGCGCAACTCGGTCGCCCGCGTGAGCGCCGTCGACGGTTCCCTGCACCCGTGGACGATCCCCGACGGCGAGATCCCGGCCGACATGATGACCTGGGACATGGTCGCGACTCCGACGCGCCTCTACGCCGCCTTCGGCGCCAGCGGCAGTTGGGCCGGGGCCTATCGGTTGGATGACGGCACCTCGGGGACGCGGCTGTGGAAGTACTCGCTGCCGGGCAACGTGCAGGGCGTGGCGCTCACCCCCAACGGACTGTTCGTCGCCGGCCACTTCGGCACGGCCGTCGGCGACCGCGAGGTGTGCGGGGGCATCCTCCTCGCCGGTCTGGTGTTGCTGAACCCGGCCAACGGCGAGCTCGACTGCGCCTGGGTACCCCAGATCGAGCCGAGCTACCGGAACTTCACCGCGGGATGGGCGTTGCTCAGCGCACCCTCGCAACTCTGGGTGGCGGGCTTCTTCACGTCGATCTCGGGTGTGGCTCAGGAAGGAGTGGCCCGCTACTCGCTCGACGCGGTCCCACCCCCGCCCGACGCCGACGGTGACGGCGTCACCGACGCCGACGACAACTGTCCGTCGGTGGCGAACCCGAACCAAGTGAACCACGATGGCGACGGGCAAGGCGACGCATGCGACGCGGACGACGACAACGACACCGTGCTCGACGTGGACGACCTGTGTCCGTTCTCCGCGGGCACGGGGGACGACGGCTGCACGCCCACGAGCCTGACGTTGAAAGTCCGCGTGCTGAAGCATGAGATCCGGGCCCGTGGGCTCCTCGAGCCCAGCCTCCCCGGGGCGGAGCTTCAGGTGACGCTCTTCAGGAAGCGCCCAGGGGGGTGGCGAGAGGTCGCCGTCGAGACCCCGGCGACGAACGACGAGAGCAGGTACATGGTCGCCGTTCGATCGGCCGGCAGGGAAGACCTGCCGCGTCGTCGTCCGGTTCTTCCGTGACGCCGAGCACAGCCCTTCGAAGACCCGGCTGACGTTCGACTGCTGACGCTTCCGACTCGCTTGACCGGTCGCGCCGTACCCGGACTATCCTCTGCCCACATGCGAATCGTTAAGAACCTTTACTATTCTGGCCGCCCAGCCGCCGCGCTCCTCGCCCTCGTGACTGCATGCTCCGCGGGCGCCCCGGTCGCCGGCGGCGGGGCCCAGCCGAGGGCGGCGACCCAGGCCTTCGTGCGGGTGAACCAGGTGGGCTACGAGGCGTCGAGCGGGAAGCGGGCGTTCCTGCTCTCGCGGACCCGCGTGCGCGGCGCGACGTTCGACGTGGTCGCCGACGGAGGAGGAGTCGCCTTCTCCGCACCCGTGGGCAAGGACCTGGGGGCGTGGAGCACCCGGTTCCCGCACGTGTACGCCTTGCGGTTCGACGGCGTGACCGACCCCGGAACCTACGAGATCGTCGTCGACCTGCCCGCTCCCGTGTCGTCGCCATCGTTCGACGTCGGCGACGCCGCCGATCTGTTCGCACCCCTGCTCGAGAACGCGCGCACGTTCTACCGTGCCCAGCGAGACGGACCCGATGTGATCGGATCGGTGCTCGACCGGCAACCGGCGCACCTGAACGACGCGAACGCCCGCGTGTTCCGCCGCGCGCACTACACGCCGGCGTTCACGATCCGCGACCCGGAGCCGGTGCCCGGTGCCCCGAGGCGCGATGTCTCGGGTGGGTGGTTCGATGCCGGCGACTACATCAAGGGCATCCAGACCGAGAGCTACACGGCGGCGATGCTGCTCGTCGCTCGGCGCGACTTCCCCGGCTTGCTGGGCTCGGGTGCTCCTGCCGACTTCACGGCGGAGCTCCGCTTCGAGCTCGAGTGGCTGCTGAAGATGTGGGACGACGAGACCAGCACCCTCTTCTATCAGGTGGGGTTCGGCGACGGGAGCCGGCGCTACGCGGGCGACCACGACCCGTGGCGGCTGCCCCAGGAGGACGACACGCTCGGGGGCACCGACCCCTACTACCGCTACATCCGACACCGCCCGCTGTTCCGCGCGGGTCCTCCCGGCTCGTCCGTCAGCCCCAACCTCGCCGGCCGGCTCGCCGCTGCGTTCGGCCTCTGCTCACAGGTCTTCCGCGCCGCCGACTCCCCGTTCGCCGACCGATGCTTGCTCGCCGGTCAGCACATCTTCGACCTGGCCGACACGCACCCCGGCCGCCTGCTCACGTTCTCCCCGTTCGCCTACTACCCCGAGACCGAGTGGCACTCGGACCTGGAGCTCGGAGCGATCGAGCTGTTCCGGGCCACGGACGCGGCCGGGCTTCCCGATGGACTTCCCCATGCCGATCCCGACCACTACCTGAGGAAGTCGGCCCGATGGGCGGACGCCTACATCGGCGGCGACGAGCTCGGGGACACGCTGAATCTCTACGACGTGAGCGCGATCGCGCACGCCGAGCTCGCACGGGCGATCGACGACACCGGCCTCGGTGGCCTGGCCGTCGGCCGCGACCGCCTCGTCGCCGACATCGAACGCCAGCTCGAAGGGGCCGCCGCGCAGGCGGCGACCGAGCCGTTCGGGTTCGGCTTCCCGTACGCCGCCTACGACGGAACCTCGCACGGGCAGGGGCTCGCGATCACCGCGAGCCTGCACGCCGAGCTGACCGGCAGCGATACGTGGAGCGCCTTCGGCCGGCGCCAGCTCGACGTGATCCTCGGGGCCAACCCGTGGGGCACGTCGTTCATCGTCGGAGCCGGCCACACGTTCCCGCACTGCCCGCACCACCAGGTCGCGAACCTCGCTGGGTGCGCTCGACGGCTCGTCGCCGCTGCTGCTCGGCGCGGCCGTGAACGGCACGAACGCGAAGGACCAGTTCGCCTACCTCGGGCTCCCCGAGGACGCGCGGCGCTGCCCGGCGGGCGGGGCGGATCCGTTCGCGCGCTTCAACGGCATGGGTGCGAGGTGGTGGGACGACGCGAAGTCGTGGCCGACCTCGGAGCCCGCGATCGACTTCGCCGCGACCACCCCACTCGCCTTCGCGATGCAGATGTCGTGACGGAGTGCGGTTCCTATCCGGCGGAGACGCCGGGATCCGATCCAGGAGGGAGCTCACCACCACAGCTGCTAGCGTCCTGCCGGGAGGCGGGGCGGAGATGGAGTTCCGGATCCTGGGGCCGCTCGAGGTGTGGGACGAAGGCGGCGAGGTTCCTCTGGGTGGGCCCAAGCTGCGTGCACTTCTCGTCGTTCTCCTCCTCCACTCCAACGAGGTCGTACCCACTGAACGGCTGATCGATGAGCTGTGGGGCGAGGCTCTGCCCGAGCGCGCCGCGGCCGCGCTGCGGGTCAACGTCTCGCGTCTTCGCAAGGCGCTCCCGCGGGAGGTGCTGACGACCAGATCGCCCGGCTACGTCATCCGAGTCGAGCCTGACGAGCTCGATCTCCACCGATTCGAGCGACTGGTGGACGAAGGGAGGAGTCTGCTCGCTCGCGGCCTGACGACCGACGGGTCGGAGCGGCTACGCGACGCGCTGTCGTTGTGGAGGGGCCCGGCGCTCGCCGACTTCGCCTACGAGAGCTTCGCCCAGGCGGCCATCGCTCGGCTCGAGGAGATCAGGCTGGCAGCGGTCGAGCTCCGGATCGACGCCGACCTCGCGCTCGGGCGCCACGACGAGCTGGTCGGGCGAGCTCGAAGCACTCGTCGCCGAGCACCCGTTCCGCGAACGCCTGTGGGGGTATCTGATGACGGCGCTGTACCGGTCGGGTCGGCAGGCGGAGGCAATGGATACCTACCAGAACGCGCGGCGGGCCCTCGTCGACGAACTCGGGATCGATCCGAGCCCGGCGATCCAGGAGCTGGAGCGGGAGATCCTACGACAGGACCCCGCACTCGACGCCGAACCGTTGGCATCCGAGCGTGTCCGGCAGGTCGCGGAGCGGTCGATCCTCGTCGCCATCACGCATGAGACACGCGTCGAAGCGCTGCTCGCGGTGGCCGAGCCGCTCGTGCGACACCCGCCTCGTGTCATGATCCTGGCCAGGCTCGTGTCCAACGTCGCCGAGCTTGGGTCCGCATCGGCCTGGCTCGAGGGGCGCCGGTCGGCACTCGAAGCGCGTGGTGTCGTGGCCCGTGCGGCCTCGTTCACGTCGACGGCCCCGGGTGAAGAGCTGGCTCGGCTCGCCACCGAGCTCGACGTCGATCTCCTGCTCGCGGACGCCCCGGACGAGCTCTTGGCCGAAGGAGCCCCCGACGAGCAACTCACTGCCGTACTCGCGGAGACGCCCTGCGACGTGGCGCTACTCGTTCCTCGCGACACGACACCCAAGGGCCCCGTGCTCGTGCCGTTCGGAGGCGCAGAGCACGACTGGGCGGCGGTCGAGCTCGGCGCGTGGTTCGCGCGCGCCGCAGATGCGCCGCTCCGGCTCGCTGGTGCCGCCGCGGTGCCGGAGCAAGGCAAGCGCGACGCGAGCCGCCTGCTCTCGCACGGCGCGCTCGCGGTCCAACGGGTCCTGGGGATCTCCGCCGAGCCACTCCTGATCCCGCCTGGTGAAGAGGGCATGCTCGAGGCCAGCCGCGACGCGGGGCTGCTCGTCGTCGGGCTGTCGACGAGGTGGCACCGAGAGGGGCTCGGCACGGCCCGCCTCAGACTCGCCAGGGAGGCGACTCCCCCTGCGCTGCTCGTCCGCCGGGGCCTACGCCCCGGCGGACTGGCCCCACCGTCCGCGCTCACAAGCTTCACCTGGTCGATCCTGCCCGGGCCTCGTTGACAGCGAGCTCGAGGTTGCCGAGGTCCCGCCATCATCTGTGGGCGCTCGATCCCGGAACCGGCTCACAACCCCAAGAGGACGTTCCTCAGGGCCTTCGTCGAGCGCGCCACCTTGCCCTAAGGAGGGTGCACGCCGCCGTTGGCCTGCACGGAAATGACCATCCCTTCCTCCGGCAGTGCCACGAGGCGGATCGCGGAGCAGCAGGTCGCGGCGGAACTCGCTCCCTCGTGCCCGACGGCGAGGGTGCCGTAGTCAACGGAGTAATCCCAGACCCCGAGCCCGTCCTCATGTCGCAGCACGGGTCTTGGTAGAAGTCGGTCATCTCCCTGAGGGAGGGGTCGGACAGCACGAAGCCCCCGTACAACTCGTGCCCCCACCGGGCCAACGACGCCGGCGTCGACTCCACCCCGTACCCGTCGGCGGCCAGGGCGTCCCCGACCGTGTAGACGAGTCCCTCGAGGCCGGGGCGGTCGAGCACGTCCGAGCGCAGGACCTCGTTCAGGGGCCGGCCAGTGGCGTGCTCGATGATCGTTCCGAGCAGGACGTAGTTCGTGCTCGCGTAGCCGGTCTTGGACCCCGGGCGGATCTTGGGTTCGGGCAGCCTCCTTAACACCTCGACGGCGGTGGATGCCCGCTCGGCCGGGTGGAACCCCCCCTCCGCCGTGAACTCCTTCAGATCCGGGATGCCGCTGCGCATCACCAGCACTTCCCGGATCGTGGCGCCGTTCGCGGCGAAGAACGACAGTGCGGGCGGGAGATGGTCCGACGCCTGATCATCAAGGCCCAGCATGCCGTCCTCGACCAGGCGAAGGACCTGGGCCGCGACGACGTTCTTCCCCGCGCTGTGAGTGGGGATGGCTGAGTCCGGGGTCAGAATGGTGCCGTCCAGGGACCCAGCCGCCCCGGCCCAGCTCCCGTGATCGGCGACGATCACCGCGGCGGTAACCCCGGTGAACGTGCCCTCCTCGACGGCCGCATCGAGCATCGCCTGGAGCTCCGCGGTCGTCGACTCCGGAGGGAGCCAACGGGGAACTGAGGAAACTCCCCGAGTGCGTAGGTACGAGAAGGTTCCGGGCCCGCGTCCGCACTGCCCTCGCTGGTCGTAGTCGTAGGGGTCGCCGGGGCGCTGCAGGCCGCGCCCACCAGCGCGAGGATCGACACGACTCCGGTCAAGAGCCTTGGTGCGAACAAGCCGGCACGCTTGTGTTGGACATCTCCGGTCCTTCGCTTGCCGGATCGCGTTCCATCGATCTGTCGTCTGGATCCTGATGATCGACCTCATCGGTTTCAGGCCCGTTTCAAACGAGCAACAACGATCGGCTCTTGGGCTCGGAGGCAGGCGGATGGGATTCCGCGTCCACTGGCCCGCCTAAGGTGCGCGACCGGGCGGCGACCTCAGTTGCTGCAGCCCGGCTCGTGGGGCCGTCCCGGGAGGAACTCTTCCCAGTCATCGCGGGTCAGCGTCCGGTTGGCGGACGGGGAATCGGTTGAGTCGTTCGCCGTCGACACGCTCCTTCCGGCCCGCCTGTGTGAGAGCCGCATGGACGGGCCACGTTACGCCGTTGAAGCGCGTCTGTAACACCGGCCCGATAAACGGACGCCGAGGAGTTGCTTGACCGTGTCGACACCGAAGGTGGGCATGAGGATCGGAGCGTTCGCCGTGGCGATGGCGATCGGACTGGCGGCGTGCACCGGAACCGGTGACACACCTCCGGTGGAGACCACATCAACCGCAGGAGAGACGACGACGGCTGAGGAAGTCGCCACTGGCTTCTTGGCGGCCTACGGCTCCTTCGATGCGGAACGGGCGATCGCCTATCTGGCCCGAGGCGCCGACATCTCGGAGCTGGTGGGATCGGTGAACGCCCACGGTGTGGAGGGAACCAGGGACGGATTCCGACTCCTCGTCTCCTTGCTCGAAGCCCAGGGCTACAAGCAGATGCTCGACCCCTGCGAGGAACGGGACAGCTCAGCCGCCGGCACGACGATCCGTTGCGCGTTCGAGTTCCACACCATCTGGTCCGACGAGCTCGGACTGGGTCCCTACAGCGGCAGCTACTTCGATCTCACCGTCCGTGACGGAACGATCGTGCGAGCGGCGAAGACCTGGGAGACCGAGAGGTTCTCGCCTCAGGTCTGGGAGCCGTTCGCCGTATGGGTCTCAGCGCACTACCCGGAGGACGTCGCGGTGATGTACCAGGACGAGACTATGAGCGCGGTGCGTTTCGGCGAGGAGTCGATCCGGCTCTGGGAGCAGCGCAGCCGTGAGTACGTCGACGTCGAGCTCGTGAGGGCCGCCAAGATGGTGAAGATCGCCGAACGTTTCATGAGGGCCCGCAACGCCTACGACGCCGAGAGGGCTATGTCGGTGCTCGCCGACGGGCCGGTGGCAACCCAGCTGCTGTACGACAACGCCCTGCACGCTGATATGGGAGCGGTGCGGTTGCACCACGATGAGCTCGCCCTCGCGTTCGAAGCAGAGCAGCTGTATGGCGTTCGGTACAAGGCCGTCGAGTGTCATCAGGCATCGAACGTGGTGGGAGCTGGAGGTCAAACGCAGGTCTCGTGCTCGTACGCGATGGACAACACGCTCAGGCAGATCGACGGTCTCGCGCCGGTGGAGTCATCCTTCGGGATCGGATTCCGGAAGGGCAGCATCGATCATCTCAGCTTCCCCTGGCTGAACGTCAGCTGGGGCCCGGACGGCGTCTTCCCCGTCGAGCTCGGGAGCTTCGTGCGGTGGCTCGAGGTCGAACATCCGAAGGCCGGCACGGCGATGCACAGCGGCGAGGTCTTCCGGTCGGCGGGTCAAGAGTTGATCCATGTCCTGACCCGGAAGTCTGTCGACCTCTTGGCGCGCTACCTCGAGGAGTATCAGCGCTCGGCAGCTAGGACGCTGCCATGACCCTGAAGACGTGCCTCCGTTGCGACTGGCACGACGAGACGACGGAACGGAGTTGCCCGAACTGCGGAGAGCACCCGCTCTACGTGCTGGATGCTCTCCCCGGCGATCCCCTCCAGGGTGGGGAATCCCCCATTAAGCGAGCACCCTGAGGAGGAACCCAGCCGCGACGCGGCGAGCGTGATCACCGCAGCATCGTCCGACAGCCCGTCGCCCCGGCCGGACCCACCCGCGGCGCCGAATGTGGTCGACACGGCGGGTCGATCCACGCGTTCGACGGTCGCGTTCGTCATGGCGGGCCTCGTGCTGGCCATCACCTTGGGCACCTGGCTCAGCGCCCGCGAGGAACGCGTCGCCCCAGCGCCATCGACCGACGCCGCGGTGCTCGGGACTCCCGCCGGCGACGGCCCCGCCACGCCGATCGTCTCACCCTCGCCGACGCGAAAGGATTTCGCTCCCATCGAGGGTCCTCCGGGCGTCGGCAGATACTCGCTCACCGCTGAGGGTGTTCCGATCTCGTTCACCGTGCGGGAGCCGGGCTGGGAGAACCACGGCATCTTCATGAGTAAGAGCGCGGTCGGCCCGCAAGGTGCGGAGGCCATCATCGATTGGACGAGCATCGAGGGGCCTCGCATCCGTCCGTGCGGACAGTGGTGGGGGGCACCGCCTGGCAGCATGTCTGATTACGCAGACCAAGCAGCGGGGGCGGCCGGAACCGCACTCGTCTCGGGACCTTCGGCCGTCACCGTCGGCGGGCGCGCCGCCCAGCGGGTGGTGTTCACCGTTCGCAAGGACTGTCGGATGCTCGCGCCGCGATCCCGGATTCTTCTACACCTGGCGTGTCGCCGACCCCCTGGGTGGTGCGTTCTGGACGAGCACAGACGTGGGCGACACCATCACGGTGTGGATCGTCGATGTGGGCGGGACGCGTCTCTTCATCGAAGGCGACACCCACAAGGCGGCCGGCTCCGACCTCGAGCGAGAGATCGGGCAGATCGTCGGATCGATCCGCTTCGAGTAATGCGCCATCCGGGTCGAGCCTGACGAGCTCGAATTCCACCTATTCGAGCGGCTCATGGACGAGGGGAGGGGCTTGCTGGCTCGAGGAGATCAGGCGAGGCAGCCGTCGAGATCCGAGGTCGCCGAGGTCCCGCCGTCACGTGTGGGCGCTCGATCCCGGAACGACTCACAACCCCAAGAGGACGTTCCTCAGGACCTTCGTCGAGCGCACCACCTTTCCCCAAGGAGAGGTCGTGCCGCCGTTGGCTTGCACGGAGATGACCAACCCTTCCTCCGGCAGTGCCACGAGGCGGATCGCAGCGCAGCAGGTCGTCGTGGAGCTCGCCCCATCGTGGCCGACGGCGAGGGTGCCGTAGTCAGCGGAGAAGTCCATGACTCCCAACCCGTACCACTTGCCCTGGAAGTCGGTCATCTCGCGAAGGGAGGCATCGGAAAGCACGAACCCCCCATACAGTTCGTAACCCCACCGGGCCAGAGAGGACGGCGTCGTCTCCACCCCCCACCCGTCGGAGGCCAGCGCGTCCTCGACCGTATAGGTGAGCCCCTCGAGGCCGGGCTGATCGAGCACGCCTGAGCGCAGTGCCTCGGACAGGGGCTGGCCAGAGATCTGCTCGATGATCGTTCCGAGCAGGACGTAATTCGTGCTCGCATAGTGGACGCGGGACCCCGGAGGATCCGTAGGTTCGGGCAGCTTCCTGAACACCTTGATGGCAGTTTGTGCTTGCTCTGCCGGGTAGAAGCCGTCCTCCTCGTACTCGTTCAGGTCAGGGATGCCGCTGCGCATCCCCAGCACCTGCCGGACCGTGGCCCCGTTCGCGTCGAAGAACCCCAGTTCGGGGGGAAGATGGTCAACAGCAGGATCATCAAGGCCCAGCTTGCCCTCCTCCACCAGTCGGAGTACTTGGGCGGCGACGATGTTCTTACCCGCGCTGTGAGTGGGGAGACGGGAGTCAGGGGTCAGGGGAACGTCCTCAACACCCTCCATGGATCCGGCGGCCCCGGTCCAGCTGCCGCGGTCAGCGACGATGACCGCCGCGGTGACTCCGGTGAACGTGCCCTTATCGACGGCCTCATCGAGCACCGCCTGGAACCTCGCGGCGATCGACTCGGAAAGCGGCCCACTGGGGAACTCAGGGAACTCCCCGAGCGCGTAGGTGCGTGGAGCTTCAAGCGCGGCGTCCGTGGTAGTGCTTGGGGGTGCCGTCGCTGGGGCTGACGAGGCGTCGCAGGCCGCACCCATCAACGTTAGGACCGATACGACTCCGGTCCAGAGCCTCGGTGCGAACATGATCGCTCCTCCGATCCCTCGTGTCGATCCGATGATCGACCTCATCCGTTTCAGGGCCGTTTCAGTCGAGCAACAAGCCATCCGCGTCCAGGCCGGCAGGCAGAGGGAGTCGAACGTCCAGATCCTGGGCTCAGCTCGCGCAGGCCGGTTCGTACGGCCGGCCGGGGAGGAACTCCTCCCATTCCTCGGGAGTCAGCGTGCGGTTCGCGAGGCCGCAGGCCCGGCGCTCCCAGGACTCGGGATCGACGTCCCAGACGGCCCCTCGGCCGTTGCCGTGGACCTCCAAGAGGTGCCGTCCGTCAGAGGAGAGGTCGATCATCGTCCTGCGGTCGCCGGCGGTGAGCTGCGGGCCGATCTGGGTTCCCGTCACAACATCCCAGAGGGACGCGACGGGCTCGAAGCCGGAGATCGCCAGGGTCCGGCCATCCGGGCTGAACTCGAGGGTGAACGCCCCGTTGCCGCCTTGATCGAGTTCGTGGACGAGCTTCCGGGTGTGGACGTCCCAGAGGCGAACGATCCTGCCGAAGCCACCCACCGCCAGGAAGCGCCCGTCGGGGCTGAGCGCGACGGAAGAGTCTAGGAAGTCTGGGTCGTTCGTGCCGCTGAAGGTGGCGATCACCCTGCCTGTGGCCGCATCCCAGACCTTCGCACCTCCTCGACTCCGAACGGACGCGATCATCGCTCCGTCAGCGCTGAAGGCAACATCGCTCGCGCTCCCACCGAATCCGGGCATATGGAGACTGTCTCCGGTTGCCGCGTCCCAGAATCTCAGACCGAGGTCGCTGCTCGCCGTGGCGACCGTCACTCCGTCGGGGCTGAAGTCGACAGCGAGCACGATCGCAGGGTCTCCCGCGTAGTTCGGCTCGTGGAGCCGCGATCGTGAGCCGACATCCCAAAGCGTGAGCACGTGCTTGGTCGCCGCCGCAAGCGTTCGCCCATCCGGCGAGAAAGCGAGTGACTTGACCTCGCCGCCGGTATCGAGAAGAGGCGGCCCGAAGGGCGTGAGCTCGCGCGCGTCCAAGAGCGCGATGCCCCGCCCCTTCAGTCCGACCGCGATCAAGCGGCCGTCGGGGCTGAACCTCCCCGGGTGGCCATCGAAGCCGGTCCTCGAGAACGTCCGGTCACGCGTGAACGTGAACGGCCGCCCCAGCATGCGGTCGCCTGTGAGATCCCAGGCGATCGCAGTGCCGTCGTGACTCACGGTGTAGAGCGTCTTCCCGTCGGGGCTGAAGACGGGCTGCTGAACGAAGTTCGAGTGGCCGCGCAGGGTCTCGAGGGGTGTCGCCGACTCGACGTCCCAGCGCGTCACCGTCGTGTCGCGGTTCGTCGCAACGACCATCGCGCCGTCCGGGCTGAAGAGCACCCAGTTCGGGCTCCCTGCGAGATCGGCGGTTGCCGTTCGCACGGTTCCGGAACGGAGATCGACGAGCTGCACCCCCTGCTTGATGCCGACCGCCACGGTGAGCCCGTCCGGGACGGGCGAGCTGGCGCGAGGCCGGCCTCGATCCTCCAGGTGCGTGTTCTCGTGCGGGTCCGGAGATCCACCGCGCCAGCTCACCGTCTTCGGATGCGGTGATGATGGAGCGACCGTCCGGTGTGAGCGCGAACTGAGGTGACGCGTACCAGATGCCGACGTACGCGCCGACGAAGGCTTCCGGTTCGATCGAGCGACCGATCGGCCTCAGCGTGGCGACGTCTCGGATCGTGATCTGCGCATCGACGCTGCCGAGACCCTGGTGAGGCACGACGAGGACGACGAGCTGCGACCCGTCGTTCGCGAACTCCATGCGCGTGGCGAGCCCGTCGATGGCCGTCTCGGCCAGCCGCGCACGCGTTCGCACGTCGATGAGGCGAACGAAACCGTCGCCGCCGACAGCGATCGTTCGCCCGCCGAGGCCGTACGCCAGGCTCCCCTCGCCGGCGTCCTCCACGGGCAGCGGGTCGCCGATCTGCGCGTAGGTTCGGGCATCGAAGAAGAGCACGTTGCTGCCGGCCAGCACCGCCAGGGTCTTCCCATCGGGACTGATCGCGATCCCCCTGAGCGCGCCGCCGTCACCGTGCATGATCCCGATCGCAGCGGGGCTGCGCTGGAGCGCGGCGAGCAGGTAGCCGCGGGTCTGCGGCGAGTCCTCGATGGCGACCGCCTGGCGCGCGAGCAAGAGAGCGAGGTCGAGATCTTCCTCGACGAGCGCCTGGGCGCCGAGGCGCTGGGCGAACTGTCCCGTCTCCGCGTCTCGGGCTTCCCTGCGCTGGACGGCGGCAAAGATCCCGCCGGCGACGGCGGCCGCCAGGAAGACCGCCACCCCGACGAGCAGGCCGCGCAGGCGGCGGTTGGTGCGCCGCACGCGTTTGGTCTCCGTCTCCGATGCCTCGCGGCTCTCGGTGACGAACTCACGCTCGAGCTCGTTGACGTCGAGCGAATGATCGGCGGTCCAATCGAGGGCAGCCGCTAGGCGGGCGCCCCGGTAGAGCTCGCCCTGGTCGCGCCCCGCCGCGTCCCATTCGGTCGCCGCCTTGGTGATGTGTCGGCGAAGCCGGCGCCCTTCGGTGTCCTCTTCGATCCACTCGCGCAGGCGCGGCCATTCACGCAGCAACGCTTCATGGGCGACCTCGACGGAGCCCTCGCCGACGGTGACGAGGCGGCTGTCGGCGAGGATCGCGAGCACGTCGGCCACATCCTCGTTGCGCTCCGCGTCGAGCTCGGCAAGCGGTGCGCGCCGGCGCACCGATGCGTCGCCCTCGCCCTCGCCGACCAGGCGCAGCAAGATGGCACGCACGAGCTGCTTGCGCCCGTCGGGGATGCGCGCGTATGTGCCCTCGGCCAGGCGCGCGACGGCGCCGTGAACCCCGCCTGACTCGTGGTAGGCGGCCAGGGTGAGCGCGTTGTCCTCCCGCTTCTGCCACAGCTCGAGCAGGGCGGTGGACAGCAACGGCAACGCGCCCGGCTCGCCCTCCACGTCGTCGACAAGGGCGTCGGCCAGCTCCGGCTCCACCAGCAGTCCAACCCGGCCGGCGGGCAGATCGACGACGCGCCGCAACTCCGAGGTCTGGATCGGCGCGACCAGCACGTGATTCGCGCCCAGCAGCTGGGCGATCCCCGGGTAGCCGGCGAAGCGCCCATAGAAGTCGGCGCGCACCGCGACGACGACGACCGCGCGACCGTCCGGATCGGCGGCCGCGCGGGCGAGCGTGTCGGCGAAGCCGGCGCGCTCGTCGTCGGAACGGCACGCGGTGAACAGCTCCTCGAGCTGGTCCACGGCAAGGATCAGGCGAGAGTTTGCTGGCAGCGTGTCGAGTGCCTCGGCGAGAGGATCCTCAGCTCCCGATACGAGCACGCGGCGAAGCTCTTCCAGCGGCCGCTCGCCGGGACGCATCAGCAGGCGGCGCCATCCTCCGCTGCCCGGCAGGACTCCCCCGGCGAGGGCCGGAAGGAGGCCGGCGCGTAGGACCGACGATTTTCCGCTGCCCGACGGGCCGACGATGCCGAGGAATCCGGCACCGACGAGGCTGGTAACGAGCTCTGCGACGAGCCGCTCGCGGCCAAAGAAGTACTCGGCATCGACCGGCTCGAAGCTCGCGAGACCCTTGAAGGGGCAGATCCCCTCAGTGGCCACCCGGGTCGGGGTGGCCGGACCCGAAAGAGCGCGCGCCTGCTCGCGCACGAACTGGAGGTCGATCACCTTCCCTGTCAACTCGGCCTCGACGTCGCTCAGGTCGCTCCTGCCGGAGGCGGCGCGGGAGGCGACGTCGACGAGTCTGCGGCTCGCCTCGTCGACCGCGACCGCGAGCGCAGCCTGCGCGAACTCCCCCCCGCTCGGGTAGCGCTGCTCCGGCTCCTTCGCCAGGGCCTTAGCGATCACTGCATCGAGCGCGGCAGGCAACTCCGGTCGCGCTGCGCTCGGCGCCGGCGGTTCCGCTTCGAGATGCGCGAACACGACCGCGATCTCCGAGTCACCCTGGAACGGCGGCTGCCCCACGAGGCACTCATAAAGCACGCAGCCGAGCGAATAGACATCCGCCCGCCCGTCGATCTCCTCACCGGCGATTTGCTCGGGGGCGACGTAATCGATGGTGCCCAGCAGCCCGCCTTCGCCGATGCCGGTCACTTCGGCGACGCGTTTCGTAAGGCCGAAGTCCGCCAGGTAGACATGATCTGAACCGTCGGGGCGGGCGCCCGTGTCGAGAAGCACGTTGGAGGGCTTCACGTCGCGATGCACGAGACCACGCGCGTAGGCCGCATCCAGGGCGCTCGCCAGCTGCGCCAGGATGCCGATCGCGTCCGCCGGATCCAAACGGCCGCGTCGGAGACGCTCGTTCAGGTCGTGCCCCTCGACGTAGCGCATGGCGATGAAGAGGAGGTCTTCGGTCGTCCCAGCCTCGTAGATCGGGATGATGTTCGGGTGGTCGATCGACGCGGCCAGCTCCGACTCACGAAGGAAGCGGTCACGGAACGCCCAGTCCTCGGCGAGACTGGCTGCCAGCAGCTTGAGCGCAACCTTCCGCTTGAGCCGAAGATCCTCGGCCAGGTAGACGACGCTCATACCACCCCAGCCCAGCAGCGACTCGATCCGGTAGCCGGCGAGCTCGGTACCGACCCGCGGATCGTCGCTCACTTGCACCTTCACATCCTCGCCTTCGGAACCCGTGGGGAACGATAGGACGACTCGGGACCCCATGTAAGGGACCGGCGTTACAGCAGCGTTTCAACGTGAGCGCTCAGCGTCGATGGGCACCCTGCCTCTACCGGTTGCGAGGCTGAAACGCGCGTGCAACACCGGCCCCGTATACGGACGTGCCAGGGGGTGAACCTGTCGACACAGAAGGACAGGAAGCTCCTCCTCCCGCACATGAACGCGCAGAGTCCCAAGACCTGCCTTCGCCGTGACTGGCATGGCGAGACGGAAGATGTGGCAGACCGACCGCTGTGAGGAGCGAAGCCCCGGAACGGCGAAGGCCCCGAGGGTGGATGCACGGTGAGCATCTGGATCCTCGATGTCGATGGGAAGCGATTGTTCATCGAGGCCGACGTGCGCCACGGCACGGGCCGCTGGACCATGCTCGGCGGAACCGGCAGTTTCGAAGGTGTGACCGGCGAGGGTACGGCCGAAGGAGATGCCGACTTCGAGACCAACACGTTCGCCCTGACCTTGACCGGAATAGTCAGGAAACGATCGTGAATACACCCGGGCTTCGGTGTCGGGAGATCGCCTGCATCAAGAGCCGGGATCCTCGAGGCGATGGGTCACACGTGGCGACGACAACGGGGCCACTCCGACTCGCCCGGTGACATCCGGATCGTGGCGGTCACAGGCCCCTGGACGCTGAGGTCAGCCGTCCCTAGCCTGCATGGATGCGGCTCGAGAGAACGCGCGCGTGATGGCGGAGCTTCCCGAAGGTGTGGTCACCTTCCTCTTCACCGACGTTGAGGGCAGCACGCAGATGTGGGAGGCAGCTCCCGATTCGATGATGCGGGCGCTCCAACAACACGACGAGGCCATCGACGCGGCCGCCGCAGCCCACCACGGGGTCTCCGTGAAGCCAAGAGGCGAGGGAGACAGCCGGTTCATCGTGTTCAGCTCGGCTCTGGACGCGCTGGCGGCCGTTGCCGAGATCCAGGCCAGCCTCGCTGCGATCGACTGGGCAACGCCAAGCCCGCTTCGGGTCCGGGCATCGCTTCACACCGGCGCAGCAGACCTGCAATTCGGCGACTACTACGGATCAGCGGTCAACCGGGCAGCGCGACTACGCGCGATCGCCCACGGCGGGCAGACGATCATGTCGGGGTCCACTTGGGAGCTGGTCCAGGACCGGTTGCCGGCGGGCGTCACGATCCGGGACATGGGCACGCATGGCCTCAAGGATCTAGCGAGGCCGGAACGCGTCTTTCAGATCGACGTCGATGGGCTCGCCGATGACTTCCCACCGTTGAGGTCCCTCGACGCCGTCCCCAACAACCTTCCGGAACAGCTGACGGAGTTCATCGGTCGTCGGGCAGAGCTCGATGACGCGAAGCGTCTGATCGGCGAGAGCCGGCTCCTTACCATCCTCGCCCCGGGCGGTGCCGGCAAGACCCGGCTCGCTATCCAAGCGGCGACAGACTTGATCCATGACTTCTCCGACGGGGTGTTCTTCGTCGATCTCGCCCCGATCGGGTCGTCCGCCGACATCGTCCAGGCGGTCGCCGAGTCGGTCGGGGTCGCCCTCTCAGCAGGGGAAGACATGCAGACTCAGCTCGTCTCGTACCTGGCCAACAAGCAGCAGCTCCTCGTGTTCGACAATCTCGAGCATCTCGAGGGAGGTCCGATCGTCGTCTCGGAGATCCTGAAGGGCGCCCCCCAGGTGAAGGTGATCGCCACGTCCCGCGCCAAGCTTCAGATCACCGGGGAGTCGGTCCTGACCCTCTCCGGCCTGGATGCGAACTGGGAGTCCCCCGAGGATGCTGTGCGGGCAAGCGGCGTTCGACTCTTCATCGATGCCGCCAAGCGCGCCGATCCCTCGTTCAGCCTCACCGAAGACGACCTCGAGTCATTGAGCTCGATACTCCAACTCGTCGATGGGATGCCGTTGGGTATCCTGCTGGCGGCCGCCTGGGTGGACGTGCTGCCGGTAGCCGAGATCGCGACCGAGATCCCGAAGAACCTCGACTTCCTCGACAGCGAGTTGCGCGACCTCCCCGATCGGCATCGGAGCATGCGAGCCGTGTTCGACTACTCGTGGGCGATGCTAGGCGAGGACGAGCGCCGGATATTCACGGCGCTATCGGTCTTTCGAGGGGGCTTCACTCGGACGGCGGCCGAGGAGGTCGCGGGGGCGTCTCCTCGCAGCCTCGCCGGGTTGGTCAACAGATCGCTCGTTGTTGCCGACCGCGACTCAGGGCGCTACACGGTCCACGAGCTGCTCCGACAGTACGCGGAGGCCGAGCTACATAAGAGTGAAGAGCTCTGGGCGGCCACCGTCGAAGACCATGGGAACTACTACGCGGGAGTCGCGACTCACGCCGAGGAGCTGATCCAGCTCTGCGACCAGAAGCAGGCGCTCCGGATCGTCGAAGACGACCTCGAGAACATCCGCTGGGCCTGGCGACACGCCCTGGCGACCGGGAACGCGGGAGCGGTGCGAAGGCTCGTCGTCGCGATGGGGTTCCTGCACGAGGTCCGAGGTTGGTATCAGGCCGCCGCCGCTCTGTTCGGAGAGGCCTCGGAGGCGTTCGATGCCGATCCCATGGATGAGACCGCCCGGTTGGCGCGCTGGACGGCCGCCGCCGTCCAGGCCAAGTTCGCTGCCAACCTCGGTCATCCCGAGGCGGTCGAGAACCTGGCGAGGGCGGCGGAAGAGCTTTCGATGCTCGCAGATCCGGTTGCTCTCCTCTGGGCCTTGGAATCCCAGTGCGAGGTGCTGTCCTGGGGCGGCGATCACGAAGCGGTCCTCCGGATCTGCATGGCGGCGATCCGGATCGCCGATGAGGACGGGTTGGAGTGGTGGGCAGCGGGGATGCGCAATTACCCCCCTGCGGTCGAGGTCCACCGGGGAGTGATCGAGAACGCGATGAAGTTCCTCGACGAGGGAGACGCCGTGCTGTCCCGGCTGGGCGACCACCTCATGAGAACGTGGAACCTCCAGCTCCGGGCGACGATCGCCATGATCGACCATCGGCTGCAGGACGCCGTCGCCCTCTACCGGCGCGCGATCGAGCTCGCCAAGGATCTGGGCTATCCGCGAGCGATCCAGATCGGGTCGCAGGGCCTGGGAGAGGCACACGTTGCCGCCGGGGAGCTCGACGCAGCCGATGAGGCCTTCTTGGATGCCCTCGCACGGTCCGAACAGATGGGTCTGACGCGCGAGATGGCGGGCATGATGACGAAGGTCGCCGGGGTACGGGCCTTGATGGGGAACAAGGAGGATACGGTCGAGATCCTCGCCTGTGTGCTGGCCGATCGCATCAGCGGCCAGCAGCTGTTCGGCGAGACCGTTCCGATCAGCCAGATGGCCGAGGATGCGCTGTCCAAGCTGGCGGAGGTGCTCGACCCCGATGCGTACGCCGAGGCATACGCACGGGGCAGCGCGACGAGCATCGACATCGGCGCCAAGGAGTTGTTGATGGACAGGCCACCCCCGATGGCGCCTGTGCGCTGACCTGCTCGAGCTACCCGCGGTGGCCTTAAGGCGGGGACCCACAACGCGCCGTGGGGGAAGGCGACCCGCCCATCAACAGACGAGCGGAGACGGTGAGATTCGAACTCACGAGCCCCCTTTCGAGGGCTAACCCTTAGCTCCGCTGCGCCAAGTCCGCTACCTGCATTCGATGCCATCAGCGCATGTCAGCGGCACGAACCCTGACCGGGCGCGAGGGACGGCCAGCTCACGCGAGCGTTGCGCACGGCTACCCGCTTGGACTAGCGCCATTCCGGGTCCCGCCCCAACTATGCCTTGACCCTCTACTGGCGGGCGAAGAGCGCCGCCGCCTCCCTCGCCAGGTCCATGAAGGGCTCGCCGCTCACGTCGATGACGACCTTCTCGATCGTGCCGCCGGTGAACGCGTACGGAGCATCCCCTGGGTAGTCATCGATGACCGGCTCGAGCCCGGAGCGCCCCACGAGCAGGCCGCCCCCGCCCAGCCCGAACTTCCCCGGCTGGGTCATGATCGGGCCTTCTCCTACCTTCGTGTCTCGCATGTAGAGGCCCAGGGTGCCCTGGCTGGGCATGCCGTCGCCCTCCTTCTCGAAGCTGGCCGAGAGCACCACGTGACCCTGGGGGATCGGCTCCGCCGACTCCACCACCTGCACGCGCTCCCCGATCCAGTTGTAGACGTAGCGCAGCGTGCCGTCCTTGACGTAGAGGGCATGGCCGCCGAATCGGGAGCCCTGCGAGAACAGGACGCCCTCGGGCGTCGACGCGACATCGACCTCGACCGCGATCGTGTATGAGCGGTTGCGGATGTCCGGCGCCACCGACTCCGGCACGCCCGTGCCTCCGGGGTAATAGACGTACCGGTCACGGGGCGCGGAGAGTTGCGGTCGCGCGATCGTGAAGAGCTCGACGGCGTTTCGGGTCTCGAGCGGCAGCGCTTGGTACTTCCCGGCCTCGACCCACCACATGTCGATCAGCTCCCGCAGCTTCGCGGGCTCTCGCTCGGCGAGATCGTGACATTCGGAGGGGTCCTCGTCGGTGTGGAAGAGCTCCCATCGCTGCTCCGTGAACCGGCCCCACGCATTCGGTGCCGCCGGTCCGACCGTCGCGGCCTTCCAGCCGCGGTGCCAGATCGCCCTGGTGCCGAGCATCGAGAAGAACTGCGTCTCCTTCCCCGTGTCGGCGTCCGGGTCATCGAAGCTCGGACCGAAGCTCACCCCTTCGAGAGGCCGCTGTGTGTAGCCGTTGACCTCGTCCGGCAACTCCAGACCGAGCGCCTCGAAGAGCGTGGGCACGATGTCGACCGCGTGCGCGTACTGCCGACGAACCTGCCCCTTCGCCTCGATCCCCTTCGGCCAGGAGACCAGGAGGGGGTCGGCCGTGCCACCGCGCAGATTCCCGTACCGCTTCCACATCTTGAACGGCGTGTTGAACGCCCACGCCCACCCGGTCGGGTAGTGGTTGTACGTCGTCGGGCTTCCAAGGTCGTCGAGGTGCTTGAGGTTCTCCTCGATCGAGTCCTCCACGCCGTTGAAGAACTTGTTCTCGTTCACGGAGCCGTTGGGACCCCCCTCCCCCGAGGCGCCGTTGTCCGAGACCAGCACGACGACGGTGTTCTCGAGCTGGCCGGTCGTCTCGAGGAAGTCCAGGAGGCGCCCGATCTGATGGTCCGCGTGGCTCAGGAAGCCCGCGTAGACCTCGGCCATCCGGGAAAAGAGACGTTTCTCGGCGTCGTTGAGCGCATCCCACGGGCGGACCGTGTCGAGCTCGGGCCACGTCTGTCCGTCATCGCTCGCCTCGTCGACATACGGGTTGATCGGACTGAGCTCGGTGCTCTCGGGCACGATCCCCAGCCGCTTCTGGCGCTCCAGGACGCTCTCTCGGTACGCCTCGTAGCCCATGTCGAACGTGCCCGCGTATCGGTCGGCCCACTCCTTCGGCGCGTGATGTGGTGCATGCGCGGCGCCCGGGCAGTAGAAGAGGAAGAACGGCTTCTGCGGCGCGATCGCCTTGGCATCCTGGATGAACTCGATCGCCTTGTCCGTGAGGTCTTCGGACAGGTGGTACCCCTCCTGGGGCGTGCGGGGCGGTTCGACCGGGTGGTTGTCATAGACGAGATCCGGATACCACTGATTCGTCTCACCCCCGAGGAAACCGTAGTAGCGCTCGAACCCACGGCCGAGTGGCCACTGTCGCTTCGACGATGCCATGTTCATCTCGTCCTCGGCCGTGAGATGCCACTTGCCGACGATGTAGGTGTTCCACCCGGCACCGCCCAAGACCTCGGCGAGGTTCGCGCACTCGAACGGGATGTGGCCGTTCGAGTTGGGATAGCCGTCGGTGATCTCCGTGATGCCCGCCATGCCGTTCGTCGTGTGATTTCGGCCGGTCATGAGACAGGAACGGGTCGGCGAGCATAGCGCCGTCGTGTGCAAGTTCGTGTATGTGAGACCCGAGTCGGCGATCCGCTTGATGTTCGGCGTCTCGATCAGGCCGCCGAACGGTTCCATCGCCGAGAAGCCGACGTCGTCGAGGACGATGTAGACGACGTTGGGGGCGCCTTCCGGAGCCTTCGGCTGCTCGAACGGGGTCCAGTCAGACGTCGAGTCCTTGACGTCGATGTTGATGCTTCCCGAAAACCTCTTCGCCATGACCCGATCCCCTCTGTCGCGAGCCTCACGTCGAGGTCTCCTCGTCAAGTGTGAGCGTCTATGTCGACCGATACGAGCTGCGGCCCGAATGGGCGCTCGATGATCGAGAGCAAGGATATCGACACCCCGCCTCTGCGGCGCGTCTTCCGATCGAGAACGCTCGGCGAACACTCGCTCACCGATGCTGGGGAGGGACTCGGCCGATCCTGCGACGCGGTGGCGAACAGAGACGGTCGCCTGCGGGTCGCTGTCCCACCCACGACCAGAGCCGAGGCGGTCCTCGACGGCGACCAGCGGAGACGCAGGGATTCGAACCCTGGACGGAACTCTCGCCCCGTAACCGCTTAGCAGGCGGCTCCTTTCGGCCACTCAGGCACGTCTCCGTCGTCGATTCTACCGGTGCGGTCGAACGGGCCACGAGTCAGGCTGCGCGACATGCCCGACGTGGTCATCGTGGGAGGCGGGGTGATCGGCGCCGCCTGCGCGTTCGAGCTGGCTTCTCGAGGCGCATCGGTGACGCTCGTGGAACGCGATCACCTCGCCGCGCACGCCTCGGGCCGGAACCATGGCCTGTGGCTGCTTCCCGACGATGACGTGAACGTGCCGATGGCCCGGGCGAGCCTCGACGTGTACCAGCACCTCGCGCCAGAGGCGCCGCTCGACCTCCGCCTCGACCCCGAGCCCGTGGGCACGGTGCTCGTCGCCTCCAACGCGCGCGACGCGCGGGTGGCCATGAAGGTCGTGGCTCGCGCCCAGCGACACGGCATCGAGGTCGACGACATCGGCGCGCCTGCCGACATCCGCGACCGCGAACCGGCGCTCACAAGAAACCTGGCGGGCGCCTGGCTCATGCACGACGGGTACCGGCTCGACCCCGGGGCGCTCACCGTCACGCTGGCCTTGGCGGCCGCCGATCGGGGCGCCGAGATCCGGCACCACACACACGCGCGGGGCCTCAGGATGCGCGACGGCGTGGTTCGCGGCGTCGTCACGGACGCCGGAGCGATCGAGGCGCCCACCACGATCGTCGCGGGCGGACCGTGGTCGTCGATGCTGCTCGAACAGGCGGGCGTGCACCTCCCCATCGTCGGCGCGCGTGGATGGCTCGTCCGCGTCGCACCGCGCGCGCCGCACCTCCTCGCACACCTCGTGAGGACCGCGGGGCACGACATGGACCTGCACCAGGAGGGCGGGCCCCACCTGCCGACCGCCGGCGAGGTGATCGCCGGAGGGGAACCCGGGAGCGACATCGGCTCGCTCCTGCACCCCAACCGGGACGGCCGCACGGTCGTCGTCGGCTCGACGAGGCAGACGTGGATCACTCCCGAGCCTCCCGAGGAGTCGATCGTCGGCCGACTGCTCGCCGCCGCCGTGGAGCTCGTGCCGGCCGTTGCCGAGGCCGAGGTGCGTTCGTCCTGGTGGGGCGTTCGTCCGCTCACACCCGACGAACTCCCGCTCATCGGCGCGGTCGCCGAGGGCCTGCACGTCGCCACGGGCCACGGATCGGAGGGTGTCATCCTGGGCGCGGGCACGGCGCAGCTCGTCGCCGCACAGCTCGCAGGCGAGCACCCTCCCTGCGACCCTGCGCCGTACGATCCGTCGCGGTTCGATCAGCCGGCGACGGACGACTGAGCGGGCACTCCTCGGGCGACTCCTAGGGAACGAGGCGCCCGGCGCGTTCGAGGAGATCGAGCACCCGCTCCGTCGGCATCGCGAAGTACGTGCGCCCGCCACGCCCAACGGTGGTCTCGGCGGCCACGAGCGCGTTGACGACGGCCTCCTCGGTCGCCTCGACCGTCGCCCGGAAGACCGACGAGAGGATCGACGGATGTCGCACGGGACCGTCGGTCACCACCCGCACATCACGCGTCGGCGCAGCCGCCGTGAGACGGTTCGCGGTCGAGAAGGCGAGCATCTGCTCGCCGCTCCCGTTCGACGCGTGGGAACCGGTCGCGGCCAGACCCATGCCGGCGCGGCGCGCAACCCGGTCCAGCTGGTGGGGCAGCAAGGGAGCGTCCGTCGCGACGACGACGACACAGGACCCCTCGCGATGCTCCTCCGGCATCAGATCGGGCATGGCCCGTCCGACCGTCACGCCGTCGATGCGCAGGTACTCGCGCTCGCCGTAGTTCGTGAGCACGAGCACGCCGACCGTGAACCCACCGTTCGTCCCGTCGAGCACGCGAGAGGCCGTGCCGATCCCACCCTTGAAGTCGAAGCACTGAGTGCCGGTGCCGGCCCCGACGCCGCCCTCCTCGACGAGGCCGGGCGCCGCCTGATCCAAGGCAGCGGCCACGTCCCCGTCGTCCAACGGGAACGAGAGCACGTCGGAGAGCCAGGAGTCGTCGCACTCGGAGACGACAGGCATCACCTCCTGAGCGCCTTGCCGATCGATCGATGCGATCCAGCGCACGGTGGCGTCGTAGGCCTTCCCGATCTGCAGCGACGACGTCAGCACGATCGGGCTCATGAGCACGCCCCATTCGCGCAGCTGGTTGACGCCGATCACCTCGCCGTACCCGTTGAGGATGTCGACCCCCGCGTAGACCCACTCGTTCCAGGGCTGCCCTTCGTGCGGGAAGATGGCGGTGACGCCGGTCCGCACCGCGCGGGCATCGCCGTCGGGCCCGCGCACGACGGTCCGATGCCCCACACGGACACCGGTGACGTCGGTGATGGCGTTCAAGGGGCCGGGCGAGCCGGTCCCGATCGTGATGCCGAGGTCGCGCGCGCGTGCAGACATGGTGGCGCGCATCCTATCGGGGCGCTCACCCGGACCCCGGACGAGGATGCTCGAAGGAGACAGGCCGTCACCGGCGGCGATACGATTCCTGGCCTACCTGCCATGGCCATCCTCACCCTCGGGGTCTCATTCCGTCGCGCGCCGATCGAGCTGCTGGAACGGCTCGCGTTCACCGACGACGATCTGGCCAAGGCATACCGGGTCGTCGGCGATCTCGAGGGGGTCGAGGGAGCCGTGGTCCTCTCGACCTGCAACCGGGTCGAGGTCTACGGCGAGGTCGCGAGCTATCACGCAGGGTTCCTGGCGTTGAAGCGGCTGCTCGTCGAGACCCGCGGCATCGCGGGAGAGGAGCTCGCCGAGCCACTGTACGCGCAGTGGGAACGCGACGCCGCTGATCACCTGTTCGCAGTCGCGAGCGGGCTCGACTCGATGGTCCTCGGCGAGACGCAGATCGCCACGCAGGTGCGCGAGGCGCTCCGTCGAGCCGAGGCAGAGGATGCCTCGGCGGGATCCCTGACGGGGTTGTTCCACGCCGCGGGTCGAGCGGGACGTCGGGTCCGGCAGGAAACCTCGCTCGGCACGGCACCCGATGCGTTCGTCGGTCTGGGCGCCGACCTCGCCCGGGATGCGATCGGCGGGCTCGCCGACCGGGAGGTCGTGGTCGTCGGCGCCGGCACGATGGCTGCTCTCGCGGTGAAGCACCTGCGACGTCGCGGCGTCGGGCCGGTGCGGATCGTCAATCGATCCCTCGAGCATGCGCGCGCGCTCGCCGAGCGCACGAACGCCGAGCACGGCGCGCTCGACGCGCTGCCCGAGGCGCTGCGCCGCGCCGACCTCGTCGTGAGCGCCACGGGCGCGGCGGGCACGGTGATCCGTCGGTCGGTGGTCGCCGACGCGATGGCGGCACGACCGGACCGACCGCTGGTGCTGCTCGACCTCGCGGTGCCACGCGACATCGACCCCGAGACCGCGTACGTCGAAGGTGCCCGCGTGATCGACATCGTCTCGCTGCGCGAGCGCCTCGCCGAGCACGACGCCGAGACCGCCGACGACATCGCCCGGGCACACGAGATCGTCGGAGAAGAGGTCCGCAGGTACGTGGTACGCCGGCGCGGCGACGAGCTGGCACCGCTGATCCGCACGATCCGCCGGCGCGGCGAGGAGATCGTCGGCGGCGAGCTCGAGCGATTCTCCTCGCGCCTCGTCGACCTCACCCCGGACGAACGAGACGGCGGTGGAGGCCCTCGCCCGCGGCATCGCGGCCAAGCTGCTGCACGACCCGATCGTCGCTCTCAAGGAGCGGTCCGAGCCGGGCACCGAGGGAGTGCACGCCCGCGTGCTGGCCGAGTTGCTGGGCGTCGAGGGCGACGCCGCCGCCTCGGGCGTCGAGGGCGACGCCGCTCCCGAGTGAGCGCCCTACGCATCGGCACGCGGCGTTCGCCACTGGCCCTGGCCCAGGCCGACGAGGTGCGTGCCCGGCTGGAGGCCACGGGCATCATCGCCGATGTGGTGCCGATGAGCACCTCCGGCGATGAAGGTGCCGTCGCCGACACATCGCCGCAGGGTCTGAAGGGGCTCTGGATCGACACGATCCTCGATGCGCTGGAGGCCGGCGAAGTCGACCTCGCGGTGCACTCGGCGAAGGATCTCCCAGCCGAGGACGACGAGGGGTTCACGATCGCGGCCGTGCCGCCTCGCGCCGACCCGACCGATGTGCTCGTCTGCCGGGTCGCAGGTGAGCTGCGTGGAGGTGCCCTGATCGGCACCTCGAGCCTGCGTAGGCGCGCCCAGCTCCTGGCCGCCTTCCCCGGCCTCGAGGTCGTCGACCTGCGCGGGAACGTCGGCACCCGCCTCCGCAAGATCGAGGACGGCGAGGTCGACGCGGCGGTGCTCGCCGCGGCCGGCCTCGAGCGCCTCGGGATCGCACCGCCGAATGCCCGATCGCTGCCCGTCGCGATGATGGTGCCCGCGCCCGGACAGGGGTGCCTCGCGATCCAGACGCGCGACGACGACGAGGATGCGATGGCGGCGGTGGCGCCGCTCGACCACGCGCCCAGCCATCGCGCCCTCGATGCCGAGCGTTCCTTGATGTGGCGGCTGGGCGGCGGATGTGCCCTGCCGCTGGGCGCCCACGCCACGATCGACAGCGAGTCGATCCAGCTCGTCGCCGTGATCGCCACGCCCGACGGCACGACCGTGCTACGCACCGAGACCGACGGCGCGACGGCCGAGGACGCGGCGCAAGCCGCCGCCAAGGACCTCATCTCGCAGGGTGCGGAACGCATCCTGGCCGAGGTCGAGCCGGAGTGAAGAGCCTGGCCGGTTACACGGTCGTGGTGACGAGACCGGCCGACCAGTCGGCGACGCTCGTCACCGCGTTGCGCGGCCGAGGCGCGCGCGCGATCGTCGCGCCCGCGATCGAGGTGGCACCCTCGCGATCCGCCGCACTCACCCGCGCGTTGGGCGACCTCGAGTCCGGTGGGTTCGCGTGGGTGGTCATCACGAGCCGCGCGACCGTGGAGATGCTGGCATCGCGCCTTCCGTCGGCTCGTGCGCTCGGCGGCGCCAAGGTGGCCGCGATCGGTGACGGCACGGCGACGGCGTTCCGGCGATGGGCACGACGGGACCCCGATCTCGTACCGTCGACCTTCACGACGAGAGGATTGGCGCGTGCCTTCCCGCGCGGAACCGGCCGGGTGCTCTGCGCCCGAGCCGACATCGCACCCACGGGTCTCGAGGCTGCTCTGGCGGCGAAGGGGTGGTCGCCGACCCGCGTCGACGCCTACCGCACCCGGATGCCCCGAGCGCTGCCGGAGGAGGCCCGAGACTCCCTGGCGGCCGGCGAGGTGGACGCGATCACCTTCACCAGCGCCTCGACGGTGCGCGGATTCGTCGGGGCGCTTCGGACCCTGCGCGGCGCGCCGAAGGTCGTCTGCATCGGCCCGATCACCGCGAGAGAGGCGCGCGCCCACGGTCTCACGGTGCACGCGGTCGCCCGGCCTCACACGATCGACGGCCTGGTCGACGCGCTGGAACGGGCGTTGACCCGCCGTGCGGGCCGTGGCAGCTCCCGACCCGGCGCGGTGGCGCGGGCCGCTGCCCCGCCGGTACCCTGACGCGATGAGCTTCCCCGAACACCGACCGCGGCGGCTGCGGCGCACGCCCGCACTGCGCGCCCTCGTTCGCGAGACCAGGTTGCACCCCGACGACCTGATCATGCCGCTGTTCTGCAAGGAAGGCATCGTCGGACCCGCGGCGGTCTCCTCGATGCCCGGCCAGTTCCAGCACACGCTCGAATCGCTGCGGAAGGAAGCCGTCGCGACCGCCGAGTCGGGGGTCCGCGGGTTCATGCTCTTCGGGGTGCCCGCCCGCAAGGATGCCGAGGGCTCGGAGGCATGGAACGCCGACGGCATCGGCCAACGCGCGATCCGCTCGCTGCGGGAAGAGTTCGGCGACGACGCAGTCGTGATGAGCGACCTCTGCCTCGACGAGTACACGGATCATGGGCACTGCGGCGTGCTCACCGAGGCCGGCGAGGTCGACAACGACCAGACGCTGGAGCGGTACCGACGCATCGCCCTGGCGCAGGCCGAAGCCGGGGTCCACCTCGTCGGGCCGAGCGGGATGATGGACGGGCAGGTCGCCGCGGTCCGCGACGCTCTCGACGACAGCGGGCACGACGACGTCGGCATCATCGCCTACGCGGCGAAGTTCGCGAGCGCCTTCTACGGGCCGTTCCGGGAAGCGGCCGAGGGCGCGCCGAGGTTCGGCGACCGAACCGGCTACCAGCAGGATCCCGCCAACGCCGACGAGGCGTTGCGCGAGATCCGCACCGACATCGACGAGGGCGCCGACATCGTGATGGTGAAGCCCGCACTCCCCTACCTCGACGTCGTGCACCGAGCGAAGCGAGAGACCGGGTTCCCCGTCGCCGCCTATCACGTGAGCGGCGAGTACGCGATGGTGAAGGCGGCGGTCGCGAACGGCTGGCTCGACGAGCGACGCACCGTGCTCGAGACGCTCACGTCGATCCGTCGAGCGGGCGCCGACATGATCCTCACCTATCACGCGAAGGAGGCTGCGGACTGGCTCACCGTCGAGGAGGGTCGATGACCGGCCGATGGAGGGCGGCTGCGCTGGGGTTGTCGTCGATCCTCGCGCTCGGGATCGCCGCATGCGGCAGCGACGCGCCGCAGCTCGCCGGCACGTCATGGACGCTCGTCGAAGCGCCCGGGGTCGAGCTCGTCGCCGACGCGCCGGCGACCGTGCGGTTCACCGAGACCGACCTGAACGGCAGCGGTGGCTGCAACACGTACCGAGGCACGTACACGGCCGAGGGCGGCGTGATCGATGTGAGCCCGCTCGCGTCGACGCTGATCGGATGCGAACCGGCGATCGCCGCCCAGGAGACGGCGGTGTTCGCACGCCTGAGCGAGGCACAGACCTACGGGATCGACGAAGTCCGGCTCGAGCTCGACGGCCCTCCCGGCACGCTGATCTTCGAACCCGCCGACTGATCGCTAGGCGGGCCGTTCGTGCCCGCCACGCGGTTCGAACTCGTTGCAGGTATACGCGCCGTCGATCAGGCCACGCACGAGGTGGCAGGTTCCCTTGCCCGTCGGCGGGAACATGTACTTGCACTTCCGGCACTCCACCTGCGGTTGGGGTGCAGGCTTGTAGCCGGCTTCCTGCTTGGAGAGGCTCCATGCACGCATGTCCTGCATCCTCGCGCGACATCGCGCCGCCCGCAAGCCGGCGGGCGCTCGCGGGTGCGCCCACGACTACCATCGGCGAGATGTCACGATCTGAGGAGCTGTTCGAACGTGCCCGCGCGGTGATCCCCGGGGGCGTCGACTCGCCCGTGCGCGCGTTCGGAGCGGTGGGTGGCACCCCGGTCTTCATCGAGCGGGGGGAGGGCGCCTCTCTCGTCGACGTCGACGGGAACCGCTACGTCGACCTCGTGCAATCCTGGGGCGCACTGCTCTTCGGCCACGCACGCCATGAGATCGTCGAAGCGGCGACCACCGCGGCCGCTCGAGGCACGTCGTTCGGGGCGCCCACGCCCGGCGAGGTCGAGCTGGCCGAGCGCATCGTCGAGGCCGTGCCGAGCGTGGAGCGCGTGCGTCTCGTCAACAGCGGCACCGAGGCGACGATGAGCGCGATCAGGCTGGCGCGTGGGGCGACCGGGCGAGACCTGCTCGTGAAGTTCGAGGGCTGCTACCACGGGCACTCCGACTCGTTGCTCGCCAAGGGCGCCGGCAGCGGGCTCGCGACGTTCGGCCTCCCGTCCTCGCCGGGCGTGACCGATGGAGCGGCTCGCGACACCCTCACCGCGCCCTTCAACGACCTCGAGGCGGTGCGGACACTGTTCGACGAACGGGGGGTCGAGATCGCGGTCGTCGTGGTCGAACCGGTAGCCGCGAACATGGGCGTCGTGCCGCCGGCGCCGGGCTTCCTCGATGGGCTGCGCGCGCTCTGCGACCAGCACGGCGCGCTGCTCCTGTTCGACGAGGTGATCACCGGGTTCCGCATCGCCTACGGCGGGGCGCAGTCGTATTACGGCGTCTCGCCCGACCTCACGGCGCTCGGCAAGGTCATGGGCGGCGGGTTCCCCTGCGCCGCGTTCGGCGGTCGCGCCGATCTGATGGCGCATCTCGCGCCTGAAGGCCCCGTCTACCAGGCGGGCACACTCAGCGGGAACCCCGTCGCGGTCGCTGCGGGCGTCGCCGCCCTCGATCTCGCGCGCACCACCGACCCGTATCCGGGCCTCGAAGCTACTGCCGTGACGCTCATCGGCGGCATCGCGTCCTCCCTCGACGCCGCCGGCATCCCGGTGACGGTCAACCGAGCGGGCTCGTTGTTCAGCCTGTTCTTCACCGACGAGCCGGTACGAGACTTCGACGGCGCCCGCGCCGCCGATCATGAGCGGTACGGGCGGTTCTTCCACCACATGCTCGACCAGGGCGTGGCGCTGCCCCCCTCGGGCTACGAGCTCTGGACCCTGAGCACGACGCACGGCCCCGAGGAGACGGAGAGGATCCTCGAGGCCGTGACGTCGTTCCGGGACTGACGCGGCAGGCAGGCCGATCCCGGTTCGCCCCCGGCGCCGGACGGGCGGTCGGACGCCGAGGCCGTGCTCGCCTTACGCGACCACGGCCGGCTGGGGGGCCTCTCGGAGGTCCACCCGCTCAACCTTGGTCGCCAGGCAGAAGGTGCCGATCACGCGATCGAGCGCGTCGTGCGTCGGGCCGACCTGGCAGCGGACCGTCGCACGCGCTCCTTCGAGCGTGAACGAGGCGGTCTCACCGTTCAGGGCGGCCACGTGCGCATCGAGCAGCTCGAGGTTCGGCCCTTCCATGCCGAAGACCGCGATCACGTCGCGACCCTCGACCTTCGAGCGCGACAAGCCGATCGCTTCGGTCGCCGCGCCCGTCACCGTGCGCACACGCAGCGCGGTGTCGGTACTCCAGAAGAACACGGGACGACCCTCCGCGGCCGCCCCGATCGTCTCCGCGTTCGCGAACCGCGAGCGCGGAGGCGGTGGTGCCTGCGGGGTCGGCACCGTGTCCGTGATGCCGATGAGTTCCCACTGTCGCATGACTCTCACCCCTCCCGAGGTTCGGGGACGCTTCAGTACCTGATTTCGGGTAACGGGGGGTGTTTCTGCATAGGTCCTTCGGCCGAATCTGTACCGGGGCCCATCGACCGGTGGACGCATGGGCCGGGAGACCGAGGTCGGATGGACCACGGAGGCTCGGACGCCCGGTGGGTCAGGCGCCCGACGGGCGATGCGTCCCGAGGCTCACCGAGAGGCTGCAAGCCCTCGCATCAGCCGACGCGTCACATCGTCGGCGAGCGCAGGCCCCTCGACGTCGCCGCCGGCGAGCGGGCCATCGAGCAACAGCAGGGCCAGGCCGTGGACGGTGGACCATGCGGTGAGCGCGATCGCCTGACGATCACCCGGCGCGAGCGCGCCCGCGCGCTTGGCTTCGTCGATCACGCGCAGCAGCACACCGAACGCGTCGGCATCGGGGTTCGACGCATCGGCCCCGAGCGGTCCGTCGCCCCGGAGTTCTGGCCTCCACATAACCCTGAAGCGTGCCCGATGCTCGAGCGCCCATCGCACGTACTCGACGCCGAGACGGCGCAGGCGTTCGGCGGGGCCGGCGCGCCCGGCGATCGCCTGCTCGAGGCCGGCGCGCAACATCGAGAAGCTCTCGAGGCAGAGCGCGGACACCAGCGCCTCACGATCGGCGAAGTGATGGTACGGGGCGTTGTGGCTCACGCCAGCCCGGCGCGCGACCTCCCGCAGCGTGAAGTCGTCGATCCCACGCTCGTCGATCAGATCGACGCTGGCCTCCAGCAGTGCCTGACGCAGGTTCCCGTGGTGATACGGCGCCGTCGCGCTCACGCTCGACACTGTCCCACGGGCATCTTGACAGCGTCAAGTTCCAGGTCGTATCTTGACGCCGTCAAGTTCCAGAGCGCGAGGCCGACGCTGGGGGGAGCGACGACACACGATGACCGAGGACCTACATGTGGTGCTGGGAGCGACCGGGGGCACGGGGAGCGCGGTGGTCCGGGAGCTGGCGCGGCAGGGGGCCCGGGTACGCGCCGTGTCGCGGCATCTCGGCGCCGAGGCAGCCGTTCCCGGCGTGGAGCGTCGCGCGGCCGACGTCACCGCTCCCGACGGTCTCAGCGCCGCGCTCGAGAGCGCAACCGTCGTCTACCACGCCGCGCAGCCTCCCTATCATCGGTGGCGCGAGGAGTTCCCGGCGATGACCGTTGCCGTCGCGGACGCGGCGCGATCGGTCGGAGCGAAGCTCGTGTTCGCCGACAACCTCTACATGTACGGCCCGATCGAAGGCCCGATCGCGGAGACGTCGCCCCAGCATCCGGCATCGGTCAAGGGCGCGGTGCGCAAGGCGATGGCCGACGACCTGCTTTCCAGGCACGCGGCCGGAGATCTGCGCGTGACGATCGGCCGGAGCTCCGACTATTTCGGGCCAGAGGCGCTCGGCTCGGCGATCGGCGAGCAGCTGTTCTCTGCTGCGGTCGCCGGCAGGAAGACACGGTGGCTCGGCGACCCCGACGTGCCCCACACCGAACACTTCATCGACGACATCGCGCGGGGACTCGTCACCCTCGGCATGCGCTCCGAAGCCGACGGCGATGTCTGGCACCTGCCCGCGGCAGCACCGCTGACCGGTCGCGCGTTCCTCCACACGGTCTTCGAGACGGCGGGGCAGGATGCGCGCATCGCCCCGACGTCGGTGGCGATGATGCGAGTGGCCGGGGTCTTCTCTCCGTTGATCCGCGCGAGCGTCGAGATGATGTACCAGTGGGAGCAACCCTTCACGATCGACCCGGCGAAGTTCGAGGCGGCGTTCGGGCCGATGCCGCCGACACCGCACGCGGTCGCGATCGAACGGACCGTGGCGTGGTTCCGCGAGCGCGCTCTTCGATCCGGTGCGTGACGAGGCCGGATCGTTTCACGACGAGGAGTCCGGTCGTCGCTCCGCCCGTTCCTCCCAGTCGACCCATTCGGTGCCCGATGCCTCGATGTACCCGTTCACGGCCGTCCCGATCGTCGGGAAGAACCGGTCGTCGCCGATCCGCTCGTAGAGTCCGAACGCGCGCAACCGGTCCTTCCCCGGCCCCTTCATCTCGGCGAACGCGAGGGTGATGCCCGCGGCCTCCAGCTCGTCGAGCAGCTCGGCGAGCATGTCGGCGGCCGTCGTGTCGACGTCGGTGATCGGTCCCGCCGCCACGACCACCCAACGTGATCGGTTCCGCGGCGGCGGCGAGATGCTCCCGCACCTCACGCCGGAAGAACGACGCGTTGGCGAAGAACAGCGGCGCGTCGAAGCGGTAGAGCAGCAGACCCGGGATCGAGCGACCTTCGGGGTGTCGATCCGCGTCGTGGTACCCCTTCAGCTCGTCGACCCGCACCAACGTCGCGTCGTGCGGTCGCCACGCCCGTCGCACGAAGTCCACGAGCGAGAGCACGATCGCGACGAAGACGCCGGGCAGCACCCCCAACAAGGCGACACCGAGGAAGGCCGCCGCCCACAGCGCGAACTCGATACGGCTCATCCTCCAGAGCCGCGCGATCCCGGCCACATCGATCAGCCGCACCGCTGCGACCACGACCACCGCCCCGAGCACCGCCTGCGGCAGGTCTCGCAACAGGCCGGGAGCCGCGATCAGCATGATCGCGACTGCCGCGGCACCGACGAGCGGCGTGAGCTGCGACCGCGCGCCCGCGGCGAGCGCGATCGGCGTCCTCGACGCGCTGCTCGAGATCGGGAACCCCTGGAAGAACCCGGTCGCGGCGTTCGCCACGCCGAGGGCGACGAGCTCGCGGTCGGCGTCGACCTCTTCCTTGCGCTTCGTCGCGAGCGACTGCGACAGCACGCTGGTATCGGCGATCGCCACGAGCGCGACCGCGAAGGCCGCCACGATCAACTCCGGCACCACGTCGACCGGCACCGTGGGCACGGCGAACCCGGGCAGCCCCCGCGGCAGCACCCCGACCGTGTCGACGGAGAGGTCGAGCAGCGCGACCGCCGCGATGCCGCCGACCACGACGACCAACGTGGCGGGCACCCGCGGTGCCAACCGGCCGAGCAGGACCAACGCGACGAGGGAAGACGCGCCGATCGCGAGCGTCGTCGGATCGACGGCGCCTGCGCCGATCGCGTCCGCGATCGCACGCACCTGGTCGAGCAGATCGTCGGCCTCGATCGAGAACCCCAGCATCTTCGGCAGCTGGCCGACCACGATCGTCAGGGCGATGCCCGCGAGGTAGCCGAGTCGAGCGGGTCGGGAGAGCAACTCGGTGACGAACCCCAGCCGGAAGAGGCCGGACGAGGCGATCACGATCCCGGTGATGATCGCGAGCACGCCGGCGACCTCGACGGCCGTGGTCGGAGAGCCCGAGGACACCCCGACGACGACCGCGGCGATCACCGGGGCGAGCGACGAATCGGGACCGAGCACCATCACCCGCGAGGGACCGAAGATCGCGTAGGCGACGAGGGGCACGATCGTGGCGTAGAGCCCGGTGATCGCCGGCAGCCCCGCGGCTTCCGCGTAGCCCATGCCGACCGGCACGAGGAAGGCCGCGAGCACGGCGCCGGCGATCAAGTCGTGCGGCAGCCACGCCCGCTCGTATCGACGCAGGCTGGCGAGCCCGGGAACCCACGCCCATGCGCCCGTGCGCGACGGAGACGTCTGCACGCGCGAACGCTACCGCCCCCCGGGCGCTAGCGCATGCGGCCCTTGGCCTTCTTGTCGCGCAGGATCTCGCGGACGCAGTGGTGGCCGGGCAGGCCGGTCACGCCGCCGCCCGCATGGGTCGCGCTCGAGGCCTGGTACAAGCCCTCGATCGGCGTTCGGTAGTCGGCGTATCCGACCGCCGGTCGCATGTGGAAGAGCTGATCCACCGTGAGCTCGCCGTGGAAGATGTTGCCCCCGATCAGGTCCCACTCCTGCTGCATCTGCTTCGGCCCGATCACCTGGCGCGCGAGTACGGAATCCTTGAAGCCGGGCGCGACCAGGTCGAATCGGTCGATCACCCGTTCGGCATAGGCGTCGAGCTCGGCGGTGTGATCGTCCTCGTCGTCGGCCCAGGCCGCGGGCGCCCACTGCGTGAACATCGACACCGTGTGGATGCCGTCGGGGGCGAGCGTCGTGTCGACGACCGTGGGGATCTCGGTGTCGCTGAACGGCCGCGTCGCCGCCTTCCCGAACCGCGCCTCCTGGAAGGCCTCCTCGAGCTGGTCGACATCGTCGAGCAGCTGGATCGCCCCGCCGTGGATCTCCGGGTCGAACTCGGGATCGGCGGTGAATGTCGGCAGCCGGTCGATCGCGAGGTTCACCTTCACGGTGCCGCTGCGTGTCTTCCAGTGCTCGATGTCGTGCACGAAGCCCGAGGGCAGCTCGGCGCGCTCGAGGTGCTGCAGGAACGTGATCTTCGGGTGGATCGCGGTGATCACGATCGGCGCGTGGATCTCCTCGCCGCCGTCGAGCACCACGCCGCGGGCGCGTCCGTTCGCGGTCAGGACCCTCGCCACCGGTGAGTTCACACGGATCTCGGCGCCGAAGAACCTCGCCGACTCCTCACAGGCCCTAGCGACGGCGCCCATGCCACCTTCCATGAAGCCCCAGGCCGCAACCTCGCCGTCTCCGATGTCGCCGACCGAGTGGTGCATCAGGACGTAGGCGGTGCCGGGCGCGTCCGGGCCGGCCCACGTCCCGATGATGCCGTTGACCGCCATGAAGCCCTTCATCTGGGGGGTCTCGAACCAGCGCTCGAGCAGGTCGGTCGCGCTCATCGTGAACAGGCGGGTGATGTCCGCGACCGTCCGCTCGTCGATCTTCTTGCGGAGCGTCCAGCCGAGCTGGGCCACGTCCCTGATGTCTCCGGCCTTCTTCGATCCGAGGTGGGGTGGGGTCTGCATCAGCAAGGGTCCGAGGATGTCGGCGATGCGGCCGATCCACTCGTAGAACTCGAAGTAGGCGTCGGCGTCCTTCTTCGAGAGCTTCTCGATCGACTCACGGGTTCTTGCGTCGTCGTCGGACTGCACGATCGAGCCGCCGCCGGGCAACGGGAGGTATCCCTGGCCAAGGGGCAAGAGCTTGAAGCCGAACCGCTCGAGCTGCAGCTCGCGACGGAGCGACGGCGGCATCAGCGACATCGTGTAGCTGAGCGTGTTGACCTTGACGCCGGGGTACTCGTCGGGCCACGGCTCGCTCGTGTCGGCGGCCCCACCCGTCTTGTGGCGCTTCTCGAGCACGAGGGTTCGTGCCCCCCGTTTCGCCAGGAGCGCGGCCGCGACGAGGCCATTGTGACCGCCGCCGACCACGATCGCGTCGTATGAGTTCCCCTGTCGCTGCGACATATTGAATCTCCGTTCAATGTGGTGGACGCAGCCTACACCCGGCCTGGACGACCCGGGGAACAGGTCCGGCAAGGTTCGTGCCATCTGGGTGAACCCACGCCGGGCGAACGCGGACGATAATGGCTCGGTCCGCCCCGAACGCGGCGGATCATACAGAGGGGAGCCATCGTGAGTGAACAGGGTGAGCGGGTCACGTGTCCGAAGTGCGGGCGCGTGGAATCCGATCCCGACATCAACTTCTGCCCGACGTGTGGCGCCCCCCTCCGCGGGGAACCCGGACGGCTCAAGCTCCGCCGCCGACTCTCCGGGTTGTTCGTGTTCCTCACGGTGCTGTCGCTGGTCGTGACCGTGGTCGGAGCGTGGGCGCGCGCCGTCGCGCTCGACACCGATCGGTTCGTCGCAACGGTCGGCCCGGTGATCAACGACCCCTCGGTGCAGGAGGCACTCAGCGTGCGCCTGACCGACCGGGTCATGGAAGGCCTCCAGATCGAGGACCGTGTATCGACCGCGTTGTCGGGCTTGGATCAGGGCAAACTCCCCGTCTCGCCTGCCCTGCTCGCGGCGCCGATCACCGACGGCCTCCGCACCGTCCTGCTGAAGCGCACCCGGCAGGCGATCGCGAGCGATGCGGTCGAGAGCCTCTGGTACGGCGCGCTCACGCGGGCGCACACGCAGGCGATCGCGCTGCTCAGGGGTGAGAGCACGAACGCCACGATCGAAGGCGACGCCGTCTACATCAACCTGATCCCGTTCATCAACGATGCCCTGGCCTCGCTCGAGCAGCAGCTGTCGGAGATCTTCAACCGCTCGATCGACATCCCGACGATCACCGAGGCCAACGTGGACCAGGCGGTCGGTCTGCTCGAGCAGCAGTTCGGCGTGGATCTGCCGAACGACTTCGGGCAGATCAAGGTCTTCGAGTCCGACGCGTTGCCGGCCGCGCAAGCGGCCGTTGCCGCGATGGACAAAGTGATCTACGCGCTGGTGGCACTCACGCTCGTGCTGGCGATCGTCGCCTTCGTGCTGTCGCCCCGCCGGCTGCGCACCGCGCTGTGGCTCGGGTTCGGCGTGGCGATCGGACTGATCGTGGTGAGGCGCCTCGCCCTGAGGCTCGACGACGCGATCGTGGACCGGGTGACCGGGGCGACCAACCAGGCGGCGGTCGGCGCGGTCACAGGCGACGTCTTCCAGGATCTCCGCAACTTCACGACCCTGATGCTGGTCGCGGCGATCCTGATCGGCATCGGCGCCTATCTCGCCGGCCGCCCACCGTGGCTGACGCGCACGCTGGAGCGTGCCTCCGACGGCACCCTGGTGCCGCGCGACGCCGGGTGGGTCCGCTGGCTCGGTGAACATGCGGCCGTGCTGCGGGTCGTCGTGCTGGTGCTCGGTGCCGTGGTGCTCTTCTTCGCGAACCTCGGATGGGTGTCGCTCCTGATCGTGCTCGCGCTCGTCGCCGCGGCCTGGTTCGTGCTGACCTACCTGCACGACCGGGTGACCGGACAGGCCGACGTCGCGACGGGGTGAGCCGACGCCCGACCTGACCGGCTCCGACCGACCACCCGAGCGCCGAGCCCGCGACCGGCTCCGAGCGTCGCTGAGCGAGGGCTCCGCGAGGCTGGAGGCTGCCCGTGTCGACCACCCGGTGATCGATGCCGGCTTCCAGGTGATCAGCCGCGATCGCCTGCTCGCGCGGGCCTGCTCGCGAGCGCCGTCGCGTTCCGCGTGTTCCTCTGGGTCGTGCCGCTCGCCGTGCGTCGTCGTGTCCGCGTTCGGCTTCTACTCCGCGGCAGATCCGTCCGAAGCCGCGCGATCTCGCCGAGGACCTCGGTGTCACCGCGTTCATCACGGGCTCGGTGAGCCAGGCCCTCGAGGCGTCAGGTCGCAGCCGGTGGCTGGCGTTGATCGTCGGTCTGTCGCGCTCGTCTGGGCGTCACGCTCGCTTATCGCCGTCTGTCGCGTTCGTCTGGGCGTCTCGGTCGCTCGCCGTCTCCCTGGCGTCCAGGCACTCGCGTGACATCCGCCCGGTGCCGCCGATCATCTGGACGGCGCGCGCGGTGATCGCGGTCGCGGGGCTCATGGCCGGCATCGCGCTCGTGTTCCCGGCGGTCAGCTCGGCTCCGCGATCTGTCGCTCGGGCTTCGGCCTGATCGGCATGGCCGCGAGCATCATCGTGATCGGCGCGGTGTGGACCCTGACCTCGTCGATGCTTCCGCGTCCTGCTGGTGTGCCCGTGCGGGCGCTGGTGCCGGGTGCACTGCTCGTGAGCACGGTCATCGAGCTGATGCACGCGGTGAGCGTGCTCTATCTCCGGGCCGGTTCGATCGGGCCTCGTCGACGTTCGGGTCGCTGGGTGTCGCGATCGTGGCCCTGGCATGGCTGTACTTCTCGGGCAGGGCCGTCGTCGCCGGCGCCGTCCTGAACGTCACGATGTGGGATCGAGCCCATACGCGTAACGGAACCGGACACGGGTGAGACGATGGTCATGTCCACCCTCGCGAACAGGAGGAGGTCTTGACCATGCACGAGATCGCGACGTTCGGTGCCGGCTGCTTCTGGGGTGTCGAATGGGTGTTCCGCCAGGTGCCCGGGGTCGTCGATGCCGTCTCGGGCTATTCGGGCGGGTTCGTGGAAGACCCCGGCTACCGGCTCGTGTGCACCGGCACCACCGGGCACGCCGAGGTGGTTCAGGTCGAGTTCGATCCGGCGATCGTGACGTATGACCAGCTGCTGGAGGTCTTCTGGGCGATGCACGACCCCACCCAGGTCGACCGACAGGGTCCCGACATGGGCACCCAGTACCGGAGCGCGATCTTCACCCACACCCCCGAGCAGCGCGAGAAGGCCGAAGCGTCGCGCGGCCGCGCGCAGGCGGGCTTCGACCGTCCGATCGCGACGGAGATCACCGACGCCGGCCCGTTCTACACGGCCGAGGACTACCACCAGCGCTATTACGAGATGACCGGCCACGAGCCCTACTGCCACGTGCTCCCGGCTGGGCTGCTGCAGCGTCTCGGACTGGTCGAGGCGCAGTCCGCTCCCTCGGCGGGCACCCAGTGAGCCGTCAACGCGGCTCGCGGTAGCCGACGACCTTGTGCGACCCGTCGCACACGGGTTGACATCGCGAGGCGCCGCACCTGCAGAGTGAGACGCGTTCGCCGGGATCGACGAGGAGCCCGTCGCCGTCGTACACGGGCAGACCGCCCGCGACGCGGACCGGCCCGTTGGGCTTCAGGGCGATCGCCGGCTCGGAACCGTCCGGCAGCTCCCATGCGAACGGTGTGGACACCGCGACGGTCGGCGCTCTCCTCGTCGAAACAGCGGTAGGGCGGCTCGCGATCGCAGAACGGAAGGCGCGAAGAACCGGCGCACCGACACAAGGCGTAGGTGTCGCCGGCGCCCATGTCGCGCGTGAGCGTCAACCCCCGCGGACCGCGCTCGAGCCTGCTGAGCGACACGCCACCCTCGACGATCAACGGGCCACCTCGAACGGCCCGGGCGACCGGTTCGCCGCGATCGCTCATCCGTCTCGGAACCCGACGTGCTTGTGGCTTCCGTCGCAGAACGGCTTCGTCTCGGAATGGCCGCAGCGGCAGAGCGTGACCCGGTTGCGCACCTCGTAGGACTCGCCGTCGGCCGCCGTGACCCGGATGCCCCCGCGCACCCACAGCGGGCCGTCACGCACGACCGCGATGCTGAGCGGCAAGGCCGGTTCGAGCTGCTCGCCCTCGGCCTCCGGCCGCATCTCGAGCGCGCCCGAGGGACAGAGCCGCACCATCTGCATCAACCGCTCACGGACCGCCGGGTCGCCGGCCCGACGAGCCATGCGCCGCCAGTTCGTGAACCGATCGCCGCAGTAGCCCGCGTGCTCGCATGTCTCGAGGTCGAAGCTCACCACGCCCTCTCCGGCCGGGAACTCCATGCGCCGGTCGGCGATGGGGGTGCGGTCGGCGGTCTCGGTGCCGTCGAAGCCGTTCGTCTTGTGGGTGCCGTCGCAGAACGGCTTGTCGTTCGAGCCGCCGCACCTGCACAGCTCGTAGCGCTCGTCGTCCTCGTCGAGCGGCTCGTCCGGGACCCATCCCACCGGCTCGCCGTACTCGGTGCCGACCTGCGCCGTCCGCGCCAGGGGGACGCCGCCGCACACCAGGTACGGCCCGTCGGCCTGCACCCGGATCTCGTATCCGTCGTCGTCGGCGTGCGACGTCACGCGAGCCATCGTCGCCGCCATCGTCGCAGCTGTCACATCGCGGTGCCCTCCACGGGACGAGCGCGGAGTCGTGTGATACTGCGCCCGCTCGTCCAGGTCTGCGACCGTTCCGACAGGAGGCATCGATGCGCAACTCGACCCGGCGGCTGGCGATCGCCGCCGCCGTGACCGCGACCGCGGTGATCGTCACGTCGCCTGCGTGGGCGGCGTTCCCGAGCCAGGGCAAGCGGATCCTCTACGCGCGCCAGCCCGTGACCACGACCGCACCCCCGGGGACCCCGCTCCGCGGCGCCGGCGCCACCTACGACATGTTCTCGATCAAGCCGAACGGGGACGATCGGAGCCGGGTGACCGACTCGGGCAAGGTCAACGAGTACGGCGGGTACTACTCGCCCGACGGCGAGCGCATCGTCTACTGGGGACAGACGCTCGACGGGTACCAGGTGTTCAGCGCGAACGCCGGGGGCGGAGGACGCCAGACGCTCACGAACAACCCGATGAGTGCCAACCCGAACTGGTCGCGCAACGGCAGCAAGATCGTCTACGTCAAGTACACGGGGATCGCCGGGCCCCAGCTCGGTGGGCCCTTCGCACCCGGGCACCGCGGTATCGGCGGAGCCGACCTGATGATCATGAACGCCGATGGAACCGGCAAGCATTCGATCCTGAACGGACAGGTCTACAGCCCCGGCTGGTCGCCCACCGCGGCCGAGATCGCATTCTCGGGTCCGGTGAAGGGCGGGATCGCCATCTACCTCATCTCGCCCGACGGCGGCACTCCGGAGTACCTCTGCTGCAAGGGCGGCACGGCCGTCTTCGCCGACTGGTCGCCCGACGGCCGGCGACTGCTGTTCAGCTACGCGCCGCCGGGGCCGCCCGTAGGACCCAGCACCGGCGCCCAGCTCGTGACGATCCGTCGCAACGGCACCGACCCCGTGCTGGTGACCGACGACTCGTACGCGATCACGCTCCCCCGGTTCTCGAACGACGGGGAGCGCGTGATCTACGCGAAGGACTCGGGCGACGGCACCCTCGACATCTACTCGATCCGTAGCGACGGCACGGGTGGGAGGAAGCGCCTCACGGAGACACCCGGCTACCACGAGTGGTTGAACTATCTGATCGGCTGAGCGTCGTCCCTGCCTGACGGGTGTAGCATCCTCGAACACATGTTCGAGGATGATCTGAACAGCGCGCAGCGCTCGGCGGTGACCCACGGCGAGGGACCGCTGCTGATCGTGGCCGGCGCCGGCACCGGCAAGACCACCACGCTCGCCTCACGCGTGGCGTGGTTGCTGGCCCAGGGCGTTCGTCCCGAACGCCTGCTCCTGCTCACGTTCAGCCGCCGGGCGGCTCGCGAGATGACGTCGAGGGCGGAGCGCATCGCCGGGGCGAGCGAGGAGGCGGCGGCCGACGCGACACGCATCTGGAGCGGCACGTTCCACGCGATCGCGAACCGGTTGCTCCGCCTGCACGGCCGGGCCCTCGGTCTCGACCCCTCGTTCACGGTGCTCGACCAGGCCGACGCCGCCGACGTGTTGAACCTGCTCAGGGACGAGCTCGGGTTCAGCGGGCGCGAGCGTCGCTTCCCTCGGAAGGAGACCCTCGCGGGCATCTACTCGCGAACGGTGAACGCGGGCGACACGCTCGGTGACGTGCTGAAACGGCACTACCCGTGGTGTCTCGGCGAGGCCGACGGCATCCGCGAGATCTTCGGTGCCTACACCGAGCGCAAGCGCGCTCAGCACGTGCTCGACTACGACGACCTGCTGCTGTTCTGGAAGGCACTCGCGACCGCTCCCGCGACCCGCTCGCAGCTCGCCGAGATGTTCGATCACGTGCTCGTCGACGAGTACCAGGACACGAATGCGCTGCAAGCCGACATCCTCGAGGGACTGCGCCCCGACGACACGCCGCGCAACCTGACGGTGGTCGGAGACGACGCGCAGGCGATCTACGGGTTCCGAGCGGCGACGGTGCGCAACATCCTGGAGTTCCCCTCGCGGTATCCGGGAGCGGCCATCGTGCGGCTCGAACAGAACTACCGCTCGACGCCACCCATCCTCGGCTCGTCGAACGCGGTGATCGCGCTGAGCCCGCAGCGGCACGAGAAGACGCTGTGGTCGGCGCGCCGGGGCGACCTCGGTCCATCGCTCCGAACCTGCCTCGACGAGGCGGAGCAGTGCGACGCCGTGTGCGAGACCGTGCTCGCCCACCGAGAGGAAGGCGTGCCGCTCAAGGAGCAGGCGGTGCTGTTCCGCGCCGCCCACCACAGCGACCACCTCGAGGTCGAGCTCACTCGTCGGAACATCCCCTTCGTGAAGTACGGCGGCCTGAAGTTCATGGAAGCCGCCCACGTCAAGGACACGCTCGCGATCATGCGCGTCCTCGAGAACCCCCACGACGAGGTCGCGTGGTTCCGCGTGCTGCAGCTTCCCGACGGCATGGGCCCGGCGACGGCCCGACGGCTGATGGATGCGATCGGCGTGCGGGCACTCGGCGGTGACAGGTCGCCGTTGGTGCGGTTCCTCGACGAGCCGGTCGAGGTGCCTCGGAGCGCCCTCGAGGGCGTCCAGGAGCTGCGCTCGGCCCTGCGCGGGTGCGCCGACGAGACCGTGCTCTCGCCGGCTGCGCAGATCGAGCGGCTCCGTGGGTTCCTCGCGCCCGTGTTCGCCCGCCGGTACGACGCGTCGGCGGCGCGCCTGCGCGACCTCGACCAGCTCGCGGCACTCGCGGGCGGGTACGAGGCTCGGGGCCGGTTCCTGGCGGAGCTCACGCTCGATCCTCCGTCGAGCACAGGCGATCTCGCCGGACCGCCGCTGCTCGACGAGGACTGGCTCGTGCTCTCGACGATCCACTCGGCCAAGGGGCTCGAGTGGGATGTCGTCCACGTGATCCACGCCGCCGACGGCATGATCCCGAGCGACATGGCCACCGGTGACGACGACGAGATCGAGGAGGAGCGTCGACTGCTGTACGTGGCGCTCACGAGGGCACGCGACGCGCTCCACGTGTACCGCCCGATGCGCTACTACCGCAAGCCCAAGGGCGACCCGCATTCCTACTCGCAGCTCTCACGCTTCCTCGAGCCGCCCGAGGTGCGATCGACGTTCGAGGAGATCGGGCCACGCGTGGACATGACGCACGAGGTCGTCGACATCACCGGAAGCGTCGACGTCGATGCGTACCTCGCCGGCCTCTGGTCGGAGTAGCAGAGGAGCCTCGGTAGGCTGGAGGAAATGGCGTACGACGCGGTGTTGCTGGATCTCTACGACACGCTCGCATGGAGCGACTGGCGCTCCTGGCAGGGGCGGCTGGCCGACCACCTCGGCATCCCGCACGAGGCGATGGGACGCGCGTTCAGCCAGACCCGACCCACCCGGAGCGTCGGCGTCAACCCGGACATCGTGGGCGACCTGACGGCGACGGTGCAGGCTGCCGGCATCGAGCCCACGCCCGACCTGATCGCCGAGCTCCTCGAGATGGAACACGAGATGGCGGCCTCGGTCCGACTGTACGACGACTCCCTCGAGGTGGTGCGAACCCTGCGGGAGCGCGGCGTGCCGACCGTGCTCGTGAGCAACTGCTCGCACAACACGCGTCCGATCGTCGAACGGCTCGGGCTCGAGCGTGAGTTCGACGCCGTGGTCCTGTCGTTCGAGGTCGGCGCGATGAAGCCCGACCCCGCGATCTACCGTGAGGCCCTCGCCCGGGTAGGCGATCCTGCGCCCGGGCGCTCGGTCTTCGTCGACGATCAGGTGCGCTACTGCGACGGGGCGGCGGCGATCGGGCTGCAGACCTTCCTGATCCTTCGGCCCGAGGAAGCGCTCGAGGGGCGCCCGGCCGATCTCAACGGACATCGCCCGATCGAGACGCTCGAGCCCCTGCTGGAGGCGGGCGTCTAGCCACGCAGGCCGAGCACGACCAGCAGGATCGAGACGTATTGGCAGACGGCCGCGGCGATCGTCGCCGCATGCCACACCTCGTGATAGCCGAAGGTTCGAGGCCACGGGTTCGGCCTGTGGGTGGCGAGCACGAGCGCGCCGAGCGAGTAGAGCAGTCCGCCGGCGACGAGGAACACGGTCTCGGCCGTGTCGAGCCCGCGCAGCAAGGCCGGCAAGCTCACCACCACGAGCCATCCGAGCCCGATGTACATGAACCCCGAGAGCACGTGCAGGTCGACCCGGTAGAGCTTCGTCCCGACGCCGACGGCCGCCCCGACCCACACCGCGACGAGCACGACCGTCGCGAGCGTGCCCTGCAGCACGAGCAGGCAGTAGGGCGTGTACGTGCCGGCGATCAGCACGAAGATCATCGAGTGGTCGAGCCGCTGCATGCGGGCGTGCGCCTCGCGGTTCCAGTCGCCCAGGTGGTACGCGGCGCTCACGCCGAACAAGCCGGTGAGCGTGAGCGCGTAGATCGACGTCGCGATACGCGAGCGAGCATCGGACGCGAGCAGCACGAGCAGCAGGCCGGCCGGGATGGACGCGATGAACGCGCCCTGATGCAACCGCCCGCGCATGCGTGGCTTCGGTCGGTCGTGGATCGGGATCGCGCGAAGCGACTTCCGGTCGGCGAGCACATCGGGGTCGGCGTTCGATCGCGGCATCGCCTCCAAGGCTAACCGCCGCGGGACTCGGTCCGGAGTCGAAGAGGGTTGACGGCCCTACGCTTCTGTATCAATGTATCGATACAACGATAGAGGAGCCGACGTGAGCTGGAACGAGTGGGTCATCGTGTCCGTGCCGGTGCTGGTGATCGGACTCGTGGTCGCATCCGCCTTCCGGCGCCCGACCGACCGGGAGATCGACCGCTGGATCGAGGTCTACGGGGCACCGGCCGACGAACGCACGAGGCATCTCGCCGCCCGGTACCTCGCGTACACCCGTCGAGCGCGCTTCTCGTTCGCCTTCGCCGGCTTCCTCGGAGCACAGGCCCTCCCCGGGGAAGACGCGACCGTGTGGGCGAATCCATGGCTGATGCTGGTGGCCGGCTACCTCGTCGGCTCGGTCGTGGCCGAGGTGGCGTTCGGGCGCCCCGACCGTCCGCGGGGCACGGCCGCCGCCGCACTGTCGCCGAGGACCTTGGGGTCCTACCTCCCGCGGTACACGATCGTCGCCCTCGTCGCGACCCCGATCGCCAGTGCCGCGGTCGTGCTGTGGCAGGTGGCGGTGGCCTCGGACGTCCCGTGGCGTCTCGGCCTCAGCGAGCCGGCGGCGGTGATCGCCCCGTTCGTCTTCGGCGCCGTCGTCACGCTGGTCGCGGCGGTCTCGATCCGTGCGATCGTCCGGCGGCCCCAGCCCGCCGATCGCGTCGAGGCGATCGCTGCCGACGATGCCTTCCGCTCGTCGTCGATGCACGCGATCGCCGGGGCAGCGCTCACACTGAGCCTGTTCGTGCTCGCGTACCTGCTCGGTGACCTCAACGCCGCCCTGGCTGCGACCGGCTCGCCCTTCGATGTCGCAGCCACCGTGGCGTCGCTCATCGCGCTGTGCATGGCCCTGGCGAGCTGGCTCTTCGTCCGGCATCCCCCGAGATGGCGGACCCGGCGCGACCTGGCATCGGCGTCGGCCGGACCGTCGGCATGATCGTCCGTGTCGATCCCAACGGGGCCGTGCCACCGTACGAGCAGGTCCGATCCCAGATCTCCGAGATGATCGCGACCGGTGTGGTGCCCGTCGGCAGCCGGCTCCCCACGATCCGACAGCTCGCACGCGACCTGGGGGTCGCTGAAGGAACGATCGCGAGGTCCTATCGCGAGCTCGAGAGAGACGGGTGGATCGAGACCCGCCGGCGGCACGGGTCCTTCGCCCGGCGGCCCGCGTCGACGCCGTCCGTCGATCCCGCCGAGTCGCTCCGCGAGGCGGCGACCGCGTTCGCGGTGCGCGTCGCCCAAGCGGGCGCCGACCCCGACGACGCGGTTCGCATCATCCGTGAGACGCTTCGCTCGTTGCCGAGCTGAGTCGTACGGTTGGCGGAACGCGAGCGACGGAGGGGTGCGAAGTCGATGTCCGAGGCGATGGAACGCGAAGGGTCCGGCAGGGCGAAATACCCGAACAAGGTGTACGAACGCGAGCTCTTCCACCTGCAGGAGGAGCTCGTGAAGATGGAGCAGTGGATCACCGAGACCGGCGGTCGCGTGGTCGTGATCTTCGAGGGGCGCGATGCGGCCGGCAAGGGCGGCACGATCAAGCGCATCACCGAGCACACGAACCCGCGCATCACGAGACACGTCGCCCTGCCGAAGCCGTCGGATCGGCAGCGCACCCAGTGGTACTTCCAGCGGTACGTGGAGCAGCTCCCGTCGGCCGGCGAGATCGTTCTGTTCGACCGCAGTTGGTACAACCGCACGGGGGTGGAACGCGTGCTCGGGTTCTGCACGCAGGCCGAGTACTACCGCTTCCTGCGCCAGACCCCGATCTTCGAACGGCTGCTCGTCGAGGACGGCATCATCCTCATCAAGTACTGGTTCTCGGTGAGCGACGAGGAGCAGGAACGCCGGTTCGCCAAACGCATCGACGATCCGCTACGCCGGTGGAAGCTGAGCGAGACCGACCTCTACTCCCGGACGAAGTGGATCGAGTACTCACGCGCGAAGGACGAGATGTTCGTGCACACCGACATCCCCGAGGCCCCCTGGTACGTCGTCGATGCCGACAACAAGAAGAAGGCGCGGCTCAACTGCATCTCGGACCTGCTGGCACACGTGCCGTACGAGGGGAGGCCGGTGCCCGAGATCGTCATGCCGCCGCGCCAACGCGATGAAGGCTACGTCCGGCCACCTCGCGACCTGTACACGTACGTGCCCGACCACGCCGACGACGTCCTGCACGCCTCGAAACCCGGCAAGTAGTCTGCGTTGGACTAGTGTCGAGGTCGCATCAGACCAGGTCGTCGAAGGCTTCCGCGACCGGCTTGCGGATGCCCGTGACGAAGGGGACCTCTTCCTTCGTGTAGAGGCGCGCCTTCGTGTTGCGGAGCTCGCGGATCACGTCGACGAGCGTGTCGGCCTGCTCGGCCTCGAAGGCCAGGATCCATTCCCAGTCGCCGAGGCCGAACCCGCTCGTGGTGTTCGCGAGCACCTGCGGGTACTCGCGACCGACGACGCCGTGCTCGCGCAGCAGCTCCCCACGCTCCTCACGGGGCAGCAGGTACCACTCGGGCGTGCGGACGAACGGGTAGACGCATAGGAACGTCTCCGGCGGCACACCCTTCACGAACGCGGGACGGTGATCGGGCGTGAACTCGGCCGGCTTCACGACCCCCATGAACGTCCACGACAGGTCCATCAGGCGACCGGCACGCGTGCGACGGAACTCCACGAAGAAGCGCTGCATGTCCTGGGGCGTGTGGCCGACGAGCCAGAGCATCAGGTCGGCGTCCGCGCGGAACCCTACGGTCGAGTACGTGCCGCGCACGTCGACACGGCCTTCCCACGCCTTGTAGAGGTTCTCGACCTCCTGCACGCCGTCGCGCAGATCGTCGGCATCGGCGAGCTCGTCGCGGAAGCGAGGCGTCGCCTTGAACACCGGGTACAGCGCGTAGATCGTCTCGGGCTGGTCGGTCATGGAACCGTCTCCTCGTGATCGGTCGGAACGACTGCGAGCCCGGCGACGATCCGTTCGGCCGTCTCGTTCGCGGCGCGCACGCAGTCGGGAACACCGACGCCGTCGTAGGCCTGTCCCGCGACGACGATACCGGGGGGCAACGTCTCACGGATGCGCGAGACGCGATCGAGGTGCCCCACCTCGTACTGCGGCATCGACGCCGGCCAGCGCACCACGGTCGAATGCTCGGGCATCTCGGGCAGGTTCACGACGGCGGCGAGGTGCCGCGCGCACGCCTCGATCAGGTCGTCGTCGCCGGCGTCGACGATGTCCTCCTCGCCCACCGCGCCCACGTAGCAGCGCACGACGGCCCGGGCTCCGAAGGACTCGGTCGGCCACTTGCTGCTGAGCCATGTCGCGGCGGTCATCGGAGCCTTCCCGCGCGGCACGACGAATCCCGTGCCGCCGGGGAGGCCGGCCTGGGTGCCCTCGGCGTACACCATCAACACGACGCCCGTCGAGGCGTACGTGATGCCGGCGAGATCGCCGGCTGCCGCCGGGCCGGCGCCGGCGAGCAGCCTCGCTGCCTCGTGTGCGGGCGTGGTGATCACGATCGTGTCGGTCTCGATCGACCCGCCGTCGTCGAGCGTCACCCGCCGGGGCTCGACCGCGGTCACCGCGGCACCGGTGCGGACCCGGCCGGCGAGGCGCTCGGCCAGCGTGCGGGTGAGCCGTTCGACGCCCCCTCGAGGCCGGAGGAACATCGGACCGAGCTGCGAGCGCCGCGCCATCTTCGACGTCGCCTGCGACCCGCGGAACAGGCTGCCCTGCGCGCGCTCCCACGCCGCGAGATCGGGGAACGTGGCCTGCACGCTCAGCCGGTCGACGTCGCCGGCGTAGAGCCCTGCGAGCAGCGGACCGACGGCGAGGTCGGTCGCCTCGTCGCCGAGCCTGCGTCTGAGCAGGGAGCCGAGCGACTCGTCGTCGTCGCCCTTGCGCGCCCGGCGCACCAGGTCCTGCGCGGCTCGGCGCTTCCCGGCGGCGGACAGGCCGGGCCACCGGAAGAGTTCGGCGACGTCGCCGGGGATGCCGAACGGGGCATCCTTGAGCAGCGGCACGAGGCCGGTGTCGGTCCAGAGATAGGCGCCCGATGCACCGGGTGTCTCGAGCTCGATGCCGAGCTCCCTGCAGAGCTCGACCGCCCACGGCTTGCGGGCGAGGAACGAGTCGGCACCGGCCGGCAGCACCAAGTCGGCGAGCGCGACGTTCCGGAGCTTGCCGCCGGGGTCCGAGCCGGCCTCCAGCACGGTCACGTCGATCGACGCGTCGGCCTGCTCCAGCCGATGCGCGACCGTGAGGCCGGTGACCCCGCCGCCGACGACGACCACGCTGCTCGTGCCGGGAAGGCTCACCCCGCCGGCACCTGGGCCATGTGATCGCGCACGACCTGAGCCAGCACGTCCAGGTACTCGGGATCGGCGTTGGGCATCCGGGTGCGCGCGAAGGTGATGCCGGCCTCCTCGGCGATCTCGCGCGCCTCGATGTCGAGGTCGTAGAGCACCTCGAGGTGATCGGCCACGAACCCGGCGCTGCACACGAGCACAGCCGGGTGCCCGACCATCGCCAGCTGCTGGATCACGTCCTCGACGGGCGGACCCCACCATGGATCGGCGGTGCGACCCGCGCTCTGCCACGCGATCAGGTAGTGCTCGAGCCCGAGCCGGGCGGCCACGAGATCGGCCGTCTCCTGCAGGCCGTCGCGGTAGCGGCAGGAGTCGTCACAGTCGCAGTACGCGCAGCGGAGCGACCCGTCCTCGACCGTTCGCACCGGCAGGGAGTGCGCGCTGAAGATCACCGCCGCGTCGTTGCGCAGCTCATCGGGGAACGCGGCGAGCGCCTCCCGCACGCGCTCGGTCAGGAACGCGACGAACGCCGGGTGGTCGTGGTACCTGCGGACGAACGTGAACGCCGGCGTCTCGCCGTGGTCCTCCACCGCCTGCTGAACCCGCTCGATGTAGGTCTCGACCGACATCCCCGACCAGTGCGGCGCCATCACGATGCCGATGCCGCGCTCGATGCCGTCGGCGCGCATCGCCTCGACCCCGTCGGGGATGAACGGGGGCGAGTGCTTCATGCCGAGGTAGGCACGGTAGGTGTCGCCGTGGTCGATGGCGTTCAGGTGCTCGACCAGCCCTTCGGCCTGCGCGATCGTCGTGTCGAGCAGCGGGAAGACGTTCCCGATCGCCTCGTAGCGGTCCCGCAGTTCCTGCAGGTGCTCGGGGCTCGGCGCCCGGCCGCCACGGATGTCGGTGTAGTACCGCTCGATGTCGTCGGGGCCTGCGGCCGTGCCGTAGGCCATCACGAGAACGCCGATCGTTGCGGCATCGCTCACGTGGGCCTCCTCTCGGTTTCCGCGTGCACGAAGTCGGCGAGGCGGGCGAGCACGTCCGGCGGGGTGTCGGGGAGCACGCCGTGGCCGAGGTTGAAGACGTGGCCGTCGCGGCCGCCGGCGCGACGCAGCACCTCGAGGGTCTTGCGCTCGACCACCTCCCAGGGCGCGCCGAGCACGGCCGGGTCGAGGTTGCCCTGCACGGCCCGGTCGTGACCGACCCGGTCCCAGCCCTCGTCGATCGGCACACGCCAATCGATGCCGAGCACCTGGCCACCCGAGACCGCCATCTCGCCGAGCAGCTCGCCGGTGCCGACGCCGAAGTGGATCACCGGCAGACCGAGGTCCGCGAGCCCGGCGAAGACGTTCGACATGTGCGGCTGCACCCGCCGGCGGTAGTCGTCGCGGTCGAGCGCGCCCACCCACGAGTCGAACACCTGCAGCGCCTGGGCGCCGGCCTCCGCTTGCGCACGCAGGTGCGGCACGACGATCGCGACCAGCGCTCGCATCAGGGCGTCCCAGGTGACGTGATCGCCGTGCATCAGCGCCTTCGTGCGCTCGTGGTTCCGGCTCGGGCCGCCCTCGACGAGGTAGCTCGCGAGCGTGAAGGGCGCGCCTGCGAACCCGATCAGCGGCACCCCGAGCTCCTTGCGGAGCAGACGGATCGCCTCGAGCGACTGGGGCACGTCGCGCTCGGGTTCGAGCGGCCGCAGTCGCTCGACGTCCGCACCCGAGCGCACCGGCGTGCCGACCACCGGACCCAGGCCGGGCTCGATGCGCACGTCGACGCCGACGCCGGCCAGCGGCACCATGATGTCGCTGAACACGATCGCCGCGTCGACGTCCATGCGTCGGAGCGGCTGCAGCGAGATCTCGACGACCTGGGCCGGATCCCTGCAGGTCTCCAGGATGTCGCGGTCGCCACGCAACTCGCGATACTCCGGCAGGTACCTCCCGGCTTGGCGCATGAACCACACGGGCGTTCGATCCACGCTCTGCAGGCCGCAGGCACGCAGGAACCGATCGCGGGAAGGGGCCGAGCTCACGTCCCCAGTCTACGGAGCGGGCCGACCGTAGCCCTCTGCGTTTCCATCGCTAGGGTGGATGCCGGGAGGTGCACGACATGACGGGACGACTCGACGGCAAGCGTGTGGTGGTGCTGGTTGCTGATGGCTTCGAGGATCTCGAGTTCCACGTTCCCTTGATGCGGCTGCAGGAAGAGGGTGCCGACGTGACCGTCGCCGGCATCACGACCGGCGAGGTGGTCGGGAAGAACGGGCTCCGAACGGCGGCGGAGACAACGGTCGACGTGATCGACGGCTCGAGCTACGACGCGATCGTCGTTCCGGGCGGGTGGGCGCCGGACAAACTCCGCCGGTACGACTCGGTGAAGGACCTCGTCCGAGGCGTCCATGAGCGCGGCGCGATCGTCGGCATGATCTGCCACGCCGGCTGGGTGGGCATCTCGGCCGGCATCGTGAAGGGCGTGCGGGCGACCGGCTCGGTCGGCATCAAGGACGACCTCGAGAACGCCGGTGCGACGTGGGTCGACGAGCCCGCGTTCCGCGACGGGAACATCGTCTGGGGGCGCGTGGTCGAGGACATCCCCGACTTCTGTCGCGAGCTGGTGGCCGCGATCGCCGGCGACTGAGCGTCCGGCCTACCGCGCGCGGAACCCGCGGACCTCGATGCGCGCCCGTTGCAGGGCGAGCGCGAGGTCGATCGCCCAGGGGTGCTCCTCGAGCGAGAGCTCGCGCGGGTTCCTGATGCGGAACCTCGCGACGTCGCCGTCGTGTCGCACCACGTAGCGGGCACGGAAGCGTCGGAGGATGCGCCGGACCTCGGCCTCGTCGCCGGTGGCGACGCTCACCCTGATCGCCATCGGCCAGCTCGGCCCGGCGAGGGCCGCCCGCCGCGCCCGGTCGACCGCGCGCTCGTAGGCACCGGCGTCGACCCGCGCGGGCGCCGCCGGGTCGGGCCCGAAGATCGCGTTCCACAGGATCTTGCGCGAGCCCTCCATGTGCCCGTCGAAGAACGGGTCGCTCGGCATCAGCACCACCCGTCCGTTGCGCGCGCGCTCGTCGATCACGGCCGGCGTGCCGTAGAGCTGCCGCTCGCCGTCGGCGAGGCCCGAGACGTAGAACCCGTTGCGCGGCCCTCGAGGGAAGGTCACCGGCGCCGTGCCCGGCGACCAGTCCGCGATCACGTCGTCGTCGTCGAAGAGGATCCAGCACCATCGCCCGATGCCCTCCGCCAACGGATGATCTCGATCGAGCTCGACGCGCACGACGCTGCCCGGCACGTCGGCGATCGGATCGCGCATCGACGCGGTCGTGAGTCCGATCGCCTGCGCGAGCTTGGCTCCCCCGCCTCGGTACCCGACGTAGCGGCCTCCGTTGCGGACCCAGCGCCGCAGCGCCTGCGCGCCGGTGTCGCCGAGGCGCCGCAGCGCGGTCGGCCAGTCGCCGCCCGGTGTGACGAGCACGTCGATGCCGGCGAGCGCGCCTGCAGCGATATCGGGCGCCTCGAGGTACGTGTACGGCACGTTCCAGACGGTGTCGAAGAGCCACTGCGTGGCCCCGAACGACTCCTGCGCGTAGCCCCCGCTCGACATGCGGTACAGGCCGATCGTCGGCGCACCCGGCGGGATCGACGGCGGGCTCGGCTCCGGTTCCGGCGGCAACAGCGTCGCGCTCGGCCGCAGCGTGAGGCCGGACGACCCCGCCTCGAGGTTCATGCTGAGCGGGAGGCTCCAGCCCGCGAGCCCGTACGTGTAGTAGGTCGGGCAGTAGGGCTGCTCGCCCATCACGGCCTGGATCCAGTGCTTCTGACGCTGGGCCATCGGGATCCACACCGTGCCCGGCGGCAGGACCGTCGGCGGGACCGAGGTACGCGCGGTCGTGGAGGGCTTCGAGGCGAGCTCATGGAAGTCACCCACGGCGGTGTCCTCGTCGAGGCGGTACACCTCGACGTCCATGCGCTGCAGCCGGCGGATCAGCAGCGACACCTCGTCATGGGTGCGCGGCGTGTCGAGCACGAAGTAGTGCCGCAGCGGCTCGGTCGGCACCTTCGTGCGCACCTTCAGGTCGGGCATGAAGTACCGCTTGTTCGGCTCGAGTTTCCCAGCCCTGCCCTGCTCGACCGCCGTCACGCTCGCGTCGTGCCAGGCCCGCAGGATGCGACGGCGGTTCGTGGCCGCCTGCCACAGGCACGCCCACTGGATGCCGAGCTGGCGATCGAACCGCTTCTCGAGGGGCGAGCCGTTGTACACCTCGAGGGTCATGCCCACGCCGTTGAACCCGAGCGACGTGCCCGTGTCGTTGAACTGCGGGGCGAGGAAGTCGTAGATGCCGCCGTTGAAGAACGGCCAGTCGTTCCGATGGAACAGCCGCGCCATCGCGGGCCCGTACAGGTCGTCGATCTGGCGCATCACCTGCTCAGGCACCTCGTGGAACACCGGATCGGCGTTGGGCGGGAAGAACGCCCGGTAGTACCCGAACTCGTGGTGGTCCAGGAGCAGCAGCGGCGGGTACGTGCGCATCAGCTCGACCCGGTCGTCGGTCTCGACCTGCGTGCGCGCGAAGACGTCGCGGTTCAGGTCGAACCCGTAGCCGTTGCGCCGCTGGTCGAGCTCACGGCCGTCCGGGTTCTGCACCGGGATCACGACGATCACGAGGTTCGCGAGCAGCGTCTCGACGACGCAATCGTCGCGATCGGCGAGCTCGTAGAGCAGCTGGAGAGCGGCGTCGGCGCCGCTCTCCTCGGAGCCGTGCACGTTCGCCTCGATCCAGGCGAACGCGGGCGTCGTGCGTGCCAGCTCGTCCACGCGCCGCTGGCGGGTCGACGGGTCTCGGATCTCGAGGTTCGCCTGGCGCACCGCTTCCAACCCCGAGACGGTCACGTTGTCGGGGTGGCTCAGCACCGCGTACCGGATCGTGCGCCCCTGCACGCTCGTGCCCACCACGCCGCCGCGCGACCGGTTGCTGGCCGCGACGACCGCCTGCAGGTAGTCGTTCGACTCGGCCGACGTGACCTCGCGGTCGACCCCGATCGGGAACCCGAGCACGCTCGCAGGATCGGGCACCACCCCCATGAAGCTCGGCGGCGTGCCGTAGAGGTCGCATCCTCCTCGCGCGCGAGCTGCGCCTGCCCGCAGGATCGGGAACGCCGCCGCGGTGGTGGCCGCCGCCCCCTGCAGGAACCGTCTCCGTCCGAAGGGATACCGCTCGGTTGGGTCCTGCTCACGACGTCGGGCCATGTCGCCTCCTGGGGTGCGGGAGGAAGGTCCTATCACGGGGTCGGCCGAGCGGGCAAGGGGGCGCCGAGGTGATGGAGGATGGTCAGCGGGAGGAGTGGGATTCGAACCCACGGGCCCGGTCGCCCGGACCAACGGTTTTCAAGACCGTCGCCTTCGTCCGCTCGGCCATCCTCCCTGGACAGGATGCTCGCAGTTCAGAACGAGTGTGGCACGCTGCATGATGCCTCGGGTCATTCGTCGACGGATCGGGGCTTAGCCTTCCCGGTCTGTCGCATGGTTGGCGCCTCGGAACGTGTCCTGAGTCGGGTATCGTGGGCGAGAGACTGTGTAGGAGCTGATTGGATGACTCGACACCTCAAGGCTGGGATAGGCTTGGTGTTCAGCCTTGCAGGCGTTCTTGTTCTAGGGCTGGCATTTCCCGCGAACGCTGCCTGCGGAGGAGCCACGACAAAGGGGGCGATCGGCGCAATTCAATTCGATACCCCTGTGTATGGCACTCGAGGCGACCTATACGTGAACAATTTCGATGACCACCAGTGGTTCAGCTGGCGTCAGGTAGGAGTCGTCCAGAACTCCAACAACTTCGCAGAAGCGGGCTGGCAAACGAAGGAAGCCCTCGACCAGCAAGCCCACCCCTTCAAGACATGGAGCAACGACGGCTTAAATTTTTAATTTTCTGCCCGGGACGGTTGCGCCCTCTCGACCCGCCGCTGAATCGTTCGATCGTGACCCCTGGTGCGCCGGGGAAGGCCGCAAATCTAAGGTTTCGTCGATCCCACAGCAGTAGGCATATCTAGCAGAAGAAGTGTCAGAGCTTTTAGATATCGGGTGAGGCCGGAACATCCGCAACCGGAGCACGACACATCATCGTTGGCGTCGAAGCACCCTTCGTAGTCTCGCCTTCGAGCAGCGAGCAGCCTACTGCTCGCCTTCTCATCCCATCAGCCGCGGATCTCGATCCGGGGGCGAGAGACGCCCTGAGTGCGACGACGCGAGTTGCGATCGTGAGGCGCGAGTGAACCGTTAGGTGGGAAGTGTGGCGATATCGAATGCGTCGTCGACCAGATCGCCTGGCCGTTGAAGGGTCGAAGAGAGGCAACGTGAGCGCTGTTTGTGCCACAGTCCCGTGAGCGCGCCAGATGTGGCAGTATCCCCCCCGTTCCGACGGATCTCGTCGAAGGGCGAAGCTTGCGCATCCGGAGCACGTCCTCGTCTACTCAGCTCATACTGTTGTCGCGACAGGACCCTTCGAAGGCAACAGCGGGAACGTGTTCGAAGAAGTGGTGACGAAGGTCGACCAGACCTTCGAGGGGCCATCCGGCCCGATCTCGGGTGGGTTGGCGGGGACCGAGACACATCAGGACGGCACGCTGAGCGACAAGCTGTTCGCGCCGGGATACGGCGAGTTCCGCTCGACCGACGGCCCTGACGTCGAGGCGATGGCCCTGGCTCGCCGACGGACTCGCTTCCGGACGGTGTGCCTGCCGAGCTGACGGCGATCTCCGAAGGCGCCGATCGCATCTTCGTCGCGGCTCGCGACGTTTGCGCAGTGGAGGCGGGCCGAGATGACTTCGGTCGGCATGGTCGACGCGTGGAACGCGTTCCGCGCAGGCGATGTGCCGCCGAGGCTCGTGAAGCCACACGTCTTGCTTGAGGAGCTGGTCGACCAGATCGCATCCCGCGATCGCTCGAAGACACGAGCGGCGTCGATCGACGCCTCGTACGCGGGCATCAACCTGCAGCTCCGCTATCGCCCGGTGACCGAGGTCGACACGATCCGGTTCGAGCTGTGGGCTCGTCGCGCGCTCGTGCACGCCAGAGCCGGTTCCGTCGGCGGGATGCGGAGCGATCGTCGCCACGATGGAATCGATCCGGGATCGGTTCGTGCACACGGTCGACCCGGTCGCGCGCACCACGGATCGATACGTTGGTCGGTGACCTGGGAACTGCGGTGCTCGATGAGGACCTCGACGCCGCCGCGGACACGGCCCGTGAAATCCGGAAGGTCGTGGCCGGCCTTCAACTGAGTCGCGCCTGCCGCCACCGCGAGGGACGGGGTCCGAAGCGCCCTCAGGTCCCCTTCAGATCGTTCAGGCTGGCCGCAGGCGCACGCCGTCACGCTCACCGACATCAGCGATCGACGCAGGAGGCTCCCGATGATGAAGCGAGGACTGTCAGCGATCACCGTCGTGATCGCGTTGGCGATGACCGTGGTGCCTGGCGGGGTTGGGAACGCGGCGGGGTTCGTGCCCGATCGAGCTTCCGCAGGGCAGCGATCCCGTCACGTTGGATCCGGCGGACTTCGGCGGGCCGATCGACAACCCCTTGTGGCCGATGGCGCCGGGGACCACGTGGGTCTACGAGGAAGGGCGCACGCAGCGCGTCAACATCTCGGTGAAGGCCCGCACGAAGGAGATCCTCGGCATCGATGCCACCGTCGTGCACGACGTGGTCAGCGCACGCGGTCAGCTCGTCGAGGACACGCTCGACTGGTACGCCCAGGACCACTGCGGCAACATCTGGTACCTGGGAGAGAAGACGGCCGAGTACGAAGACGGCGTCGTCGTGAGCACCGCTGGGTCGTGGGAAGCCGGGGTCGACGGCGCATACCCAGGCGTGGTCGTTCCGGCAGACCCGAGCGTCGGCGTGACGTACCGCCAGGAGTACTACGCGGGTGAAGCCGAAGACGCGGCGCAGGTCCTCAGCACGACGGAGCGGGTCCAGGTGCCCTACGGGTACTTCCGGGACGCCCTGCTGACCAAGGACTTCACGCCGCTGCACCCGAAGATCCTGGAGTACAAGTTCTACGCGAAGGGCGTCGGGCCGGTGCTGGTGCTCGGGGTCTCGAAGGGCTCGCAGCGCGAGGAGCTGATCCGGTTCACCGCACCGACATCCTGATCATCGCCGTCTCGCGAGCTGCTCATGCTCCCGGCTCGGACGCGGACCCGCGGAGGGTCTGCCTCAGCAGGTCGGGCCGGTCGGTGAAGATCCCGGAGACACCGAGCCCGATGAGCGCGCGCATGCGCGCAGGGTCGTTCACGGTGTACACGGTCGACGCGAGCCCCAGCCGCTGGGCTCCCCGGACGGCCCGAGCGGTGGCCTGGCGGTCGCCGAGGCCCACGCCCCAGGCGTAGTCGGCCGCAGCGCGCATCGATACTCGCCCGAGATGCTGGATCGTGCGCAACCCGGGCCGCAGGCGTTTCGTCGACACGATCGCGTGGGGTGAGAACGAGGCCACGATGGTCGGATCCTCGTCGATCTCGAACTCGCGGAGCAGCGCGAGCGTCCGTTCGGTCACGTCGTTTCGCTTGACCTCGACCACGAGACCGATCTTGCCGACGCATTCCTCCAGGACCTCGGCGAGCGTCGGAACCTCGGGGCTGCGATCGCGCAGCTCGCCGAAGCGCATGCGGACGGGGTCGTGCGCGGCGACCAGCACGCCGTCACGGGTCGCCCTGACATCGAACTCCACGTGATCCGCGCCGAGCTCGATCGCTCGCCGGAAGGCACGGAGCGTGTTCTCCGGCTCCTCCCAGGACGCACCTCGGTGGGCGATGACGAGCGGTTCGCGGATCGGTTCGTGCGAGCCCGAGATGCGGGCATCAGCTCCGTTCGTGCTCGCAGTGTCGGAGCCGGTCGCGCCCGGGCCCGCCCGAGCACATATCGTTCCCGGCTCCGCCGTCCAGTTCGTCCGGCCCTGTCCCCCCCTGAAGATGATCGCGGCCCTCATCACCCGCGAGCGTGTCGGCGCCCGCCTGTCCCAACAGGATGTCGTTCCCGCCGCCACCGTCGACGGTGTCATCTCCCGCCCCTGCGAGGACGATCTCGTCGCCGGCGGTCCCCGTGATCTGGTCGTCCGCGTCCGAGCCGCAGATGGCGTTCGGGATCTCCTGACACGCGAGGGCGGCCACCTCGGTCGGCGTGAGCGCCCCGTCGTACAGCCGGATCCGGGAGACGGCCCCCTTGGCCTGCTCGCCTCGGGTGGTCCTGTCGTCCTTGAAGAACCGGAGGGTATCGTCCGCATCGATCACGCCGAACCCGTCGACGTCGCGGAAGGAGAACTGCCTGACGCCGTTGACGTAGCCCGCGATCTTCCCGGAGGCCACCCTGGTCAGCACCACCTGCGCGTACGTATCCGCCTCGATCGACCGACTCGTGGCGATCTCCGTTGGGTAGAAGTTCAGATGCCCATCGAGGCTGTACAACCCGGAATCGTCCGTACCGTTCTTGAAATCGATGATCTTCCGCCAGCTCTCGATCCGATGGAAGCGGAACAAGAGCTCGATCGTGTACTCGTCCGTATTGATGACCTCTGTCGCGGGAGAAAGGGCCACGCCGTTGCCCCGCGGGAACCTCAGCACGGTCCGTGTCGCCGAGAGCACGTCTTCGTCGACGAAGCTACTGGATCCGTGACCGATCTCCGTCAGGTCCGGGACGGTCCCGACCGAGCTGGCGAGCGAGTTCTGGAACCGATAGTCGGCCGCCACGGCCGCCGCCCGCGCGGGTCCGGGCCCGAGAACGAGCACCTGGGCGAGCACCAAGGGGACGAGTGCGAACGACTTGCTCCTGAGCATCAACAACCTCCCGCTCGATGCGTCGATCCCTCGTTGCGGGCGCTCTCAGGGTCACGACCCCGTGTTGCTGGCCGCAACCCTTGCACCCGATGACCGGTTCCGCAACCCGGCAATCGTGCGAGTCCCGGCTCGCGACGGAGGATAGGGTGTGCGCCCTTCCCCCGACCGATGCCTCGCGCTACCCTCCCGACGTGAGCGAGTCCCCGACGTTCCCACAAGACGAGCCGCTCTACAGGCAGATCGTCGAGGATTCCCCTGCCGCGGTCGTGCTGCTGACGAACGAGCCCGCTGCACGCGTGCTCTACGCGAGTCGACGCATCGAGGAGATCTCCGGATTCAGCCCCGAAGAACTGCTCTCGCTTCCCGGCATCTGGGTCGAACGCCTCCACCCTGACGAAGGGCCGGAGCTCGGGGCGAGGTGGACCGCAGCGGTCGAAACGGGCGAACGCTTCAGCGCCGAATATCGGTTCCTGCATCGCAACGGTGAATGGCGCTGGCTCCGCGAGACATCGTCGCCCGTCCGCGAGGCGGACGGCACGATCCGCTACCGGCAGAGCTTCACCGAGGACATCACGTCGGAGCGGTTCGCGGAGGCCCAGGCCGAGCGATCGGAGGCGCGGTACCGGGCGCTCGTCGAGAAGCTTCCGGTGATCGTGTACGTGGACTCTGACGAGGTCGAGCCGCGGAGCCTCTACGTCAGCCCGAACTGTTCGGAGATCCTCGGGTACCAGCCGTCGGACTACCTCGCCGACCCGGACCTGTGGCTCCGATCGATGCACCCGAACGACCGCGACCGAGTCAGGTCCTCATGGGGGGAGGCGATCCGACACGCGGACGCCGTTCCACGCCGAGTACCGCGACGTCAGGCCCGACGAGACCGTGGTGTGGATGCGTGACCATTCGATCCCGATCGACGACGAGGAGGGCAGGCCCCTGTTCTGGCAGGGTGTGCTGCTCGACATCACCGCGGAGCGGGAAGCAGCGGCCGCCCTCGATCGGTCCGAGGCTCGATATCGAGGACTCCTCGAGCAGCTGCCCGTCGTCGTCTACATGGACGCATACGGAGCGGCGGAGCACAGCCGGTACGTGAGCCCGAACGTGCTCGATCTGCTCGGGCACCCGGCCGAGGCCTTCGTGAAGGACACGCGCCTCTGGTTCGATCTCGTGCATCCCGACGATCGAGAGCGGGCCCAGGCAGCATGGCGGGCGGGGTGGGACGGCGGCGTCGGTTGGGGGGTCGAGTACCGATACGTGCACCCGGACGGCCACGACGTCTGGGTCCGCGACGATGCGCGCATGGTGATCGATCCGAAGACCGGCGAGTCCACGTGGCGAGGCGTGATCACCGACCTCACCGCCGAGAAGCAGGCTGAACTCGACCTGCACCGATCAGAGCAACGCTACAGGGCCCTCGTCGAGCACGTGCCGGCGGTCGTCTACGAGATGGGGCCCGACGACGAACGCCGAACCCTGTTCGTCTCCCCACATGTCGAGGAGATCCTCGGGTATCCGCGGCAGGAGTGGCTCGACCAACCAGACATCTGGGTGGAACTGCTCCACCCCGACGACCGGGAGCAGGAGCTCGAGGCGCACGACCGCCACAACGAGACCGGCGAGCCGTGGCAGCGGGAGTACCGGCTCACGGCGAGCGACGGCCGTGACGTGTGGGTTCGCGACCATGCCCAGCTCGTGCTCGATGCAGATGGACCTCGATGGCTGGGCGTGATGCTCGACATCACTCTTCAGAAGGACGCAGAGGAGCTCCTGCGCCTGGCCAACGACGAGCTCGAGATGCGCGTGCTCACGCGTACCGCCGAGCTCGAGGAAGCCAACGAGATGATGAGTCTCGAGATCGGCGAACGGCGCCGCATCGAAGTGCAACTCCGCGAGGCGGAGCGCCGCTACCACCTGCTCGTCGAAGACCTCCCGGCGGCCGTGTACTCCTGGGAAGCGAATTGGGAGGACGACACGGACATCGCCGACGTCGAGCTGTACACGAGCCGACAGCTCGAAGCGATCCTCGGGTTCCCTCGAGAGGAGTGGCACCGCCCGGGCTTCTGGCAGGAACGGCTGCACCCCCACGACCGTGACCGCATCCTGCCGCTCGCCGAGCACAGCATCCAGACGGGTGAGCCCTTCAGCGCCGAGTATCGCTACCTCGCCGCCGACGGCCGCGTCGTCTGGGTCCTCGATCGCGCCACGCTCCGCGCGCGGGACGCGCGCGGACGTCCGCGTCTGTTCCAGGGCGTCATGCTCGACATCACCGAGCTGAAGAACGCCGAGGCCAAAGCCCTGGAGGCCGAGGAGCGCTTCCGCATGCTCGCCGAACGGGTCCGTTCATCGTGTACGAGTACGAGCTCGAGCACGGCGATCCGCCCGTGCTCCACATGACGCTACCTCAGCCCCTCGGCGGGTGACCTGCTCGACGTGTCCTCATCGATCGTGGTCAGGCGAGCCTCGACGCCTGGCTCGCGAGATGCATCCCGACGACGTCGAACGCGATGACCTATCGTCCACGCGGCGATGCACCGGTGGCCCATGGAACCACGTCTTCCGGATGATCGCGGCCGACGGACGGGTCGTGTGGCTCCTCGATCGAGGTCGGGCGATCGAACGAGACGAACTGGGACGACCGCACCTGTTCCAGGGCGTGATGCTCGACGTGACCGACGAGGCCGAGGTGCACGCCGAGCTCGAGACCTCCGAGGCGAGCTATCGATCGATCGTCGAGACGATGCCGGCCGTGCCGTGGACGCGAGGTCGTCGACCCCGACACCGGCCGCGGACGATACCGTTTCATCGGCCCGCAGGTCGAATCGATCTTCGGCTACACGCCGTCCGAGCTGCTGATGGAGCCCGACCACTTCTTCCGCCTCGTGCACCCGGACGACCGCGAGCGTCTGAAGACGGCCAGCGACCGGTGCGACCGCACGGGCGAGGCGTGGGACGAGCTCTACCGGGTGACCCATCGGGACGGGTCGCTCCATTGGATCTTCAGTTACGCGGATCGCACCTTCGAACAAGGCCGGCCCGTCTGGCATGGCATCGCGATCGATGTCACGCGGCGCGTATCGGCCGGGCGGTTCCCCGTGCCGGTTGGTGAGGCGACCGAGCCCGGTTCCGCCTGATCAGCCCGAGGGCGGACGGAGCTCCCTGACCGACTCGGGCAGGTAGGGGTGCAGCTTCTCCGGCAGCACGACCGAGCCGTCGGCCTGCTGGTGGTTCTCGAGCAGCGCGATCAACGTGCGTCCGATCGCCGTGGCGGTGCCGTTCAGGGTGTGAGGAACGCCGATACCTCCGTCGCCCGAACGCATCCTGGTCTGTGCTCGGCGGGCCCCGTAGTCGGTGTAGTTGGAGCACGAGGTGATCTCTCGATAGCGCTGCTGTCCAGGCATCCACGCTTCGATGTCGTACTTCTTCGCGGCGGCTCCGCCGAGGTCTCCCGCCGCGATGTTCACCACCCGGTACGGCAGATCGAGGTTCCCGACGATCTCCTCCTCGACCGAGACCAGGAACTCGAGCTCGTCCCAGCTCGATCGAGGATGGCTGAAGGCGAACATCTCGACCTTGTCGAACTGATGCACGCGGAACATGCCGCCCATGTCCTTCCCGTAGGTGCCGGCCTCTCGCCGGAAGCATGTGGAGTAGCCCGCGTACCGACGCGGCAGCTCGCCTTCGTCGAGTATCTCTCCCATGTGCAGAGCGGCGAGCGATACCTCCGACGTACCGACGAGATAGAGCTGATCGGCGTCGGTCCGGTAGATGTTGGCTTCGTCCGTCGGGAGGAATCCGGAGCCGTACATCACCTCCTCACGAACCAGCACGGGCGGGATCACAGGAACGAATCCCTTTCCGGCGAGGATGTCCATCGCGTGACGCATGAGCGCGAATTGCACGAACACGAGGTCGCCGAGCAGATACACGAAGCGTGAGCCGCTCGCGCGTACGGCGCGTTCGGTGTCGAGCACCCCGAGCAGCGCCCCGAGCTCCGCGTTGTCCTTCGGCTCGAAGTCGAACACGGTCGGATCGAGGTGCCGCCGCACTTCGATCGCGTCTTCGTCGGTGAACCCGTCCGGCGCGCTCTCGTGCGGGAGGTTCGGTGTCGCGGCGAGCAGGGCAGTGAGCGCCTCCTCGGACTCGGAGAGCTGGGGCTCCAGCTCCTTCAACTCGGCAGAGACGCGGGCCACTTCCTCGATCAGCTGCTGCTTCTCGTCGCCCTCGGCTCGGCCGATCGCCTTCGAGGCCTTGTTCTGCTCGGCGCGCAGCTCGTCGACGCGAGCGATGAGCGCGCGTCTGCGTTCGTCGGCCGCAAGCAGCTGATCGACGGCGTCGGCGAGGTTCCGCCGCGCCAGCGCCGCGCGGAACCGCTCCGGGTCGTCCCTGATCGCCTTGATGTCGAGCATGTCGCTACGGCACCTTCACCTGATCGGTGCCTTTGGCCTCGCCCGATGCGGCCTTGCCCTGCTGCGTCTGGGCCGGTGTGCCGCCCCCGTCCATGATGCTCTGCCCATGGAAGATGCCGCCTTCCTCGACGACGAGCGTCTTCGACGTGATGTTGCCGTCGATGCGACCGCCTCGGGCGAGGTGTGCCTTGCCCTTCACGACGACGTTGCCCTTGAACTTGCCCGCGACGCTCACGTTCTGGGCGCGGATGTCGGCCTCCACCTGGCTCTGCGGGGACAACGTCACGTCGCCGTCGGCGTTGATCTGCCCCTTCACCTGGCCGTCGATACGCAGATTTCCGGCCGACACGACGTTGCCCTCGAGACGCGCGCCGGTGCCGACGATCGTGACCTCACCGTTGTTGTCAACCATGCCGCCTCCTTGGTTCGTCGTCTGCGATCTCGCGCGGTCGCCCCTGCCGGTCTCGGGCGCCGTCGCCGCGACCGGGTCGGCGTCGTCTTCGTCCCGTCTGAAGATCATCGCGCCTCCACCGGTTCCGGTGCCGGCGCCATCGCCTTGCGGATCGCCTCGGCTTCTTCACTCGACAGGTTGTAGGCACTCGCACCCTCGGTCACTGGCTTCGCATACACCCGCGTCTCCTGACGTCCGTTGATCGACGTGAGCACGACGCCGGTACCGTGGTCGTCGAGCATCGCGCAGGAGAACGAGAGCCGACCCCCGACGTCCTCGAACGCATCGAATCGCAGGAGGGCCACGTGACGCACGCTCCCGTCGATCAACACCTGCTGCCTCTTGTCCGCCGCGTTGAGGACACGAGCCGCCTGCTCCAGCCGCTCGATGCGCTGCGCTTGGCCGGTCAACACGCCGCGAAGCGCGTCACTCATCTGGATCGGCCCTGCCGGGGACTTCGAGCGGCGACCGCCACCCACGATCGCGAACAGGATCGCGACCAGCGACAGGCCGATCGCGATGAGTGCGATCAGGGTGAGCGTGCTGTCGGACAGGGTCATGGTCGGCCTCGCGAACGTCGCTGGTCAGACCCGGCGAGCGTGCCCCGCCCGCGGGGCCTCACTATACGACCCGCCGACCCCCGGGACCGTGGCGTCACTGCACGTCGCGGATCCGGAACGACACGGCCGCGGCCGCCGACAGCCCGAAGGTGTAGACCGCGACGACGACCCACGCACGGGCCGGGGTGAGTGTCGTGGCACCCAACGTCACGTCCCGACCGATCACTGCCGCGGCGATGTTGTCGCCGAGCAGGAACCTCCCCAATGCGGGGCGGAGTCCGCGCACGAGGCCTTCGAGCACCGCGAGGTAGATGAAGACGCCACCCAGGGCGGCCGCCGTGTTGCGTCCGAGCATCGCGATCGCTCCGCCGATGACCGACGCCGCCCCGGCGAGCACCGACACCCTGACGACGACGCCCACGACCTCGGAGCCCCAGCCGGGCGGGGTCGAGGTGAGTCCTCGCAGGCTCGTCGCCACCCAGAACAACACGACGAGGATGCCGAGGAGCGCAACGACGAGCGCGAACACGGTGACAGCCACGACCGAAGCCCGGACGAGCGCCACCCGCACCCGCCGCGGTTCCCACGCCAGGATCGTGGTGATCGTGCCGCTCTGCCACGACGCCCCCACGGCCGACGCACCGATCACCAGCCCGATCAGGATCGCGATGAACGCCGTGCCTCGCAGGGTCTCGGGCAGCTCCGAGAGTCGCATCGACGGTTCGGAGAGGAAGACCGACGCATCCAACTCCCGGCGGCAGAAGGTTTCCACGTCGCCGCCGGGCGGCACGGTTCCGAACCCGTCCTGGGCGATGCAGTCACCGACGGCGCGCTCGGCCTGGCGTCGAGCGTCGGCCAACGCCTCGGCGCTCGGCCGGTGGGATTGCGCACCGCCGATCGCGACCGCCACGACGATCCCCGCCAGCGCGATCGCGGCGAGCACCTTCACGAGCCGGCGGGATCGTACGCGGAGCCACTCCGACGAGGCGAGCCGGATCATGGCGGCGGCTCCTCGCCGCCCTCGCGCGTGAGCTCGAGGAACACCGTCTCCAGGTCGACCTCGTCGGGGCGCAACTCGACCGGGAACAACCCCGCTTCTGCGAGTACCCGCGACACCCGATCGCCGTCGTCGGGAGCGATCGACACGCGTACCATCCCGTCGGCCAGGGTCGCGTCGAACCCGGCAGCGAGGAGCACGTCGAGCCCCGCTCGCGCATCGCGCAGCCGTACGAGCACACCGGCCCCCTGCCGGGCTGCGAGCACCTCGTCGACCGGCCCGGATGTCACGAGCCTGCCACGAGCGAGGATCGCGACTCGATCGGCCGTGTGCTGCACCTCGGACAGGATGTGGCTCGAGACGAACACCGTTCGCCCCTCGGCACCGAGCGAGCGAAGCAGCCCTCGCACCTCGACGATCCCGGCAGGGTCGAGCCCGTTGGCAGGCTCGTCGAGCAGCAGCACCGAGGGGTCCTTCAACAGGGCCGCGGCGATGCCGAGTCGCTGCTTCATACCGAGCGAGTACGTCCTCACGAGGTCGTCAGCCCGTTCGGCGAGCCCGACCCGGGCGAGCGCCCCGTCGACCGCGGAGGGCCCGATGCCGTCGATGCGCCCCAAGATCGTCAGGTTCCGCCGCCCGCTGAATCGCGGGAACAACGCGGGGGTCTCGACGATGGCGCCGACCCGACGGATCACGCTCGGCAGGGCGCGCGGCACCTCCGCACCGAGCATCCGGAGCTGTCCGGCTCCTGGCGCCACGAGCCCGAGCAGGCACCTGATCGTCGTGGTCTTCCCGGCCCCGTTGGGACCCAGGAACCCGAACACCCCGCCCTCGGGCACGTCGAGGTCGAGACCGTCGACGGCGACCGTGGTGCCGCGGCGGACACTGCGGTACTCCTTGCGCAGGCCTTCGATCTCTATCGCCGATGCCACCGCCGCACCATAGCTCGCGGTTCCGTCAAGACCCGGAGCACCCACATGGCGAAATGGCGAAGTCGTGGCGGCGACCCACGCGATCGGCCGCCGCGTTACCATCGGGGCCGCATGTCGGCCCCCCTGACGGATGCTTCCCTGCTCGGCGCGTTGCTCGCCGGCCGCTACGAGATCCGCGCGGTGCTCGGACGCGGCGGCATGGGCGAGGTGTTCGAGGCCGTCGACCGGCGCCTCGGGCGGACGGTCGCAGTCAAGGTGCTGCGCCCCGAGCTCGCAGCCGATCGCCGGTTCCTGGTGCGGTTCCGACGGGAGGCTCGCACGGCGGCCGGCCTCGCCCATCCAGGCATCGTCGCGGTGTACGACGTGGGCGAGGATGCCGGTCGCACGTTCATCGTGATGGAGCTCGTGGCCGGCCGAACGCTCGGCGAGCTCCCGAGCGCCGATCCGCTCGGCGCTGCGGCCGTCGCTCGGATCGGAGGAGCGGCCGCCCGGGCACTCGCCCACGCGCACGATCGCGGCGTGGTGCACCGGGACATCTCGCCGGCCAACGTGATGCTGACCATCGACGAGGGGGTGAAGGTGCTCGACTTCGGCATCGCTCGCGCCGACGGAGCGGCTCATCATGCCGATGCGAGGGCAACCCACGGCACACCCGCCTACCTCGCGCCCGAGGTACTGCGAGGCGGACCGGTCGACGCCCGCGCCGACATCTTCGCCCTCGGTGCGGTGCTCAGGGAACTGGCACCCGCACGTTCGGGCGGCGAGCTCGAAGCCCTGGTCGATCGCGCCACCGCGGAACGAGCCTGTGACCGCTTCGTATCGGCTTCCGCGATGGCCGACGCGTTCGAGCGAGCGGCCGCCCAGCTGACACCGGTCTCGGCCGATCCCGGGCCCACCGCTATCGACGCCTCCCGCGACAGCACCGATCGGACCGCCCCGATCCCCCGCCTGGCCACGCGTCCCCTCCCTATCCATGGCGCGACCCCGCCGGGCCTGCAACCCGTCAGAGGCATCGCGGTCACGCGACTGCGCCACAGGACCCGCGGAGGCAGATTCGTTCGCATCGTGGCGGCCATGGCGATCGCCGGATCGATCGTCGGAGGCGCCTTGATGCTCGGCCCGACGCTCGCATCGTTGTCCGCGCCCCAGGCGACGACCGTCTCCGGGCCCGAACCCGTGCCGACTCCGGAAGGGCTCGCCGCAACGGCCTCGTGCGACGGGTTGTTCTCGACGGGCGTCGACCTGTCGTGGGACGGCACGGCGCCGGTGAAGGGCTACGAGATCTGGCGCAGAGGCGGCTTCGAACGCGCGTGGACGCTCATCGCTCGGCTTCGCGGCGTGCATTCGACGTCGTTCCGCGACATCGACTTGGGTGTCGACACCACCTACACCTACCGCGTCCGCGCGTTCCACGGTCCACGCGTGAGTGAGTGGTCGAACCGAGTCGAGGTCTCGACGCCGTTCCTCTGCTTCACCTGATGGCGCATCGCCGGAAGCTCGAGCTGAAGCTGCGGGGGCACCGGTCACGCTCCGCGACCGACCCCGTGGAGCGCGACCGCCGATGGATGCAGGAGCGGCACCGCCGGCTCACGGTCCGCTCGCAGCGCCTCGACGAGCGAGGGCGGCGTGATCACCGTCGCCGAACGGTGCGAAGGGCGTGGCCCGCCCGCCGCGTAGCCCGACGCCGTCCATCGGAGCAATCTCGCGCCGAGCACGAGATACGGGAAGCCTCGAAACAGGACGAATGCGCCGTCCGGAAGGTCATCGAACGGCGCCACGTGGTGGCGTTGGGCTCGAGTCATCGGATCGATCCGCTCGGTGTGGAGTCGGGCGTCGATCGGGTCAGCCCCGACATCGCCCGGATGCAGATCACGCCAGATCTCGATGAAACGCCCGTAGTCCTCACGCCGGCAGAGCGCGCATGGGCGATGCCCCGCCGCGAATGCGGTCGCCTCGTCGAGAAAGAACAACTCGGTGAACCGGCCGGGCTGCAGCAACGGCGAGCGGTGCCAGCCACGGAACCGCAACCGACAGGCGATCCAGCGCTTGCCCGCGTAGCGTCGGCGGATGTTCCCGCTCGCGTCGTGTAGGCATCCACGGTTCCCGTAGACGAGGCCCCGAGCAGGGTCGGCGATCAGATCGCCGAGCGGCGTCACGCGGTTCTGCAGCGGCACCTCGCCACGATAGGCGGCCATCGCGCAACCGTTCCGGCGTACGCTCGCCGTTGTGGTGGTACTCCGCACGGCCACGATGCAGGACCTGTCGGTCGTCGTCGACACGGCGGCTCGCTCCCTCGACGCGGAGGCGATGCTCCGATGGTCGTTCGGCGAGGAACGATTCGACGAGCGGATCCGTAAGCACTTCAGGCACTACGACGGCGAGAACGTGCGGCGCGGGTGGACCCGGCTGGCCGACGACGGTTCGGGGATCGCCGTGTGGATCCCGCCCGATGCTCGCGAAGAACACGACGCGATAGGCGCGGCACCGCCCGGCGCCGAAGTAGAGATCCTCGGCGAGAATGCTGCCCGCCACGCCGCATTCTGGGGATGGGTCGAGGACCATCAGCCGGACGAGCCGCTCTGCTACCTGAGCCACATCGGCGTGGCGCCCGAGCTGCAGGGCCGAGGTCTCGGGAGCGCGCTGATGCGCGACGGCCTCGCCCACGCCGACAGGAACGGCGTCGCCACGTGGCTTGAGACCTCCAAGACAGCGAACGTCTCGTACTACGAGGGATTCGGCTTCCGGACCATCGTCGACGAGGACGCCCCCGGTGACGGCGGCCCGCACATCTGGTTCATGCGCCGGGATCCGACCTGAGCACCGGTTCGCGAGGACATCGCGCCTGCCTGAGCGCGAGGGACGGAGACCGGGGACTAAGGTGCGCTTCATGCCGCGTCGCGTGAACCTCGTCGTGTGCTCCGGGACAGGAGAGATCCTCGGGACGTTGCCGGCCTTCACCGTCGATGACCCGTGGTGGCCTGAGGTACACCCCGTGATCGAAGCGGCGCGCGAGCGCTTCGCGGTCGAGGTCGTCGTGCTGCGCCTGCTGGATGTCGTGTCGGACACCTACAACGGCGGCGAGGTGACCTACCTGGCCGAGCTCGTCGAACGACCGCCCCGCGGTCTCCCCCTCACCCCGGCTCCGGCGAACGTCGACGAGGAGCAGCCGCTGCGCGCCGGGTGGGCCCGGCCCGGCGGGGTCGCAGCCACGATCGCATGGGCCGACGACGCGCTCGCGGCGATCGGCCGGCCGCGGACAGGCCCGGCCACGCAGGTCAAGACGTGGAATCTCTCGTCGATCATCCGACTGCCGACCGCCGCGGGCGACGTGTGGTGCAAGAGCGTGCCGCCGTTCCTCGGGCACGAGGGCACGATCATCGCGCTGGTCGGCGCCGATGAGCCAGCGCTCGTCCCCACGCTGCTGGCGTCGGACCGCGCGTCGGGAACCGTGCTGCTGGCCGATGCCCCCGGCGATGACGACTGGGAGGCTCCCGAAGCGCGGCTCCTCACGATGGTCCGAACGCTGGTGCGGCTGCAGGCTCGCTGGGTCGATCGGATCGACGAGCTCCTCACCGCCGGACTGCCCGACTGGCGCGCCCACCCGCTGACGCGTCTCGTCGATGCGCTGCTGTCTCGACCGGACGTTCGCGCGCAGCTCGCGGACGACGAGCTGCGAGCGCTCGACGCGCTCGCGGCGGGCCTTCCGGATCGTCTCGCGGCGATCGATGCGTGCGGGGTTCCAGAGACGCTCGTGCACGGCGACTTCCACCAAGGCAACTGGCGCTTCGACGGGCGCTCGCTCGTATTGCTCGACTGGGGAGACAGCGGCGTCGGGCACCCGATGCTCGATCTCTCCGCGTTCGAGGAGCGCGTGCCCGACAAGGCTCGGCCGCGGGTGCGGGCGACGTGGGTCGATGCGTGGCGAGCCGAGCGCCCCGGGTCCGACCCCTCACGCGCCGCCGAACTGATCGCGCCCCTCGCAGCGTTGCGCCGTGCGGTCATCTATCAGGGCTTCCTCGACGGGATCGAGCCGAGCGAGCGCCGCTACCACAGATCCGACGTCCCCGACTGGTTGCGCGCGGCCCTTTGACCGGGCGTCCCGCCGGGTCGAGCTCGCGCGTCGTACCGCCGGGTTAGGCGAACAACGGCCGCAGGTGGTCGTTGAGGAAGATTCCCGCCGGGTCGAGCTCGCGCCGGATCCGGATGAACGTCTCCGCCGCCGGGTACCGCGCAAGCAGCTGCTCGCGGGTGAGGAAGTGGAGCTTGCCCCAGTGCACCCGGGCCCCGAACTCGCCGAGCAGGCGATCGACGTCTCGCAGGTAGCCCCAGTAGTCCATGCCCGGGACGCCGGACACGGAGATCACCGTGGTGGCCGTGCCGTGCTGGGAGGAGAGGAAGGCGTCGTCGGCGGCGACCGTGCGCACCTCCATCGGGAAGCGGGCGTCGGGCTGGCTCGCCAGCATCAGCTCGCGCATCGCCGCGATTGCCGCCGGGCCGTCGCCGATCGGCACGAAGTACTCGAGCTCGTGGAAGTTCGGCTCGAACACCGCGGGGTAGATGCGATAGGAGCGGTCGACGCGGGCGAACGGAGTCGCGTCGTCGGGCTCGTCCGCTGCGGCCTCGTCGTAGATCTTGACGTAGCAGGTATCCCCGTCCGGCACGCCTTCCGGCGTCTCGAGCCCGTAGAGCGCGCCGGAGCCGTCGACCGGGATCCAGAAGAACGAGAAGTGCCGGTGGGCGTGCACGAGCTCGTCCCATCGCTCGGCGACCTCGGCGTACGGCAGGTGCAGGATGCGTTCGCGGATCCGGTACGCCGGCGCCACCGCGACCTCGACCTCGGTCATCACGCCGAGCATGCCGACGGCGACCTGGGCGGCGTGGAGCAGCTCCGGCGTCGACTCCGACACCTCGATCACCTCGCCGGTGCCCGCGACGATGCGGGCCCGGCGGAGGGTCGAGGAGAACGAGCCGAGGCGGATGCCCGAGCCGTGCGTGCCGGTGCCGATCGCGCCACCGATCTGCTGGGTGTCGATGTCGCCCTGGTTCGCGAGCGCGAGGCCGGCCTCCCACAGCGGCTCGCCGAACGCCCCGACGCTGGTGCCGGCGAGCGCCGTCGCACGACGACGCTCCGGGTCGGCGTCGAGCACGCCGGCGAGATCCGCGAGCTCCAGCACAACGCCATCGGTGAGGCAGACCGGCGTGAAGGAGTGACCGGTGGCGGCGACGCGCACGTTCCGGCCCGCCGCGATCGCGTCGCGGACCGCGGCGACGACCTCGCCCTCGTCGCGGGGACGCAACACGGCCGCGGGGTGGCAGGTCTGGTTGCCCACCCAGTTCGTCCAGGTCGCTCCGCCCACGATGCCCGCCTCCGTCGCCCCCAGGCTGGCCGAGCAAGGCTATACGGCGTCTGTCGCGGATCGCATCGAGGACGACAGCGAAGGAGTCACAGGGGCTCCATCGCCCGCGCCGAGCGCTGGGAGATCAGCGGGTGGCGGCGACCAACAGTTCAGCGAGGCGCTCGGGCTGCTCACGGAAGGGCCCGTGATCCGTGTCGATCTCGACGACATCCGCGCCCACCGACGCCGCCATCGCCCGCTGGGCCTCCGGCGGCACCAGCGTGTCGGCGGTGGTCAGGACGTAGGTGCGGCGGCGGGAGGTCGGCAGTTCGCCGCGCCACTTCTGGCGCAGCGCGGCGATGCCCTGCGGACGCTGCGTCCGCTCGAGGTAGGCCCGCACCGCGTCCCGCTCGGACGGATCGGCCGCGGCACGTACCGGTCGATGTTCAGGGCACACAGACCTGGGCCGGCGCTGAGGATCAGCCCGTCGAAGGCAGCGATCCCCGCTTCTTCGCCGGCCTCGAACGGATCGCCGCCGACGAAGAGGTCGAGCACCGACGCGCCATCCCGCGGGATCCAGGCCGCGACGTACACCACCGGCACGTCGGGGTGCTCCACGGCGATCCTCGAAGCGGTGAAGCCCCCGAACGAGTAGCCGACCAGCACGACGTCGGCCAGGTCATCGGGGAGCACGGCGCGCACGGCGTCCGCGTACTCCTCCAGGGTCGCGTCGGCGTCCCCACACGGCAGATCGACGACGATCACCGTCGTGGCCGGCCGACCCCAACGGCTCGAGCAGCGGCTCCATCGTGGCGGGCGTATCCCAGGCTCCGGGCACGATGACGAACGTGGACATAGGCGGGCAGATCCTCCGGCTCCGTGACCGGAGCATCCAACACCGCGAGGAGTCATCCCCGCAAGTCCGAACGGTGGGCGAGGGGGGAGTTGAACCCCCACGTCCTTTCGGACACAGGAACCTGAATCCTGCGCGTCTGCCAATTCCGCCACTCGCCCGAGTGGGATGTGGGACCAGGGATGCGGCCAGGAAGGAGATGGTAGCAAGGCGCCCCCTCGCCCGGGCGTCCCCCGAACGAGTGAGCGGAATCCATCCCTTCGAACGATGTACCCGGAAACGGGTAGATGCCGATACCCGGAAACGCCATGACCGAACGCACGCACCGCATCGACTTCGACGAACTGATGCGACTGATGGCGGCGACCGGTTTCGGCGCCCTCGCGATGTGGGTCCTGGCCTCGTCGGTCGGAGTCATCTCCGGCTACGTGGCCGTCTCGCCGCCCGCGACCCTGCGGTTCCTGCTGGCCGTGCTGATCCTGGTGTTCGCACGCCGCACCTATTGGGAGGTGCGCGAGTGGCGCTGGGGGAAGCTGCCCCCCGACGAGCGGTTCGGGTTCTCGAACCCTCTCTCGGAGCACCCACGCGGCTCGGAGCCCGGGTTCGGAAGCGGAGCGCAGGACCCCGTCGACGACTGAGCGATCGAGACCGGTACCGCCACGGGTTCGCAACAGGCTCGGGCGTAACATAGGCGCCGGGAACGGGGCTCCCGCACGCCCCGTATTCGGCGCCTGATGCCCAACCTCCGCGATTTCGAACGACGTCTGGGTGGCCTCGTGGAAGGCCTCTTCTCCAAGACGTTCCGAGCCGGCGTGCAGCCGGTCGAGCTCGCGAAGCGTCTGATCAAGGAGATGGACACCGGCCGCACGGTCGGCGTCAACGAGGTCTGGGCGCCCAACCACTTCGAGTTCACACTCTCCCCGGGGGACCGAGAACGCCTCGCCCACGCGGAGGCGGCGATCACCAAGGAGCTCGGCACGGTGATGCTCCAGAACGCCTCGGAGCGCGGCTGGGGACTCGTGGGTCCGCCCGAGGTCACGTTCGAGACCGACGAGCGGCTGAAGAAGGGCGACATCGGCTGCGTCGCCTCGTTGGTCGAAGGTCCCGAGAAGGTGGAACCCTCGCCGGCACCTGCGCCCTCGCTCGTCGTCCGTGAGGACGGCAACGATCGCACCGTCACGCTGGCGGGCGATTCCGCGACGATCGGCCGTCTCGCCGAGTGCGAGGTGGCGTTGAAAGACCGAGGCGCATCGAGGCGTCACGCCCAGATCCGCCTGAAGGACGGCGTCGCCACGCTCACCGACCTGGGCTCCACGAACGGCACGGAGGTGAACGGGCATCCGGTGCAGACCGCGACGCTCGACGACGGCGACCGCATCACGATCGGCACCACCGTGCTCGTGTTCCGGAGGGGCTGAGTTGCGGTCGGCGCTGGTCGCTCAGAGCGTCACCCCGTTCGCGCTCTCGGCGCTCAAGTACGGGCTGTTCGCCCTGCTGCTGCTGTTCATCTGGCGATCGATGCGGTGGGCGGTGCGCGGTCTCACGGTCGAGACCGCCTCCCGGGCACGACGCGGGTCGAAGAAGGGCGCTCCCCCTCAGCCGGCCACTCCACCGGGGCCTTCGGCGGTCGTGATCCACACCGAGGGAGCGAAGCCGCGGACCGTGGCCGTGAGCGGCAACATGGTGATGGGCCGGGCGCCTGAGTGCGAATTGGCGCTCGACGACACCTTCGTCTCGCAGCAGCACGCCCGGCTGTTCGCGAAGAACGGCTCCTGGTACGTCGAGGACCTCGGCTCGACGAACGGCACGTTCGTCAACGATCAGCGGCTCGCCGCGCCGGCGATGGTGCAGCCCGGCGACCGCGTGCGTGTGGGCACCACCGTGCTGGAGCTGCGTCGATGAGGGTCGAGGCCGGGGTGGCGACCGACATTGGTCAGGTGCGCGAGGGCAACGAGGATTCCTACCTCATCGAGGCGCCCCTGTACGCGATCGCCGACGGCATGGGCGGGCACCGCGGCGGCGAGGTCGCCTCGAGCCTCGCGCTCGAGACGATCGAGACGATGTTCCGAGCGAACGACGGCTCGCTCGCCGACCAGGTGCGGGCGGCGAACCGCGCGGTGCACGAACGCTCGATGCAGGACCAGCAGGTGAGCGGCATGGGCACCACCCTCACGGCGGTCATGGTCGTGGAAGGCACGGCACGGCTCGCCCACGTCGGCGACAGCCGCGCGTACCTGCTCCGCGCCGGCGACCTGCGTCAGATCACCGCCGATCACACGCTGGTGGCCCGCATGGTCAAGGCCGGTGAGATCACTCGGCGGGAAGCCGACGTCCATCCCCATCGGAACGTGCTCACACGATCCGTCGGCACCGAAGAGAGCGTCGAGGTCGACGAGGATGACGTGGCGCTGCTCGACGGTGACCGCCTGCTGCTGTGCAGCGACGGGCTCACCGACATGGTCTCCGAGGACCAGATCCAGGCGATCCTCGAGGCCGAGCCCAACCCACAACGGGCTGCCGATCGATTGGTGAAGGCGGCCAACAGGGCGGGCGGCATCGACAACATCACGGCGCTGATCCTCGACGCCCACGCGGAAGAAGGCGACCCTTCCCCCGGGGAGCTCCCAGCGGTCATCGAGACGCCCCGACACGAAGCGCCTGATCGCCGGCGCGCTCCTCTCGATCGTCGTGCTCGCCGGCGTGTCGTTCGCGGTGCGCGCGTACGTCGATCGCCAGTGGTACGTGGGCGAGTCCCAGGGGCGGGTCGCGGTCTTCCGCGGCATCCCTGCCCGCCCGTTGGGTATCACCCTGTCCGACGTCGACACGCAGACCGAGATCCCCGCCGAGGAGGTCGCGGCGATCGAGGTCTACCGCGATCTCCCCGACGGCATCAGCGCCGAGAGCCGCGACGACGCGTTCGCGATCGTGGAGCAGATGCGAACCGACATCACCGATCAGGCGGCCATCGGCCAAGGTGGGGGCGGCTCCGGGTGAGCGAGGTCGCCTTCCCCACCGCCACGACGGCACGCCGCCCCGTGAAGGGGCTCGGCCTGCTGATCGTCGCCCTGGTGATCTCGCTGGCTGCCTACGCGACGGCGGGGCTCGGCCTCAAGGGGCGCACGCCGCGCGACTTCGTCGTCTACGGCTGTCGTGTTCTCCGCGGCCTTCGTGGCTGGGTGGCTGGTCGTGCGGTTCACCGCTCCGCGCGCCGATCCCGTGCTCTTCCCCACCGCCACGGCGCTCGCGGGCCTCGGCATCGCGATGCTCTACCGGATCATGGTCGCGCGCGGCGAGTCCACGGTCGCGCGCGAGCAGGCGACCTGGCTGCTGGTGGGTCTCGCCGCGTTCTGCCTCACGCTCTGGTTCATCCGCGACGACCGCCAGCTGAACGCCTACACGTACACACTCGGCCTGGTCGGCGTCGCGCTGCTGTTGATGCCGGTCGTGCCCGTCATCGGCCGCGAGATCAACGGCGCGCGGCTGTGGGCCGAGATCGGGCCATTCTCGTTCCAGCCGGCCGAGTTCGGGAAGATCTTCATCGTCGTCTTCCTCGCCTCCTACCTGACCGACAAGCAGGAGCTGCTCGCGGCGGGCGCGGGGCGGTTCGGGCTGCCCCGTGCGAAAGACCTCGGCCCGTTGCTCCTCGCGTGGGGCGGGTCCCTCGCGGTGTTGTTCCTCGAGCGGGACATGGGTGCGTCGCTGCTGTTCTTCGGCGTCTTCGTCGTGATGCTGTGGGTCGCGAGCGGGCGTGCGGCATACCTGTGGATCGGCCTCGTGCTCTTCGCGCTCGGGGCGTGGTTCGGCTACCTCGCGTTCGACCACGTGCAGACCCGCGTCGACACCTGGTTGCATGCCCTCGACCCCGGCAAGGTGACCGGCACCGGCTACTTCCAGCTCGCCCAGGGGTGGTTCGCGATGGCGACCGGCGGCATCGTGGGCACCGGGCTCGGACAGGGCTCGCCGACACTGATCCCCTACGTCGGCAGCGACTTCATCTTCGCGGCGTTCGGCGAGGAGCTCGGCATGATCGGCGCGGTCGCGCTGCTGCTGCTCTACCTGATCCTGATCGCGCGGGGCCTGCGCATCGCGATGGAGCGAACCGACACGTTCGGGAAGCTGCTCGCCACCGGTCTCACGACGATCCTCGCGCTGCAGACGTTCGCGATCGTCGCGGGTGTGACGCGGTTGATCCCACTCACCGGCGTGCCGCTGCCGCTCGTGAGCTACGGGGGGTCGAGCCGGGTCGCGACGTTCATCATGCTCGCGCTGTTGATCCGGGTGTCTTCCGGCCCGATGGAGCGTTCCCGTGGATAGGCGCATCCGCCGTCTGGGCATCGGACTCGTCGTGCTGTTCGCGCTGTTGTTCGCGCAACTCTCGTACGTGCAGGTGATCGCGGCCGATGACATCAAGGCGAAGCCCGCGAACGCACGGCGCCAGATCATCGCGGAGTACCGGGTGGAACGGGGGGCGATCCTGTCGGCGGACGGTGTGGTGCTCGCGAAGAGCGTGCCGAACGAGGACCGGCGGGCGGAGCTGCTGTTCCGCCGCGTCTACTCCGATGGCCCGCTCTACGCGGGCCTCACCGGCTACTACTCCCGCATCTACGGCCGGGCCGAGCTCGAGCAGGCGGCGAACCCCTTCCTGTCGGGTGATGCCCCCGAGCTCGCGGTCTCGACGTTCGCCGACCTGATCCTCGGGAGGGAGCGCAAGGGCGGCTCGATCTACACCACGATCCGCAGCGACCTGCAGGAGGCGGCCGCGCTCGCACTCGGATCGTTGCCAGGGGCGGTCGTGGCGGTCGATCCGCAGACGGGCGATGTGCTCGCGCTCGTGGCGAACCCGTCCTACGACCCGAACACGATCTCCTCGGGCACCGACGCCGACATCGTCGACGCGTGGGAGGCGATCGTGGACGATCCGGAGCAGCCGCTGATCTCGCGGGCGAAGGACGAGCTGTTCCTTCCCGGCTCCACGGGCAAGCTCGTGACCGCGTCGGCCGCGCTCGAGAACGGCGTCGACCCCGTCACGGACCAGTGGCCGAATCCGAACGTGCTCGACCTGCCGCAGACGACGAACACGCTCGAGAACTTCGGTGGCTCGCTCTGCAACGGCGGATCGCAGACCGTGTCGATGGCCGAAGCGTTCCAGGAGTCCTGCAACGTCACGTTCGCCGAGATCGGGCTCGACCTCGGTGCCAGAGAGATGAGCGAGCAGGCCCGGGCCTACGGGTTCTGCCCCACCGACCCGCCCGCCCAGACCACGTGCGAGGAGCCCACGATCCCGTTCGTGCTTCCGTGGGCGAACGGGCGCTTCCCGGTCCCTTCGTACTTCACCGACCGGCAGCCGCAGCTCGCCTTCTCGGCGATCGGCCTCGACAACGTGCTGACGAACCCATTGCACCTGGCCTTGATCTCGGCGGCGATCGCGAACGACGGGGTGATGATGCAACCTCGCCTGATCACCGAGGTTCGCGATCCGACCGGCAAGGTCGTCCGCGAGTTCGAGCCCGAGCAGTACGGCCAGCCGATCAGCGACGACAGCGCGAAGGAGATGCGCACGATGATGCTCTCGGTCACCCAGGGGGGAACGGCCTCGAGCGCGTTCTCGGGATTCCCGATCCCGGTCGCGGGCAAGACCGGCACGGCGACGAACGGCGAGGATCGTCCCCCGAACGCGTGGTTCACGGCGTTCGCACCGGGTGGCCCCGGTGACGACGCTCGCATCGCGGTGGCGGTTATCGTTCTCGACGGCGGTGACCTCGGGAACGAGGCCACGGGCGGCGCGGTGGCCGCCCCGATCGCCAGGGCGGTCATCGATGCGTACATGTAGGCATGGAACGAGCGAACGTTCGCCAGGGAACTCGGGCCGGCGAACGAAACGTGAGGCCAAGGAACGTGAGAGAAGCGTGACGCGATGAAGTCGGCGCTCGGCAACCGGTACCAGATCGAGGCGCGCATCGGCGCGGGCGGCATGGCCGAGGTCTACCGCGGATTCGACCCGGTGCTGAACCGCACCGTCGCGATCAAGGTGCTGCTCCCGCAGTTCGCGCGCGACACGAGCTTCGTGGCGAGGTTCCGCCGCGAGGCGCAGGCCGCCGCCCGCCTGAACCAACCGAACATCGTCGGTGTGTACGACACCGGTGCCGACGAAGACACCCAGTACATCGTCATGGAGTTCATCGAGGGCCGGACCCTCTCGGAGTTCATGGACACCGGCCGTCGCCCCACGCCCGTGCAGGCCGCCGAGATCGCCCAGAAGATCTGCGCCGCGATCGCGGCCGCGCACGCACAAGGCGTGATCCACCGGGACATCAAGCCCGGCAACGTGATGGTCACTCGCGACGGCACGGTCAAGGTGATGGACTTCGGTATCGCTCGCGTGCTCGGTCCCGAGACCGCGCCGCAGACCTCGGCGGTGCTCGGCACCGCGTCCTACCTCTCGCCCGAGCAGGCGCAGGGCGGTCCGGTCGACGCGCGCACCGACATCTACTCGCTCGGAGCGGTGCTCTACGAGTTGCTGACCGGGCGTCCGCCGTTCGTGGGCGACTCCCCGGTCGCGGTCGCCTACAAGCAGGTGAACGAGACGCCGGCGCTGCCGTCATCGCTGAACCCCGACGTGCCCGCCCGACTCGACGCCGTCGTGATGAAGGCGCTCTCGAAGAACCCGTCGAACCGGTACCAGAGCGCCGAGGAGTTCTCTGCCGATCTCGCCCGCGTGGTGGCCGGACAGGAGGTCGAGGCGACGCCGTTGATGCCGGCAGGCGGCGGCGACGCGACCCAGGTGATCAGTCGCCCGTCCGCCCACACCGCGGTGCTGCCCCCGCCCGAGCCGCCGAAGGGATCGGGCCGGAAGGTGTGGCTCGGCATCCTGATCGGCGTGCTGTTGGTCGCGCTGCTCGCCGGCGGTGGCTACCTGCTCGTCGACAGCCTGACCGGCAACGGGAACGGCACGGTCACGGTCATCGTTCCCAACGTGGTGGGCAAGGACCAGGCGACCGCTGAGGCGGAGCTCGCCGAGCTCGGGCTCAAGGTCGACGTCCGCCGTCGGGAGGTCGACCCGGACCAGACCGAGCCTGGCACGGTAGTGGCGCAGGACCCACCGCGCGGCGAGGAGGTAGGGAGCGACTCGACCGTCACGATCGTCGTCGCGGTCGAACCCGACCTCGTCGTGGTCCCCGACCTCGAAGGGCTCACGGTGTCGCAGGCCGAGGCGGCGCTTCGCGACGCCGACCTCACGCTCGGCTCTCAGCTGGAGGAAGCGAGCTCCGAGATCGACGCGCAGCTCGTGATCCGATCTGACCCGGCGGTCGACGAGGAGGTCGAGCCGGGATCGGCGGTCGACATCTTCGTCTCGACCGGCCCGGAGATGGTGACCGTGCCCGATGTGTCCACCGGTTGCCTCTCGATCGGCGCGGCGCGACAGGTTCTGAGTGATGCCGGACTCGAGCTCGCGCAGGGTTCACCGGTGCCCTCGATCCCCGAATGTCCAAACCAGAACCGCATCGTGGGACAGGAGCCGCTCGCGGGCGAGTCGGTGGAGTCCGGCTCGACGGTCACCGTGTTCCCGGGCGGCGGTGGCGACGTCTGAGGCGCGGGGTACCGTGAGCCGATGACGCTCGCATATGTGACCGAACGCTTCACACCTGAAGAGCAGGCGGTACTCGCCCGCCACTTCACGAACATCGAAGGGCCGGTGTTCGCGCTCGTCGACCTGCCGGAGGCCGTGAAGGGGGCGATGTTCGCCCGGTACTCGCGCACGACGAAGTCGCTGCGGCGGCTGTTCCTCGACGAGTTCGCGGGCGATATCGACGAGATCGTCGGAGCGCACACGGGCACATCGGCGACCGTGGGAGTCGAGCGGGCAGCTCGCCTGTACGACTCGGTCTTCGTGGAGTACGGAGACGACTCCGTGGCGCAGCTCGGCGGCGTGCACCTCGCATGCGAGCAATCGTCGCAGCTGCTCGCGAAGGCGCTCGAGTGGGGCCGCCTGGCCGCCTACCTCGAGCAGTCGACGCGGTACATGCGCTACGACGACCGGCCGGGAGGAGCGTGGCGCGCGACCATTCCTCCCGAGCTCGACGGCACGGAGGCGGGCGAACGCTACGCGGCGTTCCTCGACGAGGCGTTCACGGCGTACGGCCGCATGTACGAGCCGATGGAGGCGTGGTTCAAGGAGCGGTACCCCAAGCAGGGAGACGACAGCGACTTCGTCTACCGCCAGACGATCATGGCGAAGACGTGCGACACGCTCCGTGTGCTGCTCCCGGCGGGCACGCGCTCGAACCTGGGCATCTACGCGACCGGCCAGTCGTACGAGCAGCTGCTGATGCGCCTCGCGGTGCACCCGCTCGCGGAGATGCGCGGGTACGGCGATCTGATGAAGGTCGAGCTCCGGAAAGTGATCCCCGAGTTCCTCAAACGCGTCGACGTCGAGCAGCGGGGGGTCGCGTGGTCGCGGTACTGGCAGGAGAGTCGGGAGCGCGTCGACGAGCTCACGGCCCAGGTGCTCCGCGAGGCCGGCGCGAAGCCCGAGCACCGCGACGAGGTCACGCTCGTCGACTTCGACCCCGAGGGCGAGACCAAGATCGCCGCGGCCGTGCTCTACGTGTCGTCGAACGTGCCCGACGACCAGCTGCTGGCGCTCGCGCGCTCGATGCCCCGTGAGCAGGTCGCCCAGATCCTGCGCGCGAGCGTCGGCGACCGGTCGAACCGTCGTCACAAGCCCGGTCGTTCCTGGGAGCGCACGAGCTACCGGTTCGACGTGCTCTGCGACTACGGCGCGTTCCGCGACCTGCAGCGCCACCGTCCGCTCACGATCGAGTGGCAGCGGCTCACCACCGAGCACGGCTACGAGACGCCCTCCCAGATCGACGAGGCCGGGCTGCGCAACGACTGGGAGCGCGTGATGCAGGCGAGCGCCGAGACCGAGCGCGCGCTGCTCGACGCCGGCTTCGTGGAACAGGCGCAGTACGCGGTCTCGATGGCCTACCGCATCCGGTTCGTGATGCAGATGACGGCGCGAGAGGCGATGCACCTCACGGAGCTGCGGTCCCAGCCTGCCGGCCACCCCGTGTACCGGCGGGTCGCCCAGACGATGCACCGGCTGATCGCCGACGTGCACCCTGCGATCGGCGAGACGTTCGGCTACGTGAGCTACGACGAGGTCGACCTCGAACGCCTCGAGGCAGAACGCCGCACGGAACAGAAGCGCAGAGCTCTGCGGGAAAGCTAGGATCCGGCGTGGCCGGAGGATGGACGGCTGCCGTCGCTCGCGGCGATGACATTGTGGTGTCCGCAGAGGGTGTCGCCTCGACCGATCCGGGCCCATCGCTCGGCGCCGATCCCATCTACTACGTAGGGTCGATCGCGAAGCAGTTCGTCGCCGCATGCGTCGCGTTCCTCGAGTACGAACGTGCGCTCGATCTCGACGATCCGGTGTCGCGGTTCGTGCCGCGGCTTCCGTCGTGGGGAGACCTGGTCACGATCCGGCACCTCATCCACCACACAGCAGGGGTGAAGGAGCGATCGCGGGCGGGACCCGGCGTGCCGGTCGAGGGCGTGCCCGGCTGGGGGAACGCCGAGCTGCTGGAGGCGCTACGAGAGGTCACCGACCTCGACTTCGAGCCGGGTTCGCGCTACGGGTACTCGAACCGCGGCTATCTGTTGCTCGCGGAGGTCATCGATGCGGCGAGCGGCGTCACACTCAGCGATCTCGCCCGAGAGCGGATCTTCGAGCCACTCGGCATGCGCGACACGTTCTTCCGCGAACGGGACTCCCCGCTTCCCGAGCGAGCCGTGCGCGGACATTTCGAGGCCGACGACGGGAAGGTCTACATGGAGCCGGCACGCTTCCATGCGGTCGGGGCAGGCGGGCTCTGGACGAGCGTCACGGATCTCGCCACCTGGAGCGAGAACTTCGACGACGACCGGCTCACAGGCGGATGGCTGCCCGAGCGGCTCTCGACGAGGGGCTCGCTCGACGACGGCACCCCGATCCACTACGCGTGGGGCTTGTCGGTGCGCACGCACCGGGGGCTGCCGATCGTGAGCCACGGAGGGCAGCTTCCCCGGCTGGGAGTCGAAGATGGTGCGCTTCCCGAGCGAGTCGACGACCGTGATCGTGCTCGCGAACCGGGAGGATCTCGACGTCAGCGCGATGGCGTTCCGGCTCGCCGACGAGGCGCTCGCGGACCGTCTCGACCGCGACGCGCCCCACGCCGACGACACGTTCGACGGCGCTCATGGCGGGGAGCGGTAACGCCACCTCAGGGCGTCTGACCTGCGGCGATGCCGGAAGAACGGCGGAAATCCGCGGAATCATGCGGAATCCGGGTAGGCTGCCCGGGTTCCGACTACACCTGGGGAGGTGTTCGCATGAACAAGGCAGAGTTGGTCGACGCGATCGCGGACAAGAGCGGGATCGCCAAGTCCACGGTCGACGAGGTCATCAAGGCGATGACCGAGACGATCGAGGCCGAGGTCGCTAAGGGCGACAAGATCTCGATCCCGGGCTTCATCTCGTTCCAGAAGGTCAAGCGAGCCGCGCGCACCGGCCGCAACCCGCGCACGGGCGAGACGATCGCCATCCCCGCGAGCGCGACGGTCAAGGTGACCGCGGGCGCGCGCCTGAAGAGCAGCGTGAAGTAGTACCAGCCACTGCTCCGCACCACCGCGGGCCGGCGCCGGAGGCGCCGGCCCGCTCCCATGACCGGCCACCGACTGGGGCCTCCATCGTTTCGGTACCCTGGAGCCCTTCCATGGACCGCGAGACCCTGCTCCTCGTCGCCATCGTCATGCTCACCGTCGCCGCGCTCACGGTCGGCGTGAGCGGCTGGATCCTGCTCGCGCGCGACCGGCGGTTCCGCCACTCGCTCGCACCCGCCGCGCCAGGCGCCGCGGGACATCACGAGGTTCCAGAGGAGCGCTGAGATGCTCGAGCTCCTCGACCTGCGAGAGCGGGGCGAGCGTCTCGACGCCACCAGGCTCGAGATCGACCCGACCGTAGCCGACACCGTCGCCGGCATCCTCCAGCGCGTCTTCGTCGAGGGTGACGACGTGCTGATCGAGCTGGCACAGCGGTTCGACGGCGCCGACCTCCGCACCGGCGGGGTGCTCGTGACCGACGAGGAGTTCGACGCGGCGGCGGCCGACATCGACCCAGAGCTCCGCGCGGCGCTCGACGACCTGATCGATCGCCTGCGCGATCTGGCCGCCCGCCAGCTGCCCCGTGCGTGGTGGGACGAGCGCGACGGCGTCCGGTTCGGTGAGATCGTCCGCCCGCTCGCCTCCGTCGGGTGCTACGTGCCCGGCGGACGCGCCGTCTACCCCTCGTCGGTGTGCATGACGGTCGTGCCCGCGGTCGTGGCCGGGGTCGACGAGATCGTGCTCTGCACGCCGCCCCAATCCGACGGCTCGATTCCTTCGTCCGTGCTCTACGCGGCCAGGAAGGCCGGCGCGCATTACGTCGCGAAGACCGGCGGCGCGCAGGCGGTGGCGGCCATGGCCTACGGCACCGAGTCGATCCCGCGGGTCGATCGCATCGTCGGTCCCGGCAACGCCTATGTGACCGAGGCGAAACGTCAGGTCGCAGGCAGCGTCGGCATCGATGGTCTCGCGGGTCCCTCGGAGCTCGCGATCGTCGCCGACGGCGACGTCGACATCGACATGGCGGCTCTCGACCTGATCGCCCAGGCCGAGCACGATCCCGAGGCTCGCACCTTCTTCATCACGCCCGACCCCGACCTCGTCGACCGCGTCGCCAAGTCGCTCGACGAGGCGCTCGAGGATGCGGGGCGTCGCGAGATCGTCGACGCGGCGCTCGACTACACGAAGGCCGTGCTCGTGCGCGATCTGGATCAAGCGGCCGAGGTCGTGAACGACCTCGCGTCTGAGCACGTGCAGCTGTTGCTACCCGAGCCCGACGAGTTCCTCCCGAAGGTGCGGAACGCCGGCGCGATCTTCCTCGGACGCTGGACGGCCGTGCCGTTCGGGGACTACGGGGTCGCGTCGAACCACGTGCTGCCCACCGCCGGCACTGCGCGCTTCTCGAGCGGGCTGAGGGCGTCGGACTACGTCACGGTCAGCTCCGTGGTGCAGCTCGACAAGCACAGCGCCGCCCGGTTCGCACCGGGCACCACGGCGATCGCCAACGCCGAAGGTCTCGTCGGCCACGCGAAGGCGATGGACGCCCGCGCCGGCTCCGCGGAAGTCGTGGAGACGTGACCCCCACCGCCGAGCCTCGCGCCGGCGTGCGCGACGTCGATCCCTACGTCTCTCCGCAACTCGACGTCGCCGCCCGCCTGAACACGAACGAATGCCCGCACCCGCTTCCCGAGGGCTTCTTCAAGGAACTCGCCTACGCGATCGAGGACCTGCCCCTGAATCGCTACCCCGACGGGCAGATGTCCCGGCTCCGTGAGGACCTGGCCGCGCGCCACGGCCACGCGTTCGAGGGAACGTGGGCGGCGAACGGATCGAACGAGGTGCTCACCGAACTGCTGCTCGCGTACGGCGGGCCCGGGCAGCGAGCCGTTGTCTTCGAGCCCACCTACCTGCTGCACTCGCGCCTGTCGTGGCTGACCCACACGACGCTCGTCCAGCTGAGGCTCGAGCCGCCCTATGAGCTCAGCGAGGCGGCGGTGGACGAGGCGCTCGGGGCCCACCCCAGCGTCGTGTTCGTCTGCTCGCCCAACAACCCGACGGGCAATGCCCAACCGCTCGAGGCGATCGCCTCGCTCACATCGCGCACGAAGGCCCTCGTGATCGTGGACGAGGCATACATCGAGTTCGGCGGCGAGAGCGCCTTGAAGCTCGTGGCCGAGCACCCGAACGTGGCCGTCGTGCGCACCTTCTCGAAGGCATTCGCCATGGCCGGGGCGCGCATCGGCTACGTGTTGACGAGCTCAGACGTGGTCGCCGATCTGCAGCGGGTGCGGCTCCCGTACCACATGTCCTCGCTCACACAAGCCGCGGGCATCGTGGCGCTGCGGCACACGGAGCAAGCGACGTCGCTGCTCCACGCGATCCGGGCGCAACGTGACCGCATCATCCGCGAACTGCGCGATCTGCCCGGCGTGACCGTCTTCCCGAGCGAGGCGAACTTCGTGTTGTTCGTGCCGCCTTCCACCCACGACGCGAAACGCGTATGGCGAGCCCTGCTCGATCGCGGGGTGCTCGTGCGCGACCTGACCGAGGTGGTGCCCAACGCCCTGCGCGTCACGGCCGGCGCGGAACACGAGGTCGACCTGTTCCTGACGAGCCTCCGGGAGGTGCTGTCCGTATGAACCGTACCGCGAAGGTCACTCGGACCACGGGGGAGACCGACATCACCGTCGAGCTGAACATCGACGGTGCGGGCTCGAGCAGGTCGGACACCGGGATCCCGTTCTTCGACCACATGCTGCAGCAGCTCGGCAAGCACGCAGGGTGGGACCTCGACGTCTCGTGCAAGGGCGACCTGCAGGTCGACGGCCACCACACCGTCGAGGACTGCGGCATCGCGATCGGCACCGCGCTCGCCGAAGCGCTCGGCGACAAGACCGGCATCCGCCGCTTCGCGTCGATCACCGTGCCGCTCGACGAGGCGGCCGTGGAGGTATCCCTCGATCTGGCGGGACGGAACTTCGTCGTGCACGCGGTGCCCGTGCCGTACGAGACGATCGACGGCTTCGACACCGGGTTGCTCGAAGACTTCGTGCGAGCGTTCGCGCAGGCCTCGAACCTGACGATCCACGTGCACCTGCGCTCCGGCCGCTCGCCTCATCACATCTGCGAGGCGGAGTTCAAGGCGATGGCGAAAGCTCTCGGCGACGCCTGCAGCCTCAGCGGGCGCGACGGCGTGCCGTCCACCAAAGGAACCCTCTGAGGACCCGATGACCCACACGATCGCCGTGGTCGACTACGGCTCCGGCAACCTGCACTCGGTCTCCCGCGCGATCGCGCGCGTCGGAGGCAGCGCACTCGTGACCCGCGATCCCGCCGAGATCGCCGACGCCGACGCTCTCGTGATCCCCGGCGTGGGTCACTTCGGCTCGTGCATGCGCGCCATCTGCCACCACGGTATGGATCGTGCGATCGGCGACTTCACAGCGATCGGTCGGCCGGTGTTCGGCGTCTGCGTCGGCATGCAGGTGCTGTTCGATGGGAGCGACGAGGACGACGAACCGGGACTCGGGGTGCTGCCGGGACGCGTCGAACGGCTGACCGGCGACGTGAAGGTGCCGCACATGGGCTGGAACACCGTGACGTGGTCGTCGTCGCATCCGTACGTCGACGGGTTGCCCGACGGCACGCGCTTCTACTTCGTGCATTCCTTCGCGCCCGGCGCGAGCGACACCTCGGTGGGGACGACGTCCTACGGACGCACGTTCGCCGCCGTCGTGGCCCGCGAGAACGTGTTCGCGACGCAGTTCCACCCGGAGAAGTCCGGCGAGGCCGGCCTGCATCTCTACGAGCGGTTCGTGGGGTCCCTCGCATGATCGTGATCCCGGCGATCGACCTGCGAGGCGGCCGCGCCGTGCGCTTGTTGCAGGGCGACCCTGCGACGGAGACGGCCTACGCGGACGACCCCGTCGAGGTGGCGGTGCGGTTCCAAGAAGAGGGTGCCCGTCGCCTGCACGTGGTCGATCTCGACGCCGCGCTCGACGACGGCGACAACCGCGCGGTGGTTGCCGAGATCTGCCGAGCGGTGCAGGTTCCGGTGCAGGTCGGCGGCGGCCTGCGCTCGCTCGAGGCGATCGACGAGCTGCTCGAGGCCGGCGCCGCGCGAACGATCCTCGGTACCGCCGCCGCGGCGGACCCTACGTTCGTCCGACGGGCCGTCGAGGAGCACGCCGAGGCGATCGTGGTCGCGGTCGACGTGCGTGGCGGCCGCGTGATGGTGCGGGGTTGGCAGGAAGCGGGTCCCGCACTCGAAGACGCGATCACCACGCTCGACGACGCGGGAGCGCCGCGCTATCTGGTGACCTCGGTCGCACGTGACGGCACGCTCAAGGGGCCCGACATGAGGCTGTACGAGGACGTGCTACGCCTGACCGAGACACCGATGATCGCGAGCGGGGGCGTGCGCGACGCCGACGACGTGTGGGCGCTGCGCGAGCTCGGGTGCGAGGCCGTCGTCACCGGCAAAGCGCTGTACGAGAAGACGCTGAAGCTCGCGCAGGTGATCCGAGGATGACGGGGCTGTGACCCTCGCCAAGCGTATCGTCCCGTGCCTCGACGTCGACGCCGGCCGCGTCGTGAAGGGCACGAGGTTCCAGGAGCTGCGCGACGCCGGCGACCCCGTGGAGCTGGCTGCGCACTACGACCGCGAGGGTGGTGACGAGTTGGTCTTCCTCGACATCACCGCCACCGTCGAGGGTCGCGCCGCCACGCTCGACGTGATCGCCCGCACGGCCGAGCAGGTGTTCATCCCGCTCACGGTCGGGGGTGGCGTGAGGCAGGACGACGACGTGCACGAGCTGTTGCGCGTGGGTGCCGACAAGGTGGCGATCAATTCCGCCGCGGCACGCGACCCTGCGCTGCTGCAGCGGTGCGCCGACCGGTTCGGCACCCAGTGCATGGTGATCGCGATCGACGCCAGGCGTCGCACCGAGGGCGGAGGATGGGAGGTCGTCGTCGACGCCGGGCGGACCCCGACGGGGCGAGACGCCGTCGAGTGGGCGGCCGAGGCGACGGCCGAGCGCGGCGCCGGCGAGGTGCTGCTGACGTCGATGGACCGCGACGGCACCGGGGAGGGCTACGACCTCGACCTGCTGCGCGCGATCGCCGACGAGGTGCGCGTGCCCGTCGTGGCGAGCGGGGGAGCCGGCGACCTGGATCACTTCGCCGAGGCGCTGACCGAGGGCCACGCAGACGCCGTGCTCGCGGCGAGCCGCCTGCACTTCGGCCAGCTCACGATCCGGGAGATCAAGGAGTACCTGCGCGACCGCGACATCGAGGTGCGACTGTGAGCGGCGCGCCGGAGCTCGACCGCTCACCGGTCGACATCGACACGCTGCAGTGGGACGAGCGGGGCCTGATCCCGGTGATCGTGCAGGACGCGGAGAACGGAGACGTGCTGATGATGGCATGGGCCAACCGTGAGGCGCTCGAGCGCACGCTCGCCGAGAGACGGATGGTCTATTGGTCGCGATCACGTCACGCGCTGTGGCGCAAGGGTGACACCAGCGGACACGTGCAGCACTGGCAGGAGCTGCGCGTCGATTGCGACGCCGACACGATCGTCGCGCGTGTCCACCAGGAGGGGGCCGCCTGCCACACCGGCGAGCGCAGCTGCTTCTTCCGCCCACTCGGCGATTCGCCCGGCGGCCCCGAGGGTTGACCCCTCGTCGGTAGACTCGCCACGGCCATGCTGAAGCTCGTCATCCCCAAGGGCTCGCTCGAGGAACAGACCCTCCGCCTGTTCGAGGCCGCCGACCTCACCGTTCGCCGATCGTCGAGCCGCGACTACCACGGCAGCGTCGATGACGACCGCATCGAACGCGTCAGCGTGCTGCGGCCTCAGGAGATCCCGACCTATGTGGCCGAAGGGTTGTTCGACCTCGGCATCACCGGACAGGACTGGATCGCCGAGACCGGGAGCGACGTCGAGGTGCTCGCGAGCCTTCGCTACGCGAAGACCGGCACCGGACACGGCACGAAGGTCGTGCTCGCCGTCCCGAACGAGCACCCTGCGAACAGCGCGAAGGAGATGCCGCCCGGCTCGCGCATCTCGACGGAGTTCGTGAATCTGACACAGCGGTACTTCGACGACCTAGGCATCGACGTGAGGATCGCCTGGAGCTACGGGGCCACCGAGGCCAAAGTGCCCGAGATCGTCGATGCGATCGTCGACGTGACCGAGACCGGCAGCACACTGCGCGCGCACGGCATGAAGATCATCGAGACCCTCCTCACCTCCGATCCGGTGCTCGTGGCCAACCGCGACGCGGTGGCCGACCCGGTGAAGCACGTCGCGATGGACGACGTCACGACCCTCCTGCTCGGTGCGCTCGCGGCCGAGGGACGGGTGTTGATCAAGCTCAACGTGTCCGATGCCGACCGAGACGCCGTGGTCGCGGTCGTGCCGTCGATGAAGGCGCCGACCGTGTCGCCGCTTGCCGACGGCGGCTACGCGATCGAGACCGTCGTCGACAAGCGCGGAGTGAACCGACTGATCCCTGAGCTGAAGGCCGCCGGAGCCACCGACATCCTCGAGCTGCCGATCTCCAAGATCGTTCCCTAGAAGGGGAGCCGGAGAAGGGGAGCCGTCACCGTCGGCATCTTGACCCGCACTGTTCCCCGCCCCTACCCTCACGCCGAGACCCACCGGGGAGGGGATCGGATTGCGGCGCGCTCGGGCACGAACGACCACGGCGGTACTCGCCGTGGCGATGACGGCGGCGAGCGTCTCGCCCGCAGCCGCCGCGGCCGGAAAGCTCGACAAGACCTTCGGTGCCGACGGGCGGGTGACGGCGTTCCCCAACGGCGCGAGCGGCTACGCGGTCGTGATCGACGCGAAGGGCCGCATCGTCGTGGCGGGGCACACGCTCGCGTCGGACGCCGACTTCGCGGTGGCGCGCTTCCGGCCCAACGGCAGGCCCGATGCCGACTTCGGCGGGGGCGACGGCCGGGTCACGATCGACCTCGGGGGCGACGACTTCGCCTTCGACCTCGCCCTCGGCAGAGGCGGCCGGATCATCGTGGCCGGGCGCCGCCAGCGGACGTCGGGCTCGGTGATGGCCGTGGCCGCGCTCAGCCCCAGAGGAGGACTCGACAAGAGATTCTCCAAGGACGGCCTGGCATTCGTGAACTTCGGCAAGGAGTTCCAGGGTGCCAATGCGATCGCCGTGGGGGCGAACGACAAGATCGTGCTCGGCGGATCGACATCGAACGGCGAGACCAGCCGGTGGGCGTTGGCGCGACTGAAGCCGAACGGCGGACGCGACAAGGCCTTCGGGGCCGACGGCCGCGTGACCGTGGACCTCTCCTCCACCGACGAACAGATCAACGACCTCCTGCTCGTGGCGGGTGGGAAGATCGTCGCCGTCGGATCTGCGGCGTCGGGGCTGTCCCCCCGGATCGCGATCGCCCGGTTCCTGATCGGTGGCGGGCTCGATCGCGACTTCGGCCAGCGCGGCGTGAAGATCACCGATGTGGCGCAAGGCGCCGACATCGGATACGGACTCGCCAGGCAGCCCGATGACAAGCTGGTGGTCGCCGCACAGGTGGCGAACGGGGGCAACGGCGACTGGGGCGTCCTGCGCTACGGGCCCAACGGCCGGCTGGACGACACCTTCAGCCGCGACGGGATCCGCATCCTCGCGTTCGGTCCCGAGTACGAGTTCGCCCGATCGATCGTCGTGCAGTCGAACGGCCGCATCGTGGTGGTGGGACGCATCCATCGCAACGGCGACGACCGGTTCGGGATCGTCCGCCTCAAACCCAACGGCGCCTACGATCGCAACTTCAGCAAGGACGGCCGAGCGGCCGTGGGCTTCGGGGGAGGCACCGACACGGCTCGCAGCGTCGTGCTGCAAGCCAACGGCAAGATCGTCGTCGCGGGCGAAGCCACGGACCGGCGGTCGCGGCGATTCGCCGTGGTCCGTCTACTCGGCTCCTGAGGTCGGACCTCGATCGGGCGAAACGGGTGGTCCCGAACGGCACGGGACGTCCGGCGATTGCACTCCGGGGGGTCGCTGTGACACAATCCCATCGGATGATTGAATCGACGTTCAACAACGTAGCGATCGAGTAGAGGCGCCACGGACGCGCGATGCGTCCATGAGCGCCTGGGGGACCTCTCGTGGAACGGGGGGTCCCTTCGTTTCCGGGGTCGCAGCACCACCAGCAAGGGGGCCACACGATGAACGAGAGGATCGAGGATCGGATACGGCGCGAGGCCGAGGCACTCGAGTACGAGTGGGACACCATCAGTCGGTGGCGCGGTGTCGAACGGCCCTACTCCGCGGAGGACGTGATCCGGCTGCGAGGGTCCCTGCTGATCGAGCAGACGACCGCCCGTCACGGTGCCGAGCGACTGTGGGAGCTCGTGAACGAGACCGAGTACGTGAGCGCGCTCGGTGCACTCACCGGCGGCCAGGCAGTCGAGATGGTGAAGGCGGGACTGCAGGCGATCTACCTGAGCGGCTGGCAAGTGGCGGCCGACGCCAACCTCGCCGGCCATACGTACCCCGACCAGTCGCTGTACCCCGCCAACTCCGTGCCTGCGGTGGTCCGTCGCATCAACAACGCGATGCACCGCGCCGACCAGATCGCCTGGAGCGAGGGCAGCGACACCCGCTCGATCGTGCCGATCATGGCCGACGCCGAGGCCGGGTTCGGTGGAAGCCTGAACGCCTTCGAGCTGATGCGAGCGATGATCGAGGCAGGCGCTGCCGGCGTGCACTTCGAGGACCAACTCGCGAGCGAGAAGAAGTGCGGACACCTCGGGGGCAAGGTGCTCGTGCCCACTGACCAGTTCGTCCGGACCCTCACGGCCGCGCGTCTCGCCGCCGACGTGCTCGGCGTGCCGACCCTGGTGGTGGCCCGCACCGACGCGCTCGCCGCCACGCTGCTCACGAGTGACATCGACCCCCGAGACCGGCGGTTCGTGAAGGGTGAGCGCACCCACGAGGGGTTCCACCAGGTGTCCAACGGCATGGACGCCGCGATCGCGCGGGCGCAAGCCTACGCACCCTTCGCCGACATGATCTGGTGCGAGACCGCGACGCCCGACCTCGAGGAGGCGCGTGCGTTCGCCGAGGGCATCCACGCGATGTACCCGGACAAGCTGCTCGCCTACAACTGCAGCCCATCGTTCAATTGGAAGCAGCACCTCGACGACGCAACGATCTCGCGCTTCCAGAAGGAGTTGGGCGCGATGGGCTACCGGTTCCAGTTCATCACCCTCGCCGGGTTCCACGCGTTGAACGCGAGCATGTTCGAGCTCGCTCGTGGCTACGCCGACGAGGGCATGACCGCGTACGTCCGCCTGCAGGAACGCGAGTTCGCGATGGAAGCCGAGGGCTACACGGCCACACGGCACCAGGCAGAGGTCGGCACCGGCTACTTCGACCAGGTCTCCCGCGTGATCAGCGGCGGCAGCTCGTCGACGCTCGCGCTGAAGGGCTCGACCGAGGAGGACCAGTTCACGGACTGATCGAGGCGGAAGGCCCGGGGAGACCCGTGGCGCCGGGCGAGGGCGGGTCGGCTCGGGTAGCGTGGCGGCGTGGATCCCTTGAGGGCCGGCTTGTTGTGGGCGTCCGAGAGTGCCGTGCTCCGAGAGCACCTGCCTCGGTTCCGATTCGTCCGCGCCACCGTCGATCGGTTCATGCCTGGCGAGACCGCAGAGCACGCCCTGGCAGCAGCGGGTCGCCTCGCCCGTGATGCACGCATCCCGGCGACGTTCACGCGCCTCGGGGAGAACACGGCCGACCTTGCGCAGGCGGCCGAGGCCGCCGGCGACTACCTGCGGCTGCTCGATCGGATCGAGGAGCTCGACCTCGACGCCGAGATCTCGGTGAAGCTCACACAGCTCGGCTTCGATCAGGACCCGGCCGTGACGGGAACCCACGTCGAGCGATTGGTCGAACGCTCGACCGAGCTCGGGCGCACGTGTTGGATCGACATCGAGTCGACCGCGTACGTCGACGGCACCCTCGACCTCTACGAGGAAGCGATCGTCCGCTCGCCCAACGTCGGCCTCTGCCTCCAGGCGTACTTGCGCCGCACCTACGACGACATCCAGCGCCTGCTTCCCTCCGGGCCCTCGATCCGGCTCGTGAAAGGGGCCTATCGCGAGCCGAGGGATCTCGTGTTCACGTCGAAGGCCACGATCGACGAGAGCTATGTCCGGCTCGCAGGCCACCTCGTGCACGGCGGGGCCAGGCGTGTGGTCCTGGGCTCGCACGACACCGACCTGATCGCTCGCATCGAGCGAGATCTCGGCGGGCACGATCGATTCGAGGTCGCGATGCTCTACGGCATCCGCACCGCCGAGCAGGAGCGACTGGCTCGCGAGGGCTACGCGATCCGGACCTTGATCTCGTACGGGCCGTCGTGGTACCCGTGGTTCATGAGGCGCATCGCCGAGAAGCCAGTCGAGAACACGCTGCTCGCCTTGCGCAACCTCGTCTGAACGTCGAGCCGCATCGATGCTCGCGAGCCTGACCCGTTCGGCTGAGCCGACGTCCGGCCGAACGTAGACTCCCGGCCATGATCGAGCGACTCGAAGGAGCGATCGCGGCCAGCGTCACACCGATGCGTGACGGCGGACGGACGGTCGACGTCGGGGCGATCGCCGGGCTCACGCGGTTCCTCGCCGACGGCGGGGTCGACGGCGTACTCGCCTGCGGTACGACCGGCGAGGGCGTGCTGCTCGACGTGGCGGAACGCCGAGCCGTGGCTGAAGCCTTCGTGTCGATCGCGCCCGAGGGCTTCGCCGTCGCGGTGCATGCCGGCGCACAGACCTCCGCCGACACGGTCTCGCTCTCGGCACACGCGCAGGAGATCGAGGCCGACGCCGTCGCGGTGATCGCGCCACCGTACTTCCCGCTCGACGAGGAGGAGCTGGCTCGGCACCTCGTGAGCGCCGCGAACGCTGCGGACCCGCTTCCCTTCTACGTGTACGAGTTCGCAGCCCGCAGCGGTTACGCGATCGCGCCCGCGGTGGTCACCCGAGTGCGCGATGCGGCGCCCAACGTCGTCGGGATGAAGGTCTCCGACTCACCGTTCGCCGCCATCGAGCCCTACCTCGAGCTCGACCTCGACGTGTTCGTCGGGTCGGAACCGCTCACGTTGGAAGGCATGGCCGCGGGCGCGGTGGGCAGCGTGAGCGGGTTGGCGGGGGCGTTCCCGGAGATCACCGCGGCACTCGTGCACGACCGGAGCGAAACGGCCCACGACCAGGTCTGCCGGCTGCGAGAGGAGCTCGCGGGCATCCCGTTCCATGCCGCGTTGAAAGAGGTGCTCGTGGCCCGCGACGTGTTGACGACGCCCGACGTGCGCGCGCCGCTCCGTGGAATCACCCACGCCGAGCGCGAACGCGTCCTCGGCCTCGCCGGGCAACTCCTCACGACCTGACCACGAACGACGACGACGGGCGGACATCAGCTCCAGGCTTCGTTTCCCCTCAGCGGTCGAGCCCGACGGTCTCGATCCGAGCGGGCCCGAGGGTGCACGGCCGCCCATCCACGACCGCGCGCACCGGGCGATCGGGCCACGGATTCCAGAGACGGATCTCGCGCCGAGCCCCGACGAGTCGCACGTTCGACAGTTGGCCGCCACCGAGGTCGAGAGCGAGCAGTGTTCCGGTGGGCCCCAGGTCGCCTGCGCCGGTCGCCCGGCCCTCCACGATCGGGACCGCGAACCGTTCCCACGCGCGCAACACGGCGGGACGGTCGCGCACCGGAGCACCTGCCCACACGCCGACCGCGAAGTCGGTCTCCCCCAGCATCTGGGCGGCGGGTGTGGGCGTCGCAGGTCCGGCCTGCCACGGCCGGGTGGCGAGGACCTCCGCGCTGATCCGCCCCACGCACCGCACCAGCGTGATCGCGAGCTCGCGACCGTCGACGACCTCGTACTCGAAGACGCCCTCATGCAGGACGACGGTGTCCGCGGCGGCGGCGACGTGTCGCGCCGGCCACGTGGGTGAGGCCGCCTCGACGTCGCTGCCCTCTCCCTCGAGGGGCCGGGCGACCATCTCGAACGGTGCACCGGCCGTCGACCCGTCGGCCGCGTCAGCAAGACCCACGTGCAGTCGGAGGCGATGATCCGGACGCTCGTTGGCGATCGTGCCGGCGAGCCGAACGAACGGCTCGTCCGCCCTGCGCTCGGCCACGATCTCGACGCGGAGCCCCGGCCACACGGCCAGCACGCGGCTGCCATCGATCTCGATCGTTCCGGGCGGGTCGGGCCGCTGTCCCTCCTGTGCGGAGCAGTAGTTGTAGAGATCCCCGACGTCGGGCTCGTCGAACAACCGCACGGCGGTGCCCTCGATCGTGATGCCCGAGCCGTCGGGGAGCGGATCGATCTCGACCGCGGTGGCCGCCTGCGCTCCGACGCCGTCCTCGACACGGTAGCCGAGGCCGGGGATCCCCTCTCGCTCGAACGGGGACGGGTTCCAGCGGATCGTGCCGGGCACCGCGACCTCCGTCCCCAGCGATGTCAGCGCGCGTGCGGCGATCGACTCCGCTGTGGCGCGCACCGAAGCGAACCGCGCGTCGACGTCGGCGGCCACCTGATCGTGCGAGCAACCGCATGCGGAATCGTGCGCCCCGTTCCACAGCATCAGGGTCCAGGCCTCGGCCAGCGCCCCCTCGGGCCACTCCATGCCAGGCACGAGTGCCGTCAAGGGCTCGGCGACGCGCTCCAGGAGGGTCTCGACCCGCCCGCGTTCGCGCTTCTGATGCACGCGCGCCGAGTAGACATTGGGCAACAGGTGGGCCCGCGCCGACGACCGCAGCTCGCCGTGCCACACGGGCAGATCGTCGTCTGCCACACGGTCCCGCGCCGCCACGGACGCACCGAGGCCCGCGATCCGCACGTCCGCAGAGGGAACGTGGCGCCTGGCCTGCGCCACGCGGCCGGGAAGCGTGACGTCGGGTCCCGCGTGATCGTATCCGACCATCACGACCATGGCGTCGTCCACGATGTACGGCCGCATCGTCTCGATGCTCTGTGCGAGGGTGTCTGCCAACTCTTCGGGATCGACCGTTCGGTCGAAGGATCCACCGTTGAAGTAGCCGAACACCATGTATTCGGTCAGCACCTCGCTGCCGTCGGGCGCCCGCCATCGGAACGACGACCGGTCGACCTCACGGGGCACGCCGCGCCAGACCATGGCACGGTCCAGGCCCGCCATGCGCAGGATCTGCGGCATCTGGCCGATGTGGCCGAACTGATCGGGCATGTAGCCGAGACGCAGCGCGCCTCCGAGCGCCTCAGCTCGCTCCAGGCCCATCTCGAGGTTCCGGATATGCGACTCCCCCGAGGTCAGGAACTCGTCCATCTGCGTGACCCACGGCCCTGCCGACAACCGTCCGGCGCGCACGTGACGCTCGAGCTCACCGGCCCGCTCGGGACGCCGCTCGAGGTAGTCGTCGATCATCGCGGTCTGGCCGTCGAGGTGGAAGTGCGGGAATCCGTCCGCGGCGAGGTCGAGGAGCACGTCCATCATCGCGACCAGCCGTTCGGAGAAGACCGAGAACGGTTCGTACCATTCGCGATCCCAATGCGTGTGCGGGACGAGTGTGACCTGGATCACGCGCATAGCATGCCCCGTTTGACACCGGCTCCGCGACCCGACTACGGTTTGCACCTGCAATTCCTACCTTGGGGGTACGAATCATCGTGATCCGCACGCGGACGGCCGGACTGGTGGGGGCCATGATCCCCTCGCGCCTGTACGGCATGCCCGTCGCCACCGGCGCCCGATGCGCCGGCGCGAGCGCGCGGACCTGACCTCACCCCTCCCTCGCACCACCCGGGCCGCCGCCATCGGCGGCCTTTCGCGTTCCCCGGACAGGCAGCACCGGAGACGACCATGACGGACACGACGACCTCCACGCCCCGTACCCCACGACGGCGAGGCGAGGGGCAGTGGGGTTTGGGCTACCGCGAGCCGCTCAACACCGCCGAGCAGATCAAGAAGGAAGACGACGGCCTCAACGTGCGCGAGCGCATCGAGCGCATCTTCGCGCCGGGCGGTTTCCGCTCGATCGGTAAGCAGGACCTGCGCAGCCGCATGCGGTGGTGGGGTCTCTACACGCAACGGAAGCAGGGCGTTCCGGGCGAGCGTACCGGCAGCGCCGAGCCCGAGGAGCTCGAGGACGAGTTCTTCATGATGCGCATCCGCATCGACGGGGGCGCGATGACCGTCGAGCAGCTGCGCACGATCGCCTGGGCGAGCGAGCGGTTCGGCCGCGACGTCGCCGACGTGACCGATCGTCAGAACGTACAGCTGCACTGGATCCGTATCGAAGACGTGCCGGCGATCTGGGAGCGCATCGAGTCGGTGGGCCTCTCGACGCAGGAAGCCTGCGGCGACACACCGCGCGTGATCCTCGGATGCCCTCTCGCGGGCGTCACCGCCGACGAGGTCTTCGATGCGACGCCCGACATCCGCGCGGTGGCCGAGCGGTTCATCGGCGATCCGGCGTTCTCGAATCTGCCGCGGAAGTACAAGACGTCGATCAGCGGTTGCCTCGCCGACTGCACGAACCATGAGATCAACGACGTGTCGCTCGTAGGGGTCGAGGGCCCCGGGGGCGAGCTCGGCTACGACCTGCAGGTCGGCGGAGGGCTGTCGACGAACCCGATGTTCGCGCAGCGGCTCGGCGCGTTCGTGCCACGCCATCGGACGCCCGAGGTGTGGGCGGGCGTGACGGGGCTGTTCCGTGAGTATGGATATCGCCGTTCTCGGAACCACGCGCGATTCAAGTTCCTCGTGAAGGACTGGGGCCCCGAGCGCGTACGCGAGGTGTTGGAGAAGGAGTTCCTCGAGAGGGGGCCGCTCCCGGACGGGCCGCCGCCCGCTCCGGCGCCGATCGGGGCCCGGGAGCACCTCGGGGTCATGCCGCAGCGCGACGGCCGGGTGTCGGTCGGCTTCGCGCCGCGTGCCGGCCGCGTCGCCGGACACCAACTGCGGTTGGTCGCCGATCTTGCGTCGGAGTACGGCAGCGGATCGGTGCGCGCGACGGCTCAGCAGAAGCTCGTGATCGTCGACGTCGACCCGAGCCGAGCCGACGGGTTGATCGCCGAGCTCGACGGACTCGACCTGCGCGCTCGAGGCAGCTCGTTCCGGCGCTCCACGATGGCCTGCACCGGCATCGAGTTCTGCAAGCTCGCGATCGGCGAAACGAAGGGCCGCGCGACCTGGATCACCACCGAGCTCGAGGCCCGGCTCCCGGACTTCGACGAGGACGTGCGGATCCACGTGAACGGCTGTCCGAACTCGTGCGCGAGGTTCCAGGTGGCGGACATCGGGCTGATGTCGGCGCTGCGGGCACGGCCCGACGGTACGAGGTCCGACGCGTTCCTCGTGCACCTCGGTGGCACGATGGGCGAAGGCGCCGCGTTCGGGCGGAAGGTGCGCGGCGTGAAGATCTACGCCGAGGACGCCGCCGACTACCTGGAGCTGCTGCTTCGCCGCTACCGGCAGCAGCGCGCCGACGGCGACACGTTCTCGTCGTTCGTGGCCGCGCTCGACGCCGACGCGCTGGGCCGGTTCGCAGAGCCACCCCCGAGCCACGGGGAGCTCCGATGACGGATGTCAGGGCGGTCCCGTTCTACTGCCCGTTCTGCGGCGAGCAGGACATCCGGCCCGACGATGCGGGCGACCGGGCCTGGCGCTGCGAGTCGTGCAGGCGCGGGTTCGAGCTGACGGCGATCACCGTGGGCGAGGCGGGCTGATGGCCGACGCCGATCCCAGGGCCCCGTGGCACGAACCGGCGATGCCCTTGCTCGACGAAGAGACGGTCTGGGTGCACGAGGCGGCCGAGCGCTTCGAGCACGCGCCTGCCGAGGAGCTGCTGGGGTGGGCGCTCGACAGCTTCCACCCGAAGCTCGCCATCAGCGCGGCGGGAGGAGTCGACGGCATGGTGCTGATCGACATGGCGTGGCGACTGAACCCCGATGTCCGCGTCTTCACCCTCGATACCGGCCGACTCCCGCCTGAGACGTACACGCTCTTCGAGGAGGTCCGCGACCGCTACGGCATCGCGGTCGAGTTCGAGTATCCCGACACGTCCGCGGTCGCCTCCCTCGTGAACCGCGAGGGTCCGAACCTGATGTACCGTGGCGTCGACCTGCGGCTCGCGTGCTGCACCGTTCGCAAGGTCGAACCGCTGCGGCGCAAGCTCGCGACCCTCGATGCGTGGATCGCCGGACTCCGGCGCGAGCAGTGGGCTTCGCGGCGGAACATCGCGAAGGTCGAGCTCGACCGCGACCACGGCGGCATGGTGAAGCTGAACCCGCTCGCCGATTGGACCCTCGACGAGGTGTGGGACTACGTCCGCAAGCATGAGGTGCCCTACCATGAGCTCTTCGACCACGGGTACACGTCGATCGGTTGCGCGCCGTGCACGCGCCCGGTGCAGCCGGGCGAGCCCGAGCGAGCTGGCCGCTGGTGGTGGGAACGGGACACCGCGAAGGAGTGCGGCATCCACTGCAGCGTGGAGCTGGCCGGCTCGAAGAGCGACCGCGAGAGGCAGGACGCGCGCTGATGCCCTTCGGCTACCCCGTGATGCTTGAGTTGGCCGGCCGTCGGTGTGTCGTGGTCGGGTCCGGCGCGGTGCGCGAAGGGAAGGTGGACGGCCTGCTCGCGGCCGGTGCCGACGACGTGCTCGTCGTCGCATCCGGGCCCCCGGACCACCTCTCGGAGCTCGAGCGGATCGCCGGGGTGGCGGTCGAACGTCGGACGTGGCGGGCCGACGACCTGAACGGCGCGTTCATCGTGGTGGCGGCGAGCCGCGATGCCGGCGAGCGCAGCGCGATCGCGCGCGAGGCTCGATGCCGCCACGTGCTCGTGAACGTGATGGACGACATCCCCAACTGCGATTGGTCGGCTCCCGGCGTCGTGCGCCGCGGCGATCTGGTGCTGGCGATCGCCACGGGCGGCGCGTCGCCCGCTCTCGCGAAGAAGTTGCGTGCGCAACTTTCTGCCGAGTTCGGTGAGGTGTGGTCCGAAGTGCTCGAGGTGCTCCGCACCGTACGCGAGGAGACGCTCCCCCAACTGCCCGACCTCACGACGCGGGGGCGGCGATGGGGTGATGCCCTCGATCTCGACGAGGCCGTGGCGCTGGTACGCGACGACCGAAGCGACGATCTCGCCGACCTTCTCCGCGACCGGCTGCTACGGGAAGCGCCTGCATGACCGGCCGCGTCGTGCTCGTCGGCGCCGGCCCGGGCGACCCCGATCTGATCACGATCAAGGGCGCGAAGGCGCTCGCCGTTGCAGACGTGGTCGTCTACGATCGCCTCGCCGCCCCCGCCCTGGTCGACCTCGCACCCCCGGACGCCGATCGCGTGTACGTCGGCAAGGAGCCCGGCCGCGAGGCGATGCGGCAGGACGACATCGGCTCCCTGCTGGTGCATGAGGCGCTGCGCGGCCGGGTGGTCGTCCGTCTGAAGGGCGGCGACCCGTTCGTCTTCGGCCGAGGCGGGGAAGAGATGCTCGCCTGCATCGATGCTGGGGTGCAGATCGAGGTGGTGCCGGGCGTGACCAGCGCGATCGCGGCCCCGGCCGCAGCCGGCATCCCGCTCACGCACCGCGCGATCGCCCGGTCGTTCGCCGTCGTCACGGGTTCGACCGCGCACGCGGAGGACACGGTCGACATCGCGCGCGTGGCGAACACGACCGATACGCTCGTCGTGCTGATGGCGGCGGGGAAGCTCGCCGAGACATGTACCACGCTGGTCGGCGCGGGCAGGCCGGTCGAGACGCCCGCCGCGGTCGTGCAGTGGGCGTGGACCGACGATCAGCGTGTGGTCGCCGGGACCCTCGCCGACCTCCCGTCACTCGCGGCGGCGGCCCACATCGGTCCTCCGGCGACGCTCGTGATCGGCGACGTGGTCGGAGTTCCGACGTCATCGGCAGCTCAGTCTTCGCGCACGTCGGCCGCCTCACGATGACGGCCCGCCCGGCACGGGAGCCGGGCGGGCCGCTCGGGCCTCCGCCGGGGGATGGTGGCGAGGCCGGTCAGTCGAACAAGCTCACACCACCGGGGCCGACGAGTAGCCCGCCGATGATCAACAGGATGCCCCATAGCACTTCACCGCGGATGATCGTGACGATGCCCGCGAACACGAGCACCGCTGCGATGACCCACAGGATCGTGTCGGTCGCACCTTCGCTTCCGCCGTTCTGCGCGAGCAGCGCCAGTCCGGTCTGCAACATGGTTCCTCCCTCGGCGCGCGAAGCGCGCCTTCGCTCGTGATCGGTGTCTCCTCGGTTCCGCCCTCGATGAAACTCGCTCGGATGGCGGGCGTCCGTCCGCTCGCGTACACAGCCCGCGCGACCCCCGGGTACCCTGGTCCGTCATGGCGACCCTCACCGCGGCGGCCGCCGCACCCCAGCTCGCCGACGCCGCCGCGAACCGCATGTTGGCGGCCCTCTCGCCGGATGGGCAAGAGCGCCTGCTCGCGCAGTCATTGATGGTCGAGACGAGCCCCGGCGACGTGCTCTACGAGCCCGGACAGCCGTTCGCGTGGGTGTTCTTCCCGCTGTCGTGCGTGGTCTCGGTCATGACCGTGCTGCGCGACGGCTCGGCCGTCGAGACCGCCACGATCGGCCGCGAAGGCATGGTCGGCACGTTCCAGGCCCTTGGCGACGATCGGAACCCGAACGGCCGCGCCGTGATCCAGATGGGAGGACGCCTGCTCCGCGTCGAGGCGGCCGTCTTCCGCGACCAGCTGCAGCGGAACCCGCTGCTCTCCGGCGCGATCGAGGCGTATCTGCGGGCGCTACTGATCCACGTCTCCCAAAGCGTGGCGTGCAGCGCCGCCCACACGGTGCAGGAGCGCCTCGCGCGCTGGCTGCTGCACACGAGCGACCGTGTCGCCAGCGACGACGTGCGGCTCACGCACGAGTTCCTCGCCCACATCCTGCACGTCCGGCGGGCATCGGTGACCGTCGCCCTGCGGCAGCTGCAGGGCGCGGGTCTGGTCAGCACGCGCCGAGGCAGTACGACCGTGTTGGACCGCAAGGGCCTCGGAGAGCAGGCATGCGAGTGCTACGCGCTCGTGAACGAGGAGTACGCACGCCTGATCCCGGGCGAACCGCCGATGGATCCGTAGCTCACACCGACGGAGGCGATGGGGGGTAGACGACCGGGTGCTCGCCCTCGGCGAACGCATCGAACCGAAGCGGTAAACGCGAGGTCGGCCAGACGTAGGTGATGTCGCCCTCGGCGGGATCGTAGACGGCCGTGTACACCGTGCCCCTACCGACGTCGTGAGCCAGGCTGTAGAGCGGCGGCACGAGGAAGGCCCCGACGAATCGTTCGTGATCGACATCCGGGTCGTCGAGCAGGCGTAGCAACCACCATTCCCGCTGCAGAGTGCTCTCGGCGAGCACCGGGTCCCACGACTCCACCGCCCACTGGTGGTTCACCGCGATCGGCAGCCTCCGGAACGAGGGCGGACGATCCGGATTCAGATACGCGGTGATCACGTCGCCGGCGGCATCGGCGATCGTGAGGTTGTGGGTGTGCGCGATCGGCATCCGCGCCAACACGTCCCTCACGGCGTCGATCGAGGCGCATGTCTCGAGCAGGTAGCGGATCACGAGGGGGACGCCGAACCCTTCGCCCATCGACGCCCTCCCGCCGAACGTGAGCGATACGGCGAGACCGCGGTCGTTCATGCCGTCACAGAGCCCCCACACCGCGTCGGTCACCCCGATCACGTGCCGCCCTCCGAACGCGCTGCGCAGGATCACGGCATCCATGAGCTCCGCGGGGTAGTCGTAGTTGCGCACGAGTCGCGGCCCGCGGTCGCCTTCGCGGAGCACCGCCTGAGAACAAGCGATCGCCGCGCCGGGTGGCTTCCACATCGTGAACATGCGGGCGGCGACCGGGTCGTCGTTCGCCACCTCAGCGGCCATCGCCTCGTAGCCGGGGAGGAGCTCGGGCATGTGCGCCTTCAGGGCGGCGATGCCCTCCTCGACCGTGGGGCGTGCCTCGTCGCCGTCCTGCAGGTACCAGGCGGCGTATGACTCCGCCCTCGCCGCGAACACGGCAGCGAGCTTGGGCCCCGGGGAGGCTTCGTCGATCGTGCGGAACGTCGCTCCGGGAACGGTCGCCATCGAGCCACCGTACGCGACGACGCCGCGACCTGACCTGACGTCCTCGCGCTACGCTTGATGGTTGTGGATCATCAGCATCGTCATCCTCAGTCCCCGAACGTCGCGCAGGTCGAGACCTCGCACGTTCGAACCGCCCAGGAAGCCACCGGGCAGGTGCAAGTCGCCGTGCGCTCGAAGCGGGGGGCGATCCTGCTGCGCATCGCGTTCCTCCTGATCACGGTCATCGCCCTCTACATCCTGTGGCCGAGCCTCCTGACCGTCTTCGAGAAGTGGCCGGAGCTGCTCGACCTGAACCCCGCGTGGTTCGTCGTGATGCTCGCGTTCGAATCCCTGAGCTTCGGATGCATCTGGGGACTGCAGCGCATCGCGTTGCGCACGAACCGTTGGTTCGGCGTGGCGACGGCGCAACTCGCCTCCAACGCGTTCAGTCGTGTCGTGCCGGGAGGCGCGGCTGCCGGCGGCGCGCTGCAGTGGCGCATGCTCACCGATTCGGGAGTCGACGGCGCGCGCGTGGCGACCGCGCTCACCGCCGCATCGTTGATCAGCACCGGAACGCTCTTCATGCTGCCCCTCCTCACCCTGCCGGCCGCGCTGCTCGGACGCCCCGTGCCCGGTGGACTCGCGGAGGCGGCCTGGCTCGGGGGCGTCGTGTTCGTGGTTGGCTTCGTGTTGGGGTGGGTGCTGCTCACGCGCGACGGCGCGATGCGGAAGGTCGGCCGCAGCGCGCAGTGGCTCCGGAACCGGCTGCAGCCACAGAAGCAGCCCGTGACCGACCTGCCCGACCGCCTCGTCGTGCAACGGAACGAGATCAGAGATGCCCTCGGCGATACGTGGTGGAAAGCTCTGCTCTTCGCGCTCGGCAACTGGCTCTTCGACTACCTGGCGCTGCTCGCCGCGATCACGGCGGTGGGCTCGCGACCGAGGCCGACGCTGGTGCTGCTCGCGTACTCCGCGTCGATGGTGCTTGCGATGATCCCGATCACGCCGGGCGGGCTGGGGTTCGTCGAGGCGGGATTGACCGGTCTGCTGGCGCTGGCCGGGGTGCCGGCCGGCGACGCGGTGCTCGCGGTGCTCGCCTACCGGCTCGTGTCGTTCTGGCTGCCGCTGCCGGCAGGGGGGATCGCCGCGTTCCTGCACCGCAGGCGATACCGGGGGCGGGAAGCGGTGGTCGAGCCGGGCTGAACCGGCTCCCACGGTGGGCAGCGGTGTGTCTCGTCCGCCGGGGCAACTGGGCAGGGACCTCCGTGTCCGGCCCGCAGGTGCGACTCCGGAAGTCCCTGCCCAGTCGGGCCGATCGAAACGGAGGGGCTAGGACTAGGGCACGAGTTCGAGCACCTCGCGCAGCTGCGCGATCGTCGGTCCAGCCCACGGATCACGCTCGGGCGTGAGCATCGCCTCGTGGTCGAGGTCGGGGTCGTGCAGCAGGTACGGCACCATGCCCAGCGCGGCGGCGCCCGTGAGCTCGCCGTACGCGCCGTCACCGACGTAGACGCAGCCCTCGCACACGACGCCGAGGCGCTCAGCCGCGAGCCGGTAGATGGCGGGATCGGGCTTGCGCAGCCCCACCTCGCTCGAGAACACCTCGACGTCGACCATGCCGGCCAGCACCGACGCACGCCAGAGGGCCGGCGTATCGGGGGCGCACTGGCTCACGAGCGCCAGCGGGTACCCTCTCGCTCGCAGCGCACCGAGGGTCTCCAGCGCGCCTTCGCGGGGCCGGAACCATCGCTCGTACATCGCCCGACGCTCTTCCAGGGCCGATGCCACCCGCGGAGCATCGAACGCCACATCGAGATCCTCGCAGATCGCTCGCACGTTCTCCTCGATGTCGGCGAACGCGCCGGTCTGCCGCGCCTGTGAGGTCGCCTCCCACGCCTGCCGGAACGGGCCAGAGCCGGCGCCCAGTTCGATGGCGATCGCGTCGACGGACGCCCAGAACTCCTCGCGCGGCAACTCGTACACGAGCGTGCCGAACAGGTCGAAGATCACCGCGGGTGGGCGCGCCATTCATCCGCCAGCATCGCGTACACGACGATGTCGTAGTAGCCGCCGAGACCCCGGCCACCGCCGCGCTCGATGCTCTCCTGCCTGTAGCCGAGCCGCTCGGGCACGGCACGGCTGCGCTTGTTCTCCACCCCCGCCCTGATCACGACCCTGTTGAGGCCGACATGCTCGAACCCGAGGCGCGTGAATTCCCGCGCCGACCTCGTGACGAGACCCCTCCCCTCGAACGGCGCGCGGGTCCAGTAGCCGATCTCGCCCGCGATGCCGTAGGGATCCCACGAGAGTCCGATCCCTCCTGCGAACTCGTCGTCGACGAAGATTCCGCAGCCCTCGAGCCCTTCGGGCTCGTTCACGACCTTCGTCAACCACACGCGCTGCACATCGATCGAGGTCGTGCCCTCGACCCAGGGCATCCACTCGCCGAGGCGCTCGCGCTCGCCCGACGCGACCGCCCAGATCGGATCGAGATCGTCCATCGTGTACCGGCGGACGAGCGCACCGTCGCCGAGGTCGATCGGCAACGGGTCGGCGGAACTCACGCGGTACCCGAAGCTTCCCGCTTCTTCCGCTCCTCGTCCTGCAGCACGCGGCGAAGCACCTTGCCGATCAACGTCTCTGGCAACTCGTCGCGGAACTCGAGCTCCTTCGGCACCCGGTAGCCGGTCAGCCCTTGATCCGGGTCTCGGCACCAGGCGACGATCTCGTCGGCGGTCGCGGCCTCGCCCGGCTTCAAGACGATGTAGGCCTTCACCCGCTCGCCGGTCGTGTCGTCGGGTACGCCGACCACCGCGCACTTCAGGATCTTCGGGTGGTGGAACAGAACGGCTTCCACCTCCGTGGGATACACGTTGAACCCGGACACCAGGATCATGTCCTTGATGCGGTCGACGATCTTGAAGTAGCCCTGCTCGTCCATGATCGCAACGTCGCCGGAGTGCAGCCACCCGTTGCGGATCACGAGTCCGCTCTCGTCGGGCCGGTTCCAGTAGCCGAGCATCACCTGCGGGCCCTTGATGCACATCTCTCCACGCTCGCCCTGCGGCACCTCGCGGTCGGGTTCGTCGAGGTCGGTGAGCTTCACGTCGGTGTCGGGCAGCGGCATGCCGATGAATCCTTCCTTGCGCTCGCCGACCAACGGGTTCGCGTGCGTGACCGGCGAGCACTCGGTCAGGCCGTAGCCCTCGACCACCGTGGCGCCGCCAGTGATCTCCTCGAACCGCTTCGCGACCGCCATGGGAAGTGGCGCCGCGCCCGAGATGCACGCCTTCAGCGAGGCGAGGTCGTGCTTGGGCGTGCGCGGATCCTGGTTCAGTGCGATGTACATGCGCGGCACGCCGGGGAACAGCGACGGCTTCTCCTTCGACATCGCTTTCAGCGCCATATCGATCTCGAAGCGTGGCAGGAGGATCAGCTTCGCCGCCTTGCTCATCGCGAAGTCCATCACCAGCGTGCCGAACGAGTGGAAGAAAGGTAGCGCCGCGACGATCCCGTCCTCGCCCTGGCGCACCACGTTCAGCCACGCCGAGGCCTGGCGCGCGTTCGCGACCAGGTTGGAGTGCGAGAGCATCGCGCCCTTCGAGAGCCCGGTCGTGCCACCGGTGTAGACGAGTGCGGCGACCTCGGCTGCCGGGTCGGCGATCGTCGCCTCGGGCGGCACCGGACCGGCAGACCTCATCACGTCGGCCCACCAGCGGACGGTGTGATCGGCAGGGATGAACGGCAGCGGCGTGCCGTGCTTGCGCGCGTCCGAGCGGAACTTCAGCGGCGCCAGCCATCTGATCGGCGCCTTCATGTAGTGATTCAGCTTGACCGCGATGACTTCCTGCACGCCGGATGTGTCTCGGATCTGGCCGAACCGGTGATAGATCTGGTCGAGCACGATCATCACCTTCGCGCCCGAGTCGGTGATCTGATGCTCGAGTTCCCGCTCGGTGTACAGGGGGTTGTTCCCGACGGCGACGGCGCCGAGCCGCTGACACGCGAAGAACGTGATCACGTACTCCGGGCAGTTCGGCAGGACCATGCCGACGCGGTCGCCCTGCCGCACGCCCAGGCCGGCAAGCACCGCGGAGAATCGTTCGACCTCCGAGAGGAGCTTCGCGTACGTCATGTGCGCGCCGAAGAACGCCAGCGCCGGCCTGTCCGGGAACCCCGCCACGGCGTTGCGGAGCAACGAGTACAGCGACTCTTTGGGGTACGGCGCGAGCGAGTGCGGCACGTCCGGGGGGTAGGCAGCGAACCAGGCGCGATGATCGGTCATGGGGCGCATCATCGGCCCCTCGACCGTCCGAGGCAAACTCTCGAGTGCCTCCCTGTCTCGGCGCGGCGAGTCGGTCTGGGCTCGTGGAACCAACGGGGAGTTGCTTCCCGAGGACAAGGATGCGAGCATCGGGTGTTCGATCCGGCGCTCGAAGGGGAGGTTCCGGTGATTGGCACATGCGAACGCCGAGACCTCTCGGGCGCCCTGATGCCGAGCCCGGTGCAACGGCTCGTGACCTGACCCGCGGCCGGCGCGAGCAGTGAGGGCGCGGCGGAGGCCGCGGTCTGGGTGGTCGCGCCCGGCGCCCGCATCTCGGCTGATCCTCGCGCGCCCCCGCGCTCGCCGGTGACGCCCGGACGTCGACCGGCGGCCTCCCGTACGATGCAGGGTCGGGCGCTCCTCAGCCGTGCGCGACCCACTTCCATCTGAGGAACCGCCATGCAGGCAACGACATCCACATCCATGCCCGGCGTCGACCGGACGATGTTCCGCCGCGGCATGCGGTTGGTCGCGTCGTACGTGCGTATGCACCCCAAGCCGTTCGCGGCCTCGGTGGTCGGCGCCGTGCTGTTCGCGTTCGCTTCACTCTGGCTGACCGAGGCACTCGCCCGGGCGACCGACGAGGTGCTGGAGCCGGCGTTCGCGGGCCAACTCGACACGTCGAAGGTCTGGCTCGCTGTCGGTGCGCTCATGCTCGGCGGCATCGGACGCGCGTTCGGCATCATGTTGCGCCGCTACTACTCCGGCGTGGCCGGCGAGCGCGTGATGGCCACGCTTCGGACGCGAGTCGCCGAGCGCTACCGAGCGCTGTCACTGCGGTTCCACCGCGAGACGCCCACCGGGGAGCTGCTGGCCCACATGGAGGCCGACGTGAAGGCCGCGGTCGATGTGTTCTGGCCGGTGCCGTTCGCGATGGGCGTGATCGTGCTCACGCTCCTGGCACTGATCGCGCTGGTCGTGACCGACCCGGTGCTCGCCCTCATCGGCCTGTTCGTGTTCCCGACCCTGGCGATCATGAACCAGGTCTTCGCCCGGCGCATGGAGGAACCGACCCGCCTCGCACAAGAGCGGATCGGGGAGGTCAGCGCGGTCGCGCACGAGTCGATCGACGGCGCCCTCGTCGTGAAGACGCTTGGACGCGAGCACGCCGAGACCCACCGCCTGTACGAGAAGGCGCGCGCCTTGCGCGACGAGCGTGTGCGCTCCGGCTCGATCCGGGCCACGTTCGAGGCGGCACTCGACGCACTGCCCACCCTCGCCATCGCCCTGTTGCTGGCGGTCGGCTCCTGGCGCGTGTCGACCGGCGACATCACGCTCGGCGACCTGGTCGGGTTCGTGGCGCTCTTCCAGCTGTTGGCGTGGCCGATGCGGTTCATCGGGTGGATCCTCGCCGAGCTGCCTCGGGCGGTCGTGGGGTACGACCGCATCGAGGAGGTCCTCCGGGAGCCGGTGACGGTGACCCCGGCACGGGAGGGCACGCCGCTTCCCGACGGCCCGCTCGGCCTTCACGTGCACGACCTTCGGCTCGAGTACGAACAACAGGCGCCAGTGCTCGAGGGTGTGACGTTCGAGGTCTCCCCGGGCGAGTCGGTCGCGATCGTGGGCCCGACCGGCGTGGGCAAGAGCACGCTCACCCAGCTGATGGTGCGCCTCGTCGACCCCGACCGCGGCCATGTCGAGATCGGCGGCGTCGACCTGCGCCACGTCGACGTGGCGTCGTTGCGGTCGGCGGCCGCGGTCGTGTTCCAGGAGAGCTTCCTGTTCGCGGAGAGCGTGCGCTCGAACATCGCGCTCGACTCGGGCGCGAGCGACGACGAGGTCGTGCACGCTGCGGTGATCGCCGCGTGCGATCGATTCATACGGGCGCTGCCGCACGGATACGACACCGTCGTGGGCGAGCGCGGGCACACGCTGTCCGGCGGCGAGCGCCAGCGCGTCGCGCTCGCCCGGGCCCTCGTGCGGAAGCCCCGCCTGCTGATCCTCGACGACGCGACGAGCGCGGTCGACCCGTCGATCGAGGCCGAGATCCTGGATGCGCTGCGTCGGGAGCTCACGACCACGCTCGTCGTCGTGGCCTACCGCCTGTCGACGATCAGCCTGGCCGACCGGGTGATCTTCCTCCGAGACGGACGTGTCGCGGCGACCGGGCCGCACGAGGAGCTGCTCGCGACCCAGCCCGGGTACGCGTCGATCATCCGCGCCTACGAGCGAGGTGAGCGGTAGATGGCCGACGAGTCGACGCGCCGACGCGGCGCCGACGGCGAGCTGCCTGTGCCCGACGAGCTCAAAGGTTCCTTCGGGGTGCTCCGCCGAGGCGTGCGTGAGAGCCCTGAGCTGCGGAAGGGGCTCGGCTTCACGCTGATCGTCTCGCTCGGCATCACGGTCGCCTCGCTCGTGACGCCGGTGCTCGTGCAGCAGGTCTTCGACCATGGCTTCACGCCGGAGTTCAAACCGAGGTTCGTCTACGGCATCTGCTTCCTTGCGTTCCTGCTGGTGATCGTGGCGTTCCTCGCAGCTCGCGCCGCGGGTCGACGACTCGTTCGTGCCTCCGAGGAGGCCCTGATGAATCTGCGGGTGCGAACGTTCGCGCACATCCACCGGCTCTCGATCGCCGAGCAGAGCGAGGAGAAACGGGGGGTCTTCGTGGCCCGCGTGACCGCCGATGCCGACTCGCTTCAGCATTTCACGGAGTGGGGAGGCATCGCCTGGCTGATCTCGTTCGTGCAGGCCACCGGCGCGCTCGCACTGATGTTGTTCTACTCCTGGCAGCTCTCGATCATCGTGGTGCTGCTCATGGTGCCCCTCGTGGTGATCATGGGATCGATGCAGGCCCGGCTCTCGAGTGCCTTCGACACTGCACGGACGCGGGTCGGCGAGATGCTCTCCGAGGTCTCCGAGAGCGTCATGGGCGCGGCGGTCGTTCGCGCGTACGGGCTGGACGACACGATCCACGCCAGGGTGACCGGCGCGATCGGGCGACGCTATGACGCCGAGGTGAAGGCGCACCTGCGCGCCGCGACCCTGTGGCCGATGTCGAGCGTGTTCTACGCGCTCACACTTGCCGTCGTGATCGCCGTCGGAGCGATCTTCGGCCCCGAGTGGGGACTCACGTTCGGCACGGTGACGGCGTTCCTGTTCCTCGGCGACGTGTTCCTCAGCGTGTTCGAGGACCTGCCGGAGATCTACGCCGAGACCCAGACCGCGATCGCGGGCTGGCGCAAGATCCTGGCGGTGCTCGACCTGCCGGTCGAGATCGAGGAGCCCACCGACGGCGTGCGCCTGCCGACCCATGGGGCGCTCGACGTCGCGGTGCACGACCTCACCTTCGCCTACCGCGACGGGCGGCCCGTGCTGCGAGACATCGACCTCGCGGTGCCCGCCGGAGCCCATATCGCGATCGTCGGCGAGACCGGGAGCGGCAAATCGACGTTCGCGAAACTGTTGACGCGGCTGGCCGACCCCGCCGGAGGCGAGATCGAGGTCGGCGGCGTCGATCTGCGCGAGGTCGCACCAGATTCGCGTCGCGTCGCGATCCGCATGGTGCCCCAGGACGGGTTCCTGTTCGACTGGACGGTGCGCGAGAACGTGAAGGTCGGTCGCGAAGACGCCACCGACCGCGAGGTCGACACGGCGTTCGAGGAGCTCGGCCTCGGCGACTGGGTGCGCTCGCTGCAGGACGGCCTCGACACGCGCGCCGGCGAGCGCGGCGAGCAGCTCTCGGTCGGCGAGCGCCAGCTGATCGCGCTCGTGCGGGCGCAGATCGCCGATCCGGGGCTGTTGATCCTCGACGAGGCGACGAGCGCCGTCGATCCGGCAACCGAAGCCCGCATCACCGAGGCGTTGCGGCGCCTCTCCGCCGGGCGCACGACCGTGACGATCGCCCACCGTCTGAGCACGGCCGAGCACGCCGATCGGGTGCTGGTCTTCGACGGGGGCACGATCGTGGAACGGGGGACCCACGACGAGCTGGTCCGGCACGGCGGTGTCTATGCGGGGTTGTACCGGAGCTGGCTCGGCAATACCCAGCTCGAGGACGACCGGGTATGAGCGGAGCCGATCCGCTCGAGGGGTTGCGCGCGATGGCGGCCGACGCACTGTTCCCGTCGGATGGCGAGATCGAGGTCGACGGGCTCGGCGAACCGGCCACCGTGCGCCGGGATACCTGGGGCGTGCCCTACATCGAGGCCGCCTCGCTCGACGACCTGTGGTTCGCGCAGGGCGTGGTCACGGCCGGGGAGCGATTGTTCCAGCTCGATCTCACGCTGCGCGCCGCCAACGGACGACTGTCGGAGCTGTTCGGCGAGCGCACCCTCGACGATGACCGGCTCGCGCGCACCGTGGGGTTCCACAGGGCGGGGGCCCGCATCGCCGCGACCTGGGACGAGCGCTCACGGCGTATGCACGAGCGGTTCCGGGCGGGGGTGCGAGCCTGGGTCGACCGACTCGAGCAGCGAAGCGGTAGTCCGGGCATGGACCGGCTCGAGCAGCGAAGCGGGAGTCCGGTCGAGGCATCGATGCCCTCGATGCCGCTCGAGTACACGATGCTCGATGCGCATCCGTGGGTGCCCGACGACGAGGCAGTCTGGGCGTCGGCGTTCGTGCTGCTCTCGTGGGGCCTGTCGGGCAACTGGGACGTGGAGCTGCTGCGGACCTGGATCCGCGACGCGGCGGGAGACGAGCTGGCCGAGCAGCTGCTCCCTCCCCTGCCCGCCGACCTACCCGAGGTGCTGCCCGGCGCGCTCGCGGGCGCGCTCTTCGATGCCGTGCCGCGCGCCAAGGGGCAGGGGTCGAACGCATGGGTCGTCGCCGGCTCCCGAACCGCGAGCGGAGCCCCGCTGCTCGCGAACGACCCACACCTGCTGGCCGTGCAGCCGGGGGTCTGGCTCGAGTGCCACCTTTCGGCCCCCGGTTATCGGGCCAGGGGCGTGGCTCTGACGTTCTCCCCCGGCGTGCTGCTCGGCTGCACCGACCACCACGCGTGGGGCGTCACCAACGTCAGCGGCGACGTGCAGGACCTGTTCATGGAGCGACTCGACGACGATCGCACCGCGGCCGAGTTCGCAGGCGCCTGGGAACCCCTGACCGTGCATCGGGAGGCGATCGTCGTGCGTGGTGAGGACCAGCCCGTCGCGCTCGAGGTGCGCGAATCACGGCACGGCCCGCTGCTGGACACCTTCGTCTCCGGGGCCCTGCACCCCGAGTTCGTACCGTTGCCCGGCGAACCCGCCTACGCCCTGGCCTGGGTCGGTCTCGACCACGGCACGCGCCCCTCGCTCGTTCTCGACGTGGCCGAGTCCGACTCGTTCGACGCGTTCCGCGAAGCTGCGCTCGACGGGCTCGCCTGCCCCGGCCAGAACGTCGTCTACGCCGACGTCGACGGCACGATCGGCTACGCCTGCACAGGCCGATACCCTCTGCGGCACAGCGGGTACGGGACCTCGCCCGTCGCCGGCTGGACCTCAGAGCACGAGTGGGAGGGATGGGTCCCGCTCGAGGAGCTGCCGTGGGGCGTCGACCCCGCTCGCGGCTTCCTGGCGACCGCGAACCACCGGATGCACGACCAGGCGTACCCGCATCTGATCGGGTCCGACTTCCACACGCCGTTCCGAGCCCGACGCATCGCGCAGGTGCTCGCCGGCGGCGGCGACCACGACGTGGCGTCGATGGCCGTGCTGCAGACCGACGTGATGTCGTTGCCGGCTCTCGAGACGGTGCCGCTGCTGCTCGAACGGGTCGACGCGGGCGGCATCCCCGGCCGAGGGGCCGCCCTCGGGCTGCTGCGTGCCTGGGACTCGACCATGCCGGCCGACTCCGCGGCCGCAGCCGTCTACCAGATGTGGTGCGGCCACATCGCCCGGCTCGCGCTGGCCGCGAGCCTGGGCGAGGAGCTGTTCGGCCGGTACCACGCCTGGCGCGAGCCGTTCATGTGCGGCGCCCTCGCGCAGATGCTCCGCTCCGGCGACCTCGATCGCGACCTGCTCGGCGCCGCCCTCGACGCCGCCCTCGCCGAGGCTCGAGAGCGTCTCGGGGAGGACGCGTCCCAGTGGCGCTGGGGCGACCTGCACCGGGTGACGCTCTCGCATCCGCTCGCGGCGATCCCCGGCATGGAGTCGATGTTCGTGGCGCTCGAGGCCGGCGTCGGCGGCGACGAACAGACGGTGCTGCAGACCGGCATCGACGCTCGCCACGGCTTCCCCGCGGCGGTGATCCCGTCATGGCGCGCCGTGTACGACCTGGCCGATCTCGATCGGAGCGTGAGCGTGCTGCCCACCGGTAACAGCGGCAACCCAGCGAGTCCGCATTGGAACGACCAAGCGCCGCTGTGGCTCGCCGGCGAGAACCATCCGTCGCCGTTGTCCGCCGCCGCCGTCGAGGACGCCACTGTCTCCTTGGTGCGCCTCTCGCCGGGTACCATCACGGGCTGAGATGCCGAAGTCCAGAGGCCGCCAGCGGAAGCGCAGCGCACGGTACCGGGCCGCACCGCAGCAGGCGAAGAAGCGGCACGAGCCGAGCCCCCGCTGGTACGGCCCGCTCCTGATCGTCGCGATGGCGGCAGGGGTCATCGTGATCGTCTTGAACTACATGGGCCTGATCCCCGGCACCGACGGCAACGCCTCGTCGGTTTGGCTCTGGGTCGGGCTCGGCATCCTCGGAGCGGGCTTCGTCGGCACCACCTTCTGGTACTGAGCCGGCATCACGCAGCCCGAATCACACGTATGTGATCCTTCCACAAGGCTTTCCACCGTGTGGACAACCCCTTCTGCTGGTTCCCGCGACATCCGCTCCCCGTTCTCGCGTGTGGAAGGTCCGGTGGACAACCGGTGGACGGCGGTGGACGACCTCCTCGGTGTTGTGGAGAACCGGTGGACACGTGACCGTCAGGCCTCGGCACCCCGACGCACGACGTGCATCTTCTCGCCACAGTGACGCGGGACCTGCAGCTCGCCCAAGCGCGAGACCTTGAATTCAGTGCCGCACTCGCCACACACGAGGTAGACGTCGAGGGCGTCCACGTCCTCGGGCTCGTCCGGCGCGGGCTCGGCCTCGGGGTCGGGGGAGAAGGCTCGCAGCGAGGCGATCCCGATGCGCCAGATCAGCGCGCCGACGAGGATCGCCGTGAGCACGAGCAGCCATGTGGGCACGTGCGACACGCTAGCAGCCACCCGATGGGACGATGGTGCTACCGCAGACGACGTCCTCCCACATACCCCTCTACCTGGGCGATTGACGCCCCCGTGGCGGCCTGCAAGGGTGACGGTGTTCCCATCGGACCCCTCGAGGTCTCGGTGGGTTTCCCTTTACAGGGGATGGCGTCATGGCGCCGAGCCGGAATGGCGTCCGGCCGGCGAACCGAGCCGCAGGGTAGAGGCGGCAGGAAAGGGGGCGGATCCATGCGGATCCAGGCGATCGGAGCTCGGCTCCGACACCGCGCGGGCGTGCTCGCGATCACCAGCGCGATGCTCATGACGGGTCTCGTGAGTCTGGCGCCGACGGCGCAGGCGGACAACGGCCAGTTCCACATCGACTGCCGACTCGCGAAGCATCACAAGCGCATCGACCCGATCGTCGACCCGGGTATGCGGTCGATGCACGCGCACGAGCTCTACGGAGCGAGGTCGATCAACAAGGATTCCACCTATCGCAGCATGCGGCGCGGCGGGAGCACCTGCGACCTGAGCGCCGACAAGTCCGGGTACTGGCATCCCTCGCTGATCAAGCACGGCCGCATCATCAGGCCGAGCCGCATGTCTGCCTACTACTGGGGCGGGCCAACCAGCAATCGCGTCCGTGCGTTCCCCAAGAACTTCCGCCTGATCGCGGGTGGCAACACGAACAGGCTCAAGCAGGCCGGGTACACATGCGGCGAGGGCATCCCGCAGTCATCGGTGCCGATCGATTGTGGCGGTCAGGACCTGAAGGGCGTCGTGATCTTCCCGTCCTGCTGGAACGGCAAGAGCATCGGCATCACGGGGAACCACCGCAGCCACATGGCTTACCCCGAAGGTGGGGAGTGCAAGGGCAAGTTCCCGATCACCCTGCCGAAGCTGATCCTCCACATCCGGTGGCCGATCAACGACGGACGCGGCGCGCATCTCGTCTCCGATCACCACATGGGCATGAACCACGGGAAGAGCCTGCACGCCGACTTCTGGAACGTGTGGCGGCAGAGGTCGCTCGAGAAGTTCATCGACAAGTGCATCAACGCGGGGCAGGTCTGCTCGCTGGAGTAGACCGAGGCTGACCGCGATGCTCGCCGGGCTCAGATCACGCCCTGGGCGAGCATCGCGTCGGCCACCCGTCGGAAGCCGGCGATATTCGCTCCGTGGGCGTAGTTGCCCGGTTCCCCGTACTCTTCGGCAGTGTCGCGACACTGTTCGTGGATGCGTCGCATGATCGTGCGGAGCCGCTCGTCGACCACCTCACGGTCCCACGTGACCCGCATCGAGTTCTGCGACATCTCCAGGCCGCTCACCGCCACCCCACCGGCGTTGGCCGCCTTGCCGGGCCCGTACAACACGTGCGCCGTCACGAAGTGCTCGATGCCCTCGGGCACGGTCGGCATGTTCGCGCCCTCGCTCACGAGGAACACGCCGTTGGACACCAGGTTCGCGGCGTCCTTGCCGTTGATCTCGTTCTGGGTCGCGCTGGGGAACGCGCAATCGGCCGGTACCTCCCACAACGCGTTGTGATCGCTCGAGGGGTCGGCCGGGATGAACGTCGCCCGAGGGAATCGCTCCGCGTAGGCCATGATCCGCCCACGTCGAACGTTCTTCAGCTCCATGACCCAGGCCAGCTTCTCCTCGTCGATGCCGTCGGGGTCGTGCACGAACCCACCCGAGTCCGACAGCGCGATGGGCCTCGCGCCAAGATGCAGCAGCTTCTCCACCGTGTACTGGGCCACGTTGCCCGAGCCGCTCACGAGACACGACTTGCCCTCGAGCGCGTCGTCGCGGGTCGCGAGCATCTCCTGCGCGAAGTAGACGGCGCCGTAGCCGGTCGCCTCCGGTCGGATCAACGAGCCGCCCCAGCCCAGCCCTTTGCCGGTGAGCGCTCCGCTGTACTCGTTGCGGATGCGCTTGTACTGCCCGAAGAGGTACCCGATCTCGCGCGTCCCCACCCCGATGTCGCCGGCGGGCACGTCGGTCTGTGATCCGATGTGGCGCTGCAATTCGGTCATGAACGACTGACAGAAGCGCATCACCTCGAGCTCGCTCTTCCCTTTCGGGTCGAAGTCGGCTCCGCCCTTCCCGGCGCCGATCGGGAGCGTCGTGAGCGCATTCTTGAACACCTGCTCGAAGGCCAGGAACTTCAGCATGCCGAGGTACACGGTCGGATGGAACCGCAGGCCCCCCTTGTACGGCCCGAGTGCGCTCGACATCTCGACGCGGATCCCGCGGTTGACACGCACCTCGCCTCGGTCGTCGACCCAGGGGACCCGGAAGATCACCACACGCTCGGGCTCGAGGAACCGTTCCAGCACGTTCGCGTCCCGGTACTCGGGATGACGGTCGAGGCACCGCTCGAGCGATGCCGACGTCTCTCGCAACGACTGCAGGAACTCCGGCTCGTGCGTGTTCTTGGCCGTGACCTCCGCCACGAGACGCCTGACGTACTCACTCACGAGGTATGCGCCCTCCAACTGGGATCCGTCACGACCGACGGCGACTCATCCTGACACGAGACCCCGGTCACGGGAACCCAGATGTCGCGTCCGGCGCCCTGCCTCGCAGTGCACCATCGAGCGCCCGGTGCACCGAGGAGCGAGTCGATGAACGGCATCGGCTCCCGTGGCGGCTCCCGGACATCGAGCCGATGCCGTTCATGGGAGCCGAATGTGCCCGAGGCCCCCGTCGCGAGGATCGTCATGTGAGGACCCGACCTGGCTTCACGGTCTGCGGAGCCGACGAACCCGATCCAGCTCGCTCTACGGCACCTTCACGCCGGGCACGTGCTGTGCCAGGAACGTGAGGATCGCGAGCACCTGACGGATCTCCTCGTCGATGTCGTAGGACCCGTGCCCAGTGCCGAACAGCACCACCTGGTGCGGATGGTTCCGCTCGGCCAGCTTGTCGACGAACGCCATGGCCTGGCGCAACGGGCAGCGAGAGTCGTGCTCCCCGATCAGGAAGATGATGGGCGCCAGCACCTGGTCGGCGAAGTAGATCGGGTTGCGGTCGCGCATCAGCGCCGGCACCTGGTCGGGCGTGCCGCCGAGCAGGGCACGGTCGTAGGCCTTCAGCTCGGGCGAGAGGTCCTCGTAGCTGAGCTCGTAGTCCCCTACGGGCACCCCGGCAACGCCCGCGAGCCACATGTCGGGGTGCTTGCACAGCTCCAGCACGGTGATGTAGCCGCCCCACGACCACCCGCCGACGACAGCTCGGTCGGGGTCGGCGATGCCGCGCGCGGCCAGGTCCGCCAAGCCGGCATTCACGTCGACGAGCTCGGGGCCACCGATGTCACCGATGAGCCGGTCGCGCCACTCACGTCCGTACCCGGTGGACCCGCGGTAGTTCACCATGCCGACCGCGAACCCCATGTCGACGTAGGCGAGCACCTCCGGGTCCCAGGCGTCGCTGTCCTGACCGGTGGGGCCGCCGTGGACGAACATCATCACCGGGAAGGGACCTTCTCCGTGAGGGTTCACGTAGAAGCCGTGTACCCGGTCGCCCTCGCCGTTGTCGAAGTGCCAGGAGACGAAGGGCCGGCCGGCCGGCGCCCGTTGGCCGCCGAGCGGCAGCACCTGGCCGCCGGAGCCATCGAGCACCTCGGGATGGCGCGCGCCACTCGAGAGTCGGAACCAGACGTCGCCGTCGGGGCGCACCCGAGCCGCCCCGATCGTGCCGTCGTCGTGTGCGATCGGCGCGAGCGCTCCGGTCGCCAGCTCGTAGCGGTACAACCGGTCGCGCCCCTCGTCGTTGTGCACGACCAGCAGCGCCGACGAGTCGGGCCACCAGTCGGCCACCTCGACAGGTCCTGCGAGGCCGAGGTCGAAGTCGAGCCACTCGCCGGAGGCGAGGTCCCAGATCGCTGGACGCGCGTCGCCCTCGCGCTCATGGCTCACCACCAATCGCTGATCGCCGCGGATCGGCGACCAACACGCCGAGTACAACGCCAGTCCCTCGTCGACCTGCTCGCGGATCGTGGCTCCCGTCAGAGGATCGATCACGCGCAACGCCGGGTGCATGCTATCGCCGTGCTCGGCGTGCTCGAGCACCAGCATCGAACCGTCGGATGAGAGACCGCCGAGGTCGCTTCGACCGAGCTCTGCGCCCCCGATCGCGATCCACTCGGTGCTCCGCAGCATCTCCTTCGCAGGCCCTCCATCAGCCGAGACGAAGACCGCGAACCCACTCGCGTCGCTGATCCCCGCGGCCACCACACCCGGCGCCTGCGTGAGACCCTCGTTCCACCCCGGGGACACGCCAGCGAGGAACGGTACGTCCTCGCCGCCGCCGAACGGCTCCGCATACCACTGCCCCGCCTCGCTGCCCGTCTCGTCCTTCCAGAAGAGCACTCGCTCACCGTCGAGCGTGAGCCCCGACGCGATCACACCGACGGGATGGTCGGTGACTTGTCTGTGTCGGTCGGCCTCCCGGTCCCAGGCATGCACCTGGTGGACGCCGCTCTCGGTGCTCACGTAGACGAGTCGGTCCGGCGCCGACCGCGCCCATCGAGGCATCGAGACCGTCGGTGCGCGGAACCGCCGCTCCCAGGCCGGCATGTGGTCGCTCATGTTCCGAACCCTACCGGCCGAGAACGCCTACCGCCGGTCCGCCGAGACGCCGGCATCCTGCAGCGCCCGCCACACCCGCTCCGAGGTCAGCGGCAGGTCGATATGCCTGATGCCCCACGGCACCAGCGCATCGATCACTGCGTTCTGCACCGCCGGCGTGGAACCGATCGTGGCCGACTCTCCGATGCCCTTGGCGCCCAGCGGGTTCACGGGTGTCGGCGTCTCGGTGCGAGCGGTCTCGAACCATGGGAACTCCGCCGCCGACGGCATCGCGTACGTGGTGAGGGTGCTCGTGATCGGATTCGCCGATCCGTCATAGCGAACCTCCTCGTACAGGGCCTGGGCGATGCCTTGCGCGAGGCCGCCGTGCACCTGACCCTCGACGAGGATCGGGTTGAGCACCCGCCCGCAGTCGTCGACGGCGACATGGCGGACGAGTCGCACGGCGCCGGTCTGCGTGTCGACCTCCACGACCGCGACGTGGGCACCGAAGGGGAACGTCGAGGTCGGCTCTCGGTAGACGCCCTCGGCCCGGAGCCCCGGTTCGAACCCGTCCGGTACGCGAGCGGGGTCGACGGCCACGCTCGCAAGCTCCGCGAGGCCGACCGTCCGTCCGGGAGCACCTCGCACCGCGAACCCCCCGTCGGGCGCGGACTCCAGGTCGGCGACGTCGACCTCCAGCAGGTGGGCGGCGAGCGCGCGAGCCTTGTCGAGCACCTCGCCGCTGCGTTCGAACACCGAGGAGCCGCCGGCTTGCAACGACCGTGAGCCCCACGTGCCCGCGCCACGCTTCACGAGACCGGTGTCGGAGTGCACGATCCGGACGGCCTCGAACGGCACGCCCAGCACCGCCGAGGCGAGCTGGGCGAAGGCGGTCTCGTGGCCCTGGCCGTGCGGGGAGGTGCCCGTGAGTACGGTGACCGTGCCGTCGGCGTTCGCCTCGACCGAGGCGAACTCCTTCGAGGAGAACGATGTGATCTCGACGTACGTCGAGATCCCGATACCCAGCGCGACGTGATCGCCACGTTCGCGCCGCAGCGCCTGCTCCGCCCGCAGCTCGCCGTATCGCGCGAGCGCGAGCGCCTCGTCGAGCGCTCGCTCGTACTCGCCGACGTCGTAGGTCGTTCCGGACGCGGTGCGGTAGGGGAACGCCTCGGGCGGGATCAGGTTCTTCCGCCGGACGGCGGCGGGGTCCATGCCGAGTTCGATCGCGACCAGATCGATGGCGCGCTCGATCAGGGCCGTGGCCTCCGGGCGCCCGGCTCCACGGTACGGCGCAACCGGGGTCGCGTTCGTTACCACGCTTCTCGCACGGGAGGCGATGCGTGGGATCGTGTACACCCCCGAGAGCATCTCGTGGGTAGTGCCGGGCAGGAACGCCCCGATCGGATAGGCGCCCATGTCGGCGAGCAGGTCGGCGCGCAGGCCGACGATCGAGCCGCCGCGCTTCGCTCCGATCTCGACGAACTGCACCTGCGCACGGCCGTGGGTCAACGCGACGAGGCCCTCCGAACGTGACTCGATCCAGCGGACCGGCCGGCCGAGGCGAGCCGCGGCGGCTGCGACAGCCACGTACTCCGGATAGACCTGCAGCTTCGCGCCGAACCCGCCTCCGACGTCGGGAGCGATCGTGCGCACCGCTTCCCTCTCGACCCCGAGCACTTCGACCAGGTCATCACGCACGTCGAATGGCACCTGGGTCGAGACCCAGGCGGTGAAGGTGCCGTCGCCGTGAGGCTCCACGGCGATGCCGTTGCCCTCCATTGGGACCGGGGCCAGGCGCTGGTTCACGAACCGGCCGCGAACAACGACCTCGGCACCGGCCAGCACATCGGCGTCCCAATCCGACGAGATCGTGGTCGCCACGTTGGACCCGTGACCGGGCCACAGCAACGGCGCCCCGTCAGACGTCGCGGCTTCGACGTCGGTCACGGCCGGCAGCGGTTTGTACCCGACGAGCACGGCCTCGCCGGCATCCTCGGCTTGAGGGAACGTCTCGGCCACGACCAGCGCGATCGGTTCGCCGGCGAACCGCACCACGTCGCGAGCAAGCACATCCCGCCCGAACGGACCCTCGAGCACCCCGCCGCCCCCGCCTTCCACGTTGCCGCTCGGAGGCATCGGTGCGAGATCGAGGTCGGCGGCGATGAACACCGCCACGACCCCGGCCATCGCTCGTGCCGCATCGGCCTCCACCGCCTCGAGCCGAGCGTGCGGCATTATGGAGCGGACGAACACGGCCCGCAGACATCCCTCGATCGGCAGGTTCTCGAGATAGCGACCACGCCCGGTCAGGAACCGCGGGTCTTCAGAGCGCAGCGCCGGCACACCGAACATCGAGGGAGGTACCGTCGTCACCGCGTCATGGTCCCATGGCGGGCCGACGACGAGGGGAGGGGACCGATCGGATGCCTGACCGCATGCTGATGGAGGGAACGCGCCGTGGACACTCGGCCGTAGTGCTCGCGGTGATCGCAACGACGGCCGTGGCCATCACCACCTCGCCCGCGTCCGCACGCGGAGCGACGCCGTCCGTCCGCGTCGTCACCGTCGCCGCGCTCGATCAGCCTGTCGGCTTCACCCTCACTCCCAACGGCCGCATCGTCTACCTCGAACGCGCTTCGGGCGAGGTCCGTCTGCTCGACCCGGGCTCCGGTCGCGACCGCCTGCTGCATCGCGTCACCGGTGTGGACAGCGACGGTGAACGCGGCGCGCTCGGCGTCGCGTTGCATCCACGGTGGCCGAGGGTGCCCTGGCTGTACGTGTATGCGTCGCGTTCGCCGGCCGGCGGTGAGCTGCGGAATCAAGTGCTGCGATTCCGCATCGAGCGAGGGCGGGCGGTCGAGCGAGAAGTCCTGCTGAACTCGCCGATCGGTTCACGCTCGAACCACAACGGAGGCCGCATCGCGTTCGGGCCGGACCGCACGCTCTACGTCGTGATCGGGGACGGTGGGGAGGACCCTGGCACCGCACAGGACCTCACCAACGAACCTCGGGGCAAGATCCTGCGCATGAACGCTGACGGCACGGTGCCCGCGACGAACCCCTTCGGCACGCTCGTGTGGTCCTACGGCCACCGCAACTCGTTCGGTTTCGCGTTCGATCCGGACACCGAGCGCCTCTGGGAGAGCGAGAACGGGCCGGAATGCAACGACGAACTGAACAGGATCGTCGAGGGCGGCAACTTCGCGTGGGGGCCGACGCAATCCTGCGGTGACCCCGCATCGCCGGGAGACACCAACCATGACGGCCCCGACCCCAAGATCCTCCCGCAGTGGACGTTCGCGGACACCGTCGCCGCGACCGGGCTGGCGTTCTGCGACGGCTGCGGGCTCGGTGCGGCATACGAAGGGGACCTCATCGGAGGGTGCTCCAACGGCACCTGCAAGGCCACGGTGGGGCCGGTGATGCACGTCGACCTCGATGCCGGCAGGTGGTCGTTCGCCGGCGCGCCCGAGGCGGTGCCGTTCGTGGGCTTCGACGCCGCCGTGTACTCCGTGGAGGTCGGCCCCAGCGGGCGCATCTACTTCAGCAACGCTGAAGCCATCTATCGACTGGCGCCCGCCTGAGGGCGGCGCGGAGGGGGTTGACAGACATGCACCGACGCACACGCAGGCTCGTTCGGCTGGTCCTGACGGCCGCCGGGGTGGCCGCGATGACGGCTGCCATCGCCGCGCCCGCGAACGCGGGGGGCGGCGGCATCCGCGCCACCAGGATCGCCAACGGTCTGAACGGCCCGGCGGCGTTCACCTTCACCCCGAAAGGAACGATCGTCTACCTGGAGCGGGGCACCGGCGAGGTGCGATTCCTGAATCCGAAGACGGGCTTCGATCGCCTGTTCTTCAACATCGCCGGCGTGAACGGCGAGGGTGAGCGTGGCGCGCTCGGCGTCGCTTTGCACCCCGGGTGGCCACGCAAGCCGTTCATCTACGTGTACGTAACGCGCAACGCAGGCGGCAGCCTCCAGAATCAGATCGTGCGGATCCGCGAGCGCAGCGGCGTCGGACATGGCCTGACGACGATCCTGTCCACCCCTGCGAGCTCGAGCCCCTACCACAACGGCGGGCGGATCATGTTCGGCCCCGACCGCAAACTGTACGCGATCGTCGGCGACGGCCACGACGCCCGCAACGCGCAGGACCTCTCGGCGAACCTGCGCGGGAAGATCCTTCGGATGAACCCCGACGGTTCGGTGCCGGGCACGAACCCGATGATCGGCGGACGCCGCTCACGCATCTTCGCCTTCGGCATCCGTAACTCGTTCGGCTTCACGTTCGACCCCCAGACCGACGAGCTGTGGGAGACCGAGAACGGGCCCGAGTGCAACGACGAGATCAACCTCGTGCGCTCGGGCGACAATTACGCATGGGGCCCGAGCGAGAGCTGCCCCGACACGAACCAAGACGGCCCCGCCCCGCGCCGTCTCCCCGAAGTGAACTTCTCGAGCACGATCGGCATCACCGGCGCGGCGTTCTGCGACGGGTGCCGCCTCGGGGCGGCCCGCAAGGGCGATCTCTTCTTCGGTGCGTGCTGCGATGGCGGCGTCCTGCGCCGTGTGACCCTCGACGCGATGCGTGACGACGTCGTGGGAGGGCCGGTGACGGTGCTGAACGCTCCCGGCAACTCGATCCTGTCGATGGAGGTCGCCCCGAACGGTCGCATCTACTTCAGCGACCACAACTCGATCTACCGACTCGTGCGTCGCTAGCTCGAGCCGGGCGTCCCCGACCGCCGTCCGGCGTCGAACGTGTCGCCCGGAGGCACTACCAACATGTACGCCAAGTCACGATGGTCGGTCGTGAAGCCCAGCGAGCGATACGTGCGGATCGCCGGTTCGCTCGCGACGTCCACGTAGAGCTGCACCGTGTGCGCGCCTCCGCCCCCGGCGCGAGCGAGCCCCTCGCCCGAGAGCGCCCGGCCGAGACCGGTGCCGCGCGCGGTCCAGCGCACACCCAAGAAGTAGAGCCATGCCGCGCTGCCCTCGGGCTTCATCCAGCAGTAGCCGGCGATGCCGACGTCGTCCTCTGCGATCACGAACAGGTCCGCGTCGAACCACGGCTCCGCGAGATGCCACTCGAGATCGGCGTCGCGCCAGTTCCCGCCGTCCGGATGATCGGCGAAGACCTCATTGTGCAGCGCGAGCCACGCGCGGGCGTCCGCCGGCCGGAACGAACGCAGGCGATAGCCCTGCGGCACCGGTACCGACGGGCCCGGCAGGGAACGTCGCATCCGCTCGATCGTGCGAACGTGACGCATGCCGAATCGGGCGGCGATGCGCATTTGGCTCGGACCTGGGTTGTACGCCCAGGCGTGCACCGGTCCACCGCCGTCGGTCGACGTGTGCTCGAGCACGGTGGCCACGAGGGCCGTTCCGATACCGAGGCGGCGGCGTTCCGGCGCCACGAACGCCTCGAACCGCCACCCCATGTGCGTCTCCCGTTGGGAGAGATGCGCGTAGCCTGCGAGCTGGTCGCCGTGATGGGCGACGAAGGCCGCATGCGGGAACTCGCGAGGACCGGCCTGCAGCTCGACCAACGCATGCTCCCCGATCGGACGGTGACCGTCGTGCCGAGAGGTGCGCTCGATCAGATGGGCGAGGCCCAGCACCTGCAGCTCGCCCACCTCGTGCAGACCCTCGATGCGCACCGGTCCGCCCATCGCACAAGGGTAGAGCCATGCCTTCATGCGCGCCGCCGTCGCCTACAGGAGCCGCTACCACGAACACGGCACGAGGGGTACCCTCAGGACAGCATGGACATCGGGAAACCGAAGCGCATCATCGAGATCGAACCCGCCACCCTGCCGGTGCCCGAGTTCGCGCCCGAACCCGAACGTAGGGTCGAGCCCGACGGGCCCGCGATCGAGCCGGAACCGGCAGTACCCGCGGACCCGCGATCTGCATGACCGGGCGCACTGCCACGCGGACGCACCTCGAGATCGAGGTCGCCTCCGAGCCGGTGTCGGCGTGGCGCGCCTGGGCGCTCACGGGGCGACGAGACGGTACCGGACTGTTGCTTCGCCCGGTCGCGAAGCGGGCCAAGACATGGCGACCGCGAGAGGTCGTCGAAGCATCGTGTCGCACGTCGCGGCTGCACGAGGCGCCCGAACCGACGTGCACCTGCGGGCTCCACGGCACGCACGATCTCGAGATCCTGCGCAAGACCAGATGTCCGGCCGTGCTGGGGCGTGTGTCTCTGTGGGGACGGGTGGTCGAGCACGAGCACGGGTTCCGCGCGCAATACGCCTACCCACAGCGGTTGCGGCTGATCTGCCAGTTCTGCTTCTGGAAGGCAGCGGCCCGCGGCGCTGATCCGGTGCACGTCGGGTGGTTCCCCCGCGACGAGCTGATCCCGCTGTGCGAAGACCATCTGGGTGTGGCTCGACGCAGCGGCATGGCGCCGAAGGCCGTGCTGCCCGCCGACGAGCTCGGTCAACGGTTGCTCGGCGTCTACGCGGTCGACACGCTGGCGTTCTGACGCCGATCGGCTCAGCCCGCCCCAGGATCGCGTCGAGCCGGCTGTTCCTTCGTGGTGAGGCCTAATCTGGCGATCGCGTCGGCTTCTTCCGCGCAGCGGTCCTGGCGAGACGAGCCCGGAGATCCGCCGTGTGGCGTGCCGTGGCATCCGGCTCGCCGGGAGCCTCGGGCTCGCTCGGCTCGGACCGCTCGCTCGAGCTTGAGGGCTCGGCGGGGGCGGGCGAAGCCTCCGCGAGGGGCGACACCTGGGCCGCGATCTCCTCGAGGCGGCGCTCGGCGTCGAGGGCACGACGCTCTGCCGCCTCGATCCTCGCCTCGAGCGGGGCGAGCGCGTGCAGGCGGTCCAGTGCCAGTCGTTCGCGTTCTTCCGCGTCGCGCGCCCGCGCGATCGCGGCGTCTCGCTCTCGTTCGATCTCTGCGATCGACACATCGTCTCGATCGGGCCCCATGCCACGCATCATCGGCCGATCGGGGGTCGTGGTTCAGCCCGTCCTCACGATCGGCGCGCGTTCGCGGGCAACCCGCGTCGTCCCGTGACCTCCGTCACGGAACCCCTCTGGTCGTCGCCTCAAGGTTGTGGGCCAACCGTCCGATACCCGACCGGAGTACAGCATCCGAAGGACAACCAGCCCCCCATGACTTCCCCCCGGCGCACCCGTCATATCGTCGTGGCCGTTGCCCTCGCGGCGGCGACCCTGAGCACCGCGGCACCCGCGCAGGGCCGGTCCGCACTCGAGGGGCAGCTCCACCAGCGGGCTCGCATCGTTCGAACGGTGCGCGAGGTCCGCGAGGCTCGTTGGCGAACGGTCGCAGCGATGCGCGCCGATATCGCGCGGTCGACACGCCAACTGGAGAGCATCCCCGGCCCGGGCGCGGGCGCGAACCCATCGCGCTACCGCCACCTGCAACGGGAGCTTCGGAAGCAGCGGTGGCTCGCGAGGAAGCGGCTCGAAGCGTCCGGACCCTTCGTGCAGCGGCGCGTTCGGGTCCTCAATGCTCGCATGCGATCGATCGACGCGTGGCTCGATACCTGGGGCATCTTCCGGTATTGCCCGATCCGGGGGTGGAACTCGGTGGCCGACAACTTCGGCATCACCGTGCGGCTGCCGGGCGTGCCCATCCACCAGCACATGGGCAACGACATCGCGGCCTACTCGGGCACCCCGATCGTGGCTCCGTTCGACGGCTACGCATCCGCGTCGTCGAGCGTGCTGGGCGGCTTGGAGGTCCGGGTGCAGGGGGCCAGGGGATACGTGTACAACGCCCATCTCTCCTCCTATGGCACCCTCGGAGAGGTGGAGGCTGGCGCGGTCATCGGCTATGTGGGGGCGACCGGCGACGCGACGAGCGCACACGACCACTTCGAATGGCATCCGGGCAACGGCGTGGCCGTCGATCCGTACCCCTACCTCAGCGTCAGCTGCGACGGCTCATGAACGACGGTTCGGGCCCGCAGGTCGCACCGAGCCCGGCCATGATCATCGACCGTTGACCGAGAAGTGCTGGTAGTCCTTCTCCCCGGTCCAATCGCCTCCCCACTCCCACCCCACCGCGTGGAACGCCCACCAGACCCCGTCGCGTCGAAGGACCATGCCGCGGCGATGATCCGAGCGGTCGAGGTAGCGCTCGCCCGCGGGCGGTGAGACGCCGCCGCTCCACACGAACGGGTTCTGCACCGGGTTCAGGTCGAGCGCTCTGCCGTACGCGTGCTGCGACCAACGGCAGCACACCCCGGCTCGCCACCGGCAGTTGAACACCGACGTGTTGTTCGCCACCATCGACCGCATGTCGTCGGCGCCGTAATGATCGACGAGCCGCATACGTCGGATCGGGAAACGGTCGTCGTAGAGGCGATGGAAGACCTGAGCGATGTCGTCGGCGTACCAGCGGTGAACGACCATGCGCCCGGAATGCGCTCGGCGATCGAACCCCCAGTAGATCACGCGTACGAGCCGCAGATCGTCGAATCCCACCGGACACCCGGGGCGCCACGATCGCCCGGTCATCAGCTCGCGGGTGCCAGGACCGATCGGCGAGATGCGCGACTCGTATTCGGGAGCGCCGGCCCCCGCCGGGGCCCCCCACACCGCGAGCCCTGCGGTGACCAGCGCGAGGACGACGAGACGCCGCGACATCGTCAGCTGCGCACCTTCCCCAACAACCGCAGGATCTCGAGGTAGAGCCAGATCAGTGTCGCGATCAGACCGAAAGCGCTGTACCACGACATGTACGTAGGCGCACCGGCCTTCGCACCCTCCTCGATGAAGTAGAAGTCGACGAACAGGTTCAGCGCCGCCACGATGCAGATACCCACGCTCACCGCGATGCCGAGCGGTGTGGGATCGTTGATGAACCCCAGCTCGACGCCGAACAGACCCAGCACGATCGCCACGACGTACATCAGCAGGATGCCGAGCGTCGCCATCATCACGACCGCGACGAACTTCTTCGTCACCTTGACGATGCGCGATCCGTACAGGAACAGCGCTCCCGCGAACACGGCGAAGGTCGCGAAGACCGCCTGCAACACGATCCCGTCGAATTCCTGCTCATACCCGAACGAGATCACGCCGGCCCAGAAGCCCATCACCACCGAGTAGAGCGGTCCGGTGAACGGTGCGATCTGGGGCTTGAAGGCCGTCACGAGCGACAGCACGACGAGCCCGAGCAGCCCGACCATCATGATCGTGGTCACGGTGCCGCTGATCTCGCCGCCGAAGGACCAGCCGTACGCTGCGCTGGCGATCGCAAGCACCAGCAGGAACGCGGCGCGCCAGATCGTGCCGTTCAGCGTCATGACCTTCGGCGCCACGTCGGGACGACCGGGGATCGCGATCGGTTCCAGGTGCGGCACGTTCTGGAACGTCTTCTCGTTCAGCATCTGTCGTGACACGCGGGTCTCCTGCTCGGGTGGGAGTGGTGTGCGAGGCGATCGTAAGCCGAGCGTGATGGAACGTGGTGGAGACGACCGGGATCGAACCGGCGACCTCCGGCTTGCAAAGCCGGCGCTCTACCAACTGAGCTACGTCCCCCGTCCCCGCGTCCCGAGTGTACCGACGCCTCCACCCACTCGGCGCGAGGCGCGAGATCCGCGTCACGCACTGCCGCGTTCAGCGTTCTCCACGATCCGCACCTGGACGATCTTCCTCACGAGTGCGGCGGGCAGGGGCTTGTCTGCCTGGAAGCGGATCGTTCCCTTCCCCGTGAAGTAGGGCTTCAACTCTTCCCCGAGCGCCTCGATGACCGCCTTGCTCGCGGGGAAGAGGCTGCAATGGTCCTTGAACGCGGCGTATGACACGAGGAATCGACCATGGTCCTTGAACGCCGGCATCTGGTAGCTGATCGTCTCGGTCGCCTCGGGCGCGGCGGCCCTGATCGTCTTCCGGAGCTTCTCCAGGGCGGCACGCGATCCCTCCGGGAGGGCGGCAAGGTAGTCTTCGACGCTGGTCGGTGCGGCCATGCCGATCCCCTTTCCCGAGAGATACCCCTTCAAGGGATCATCCTCAGGGAATCATTCCACTCGGGAGTCGCCACGGTGCACCACCGGGGCGAGCTCCGGTTGCCCCTATCCTGCTGAAGGCGAGATCGAAGCAGATCGTCCGCCGTCTGGCGCGAAAGCTGTCGATTTCGTCGATCCCCGTTCGTCTTATGCGCGACCATCCCGAGGAGGAGGAGGAGCGATGCAGTACATGCTGTTGATCCATCAGGGCGATGCCCCGACACCCCGGTCGCCCGAGGCGTGGGCGACCTTGTCCGAAGACGAACAGCAGGCGGTCTACGCCGACTACCAGGCGATCAGCCAGACGCCCGGCGTCAGCCCGGGCCAACAGCTGGACGCTCCCGAGACGGCAACCACCGTCCGGGTGCACGACGGCACGACGCTGACCACCGACGGTCCGTTCGTCGAGATCAAGGAGTCGATCGGTGGCTACCTGCTGTTCGAGGCCGACGACCTCGACGCCGCGATCGAGCTGGCTTCGCGTGTGCCGGCGGCCCGCCTGGGCGGTGCGGTCGAGGTACGCCCGATCGTGGAGTGGTAGCGACGCTCGAGCTCGACCAGGTCTTCCGCGATCAGTGGGGACGTGTCCTCGCTGCACTGATCGGCTACCTCGGCGACTTCGACCTCGCCGAGGAAGCCGCGCAGGAAGCCTTCGCGATCGCAGCGGAACGCTGGCCACGCGACGGGATCCCCACCAATCCTGGCGTCTGGCTGGTCACGACTGCGCGGAACCGGGCGATCGATCGTATCCGCCGCGATCGCACTTTGGCGGCGAAGACCCGACTGCTTCGGGTGCCGGAGGCGGCGGAGGATGAGGTGAACACCACGCCCTATCCGGACGAGCGACTCGAGCTCATCTTCACGTGCTGTCACCCGGCGCTCGCGCTCGATGCGCAGGTCGCGCTCACCCTGCGGACCCTCGGCGGCCTCACCACCGTCGAGATCGCCCGCGCGTTCCTGGTCCCCGAGGCGACGATGGCACAACGGCTCGTGCGTGCGAAGCGCAAGATCAAGGCCGCCGGGATCCCGTTCCGGGTGCCGCCCGACCACCTGCTGCCGGATCGGCTCGTCGCCGTGCTGGCGGTCGTCTACCTGATCTTCAACGAGGGCTACTCGGTCCCGCCCACCCGCGGCGAGCTGGCGACCGAGGCGCTCCGGCTCGGGCGTGCACTCGCCGAGCTGATGCCCGACGAGCCGGAGGTACACGGCCTGCTGGCGATGATGCTGCTGCTCGACGCCCGTCGCGAGGCACGGTTCCGGGACGGCCAGCTGGTGCTCCTCCCCGACCAGGACCGCTCGAGCTGGGACACCGCGCAGATCGTCGAGGGACGGGCTGTGCTCGACCGAGCCCTGGCGCTGCTCGGCCGCGGTCCCTACGTCGTGCAGGCGGCGATCGCGTCCCTGCACGCCGCCGAGCAGCGCGACTGGCCCCAGATCGCCGCCCTATACGGCGAGCTCGCCCGCCTCACAGACTCGCCGGTCGTCGAGCTGAACCGGGCCGTCGCGGTCGCCGAGGCGCAGGGTCCAGAGGCGGGACTCGCGATCGTCGATCGCCTCGCCCTCGAGGACTATCGCTACCTGCACTCAACGCGGGGGGAGCTGCTGCGGCGTCTCGGTCGTACCGACGATGCTCGCCATGCACTCGAGCGCGCGCTGGATCTGACCCACGACGATGCCGAGCGGCGGCTCGTCGAACGCCGGCTGGCGGAGCTCGGCGATACGACACCACGGGAGGTCTGATGCTCTCTATCGCTCACTACGAGCAGACGTATGTCGACGCATGCCGCGAGAAGGTCGAACGGCAGGTCACCGCGTACGAAGAGGCGACGAGCGCAGCGAAGGAAGTCGACAACAGCCGGCTCGACGCCGCGATCGGCACGTTCGAACCGCTGTTCTTCAACCACATGGTGCTGGCCTTGGATCACTACTTCGGTCACCGCAGCAGGACGATGGAGCTGAAGGACGGCAATCCACTCAACGAGGTCCGGGTCCTCTGCAACGCGATCATGCATCACGACGGCGTCATGACGGCCGACAAGCAGATCAAGATGAAGCCGGCCACGTCGATCCTGCAACACGACGTCGGCGACAAGATCGAGTTGACCGTGGCCGACTTCCGGCTCCTCTCCGAGGCCTTCTTCGCTGAGATCGAGAACAAGTACCTGTAGACCGCATCGACGGCGATCGGATGGACGGTCCGACCGGGCCTCGATCTCCCGCGCGTCGGCTCATGATGTCCGCGCGGATCCATGAGTGGTACGCGATCCAAGACTTCCGAGAGGCGCACGACGCTCCACCGGTCGGACCGAGCCTCACCGGCTCGGTGACGAGCTCGGGCTCGGCGTGGGTGTGGGCGACATGCCCGGTCGCCATTGCTCCACCGACCCGTCGTTGGGGATCCGGTCGATGCACGTGCGGCGGCAGACGGCCCCGGTGAACGTCGTGGACGCCCACCAGAAGTACGCCGTTCGGGAACGGCCGAACTTCAGCGCCTTGATCGGCACCGCGACCGACACGCCCTCGCCGCTCTTGCGGCGCACGCCGATCTTGCGGATGAACCGGTCGGCCCGGTCGTAGCGTGCGCGCCACAGCGACGCCTCCAGCTCGGGACCGAGGCTGCGAACCAGCGCGAAGTACTCCGCTGCCGCGCCGCCCTCGGTGTCGAGGAAGACAAACGCGTTGCCGCGGTCCCACAAGGTCGGCGCCGTCCAGCTCGCGAAGGTGATCACCGTGAACTCGGTCCCGCCCTCGTGGTCGAGCCGAACCGTGCGCACGTCGAGCAGTCCGCGCGTGTCGTTCGGATCGTTGACGTCGCTGTGGAAGCGGGGGCCGGCCAGGGCGACGACGGCGAGGCCGGCGATGACCACCGCGATCAGGAACGGGGTCGCCGAGTGCAGAAGCACGCTGCGCCTCACGTGCGCGCGCGTCGCCCCGCGCCTCACGTGCGCGCGCCTCGACCGAGCCACCGGATCGCCGTCCACGCCGTGAAGCCTGCCACGCCGACCCCGGCCGTGGCCAACACCATCGGCAGGATCTCACCGGGACCAGGCATCCCGGGCCACGAGACGACGGCGCCCCCGTTCGATCGCACGAAGACGAGAGCGGCGAGTCCGGCGAGCGCCGCGTTCCGGAGCAGGAGCGTCCCAGGCGGGACCGCGTCACGGCCTCCGAAACACCCACAGGGCACCCGGGAACCGTATCGGCGCCAGGCACGCACCGCCTCCGCCGTGAACGACGCCAGGAGCACCAGCGCCACGATGGCGGCTGCTCGCGCCAGCCCCGAGACCACCAGGACGGGCACGAGCGCCTCGAGGATGGGCACGGCCCAGGTAGCGAGCGACTCGACCCATCGCGGCAGCCTGTGCTCGGCGAGGGTGCGGCGCCACGTCTCCCAGCCCGTCGCCTTGGAGAGGGCAGCCCAGGCGAACGCGACGGCGAGCACAGCCGCGGCGAACGACACCCACCCGTCGTCGACCCTCACGGCCAGAGCGACGGCGAGCACGGTCACGATCACCAGCCCGACGCCCGTTCGCGATCGAGCGTGGCCGCTCCGGCGACGACACCAACCGGTCCACGAGGCGCTGCGAGTCTCGCTGGGTGCGCACGTGCGCCGCAGTAGCTGCCGACAGACCACGAGCGAGCCCGAACGGACCCACGACGATCGCCCCGATGAGTGGGTGCCCGGAGGCGAACGCCCCGAACGAGACGGCCACGAGCGTGCCGTGCGCGAGGTACGTGAAGAACCCGACGCCGAGTCCGGCGCCGTAGAGCATGGCCGAGATCGGCCACGCGAAGAAGGTCCGCCACCAGTCGGGCACCTGCCGGCGGAGTTGGGGCACCGTCGCCGTCACTCGTGGCATCTCGCCGATCGCATAGACCGCGGCAACGACCGCAAGCGCCAGCGCGCCGGCGCGCCCCCACGGAGCCTCGAGCGCCGCGCCGAGCAGGCCGAGGGCCGCACCGAACGCGACGGCGGTCACCGTCGCGCCGACGACGTGCAACGCAAGCGCGGCCCCCCACCGAGCGCGTCCCCCGTACACGACGGGAGTGATGGTCTCCACCATCGACAGCCCTCAGGGGCCGTAGAGCGCAGACCAGCCTGCGACCGCAGCGGCCATCCCAAGACCGACGACCAGTGCGACGACGAGCGGGTCGCCGGCCGAGAGATCGATCAGCACGTGTGGTTGAGTTCCCGGTACGTGATGCAGAAGACCTTCAACCCTCGAGGGCAGTAACCCCGCACCGCGTAATCGCCGTTGATGCGGATGTCGGACTTCGAACAACAGTCCTGGATGTGCCGGAGCCGCCCCGCGCAGCACCTGGTCCACCCGCCGCCGTAGCGAGGAGAACCGGTGAACGGGTAGTCCTCGGGCACCACTTCTTCACAGGTCTTCCGTCTCGTCTGCGTCGACGGGTCGACGTACTTCTTCCCCTCGTCGTCCACGGGGTAGCCGTAGGTCGGGTGCATCGGGAACCCGTAGCGATCGGTGCGCGACAACGGGGAATACGGATGGGGGCAGGATCCCGTCGTGTAGGTGTGCCCGCAGATGTGGTGCGCCTGCGCCCGCTGGGGCGCGATCGCCGTGGCGACCAGTCCGCCGCCGGCGAGCGCCACGACCCCCTTGCCCACGCGACCCAGGAAGCTCCGCCTGCTGGTTCGAGACGCCAGCGATCGCTCGGCTCGTTCGATCGAGGTCAACTTGCCCATTGTTGCCGTTCCTCAGAGATCCGTCGGGCCGCGGTGTCTACCAATCCCTCGACCTGTTCCAGGTTGTTGACCGTACCCTTGGCCCGCACGACGCCGCGTTCGTCGAGCACGAGCACGTACGGCGTGCCGGGCACACCGTAGACACGCTCGGCCTCGAGGTCGTGTACCACCTGCGGGACGAGACGACCGGCGGCAGCCGCCGCGGGGATGCCGGGGGTGACCTCTCGGCAGATCGAGCACGTCTCCGACCCGAAGAGCACGAGCCTGGGCGGTCCGGGGCCGCCGAGCATCACCGTGGCGCCCTCGATATCGGACGCGGTGACCACCGGCGGCGAGTCGCCCAGCCCGGGACCCTCGTCGTCGATCTCCAGCGCGCCTCGGGGGCCGAGCCGCAGGTGGAGCGTGCCCACCTGGCGAGCGAGTGCCATCACCACCACGCAGAGCACGACGACGAGCAGCCACAGCACGACGAAGGCCACTGCCCACCATCCCGTCATCTGCCGCTCACCTGTCGCGTCATCGGCCGCGTCATCGGTGCGTCACCGCATCGTCCATGTGGGTTGTTTGGCGTCGTCGAGGAACTGCACGAACGGCGACCCGTCGCCCGCGAGTCCGACGATCGCACGCAGCTCGCCTCCACGGTCGAGCAGACGAAGCACGGGCGATCCCTCGGCGGCGAGGCCGAGGCGGACGCGAACCTTGCCGTCATGGTCGTAGAGCCCGAGGGTCGGCGATCCCTGTTCGGCGAGCGAGTAGATCTGCGAGAGCTCGCCTTCCTTGACCTGCATGCCCATCGTGGGCGACGCCTCGGGGGCGAGCCCGAATTTGGCGCGGATGCGGCCGTTCTTGTCGCCGAACGCGAGGCTTGCGCTCCCGTCGCTCGACAAGCCGATCGTGGCGCGGACCTTGCCGTTGTCGTCCCCCACCGCGAGCCCCGCCGCTCCATCTGCGGACAATCCGAACCGCATGCGAACCTGCCCTTCGGGCGAGAGCAGTGAGAAGAACGGGTCGTCCTCGTTCGACAGGCCGATGCGCAACCGCACCCTGCCCTGGTCGTCGACGACCTCGAATTCCCCGGCTTGCACCACTCGCTTCTTCATGGCTCATCGAACGCGCAGACGGGCGCGAACCCTGCGCGTATCGTCACCCGCGCTGGCCCCGGGCTCAAGCAGCCCCGCGGGTCGACGGGACAGAAAGTGAGAAACCGCCGGAACCCGGGGGCCCCAGCGGTCTCTCATGTCGCACCATACGTGCCGCCCGGCCGGGCCGTCAAACCGGACCTGTGGTTCTTGTCACACTTTCTCATCGGCCGACCGACTCGAGCCGGATCGTCGTCTCCTCGAGCCGGTCGGGTCGCGGTGTCACACCGATGCCCGGGCCCGCGGGCACGCCGATCGTGCCGTCGAGAGCCATCTCGAACGGCTCGGTGAGATCGTCGGGGAAGTAGCGAGCCGACGCACTCGTGTCGCCCGGAAGGATGAATCCCGGCAGCGCGGCCAGGGCGAGGTTCTGCGCGCGCCCGATACCAGTCTCGAGCATGCCCCCGCACCAGACCGGCACGCCCGATCCCCGGCACACGTCATGCACACGGCGCGCTTCCGGAACCCCGCCGACCCTCCCCTGCTTGATGTTCACGATGCGGCAGCTGCCGAGCTCGAGCGCGGCCTCGGCGTCTGCGGCCGAACGGATCGATTCGTCCAGGCACAGGTCAGTGCGGATCGCTCGCTGCAGCGCTGCGTGCCGGACCAGGTCGTCGTAGTGCAGAGGCTGCTCGATCATCACCAGGTCGTGGTCGTCGAGGGCGCGGAACACGTCGACATCCTCGAGGGCGTATGCGGCGTTCGCGTCGACGCTGAGCATGACGTCGGGGAACGCCGCTCGCACCGCAGCGACACGTTCGACGTCGAGACCCGGTTCGATCTTGAGCTTGATGCGCTGGTACCCCTGACCGAGGTACCCGTCGACCTGCTCGAGCAACGTCTCCGTCGTGTCGGTGATGCCGATCGACACGCCACAGGCAACCCGCTCGCGATCGGCATCCAGCCACGTCGCGAGGGACACGCCGCGCGCTCGAAGATCGGCGTCGACGAAGGCGTCGACGAGCGAAGCTTTGGCCATCTGGTTGCCGCGCACGTGCACGAACACTCGGTCGAGCTCGTCGATGCCGATGTCGCCCGCGCGAAGCAGCGACGGCCCGAGATGATCGCGGAGCACGAGCCAGACGCCGTCGTTGAACTCCTCGCTGAACGCGGGCTCGATGTCGGCGACGCACTCCCCCCACCCCTCCGCGTCGTCGGTCTCGAGGTGCACGAGCACACACACCTTCTCGGTCGACGTGCCGAAGCTGGTGCGGAAGGGCCGCACGAGCGGCAGCGCGATCAGCCGTAGCTCGATCGCGCGAACGGTGCTCACCCGCCGCTCCTTCGGGTGAGGTAGTAGGTGGGACGCCATCCACCGCGGTCGGCGTCGAACGCCGTCACGACGAACCCCTCGCCCACGGCATCCTCGATGGCGGTCCCCACGGCTTCGCGCCACGCCGAACCGAGTTCCGGATCGGCGGCGCGCAGCGCGGCGTGATCGCGCGGTACCTGGATCGCGACAGCTTCCGCGCCCGGGATCGCATCGCCACCGATGAGCTCGGGCTCGGGCGCCTCGCTCGTGCCCACGCTTCGAACGATCGTACGAGCCCGCTCCGGCGTCCGACCGGGGCAGGGATCGGGGTCGAGGCACCATGCCACGACGAGCCGATCGCTGCGGTCCCCCACGTTGATCGTGTCCGGCATCTGACCGTAGTAGTCGCGATGGAACCGATCGCACACGGCCCCCAGCTTGCCGATGTTCAGGTGGGCGTTGCGAGCGACTAGCGGATCGAAGGTCCATCGGACGAGGTGGATGTCCCGATCCAGACAGGACGCTCGCTGCGCGAGCTTCAGCGCGTAGCCGACCCCACCGTGGCGACGATCGGGCGCCGCGGCGAGCATGTGGGAATGCTCGTGCAGACCGTCACGGGGATCGACGGCCGCCCACCCCAAGACGTAGCCGATCAGCTCGTCGCCGTCGAACGCACCCCAGGGCACGTTGCCCGAGCCGGCGAGTGCCTTGATCAGCTCACGGGGCAGCTCCTCACCCCAGGTCGCTCGCATCACCCGCAGGATCGCGTCGGCATCCTCAAGCGATGTGAGCGGGTGGAGCTCCACGCCGGCCCTCGTCGCCGCATCGTTGGCAAGTTGCCATGCGGAGCCACTCATGGGGCGGAGTCTATCGGCGGGCTCGGTCCGTCCAGGCGTCGTGACGGCCTCGTGTTCGAGATCGGGGCCCGTCCATGCGGAAGGCCCGCCGCGCGGCGGGCCTTCCGGTGGTGGGTCGTCGCCGAGGAGCGGCGGCTGGAACGATTGGGATCAGCCGCCGGCGGGCGGCGGGAGCTCCTGCCACTCCACGTCGTCGAGGTCGTCGCCGCGGCGGCGCTTCACGAATGCCACGACAGCGGCGATGGCCGCCCCGATCACGGCGATCTTCATCAGCTTCCTCAAGAACCCGCCCTTCTTCTTCTCCTCGACGGTCTCGACCGTCACGGTCGCTTCATCTGCCATGGGGGAGCCCTCCTTCCGGGAGTGGGCCTGGATGGACTTGAACCATCGACCTCTTCCTTATCAGGGAAGCGCTCTAACCGGGCTGAGCTACAGGCCCCGTTCATCTTGGAGCCTACCGCTTCGCTGCTTGAGGCCCCGTTCTCTTGGAGCCTACCGCTTCGCTGCTTGAGGCCCCGTTCATCTTGGAGCCTACCGCTTCGGGCCTATCCTCGGGAGGGAGCCCGTGCCGAAGCGTAGCCACGGCCCGAAAAGGGTGTCAAACGAACGGAGCGCGAACGGAGCGCGGTCCCGGTCAGCGAGACGGGCGCTCGGCGAGCGTTACCTCGACACCGCCGACGATGTCGCTGATCAGGTTGTAGAGCAGCGCGATGAATACATTGATGAGCGACCAGATGACCGCGAACACCAAACCGCCGAAGAGCCCCCAGGTGAACACCGCCCTGCCGTTGATCTCCAGAGGCTCGGCCCCCGACGTCGACGTCGTCCCCGTGCCGAACACGTACCCGAGGATCTTCTCGAGCGAGTCGATGGCACCGGCTGCCGAGAGCACGCCGTACACGATCACCATCGCGAAGAACACGATGAGCATCAGGCACACATAGAACAACAGTGAGAACTTCAACACCGAGAGCGGCGCCACCTTGCGAACGACCACCCGGGTTCGCCGTGGGCCGGAACGAGGAGCACGAGCCGGACGGGCGGCGCGAGGCGCCGCCATCGGGGCACTCGGCTTCGCAGTGGTGCCGATCGGCGTCGCGACGGGTGCCGGTTTGGGCGGTGCCTCGACGTCGGAAGGCCGCGTGCGCGTGCGCGGCTCAGCGGGGGTGGGTTGGTCGGCCGTCTGTACCATCTCCTCGGGAGGGAGTTCTAAGGGTACGCCCTCACCGAAGCAAGCACCCGCATCCGATCGTGACCACCATGTCTGCCTGAGCACCCCGGCCTCAGGTTCTGAACGGCCCCCCCGAGGCGAAGAGCGAGCGGATATTGGCGACCCCGAGAACGGCGCCGAGCGGTGGTCCTATCAGCCACGAGGCGAGGTCCGGGTCGTCTTGCAGGAGCAAGGCGCCGGTAACCAGAGCAGCGCTCGAGAGTGCCAGCGTCGCCGTCCATGCCGCCAAGGAGCGCCTCGATCGCACCCCCACGATCGAGATCACGAATGCCAGCGCTCCCGCCGCCATCAGCACGATGCCGTCAATCACACGCACATGATGACGTACGTCCTACCGACGCGATACCAGCCTGAGATGACTACGTAGTTCTCACCCACTGCTCTCAAGACGCTCCCCCTCGCTGCCGATACCGCACGGGACAACACGACAACACAAGGTGTGGGGGTGAGCGGATCACATGCGGGGACGGACGGCGCGCCGGGTGACGGCGCTGATGGTTGCGGGAAGTGTCGCGCTGGGGGGACTCGTCGTCGCCGCCAACGCCGAGTCGTCGGTCCAGGTGGCGTTGCATGAGAAGCGCGACCTGCTCAAACGCATCGAGGAGCTGCAGGAGACCCGCCGGCTTCGCCGCGTCGCCCTGCACCAGCGCATCCGCTACACGAAGGCGCGTCTCAAGAATGCTCCCGGGGCGGCCGAAGTGGGCGATCGCGCCCGATACCGGGCGTTCCGTCAGAGCCAGCTCGAGCGCATCGACGATCTACGCGCCGAGGAGCGCACGCTCGTCAAGACGATCCGCAAGCGCGTCGTTGCGCTGCGCGACAAGCGCGGCGAGCTGGCCTCGTGGATCGAGTCCCTGCCGCTGCAGCGGTGTCCCGTGGCGGGTTCGCCCGTCGTCTCGGACAACTTCGGTGACATCCGCGATATGCCGGGCACACCACGCCACATCCACCAAGGCAACGACATCATGGCCCCGACCGGCACCCCGATCGTGGCACCCTTCGACGGTGAGGCGGTGGCCAGCTCGAACTACCTCGGCGGCCAGGCGGTGAAGGTCTACGGGGCCGGGGGCTACGTGTACAACGCCCACCTGTCCGCGTACGGGAAGCTGGGACAGGTCCACGCGGGCGACGTGATCGGCTACGTGGGCAGCACAGGGAACGCGACCGCGCCGCACAACCACTTCGAGTGGCATCCCGCCGATGGGGCTGCCGTCGATCCTTACCTCTTCCTCGCGGCGGTCTGCTGAGGTCTCAGCGCGAGCACGGAGGGTTCACCGGGTCATTCATCGTCCATCTGGATGATGACGGGGGCGAGCGCCACCACGGTGGCGTCGTCCTCGACCCGCATCGTCCGCACGCCCTGGCTCGATCGGCCCACACGACGGATGTCGCCTGCGGTGACGCGCACGACCTGACCGCTGGAGGAGATGACGAACATGTCGATATCCTTGGTGCCCACGTACGCACCTGCCAGCAGGCCCGTCTTGGTGGTGAGCTGGTGCCCGATCACACCCTTGCCGCCACGACCCTTGGTCGGGTAGTCGCCGAGCTTCGAGCGCTTGCCGTACCCCTGTTCGGTGACGCTGATCAACTCCTCGCCGTCGGACATCAGCCCGACCGAAAGCACCAGGTCATCGTCGGCAAGGCGCATTCCGATCACGCCCGCCGCCCCCCTGCCCATCGCGCGCACGAGTGACTCCTTGAAACGGATCGCCTGACCCCGACGCGAGACCAGCAGCACCTCGTCATCGCCGTCGGTCAGCCTCACGTCGATCAGCTCGTCGTCGGGCTTCAGTCCGACGGCGATGAGTCCCGTCCGTGGTGAGTCGTACTCAGGCAGCTTCGTCTTCTTCACGATGCCATTCCTGGTGGCGAACAGCAGGAATCGACCCTCCGCGTACTCCTTGAGATCGATCACCGCACTGATGCGCTCGTCGCCGTCGAGCGTGATGCCGGGCAGGTTCGCCGCGTAGAGGCCTCGTGCGGTGCGGCCCGCCTCGGGGATCTCGTGGGCTTTCACACGGTAGACGCGCCCCTTGGTGGTGAAGAACAGCATCCAGTGATGCGTGGTGGTCGTGAACACATGCTTCACGACGTCCTCTTCCTTGAGGTTCTGGCCGCGGACGCCCTTGCCGCCTCGTCCCTGGCGCTTGAACGCGTCGACCGGCAGCCGCTTCACGTACCCCGCCCGGCTCACCGTGATGATCACGTCTTCCTCGGCGATCAGGTCCTCGACGTCGAGGTCCCCATCGTCGGCCTTGACCTGCGTGCGCCGGCCGTCGCCGTGCTTCTCCTTGATCTCGAGCAGCTCGTGCTTGATCACCGCCCGCAGCTTCACCGGATCTTCGAGCAGCGACGTGAGGTGCGCGATGCGCTCGAGCAGCTCTGCGTGCTCCTTCTCGAGCTCCTCGCGCGCGAGCTTCGTCAACCGGCGCAGCGGCATGTCGAGGATGTGGTTCGCCTGGATCTCGCTCAAGGTGAACGTGGACATCAGCTTCTTGCGGGCGGCTTCGGCATCGCGCGAGCCGCGGATGATCTTGATCACCTCGTCGAGGTGGTCGAGCGCGATCAGCAGCCCCAGCACGATGTGGTCGCGCTCCTCGGCCTTCCGCAGGTCGAAGCGGGTCCGGCGGGTGACGACGTCGACCTGGTGATCGACGTAGTAGCCGACCATCTCCGCCAGGTTCAGCGTGCGCGGCACACCCTCGACGAGCGCCAGCATGATGACGCCGAAGTTCTCTTGCAGCTGCGTGTGCTTGTACAGCTGGTTCAGCACCACGTGGGGGTTGGCGCCGCGCTTCGTGTCGATCACGAGGCGCATGCCGTGGCGGTTGGACTCGTCCTTCAGGTCGGCGATGTCCTTGATCTTCTGCAGTTTCACGAGGTCGGCGATCTTCTCGGCGAGACGCGCCTTGTTCACCTGGTAGGGAAGCTGCGTGACGACGATCTTCGACCGGCCGGCCGTCCCCTCTTCGATCTGGGTAACCGCGCGCACCTTCAGCGATCCGCGCCCGGTCTCGTAGGCGTCGCGGATGCCCTGGCGCCCCATGATCGTGGCCCCCGTCGGGAAGTCGGGCGCCTTGATGAACTGCATCAGCTCTGCCGGGGTCGCCTCGGGGTTGTCGAGGTAGTGGACGACCCCGTCGATCACCTCGTTCAGGTTGTGGGGCGGGATGTTGGTGGCCATGCCGACCGCGATACCGCCTGCGCCGTTCACGAGCAGGTTTGGGAACCGCGACGGCAACACGGTGGGCTGCTGCTCGTACCCATCGAAGTTGGGCACGAAGTCGACGGTCTCGGACTCGATGTCGCGAAGCAGCTCCATCGCCATCGGCGCCAGCCTGGCCTCGGTGTAGCGGTAGGCCGCAGCCGGGTCGCCGTCGATCGAGCCGAAGTTGCCGTGCCCGTCGACGAGCGGGTAGCGAAGCGACCAGTCCTGCGCCATGCGCACGAGAGCGTCGTAGACCGACTGGTCCCCGTGCGGGTGGTACTTCTTCAGCACGTCACCGATCACCGCCGCGCACTTGCGGTGCGGGCGGTCGGGCCGGTAGCCGGCCTCGAGCATCGCCCACAGGATGCGTTTGTGGACCGGCTTCAGCCCGTCGCGCACATCGGGGAGGGCGCGCCCGACGATCACTGACATCGAGTAGTCGAGGTATGACCGCTGGATCTCGTCCTCGAGATCGATCGGCTCGATACGCCCGACGAACAGCCCCTCCTGCGCCATGTGGTGCGATCAGCTCCCTCTGGGGTTCACACGTCCAGGTTCTGGACGTACTTCGCGTTGCGCTCGATGAAGTCCTTGCGTGCGGGGACGTCGTCGCCCATCAACACGCTGAACAACCGGTCGGCGGCGACGGCATCCTCGAGCGTGACCTGCAACAGCGTGCGGCGCTCGGGGTCCATCGTCGTGTCCCACAGCTGCTCGGCATCCATCTCGCCGAGACCCTTGAACCGCTGGGGGTCGCCCAGCTTCTTGCTGCCGGTCTTCTGGCCGTTGGCGTTCTTGCGGAACTCGTCCCACTGGCGCTCGGTGTAGAAGTAGTGCTCCTGCTTGCCTTCCTTCAGCAAGTAGAGCGGCGGCTGCGCCAGGTAGACGTATCCGGCGTCGATCAGCTGTGGCATGTACCGGAAGAAGTACGTGAGCAGCAGCGTGCGGATGTGCGCCCCGTCGACGTCGGCGTCGGCCATCAGCACGATCCGGTGGTAGCGCGCCTTCTCGAGGTCGAACTCCTCGGCGATGCCGGTGCCGATCGCCGTGATCAGCGCCTGGATCTCGTTGTTCTCGAGGATCTTGTGCAGGCGCGCCTTCTCGACGTTCAGGATCTTCCCGCGGATCGGCAGGATCGCCTGGGTGGCTCGGTCGCGGGCGCTCTTGGCCGAACCCCCGGCGGAGTCACCCTCGACGATGTACAGCTCGCACGAGGCCGGATCGGAGAGCTGACAGTCGGCGAGCTTGCCGGGGAGCGATCCGGATTCCAGGAACGACTTGCGGCGGGTGAGATCGCGGGCCTGTCGCGCGGCCAGGCGAGCCTTGGCGGCGCTCGATGCCTTCGCGAAGATGCGCTTGGCGTCTCCGGGGTGTTCCTCGAGCCAGGTGGAGAACGCCGAGTTGACGGTGGTCTCGACCAGGGAGCGCATCGAGGCGTTGCCGAGTTTCGTCTTCGTCTGCCCCTCGAACTGCGGATCGCGCAGCTTCACCGAGAGGATCGCGATGAGCCCCTCGCGCACATCTTCGCCGATCAGATTGTCGTCTTTCTCCTTGAGCAGCCCCTTGGCGCGGGCGTGACGGTTCAACACGTTCGTGAGGGCCTTCTTGAGCCCTTCCTCGTGCATGCCGCCCTCGTGCGTGTTGATCGTGTTCGCGAACGAGTAGAGCGATTCGTTGTACGCCGTCGTCCATTGCATCGCGATCTCGACCTCGCCCTCACCGGTGGCGCCGGTGTCGATCGCGATGATCTTGTTCACCGGGTCCTTCCCCTGCGCGAGGTACTTCACGAAGTCGACCAGGCCGCCGTTCGCCTTGAAGATCTCCTTCCTGGCGGAGTCGGGGCGCTCGTCGGCGAGCGTGATCTCGGCGCCCTTGTTCAGGAACGCGAGCTCGCGCAGGCGTTCGGCGAGCATGTCGAACCGGAACTCGAGCGTTTCCGTGAAGACCTCGGGGTCGGGCCAGAAGCGCACCCGTGTCCCGGTCTTGGTCGACGTCTTCCCCTTCGCGAGCTTGGCGATCGGCGTGCCTCGCTCGTAGGTCTGGGTCCACGAGAAGCCTTCGCGCAGCACCTCCACCTCGAGCTTCGTCGACAACGCGTTCACGACGCTCACGCCAACGCCGTGGAGGCCGCCGGAGATGGTGTAGCCTCCCCCGCCGAACTTCCCGCCCGCGTGCAGCACCGTGAGCACGACCTCGACGGCCGGTCGCCGGTCCTTCGCGCCGGGGATCGGCTTCACGGGTATGCCGCGGCCGTTGTCGAAAACGCTGACCGAGCCGTCATCATGGATCGTGACGAGGATCTTGTCGGCGAAGCCCGCCATCGCTTCGTCGATCGCGTTGTCGACGACCTCGTAGACGAGGTGATGCAGGCCGCGGGAGCTGGTGGTGCCGATGTACATGCCCGGCCGCTTGCGAACCGGCTCGAGCCCTTCCAGTACCTGGATGTTGCTGGAGTCATAGCTCGCTGCACTCTTCTTGGTCCTGGTTGCCAACGAACCTCCGATCGAGCCCGCGCAGAACCCCCACACGGCGTGCGGGGAGCGTGCGCGGGAAGGTCGCACGAACCGCTTCATCTTACCGCAGCGGACCGACGCCGGACCGCGTTTGACTCCCCAGGAAACCGCTATCTACCTGGGATTTCGCGGAGCTCCTCCTCGATCGTGCACGACCACGCGGACCTGGTGAACCGCGTCGCCGCCGAGCGCCTCGTCGGCCTTCCGGCGGATCTCCTCGTGCAAGAACTTCGCCTGCGCGCCCCATGGTCCGGTGGACACGCCGACGGTGAGCACGCCGTCGTCCAGCGCGACCGGTGCGGTCTCGGCAGACAGGCGCTCACCGACGATCTCCGGCCACCGCGAGGCGAGTTGTGCGACCGGCATCCCTCGGCTGAACACCTGTTCCCGCAGCAGTCCGTCGACGATCTCGCCGAGTGAGACCGAGTCGTCGGAGCGGGGGCGTCGGCGTCCGCCGAAGCCCTTGGCGTCCGGCATCAGGCATCCCTCCCGTGATCCGTCGCACTCACCCTACGCGTGACGACCCGCGATCCTCGGGGTGACCGACCCCGCCCGAACGTCCCAGACCGCAGCGGCGAGCGCCGGGACGTCTGCTTCGTCGGCCACGGAGATGAACACCTGCCCGCCGCGCGCCGCCAGCCGTTCCACGAATCGGTCCCGTCGGCGAGGGTCGAGCGCGCTGAAGGGGTCGTCGATCAACAGCACCGGGGGTTCCCCGATCTCATCGGCAACGGCTGCTGCGAGGCCCACTCGCAAGCAGAGTGCCGTCGCCCACGTCTCGCCGTGGGAGCCCGCAGCGCGAGCGCCCAAGGCTCGCACCTCGAGATCGAGATCGTCTCGATGAGGCCCGACCAGCGAGGTCCGGCGCATGAGCTCGTCGGCTCGGCGCTCCGCGATCCTCGACCGGAACGCTCCCTCGAGGTCGTGATCGCTCCAGATGTTGGGGAGGTACCGCACGAGCAGCTCGTACCCGGCGAGGTGGGCGAACTCCTCCTGGGCGTGAGGCGCGATCAGTTCGACCGCCTCCGCCCGGGCTCGGGTCAGAGCGGCGCCGGCCTGCACCAACTCCTCGTCCCACGCCTCGAGCCCTGCGGGAGGACCGGGACGATCCCACTCCTTCAGCAACCGGTTCCGCTGGCGCACCGAGCGGTCGTACGCAGTGAACAGCGACTCTTTCAGCGGCCACAGCGCCGTGACCGCTTCATCGAGGAAGGTCCGTCGCTTCGACGGATCACCGATCACGATCGGCAGGTCGAACGGGCCGAACAAGACGGCGCGGACCTGCCGGCGAAGCTCGCGCTTGCGTCTGATCGGCGACCGGTTCACCTTGACCCGGCTCGCACCCTTCAGGGGGATCTCGACCTCGACGAGCATCCGGCCCTGGGAGGTCTCGAACTCGCCGCGCGAGTAAGCCGCTTGGTGCCCCTGCTGCACGAGCGCCGCATGTGACGAGGCGCGGGGCGACCCGAGAGCGTAGAGGACGTACATCCCCTCGAGCAGGTTCGTCTTCCCCTCGCCGTTGGGACCGACGGCCACCACGATCCCGTCGGACAGAGGGTCGAGTCGGGTGTGATCGTGATTACGGAACCGTCGCAGCTCGACCCAGGCCAGACGCATCGAGGGGAGCGTCCGATGCCCGGCGGGCTACGAGACCGCAGCCGGCAGGCGCACGGGCATCACGAGGTAGGTGAACTCGTCGCCGTCGCCTCGGACCACGCCCGGCTTCAGACCGTCGCGCACGTCGAGCCGGACGCTCTCGCCGTTGGCCGCCCGCAACCCGTCGGCGAGGTACTGCGGATTGAACGCCACGGTCAGGTCGTCGCCTTCGTAACGAGCCTCGACGGTCTCGACGGCCTGCCCGAGGTCGGGGCTCGAGGACGAGATCTTTACCCCGAGCGCATTGAACTCGATGCGCACAGGCGTCGTATCGCGAGCCAGCAGCCCGACGCGGTTCACGGCATCGAGCAACTGCTGGCGCGAGATCGTGAGCCGGCTCTCATGCGTCTCCGGCAAGAGCTGGCGGTAGTTGGGGAACTCCCCCTCGATCAGCCTCGACGTGAGGGTCAGCTCGCCGATGCGGAAGGCGACCTGCGACTCGTCGACGAGGACCTCGAGCGGGGTCTTCTCGTCCGCGGCAGCGGCGCGGCCGGCCTCGCTCAACGCCCGTTCGGGCACGATCGCCTTGCCTTCGCCGTCGGCCGTCGCGACAAGCTCGCGTACGGCGAGCCGATACGAGTCGGTGGCGACCATGACGACACCCTCGCGGCTCACCTCGATCAGCACGCCCGTGAGTACCGGTCGGGCCTCATCGCGTGAAGCACCCCGCGCCACCTGGTGTACCGCTTCCGCGAACGCGCCGGCCTCGGCCGTGATCCTCGTGCCGCTCGGCTCCTGGAGTCCGGGGAAGTCCTCGGCAGGCAGGAGGCGCAACGTGCCTTCATACGCCGCACAGCGGATATGTGCCTGCGACTGGTCGGTCTCGATGTCCACCGGCGCATCCGACAGGGACTTGACGGTATCGCCGAGCAGCCTTGCCGGCACCAGCGCGACGCCAGGTTCGGACACCTGCGCCTGGGTCGCGAGCCTCGCCGAGACCTCGAGATCGGTCGTGGTCAGCGTGATGCGCCCGTCATCGGTCGCCTCGATCAGCACGCCCGTGAGCGCCGGGATACCCGGTCTGGACGACACCCCACGCTGCACCGTCTGCAGCGCTTCAGACAACACGTCGCGATCACAGCGGAACTTCACTCGGTCCACCCCCTGGCTCTACCGGTTTGAAGAGAGGATAAGAACGACGGTAGTAGGCACTGTGGAAACCTGCATACACATGCCGTTCTCGCAGCGTAGCGAGGCCATCGGACATGTGGGAAACGGGTGGGGAAAACGTGTCGCTCCCCTCGACGCCCCGTTCGACCTGCTCGGAACCCACCGTCCCCCCCGAAGTTGTCCACAACGCGGTCGCCGCCCCGATCGAGATCATGCGGCCCCCCGCACGCGACCTCGGATGATGCGCGTGAGATCCTGGACCTGCCGGAACGTCGCGTCCCGAGCGCGCATCTCGTCCTCCACCTTTCGGATGCCGTGCAGGACGGTGGTGTGATCGCGCCCACCGAAGATCTCGCCGATCTTCAGCAAGGATAGACCGGTGCATTCCCGAGTGAGGTACATCGCGATGTGGCGGGCCTGCGTGAGCGGACGGGAGCGTGATTTCGACATCAGATCTGCGGTCGAGAGCGAGAAGTACTTCGCCGTCTCGTCGAGGATCAGGGGCGGCGGGATCTCGTTCTGCGTCTGCGGGATGAGGTCCTCGAGCGCACGTTCGGCGAGGGTGACGTCGATGGGCTGCCCGGTGAGCTCGGACCACGCGACGACGCGCACGAGCGCGCCCTCGAGCTCGCGGACGGACTGGTCGAACTTCGACGCGGCGAACTCGATGACGTCGGACGGCACCGTGATGTGTTCGCGTTCGGCCTTCAGCTGAAGGATCGCGATCCGAGTCTCGAGATCAGGAGGCTGCACGTCGACGCAGAGCCCCCATCGGAACCGGTTGACCAGTCGCTCCTCGAGCCCGGAGAGCTCGTGCGGAGGTCGGTCCGACGCGATCACGATCTGCTTGCCTGCACCGTGCAGGTGGTTGAACGTGTGGAAGAACTCGGTCTGGGTCTCCTCGCGCTTGGCCAAGAACTGGATGTCGTCGACGAGCAGCACGTCGACCTCGCGGTACCGCTGACGGAACGCGTCGCCGCCTTGGCGTTCCCGCACCGCCTTGATGAATTCGGTCACGAACTGTTCCGACGTGACGTATCGAACACGCAGGGAAGGCGCCAGTCGGTACATGTGGTGGCCGACCGCGATCAACAGGTGGGTCTTGCCGAGGCCAACCCCTCCGTAGATGAACAGCGGGTTGTAGGCGGTCGACGGAGGCGCCTCGGCAACCGCCATCGCGGCGGCGTGCGCGAATCGGTTGCTGGGCCCGGGCACGAACGCGTCGAACGTGTAGCTGGGAAACGGCAAACCGGGCGCACCTAACGAAGGTTCGCCCGCCGCCGGAGACGCGGGGGCGGCGCCGATCGCTGCGTACGCGGCGGGAGGCTGCGCCACGAGGTCAGCGGGCATCGTGGGACGGTCTTCACCGGCTTCGGTGTGCTCGCGGAGCCCTTCGTCGACGCTGATCTCGACCTTCACGGGCCGGCCGACCATCTCGGCTGCGGCACGCTCGATGAGCGAAAGATGGTTGTGCTGCAGTCGTTCTCGAACCAACGGGCTCGGGACCGCGAGCGTGATCGCGTCGCCGCTCAGGTCGATGGGCCGGACGTCTGAGAACCACATCACGACGGTGGTCTCGGGAAGCTCTTCACTCGCCAGCTCGAGCACGTGGGCCCACGCCTCTTGGGCCTCGTGTTCAGGGGACGCTACCGCCATCTCGAATCCACAGCACCTTTCCACACGGGTGGAAAACACGGGAAGGTACGTCGTGTCACCGCACCCGTAGGGGGCCCGGGTCGCCCGGGGGAAGGCGGGCCGCACGTTAGCACACCGGTTCAGAGGCCTACGGGTCGGCGACGGGGTCTTGACACTCTTTCTCGTGTCAAGGGCTTTGTCCTGCGATGATGCCGCCTCGTATACTCGTCGCGGCCGGCGCTCCGCCGGCCTTCATCACGAGCGAAGGATCCCCATCGCATGGCCAAGGGCAAGCGAACGTATCAGCCGAACAACCGTCGCCGGGCGCGCCGCCATGGCTTCCGCCTCCGCATGCGCACCCGCGCGGGCCGATCGATCGTCGCCGCGCGTCGCCGCAAAGGCCGCGCTCGTCTCACCGCCTGACGCGGTGCTTCGTGCGCTCCGCGGAGGTCCGACGAGTCTTCGATGAGGGCCGTCCGTGTCACGGAAGTCGGGTGGTACTGTTCCTTGCGCCCGGCTCCGGTCGGTGGGCGGTCGTCGCTGCGCGTCGCGTGGGTGGGGCCGTCGAGCGGAACCGGGCGCGGCGCATCCTGCGAGAGGCCTGGCGACAGGTGTCGTCGCAGGTCACAGGTGATTTCGACGCCGTCCTGGTGGCCCGCGAGGCGATCCGGGGCGCCACGACGCAGGATCTGGTGAGCGAGATGAGCGAGCTGCTGCGCGCGGGAGACCGACGATCGTGAGCATCAGCGACGTGCTCTGGACCGCCGGGACCCCCGCCCGAGGCGCGCTTCTGCTCGGTGTCCGTCTGTACCGGGCAACGCTGGGGGGTTGGCTCGGTGGCCAGTGCCGCTTCTACCCCACCTGCTCCCACTACGCCGAAACGGCGATACGTGAGCACGGAGCGGTCCGAGGCACCGTCATGGCCGGCTGGCGCATCGCGCGCTGCAACCCCTATTCGGTGGGGGGCATCGACCATGTCCCTCCGGGCAGGCGAGGGCGTTCCCATGCTCGGCCGTATGATGGCATCATACAGCTGCCCGAGGGGACCCGTCACTGATGCTCGCCGAGATCCCTGTCATCTCCCCGATCTTCCAGACGCTGCTCGACAGCATCGGATGGGTCCTCGCGTGGCTGTATGACGTCATCCCTAACTATGGAGTGGCGATCATCATCCTCACGCTGGCGCTGCGCTTCCTGCTCTTCCCGCTCGGCGTGAAGCAGATCAAGTCGATGCAGGCGATGCAGGCCCTGCAGCCTGAGATCAAGAAGATCCAGGCGAAGTACAAGGGGAACAAACAGAAGGCGCAGGAAGAGACGATGCGCCTCTACAAGGAAGCTGGGGTCAACCCGCTCGGCGGCTGTCTCCCGGTCCTGGCGCAGTTCCCCCTCCTGATCGCGATGTATGCAGTGATCCGCGCTCCGGGGTATCAACCGGTCACGTCAGAGGGCCAGCAGGTCGCGGCGTACAAGATCACCAACAACCACCTTCCGACCGACAGCGAACTGTTCGCGGCGGTCGTCACGCACGAGAACACCGGCCTGCTGATCGTGAACCTGCAGTGCTCGGCCGATCAGGCCGGCAACCTCGAGAAGAGCCGGATCAAGGACACCGACGGCAACCCGGTCGAGGCCGGGCTGCCGCTTGAGAACGACGATGGCTCGCCGCTCGACTCGTTCACTTCCAAGCCTGTGCTGAACTGCGGCGTCGACGGGCTTACCGACAAGATCCCTTACGTGGTGCTGTTGCTGATCATGGTCGGCACGTCCTTCTATCAGACGCTGCAGACGCAGCGGGCAAGTCCTCAGGGGGCGGCGTCGCAGCAGCAGCAGATGATCCTGCGCATCATGCCCCTGTTCTTCGGGTTCATCGGCTTCAGCTTCCCGGCGGGACTGGTGTTGTATTGGACCGTGTCGAACCTGTTCATGATCGGACAGCAGACACTGCTCCTTCACGCCGGCCACATCGGACCCGACGCCCTGGAGCGGCGGAAGGCCGAGCAGAAGGCCAAACTGGCTGCCCAGGCCGACAAGCCCCAGAAGAAGGGCTTCATCGCCGGGATGATGGAACGAGCGGACGACGAGCGGAAGCGACGCGAAGCGGATGGCGGCAAGAGCTCCGGAGGCTCTTCGAAGGGCGGATCGCCGAAGCCGGGCAGCACCCAGCGGAAGCCCAAGAAACCGCCGACGGGTAAGGGGAAGCGCGATGGCTGACCGACGGGATCCAGGCCCGGAGGCCGGCGTCGAGGACCTCGAAGAGCAGGCCGACGCAGTCGCCGACTTCCTCGAGGAACTGTTGTCCCATATGGACATCGACGCGATCGCCGAGCCGAGTGAACAGGGCGGCCACATGTACGTCGACATCCTCGACGGCGCAGAAGAGGACATGTCGCTGCTGATCGGGCGACACGGCCAGACGCTCGAGGCGATCCAGGAGCTCACGCGGATGGCGGTCGGCAGGAGACTCGATCAGCGCATCCGCGTCATCGTCGACGTCGAGGACTACCGGAAGCGTCGTGAGGCCCGCTTGGAAGAGCGGGCACGCGAAGTGGCCGCGCGTGTCCTCGAGACCGGCCAGGAAGAAGAGCTGGAGCCGATGAACGCCTACGAGCGCAAGCTCGTGCATGATGCGGTCGCGGACCTCGAGGGCGTGGAGACGGCTTCTCGGGGTCAGGATCCCGATCGCTACGTCGTCATCAGCCCTCGCTGAAGCTGCCTCCCGTGGCATCGGCTGGCGTTCGGCCTTGGCCCCGCGAGACGATAGCTCTTGGAACCACGCTCTCGAGTGGGGATGTTTCACGTGAAACATGAGGGTTGGGAGATCGCCGATGCCCTCGACGTCCGACTCGACGATGTGGCGATCGGTCGACTCGAACGGTTCGAGGCCATGCTGCTCGACCATGCTGTGCCCATGGGGATGGTGGCTTCATCCGACGCCCCTCGAATCAGGCAACGCCATATCCTGGACTGCCTGCGGGCGGCTCCCCTGCTCCCACAGTCGGGACGTGCCTGCGACCTGGGATCCGGCGCAGGTTTGCCCGGTCTCGTCCTCGCCATCGCCAGGCCGGATCTTCCGATGGTGCTCGTCGAGGTCCGCCGCAACCGCGCGGGATTCCTGGAGGAATGTTCGCGCAGCCTCGGTCTCACCGAGGTCGTCGTTCACGGCCGGCGCCTCGAGACCTTTCGGGAACGTGCGGACGTGTGCCTCGCGCGAGCCTTCGGGAACCCGAGGCGATCGTGGGAGTCGGCGGAGCAGATCCTCACACCGACGGGATCCCTGATCTACTGGGCCGGACGGAGCTTCGATCGCGCGCGAGACCTTCCTCCTCGCGTGATTGCGCGCTTCTTCCCGACACCGGCACTTGCACGGTCCGGTCCGCTGGTTATCATGGCCCGGCAGTGACCAAGGCTCCCTCCGGCGTCGGCGCCGCCCCGAGATCCTCGTCTCGCTCAGGTTCCAAGGGCGTGTCGCCAGACACATCCTCCCCGAGGCCCGTCGAGGTCGAGAGACCGATCCCGGTACCTCCCGAGACTCCTGGCGTGGCGCGGATCGTCGCCATCGCGAACCAGAAGGGCGGCGTGGGCAAGAGCACGACCGCCGTGAGCCTCGGCGCGGTGCTCGCCGACCTCGGGTACCGCGTGTTGGTGGTCGACCTCGATCCGCAGGGAAACGCCTCGACCGGGATGGGGATCCGTCACGAGGCCCGGGAGATCACGGTGTACGACGTGATCGTCTCGGAAGCGGCCGTCGACGAGGCGATCGTCCAGACCCCCGTCCCCCACCTCTCGGCGATCCCTTCGACGATCGATCTCGCGGGTGCAGAGATCGAACTGGTCAGCCAGTTCTCCCGCGAGACCCGCCTGAAGAAGGCCCTTTCGTCGATCCGGGAAGGGGTCTACGACTTCATCCTGCTGGACTGTCCCCCGTCGCTCGGCCTGCTCACGATCAACGCTCTGACCGCAGCCGAGGAGCTCATCGTGCCGATCCAGTGCGAGTACTACGCGCTCGAAGGGCTGGGACAGCTCCTCCGAAACGTGTCTCTCGTGCAACAGAACATCAACCCCGGACTGCGGCTCACCGGCATCGTGATGACGATGTTCGACCCCAGGACGAAGCTCTCGGAGCAGGTCGTCGATGAGGTTCGCCGCTACTTCGGAGAGCTCGTGTACGACGTCATCATCCCGAGAACGGTCCGGCTCTCGGAGGCTCCCGGATTCGGCCAACCGATCACGGTCTACGATCCGAAGTCCAAAGGCGCAGAGTGCTACCGGGAGCTGGGGCGGGAAGTCGCTCTGCGGCCCCCGCCCGATGAGCCGATGCCTGTGTATGACGACCTCCCAACCGTGGTCGTGCCGGCGATCGACGCGACTCCGGCCCCTTCGGAACCTCTCGAGGAGGACGAGCTCGGAGCGGTGCCGATGGTGCACGACCTACCCGAGCCCGAGCCAGAACCCGAACCTGCTCCCGAGTCAGAACCCGAACCTGCTCCCGAGCCCCCTCCCCCGGCTCCGGCCGTCGCCACGACGACCGCACAGGTGCCGTCCGCACCCGCCTCAGAGGACGAAGACGACCTCTGGGAGGCCGCAGACACTTCCGATACGCCCCGGGTGACGCCTCCGAGTGCCCCGGTTCCACCCGGACACCTTCCCGAACGACGGGTGGTGGTCATCGACGAGGACGCTGAGACCGCGGCGACCTCGCAGGAGAACCGTCCGAGCGAGCCCCCGCCGCGTGCGACCGAGGGCCATCAGGTCGCCGATATCGGCGCCACGCTCGAGGACGACGATGTCCCCCACAAGCGCCGATGGCGACTGTTCCGTAAGGGAGGCGAGTGATGTCGAAACGAGGTGGTCTCGGGCGAGGCTTGTCGGCCCTCATCCCCGGCGCACCTGAAGCCGGGGAAGGGATGACGGGGTTGCTGGAGGTACCGGTGAACGCCGTGTCACCCAACCCGAAGCAGCCCCGCACCCACTGGGATCCCGAGGAGATCCAAGCGCTCGCGGCCTCGATCCGAGAGGTGGGCATCCTGCAGCCCATCGTCGTCCGGCGTTCGGGTGAGGACGGGTACGAACTGGTGGCCGGAGAGCGGCGCCTGCGGGCGGCCAAGGTCGCAGGCCTGGCAACCGTCCCGGTCGTGGTGCGTGACACCGACGATGCCGACCTCCTGCGCGAAGCGTTGATCGAGAACATCCACCGCGAAGACCTCGGACCGATCGAGCTTGCCGAGGCGTTCCGGCAATTGCTGGAGGATCTCGGACTGAAGCAAGAGGAGCTCGCGGATCGTGTCGGTGTGTCACGGTCACACATCGCGAACACCATCCGGCTGCTCCAACTCCCCCTCGAGACCCAGCAGCTGCTGACCGACGCGAAGATCCAGGCTGGTCACGCCAGGGCTTTGTTGGCACTCGGTGACGTCGACGCCGTCAACACGCTGGCACTCAGGGTCGCCGCCGAGGACCTTTCGGTGCGTGAGACGGAGGATCTGGTGCGCCGATACCTCGAGCCGCCTCCGGAGAAGCGAGCCTCACCCGACGTCGCCACCACACCCTCCACCGACCCAGGCATGGCCGAGGTCGAGGAGATCCTGTCTGAACAGCTTGCCACCAGGGTGCAGATCCAATACGGGAAGAAGCGCGGGAAGGTCATCATCGACTTCGGCTCGGTCGACGACCTCGAACGCATCGTGTCGGAGATCGTGGGGTCCGGGCCCGGGCTGGCGCCAGACTGATCCGGCGCCGGAGAGCCTCTTACGCTGCCCTCCGCGTCCGGACAGACCGTAGGACCGCGTCGCACAGCTCGCTCAGACCCATGCCGGCCGCGGTCGCGCCCATCGGGAGCAAGCTCGTCTCAGTCATGCCGGGTGAGACGTTGACCTCGAGCACCCACGGCACTCCCCGAGCGTCGACGATCATGTCCACGCGAGTCACGTCGCGCAGACGCAGCGCCGACCACGCAGCCATGGCGGTGTCCCGACACGCGCCCGTGGCCTCGTCACCCAGGCGCGCCGGCGCGAAGTACTCGGTCGCACCGGCCGTGTACCGCGCCGCGTAATCGTAGGTGCCCCCCTTGGGCACGATCTCCACGGCCGGGAGCGCCTCACCCGGCGTGCCGATCACCCCGACGGCCACCTCGGTACCCGTCACGGCAGTCTCCACCACGGCAGCCCCGCTGAACGACAGCGCCGCCATCACCGCCGCAGGAAGGTCGGCCTCGCGCTCGACGGTGGTGACCCCCAACGCCGAACCACTCCTCGAGGGTTTCACCACGCACGGCAGCCCGACTCGTTCGATCGCGCGTCCCAGAGCGGCGCCGGCCCCCAGGTCCCGCAACGCGGTTCCCTCGATCGGAGCCCACGTGGGAGTGCTCACACCCGCCCGGGTGAGGGCGTCCTTGGCGAGGAGCTTGTCGAAGGCGACCTCGCAATCGAACGCCCCTGTTCCCGTGTAGGGGAGCGCGAGCAGGTCGAGCAGCCGCTGCACCGTTCCGTCCTCACCTTCCTTGCCGTGCAACGTGAGGAAGCAGAGGTCGGGGGCTCGCTCCACCACCGTCTCGACGAGTGAGACCTCTGCCGGATCGATCAACGTCGCGTCGTGGCCGAGGCCCTGGATCGCCCCGAGCACCCGGTGACCGCCGCGCAAGGACACGTCGCGCTCCGGTGTGCGTCCACCCGCCAACACCGCGACGTTCATGGGTGGAGGCTCCTGTAGAGGGTGTCTTCGTCGGCGAGCAAGGCTCCCAGTCGCGCGATGCCCTCGCGGATCCGCTCCACCGGGGGGTAGCAGAACGCGAGTCGCATCTGGTTCCCGCCCCGACCGTCCGGGTAGAAAGCGGTGCCCGGCACGTATGCCACCCGGCGCTCGACGGCCGCGGCCAGCATCGCTCGGGTGTCGAACCAGTCGGGGAGTGTTACCCAGATGTAGAAGCCGCCGGAGGGCCTCGTCCACGTCGCGCCGTCCGGGAAGTGCTCGTCGAGCGCCTCGAGCATGGCGTCGCGACGCGCGCGGTAGACCTCGATCAAGGTGGAGAGGTTCGTGCGCCAGCGGTGCTCGACGGCGAAGTACCGCTCGGTGACGAGCATCGTGAACGACGACCCGCAGAGGTCGGCGGCTTCCTTCGCGAGCACGAGTCGCTGCACGACCGACTGCTCGGCGTGCGCCCATCCCACGCGAACACCGGGGGAGAAGACCTTCGAGACCGTGCCGAGGTAGATCACGTTGTCGGGGTCGAGGGTTCGGAGCGCCGGCAGTGACTCACCCTCGAATCGGAGCATCCCGTAGGGGTTGTCCTCGATGATCGGGATCCCCGCCTCCCTGCAGAGCGAGACGAGGTGCTGTCGTCGAGTGTATGATAATGTCACACCACTCGGATTGCCGAAGTTCGGGCAGGTGTAGACGAACTTCGGGCGCTCACCACGGACCAGCGTCTCCTCGAGACGATCGACGACCATGCCGTCGTCGTCGATGTCGATCTGCAGGTACCGCGGTTCGTAGGCGCCGAAGGCGGTGAGTGCCCCGACGTATGCGGGCGCCTCGACAGCGATCAAGTCTCCGGGGTCTACGAAGATCTTGCCGATCAGGTCGAGCGCCTGCTGCGCTCCCGTGGTGATGACCATGTCCTCGGGGTCGCCCTCGATCCCTTCGGCTGCCATGAGTTCGACCATGCGTCCCCGAAGCGCCGGATGCCCCTGTCCACCTCCGTACTGCAACGACTCCGACCCGTGCTCGTGCAAGACGTCCCGCACGACGTTGAGCACATCGTCGGTCGGCAGCGCCTGCACGAACGGCATGCCACCGGCAAGTGAGACCACTTCAGGGCGTGATGCCACGGCGAAGAGCGCTCGCACCTCCGACGCGGACATGCCTGACGTGCGGTGCGCGTACAGGTCGACGAAGCGATCGATGGAGAACTCGGCCATGGGAAGGGCCCAAGGCTAGCATCGGGGCAGCGCCGACCGGGCGCCGGAGCTCGTACCGTGGCGGTGCCGCCGGTGCTCGTCTGGCCTGTCGATACCCGGCCGTGACACCCCATTCCACAGGAATGCAGACCCCGGTGATCGGCGGGCAGGTCAGGCATCGGCAGCGTGCCCATCTCAGCCCTCCACCTGTGGGAAGACTCGCTCGGACAGCACGTCGAGCATCTCGAGGTCGTCGAAGAGCTCGTGGTTCAGCATGATGCGCTGCACACCGGAGTCCGCATACCGGCTCAGTCGCTCGACCGCCTGATCGACCGAACCCACCACGCAATGGGCCCGCAGCTCGTCCAACTCGTCCTCGAATCGTGCGACCCGCATCGCTCGTGTTCGCGCCTTCTCGATCCGGCGCATCGCGTCGGCCTCGGTCTCGCCGACGTAGCACCAGGTCATGACCGACGTCGTGAGCGTTTCCTGCGCGCGGCCGTCGGCGTCGAGCCGGTCGCGCACGCGCCCGAAGCGTTCGCGCGCCCGTTCGGGCGAGGGCCCCACCGTGTTGAACTCGTCGGCCCACCGAGAGACGAGTGCGGCCACTCGGGGTCCGCCGTTGCCGCCCACGACGATCGGCGGGTGAGGCTGCTGGACGCCCTTCGGCGCGAAGGGCGCGTCGTCGAGCCGATAATGCTTGCCCTGGAACGAGAAGCGTTCCTCCGTCAGGAGGCCGTGCACGATCTCGAGCTGCTCCTCGAGCATGTCGAACCGCGTCGTCGTGTCGGGGAAAGGGAACCCGTGGGAGCGGTGCTCGTCCTCCCACCATCCGGCCCCCATGCCGATCTCGACCCTGCCACCGCTGACTCGGTCGACGGTGACCGCCGCCTTCGCCAGCACGGCGGGGAGCCGGAACGTCACGGGGGAGACGAGCGTGCCGAGACGGATCGTCTGCGTCGACGCCGCGAGGGCACCGAGGTTCGTCCAGGCATCGGACGACCCGCGGTCGTGACCGCGGTCGCGCATGACGCTCAGGTAGTGGTCCGACGTGAACAACGCCTCGAACCCCAGGCGCTCGGCGGCCCGCGCGGCAGCCAGCCACGCCTCCCACCGCACGCCCTCCTGTCCCTCCAGCATCAGGCAGAAGCGCACGCCGCGTAGCATAGCCTCGGCATGTCGACCCCCTTCGAGCAGCCACCGGCGCAGCACCCGACCGAGCGCGAGCGAGCGATCAAGGCAGCGATGCTCGGGCTGGCGCTCGGGGCGTTCCTACGCCTCGTGGCGCGAGCTCGCTGATGCGGGCTCGAACACGACCTCGCACTGAGGTCAGTCCGGGAAATAGCGCCCGATCCCGGAGGCGATCGCGATGCCCACCTCTCGCGCGAACGCCGGGTCGGCGATAAGGGCGGCCTCGCGCTCGTTCGTGACGAAGGCGGGCTCGACCTGCACCGCCGGCATCCGCGTCTCTCGGAGCATCGACACCGCCAGTCGTTGCAGGCGCCCGCGGACTCCCAAGGTGGCCTCGAGCTCCTCGAGGATCAGCTGCGCCAGCAGCATGCCGGCGGGGGAGTGGGTCTGATGACTGCCGAAATAGGAACACGTCGGCCCCGAGGCTTCCGGCAGACCGCTCGCGAGCTCGATCGAGACGCACATCGCTGCTCCCAACTCGTTCGCGATCCGAGCCCGATCGAGCGGCCCTCGCGGTTCGTCGCGCGCTCGGAGCAGTCGCGGTTCGGCCCCCATCGCGGCGAGTTCGTCCCGCAACACCTCCGCGACGGCATAGGTGCAGTCGCCGCCCACCCATCCGGGATCCCCTGGGTCGATCGCGAGTATCTGGCCGCCGATCGACCCCCTCCACCCGCGGAGCTCCTCCGCTTCTCGCACGAGAGCCCGGCTGGGCCCCGATTCCAGCGGTCGCATGCGGTCGAGCGTGGCGATCGTGTGCAAGCCGACGATGCCGTCGGGCTCGTCGCCGACGTTGCGCTGGAACTCCCGCACGGCCCGGTCGGTCCGGGAGCCCAATAGGCCGTCCTCCTTGCCCGAGTCGAACCCCAGGGCGTTGAGCTTGCGCTGGAGCGATCGGACGTCGTCGCCGCGGAAGTACGGCGAGTGCAGGTAGAGGGTGCGGTCCCCGAGCCGGTATCCCGCCTCGACCAGCTGCCCCCAGGTGTCGGCTCCGACGAGCCCGTCGACGCGCAGGCTTCGTCCCGCTTGGAATCCCCGCACGGCCTGGTCGGTCGATGGCCCGAAGTGCCCGCCGAGCTCGGCATCGTCGATCGTGAGGTCGAGCCCGGTCAGGCGCTCCTGGATATCGCCGACCTCGGGCCCTTCATCGCCGAGTCGGTAGATCCTCACGCGACGAGTCTGCGCCGTGTCGCGCGGGAGCGGCAACCGGACGGGCGGGGGGAGGCCACGAGGCATCGGCGCCCTGCGGCGACTACGCCAGATGGGGCTCGATGTCGCGCAGGATGGCGTCCTTCGGCTTCGCGCCGATCACGCGAGCCACCTCCTGGCCGCCCTTGAACAGGATCAGGCTGGGGATGCTCATCACGCCGTAGGTGCGGGTGGCCTGCGGGTTCTCATCGATGTTCAGTTTCACGACACGGAGGGTGTCGCCCTTCTCCTGACCGATCTCCTCGACCACCGGTGAGACCATGTGGCACGGTACGCACCACTCGGCCCAGAAGTCCACGAGCACGGGGGTCTCGGAGTCCAGGACCGAGGTCTGGAACTCGTGGTCGGTCACGCTGTTCAGGTTTGTCATCGTCGTCAGTCTCCTCGTCGGTGTTCGGTCGTCACGACCGGCCCGACGCTACAACGCGCCGAGGGCCTGGGCGATTCCCGTCACGAGCCCGCGTGCGCCAGTTCCTCCAGGAAGCGCTCGGCGTCGATCGCTGCCTTGCAGCCCTGGCCTGCGGCCGTGACCGCCTGCTTGTAGATGGTGTCGGTCACGTCGCCGGCCGCGAACACGCCCGGCACGCTCGTGTAGGTGCGGGGCTCCTGGACGAGCACGTACCCGTTCGCATCGAGGGCCAGCTGACCGACGAACAGCGATGTGTTCGGGTCGTGCCCGATCGCCATGAAGACGCCGTCGACGGCCATCTCACGTTCCGCGCCCGTCACGGTGTCGGTGAGTCGCACGCCAGCGACCGCGCCGTCGCCGATGATCTCGCTGAGCGCGGCGTTCCAGACGACCTCGATCTTCGGATTCGCGAGCGCGCGCTCCTGCATGATCTTCGAGGCGCGGAACTCGTCGCGCCGGTGCACGATCGTCACCTTCGACGCGAACTTCGTGAGGTAGGTGGCCTCCTCCATCGCGGAGTCCCCTCCGCCTACCACGACCAGCTCGCGATCTCGGAAAAAGAAGCCGTCGCAGGTCGCGCACGCGCTGACGCCGCGACCACGCAGTCGCTCCTCGCCCGGTATGTCGAGCCAGCGGGCGCTCGCCCCGGTCGAGACGACGATCGTCTCGGCGCGCCACTCCTGGTCGCCGGCCTTCACGAGGAACGGCCGCGACGACAGGTCGACCTCGGTCACGTGCACGGGCAGGACCTCGGCGCCGAACCGGGCAGCCTGTTTCTCGAACCGGTCCATCAGCTCGGGGCCCATCAGCCCGTCGGGGAACCCCGGGTAGTTCTCGACGTCGGTCGTCAGCATCAGCTGGCCGCCGGCGTCGAGGCCCTTGAGCACCAGCGGGGCGAGGTTGGCCCTCGCTGCGTAGAGGGCCGCGGTGTAGCCCGCCGGCCCCGAGCCGATCACGATCACGTTGCGTTCGTCGCCCATCGTCCCGAGAATCCTCCCACAGGCATGAACCCACGGGCATCGCAGTACATGCCCTGCCGCACCAGGAAGCCCGCTACACCGAGACCGACGTGAAGGTGACGATGGAGCAATCCTCGACCGCGGCGACCCAGATCGAGACCAGGGTGGCCGGTTGACCGGCACCGGGGCTCTCGAGCACGTAACCGAGGTAGGCAGGGGTCCCGTCGAAGGTCGCACGCCTGATGCGCACGAGGTCGCCCGGGTGATCGGTGAAGGCCGTTCGCAGACATTCCCTCGCTCGGGTCGACGGGGCCGGCCCTGCGACGCGCATCGCGTCCTCTGACGCCGGTGCGGCCGACGCCTCGGCCCCGACCGCAGCTTGGCCCGCGTGCCCGCCGCCGACCTGGTCCGCGAACGCGGCCGCTTCCCCCTCGAGCGAGGATTCGTCGTAGTCCATGTTCGCGATCTCGAGCCGGAGGGCATCTTCGCGGGGGAGCGCGGCATCGACCCCTCCGGCGTCCGCTGCCGTCTGGTCACCGGCTCCGCCTCCGATGCGGGGGGCCACGAGCGCGACCAACGCCACGACCGCGGCCGCCGCGAGCGCGGGCGCGACCTTGGCCCACGGTGAGGCTGGTCGGCGCGCGGACGTCTGGCGGGACGCCCCGGCGATCCGCTCGGGCGTGAAGCTGCCCGCGATGTCGGGGACGGGCGCATCCGGTATCGCGAGGATGGCGGCTCGTGCCATCGTCGCGGTGGCCACCTCACGCCGGCAGCGTTCGCACGAACGCAGGTGTGCATCGACGACGGCGCGCTCCTGCTGGTCGAGCGCGCCGTCGACGTAGGGGGCGAGCTGCTCGAGTGGATGCGTCACGGCTGTCCCTCCGACGCCCCCGGCCGCGTGGCAGGTTCCCCGTCCTCGAGTCCCATCACCTTCGCGAGTGCGAGACGCCCCCGGTGCACCCTGGACTTCACCGTGCCGACGGGCACGTCGAGGATCTCGGCGATGCGGGCGTACGGCACGTCCTGCACGTCGGCGAGCACGAGCGCTACCCGGAACTCCTCAGGGATCGCCGCGAGCGCAGCGGCGACGTCGATCGTGCCTCCCACCAGCTCCGCGTGGTCCTCGATCGGCGGGCCCGGCTCCCGTTCGGGACCGTCGTCGGCCGCGATGTGCAGCATCGGCCGGCGCCGCGCTCGCCGCAGCTCGTCGTAGCAGGCGTTCACCGTGACCCGGTGGAGCCAGGTCGTGAACGCCGCCTCACCCCGGAACCCTTCGAGCTTGCGCAGCACGGTCATGAAGGTGTCCTGGGCGACGTCCTTGGCGACCTCGGCGTCTCCGAGCACCCGCAGGCAGAGAGAGTAGACGCGCTGTTGGTGACGCTCGACGAGCGTCGTGAAGGCCGCTGCCTCGCCCGCTCGGAAGCGACGGATCAGCTCCTCGTCGCGCTCCGGTTCGGGGTCGCCCACGCCCTTGAACGCTACACGTTCGAAGGGCCGTTGGTCTCCGAGACCAGGACCGCGGTGTAGTCCTGGGTGGGGCCGAACCGGCCCGCCAGGACCGTGCCGGCGGTGGTCCGGAGCGTCACCGTGACGCGTCCAGTCGCCGTGTCGACCTCACAGGCATTGCGCCCGACCTTGAGGGTCGCGTCCTGCGCCTCGACGCTCGCCAGCGCCGTATCGCAGGCATCGACAGGATCGCGCCGGCTCCGGAACGCTGCCGCTCCGTCGCTCGCCGCGTCGGTCGCCACCTCGGACAACTTGAACGTGGTGAGTGCGATCGACACGGTGTCGACCGCGGCCACGCCGAGTACCGCTATCAGCAGCAGCCAGACCACGGCCGCCTTCCCGACCAGGCCAGCCTGGTCGTGCCATCTGTGCGTCCGTCTCATCCGCGGAACCTCCTGCGCACCGCGTGCATGACTTCATCGACCTCTTCCATGCCCAACATGAGCGCCGCGGCCAGATAGACGCCGATACCCGCCACGACCGCGAGGCCGACCTGCACGAGCCGCCAGACGACCACCTGCGTGTCGACTGCCGCAGCGACGCCGGCGGCGACGAGCCATGCCACGAACGCCGTGACGGCGGCGGCCGGCACGGCGCGGGCGATCGTGTGTACGACCCGCTTTCCGTCGAGCGAGGTGAGCTTCGGCCGGAGCAGCGTGAGGCCGATCGTCGTCGCGAAGACGTAGGAGACCGCGTGACCGAGGGCGAGGCCCGGCACGTCCCACCCGATCGTGCGAACGAGCACCACGTCGACGGCGACCGTCACGATCGCCGCCCCGATGTTCACGAGTGCGGGCGTGCGACTGTCCTGCGTCGCGTAGAAGGTGCGTGTGATCAGCTGGAAGGCGGAGAAGAACGGCAACCCGACCGCGAAACCCTGGAGGGTGCGGGCGATCAGCGGCACGTCCTCCTCACGCACCCAGCCGTATTCGAGCAGCAAGGACACGATCGGTTGCGCGAGCGCGAGGAAGGCGAACGATGCCGGCACGATCACGACGATCGTGTCACGCAGCCCGAGGGAGAACCGCTCGCGCACCCCGGCGAGGTCGCCGTCGGTCCACCGTTCGGCCATGGCGGGCAGCAACGCCGTGAAGATCGATACCGCGAAGATCGAGTGCGGCAGCAGGAAGATGATGAACGCGATCGCGTACACCTGGAACCTCGCGACACCGATGCCGCCCGCCAGCACGTTGACCGCCAGGTAGGCGACCTGGTTCGCCGCGACGTACACGAACACCCAACCGGAGAGGCGCACGATGCGACGGATGCCAGGGTGGCCCCAACCGCCCGTGAGCCGCCAGCGGAACCCAGTGGACCGCAGCGACGGCCACAGTGCCACCGTCATCGCGACCACACCGAGGGTCGTGCCCGCACCGAGGACCGTCTTCTCGAGCCACGTGATGCCCTCGACCGAGGGGGCCCCGTCAGTGCGGATCATCGCGTACACGGCGAACGTGGCGATCACGACGAGGTTGTTGAGGATCGGTGTGAACATCGGCGCCGCGAACCGCCGCTCGGTGTTCAGCAGCCCGGCGGCGATCGCCGCGATGCCGTAGAAGACCACCTGGGGCATGAACCACCGCAGTAGGAAGACGCCGAGCTCGACCTGCGCCTCGCGGTCGACGGCGTCCGAGGCCACGAGGTACACGCGCATGATCTGCGGCGCGAACACGATGCCGACGATCGCGACGCTCGAGAGCAGGACGAGCGCGAGCGTCAGCACGCGCCGGCCGAGGTCGAACGCGGCGTCGCGTCCCTGTCGCCGCTGGTGATCGACGAACACCGGCACGAAGATCGAGGTGAGGATCCCCCCCAGGATCAGCTCGTAGACGATGTTGGGGGTGGTGTTGGCGCGCGTGTACACGTCGCCGAGCGCGCCGACGGTGACGCCCAGCGCGGCGGTCTGCGCGGCGATCCGCACGTATCCCGTGAGGCGGGACAAGGTGGTGCCGACCGTCATCACGGCCGTGTTCCGAACGTACGCGCCGTTGGAGTCGGTGCCCTCGGGACCGGGTCCGGTGGGGGTCAGCGGTTCCGTCGTCGGACCAACCTCCTCGACCACAGGAGCAGCAAGACGACGCCCGCGCTCACGGTGATCCACAGGGCCACCGCGTTGACGGCGGTCGTTCGCACGGCCAGGTTCTGATCGTCGCCGAGATCACGCCCCGATGGCGCCTTCGTCTTCACGCGGATGGTCTGGGGCCCGCCCACCTTCGCGATGATGTCGAACGTGACGATCTGGTCGGGCCCGGTGAGCGTCACCGTCTGGATCGCACCGCCGGGGAACTCGAACGACGACGAGCGGAGCTGCACCCGGACCGTGAGCGGCGACACTCCCGGATCGCCCATACGCAACGGCAGCGACCCCTCCGTCGAGGTCATCAGGAACTCCTGCTGCACGTCGGGAAGCACCCGCTGGAAGATCTCGTCCGTCGCCGAGTTCACGGAGTCGTACCATCGTCGTCCGATCAGGGGCTCGTCGACGTATTGGCCGGCCTCGGCGACGAGCAGGTTGCGTTCGAGCCGATCGGGGTCCGGACTCGGCTCGACAAGCATCGAGCGGTAGGCGGCGACGTCGCGGTGCTCCTGCCGGATCGCCTCGACGTAGTCCCGAGGGAACCGGGCGGTCGAGACGACGATCTCGCCGTCTTCCTGGACGGGGTTGATCTGAGAAACGAACTCCTCGGCCGGCATCGATCGCAGGAACGGTCCCTCGGACAATCGGCGCAACAGCGGAGCCCACATCCCCGGCGGGAGCGAGGCGGGCATCGCGACGGCGACCCCCCGTACCGTTTCGCTGCCGTCGGGCTGGGGTCCGGGCACGGGCTGTTCGCGCCAGATCGTCGCGAGCTCCCCGAAGACCGCCTGTGCCGCCCGCACCGGGTCGTCGAGCAGGAGCGGATCGCCGAGCAGTCCCTGCACGCCCGGATCGGGCAACACGAGATCGAGGGTGGCGCCTGTTCCCGAGGTCACGCCGGCGACCGGGGGGGGCGCGAAGCTGTTGGGCTGCAGTGGGCGTCCCACCGTGTCGGCGTCGGCCAGGACCGTCGTCGTGCCGCGGTCGGCCAACCACGAAAGGCTCGCATCGTCGAGGGCGCCTCCGGGCGGTCGCGCGGTCGCGGTCGCCGGCGCGACTCCGAGTCGAGTCTCGATCGTGGCGGCGCCGACAGCCTCGTGCAGCTCCAGGTCGGGGGCCAGCCCCCCGGACAGGAGCGAAGGGAGCAGGGGCGCTGCGAACGGCGTGGCGACGATGCGGATGTCGGGGTCGGCGGCGATCTCGCGGAGCGAGCGGAGCAGCGCCGCTGCGTGAGTGGCGGGCGGCTCGTCTGCCGGCACGACCTCGCCGTTCGTTCGCTCGAACCCGTCCGCCATACGCCCGAGCTGCTCGAGCACGCCCGGCACGACGACGAGGTCGAGAGCGACCGTGTCCTCGGCACCGACGATCGAGGTCGCGATGGCCTCGACCTGTTGGGCCAGTCCACCATCGGGAGCGATGGCGTCCTCGAACGCCGGGTCGGCGAGCTTCCCCTGCGGGTCGAAGGCGACCGGGGCCGCGAACTCCGGCCACCAGGCCAAGCGGATCGGCACCTCCGGGTCCCGCACGAGATGCACGAGCGGCGTGTCGAGGGTGGCGATCTGCGTTCCGCCGCTCCGCAGGTCGATGCGGGCCGGGTAGACGAGGGAGTCGATGTCGCTAACGCCGTCGATCTGACTCAGGTCGACCGAGACCCGGAACTCGCGCGTCGCGCCCGGCTCGAGGACGCCGTCCTGCGCGAAGGTCTCCAGGTGGATCAGGGTGCCGACGGGACCCTCGACGAGCGAGGCCTCGTAGTCCACCCGCGACCGGATCGCGGGCCCGATGATGAACCCCACCGAGAGGTCGCGCAGGGTGTCCTCGCCGAGGTTCTCCGCGCGGAACGCGATCGTGACCTCGGGCTTGTCGAGTGTCGTGAACGGGGTCTGGGCGCGGAGCATCAGGGTGACGACCGGTTCCTGAGCGCCCGCCGGAACCGGTCCGAGCAGCGTGGACGCGGCGATCGAGAACGACAGGAGGGCGCCGAGCGCGCGGAGGATCCTCATGGCGGCGTCACCCATCGTAGCCCCGGAGGGTTCAGCTCCCGAGCAGCTCGATGGCCTCCGACACGCCGTAGGCGACGGCCACGCACAACAGGAACCCGCCCACCAGCAGCCGCAGCGTGCGTTCACGGGTGCCGAGCGCGAGGTTCGCACCGAGACGCGCACCGGGCACCGCGCCCAGGGTGACCACGAGGCACAACGCCCAATCGATGTGACCGAGCGCGGCGTGCACGATCGTGCCGGGGATCACGAGCGCCACGATCGCCAGCAGCGACGTGCCGAGCGCCCGCTTGAGGGGCATGCCGAGCCACCCGGCCAGCATCGGCACCATGATCAGTCCGCCGCCGATACCCAGCAGTCCGCTCACGAACCCGGCCACGAGACCGATCCCGATGAACATCGCAGGGGTCGCGTCGAACGACGGTCCTCGTCGGTCTCGCCGTCCCCGCAGGATGGCCACTGCCTGGTACGCGAGCAGCGCCGCGGTGATCACCAAGAGCAGGTGCGTATCGGCGAACTTCGTGAGCAGGGCGCCGACGATGGACGCGAGCACCCCAGGGCCGACCATCCACGCCGCCGCCCGTTCATCGATCTCGCCGGCCCGTCGATACGTGAGCGCGCCGGTCAGCGCGGTGGGCAGGATGACGGGGAGTGGCGTCGCGAGCGCGACGATGGGCGGCGCGTCGAGCACGACCTGCAGACTCGGTGTCATCAGGATGCCGCCGCCGACGCCGAACAGGCCCGAGAGCACCCCCGCGACCAGTCCGATCACGACGCCGAGCAAGGCCTCGAGCGGCGTCATCGCGTCATCGCAAGATCTCGGCCGCTCGCCCGAGTACCTCGCGCTCGCCCCGGTACGCGGCGCGCTTCAGGGCGCGGTCGAGCGGGAACCAGCGGATCTCCTCCATCTCATCGTCCCGATCGTCGGGGTCCCCGCCGGTGCACCGCATCAGGAAGAAGTGCACGGTCTTGCGGATCCGCGTGTCCTCCCACACGTAGAAATACCGGGTATCCCCGAGCGAGGCCTCGATCTCGGCGGTATAGCCCGTCTCCTCGAGCACCTCCCGCACCGCAGCGTCCTCATGCGATTCGCCGGACTCGATGCCGCCCTTCGCGAGCCCCCATGCGAGGTCGCCACGCCGTGTGCGTCGCGAAGCGAGGACCACCTCGATCTCGTCGCCGTCGCGCCGGTATACGACCCCACCGGCCGAGATCTCCCGCTGCACCGGTGTGGCGGGGCCGCGCCGCCGTTTCGCGCTGGATGCCCCGTCTCGCTTCGCTTGACCGGTCGCGCGAGACCGCTTCGCGCCCTTCGACGGCGTCGATGGCTGCTGGGCCGAGGCGGAGGCCGCCGGCTTCCTGCGGCGACGCCGACGTCGACGACGTTTCCCTGGTTGCTGCCCGTCGGAGGTGGGCTCGTCGGTCACTTGAGAATCCTAGCCCGGTGGCTCAGGTGCGCCCGGGCAAGGGCCGATGGAACCACGTGGCCTGCGACCGCCGTGGGCCGAACGGAGGCTGCCGTCGGCGATGGATGTCAACGCCCTGCTGCGCTACACGGTGGAACGGGGCGCGAGCGACCTGCACCTGAAGGTCGGCAACGCGCCGTTCGTGCGCATCGACGGCCAGCTCACGCCTGGCGAGTTCGATGTCCTGACGCCGAGCGACACGGAGGTCGCGGCCGCGGCCCTGATGTCGGATCACAAGAAGCGCGAGTTCGCCGAGACGAATGAGGCCGACCTCGGCTACACGCTTCCCGGGGTGGGGCGCTTCCGTGTGAACGTGTTCCGTCAGCGTGGGGTCGTGGGGCTCGCGATCAGGCGGGTCCGCAGCGAGGTGCCGACCTTCGACGAGCTGCGGCTGCCTCGGGTGATGAGCGCCCTGGCCGACTCGCCCCGCGGTCTCGTCCTCGTGACCGGGCCGACGGGTACGGGCAAGACCACGACGATCGCGTCGATGATCGGGCACATCAACCGCACACGCCGGGCGCACATCGTGACGATCGAAGACCCGATCGAGGTGATGCACGACGACATGCTCTCGATCATCCAACAGCGTGAGATCGGGCTCGACACGGACTCCTACGCCAACGCGTTGCGGCATGTGATCCGGCAGGATCCCGACGTGATCTTCGTCGGCGAGATCCGCGACGGCGACTCGGCGATGTCGGCGATCCAGGCGGCAGAGACCGGCCACCTGGTGATCTCGACCCTGCACACGATCGACTGCATGGAGACGATCAATCGCATCCTCGACCTGTTCCCGCCGCATCAACAGAAGGAAGTGCGGACGTCCTTCGCCGGCTCGCTCCGCGGCATCGTGTCGCAGCGGCTGGTGGCGAAGGCCGACGGGAAGGGTCGCGTGCCCGCCGTCGAGGTGCTGATCAACACCGGGCGCGTGTTCGATCGCATCGTCGACCCTGCGACCACCGACCAGATCGTCGACGTGATCGGGGAAGGCGACTTCTACGGCATGCAGACGTTCGACCAGTCGCTGGTGCAGCTCACGAAGGAAGGCCTCGTCGCCGAGGAGGAAGCCCGACGGGCCGCGACGAACCCCCACGACTTCGACCTGCAGATGCGGGGTGTGCTCGACAGGCTGTCGCTCGGCGACAGCGAAGGCCTGCCCTTCTAGACGTCGATCGCTGACACAGTGTGCAACCGTTCGGGGTGACGCCGTCCGGTCGGCGCATGGCATGCTCCTCCGATGAACCGGCCGAACGTGGCTGCCGTCCCCGGCGTCGCCGTGCTCGCGTCGTACCGCCGCGAGTGGCTCCCGAAGGTCGTCGTCGTGGGGTTGGTGCTCACGGCGTCCTCGTCCCGCAGGGCATGGCGTACGCGGAATTGGCGGGACTGCTGGCGATCACCGGCCTCTACACGACGATCCTCTGTCTGCTGGGCTACGCGGTGTTCGGACCCTCGAAGATCCTCGTGCTGGGTCCGGATTCCTCGCTCGGCCCGATGATCGCCGCGACGATCGCACCGCTCGTGCTCGCGAACGGCGATCCCGCGGCGGCGGTTGCCCTGGCATCGATGTTGGCCCTGATGGTCGGGGTGGTGATGATCCTCGCGGGGGTCGCGAAACTCGGGTTCGTCGCCGACCTGCTCTCGAAGCCCACCCAGATCGGGTACATGAACGGACTCGCCCTCACGATCCTCGTCGGCCAGCTGCCCAAGCTGTTCGGTTTCTCGGTCGACGCCGACGGGCTGATCGCCGAGGCGCGAGGGTTCGTCGAGGGGGGTCGCAGACGGGGAGACGGTGGGCCCAGCGGCGATCGGGCTCGCCAGCCTTCTCGTCGTCCTGGTGTTGCAGCGTCGCCTTCCCAAGGTGCCCGCGGTGCTGATCGCCGTCGTGCTCTCGGTCGTCGCCGTCGAGGTCTTCGATCTGATCGACCATGGCGTGTCCGTGACCCAGGTGACCGGCCTGGTGGGAGCCGCGGCGATCCTGCTGCTGCTGGTGGTGGCACCCGGTCTGTTGCGCAATCTGCCGCAGCCCACGCTGGCCGCGGTCGTGATCGCGGCGTCGCTCGCGCTCGCCGACAACCCCGCGACCGTGCGCCTCTGGAAGCAGCGACGCACGGAGTTCTCCTGTGATCGCGGCCTCCCTGAAGCTCACGTGCACGATCGACCCGCGTCACTTCTCCCCGACGATCGACGCAGCGGTGGCTGCCTACGAGGCAGAGTTCGGAGGGCGCTGGCAGCCGGCGGAAGGGGAGACGACATGACATCGAGCGGCGAGATGGCGGGGAAGCCTGCGGCGTTGGAACGTATCGCGGCGGCGACAGCGATCGTGGCCCTGATGGTCGCGATCGGCGTCGTGGTGCTCGTGGCCGTCGACAACGTCGGGAACATCCTGGTCGCGAGCATCGGCCTGGCGATCGCGGTCGTGGGGTGCTGGTACTCCCTCTCCCGTCAGGGCACGGTTCGGGTGATCGCTCTCGTTCTGGTCGTCGCCGGGCTCGCACTGGTGGTCGCGACCTTCGTCGCGGGCGATCCGAAGCTGTGGCCATGGGTGACGATCGCCGCCTCGGCGGCCGTGTCCGTGGGCGCAGCCGGGTACGCGTTGCGGAGCGGGAGGCGCGGCGCGAACGCCACGGCGTCGCCGGCACCGCGACCGCGGCATCCCGTCCTGCTGATGAACCCGAAGTCGGGCGGGGGCAAGGCCGAGAAGTTCGAGCTCGAGCGCGTGTGTCGCGAGCGAGGCATCGAGCCGATCGTGCTCAGGCAGGGTGACGATCTGCTGCAGCTCGCCGAGGACGCCGTCGCGCGCGGCGCGGACGTGATCGGCATGGCGGGGGGCGACGGTTCGCAGGCCCTCGTGGGCACCGTGGCGAGTGCCCACGACATCCCCCACGTCGTGATCCCGGCCGGCACACGCAACCACTTCGCGCTCGACCTCGGACTCGACCGTGACGATGTGGTGGGGGCCCTCGACGCCTACTTCGACGGCATCGAGCGCACGATCGACCTCGCGGAGGTGAACGGACGGGTCTTCGTGAACAACGCCTCGCTCGGTCTGTACGCGAAGATCGTGCAATCACCCGAGTACCGCGACGCGAAGGTGCAGACTGCGGTCGACATGCTCCCCGACCTGATCGGCCCCGACGCGGAACCGCTCGATCTGCGGTTCAAGGGCCCTGACGGCGAGGAGGTCGAGACCGCCGCCGTGATCCAGGTCTCCAACGACCCGTACGAACTCCGTCACGCGCAGGGGCGAGGCACCCGCGAGCGGGTCGATCTCGGGGTGCTCGGGGTGGTTGCGGTGAACCTCTCGAGCGCGGCAGACGTGCAGCGGTTCATCTCGTTGCAGGCCGTGGGACAGCTCAACCGCTTCGAGGGGTGGCGGGAGTGGACGACCGAGCGGTTCGAGGTGCGATCGAGCAGCCCGATCGAGATCGGCGTCGACGGCGAGGCGCTCACGATGGAGCCACCGCTCGTGTTCGCGTCGAGACCGGGCGCGTTGCGGATCCGGATGCCGAAGCACGCGTCGGGGCTGTCTCCGGCCGCGTCGGCGGTGCGCGTGACGTCGGGCTCCACGATCCGCGAGTTGCTCCGCATCGTCGCCGGTCACGCGGTTCCTGCATGATGGAGGCGATGGACCCACCGACACCGTCCGCCGGCGACCCGGGCCCGCCGTCCGATCGGCTCGCCGATCGGCTGGAGGCCCGCCCGTCCGCCGCCGGCTCCGACCGCACCGTCGTGAGGGTGTTGCGGGAACTGGCCGCGGTCGACAAATCGGTGTACCGGGCGGTGGCCGCCACACCGACCCCGACCATCGACGGTCCACTGCGCGCCTTCACGAGCGCGGCCGACCGCTCGAAGCTCTGGCTCGGCACCGCCGCCGTGCTGTTCGCGATCGGCGGTCGCAAGGGCCGGCGGGCCGCGTTGACCGGGGTCGCAGCGATCGCGACGACGTCCGCGGTCGTGAATCTGCCGATGAAGTTCGCGGGGGCCCGCCACCGTCCGGATGCCGACGCGGCCGGCGTGCCCGAGTCGCGCCGGGTCGAGATGCCCACGTCGGCGTCGTTCCCGTCGGGACATTCGGCGTCGGCCGCCGCGTTCACCGCGGGGGTCTCGTCGGTCGTCCCTGCCCTCGGTGCTCCCCTGGGCTGCGCAGCCGCGGTCGTCGGATATTCGCGCGTGCACTCGGGCGTGCACTACCCGGGTGACGTGATCGCGGGCGTCGTCGTGGGCGCCTCGATCGGCGAGGTGGTCGCGTGGATGGGTGAGCGCATCGCCGAGCGGCGACGCGGCTGAGCGACCACTACCCGTGCGGGTGGCGGTCTGGTCGCGCGGGCGCTCGTTCCCCGGCCGCGATCTGCGCCCTGATCTCCATCGGATGCCGGCGGTAGCCGAACGGGATCGCCAGCAGGAAGTAGATCGGGATGAACAGCGGTCCCCACGTGCAGAACTGCCGGATGTGCCAGCGTTCGTGGGCCAGGAGTCGTCCGGAGAGAGGCTCCGCGGACAGGATCACGAATCCGACCGTCATCGCGGTGCGGTGGAATCGTGGCATCAGCCAGGTCAGGCCGCGTTGGGCTTTATCGAAGATGAGAGCGCCGTCGCGCACGGTCGGCAGCTGGAACGTGAAGAGCCCCAGCACGAGGCCGATCAGCGTGTTCGGCGAGGTCCAGATGAAGCCGAGCCAGGTGGGCATCGCTCGCCACCGTAGCGCGCGCAGAGGGAGCCGAGCGATGCGCTCCACCCTCCGGTGTGCCGCCCCGAAGGCCCGACGCGAGCCCGACGCCGACCACCTCACGACCCCGGGGTAAGCTCGGGCGGTCATGGCCGACCAGACCCCTTCCGGCGCCGTGCTCGACGTGCCCTCGATCGCCAAGGAGCTCGGCGTTCGGTTCGCAGAGGCGGGCCACGAGCTCTACCTGGTCGGCGGCAGCGTGCGTGACATGGTGCTCGGCCGGACCGGTGGCGATCTCGACTTCGCGACCAGCGCGCATCCGGACGAGACCACGCGCGTGCTGCGCGGCTGGGCCGAGCAGCGGTACCTGGTCGGCGTGAGGTTCGGCACGGTCGGCGCGTTGAAGGATGGACACCTGCTCGAGATCACGACGTTCCGCCAGGAGGTGTACGCGCAGGAGCATCGCAAGCCGTCGGTGACGTTCGGCGACGACGTCGAGACCGACCTGTCGCGCCGTGACTTCACGATCAACGCGATGGCGGTTCGGCTTCCCGACGGCGGGTTCGTCGATCCGCACGGGGGCGTGCGCCACCTGGCCGTACGGATGCTCGATACGCCGCTCGAGCCCGAGATGTCGTTCGGCGACGATCCGCTCCGCATGCTGCGCGCCGCCCGGTTCGTCTCTCAGCTCGATGTCGAGCCCGCCCCGCGCGTCGTCGGCGCGATCGAGGCGATGTGTGACCGCATGCGGATCGTCTCCGCCGAACGCATCGCCGACGAGCTCTCGAAGCTGCTGACCGGCGAGCACCCTTCGAAGGGCTTGATGCTCCTGGTGTCGACCGGGCTCGCCGACACCTTCCTGCCCGAGCTGGCCGCGCTCGAGCTCGAGCAGGATCCGGTGCACCAGCACAAGGACGTGCTGCGGCACACCTTCGCCGTCGTCGAGGCGTGCGAGCCCGACGAGGTGCTCAGGCTCGCGGCGTTGCTGCACGATGTCGGCAAGCCGGCGACCCGCCAGATCACGCCCGAGGGTGTGCAGTTCCACCACCACGAGATCGTCGGCGCGCGCATGGCCGACAAGCGCCTGCGCGAGCTGCGGTTCCCGAACCACGTGATCGACGACGTGCGAAAGCTCGTCGAGATGCACCTTCGCTTCCACGGGTACGGGGAGGGATGGAGTGACTCTGCGGTGCGGCGCTACGTGCGCGACGCCGGTCCGTTGCTCGACAAGCTGAACCAGCTCACGCGCTCCGACGTGACCACGAGGAACGAGCGGAAGGCGGCGAAGTTCCAAGCCCTGCAGGACGATCTCGAGGAGCGCATCGCGCGCCTCGCCGAACAGGAGAACCTCGATGCGCTTCGCCCGCCCCTCGACGGGAAGCAGGTGATGGACCATCTCGGCCTCGACCCGGGCCCCCGGGTCGGCGAGGCGCTCGAGTTCCTGATGGAGCTCCGCATGGAACGTGGTCCGATCCCCGAAGACGAGGCGTACGCCCTGCTCGACGACTGGGCGCACGACCGAGGCATCGCCGACTGAGCGCGTCAGTCGAGCGGAAGCGTCTCCAGATCCCCCTCGATGACGTCTCGGTCGTCGGGGTCGTCGATCTTCGCGCACAGCGCTCTGGCCTCGTCGGCCTCCCGTCGTGCCGCATCGGGATCGCCGGCGATCGCAAGGGCACGCGCCTTGGCCTCATGCGCAGCCGCGTGGACCCAGGCAGGAAGGTCGGCCGCAGTCGCGCGTTCGAGCGATCGATCGGCGTGGTGGAGCGACGGCTCCGCACGCCCCAACACCGCGTACACGCGGGAGCACTGCCAGTCGCCGACGGCGAGTTGCTGCTCGTTCCCCGCGTTCGACCAGTGCCACCACGAGGCGTGCGCCGCGTGCAGCATGCGCTCGTCATCCTCGGCGCCTCGCCCTTCCTGCTCGAGCAGGCGCCAGACCTCGTTGAAGAGATCGACCGCGAGTCGACGTTCATCGTCGCTCGCCTCGTCGGTCCTGGCATCGGCAGGGTCAGCCATCGTGTCGTCTCCTTCCATGAGTCCTCGGAGTCGGTGCTGCAGCCGCTGCAGCCTCCAGGTGCGGGCGTCGAGGTTCGCGGCGTGCGCCAGCAGGATCGCCCGAGCGGCGGCCGGGTCGGCCGCGTGCAGGTAGTCCTGCACGGACTCGACAGGCAGGTCGAGTTCGCGGAGCTGCCTGATCGTGCGAGCGACCTCGACCTGTTCCCGGGAGTAGTGGCGGTAGCCCGTCTGGGGGTCGACCTCCACAGGCCGTAACAAGCCGATCTCGTCGTAGTGGTGGAGCGCCCGCACGGTCAGTCCGCTGCCGCGCGCCACCTGTCCGATCGTGAGCAGCCCATCCATCGCACCCGAGGGTAGGGCCTCCCCTAGCGTGAGGGTCAAGCCTCGGGCGGCAACGATCTCGAGGACTCGCGGGCGTCGAGGGGCAGGCGCAAGCCCGCCATCCGCAGCGCGGTCCGCAGCACCCTCGGGTCGCCGCGCCAGTGCTCATGTACGACGTCGACCCCCGCCCGCTTGATCAGGTGACGCAACACGAGCCCGACCACGATCACGTCGTCGAGTGGGCCGAGCAGAGGGATGAGCTCGGGCACCAGGTCGATCGGGGAGAGCAGCCACAGGAGCGCACCGCCGAGAAGCAGCTTCGAGCCGAGCGGCACCCGTGGGTCGCCGATCAAACCGCGCGTGAGCGCCACGAGGTCGGGGATGGCGTGTGCGAGCTGCTTCGCGGCGATCCTGCGGCCGAAGAACCAGAGCGCGGCGATCGCGACCACCCAGAGGCCCGCCACGATGCCGATCGCGATCAGGAGGTTCCGCACCGTTCCAGCCTAGCCCGCTACGCTCGGCGGACATGACCGCGACCACCACCGCCGACGCGCCGCACGTCGACCCTGAGCTCGGCCTCAGCGCGCCGAGGTCGCCGAGCGTGTCGCGCGCGGCCAGGTGAACGACGTGCCGGCCGCGCCGACCCGGACCGTCGCCCAGATCGTGCGCGCCAACATCTTCACGAAGTTCAACGCGATCCTCGGCGCGATGCTCGCGATCATCCTCGTGGTCGGGCCGCTTCAGGACGCGCTGTTCGGCTTCGTGCTGATCGCGAACGCGGGCATCGGCATCGTGCAGGAGCTGCGGGCCAAACGGACCCTCGACCGGCTCACGGTGCTCTCGGCGCCGAAGGCGAAGGTGGTGCGCGACGGCGCGGCGCTCGAGGTGGCGGTGGGTGACGTCGTGCTCGACGATGTGCTCGACGTCGGCGCCGGTTCGGAGATCGTCGTCGACGGCGTCGTGCTCGCTTCGCGTGGGCTGGAGGTCGACGAGTCGCTGCTGACAGGCGAGTCGGACGCGGTCGAGAAGTCGCCGAACGACGAGGTGCTGAGCGGCTCGTTCGTGGCGGCGGGCGCAGGGCGCTACCGGGCGAGCCGCGTCGGCGCGGAGGCGTATGCGGTCCAGCTCGCCGAGGACGCCCGTCGTTTCACGCTCACCCGCTCCGAGCTGCGGTCCGGCATCGACACGATCCTCACCTACGTGACGTTCGCGATCGTCCCGACCGCCGCATTGCTGTTCGTCAGCCAGATGCGCGCGCGGGACGACTGGCGCGAGGCGATGTCGGGCGCGGTCGCGGGCACCGTCGCGATGGTGCCCGAGGGCTTGGTGCTGCTCACGTCGCTCGCGTTCGCCGTCGCCGTCGTGCGTCTCGCGCAGCGGAAGGTGCTCGTGCAGGAGCTGCCGGCGGTCGAGGGCCTCGCACGCGTCGACATCCTGTGTATCGACAAGACCGGCACGCTCACCGAGGGCAAGCTCGCCGTCGAAGGGCTCGAGCCGCTCGGTGCCGACGACGGCTCCCTCGAGCCTGCGCTCGCCGCGCTCGCCGCCGCCGACCCCTCGCCCAACGCCACGACGAACGCGATCGCGGAGCGCTATCACGACGCCGAGGGCTGGCTGGCGACCGACGGCGTCCCATTCTCGTCGGCGAGGAAGTGGAGCGCGACGGCCTTCGACGGCCGAGGCGCATGGTTCCTCGGTGCTCCCGACGTCATGCTCTCGGCGATCGATGGCGATCGCACCGCGGCCGACGGCGAGCAGCTGTTGCCGCGACCGGGTGCGCGAGCTCGCCGACCAGGGCCACCGCGTGCTGCTCGTGGCCATCCGCATCCGGCCTCGCCGATGAGCACCTGCCCGCCGATCTCGAGCCCGCCGGCCTCGTCGTGCTCGGGGACCGTCCGCGTCCCGACGCGGCGGAGACGCTTCGCTACTTCCGGGAACAGGACGTCACCGTGAAGGTGATCTCGGGCGACGACCCCCGCACGGTCGGTGCGATCGCCGGGCAGCTCGGGCTCGAGGGCGCCGAGACGCCTGTCGATGCTCGCGAGCTGCCCGACGACGTCGACGGGCTCGCGGGTCTGCTCGAGTCCCATTCCGTGTTCGGCCGGGTCACGCCGCAGCAGAAACGAGCGATGGTGCAGGCCCTGCAGGCCAACGGCCACACCGTGGCGATGACCGGCGACGGGGTGAACGACGCCCTCGCGCTGAAGGACGCGGACATCGGCGTCGCGATGGGGTCGGGCAGTGACGCGACCCGCGCCGTCGCCCAGCTCGTGCTCCTCGATTCCACGTTCGACTCGTTGCCGCCGGTGGTCGCTGAGGGCCGGCGCGTGCTCGGCAACATCGAGCGCACGAGCGGCCTGTACCTGAACAAGACCGTGTACGCGATGCTGATCTCGATCGCGACCGGGGTTCTCGCCTTCGTGTTCCCGTTCCTGCCGCGGCACCTCACGTTGATCGGCGCACTCACGATCGGCATCCCGTCGTTCTTCCTGGCGTTGGCCCCCAACACCGACCGGTTCCGGCCGGGGTTCGTGCGGCGCGTCCTCCGGTTCGCGATCCCGACCGGCACGCTCGCCGCGATCGCGACGCTGCTGGCCTACGCCCTCGCTCGTGAGGAACCGGGCGTCACGCTCGAACAGGCCCAGACCACCGCCGTCATGGTGCTGACCTGGATCGGATTGCTCGTACTGACGATCCTGTCGGCGCCGTTGACGCGGGCTCGGCTCGCGTTGATCTGGTCGATGGCCGGCCTGTTCGTGATCGCGCTCACCTGGGGGCCGAGCCAGACGTTCTTCGCCCTCGATGACCCGCCCCCGATCGTGTGGCTCGCGGGCTTCGGCATCGCCGCCATCGTGTGGTCGTTCGCGCGGCTATTCGTGCCTGGGGAGGCGCCGGTCGGACCGCAGGCACGCGACGTCCTGCTCGACGGCGGCACGACCGACGCCCGCCCGCGCGATCGGTCGTCCAGATCGGACTAGATGAAGTCCAAGTCGCCCGGCGGCCAGATCACGACCTCCGCCTTGCCGATGACCTTGTCGATCGGGATGAAACCGAGGGAGTACCGGGAATCGAGCGAGTTCCCGCGGTTGTCGCCCATCACGAACAACTCGCCGTCGGGCACCTTGAACCTGTTGAAGTCTTCCGTGTCCTGGGTGAGGTACGGCTCGGTGATCGGGATGTCGTTGACGTACACCTGACCGTCGCGCCCGTAGACGACGTCGCCCGGAGTCCCGATCACACGCTTGATGAAGTCCTCGCTGTCGGGGCGCTGCACGCCGAGCCCCTCGAACATCCAGTGGAAGAACCCGCCGACGACACCACGATCAGGCTGGTTGCCAGGGTCGGGGTCCTCGAAGACGACGATGTCGCCCCGTCGCGGATCGTGGAAGTAGTACGGCACTTTCAGCACGAGCACCCGATCGCCGGGCACGAGCGTCGGCTCCATCGATCCCGAGGGGATGTAGAACGCCTGCACGAGGAACGTCTTGATCAACAACGCCAGGACGAACGCCATGACGATCAGCCCCGGCAGCTCGCCGAGGAACTGCGTCACCGGGTTGCGATGCTTCTTCGGGGCGGCGGGGTCGGCCTTGCCGGGCTCGGGGGTCTCGATCGATTCGCGTTCGGTCGTCTTCACCGGGCCAGGGTACCGGCTGCGGGCGCGTCGTCGCCGTCCTCGATCTGCAACGACACCTCCACGGCTTTGAAGCTCGCCCACACCTCGTCGCCGGTTCGTAGCCCCAGGCGCGCGACCGACCCGCTGGTCACCTCGGCGGTCAGCCGCGGTCGCGTGTCGATGCGGAGCCGGGCGCGTTCGCCGTCGTCGGCGATCTCCGCGATCCGTCCGTGGAAGACGTTCCGAGCCGACCCCTGGGGCTCGCGCGTGTGCAGGGACACATCGATCGGCTTCAGGCTGGCGATCGCGGGGGTGCCGGCGGTAACTGGCACCTCCGGCGACACCGTGATCGCGCCGTCGCGGGTGCGCAACGTCGCCGCGCCCTCCCCGAGGGGTTCCAGCTCGCCCACGAACAGGTTTACACCCACGAGGTCGGCGGCGTAGTGCGACGAGGGTGCGCCCCGGATCTCGTCGGGGGTACCCGTCTGCGTGATGCGTCCGGTCTCGAGCAGCGCGACACGGTCAGCCAGTGTGAGCGCGTCGAGCGGTTCGTGCGCGATCAACACCGTCGCGCCGCCGAACGTGCTGGCGACCTCGCGAACCAGTGCACGCAGGCCGGGTCGAGCCGAGACGTCGACGTTGGCGAACGGCTCGTCGAGCATCAGCAGCCGCGGCTCGGGAGCGAGCGCGCGAGCCAGTGCCACTCGCTGCCGCTCGCCGCCGGACATCGAACCCGGCCGGGCATCGTGTGATACCCAAGGCGCGAGTCGTCCGAGGAGCGCTTCAGCGCGCCTTCGCGCTTCCGCCTTCGGTGTCTTCCTCGCGCGCAGGGGGAACGCCACGTTCTCGAGTGCCGAGAGCTTCGGGAAGAGCAGATCGTCTTGGAAGCACACACCGATCGGCCGCTGTTCCGGCGGCAGCTGGTCGACCCGCTTGCCGTCGATCGCGATGGTTCCCTCCGCGAGCTCGAGCGTGCCGATCAACGCGTCGACGACGGTGGACTTGCCGGCGCCGTTGGGACCCAGCAGCGCGAGGGTCTCGCCGTCGAGGACGTCGAGCGCAACGCGAACCTCGAATGAACCACGGCGAGCGACGAGATCGGCCTGCAGTCCCACGGCGGCATACTCGCAGGTCAGCGTGACTGCGTGATTCGATCGCGCATCGCCACGAGCACCACGATCGAGAGCACGACCAGGATCAACGAGAGGAAGATCGCCCCGCCCGGATCGCTCAGTCGCGTCTCGTAGACGGCGAGCGGAAGCGTCTGCGTCCGCCCGGCGAGGTTGCCGGCGAACGTGATCGTCGCGCCGAACTCACCCAGGGCGCGTGCCCAAGCCAGCACGGCGCCGGCGGCGAGTTGCGGACCGAGCATCGGCAGCACGATGCGGCGGATCGCGTACCGGGGGTTCGCCCCCAGTGCCGACGCCGCCTGCTCGTACCGCCGATCGATCGAACGCAGGCCCGCTTCGGTCGCGAGCACGACGAGCGGCATCGATACGAACGTGGTCGCCAGGATCGCGCCCGATGTCGTGAACGTGAGCTGAACATCGAACGTCGAGTACAGCCACCGGCCGACGACGCCGCCCCGGCCGAGCGCCGCGAGGAGCCCGATACCGCCGACGACCGGCGGCAGCACGACCGGCAGGACGATGATCGCCCGTAGCAGGGAGCGACCAGGGATGCGGGACCGGGCCAGGATCCACGCGAGCGGCACCCCGAGCAGGAGCGACAGCGCGGTCGCTGTCAGCGAGACGACGATCGACAGGCGCAGCGCCTCGCCTGCGCCGGCGCCCTGCAGCGAGGTTGCGATGTCCTCCCACGGCGCTCGTAGCAACAACGCGACCAGGGGCAGCGACACGAAGACCGCGCCGATCCCGGCGAGTATCCACAGGGGAAGAGGGGTGCGGGAGCGCATCGATCAGGTGATAGGCATGAACCCGTACTCTTCGAGTGTCGCCTGTCCGTCCGGCCCGGTCACGTACGCGATGAACTCCGTGGCGAGGTCGGGGTTCGTCGCGCCGCTGACGACGGCGATCGGGTAGGTGGCGATCACGTTCACGTCGTCGGGGATCTCTACCGCGGCAACGTCGTTGCCGGCGGCCGCCGAGATGTCGGATTCGTAGACGATCCCCGCATCGCCTTCACCGGCTGCGATCTTCGCCACGACGCTCGCGTTGTCCTCCTCGTTCGAGACGACGTTCGCCTCCGCCTTCTTCGCGATGCCCGCGTTCGCGAGCGCCTCACGCGAGTAGTCGCCGACCGGCACTCCCTCGGCGGCGAGCACGAGCTGCACGCCGTCATTCGCGAGGTCGTCGATCGACGCTATCTCTGCCGGGTTGTCGGGTGGCGTGATGATCACGAGGCGATTCATCACGAAGTCGGTGCGGTCGCTGACACCGGGGTCCTCTTCCACGGCGTCCATCCACGTGCCGCTGGCGCTGGCGAACACGTCGGCGGTTCCCTCGCTCTGGATCTGCCCCGCGAGCGCATCGGAGGCGGCGAAGTTGAACACCACCGTGGTGCCTTCGTGCTCGGCCTCGAACGCCGGTCCGATCTCGTCGGTGAACGCCTTCGTGAGCGAGGACGCCGCGAACACCGTGAGCTCGGTTGTCTCGGCGGCCTGCGACTGGTCCGTCGATCCTTCGCTTGAGTCGCTCGACGAGCACGCGCCGAGCATGAGCATCAACGCACAGAGGGCGATCAGCGGTCGTCTCACGATGGAAGCCTCCCTGGTTCGAGATGCGCAGCATAGTTGTTCCCGGTCGTGTATACCAATAGAAAGCTAGCGACGGCGCCATCGGAACCTAGGCAAGGAGGGAGTCATGAGGACCAGTGCAAGGAATCAGCTGCGCGGCACCGTGGTGAGCGTCACGATCGGAGCGGTGATGGCCGAGGTCGGTCAGGTCACGGCGATCATCAAGGCCACCGATGTGATGATCGGCGTGAACTGAGCGCCGTCAGCTTCGTCCCTCTGGAAGATTGACCATCACGCTCGTCGCCTTCACGGTGGCGACGGCCTCCATGCCGGGCTCGAGGCCGAGTTGGTCGGCGGCTTCCCGCGTGATGAAGGCGAGCACTCGATGCGGCCCGGCCTGGATCTCGACGGTTGCCGCGAGTCCGTCGCGCTTGACCTCGGTGATCACGCCGGGGAAGCGGTTCCTGGCGCTCGCCGCGGCGATCGGCTCCTCGTGCCGTCGCTCGGCGAGCAATCGAGCGACCTCGGCCGCGGGCACCGTGCGCTGGCCGCCCGACGTCCGATCGACCCGGAGCTTCCCCTCGCGCTCCCATCGGCGGATGGTCTCGACGCGGACGCCGAGCGCCTTCGCTGCCTCGCCGATGCGGTAGGCCTCGGTCATGGCTCGGGAGGCTACTCCGTCACCGGGGCGGCCGTGCGACCACCGTCTGACGGCATCGTGACGAACGCGACGACGGCGGCGAACATCCAGGCGGACAGCCAGACGAACGCGACGCCGGGGGAGAAGGCCGTCCACAGGATGCCGGCGACGGCGCTCGCAGCGAGGTTCCCGGCACTCTGCAGAGCGGCGAGCAGTCCGAACGCGCTCCCGCGGATCCCCTCGGGCGCCCGCGCGGCCACGGCGGCATGCTCGGCGGTCTCCGCGGCCCCGATGCCGACGCCGGCGAGCACGAACCCGGCGGCGAGCACGGGCACGCTGGGCCCCGCGCCGGCGAAGATCAGGTACGCCGCGAGGAACGCGCCAGCGCCACCGAGCAGCACGAGACGGGTGCCGCGTCGATCGCCGAGGTGCCCCGCGGGCAGGCTCGTGATGGTCGCGGCGACGTTGTATGCCACGTAGAGCAGCACGGCGATGCTCGCGGCGCGATCCTGACTCCTTCCCGCTTCCAGGAGCTCGGTCGCCCGAAGGATCAGCAGGGTGGCAGCACAGTTGCCGAATTCGAACGCCCCCATGCCGGCGAAGAGCCGTCCGAGGCCGCCACGAAGCACCGGCCGCACTTGCAGGCGTATCGGACGCCGCTCATGCGTGGTCGGCGTGCGGACGCGCCGCACGGCCATCAACATCGCGAGTGCCGCGAGCAGCCCCGGCACGATCGAGACGACGATCGCCGAACGGACACCCATGAGCGCGATCAGGGGGATCGCCAGGAGCGGCCCGACGATCGCGCCGAGGTTGTCGGCCATGCGCTCGAAGCCGTAGGCCCGTCCGTACGCCTCGGGCCGCACCACGTCGGCGAGGATCGCGTTACGTGACGGGCCGCGGATGCCGCGCGCAGCCCAGGCGCCGGTCCGGAGCACGGCAACCTGCCACGGGGCGGTGGCGAGACCCACACCGCTCGAGAGCACCGCGGTCGTCACGTAGCCACCGACGGCGACCTTCGCGCGTCGCTCGGGGTCGTCAGCCAGGGCGCCGCCGGCAAGCTTGGCGACCCCTGCCGCGCCGTCGGCGATGCCCTCGATCAGTCCGAGCGCCGAGGCCGGAGCTCCCAGCGTCACCGTGAGGAAGCTCGGCAGCAGCGACGTCGGGATCTCGTGCCCCACGTCGGAGAGGAAGCTCGCCAACCCGATCGATCGGACGCCCGGGTTGAACCATGGCGTCTCGGCGTCGAGCGGTGGTGGCCCGCCGGTATCCACGGCGCTGAGTATGGCGATGCGCGGGCCGGATACGCTGGCAGCCGTGGACCCGATCCGAGAGGTCGCCGAGCCCGTGGAGTCTGGGGCGCCGACTCCCGTGCTGTTGCGACCGGTCTCGCTCTCGTTCGACGACGTGGAACTCGAGCGGGCGTTCCGGGATGATCACTTCCGTCACGGCATCACGAGCGTGCGTGTGGCCCTGGTGCTCGGCGCCGCGCAGTGGGCGATCTTCGGCTTGCTCACTCTGGGCGTGCTGGAAGCCGATACCGGCACCGACTTCGCGTTCCGCTACGGGGTGCTGATCCCGTCGCTGCTCATCTCCCTCGGGCTCACGTTCCTCGCGTCGTTCCCGCGGTGGTGGACGCGTGGGCTGATCGCGGTGCTGCTGTTCAACGGCATCGTCTGGGCGAGCCAGCGCACCCTGATCGACGAGGTCGGAATCGCGTGGGGGTACGGGCCGATCATGGTCATCCTCGCGTTCGCGTTCACGATCACGCAGCTGCGCTTCCTCGAGGCGTCGATCAGCGGTCTGATCCTGATCACCTACGCTCTCGTCGTCTGGGCGGTGTTCACCGACGACGATCCGGTCGACCTGATGGTGTCGGCGTTCTTCATGCTCGCGATCCAACTCGCCGGCATGGCCGGCGCGTACCTGCTGGAGCGCTCGCAGCGCAGGTTGTTCCTGAGCGAGCGGGCGGTTCGGCGTGAGCACGCCCGTGCGGAACACGAGCGCGAGCGTGCCGAGCGCCTCCTCCGGAACGTGTTGCCCGACCCGATCGCACAACGTCTGGGCGACATGCCGACCGACGGCGCGGTGTACATCGCCGACGGCCTCGACGACGTCGCCGTGCTCTTCGCGGACATGGTGGGGTTCACCGAGCAGGCCGGGCGCATCCCGCCGACCGAGCTCGTCGCGACCCTCGACGACCTGTTCGCGCGGTTCGATGCGATCGCCGACCGATGCGGCCTCGAGAAGATCAAGACCGTCGGGGACGAGTACATGGCGGTTGCCGGGGCGCCGGAGCCGAGCGTCGACACCGCGGTGGCCGCCGCCGAGATGGCGATCGCGATCGACGAGGAGCTCGCCGGCATGCGCTGGCCCACCGGCGACCCGATCTCGGTGCGCATCGGCATCGCGTCGGGTCCGGCCGTCGCCGGCGTGATCGGTCGCCGGAAGTTCGCCTACGACCTGTGGGGCGACACCGTGAACCTGGCGAGCCGTCTCGAGACGAACAGCGAGCCCGGCCGCATCCTCGTGTCCGAGCCTGTGTACGAACGGCTCTGCGACCGCTTCGAGTTCTCCGAGCCGGTGATCGTCGACCTCAAGGGGAAGGGTCCGACCCCCGCGAGGTTCCTGCTCGAACGAAGGTAGTCGTGCTCGGTTTGCCCCGCCGACGAACGGACCCTCATACCGCGAAGCGAACGTGGAGGATGTCGCCTTCCTGCACCTCGTAGTCCTTGCCCTCGACGCGGATCTTTCCGGCTGACTTCGCGGCTTCCATGGAGCCCGCGGCGACCAGCTCGTCGTAGCCGATCACCTCCGCGCGGATGAAGCCGCGTTCGAGATCGGTATGGATCACGCCCGAGGCCTCGGGCGCCTTCGCGCCGCGGCGGACCTCCCACGCCCTCGTCTCGTCCTCGCCGGTCGTGAGGAACGTGATCAGGTCGAGCGCCCGGTAGCAGGCCTCGATCACCGTCTCGAGCCCCGGCTGCGACACGCCGAACTCCTCGAGCAGGGCGCGTGCCTCGTCGGCGTCCATCTCGGCCGTCTCGGCCTCGATCGAGGCGTAGACGCCGACGGCGCCGACCGCGGCGAGCTCAGGCGGCACCTCGAGCCCTTCCTCGAGGTTGGCGACGACGACCTCGGGCTTCAGCGTCAGTGGCGCGATGCCGCGCAAGTGCACGATGTCCTCGTCCGACACGGCCGCGTCGCGCAGTGGCGTCTCGGCGTCCAGCGATCCCTTCGCACGTCGGAGCGCATCGACCTCCGGCCCCGGCTTCTGACGCGCCTTCTTGACAGCCCTCTCGAGCGCGCTCTCGATCACGCCGAGATCGGCGAGTAGCAGCTCGGCGCGGACCGTCTCCAGCTCGTCGAGCGGCGTCGCGTCGGCGCCGAAACACCGAAGCACCACCGCGAGCGCGTCGACCTCTCGAAGCTTCGCGATCCCCTGCGCGCTCGAGACACCTCCGGGCACGTCGACGAACCGCACCTGCGCTGCAACGGTCTTCGCCGAGTGCTCCATGTCGGTGAGCACTTCGAGGCGTGCGTCGGGGACCGAGACGACCGCGACGTTGGCCTGTCCGCCGTGCGATCCGGCGCGCGTGAGCGCAGTGAACAGCGTGCTCTTGCCGCTGTAGGGAACCCCGACCAGGCCGACGTCTCGCACGGTCGGCGAGCCTAACAGGGGACCTTCGCGCGTCCGTTCGGCGGTGAAACGCTTTCGGTCCTTCGGCCCGGACGAACCGCCCTTGGTCCCATGCACCGCAACTCGCTCGGAACCGATGTTGTGAACGAGACCAGGCGGGGCGGGGTGCCGCCAGACCCACTCCGTCCCGCCGGGTCCGCTCCCGGGTTGCCCGCGGCCCGGGAGCAGGACGGGATGGTTCGCCAGGTCTGGACGGGTGCGCCGAGGGGGGCGCATCGTCCGGCGGGCCGGGGATCCGACGGCCCCGGCCCGCCGGCTCTCTTCACTGCCTCGCTACGACTTGGTCTCCCAGAAGATCTTCCCGATCTCGTCGACCGCATCGAGCAGCTTCTGGCCCTGCGCCGGGTCCTCGGATTTCTTCGACTCACCGGCGAGCTTCGTCGCCTGCCAGAACGTGTCGTGCAGCTCCGGGAACTTCTCGAGGTGCTCCGGCTTGAAGTAGTCGGTCCACAGCACCCATAGGTGATGCTTGACCAGATCCGCGCGCTCCTCCTTGATCGCGATCGCGCGCTCGCGGAACACGTCGTCGTCGCTGCCCTGGAACTTCTCCTGGCACGCCTTCACCGACTCGGCCTCGATGCGGGCCTGCGCCGGGTCGTACACGCCGCACGGCAGGTCGCAGTGCGCGTGGACGCGGCGGTGTGGCTTGAGGAATGCTTCCAGCATGGAACCGCCTCCTTCCTCGGGTTCCGAGCCGCCCTCGAACGGGCCAGACTCGGCTTCTTCCGAAACCTACCACCGCGGTCGGAAACGGGTTGCCGGGGTCGGGGCGACGACGGTCGCCGCTGCCGGTGTCGCCTGGGCGTGCCTCCGCTGGAAGCCCTCACGCGTCGAGATCGAGGGCGGTTCCATGGCGCCGACCCTCGTGCCGGGGGACTGGGCGCTCGTGGTCACGCCGTCGGGTTACGAGCGGGGCGACGTCGTGGTGGTCGAGCATCCGGGACGTCCCGGGTACGAGATGGTCAAGCGCATGGTCGGCGTGCCGGGCGATCGTGTCGGCGACCGATCGCTCGGTGAGGACGAGTTCTGGGTTGAGGGCGACTACGAACCCGCCTCGACCGACTCGCGGCAGTTCGGACCGGTGCCCGGCGAGGGGTTGAAGGCGAAGGTGATACTCGTCTACTGGCCTCCGGAGCGGCGGCGCCGGGTCAGGTAGCGGCCGACGCCGCGCCGGCGAAGAGGACCTCACACCCGCGCGCGCGCCTGTCGCGCACGTCGGCCTCGCACGTGTCGTCGCCCGGCCCGCCGACGAGCCGGTCTCGACCCTCGCCACCCCAGATCACGTCACCGCCCGACTCTCCCCGCACACGATCGTTCCCGGTGTCACCGTCGAACCGATCGTCGCCCGGACCCGCGATCAGCAGGTCGTTCCCTGCGCCGCCGCAGGCGCGGTCCTTCCCGATCGAGCCCTGGAACTCGTCGTCGCCACCCATGCCGAGGAACACATCCCGGCCGCGGCCGCCGCTGAACTCGTCGGCATGAGGGGTGCCCACGATGTTCACGAGCTTCCCGAGGCACCGCACGACCTCGTAGGCGCCCGCGTCGCATCGCCGGTCACGCGGAGCGCCTCGCTGATCCCGGCCGCCGCAGTCGCCGGCGAGGCCGACCGCCGGGCTTCGCGTCGAGAGTGCCATCGTCGGCGTCGGGCCCCCGTTCGTCCCGAGTCGACGCAGGAGTGGGTCGGTGTCCCGGAGGTCGCTGGCTGCGTCGAAGCCGCACCGGTGTCCCTGGTCCACGTTGTCGCCGAGGCTCTGCAGCGAGGCGGCGCATTGTGGCGCCCGCTCCGCCTTGTTCCCGGCCACGATCGACCCTGCGATCCCGACCGCACCCGTCGCGACCACGATGCCGCCGCCTCGTGACGCGTCGTTGTCGCCGATCGTGGTCGAGCCGATCTCGGCAGGTCCCGCGATCCACAGCCCGCCGCCCTCGCCTGTCGCGGTGTTCTCGGCGACCGTCACGTTCTCGAGCGACATGGCGGCATCCTGCGTGGACCCGATCCCGCCCCCGTCGCCCGCGCGGTTGTCGGCGACGGCGGAACTCGCCACGCTCAGTACCCCTTCGCTCCAGATGCCACCACCCGCCGAGACCGCCTCGTTCCCGATCACCAGCGAGTCGACGAGTTCCAGGCTGCCCGCCGCCTCGACGGCGATGCCGCCGCCTCGGTCTGCGAGACCACCGGTCACGGTCACGCCGGCGACGTGGAGGGTGCCGCCATGGACGCGGATCCCCCCGCCCGTGAGCGCTTGATCCTGCGCGCCGAAGATCGTGAGGTTCTCGATCGTGAACCGGGGGTCGGCGCCTGCAGATGGCGCCGCGGTGAACGCGGCTTCGCCGAGCCCGCCGGCGTCGATGAAGGCCCCGGTCTCGCCGTCGCCGGCGAGCGTGATGCGGCGTCGCAGCTCGATCGAGCCCACGCCGATACCGCCGCCCCCGGCGATCGAGAGTGCGTAGAAGCCGGGTGGCACGAGCACCGTGGCGCCGGCCGGCGCGCTCTTCACCGCGTCGCGCAGCGAGCAGTCCCCGTCGCCGCACGAGCCGTCATAGGAGTCCTCCGTGGTGTCGACGATGACGGATGCGGGCGCCGCCGAAGCGATCGGGAGCCGCGGCACGCCGATCGCGCTGACCGACGTCACGAGGGCGACGACGCCGAGCACGCGGCGGATCTGGGATTCCGACACTCACGAGATGCTAGCGGTCCCTCAAGGCGGGTGGGGTGCCCTACGATTGTTGGAGCACGTGCTGGAGCATGCCCCCTACCCTGACGCCCACGCGAGGAGTGAACGCTGGCTTCGATGCTTCCCCCGGTTCCGCCCCGGCCCGACCTGATCCCCGACGCGTGGCCCCCGCTCGCGCCTGCCCCGCGGCGCCGGTTTCCCCGGTGGGTGGTGGGCTCGGCGGTCCTCACGGTCGCGATGATGATCGGGGCCCTGTTCACGTCGTACCTGATCAGGTACGACCCGACAGAGCACCGCGACGAGTTCCGGTTCATCGCCCGCGATTTCGACGGCGATCCCGTCCGCTGGAACCCCTGCGAGCCCGTGCACTACGTGGTCAACGTCGGCGAGGCTCCTGCGGGTTCCCTCACCGACGTGCAGGAAGCCGTGAGCCGCATCTCCGCTGCCACCGGTATCGCCTTCGCGTACGACGGGCTCACCGACGAGGTCCTGGAGCGCCGGCGCTCCATGGTGCAGGCCGACGGCGAGGGATGGGCGCCGGTGATCGTGACGTGGATCGACCCCGACTCGTCGACGATCTCGTTCCGCAGCGGCGAGGACGTCGCGGCCGGAGTGGCTTCGCCGTTCACCCCCCCGGGCAGCGACGTGATCGTGAGCGGATGGATCGCGATCAACGCCGATGACCCGAACGGACCTGGATTCGCAGCCCCCGACGACCAAGGCCCGGTGGTGCTGCACGAGTGGGGCCACGTCATGGGCCTCGACCACGTGGAAGAGCAGGGCCAGCTGATGAACGAGGCCGGCGGCGGGGTCTCCGACTTCGGTCCGGGCGACCTCGAAGGCCTGCGTCGCCTCGGACGGTCGGCGGGGTGCCTCACGACGCCGCCGGTCGCCCTAGGCCCGGAGTGTCCGGTTGTCCGGAACGGCCCAACTCGGCTAGGCTGTTGCACCTGCAAATGATCTGCACGCGCGAAGCCGGCATCGTGGGGGCCATGATCCCCGATCGCATCTGCTGTCCCTGCTGACCAGGGACGGCGTGTCCTCGCGCCGCGCGCTCCACCGCTCCGCTCCTCGTCCCACCACCGCACCGGAGGTGCACCCGTGTCTACGACCGTTTCCACCATCGTCGATGCAAGGGGACAGTCCTGCCCCGGTCCGCTCGTCTCGCTCGCGAAGGCGTTGAAGGACGCCCACGGCGGCGATCTGCTCGAGCTGTTGGCCACCGACCCCGGCTCCCGCTCCGACATCCCGAGCTGGGCCGAGATCAGCGGCAACGAGCTGCTCGAGTCGAGCGAGTCCGACGGCGAGTTCCGCTACCTGATCCGGAAGGCCTGATCGCGGTGGCGACGATCGAAGATCGCATCGACGCGTCGACCTACGCCGAGCTGCTGGCGCGCATCGAGGCCCTGGAGGCAGCTTCGAGCGGGGCGGTCAAGAAGAAGAACAAGCTGACGATCATCGCCTGGGGCGGCGATCTCGACCGCATCTGGCCTACCACGATCCTCGCGACGACCGCAGCGGCGAGCGGCATGGAGTCGAGCGTGTTCTTCACGTTCTGGGGGCTGTTCGCGATCGTGAAGCCGGGCGTGCGCATCACCGGCGACAACTGGATGCAGAAGATGATGAGCGCGATGAACCCCGGCTCGGCCGAGAAGGCGAAGCTCTCGCGCTACCACTTCGCCGGGGCCGGGCCGACGATGTTCAAGAAGCTCGCCGACGACCACCGCGTGGCCAAGCCGGAAGAATTGATCGTCACGGCGCAGGAGCTCGGCGTGCGCCTGATCCCGTGCCAGATGACGATGGACCTGCTGGGGCTGAAGCGCGAGGACCTGCTCGACGGGCTGGAGGAGCCGATCGGTGCGGCAACCGCGATCGCCGAGATGCGCGACGCGGCGGTCTCGCTCTTCATCTGAGCCGGGGAGGCTCGGCTCGGGTTCGCTCGTGGTGACTCGGCAGGGACCTCCCTAGTGGTACCTGCGCCGGAACACGGAGGTCCCTGCCGAGTGGCTGCGACGATCGCCCGGCGCAGCGCTTCCGCTCAGAGTCGGCCCCCTAGACTCACGGCGTGAACGCGGCCGAGCCGCAGCGCCACGGTGTGTCGTTCCGTGAGGCTGCCCGCTTCTGGGTGAAGCTCGGCTTCATCAACTTCGGCGGGCCGGCCGGACAGATCGCCCTGATGCACGAGGAGGTCGTCGACCGGCGCAGGTGGGTCTCGAACGGCCGGTTCCTGCACGCGCTGAACTTCTGCATGCTGCTACCCGGCCCCGAGGCGCAGCAGCTCGCGATCTACCTCGGATGGCTCCTGCATCGGGTGAAAGGCGGGCTCCTCGCCGGCGTGATGTTCGTGCTGCCGAGCGTGTTCGTGATGTTCGGCCTGTCGTGGCTCTTCGCGGTGCACGGCGACGTCACGTGGGTGAGCGCGATCTTCGCCGGTCTCGCCCCCGCGGTGATCGGGATCGTGGCGGCCGCGACGATCCGTATCGGCACGAAGGCGCTGGCGAACGGCGTGATGCTCGCGGTGGCGATCGCCGCGTTCATCGCGATCTTCGTATTGCACGTGCCGTTCCCGCTGATCGTGCTCGGCGCCGTGCTGATCGGCTTCGTCGGCGGCACAGCCCGCCCCGACCTGTTCGACGTCGGTGTCGCTCACGAGCTCGAGGAGCAGGAACGCATCGCCATCCGCGATGACGCGCCACGGGCCGCCCACACGATCCCGTCGAGGATGAGGGCCGCACGCATCCTGGTCGTTGGCCTCGTCGTCTGGCTCGTGCCGATCGCGCTGATCGCCGCCTGGCGTGGCCCCGGCGACACGCTCACCGAGATGGGATGGTTCTTCTCGCGCGCTTCCCTCGTGACGTTCGGCGGCGCCTACGCGGTGCTCGCCTACGTGAACGTCGCCGCGGTGCAGACCTACGGATGGCTCCTGCCCGCGCAGATGGTGGTCGGGCTCGGTCTCGCCGAGAGCACGCCCGGCCCGCTGATCATGGTGCTCGAGTTCGTCGGCTTCGTGGGCGCTTACCAGAACCCCGGCGGCCTCGATCCGCTCGTCGCCGGCACGCTCGGCGCGTTCGTCGCGGTGTGGGCGACGTTCGCGCCGTGCTTCCTCTGGATCTTCCTGGGCGCGCCGTACGTCGAGAGCCTGCGGGGGAACCGGCGCCTGGCCGCCGCTCTCGAGACGGTCACCGCGGCGGTCGTCGGCGTGATCGCGAACCTCGCCGTGACGTTCGCGATCGCGACGCTCTTCGAACAGGTCGGCACGGCCCGGCTGCTCGGACGGTTCGACGTGCCGGCCCCGGTCTGGTCGAGCATCGACGTCTTCGCCGCTGTCGTCGCGGCGGTCGCGTTCGTCGGTCTCTGGCGACTGAAGTGGAAGGTGCTGCCGGTGATCGGGGCCAGCGCCCTCGCCGGGCTACTCTGGTATGGACTACTTGGCCGATGAGTCGGCTCGTCGCGCGCCGATGTCCGGCGACGTCCTCCATCTCGCGGAGGCGGCGTCGGCTCAGCGCTCGTCGCGCTCGGCCGGCTCGAGGTCGAGCACCTCGACGTCGGGCCTGGCCGGGATCTCTGCCACGACGACGTCGACGTCTCCCTCGTCGGCGTCTGGCACGACCACCCGTCCGCTGTGACGGGCGATGACCCGTTCCTCGCGCATCGCCTTGTACCACCCAGGTTCGTACGCGAGTGCCCGACATTCCGGGCACTCGTCGATCGTGCCTGGTTCGTGATCGGCGTGATTCATGACCACGACCCTACCTCCGCACCATCACCCGCCCGGGAGATCTGCCGAGGATCTCAGGGCAGGTATTGCTGCTCGATCGCGACGATCCGCCCATCTCGGATCGTGATCCACCACGGGGCTGACGGGTCGTAGTCGGTCTGCGCGGTTGCGTCGACCGCTTCGACGAATGCGTCCCAGTCCCCCGGCACGAGCTCGCAGCACTGGCTCACCGGGATGTACCGCACGTCCGCGGCGTCGGAGACAGGCATGCGCCGCAGGCGGGGGTTGTCGTTCACGATGTAGTAGCCGCTCACCACCTCGTCCCCGTGGTCCTGGGCGGCTTGCTCGGCTTGCGCCCCGGTCAGGAACTCCGCCAGGTCGAAGCGGAGCGAACCGGGCGAGGCGGTGGCCGACTCCACGAACACGAAGTGGCGGCCGTCCGCCAACGAGTCGGCGATCGGCGAGGGCGAGGGCCCGCTCGTCGGCGACGTCCCGGTCGGGGAGGCCTCCTCGGTCGGGCTCGACGTGGGCGTCCCGGACGAAGGAGGGACGGTCTCGGCGCCGTCGCCGCGAGCGAGCAGGTACCCTCCACCGAAGGCGAGCAGGGCGACCACGAGCACGGCCCCGATCAAGCCGGCTCGCCGGCCGCGGCGCCGTCTCGGCGCCTCGTGCGCTCCGTGCCCGTTCCTGCTCGGCATCATCCGTCCGCTCCTCGGCCCCGGGGCCCTCGGGGGTCCCCGGCGGGCCACGATAGCCTCCCTCGGATCCGAACCGATGCAACCACGTCGGTTCGATGACACTAGTTAGCATCGTGAACTATCCTCGGCGTCATGCCGACCGCTCCCCCCGCCACCGACCTCGCGCGGCTCGCCTCGCGCCTGCGCCTGTCCGTGTTCCGGCTCTCCCGCACGCTTCGCCGTGAGAGTCAGGCGGGCGTCTCACCGACGCTGCTGGCGGCGCTGGCCACGATCGAGCGGCACGGACCGATGACTGCCGGTGACCTCGCAGCGCACGAGCAGGTGCGGAAGCCGACGGTCACACGCATCCTCGGGGCGCTCGTCGAGCAAGGACTCGTGGAGCGCACGCCCGATCCGCTCGATCGCCGTGTCGCGTGGGTGCAGCTCACCCCTGCGGGCCGAACGTTGATGCATCGCGCTCGCCGACGCACCGACAAGTACCTCGCGACTCGACTCAAGCGTCTCGACCCCGATGAGCTCGCGACCCTCGAGCGTGCAGCAGAGATCCTCGACGGCATGACGGAGCTGCAGACATGAGCCCGCGCGTCTCCGCGGCGATCGGCCGCACGCTCTCGTCGGTCCGGGCGTCGCGGAACTTCCGCCTGTACCTGTTCGGCCAGACGGTCTCGGCGATCGGCACGTGGATGAACTTCACCGCGAGCGCATGGTTGGTGCTGCGCCTGACCGACAGCGGCACGGCGCTCGGCGCCAACGTCGCGTTGTACTTCCTTCCGGTCCTGCTGCTGGGCGCGTACGGGGGCGTCTTGGCCGATCGGTTCGACAAGCGGCGCATCCTGATCGCGACCCAGGCGTCCTACGGCGCCGTGGCGCTGATGCTCTGGGTGCTCGTCGCGTCCGGGTCGGTAGAGCTCTGGATGGTCTACGTGCTCTCGATCGCGTCGGGCGTGGTGACGGCGATCGACAATCCCTCACGGCAGAGCTTCTACGTGGAGATGGTCGGCAAGGAGCACGTTCGCAACGCCGTCAGCCTGAACAGCGCCGCGTTCACGGGCTCACGTGTGATCGGACCTGCGGTCGCCGGCGTGCTGATCGCGACGGTGGGTATCGCGACCTGCTTCCTGATCGACGGGCTCTCGTACGCGGCCGTGCTGGTGGCGTTGTTGGCGATGCGCTCCGGCGAGCTGCATCCGCAGAAGCGCACCACCCGCGAGCGCGGCCACCTGACGGCCGGTCTGCGGTACGTGTGGGCCACCGACGATCTGCGCCGGCCGCTGCTCGCGATGGCGGTCGTGTTCACAGTGTCGTTCAACTTCGCGGTGTTCGTGCCCTTACTCGCGGAACGGACGTTCGATGGCGACGCCGGCACCTTCGGTGCCTTGTCCGCCCTCGCGGGGGTCGGGTCGTTCGTGGGGGCGATCGTGATGGCAGGTCGGGCGGCCGAACCGCGCCTGCGCGACCTCGCCGGTTGGGCGGTGGCCGCCGGTGTGTCGCTCGTGCTGGCGGGGCTCGCGCCCACGCTGTGGCTCGCGGGGGCAGCGATGATCCCGATGGGATTCACGATCATGGCCTTCATGATCACCGGGAACACGATGCTGCAGCTGGCGTCCCGACCCGAGGCACGTGGTCGGGTCATGGCCCTGTACGGCATCGTGTTCCTCGGTTCGACGCCGATCGGCGCGCCGATCGCCGGCGTGATCGGCGAGCACTTCGGGCCGCGGGTCGGCTTCGTGCTGAGCGGACTCGTGGCCGGTGGCCTCGGCCTGGTGCTGCTCGCCGCCCGCCGCCGGGCGAGCGAACGAAGAGTAAGGCCGGAGGCGGCGCGGGAGTCGCCTGAGGCGCATTCCCGGCCGTCTCCGGCCTCCGTGAGCCCGCGAGGGGGATCCCGGGCTACGAGGTGATGGACCGAACTCCTTGGAGACGCACGGCTTCACGCAGCTGCGCGAAGCCGAGGAGGGTGGCGTACCAGCCGGGCTCGTACGCGACCGTGGCGCACTCGCGGCACTCGCTGAGCATGCCGGCCTTGTGCTCTCCGTGGTCGTTCATCCATCCGATCCTTCCGCGCGCGGGGTTCGGGATGATGTCGGCGCGCGATGACGGGACCAGGATGCGCCCGGTCGGCCCGGGCGTCGATACCCGTAGTACGGGGAAACTAGCTACCGTGCCCTAAGTAAGTATGGCTACGTAGCTGACCGTACGGAGATCGGGGTACGAGGTTCAGTCCGCCAACTCCCGGTCGATCCGCCACTGACCGTCGGGCTCATCCCGGCTCACGTCGATCACGGTGCCGTCGACGAGCGCGAGACGGTAGCGCCGTGTGCGGATCCCATCGTGCTCGTCGAGCGTCGAACGCACCACCTCGACCGGTTCTTCGACCCCGCCCCAGACGACCCCGCGAGGCCACTCCTCGGCCCGGGCTCCTTCGGCGAACCGGAGCCTGATCTCGGGAGCACGAGCGAGCCAACGGGGGAGCACGGGTACCCAGAGCAGGAAGACGACGCCGACCAGCGCAGCGGTGCCCTGCTCACCGAGCGTGGGCAACAGTGGGATCGCCAGCACCGCGGCGAGCAAGCGGGCAGCGTTGTACACGACGTCGTAGGCGGCGAAGACCCTCCCCCTCAGCCCGTCGGGAACCGCTTCCTGCACCATCGTGTCGACCGGCACCTTCTTCCAGGCGAACGACAGGCCCACCACGAAGCTCGCGAACAGCACGGTCCACGGCGTGACCAGCAGGCTCACGAGCAGGATGCCGGCGCCGCCGACGGCGAAGGCGCCGCCGACGATGCGCGCCCGCTCGAAGTGCCGGTCGAGCGCCCCGACGGTGGCCAGGCCCAGGAACACCCCGACCCCACCGGCGCCGATCAGCCACGAGAACGATCCGACACCCTGGTCGAAGCGCTCGCGGAACACGACGAGCGCGAGCACCAGGATCAGTCCCTGTCCCAACTGGTCGAGCCCGATCGACGCGATCGGTCCGACCGCCCGAGGAGTGTGGACGACATGGCGCAGCCCGTCGGCGAACTCCACCCCGACCCTGCGGAGCTGATGACGCAGTAGCTCGGGGGACTCCGGCAGCTGGTGCGGGCGGAGGTCGCTGCGGATCCTGTAGGCGACGAGCGAGGCGGCCACCCACATGACCGCCGCCACGGACACGATCGCCCCGTTCCCGAAGGCATCGGAGACGAGCCCCCCGGCGAAGACCCCGACGAGCAAGGCGACCGTCCCTCCCACCGTCGCGATCGAATTCGCGGCCAGCAGATCCTCCGTGGGCACCAGACGAGGCACCACCGCCTGGGCGGTCGCGAGGAAGAACCGGTTCACCGATGTCACGAACAGCGCACCCCCGTAGTAGAGGGCGGCCTGGCGAGAGGGGCTCGCGAGGACGAGGAAGACCGGCGCTGCGCGCAGCAACGGCGCGACGACCATGATCCTCCGCCGCGACCATCGGTCGATGAAGACACCGACGAACGGGCCGATCAGCGAGAACGGCACGATCACGATCGCCGAGGCCAGCGCGAAGCCGGCGGCCGTCGTCGAGCGTTCGGGCGAGAACGCGAGCGAGGCGACCAGCGCGGCCTGCACGAGTCCGTCGGCCGACTGGCTCACGAGGCGCATCGCGAACAACCGCCGGAAGTCGGCGTGGTGCAGCGCGTCTCGCGGATTCCCCAGCGCCGCGGTGGATCCTCGGTTCATCGGAGCCATCGTAGGGCCGGGCTCCAGTCACGCCCGCGTCACGGCCGATACCGGGTGGGTGAGACGGGTGTCCCCGGCGGTGTCCGGCCCGGCGTTGCCGGCCTTCGTGCTGGCCACCTCGATGGTGGTCTGCCTGGTGGTCGGTGCCGACCTGCCCGCCGCAGGTGCGAGCCCCCCGGCCATGCCGGCCGGGTCGACGACGTCGCCGCCTCCCGACACGCACGTCGCGGTCATCGATTTCCGGTTCGACCCGTCGACGGTGCCGATCGCCCGCGGGGGCACGGTCGTCTTCGATTTCGAAGGGCCGTCGCACCACACCGCGACCGACAGCTCGGGGCTCGGCCTCTATGACTCCGGGTCGGTCGGGCCTGGAGGTCCAAGCACGTCGTTCACGTTCCAGGCCGCCGGTGTGTACCCGTTCACGTGCACCCCGCACCCGTCCATGGGCGGCCGGGTCACGGTTCCGATGCGCGTCGCTCCGGGTTCCGGAGGCGTGCACCGGACGTTCACGGCGATCTGGGCGGCCGCGGATGCATCGGACGGCCGGGTCTACGACGTGCAGATCCGACGTCCAGGCAGGGTGTGGAAGGCATGGCGCACGGGCGTCACGGTCGGGTACGACGCCTTCACCCCCGGTGCGGGGAAGGGTCGCTACCGCTTCCGTGCCCGCATGCGGGACGCGGCGCTGGGCGAGGCATCCCGATGGTCGTCGTCTGTCGCGGTCGAGGTCGGCTGAGACCGCGTCGGCTCACGCAGCCGTTCGAGCCAGGCTGCGGTAGCGTCATCCGATGGCCCGGACGCGGGACCGCGCACTCGCGGGGGAGATGGCATGGTTCGCTTCAAGGTTGGCGCTCAGTTCCACCCCCAGCTGACGACGATGGAGGTTCTCAGACAGGGATGGCGAGCGGCCGACGCGTTGGGCGTCGATACGATCTGGACCTGGGATCACTTCTTCCCGTTGTACGACGGCCCCGACGGCGCGCATTTCGAAGGTTGGACCCTGCTCGCCGCGATCGCGTGCGACACCGAGCGAGCCGAGTTCGGGATGATGGTGACCTGCAATTCGTATCGCAACCCCGACCTGCTGGCCGACGTCGCCCGCACGGTCGATCACCTGAGCGGCGGCCGGCTGATCCTCGGGATCGGTGCCGGGTGGTTCAGGCGCGACTACGAGGAGTACGGCTACGAGTTCGGCACGGCGATCGACCGGCTCAGGGCCCTCGAGGTAGCGCTCCCACGCATCGAAGCTCGTCTCGAGAGGCTCGATCCGCCTCCGGTCCGTTCACCGCTGCCGATCCTGATCGGCGGGGGTGGTGAGAAGGTCACGCTCCGCCTGGTTGCCGAGCACGGCCGCCTCTGGAACAGCTTCGGCCCGCCGGAGACCTACGCGGCGAAGAACGCGGTGCTCGACCAGTGGTGCGAGCGCGTGGGCCGGGACCCCGGTGAGATCGAGCGAACCGTCTTGATCGACACTGACGACGTCGACCAGACGGATGCCTTCCTCGAAGCGGGGGCGCAGCACCTGATCGTGGAGCTCGGCACGAAAGGGAACAACCCGTTCGACCTCGCGCCCGTGCATCGTCTGTTGGAGCTCCGCAGCTGAGCGTCACCCACCGTTCGGCCTAGGTGTCGAGGGCAACAGGTTCGCGACCTACGGTGGCGTGGTGTCGGTCCGTCGGCCGTAGCGCAGGCCCCCCGTTTCACCCACCCTGTGCACGTGTCGCGACCGCCCACGGTCGCCGAGGCGTCCGCTCCCCCCGGACGGTGTCGGGGCCGGGTCCCCAACAGGACCCGGCCCCGTCCATGTCAGTCGCCCACACGAGACCGGGGCCCCAGCGCCTGCGCTCAGGCCCTCGTCGCGTCGAAGAAGGCGGTCCAGTCGGCGTTGGCGCCCTCTCCGGTGCCGACGATGAACTGCTCGACCATCTCGCGCGCCATCTCGTCGGTGAACTGCACCGGCGGGCTCTTCATGAAGTAGGCGCTCGGGCCGATGATCGGGCCACCGATGCCACGGTCCATGGCGAGCTTCGCGCACCGCACCGCGTCGATGATGACGCCGGCGGAGTTGGGTGAGTCCCACACCTCGAGCTTCATCTCGATCGTGAGCGGCACGTCGCCGAAGTTGCGGCCTTCCAGGCGGATCATCGCCCACTTGCGGTCCTCGAGCCAGGGCACGTGGTCGCTCGGGCCGATGTGGATGTTCTCCTTCTCGAGGGGCTCTTCGAGTTGTGATTGCACCGACTGGGTCTTCGAGACCTTCTTCGAGACCAGCCGCTCGCGCTCGAGCATGTTCTTGAAGTCCATGTTGCCGCCGAAGTTCAGCTGGTAGGTGCGATCGAGCTCGACGCCGCGGTCTTCGAACAGCTTCGCGAGCACGCGGTGCGTGATCGTGGCGCCGACCTGGCTCTTGATGTCGTCGCCGACGATCGGCACGCCGGCGTCCGCGAACTTCTTCGCCCAGACGGGATCACTCGCGATGAAGACCGGCAACGCGTTCACGAAGCCCACCCCGGCGTCGATCGCGCACTGCGCGTAGAAGCGGTCGGCCTCCTCGGAGCCCACGGGGAGGTAGCTCACGAGCACGTCGGACCGCGTGTCGCGCAGCATCTGCACGACGTCGACCTCGGAGTTGTCGGACTCGGTGACGATCTCGCGGTAGTACGTGCCGAGCCCGTCGAGCGTGCGGCCTCGCGATACGCGGACACCGAGCGGCGGCACGTCGCTGAATCTGATCGTGTTGTTCGGCTCAGTGAAGATCGCATCGGCGACGTCTTTGCCGACCTTGTTCTCGTCGACGTCGAAGGCGGCGACTACCTCGACGTCCCGCACGTGGTATCCGCCGAGTTCCACGTGCATCAGACCGGGCACGCCGTCCGCGGGGTCGGCGTCCTCGTAGTAGGTCAGGCCCTGCACGAGCGCGGACGCGCAGTTGCCCACGCCGACGATCGCGATCCGAACGGTGCTCATGAGGTGTGCTCCTTCCTGGTGAGGACCGCCGACCGGCGGGTCCTCGTGCCCCCTCGTTCCAGGTCTCTGTTGGTCTTCTCGCGCTCGCTTCGGATCAGCCCGTCGAGCCACTCGATGTCGGATTCGGTCGCGGCGCGACCGTGCTCCATCAGCGCGAGCGCGTAGTCGTCGGCCCGCCCCCGGTGGGCGCGGAGCGAACCGTCGATCGTGGCCAGGCGTTCCTCGAGGGACGCGCGCCGGCGCTCGAGCAGCCGGATACGGGTCTCCGGGGGCAGGTACCGGAAGAACGCGAACCGTACGCGGAACCTGGTGTCCTCGGCCGAGCCCTCGGCCGGCGTCTCCTGCAGCAGCTCGAGGAACGCCTGCTCGCCGCTCTCGGTGATGCGGTAGACGGTCTTGCGCCGTCCACCGACGGCCTCGGTCTGTTCCGGCTCGACCGATCCGTCGCGCTCGAGGCGGCGCAGCGTGGGGTAGAGAGACCCGTACGAGACCCGCCAGAAGCCGCCCAGCGACTCGCCGAGCTCGCGCGAGAGCTGGTAGCCGTGCATGGGCTGTTGCTTCAGCAACCCCAGGATCGCGACTTCGAGCACGCGGGTGATCGTCTCCCTCCGGGTCGCCGACTCGGTCGGCGCCCTTGGCTGGATATATCGTCTGAATATATCGGAGCGATATATCTAGCGCAGATCGTCGCGTTCGTCAACGCGCCTCCCTGACCCGGGTGTTCGACGTCGGCGCGGTTCCGGGCGAAGATGTCGGGCGGAGGTGGTCCCCCTGCAACAGACGACTCGCGTGCCGCGAGAGGTCGACGAACAGCTCCATCTGCTCACGACCGTGACCGGCGTCGACGCGGAGGAACACCTGCGTCGTGCGGTCCGCCTCTATCTCGAGTCCGCAGGGCGGGAGGCCGAGGTCGCCGCGTTCGTCGATCGTGCCCGAGGTCGTCTCCGCAGCGTCCTGGACCGGCTGGGGGACCTGTAGACCCGGCCCGCACCCTCACGGCCGACGACGTCGTGGCGATCGCGCGGGTCGAGGTAGGCGCCGGCGCGCTCGCCGATCACGGTCGGCTGGCCGAGGCGGTGGCTGAGCCCGATCGGCGTGAGGAGGGTCGCGAGTCGTACCCCGGCCTCGTGCCGAAGGCCGCCGCATTGCTGCTGGCGATGCTGCGCCTCCGACCCTTCGCCCGATCCAATGCCAAGGTCGCGCTGCTCGCGACGACGGTCTTCCTGAACCGCAACGGCCTGGACCTGCAGGCACCCGATGACGAGCTGATCGCACTCGTCGCCGTCGCGGCGACCGGCGAGCTCTCGGTCCTCCAGGTCGCGAGCGCGCTCGAACGCTTCGTCGTGCGGCTGACTCCGCCTGCCGGGTGACCAGGGGGGTCAGGCCTCGCCCGGGCGACGGTACCCGGTGACGTACCCGGGGGTCAGGTCGATCGGCAGGCCCTGTTTGATCGCCCGCAGCGTGCTGGAGCTGCCGATCCGTGCACGTAGAGGGTGTCGTCGATGCGCGCGTGGATCGTGGGGATCAGGCGGAGGTCGCCGTCGGCGCCGACCCAGGCGAGGTGGCAGTAGATCGCCTCGTCGAGGATCGCGTGGACCCGCTCGCGCTCGTAGACGCCGAGCTCGGGAAGGCGTCGGACGCGGGTCCTCGGGGTGGGGCCTGGGCGCTCATGGGCGTCGGAACTCCTCTCCGTGCTTCGGAAGGTAAGGGGGCACGGGGATGCCCGGCTTCAGATCGGGCGCAGCGTTCGGCGAGCCGACGACGACGCGCAACGGCAGCGTGCCCGCCCAGACGTCGAGATCGAGGTCGTGCTCGTCGTCCTTCGGCGGGCCGGTGCGGACCTTCGCGCTCGCCTCCTCGACCGGCATCGCGAGGATCAGCGTCTGGCGCCAGTCGTCATCATCGGGCTGGGCCGCGTCGTCCTCCCGTCCAGGCATCACGTGATGGGTGATCGCCTTCGCCGCCGCGTACAACTCGTCCCGCTCGGTGACCTCCCGGGCTCGTCCGTACACGACGGCGCTGCGGTAGTTCATCGAATGGGCAGGTGAGGTGCGGGCGAGCACGAGCTCGTCGACGATCGCCGCCACGACGCAGATCTCCGCGCCGGCAGCGATCGCCTTCCACGCCCGAGCTCGTCGCGATCCGTGCAGGTAGAGCGTGTCGCCGATGCGCGCTTGGATCGTGGGGAGCGCGCGTGGACGGCCTTCCTCGTCGACCCAGGACACCGTGCACAGCAGTGCATCGTCGAGGATCTCGTCGATCGTCGCACGATCGTGGTCGGCACGTTCGGGGTGCCGGTGGACGCGGGTTCGCTCGCTGGGAGCCTCGGCCATCTCGAGATGCTACCCGGCGACTTCCGGCCGGGCCGAGCGGTCGGCCACTTCCGGCCGGGCCGAGCGGTCGGCCACCTCGAGGTGCATCCGCCGGGCCGCGCGATCGAGCGCACCCAGGAGCGGGCGCCCGAGCACGAGCACGAGTGCTGCGTTGCCCACCGCGCGGAACGTGTCCCATGCGAACGAGCTCGCGACGTAGAACGCCAGGTAATGACGCAGGTTGGCAGCGGCTCCCGCCGTCGGATCCCAGTCCACCGCCGTGCCCGTCGTGAGGAACGGCCACGACCACAGGTTCATCACCGCGCCGAACAGGTAGCCGGCCACGACCCCGTACGCGGCGAGCGACCCGATGCGCACCGGCCACGATCGCTTCGGCAGCAGCTCCGGCGCCCATCCCGACCCACCCCACGGCGACCATCTGGAACGGCAGCCACGGTCCGAGTCCGCCGAGGAAGAGACCGCTCGCGAACGTGCCGACCGCCCCGAGCAGGAACCCGAACCCGGGGCCGAACGAGTTCCCGGCGACGAGCACCACGATGAACATCGCGCTGAAGCCGGCGACGAAACCGGGCAGACGCAGCGCGACCATCGCGGCCCCGAGCACCGCGAGCAACGCCACGGTCTTGGGACCGAGTCCTCCTCGGCCGAGCTCCACGAAGAGCACAGAGCCCAGGCAGATCACGAGCACCGCCAGGATCACCGGTCCGTCGTTCGCATGGTTCTCGTTCACTCCCGGGGTGACCGGCAGCACGAACGGCCAGAGGAACGCCAGGAGGCCGACGAGGTTCACGACGATCAGCGTGGCGAGTCGCAGGCGGGAGCGGCCGGTGAGCGACCGAGCTCGCCCGGAGCGCTCGCGCGTCGCGCGCCGGTCCGCGCGCTCCGCGGCGAGGCGGCGCTGCTGGGTGATCATGCCAGCGCCTCCGCGACCTGTTCCGGCGTGAGCCACCCGGCGCCGAACGCCCGGGTCATCTGCGGTGCGAACACGGTCGAGTCGCCGAGCACCACGCCGGGGTCACCGTCGGCGACCATCTCGCCCCCCGCGAGGATCACGACGCGAGTGGCGACCGTGGCTGCGAGCTCCACGTCGTGGGTCGCCACCATCGCGGCGCCGCCTCCTGCGGCGTGCGATCGCAGGAATCGTGCCAGCCGATCCTTCGAGGGTGGGTCCAGTCCGCGCGTCGGTTCGTCGAGGAGCAGCACCGGCGCCTCGGCCGCCGCGATCGCCGCGGTCGCGACCAGCAGCCGCTGACCGGCGGAGACGTCGCGAGGGTGTCTGGATACGAGGTCGGCGATGCCCAGCGCTTCGAGCGTGGGGATCGGCGTCGGCTGACAACCCCCTCGTTCTGCGGGTGGCGAGCACCTCCTCGCCCACCGTCTCGGCGAACAGCACGACCTCCGGTTCCTGCGGGCAGAGGGCGACGTCGACCCCGGGGGTTGGTGAGCGCCCGTCGACGTTGATCGTGCCCCGGGCGGGCGCGTGGACCCCGGCGATCGAACGGAGGAGGGTCGTCTTGCCGGCGCCGTTGCGGCCCATGACCGCCACGACTTCGCCTCGTCGCACATCGAGTCCGATCTCCCTGAGCGCACGGAACTCCCCGTGGCGCACCTCGAGACCGGCCACGCGCACGAGCGTCTCTCCGGGCGCCGAGCGTCGGGTCGTGTCGGGCAGCACGAACGGCCCCAGCGGGCCGCCGAGCCGGCGTGCCTCGCGCACCGTGAGCGGCACAGGGTCCCATCCCGCGAGTCGGCCGAGCCGGGCGACTGGGGGCCCCATCGCGAGTCGGCGGATCACCTCGGCGGGCTCTCCCGTCGACACCGTGCCTCGCTCGAAGCCGACGACCAGGTCGACGAAGCCTGCGACGCGTTCCAGGCGGTGCTCCGCGAGCAGCACCGTCATGCCCTGGTCGTGCACGAGGCGCTGAAGCGCGGCGACCACGTGCTCGGCACCCTGGGGATCGAGCTGGGAAGTGGGCTCGTCGAGGACGAGGATGCGTGGCCCGGCGGCGAGGGCGGCCGCGATCGCGACCCGTTGCTGCTCCCCACCCGAGAGGGAGCGCACGCTCCGACGGCGGAGCGGCTCGATGTCGAGCAGGTCGAGCATCTCCTCGACGCGCCGGCGCATATGAGCGGGGTCGACGCCGAGGTTCTCCATGCCGTAGGCGAGTTCGTCCTCGACTCGGTCGAGCACGAACGAGGCGGCCGCGTCCTGCGGCACGTGCGCGACGGCATCGGCCAGCGCACGAGGTGCGTGCACGAGCGTGTCGCGTCCGTCGACGACCACGCGGCCCGAGAACCGACCTCCCGTGAAGTGGGGCACGAGCCCGTTCGCAGCGCGCAGGAACGTGGATTTGCCCGCGCCGGTCGAACCGATCGCGAGCGCGAAGGTGCCCTCGTCGATCGAGACGGTGGCGTCGCGCAGTGCAGGGCGGGCACCGTCGGGATAGGTGAACCACACGGCGTCGAAGCTCAGTGCGCTCATCGGATCGTCCCTGCCTCCCCGTCGACCGAGGGCCGTGGCAGGAAGGCCGGCACCACCAGCAGCCCGATCGTCACGAGGAGCCACGGATCGGCCGCCGGCCATAGGAGCGGGAACGTCGAAGGATGCAGACCGCCCACGCCGTTGAACGCGGCGGTCAGGAACACACCGGCGGCGACCGACGACGAGGCGACCACGACCACCGCCCCGCCGGTCCACCGATCGGGTCGGTATCGCGTGCGGCGACCGCGTCCGTGCCCCCGCGAGTCCATGCTCTCCGCGAGCGTCACGGCCTCCTCCATGCCGGTTTCCAGCACCGGCACCGCGAGGGTCGGCAACGCCCGCCAGGCCGAGGGGTGCATGCCACGCAGGCGTTGGGCCTCGCGCACGCGACCCACCATCGCGATCGTGCGGGGCGCGATCGACAGGGCGAGCGCCGCGGCCAGCGCAGGTTCGTGGAAGCGGCGCGGCGCGAGGCGCACCACTCCGAACGGATCGGTCACGGCGTTGAAGGTGCCGAAGACGATCAGCAGCGTGGCCAGGCGCGCGCCCTCGAGCGCGGCGAACGCAACGCTGCCCGCGTCGACCGTGCCGAAGAGGACGAGCGCGGTGCGCACCGCCATCGTCACCAGCCCGGCGATCGCGAAGACGCGGAAGGACCGCTCGCTCGGACCGGGCACCCGCTGCGCCGCGTACACGAACCACGACACCGCCACCACGAGCCCCAGATAGAAGGGGTCGGTCGTGGTGAACGCGATCAGGCCCGCACAGGTTGCCCAGACGATCCACGCGGCAGGGTGCACGACTAGCGACCCCCGGCGTTCCGTCGGCGCAGCGTGAACCATCCGGCGACACCGAGCCCGGCGATCAGGGTCAGGGCGACGACCCCGGCGACCGGCGGACCGCCACCGCCCGGATCGGAGACCGATGCCACCGTCGCCACCTCGGAGGCATCGGCCGTCGGCGATCCGACCGGCGACGGTGTGACGGCCCCGGCATCGTCGCCTGCGCCCCCTCGATCGGTGTCCCTTCCGCCGTTGCCGTCCTGGGCTTGGGAGGCGCCATCGCTGCCGGAGGACCCGCCGTCGCCCGCAGCGGGATCGGTCGCGACCCCGCCACCCGATCCGCCACCCGAGCCACCACCGCCGGCCGAGCCGCCACCGCCACCCCCCCCACCGCCACCCGAGCCTCCGCCTCCTCCTCCACCACCGTCGTCATCCGGCGGGGGTGTCGGCTCCGCCACCTGGCACACGTCGTCGAACGCGATCGCCGGTGGTGCTGGATGCGAGGCGCCCGAGTCGCCGGAGCCCCAGGTCCACCCCTCGACGTCGCCGTCGCCGATCGACGCGGAGCCCGCGCCGGAGCCCGCCCAGGTCCAGCCGCCGCCGCCGTCGCCGTGCCAGTAGCCCCAGAAGTCCGGGTAGTCGGCGAAGCAATCACCGCCCGCCGGACCGATGCCGGCGAGCTGGCAGACCGCCTGCCCGCCGAAACCGAGGCGGTACTGCAGTCCCTGCTGGGCACCGGCCAGCTGGATCAGCCGCAGACCGCTCACGCTCGGGGCATCGAGCGCGACGCAGTAGGTGAGCGTCTGGCCCCCTGTGCCGATGACGAGCGCCGCGTGGGGCTCACCGGCAGCCTCGACGGCACACGCCGTGCTCGCCCCGGTCGCCGCCGGCGCGAGCACCGGCGAAACCAGGATCAGTCCGAGCGCGAGGTGGCGCAGCCTCCGCACCGATCGGCCCCTCAGCAGCCTCGCGAGGCCCTGGGGAGGCCCGCGCCACCGAGGTCGAGCGGGAACCACGCACGGAGGATGCCGGGGATCGCACCGATCGTGGCGCCCACGTCCGGTGGCCCGGGCACGTCGCCGGTGTAGTTGTACGCCCACGCGCCGCAGCCTGCCGACGTGTCCTGCAGGGCTCGCAGGGCTCCCAGGCCGCCGGCGGGCGTGTTCCGGCCTGCGGCGGCGTACGCCTGCAGGACCAGCGCGGTGGAGTTCGCGTCGGTGCCGAAGCCCGGCGAGTACTCCCAGCCGCCGTGGGTCGCGTCGCGGGCGTCGCGGAAGAACGCGAACGGACCGGTCGAGTACTGGGTGCGACCGACGTACTCGAGGGCCATCACCACGTATGCGGTCGTGTTCGTGTCGGCGGTGAAGGAGTCACCCATCGAGCCGTCGAAGCAGGTGTCGTCGTCCGTCCCCGGGGCGTAGGGGAGGTCGTAGGACCAACCGCCGACGGGGCACTGGGCGTCGAGCAACCAGCGGGTCACGTCCCGTGCGGGCCTCACGCCCGCCGCCTCGAGGGCCAGGACGGCCAGGGCCTGGTCGAACACCGCCGTGTCGCCGATGTGGCCGTCGCCACCGATCTGCCCCCGGATCTCCTGCACGATGTTCACGTCGCCGAACGCTCGCGGGTCGCGACCGGCAGCCACGACGGCCTGCACGACCTTCGCCTGCAGGCCGACGGTCGTCACCTTGCCCTCACGCACCTGTCGGCGCAGGAAGCCGAGGGCCGCCCTGCGGGCGTCCGCTTCCGTGTCGGCGGCGACGAACGCGAGCACGGCGTCGGCGGTCGAACCGATCGGTGAGAAGGCCGGGATCGAGCCGTTGGGCTTCTGCGAGCCCGCCACGAACGTGGCGCCGAGATCGGCGCGCTCCTCGTTGGTCAGGGTGCCTGCGCTCGCAGGCAGGGCGAGCAGCATGAGCGCTGCCGTGATCGTCGCGACGATCCGTCGTCGGATCGGGTCCATGTGGGCGACTCCTTCCCGGGCGTCCTCGCGCCCTGTCGGAACGTCCCGGTTCCGAGGAGGGAAGGAAGGCGCGGGGCCCGCTCAGGCGCCCGGCGGCCGACCTCCCCGAACCTCGAGGGAGCGTTCAGCCTCGCGTCGCCCAGGGCGGCCTGGCTCGTCCGCCCGTCGGGCCCCATGGCCTCGGGTGGACCTACAGTTGCGGGACAGCGCCGGAATCCGACCGGCTTCGCCTGCGTGACGCGGATGTGGGAGCGACGCTAACAGACGTATGCATCGCTGCGCCACCGATGCATGGGTTCCGTCCAGCCCGGCCGGTCCCGTCGGCAGCGGGTCTGTGGACCGGGAGACCGGCGACGCGACCGTGGGAAGGTGGCACGTGTCGAAGGAGGTGTCCTCATGGACGAACGGACGACCTGGGAGGAGTTCAGGGTCGCCGGTGACCAGGTCGTGGCGACGGTGCGGCAGTTGGTTCGCGACGGCAACGTCAGCCGCATCCAGCTACTGAGCGAAGACGGCGACGTCCTGATCGAGGTGCCGCTCACCGCGGGGGCCGCGATCGGGGCGGTCGGCGTGATGGCGTTCCCCGTGGTGGCAGCGATCGGCGCCCTCGCCGCGCTCGTCAGCCGTGTCACGATCAGGGTCGAGCACGTGGCCACGCCCCACGACGAGCGAACGAGCGTCTGATCGACCGCTCGCCTACGCGAGCCGGGGAGGCTCGTCGCCGCCCGCTTCACCCTGGAGGAACCGCTCGATCTCCGAGGCGAGCTCGTCGCCCGAGGGCACGTGCTCGTCGCCGGCGATCGTCTCGAGTCGTTCGAGGTACTCGCGCGCGTCATCGTCCCCGCCGACCGCGGCGTCGAGCCGCTGCCGCTGCGCGAGGGCTTCGTCGGGGAGGTCGCCGAGCGAGAGGTCGACGGCGAGGTGGTGACCGAGCTGTTCGAGCAGTCCGATCGCGCCGGCGGCGAACGACCCGCCGACGTAGTGAGGTACCTGGGCGTAGAAGCCGACCGTAGGGATGCCGGCACCTGCGACGGCCATCTCGACGACCGAGAGGGCGGCCGCCGGCACACGGAGCAGGCCCTGAGGCCCCTGTTCCACATCGTCGCGAAGCAAGCCCTCGGACGAGGCGGTGCCGAACACGTGGACCGGCCGCGTGTGGGGGACCGCGGCGGGGATCGAGCCGAGGGAGACCCACTGCACGACGCCCAGACGCACCGCCGTCTCCATCACGTGGTCGGCCATCTCCCGCCATCGGAAGTCGGGCTCGGGCCCGTGCAGCACGAGCAGGTCGCGCCCGCCTTCGGTGCGTCGGGAGATCGCGACCTCCGGCCACGCGAGATGCGACAAGGTGCCGTCGACCACGTCGAGGACCGGGCGACGCGAGCGATAGTCGAACAACGCGTCGGGATCGGCGGTCGCGATGGTCTCCGCGCCGTCGGCGAGACGCTCGGCGGCCGTCGAGGCGGCGCCGCCGGCGTCGATCCAGCCGTCGAACGCTCCGACCATCACCGGCGCCCTCAGTGCGGGGACGTCCTCACGCAACCGGAAGAGGCTCACCCGTCCAGGATAGTGGCGTCCGGTCGAGCGTCGCCCCGAGCGGCCACGTCACGGCCAGCCTCGTCACGCCCATGCTCGCCCTCAGGCGGGGTGATGGCGCAGATGTTCCATCTCGCGCTGGATCTGGCGTTCGGTCGGCTCCCCGATGCGATACGCGTCCCACGCCTGGAACCCGATCCCGATGCCCCACCCGAGCAGCGGGAACACCGGCCAGAAGAATCCCGCGCCCGTCACGGCCCAGATGCCCACGAGCAGGCCGTTCACCAATACGTACGCGAGCAGATGGGCATGGAATTCCTGTTTCTTCGCGATGCGCTCGAGCGCACGGTCCCGCAAGGTGTCGTCGTGCGCGCGCTCCTCCTCCATCGTGCTCACCTCCATCCCCATCATGGGGCGGGTCGATCGCACCCAGGACGGTCGTGTGGCCCCGGGCGGACGGGACCCCCGGCGCTCAGCCCCAGTGCATGCGTTCGGGGTCCGCCGGCTCGAACCGGACGAAGACGTTGCCTTCCTCGAGCGCGAACGCGCGGACCACGGCGCCACCGGTCGTCTCCAGCAGGGCGGGCACGAGTCGTGGCTCGCGGTTCGCGAACACGCGCACGATCGCCGGGTGGGTCTCGGCCGGCTGCACGGCGGGCGCGTCGTCGCCTTCCGCATAGTGCCCTGGGGGGATCGGGTGGAAGATCGCCCACGTGCCGCGCGGCTCTTCATCCAGGAACGCGGCCACCTCGGCAGTCACCTGCGCGAGCGCGGTCGGTACGTCGACCGTCGACCTCGGCGGGAGGGCCCAGATGTCGATCACCGGCATCGTCAGCTTCCCTCTCCGCCGGAGCGCTCGTGTTCGGCTGCGATCGTCCTCAGCGTGGCCATCGCGTTCATCGCGGGAGGGAAGCCCGCGATCGTGGCGGTCTGCATGATCACCTCGCTCAACTCGTCGGTGGTGATGCCGGCCTTCAGCGACGCTCGCAGGTGCTGGGGCAGCTGCGAGGAACGACCGAGCGCGACGAGCGCCGTCACGGCGGCCAGCTCTCGGTCCCTGATCGACAGGCCGGGCCGGGCGTAGACGCCCCCGTACACCGTCTCGACGATCATCCGGCCGAGGTCTCCGAGACCCTCCACCGCCGCCAGCGCCTTCTCGTCGTGCACTTCGAGGAATCGCTCCCGCCCCTGCTCGTACCGCTCGTCGATCATCGCCTTCCCCCGCGTCGGCCCTCGAGCCGACACCGTATCGCCCCGGCGCCCTCGAGCGGCTAGGGTGGGCGGTTCCATGGCCTCACGACCCTCCGAGCGCGGCTTCGATGACGCGTACGTCGGTGTGCCGCCCTGGGACATCGGCCGCCCTCAGCGAGAGGTGCTTCGGCTCGCCGAGCGCGGCGCGTTCCGCTCGCCCGTGCTCGACGCCGGTTGCGGCACGGGGGAGAACGCGCTCGCCCTCGCGGGCAGCGGGATGGCGGTGCTCGGCATCGACGCGTCACCCCGCGCGATCGGCAAGGCGATGAACAAGGCACGCGATCGTGCGCTCGTCGGTGCCGAGTTCCTCGTGGCCGACGTGTTCGCACTCGAAGGCCTCGGGAGGAAGTTCGCCTCGGCGCTGGACTGCGGCTTGTTCCACGTCCTCGACGATCACGAGCGACCGGTCTACGCAGCGAGCGTGCATGCGGCCCTCGAGCCGGGCGGGGAACTCTTCCTGCTCTGCTTCAGCGACCGCGAACCGTCCGGTTGGGGACCGAGGCGCGTGAGCGAGCGCGAGCTCCGGGCGTCGTTCGGCGGCGGATGGGAGGAGCGGGAGATCGTCCCTGCGTCGTTCGAGACCAACCTCGAGGCCGGCGAGGTACAGGCGTGGCTGGCGACGTTCCTCCGGGTGTGAACGGCTCCACGTTCACCGGCGAGCGGACGGGGCCCGCCCTCGAGGTCCTCGGTCTGTCGAAACGCTTCGGCCCGGTGGAGGCGGTGCAGGCGTTGTCGTTCTCCGTGCCACGCGGGCAGGTGACCGGGTTCCTCGGTCCCAACGGCGCCGGGAAGACCACCACGATGCGGGTGCTGCTCGGGCTCGCCGCTCCGACCGAAGGCCAGGCGCGGGTCCTGGGAGTGCCGTACGCGGCGTTGGATCGCCCCGCCTCGCGGGTCGGGGCCTTGCTCGAGACCACCGGGTTCCACCCGGGACGCTCCGGCCGGGATCATCTGCGCATCGCTGCGATGTCTGGCTCGCTCGCGACGACGCGGGTGGACGCCGTGCTCGACCAGGTGGCGATGCGCGACTACGCCGACCGCAGGATCGGTGGCTACTCGAGCGGCATGCGCCAACGGCTGGGACTCGCGACCGCGCTGCTCGGCGACCCCGAGGTGCTCGTGCTCGACGAGCCGGGCAACGGGCTCGACCCGGCCGGCGTCGCGTGGCTGCGCGAGTTCCTCCGCGCGTTCGCCGATGCAGGCCGGACGGTCTTCGTCTCCAGCCACCTGCTCGCCGAGATGTCGCAGACGGTCGACCGCCTCGTGGTGATCGACCACGGGCGGCTGGTCGTCGAGGGGCCGGTGGAGGCCATCACGTCATCGGTGGCCCACGACGTGGTCGTTCGATCTCCTGACGGGGCGGGCCTCGCCGCAGCCCTCGAGGCGGCAGGCGCCGCGGTCGCGCGCGACGTCGACACCCTCTCGGTGACCGGCATCTCGATCGAACAGGTGGGCGAGATCGCGGCGCGCGAGGCCTTCGTGCTGCACGAGCTTCGACGCCGGGAGGCCACACTCGAAGAGGCCTTCCTGCGGCTCACGGGCGGCACGGAGGAGGGCGGCCCGCCGCCGATCCCTCCGCCCCCGGAGCGCGCCGCCCGGCCGGCCGCCTGAGGGGTCGACGTGATCCGCCTCATCCGTGTCGAGGTGGCCAAGGTGCGGACGACGCGCCTGTGGATCGGTCTGCTGCTCGGCGCGGTGGGCCTGGTGACGCTCGGTGCGGTCGCCACACTCGTCGTCGCCGGCAGCGCCGAGGCCGCGCAGGCGGGCCTGACCCCGATCACGACCCTCGAGGACGTCCGCGACTTCGTCTACTCGGGCTCCGTCGCCGGCGTCTTCGCCTTGGTGCTCGGTGCGACAGCGATGACGAACGAGCACCGGCACCGCACGCTCGCCGGTACGTTCCTCGCCACCCCGACCCGCTGGCCAGTGATCGTGGCCAAGGTGATGGGGTCCGGCGTGGCGGGGTTCGCGTTCGGCCTGATCGGCGGGCTGATCCCGCTCGTCACGGTCGCCGTGCAGTTCGCCGCTCGCGGCGAGGCGATCCCGGTCGGTGCCTCCGTGGCACTGGGCCGTGGGGGCGGTCGGCGTCTCGTGTGCGTTCTCCGGTGCGATCGGTGCCGCAGCCGGGGCAGCGCTGCGCAGCCAGCTGATCGCGATCATCGGCGTGCTGGGTTGGTCGCTGGTGGTGGAGCCGCTCGTCGGCGCGCTCGTGCCCGACGCGGTCCGGTGGCTGCCGTTCACGGGTGTCGCGAGTTCCCTGGGTCAGCAGACACCGGACCTCTTCACGCCCGGCGTCGGGGCGCTGCTGATGATCGCCTACGTGGGCGTGGCGCTGGGCGTGGGACTCGCCGTCACGCTCCGCCGCGACGTGGAGTGAGTCCGAGGGTGGGATCCCGATGTTCCCCCTCGGCTCACGTCCCCTCGAGCCTCAGGCCCTGGGTGCGGCCGCGCCCGTGGTGCCGACCCGTCGGAAGCCGAGACCGGCGTAGACCCTCGCCACGTCGTCATCGTCGGCCGACAGACAGATCGTCTCGACGCCGCGGTCGATGGCGTCCGCGACGAGCGCTCCGGTCACCGCGGCGCCGAGGCCCCGCCGGCGGAAGGCGGGCAGCGTGGCCACACCGACGATCTCGGTCGCGCCGTCGAGCGGCTGGTGTCCACCCACCGCCGCGATCACACCGCCGACTCGAGCGGCTGCGTTGACCGTGAGTCCGGCCAGCATGCGGCGACGTTGGAACGCCAGCGTGTCGGCGTTCTGAGCCCTCGCCGCCTCTGTCGCATCGGCGACGCCGGGTTCGCTGACCGCGGTGCCCGGGTTGCGGAACGCGATCTCGGCGACGGCGTTGACGGCCGCCAGGTCGTCGTCGGGCCCGATGATCGAGATCGCTGCACCCTCGAGCGGTGCTCGCGGCGTGAAGTCCTCCGGCGACAGCACCATCATCGGGTGGGTCACGACCCGCATCCGATCGCGTCCGACCGCCTCGCCGACATCGGGCGAGAGCTCGACGATCCATTCGAACGCTTCCGGCTGCGAGAGCGAGCGCTGTCGTTCGCGGACCACCCGCACGTCGTCGACAGTGATACCCGTCGCGCCGGGAGTCGGGCGCGCGTAGTAACGCCAGCCGTGACCCTCGTTCAGGAAGAGGGTGAACGGGCCGATCGTCTCGACCCTGACGGCCGCGCGAGGTACGGCGTCGAGGTACTCGTCGATGCGGCGCAGCAATGGCCGGTCGGGCGCAGGCATCCGGCCCGCGAGACTACCGGCCCGTCAGCGTTCACCAGGTGACCGCCACGGGCTCCGGCTTCCCCGAAGGACCTAGGCCGAAGGTCTCATTTCATCCCCTCCGTACGGAGGGGGACTGTTCCGCTGCCTCGCAACCCGTTAGCGTACGAGCCGACCGGGTGCGGGCTCGGCGCCTCATGAGCGCCGAACCGCCGCGCCCGACGGAAAGAGAGGCCCCGATGTCCCGATATCTGTGCGTGCACCCAGGACACGAGCGGAAAGGCCGCGCCCAGGCCGTCGACGTCACCGCTCAGGTTCGTCTGGAGCGGGAGTTCGTGCCCCGCGAGTCCACCTACCTCGCCTCGACCGACGACGTGATGGCGAGGGTGCGCGCGATCCGCACCGCCGACCCGGTCGACCGCCTCGCCGCAGTGCGCCGGGTGCTGACGGGCACCACGGCGCCGGTCGACGCCCCCGTCGTGCTCGTGGCCGGGTCCGCCGACCGGGTGCCGGGTCTCTACGAGATGGACGAGCTCCGCCGCTCCGACACGTCGGTCGCGACGATGCTCGATCGCGGCGACGCCTCGGCCCGCGGTGCCGACGATGTCGTCGTGCTCACCGATGTGGAGCCGGCCGCCGACGCGCAGACCGCGACAGCACCGACCGAGACGATGACGACCACGCAGCTCGAGCAGGTCCAGCGCGCGAGGGTGCTGCCTCAGGGCGTCTTCCCGATCATGGAGCTCTCGGCGCGCATCGCCGACGCCGCGCCCGACGAGGACTCGATCGTCCGCGCGATCCAGGGCACCTCGACCGTGACCGCGCCCCGCTCCGAGCGCACCGGGCCCTGGCGCGTGGTCGTCGAATGCCCCACGCCCGTGGGCGACCCGCTCACGCATCACCGCGTGGTGTTCACCGGCACGGGGAACCATGAGCCCGAGCAGGTGCTCGGCACTCCGGCGGTCGGATGGGACGTGGCGCTCGAGGACGCGGCCGGCGCGGACCTCGTGCCACCCATGCCCACGAACCGGGCCGAGCGGCGACTCAAGGCGGTGTTGATCGCCGAGCTCGTGGTCGCCGCCCTCGCGGTGGGCCTCACATGGGCCTCGGGAGCGCTCGCCCAGGCGGTGCGGGAGACTCCGGGGTGGCTCGCCTTCGCCATCACGATCGGCGTTGCCGCCTTCGCGATCGGGCTCGTGAGCATGCTCGGGCGTGGCGACGCGGAGGGCAACGCGAACGACACCTACGTGCTTCGTCGTCACTACGCGAGCCGAACGCAGCTCCTCTCGACCACGACCCTCCTGTCGGCCGGCATCTTCGCCCTCGCCGTGGCCGCCGCGGTCGTGCCCCCGGTGCTCGACGCCGAGCCGCCGGTCCCGGCGCCGATCGTGACCTTCGCGGCCAGCAACCGCGTCGTGACGGCCACGGTGCAGCTGGACGGACGTGACATCGCTACCGATGACCTCGTCGCGGTCGAGATGCGGCAGTTCTCGAGCGAAGACGCCGAGGGCATCCTGATCGGCCGTGTCACGGCCACCGGTGATTCGTCGGGGCAGGCGCTCGTGACCGACGCGATGGCGCTGGACCGCGGAGCTCGCTACCTCACCGTGCTGGTCACGGTCGGCGATCGCTCCGCGGCGACGTGCACACCCGGTTCCAGGGGCACCGGATGCACCGTGCTATCGGTGCCGCCGCTCGGCGCCGGCATCGTGCGGTTCGAACCGGCGGTCTCGAACGAGGCCCTGTTCGCGGAGACCGTTCCGACGGCCAGCCCGACACTGTCGCCCTCGGTCGCCCCGACGACGGTGCCGTCGGTGACGCCCTCCGTGTCTCCGGCGGTCTCGTCGGCGATCTCGCCGGTGGAGACGTCGTCGGTGATCCCGTCGGTCTCGCCGACGCCGTAGTCTCCGGGGTGCGATGACGGAGCCGGTCGTCCGGCCGATGGGAGCGCGTGCCCCGACGGGCCCTCGATGCCGAGCTCGGCCGGCTCGGCATGCGCCGCCTCGGCATCCGTAACGGAACCGTTACCATCACGTGATGCCGACCGACGACGTTCCTGCCGATGGCGTCTCCGGTGATCCGTTCGAGGCCTTGGGCGACCCGAACCGGCGCGCGATCGTGGAGCTGCTGCGTGCCGGCGACCGGTCGGTGCAGGAGCTCGCCGACGAGCTCCCGATCTCCCGTCCCGCGGTCTCACGGCACCTTCGGCTGTTGAAGCAGGCCGGGCTCGTCGTCGATCATCCGGAGGGCACCCGTCGGCTCTACCGCCTGCACGATGAGGGCATCGAGGCGGTGCGCGCTTACCTCGAGAGCGTCTGGGGAGAAGCAGGCGCACGGTTCCGCATCGCTGCAGCGAACACGCCCCCTCGAGCGAGGAAGCGGTGAGCGAGCCGATCGAGCTCACGTTCACCGTGCCGTGCACGGCGCGCGCGCCTCGAGGCCGCGTGCGCCGCACTTGACCGAACCGTAACGGAACGGTTACGGTGCGGGTCATGTCAGCCACCGTGAAAGGAAGCGGGACGCCAGGCGATCCGTGGACCCTGCAGACGCCGAGCCTTCAGTCGGAGTACCAGATGTACCGGGACCCGGACGCCGACCCGCCGGCCCTCGTCTGCACGGTCGGCACCACCGAACTGCGGTATCACCTGCGGGCGATCGAGGACCTGCACGCGATGCTCGAACAGCACGGCGACTGGATGTCACTCGGCAACGCCGACGAACAGAAGCCGGCCAAGGAGGGCACGGTCGAAGCCTGGGCGCGCGATCCCGACAACCCGGTCGGCGGGTGGTACGGCCTGAAGAAGGGCCTGCGGGGACGGTTCGGCAACTACGTGCCGCCGGTGCTCGAGGCGATGGGGCTCGCCGAAGTCGAGCACAACGCCCGAAACAACCGCATGCGCGCGCTCTGACTCAGGCCGAGTCGGTGGCGAGGCTCTCGGCGCGGTCCTTGATGCCGAGCATCATCTTGCGCTCCATCGCGAAATGCAGTGGTTCGCCCACGACGTGGTCGATCAGGCCGCCGATCGGTCGCGCGAGGGGGAGCATGGCGAACCACTCGTGCATCCATCCTCCGCGAGTACGGACCAGGAATCGGGTCCGTCCTCCCGGGAGGGGCTCGAGCACGAACGCCCAGCTCTCACCGATCACGAGGTGACGGTTCGGCTCGAGCGCGGTCACCCGGATCGACACGCGAGGTGCGAACCACACCGGATCGCCCAGCTGCAGGTCCTGGAACTCGGGCACCACCCGCCTGGACGAGTGCCCGTCGACGTAGCGACAGCCGAACGCCCTCTCGACCCAGTCGTAGCTGTACCAGCCGGCCTTCCGATCGCCGATCTGCATGAGCCACGGCCAGACCTGCTCCGGGGGTGCCTCGATCGTGATCGCCCTCGTGCTCTCGAGCCATGGAACCGGTCTCAGCTCGTCGCCCGGCAGCGGCCGAGCAACCTCGTCCTCGGTCGCGCCCCACCGGCGGAACGACGGACCGCGTCGTCGTCCGTCGCGAGCTGCCCGAGCGCCGCAGCGCACCCCCTCGAACACCGGCTCCACGTCGACGCCGGGCAGCACCTCGTCGAGCGTCCAGTCGAACCAGGCCCGGGCCTCATCGGCCCAGGTGACCCGGGCGCGCGACCAGCACCGGAGGTCGCCGAAGGTGCGCCAGCCGGAGAGGTCGATCCGCTGGTGGATCGGGTGGCCGCCGGCTTCCTTGTACCGGATCGCCTCGACCCGGAAGGGCAGGCCAGTCTCGGGCTCGATCCGCCATGTGATCGTCTCGCCCTCGGGAGGCACGTGGATCCGAAGCGTGAGTTCGTCCGTCTGTTCCAGCCGGACACCTGGCAGCCGCCACGTCTGGGGGAACAGACCGGCCTCCATCCACATGAACATGCGTGCCGATCGATCGAGCTCGGGCGACCGAGGCACGGCACGACCGAGGATCGTCGACGTGCCGTGGCCGTCGAGGTAGCCGTCGGTGCCTCGGCCGAGCGCTCGGCCGATCACCGAGAGTGCGAACTCGCCGGCGAACGAGACGCCGAGCCGGTGATACGTGGCCGCGGTCGCCGGGATCCATGGCCCACGGCCGCCGGGGCGCATGCGCGCGTGCCCCAGGAACGCCACCGTCTGGAACGTCGGCGCATCGCTTCCGAACGCGAGCCTCGCGTAGCGCCGGAATCCCGGCGGCACCGTCTCGACCGTCGTGTCATCGCTGCGTCCGTCGAGATCGAGCATCGTCGACCACCTCCGACGGCCAGCATGCGCCTCGCGGGGCGGGAGTGCTGGGTCCGGTCGGCCTCCGCGAGCGGGACGAAGGTCCCGGAGTCGACCGGGGCCATCGTCCGAGGCGGCGCCCGAAGGGCTCCCTACGATGGAGCCATGGCGCGACGTCTCCCGCGATGGATCCGTTGGGCGTTCTGGGGAGCGCTCGGCCTGTTCGTGTTGATCCAGTTCGTGCCGTACGGACGCGATCACACGAACCCGCCGGTCACGCAAGCGGCGGCCTTCGGTCCGGGCGCCGGACTCGACCTCGCACGCGGGGCGTGTTTCGACTGCCACAGCAACGAGACGTCGTGGCCCTGGTACACGAACATCGCACCCGGCTCGTGGCTCGTGCAGCGCGACGTCGAAGAGGGCCGCGCCACGCTGAACTTCTCGGAGTGGGACCGGCCGCAGCCCGAGGTCGACGCACTCACCGAGGTGATCGAGGAAGGCAGCATGCCCCCGGTCAGCTACTCGCTGATCCACCCCGCCGGCCGGCTCTCGGAGGAGGAGCGCGCCACGCTGCTGGCCGCGATGCGGCAGATGCTGCGGGACTCGCCGCCGATCGAGGGCGACTGAGCCCGGGGTCATCGACGAGGCGGTTCGCGTGTCGTGAACGGTCATCGCTCAGGTCGGGTCTGACTCCGGTCGATGCCTCAAGCATCGTGTTGCACGAGGGTTCGGCTCCGTTCGACGTGGGTCTCGACGCGGAACAGCTCTTCCGGGCGTTCCCCGAGGCGTGTTTCGTGGCACGCGGCGGCCGCATCGAGCTCGTGACCGACCGGTTGATCGAGCTCCTCGGGCACGACCCCAGCGGGGGTGAGGTCAACGAGACGATCCCCGATTGGCGTGAGGGGGTCGATGCCTCGGTGCCGTTCGAGGCGAAGGTCCGGTGCCCCGGTGGTGTGGAGCTGCCGGTCGAGGTGCGGTTGCGGCCGATCGAGGACGATCGAGTCGTCGCCTCCGTCCGGGACGCGCGCGAGCTGCTCGCCGGCCGTGAAGCCCAGGTGGCCTTGGCCGAGGCGGAGGCGCGGTACCGGAACCTGATCGAGCAGATCCCCGCCGTGGTCTACGCCGACGAGGGCGACAGGACGACCTACGTGAACCCCCAGATCGAGCGCATCCTCGGGGTGACGCCGGAGGCTTACAAGGCCGACCCGGACCTCTGGCTCCGCATGGTGCATCCCGACGATCGCGAGCGGGTCGAGGCCCAGAGCGACGCGTTCCTCGCAGGGGTCGGCGGGGATCTCGACGACTACCGCATGGTCCGCCCGGATGGCCGGGTGGTGTGGGTGCGCGACCGCGCGTACGCCCAGCGTGACGAGGAGGGCAGGGCCGTCTTCGAACACGGGATCCTGTTCGACGTCACGGAGCTGAAGGATGCGGAGGCGCGGGTCGCGCACATGGCCTATCACGACGGCCTGACCAGCCTCGCGAACCGGCAATTGTTCGAGGAGACGTTGATCCTGGCGATCGAGCGGGCCAAGCGCGACGACACGGCCGTGGCGGTCGTCTTCCTGGACCTCGACAACTTCAAGCTGGTGAACGACTCGCTCGGCCACCATGCCGGCGACCTGATGCTGCAGGAGCTCGCCGAGCGGTTGCACTCGTGCATCCGCGAGACCGATCTGGTCGCCCGGCAGGGGGGAGACGAGTTCCTGCTGCTCCTGGCCGACCTCGACCACGATGTGATCGACGATGCCGCCCGCAGGGTGGCGCGGCGAGTGAACGACGTGCTCGCCGAGCCCTTCGAGCTGAACGGCACCGAGTTCCATGCCAGGGGGTCGATCGGCATCAGCACGTTCCCGCGCGACGCCCACGACGCGGAGACGCTGCTGCGGAACGCCGACATCGCGATGTACCGGGCGAAGCGGCTCGAGCCCGGCGGCCACATGTTCTTCGCGTCCGATGGCGAGGATGCGATGCACCGATTCTCGTTCGCCCAGCGGCTGCGCCAGGCGGTCGACGACCAGAACTGGGTGCTGCACTACCAACCGGTGGTGGACCTGTCCGACCGGCGGGTGGTGGGCGCCGAGGCGCTGATCCGCTGGCGGGAGGTCGGCGGCGGCATCGTGCCCCCGGGCGAATTCATCCCTGTCGCCGAGGAGCTCGGCTTGATCGAGGCGATCGGCGACTGGGTCGTCGAACAGGTGGCCGCGCAGCAGCGCGCCTGGCTCGACGCGGGGCTCGAGCTCGAGGTGTCGTTCAACCTCTCGCCGCGTCAGCTGTGGACGCCTCGACTGGCGGAGCGGCTGCTCGGGAAGTTGCGCGACGCGGGCGTCGATCCCTCGACCGTGCAGGCCGAGATCACGGAGTCGACCGCCATGGCCGATCCCGACCGCACCCAGCGCACACTCCGAGAGCTCAGCTCGTGGGGTCTGCGGCTCGCGCTCGACGACTTCGGCACCGGGTACTCGTCGCTCGCGCGGCTGAAGCACATGCCCGTCGACGTGCTCAAGATCGACCAGGAGTTCGTGCGCAACGTCGACAAGGACGTGCGTCTCGCCGGCATGGTGCGGGCGATGATCCAGGTCGCGCAGTCGCTCGACATGGTGCCGCTCGCCGAAGGCGTGGAGTCCGAGGGCGAGTACATCTTCCTCCGCTCGAACGGGTGCCGGCTCGCGCAGGGGTTCTGGTTCGCCCACCCGGTTCCGTCCGAAGAACTCGAGGCACTCGCCCGCAGGGCCCTTCCCTGAGCTGATCACGGTCGCTCTTCAGGCGCGCTTCAGGGCTGCCGTGGAAGATGTTTGCAGCTAACCCGTCGGTCGGACCGTGGAAGGCGAACGACATGCGCGTGCTGGTCGTCGAGGACGAGCGGAGTCTGGCCGAGGGGCTGAAGCGCGGCTTGGATGCGGACGGCTTCGCGACGGATCTCGCCTTCGACGGCAACGATGGGCTCTGGATGGCGCGTGAGCGCGCCTACGACGCGATCGTGCTCGACATCCTGTTGCCGGGCTTGAACGGCTATCGGGTCTGTTCGGCGCTGCGCGACGAGGGCATCTGGACGCCGATCGTGATGCTCACCGCGAAGGACGGCGAGTACGACGAGGCCGAGGCCCTCGACACGGGCGCCGACGATTTCGTCACGAAACCCTTCTCGCACGTGGCCCTCGTCGCTCGTCTGCGGGCGCTGATCCGCCGCGGGGCACCCGAACGTCCTGCGGTGCTCGAGGCGGGCGACCTCCGGTTCGATCCCGGTGCCCGCCGGGCATGGCGGGGCGACGTCGAGGTGCGGCTCACCGCGCGCGAGATGGCGTTGCTCGAGTTCCTCCTGCGTCGCAAGGGTGAGGTGGTGTCGAAGACCGACATCCTCGACCACGTGTGGGACGACACCTTCGACGGAGACCTGAACGTCGTCGAGGTGTACATCGGTCATCTGCGGAACAAGCTCGATCGTCCGTTCGACCGTGAGGCGCTCGAGACCGTTCGGGGGGCGGGCTACCGCCTGGCGTCCGACGGTGGTTGAGGGCGGGGGTCTCCCTCGACCGAACCGCAGCGTTCAGCGTAGGCTCAGGACGCAACGTGCATCATCATGCGCGCGGATGACCGGTCGGTCACCGGACGAGGCAGCAGATAGGAGACGCGATGCGAACCAGGACCAAGATCGTGATCGGTGCTGGCGTGGTGCTCGCCGTGGCGGGCGCCGCGACCGGGGTGAGCGTCGCGACGAGCAGCGATGACCCGCCGCTCGTCGGTGAGGAGCTGGATCGCGCATCCGCGGCGGCGATCGCCCACGTGGGCGAGGGAACCGTGGTCGAGACCGAGGCCGGCGACGGCGATGCCGCGTACGAGGTCGCGGTGGAGCTCCCGGACGGAAGCTTGGTCGAGGTCAACCTGGACGAGGGATTCAACGTGGTCGGCCGCGAGCCCGGCGACGGATCAGGTGAAGGGTCGGAGGGCGGGGAGGCCGACTGAGGAACGGTCAGGTCTTCACGATCCGGAACACCTCGCTCGTCGCCACACACCGGTAGTCGTCGTCGATGCAGAGCGAGACCGCGTACCTGCCCCGACGCAGTGGCCAGATGCCCTCAGACCCTCTCGTGAACCGCGCGGCACCGAAGACCCGGCCGTCGATGTACCGCCACTGGCGCAGCGGACACGAGCTCGGGTCGAAGCAGTTGCGGTTCAGCGCCAGCCAGTCGTAGCGGTTGCCGGGCCCCCCGGTCCAGCTGACCTCGATCGGCTCGCCCCGTCGGTACCGACGCGAGGCGACCGTGATCGTGGCGGGGGCTGCCCGCTCGACGAGCGCGACGGACGAGGTGGCCACCACGTCGCTGCCGTCGAGCAGCGCCACGGTGTGCTCGCCCTCGGCGAGCCCGACGGTCTCGACCGCGACGGTGCCTCCATCCGCACCCCCGTCGACGGGCGCGGACGCTGCCGCCGGGTCGGTCGCGGGGTCGGCGCCGCGCGGCCAGAGTCCGATCGTGCGCCCGGGCGAGGACGGGTCCTGGAACGCGACGCGCACCCGGTGTCCGATGACGACGCGCTCGTCGAGCGGTGCCGCGAAGGGCTCAGGCGCGGCCACAGGTGTCACGTCGACGGTCGAGACGACCGCACGATGGTCGGTCGGCCACGGGCGACTCCTGATGTCTGAGTACGGGCCGCCCTCACCGACGACCTCGCTCCTCACGACGTCGATCGGCCCTGCCGAGTAGACGTAGTCGATGCGATCCCAGGTGTCCCAGCGCCCGCACGCCGGGAAGAACCGCACGCAGTAGGTGAAACCGGGCCGGGCGATCGGATCGGGGTTGGCCTCGCGGAAGGTGTCGTGGAACCCGGCGGCGTGCATCGCCACGGTCACCGGCCACTGCACGACGTAGCGCTCACCGGGCGGGTCGAGCGTCGGAGGCTGCCATCCCAGTGTGTCCACCGCCTCCTGGGTCCAATCCAGGTGCGACGGCGTGTTGAGGTCGCCGACGAAGAACGTCGGCACGCCGTCGCCGATCGGGCCGGCGACCGCATCGAGATGGGGCTGCAGCCAGTCGAGCTTCCCCTGTTCGCGAGCGAGCACCTCTGCCTCGCCCTCGCCCTGGAGCATCGCGTACATGCCGCTCGGCCACCACGGCGTGTGGGTCTGAGCGATCGCGGCGACCGCCCCATCGCCGAGCAGCAGATACGCCCAGGCACCCTCGGGGATCCTGCCGCCCGGCGTGCCGGCGATGCGGCTGCCTTCGGGGTGCACGATCGGGAAGCGGCTCACGAGGTGCAGACGAGGCGAGGCATGCCAACCGAGCCTCCGAGCGACCTTCCGCGTCTTGCCGTACGCCTCTTGGAGCCCGACGACGTCGGCGTCGGCCGCCTGGATCGCCTGCACGACCGCGTCGATCGTGGAGTACGACGCTCCGTACTGGATGTTGAACGTCATCACCTTGATACGGATCGGCGGCGGGGCGCCGGCGGCGGCGGGTGTCGAGTTCGAGAGCGGCGCGAGTGCCACGGCGCACAGGATGACGGCGGAGACGATCGCTGAGCGCTTCATGCGCGGGACGCTAGTGAAGGCTCCTCGCCTTGCGCAAGTCGCCGGTACGACCTCGGTCAATCCGAGCGCACGCCGACCTCGTCGAGGTGGGCGAGCAGATCGGCCGGGTCCTGGTACACGCGATAAGCGCCCGCGCGTGCGAGCTCGTCCTCGCCGTAGCCGCCGGAGAGCAGGCCGACCCCGAGGGCGCGTGCACGGCGGGCAGCCAGCAGGTCCCAGACGCTGTCGCCCACCACGACGGAGTCCTCGATTTCGGCGCCGAGCCGCTCGGCCGCAGCGAGGAACAGGTCTGGGTCGGGTTTCGCGTGGGCGACCTGGTCCCGGGTCACGACCGGCGCGCCGTCGGGGACGCCGAGCATCTCGATCATCGGCGCGGCACTCTCGATGTATCCGCTGGTCGCGATCGACCAGGGCACTCCGAGCTCGGTCAGCGTGGAGAGCAGGTCGATCGCTCCCGGGAGCGGCCGCACCTGACCGAGGGTCTCCGCGTACGCCTCGGCGTGGAAGCGCCGCAGCCGTGTCGGCGTCGTCGGCGGTCACGGGACGCCCTGTCTCGCGGAGCATCGCGTTCGCGAGCAGCCCGCCGCTCATGCCGATGCGGCGGTGGATGCGCCAGACCGAGAGGTGGATGCCGTCGCGGGCGAGCGCTTCCTGCCACGCCAACACGTGGTGGTACACGCTGTCCATCAGCGTGCCGTCGAGATCGAAGAGGAACGCGGGCCCGGCCATCTTCCCGACTCTACGGGTTTCCTCATGTGGAGTTGACAGGCTAACGCTGTTAGCCTAGGGTGTGGCTAACAGCGTTAGCCAACGAGCGACCCGAGGAGGGCGACATGGCGTTCAGGAACGAGATCCACACGGAGGCGACGATCGAGGGCACCGCCGACGAGGTCTGGGCCGTGCTCAGCGACTTCGGCTCGTACGGTGAGTGGAACCCCGGCATGGAGAGGATCGAAGGCGAGCCGGCGGTCGGGACGAAGCTCGTGATCGCCTTCGTGAACGGCGGGCGCACGATGACGATGCGCCCGACGGTGCAGGTCGCCGATCCCGGTCGCGAGCTGCGCTGGCTCGGACGTCTGTGGATGCCGGGCGTGTTCGACGGTGAGCATCGCTTCACCATCGAGGAGCGCGAGCCCGGTCGCGTGTTCTTCGTGCAGAGCGAGCGGTTCCGAGGACTGCTCGTGCCGTTCCTCCGGAAGCTGATCGAGGTCGACACGCTGGCGACGTTCCGCGAGGTGAACGAGGCGCTCGCTCGCCGTGTCGTCGAACTGCGCGCGAGGACCGCGTGAGCGAGCCGCCCCTCACCCCGACGCCCGATCGCCTCGTCCAGATCGTCGATGCGGCACGCGACCTGCTCGAACGCGACGGACCGGACGGGCTCACGATGCGACGGCTCGCCGAGCGGCTCGGCATGCGGGCGCCATCGCTGTACAAGCACGTGGCCGACAAGGAAGAGCTCGAGGTGCTCTTGATCGCGCAGGCGTTGCGTGAGCAGGGCAGCCGGATGCATGCGTCGGTCGCGGGGCTTCCTCGTCGAGGCTCGCGCAAGGTCGCGCTCGCGGCGCTCGCCCGGGCATACCGGGCGTGGGCGCTCGCCCACCCTCACCTCTACCGGCTCGGCGACCGAGGGGCCATTGCCGCGGGAGCAGCTGCCCGAAGGGCTCGAGGCCTGGGCGGCCCAGCCGGTCGTTCGGATCGCCGGAACGGAGGCGAGGGCGCGGGCCACGTGGGCGTTCGCGCACGGCATGACGATCCTCGAGCTCGACGGCCGGTTCCCACCGGGCGCCGATCTCGACGCGGCATGGGATTCTCGGCCTTGCCGCGCTCGCCTGACGCGGGGTTTGCGCGCCGGGCGCTCTCCGTGCAACGCTCACCGACACGTGTCGTGGACGGGGGTCGCCCGCGCCTCCCCTCGAGGAAGGAGTCGTCATGGACGAGCACCCGAACGTCGCACTGATCCGCGAGATGTTCGCCGCGATGGAGCGAGGCGACGTGCAGTGGTTGGAAGACCACACCGCCGACGACATCGTCTGGCACACGGGAGGCAACAGTCGCGCCGCCGGCGTGCGCCGAGGGAAGGACGAGGTACGCGAGCTGATGGCCGATGCCGTGAACCCGGATGCGATGAAGGCGCAGGTCCATGCCATCGTCGGCGACGACGACCACACGGTCGTCCTCGGCACCGCGGTCGTGACGGCACCCAGCGGCAAGAGCGTCGAGTACAACTACGTGAACGTGTTCCACATCGCCGACGGCAAGGTCACCGAGACCTGGGGCATGGCCGAGAACGACGCCGAGACCGACCCGATCTGGGACGAGTTCGCGTCGACCACCGGCTGACGTCGACGGGTCTCGAGCGCAGGGTCCCTCGTTCGGGGGAGCCCGGCTCACTTACGGCGAGACTGGACCATCGACCGAGACGATCTCGGCCGTCCTCCCGATGTGCACGGTCCGCCGTGATGCGAGTGTCGGGGCATGCGGGGCGAGCAGGGGGAGACGGTCGTCGACCTCGCTCGCGACCTCGTCTCGCTCCCCGATGCTCAGAACGCCGATGAGGTGCTGGACGATCTCCCCGAGAGCCGCGGATGGCGGTTCGAACCGGATTGGGACGGGCTGCGTGCCACCGTCCGGATCGGCCCGGGGCCCGCACGGTTCGTCTCGGATCGCGGCCGCGATCTCGGGCGGTTCTTCCCGGAGATGGTGCGGTCGCTCGCCTCGCGCCACGAGCACGACGTGATCGCGCGAGGGTCGCTGGTCGTCGTGAGCCCCCGGGGGTTCGACTACACGTCGCTACGCCGGCGCATCCATCCGTCGCCCGTGCGGGTCGCTGCGCTCGAGTCGGAGACACCTTCGACGTTGGTGCTCACCGACCTGGTCCTCTCCGGCTCCGACGACATGCGGCAGCATCCGCTCGTCGACCGACGCCTCGCACTCGAACGCCTCGCCGCCACGATGGGCATACCGACGCAGCCCGCGAACCTCCGGCGCATCGTGCCGGGAGCCACGGCCGTGGTCACGCCGCACACCTCCGATCGATCGGTGGCGACTCGCTGGCTCCTCGACCGCGATGCCGTCGGTCGCGACGGTGTCGTGGCGCGTCACGAGGACGGCCGGCGATGGGTGCGGGTTCGTCGGGTGCGGACCGTCGCGTGCGTCGTGACCGGCTTCCGCCCGTCGAGGCGGGGCGGCGCCGCGTCGGTGCAGCTGGGTCTCTACGACGACGGGGAGCTCGTCGAGGTCGGACGCACCACTGCGTTCCGGAGGGCCCCGGCCCGTCGTGCCGCGGCCGCGGCCCTTGCGCCAGTCTCCGGTGGCCCCTCGCCGGCCGAGTCCGGCGCCGAGTGGATCGAGGTGCGGCCGGCGCTCGCCTGTGAGGTGCGCGTCGAGCGCCTCCGCGGGCACCGGTTCCGCAACGCCGCTGAGTTCGTGCGATGGCTGCCCGATCGGGATCCGCTGACCTGCACCGTGCGGCAGCTCGAGCCGTCCTCGATCTGACGCCTCGACTCCCGACACACCGTCGGGCGTCGGCGGGACACCAGTACCAGTCCGCGTCGTGATGGTGGCCCACTTCCTTCACAGAGGCGGCACGCGGTGGCGACCCGTCGCATGGGCTGCCGCTGCAGTGCTGGGGTGCCTCGTGCTCGGGAGCGTCGTCCTCGCGACATGGGCGTGGTCGAGGCCGTTCACGGCCGACCCCGCGTCCGCCGGGGGAGGGCTCGTGGCCGTGGCCAACGTCGTGTTCTTCGGGGCGGTCGCCGTCTTCCCCGTCGTGCTCCTCGCGTCGTTCGCCTCGCTGTTCCAGCGGTTCCGGGCGTCGGTGGGAGACGAGCGACTGCAGCTCAAGTGGTTCGCGACGGCCGGAGCGTTGGTCGCGATCTGCTTCGCCTTGCAGGTGACACCGTTGGCCGGCTCGCTCGCGCTGAGCCTGTCCTCGACGGCGTCGTTGCTCTTCCTGTACGGGGCGGTCGCAGTGGCCGTGTTGAAGTACCGGCTCTACGAGATCGACGTGGTGATCGGGAAGACGGTCGTGTTCGCCGTGCTCGCCACGTTCATCACGGTGGTCTACGTGGCGGTGGTGGTCGGGGTCGGCACCGTCGTCGGCAACGACCGGAGTCCGTTCCTGTCGGCGGTGGCGGCCGCATTCGTCGCGGTCGCGTTCCAGCCCGTGCGCCAGCGGGCCCGGCGACTCGCCAACCGTGTGGTCTACGGCAAGCGGGCGACGCCGTACGAGGTGCTCTCGGGCTTCGCCGAACGCGCGGCCGAGACGTACTCGACCGACGATGTGCTCGCGCGGCTCGTGCGCGTGCTCGGCGAAGGCATCGGCGCCAGCGAAGCGAAGGTGTGGCTGTGCGTCGGATCGGAGCTGCGGCCCGCGGCCGACTGGCCGGGCGGGGGGACGGTGATGCCGGCTTCGCTCGCGATCGCCGACGGTGCGCTGCCGCCGTTCCCCGACGGCGAGCGTGCGTTCCCGGTGCGCCACGGCGGAGAGCTGCTCGGAGCGCTCAGCGTGGTCACGAAGCCGAGCGAGCCTCTCGGGCCGGACCGGGAACGGCTCGTGGCCGACGTCGCCGCGCAGACCGGGTTGGTGCTGCGGAACGTGCGGCTGATCGAAGAGCTCCGGGAGTCGCGTCGGCGCATCGTGGCGGCCCAGGACGCTCGCGCGAAGGCGCTGGAGCGAAACATCCACGACGGCGCGCAGCAGCAGCTCGTGGCGCTCGCTGTGAAACAGCGTCTCGCGGAGTCGCTCGTCGATCGCGATCCGGCGAAGGCGAAGGCGATGCTCGCCGACATCCGGTCCGAGACCCAAGATGCGCTCGAGGATCTGCGCGACCTCGCCCGGGGCATCTACCCGCCGCTCCTCGCCGACCAAGGCCTCGGCGCCGCCCTCGAGGCGCAGGCGCGGAAGGCGACCGTCACCGTGGACGTGGAGAGCGACGGCGTCGGCCGGTACCCGCAAGAGATCGAGTCCGCCGTCTACTTCTGTTGCCTCGAGGCCTTGCAGAACGTGGCGAAGTACGCAGAGGCATCGCAGGTGACGATCCGTCTCTCCACCGAGAGCGCCGCCCTGCGCTTCGAGGTCCGTGACGACGGCGTCGGCTTCGACGTCGGCGCGACCCGGACCGGCACGGGCCTGCAGGGCCTGGGGGACCGACTCGAGGCGATCGGGGGCTCGCTGCAGGTACGGAGCGCACCCGGCGAGGGCACCACGATCGCCGGTGCCGTGCCCACTGCCTCCTGAGCCCTCGCTCGGTCATCCGAGGCGCACGTCGAGCTCGGTGGCATCCGAGGCCGCGAACCCGAGGAGCCGCGCGCCTTCGTCGGCCAGCGCGTCGCGATCGGCCGTCGAGAGATGCACCGCGGGGTCGACCACCAGGGTGGCGGCATCGCCGTCTCGCTCGATCGCCCAAGTGCCGGCCACGACCCCGTCGATCAGGACGACCCGTACCGTCTTGCTGTCGCCTGCTGCCGAGAGGCCCGTCCGCAGCTCGTCACTGACCATGCGGGAACGGTCGGCGTGGCCGAGCAGTACGTTGTCGTACTCGGGCAGGAAGCGTGGCGGCGCCGGCGTGTCGGGGTCCGGTCGCGGAGCGTCGGGCAGGTCGAAGAGCTCGCGGCCCGCCTCGCTGCGGAAGGTGCGGAGGCGGCGCCCCAGGCGGTCGACGACCTCGCGGAGCCGGGTCAATCCCGACCACGACTGGACGTCCATGACCGACGCGGGCCCGTAGGCGGCGACGTAGCGCATCACGACGCCGTCGGGTGAGGGGTCGTCGGCCAGCGGCGCGGCGAGCCAGGACTCTGCCGTCGCCCATCTGGCCTGTCCGCGCTTCCCCCACACGCCCCGGGGTGTCACCTGCACCATCGGCACCAGGTAGGTGATGGCCTGCGCGAGCGCGTTCGCGTCGCGACCGGGCCATCGTTCGATCAGGGCCGCAGAGAGCTCCGCCCGGGTGCGAGGACGCTCCTCGACGAGCGCCCGCCCGGCCGCCACGACCTCGTCGACATCCAGATCGGAGAGGGCGCGCCCGAACGGACTGCCGGTGTGGAACGTGCGCTCGAGCACGGGCTGGACCACCGGGCGGAGCGCCAGCAGGTCGCGGGCGGTCACGAGGTGGATCGTCGCTCGCATCAACGGGGCGCGCGCCACTTGCCGCCGCTCGATCAGCTCCGCCAGCTCCTGCGGCCGGAACCCGTCGAGCCGCGTCCACAGGCCGAGGTAGGGATCCATCGGCACCTGAGCCTGCTGGCCGACCAGGTGCTCGATCGCGTCGACGGCCGAGCGCCGCTCGCGTCGGAGCAGGAACTGCCGATCGAGCAACGCTCGGTTCAAGGCTCGCTGCCCGAGCGCATCATCGGTCATCGCGTGCCTCCTCCTTACTCGGTCGGCGTGGGCGCTTGCCGACGCCGTCGTTTGCCCGTGAGCGCCGCGGGTGGCTGCATTCTCCTCAGCGCCCCTGCGTCCGGCATCGAGCGATCCATGGGCTTGATCGGCAACCTGAGGTTCGCGACCCAGCGATCTCGCGACTCGGTCGGCGCCTGCGCCCACACCGGGAGATCCGCGACGTCGAACGTCGGCTGTCGGGGAAGGCTCGGTTGCCGTCGGCTCCGTGCACGAGTACCTCGCGAAGGCAGGTCGGTCACATGCGCGGTTCGATGAAGGCGTCGGGGTCGTCGCCCAGGAGGAACCGAGGGCCTGAACCGTTGCCGGCGGCTGCGTCGTCGGGGTTGTACAGACGGCACGAGGTGAGCGAGAGGCAGCCGCAGCCGATGCAGCCGGTGAGATCGTCGCGCAGACGCTCGAGGTCGACGATGCGTTCGTCGAGACGACGGCGCCACGTGCGAGAGAGCCTCGCCCATTCGGCCTTGGTGGGCGCTCGGTCGTCGGGGAGCGTGCTGAGCGACCGCGGCGACGTCGGCGAGCGAGAGGCCGACGCGCTGGGCGGCGCGGATGAATGCCAGGCGTCGAAGGGTGTGGCGAGCGAACCGCCGCTGGCCGGCGGGCGATCGCGTCGAGGAGATCAGGCCCTCCGCCTCGTAGAACCGGATCGCCGAGGAAGTCAGCCCGCTGCGCGCGGCCACCTCGCCGATCGGCAGCATGTCGTCGCGTCGCATCGATCGCCTCCCGCCGACTTGACTTCAAGTGCACTTGAACTTCTATGGTTCCTCCGATGGATATCACGACCGACCGGTTGGTGCACGTGCGATCGCTCATGGCCCGGGCCACCGGCGACGAGAAGCACGAGGAGAGCTCCACGAGCACGCTCGACACGTTGTGGGTGCTCTACGACCGGGTGCTCCGCATCGATCCTGCCGACCCGTTCGCCGAGCACCGCGACCGCTTCATCCTCAGCAAAGGGCACGGTCCGGTAGCCCTCTACGCGATCCTCGCGGCCAAGGGGTTCTTCCCGGAGGACTGGCTGGACGACTTCATGGAGCACGGCGGGCGCCTGGGCTCGCACCCCGACCGGCTGCAGGTGCCCGGCATCGAGGCGTCGACCGGATCGCTCGGGCACGGGTTGCCGATCGCGGTGGGGGTCGCTCAGGCGCTTCGAGCGAAGGGGTCGACCGGACCTCGCGTGGTCGTGCTCTGCGGTGATGCCGAGCTGAACGAGGGCTCCAACTGGGAGGCGATCACGCTCGCGCCGCAGCTGGGGCTCGCGAACCTCACGCTGGTCGTGATCGACAACCACAGCTCGTCGTTCGGGGTCGATTCGTGGAGCGCCCGGCTCGGCGCGTTCGGATGGGTCGTGCGAGAGGTGGACGGGCACGACCACCTCGCACTCGAGGAAGCGTTCGTCGCGCCGCATGACCGGCCGCTCGCCGTGGTGGCCGACGTTCCCGAAGGAGAGTGGTGAGGATGCCGTCGCTGCCGATGCGAGAGGCCTTCGCCGCGACGGCGACCGAGCTGTTCACGGACGATCCGCGGGTCGCCATCGTGCTCGCGGAGATCAGCGGACAGCTGTTCCACGATGCCCGGCGACGCGACCCGCTCAGAGCCGTGAACGTCGGCATCGCCGAGCAGACGATGGTGGGGGTCGCGGCCGGGTTCGCGATGGAGGGCTTCCATCCGATCGCACACTCGCTCGCTCCCTTCATGGCTGAGCGGCCGTTCGAGCAGCTGAAGCTCGACTTCGGCTACCAAGGCCTCGGAGGCACCTTCGTCGGGGCCGGCGGCTCGTACGACTACGCGAGCGAGGGGGCCACCCACCACGCCGCCGGCGATGTGGCCGCGATGCTCGCGATCCCCCGCATGCAGGTGCTCGTGCCCGGTCACGGCTCCGAGGTGGCTGCATTCCTGCGGGCGACGTATGCGAACGGCGCTCCGACCTACATGCGCACGAGCCTCGCGACGAACCGCGAGGCGTTCCACGTGGAAGCGGGCCGCCTCGAAGTCGTGCGTCGCGGAGCCGGCGCCACGGTGCTGGCGTTCGGCCCGATGCTCACGCGCACGCTGGCGGCGACCGAGGGGCTCGACGTCACGGTGGCATACGCGACCAGCGTCGAGCCGTTCGATCTCGAGGGCCTCGCCCGGATCGTGGGTACCGAGCCGCGTGTCATCGTGATCGAGCCGTGGTACGAGGGCACCACGTCGGCGGTCGTGACCCGCGCCCTCGGACACGTGCCCGCGACCTACGATTTCATCGGCGTGCCGAGGCGGTTCGTGCACGACTACGGCACGTGGGGCGAGATCGACGCCGACCTGGGCCTCGACTCGGCCGGCATCCGCGCCCGGCTCGGGGCCGTCGCCTGACCGAGCGGTCGATGCCGAGGGTGATCAGCGGTGCTGAGCATCGCTGAGGGTCGCGGAACAAACCGTGGCGACGGCGCGGTTGCGCAGCCATGGACATCGGTCTGTATACGTTCGCCGAGCTGTACCCCGACCCGCGGACCGGGGCGAGCATCAGCCCCGAACAGCGCTTGAGGAACCTGATGGAGGAGGCCGAGCTCGCGGACCAGGTCGGACTCGACGTCTTCGGTATCGGGGAGCATCACCGGGCCGACCTGATCGTCTCCTCGCCCGCCGTGGTGCTCGCCGCCGCCGCCGAGCGGACGGAGCGCATCCGCCTCACGAGCGCGGTCACGGTGCTGAGCTCCGATGACCCGGTGCGGGTGTTCCAGGACTTCGCGACGGTCGACCTGCTCTCGGGCGGTCGCGCAGAGATCATGGCCGGTCGTGGTTCGTTCACCGAGTCGTTCCCGCTGTTCGGCTTCGACCTCGAGGACTACGACGACCTCTTCGAGGAGAAGCTGAAGATGCTGATCGCACTCCGCGAGGGCGAGCGGGTGCGCTGGTCCGGGAAGCATCGCCCACCCCTCGACGGCAGTGTGGGCGTCTACCCACGCCCGGTGCAGGACCCCCTGCCGATCTGGGTCGCCGTCGGAGGCGCGCCCGAGTCGGCGTTCCGCGCCGGCACGCTCGGCCTGCCGATGGCTCTCGCGATCATCGGCGGCAGGCCCGAGCGGTTCGCGCCGTTCGCCGAGCTGTTCCGCGACGCCGCGCATCAGGCGGGGCACGATCCGCTACCGGCGCTGAGCATCAACTCGCACGGCTTCATCGCGGAGACATCACAGCAGGCGGTCGATGAGTCGTTCCCGCACGTGGCGGTGATGATGAACACGATCGGGCGCGAGCGTGGATGGCGTCCGATCACCCGCGAGCAGTACGAGGGGGAGGCCACGCTCCGCGGCGCGAACTTCGTGGGTTCGCCGCAGCAGGTGATCGAGAAGATCCTCTTCCAGCACGAGATCTTCGAGCACGATCGATTCCTGGTGCAGTTCAGCGTCGGCTCATTGCCTCACGCGAAGCTGATGCGCTCGATCGAGCTCTTGGGCACCGAGGTTGCCCCGGCCGTGCGGAAGGAACTCGCGATCCGCGCCACGACGGCACCGATCGCGTGAGGCGTGGTCCGAGGTCGCTCGGCTAGCCGACGACGATGCTGACCTCGTCCATGAGGCCCTTGTACCAGTCGCCCGAGTTGGGCTTGGCGCCCAGCGTCACGGCGATCGTGCTCGAGATCGAACCTGCGCTGCCGTTCTTGTTGAAGTTCGAGCCGTCGACCGTGAGCGTGACCTGCGACGCGGTCTTGCGGCACACGATCGTGTGCCACTGGTCGTCGGCGAGCACCGGACCCGCGGTGATCGCGACGTTGCCGCCCGTGCCCTTGAACTTGCAGAACGCCTTGCCGGAGGCGAGGATCTCCATCTTGTAGATGGCGTTCGGCTTCTGCTTGCGCACCAGGTCGTAGTCGCCGACCGAGGCCGATGGCCTCGACGCGAACTTCACGTGCGCCGTGATCGTGATGTTCTGAGAGCCCGGGTTCAGGCTGGAAGAGTTCGGGATGACCACGCGCGAGTTCGAGCCGTTGAAGCTGTAGGCGCGTGACGACCCGCCGAAGCCGGGTGCGACCCGGGTCACGTTCTGCAGGGATCCGCCGTTCCCCGATCCGGAGGAATCGACCATCTGGCCCGACGATTCGTCCATGTGCCAGAGGGCCACGGCCGTTGCGGCTGCGGCGGGGGTGGCTGCAGTCACGATCAGCAAGGTCGTCGCTGCCATGCAGGCAGCCAGGATCCGGGAGCAGCGCCTCACGGGTTCGTCCTTTCGGGGGGAGATGTGCGTCGACCCTACCACCCGTGGATGCGGAGCCGATAGGGCTGAACCGGGATCCCATCAGCCGGTGCGGCCGGGTGTCATCCGATCGTGACGACGAGCTTGCCGAGGGTGTGCCGGTGGGTGAAGTCATCCAACGCCCGGGCGGCTTCGGGGAGGGGATAGGTCTGTCGGATCGCGACTCGGAGCGTTCCATCGACCGCCGTGCGTGCCAGTGGCGCCAGGTGCCCGGGGTTGCCGCCCGTGTTCGACACGGCGACGCCGCCGATCTCGGTCGACTCGCCGGCGCCGACGACAGAGGTGGCGGGGCCGCCGTCGCGCACCAGGCCCGACAGCGACGCGAACGCCGCCGGATCGGCCACGGTCGATGAACGCAACAGCTGACGACGGGGAGACTCGACCCGGCCGTCTCCACCGCGTAGCCTCGGCGACAACCGGCCGAGGAGTGCGTCGTGCCGTTCGCCACCAACCCACGGGACGGTCTCCGCGTCTACTTCGAGGACTGGGGCGGTGACGGCGCTCCGGTCGTCTTCTACCCGGGGTTCCTCGATCCGCTGCAGGTCGCGCAGGCATCGGGGCTCGCGCGCGGGCTGCGCGACGAGTTCCGGCTGATCTTCGCCGATCATCGAGGACATGGGCGAAGCGACAAGCCCCACGAGCCCGAGATGTATGCGCTGCCCACGCGGGTGGCGGACCACGCGGCGATGCTCGACGAGCTGGGCATCGACCGCGCGCACGTGATCGGCGTCTCGTGGGGCGCTCGCCTCGGCTTCGCGATCGGTGAGTACACGCCCGAACGGGTGCGTTCGCTCGTCCTCTGCGGGAACCAGCCGTACGAGTGGGACCTGAGCTCGCCGGTCGCGCAGGCGGTGGCTGCCGGCGTCGACGCGTCGACGAGCTCGGGCATGGAAGGGTTCATCGAAGCGTTCGAGGCCGGGCTCGGTGAGCGGTTCCCCGAGCCCGCACGCACGTTCGAACTCCGGAACGACGCGCGGGCGATGGAGGCGGCGTGGAGGTCGGTGCTCGCGGAAGTCGCGATCTCCGAGGACCTCTCGACGTGGCAGGTGCCATGTCTGATCTACGCGGGTACGGCCGACGAGATGCACGACGCGGCCCGCCGTGCCGCCGACGAGATCCCGAACGCGATGTTCCTCTCATTGCCCGGGCACACCCACGTCTCGGCCGAGGGGGAGGTCGATCAGGTGCTCGACGCGATCCGCTCGCTGTTCCGTACCCCCTGAGGACGGCCGCAGATGACCACGATTCACGGCGGGATGGCGGTCCATGCCGCCGTGGAAGGGCGCGCGGGCGTCGTCGTCATCGGCATCACGAGTCCGTGTCGTGTCGGGTCTTGAGGTGCTGGCCGAGGCGATCGAAGAAGACCAGCCAGCCGGCCATCGCCCGCGGGTACTCGTCGGGTGGCAGGTTGCCGCCGCGCTGGCTGAACGTCATCCGGGTCCGGCCACCGCCGAGGTCCTCGAGCACGACCGTCAGCACCTCGACGTCGGGACCCTCTGGAAGGACCATGTCGGCGAGGGTGAGCACGAGGCGCTCGGGTTCCTCGACCTCGCGGTAGTGGCCGGAGAAGACGAGCTCGTTCTCGTCCGGGCCGACGAGCATGACCGCGCGCCAGGCGCCGCCGGGTCGCACGTCCATCGACGCGGACTCCAGCGGGACCGACGAACCGTGCTCCCCGAACCAGGCTGCGAAACGCTCGGGCTCCGTCCACGCCTTGAAGACGAGCTCGCGCGGCGCGTCGAACACCCGGACGATCTCGATGCCCTCCGTGTCGCTCACGGCGGACACGACGTCTCCGGTAGCACGCTCGTCGCTCATGCGTCGCTCCTCGACGTCTCCTCGGTGTCGTGCCGTGACTTGAGCCGCTCGCCGACGACTCCTCGCAGGGTGTCCAAGTAGGCGGGCCAGCCTCCGAGGAAGTCGTCACGATCCCCCGCGCTCTCGAAGCCGGTCTGGACCATCGTGAGGAGCGTCTTTCCGTCCCGGTCCTCGAACGTGATCGTCATCTCGGTCTCGACGGTGCGACCATCCCACTCCGCGGCCTGCATCGAGTGCCGGAACACCAGTCGATTCGGCCGGTCGACGACCGAGAACACGCGCGTCTCGACATCGGATTCCTGTCCCTCGGGGCCCATCGCGTAGGTCGACGTGCCTCCGACGCGCACGTCGGTCTCGCATCGATGCACGACCCAATCCGGTTGGCCGCCGCCGTGCAGCTGTTCCTGCGTGGCCGGATCGACGAAGGCGTCGAACACCGCTTCAGGCTCGGCGTCGAACATCCGCTCCAGCCTCAGCTCGTGACTCACGACTTCTCCTCCTTCTGCTGTTGCGCCAGGTATGCCTCGAGTCGATCGAGACGCCGTTCCCACTGCCGTCGGTAGTGCTCGATCCACTCGCTCGCCTCATTCATGTGCCCGGGATCGACCGTGCACTCACGGGTACGGCCGTGTTTCTCGGTGGTCACGAGGTGCGCCTCCTCGAGGATGCGGACGTGCTTCATCACACCGGGCAGGGAGATGCCGTAGGGCCTGGCCAGCTCACTGATCGAGGCAGGACCGGTCGTCAGGCGCTCGAGGATGTCGCGGCGTGTCGGGTCCGACAGCGCCGAGAACGTCCGGTCGAGCACTTGAGACTGAACCATATGGTTAAGTATGGTCGGCGGCGATCGGTTCGTCAACCCGAACGAAGGCTAGGACCCGGGGCTCGCCTTGCCGAGCAGATGCTCCAGCAACGGGCGGCTCTCGGGTTCGATCAGCCGATCGAGGTGGGGGTTCTCGACGTCGAGGGCCAACGCCCGTGCCGCGTCGAGCGCGTCCGTGTCCCCCATCTCGTGGTGGAGGAGGTAGGCGTGCACGGAGAACTCCCGCATCCCGCACCGGCCGGCGAGCGAGCTCAGGTCGGTGACCCATGCCGCCGCTCGTGGGTGTGCTGCCGCGGTGGCGACGGCGCACAAGGCATCGATCACGTACGCTCGGATCCACCGGTGCGTGTCGCGCTGACGGAGGCAGCGGGTCAGCGCGTCCTCCATCATCGCGACCGACGCTCGAAGGTCGCCCTCTGCGGCCTTCAGGAGTCCGAGTCCGCGGACCGAGTACGCCTCCCAGCACGCATCGTCGACGGAACAACCCAGCGTGAAGGCATGCTCGAAGCCCTCGGCCGCGAGGTCCAGCCGACCCTGGCGGACCCAGACCTCGGCCAGGAGCGCCTCCGGGTACGAGACGAAGGCGGTCCAGCGTTCCGCTCGCGTGATCTCGCGGGCAGATGTCAGCGCGTCCTCGGCCGCGTCGAGTTCGTCACGGAGCAACCGCAGGCGTCCAAGGCTCGTCGTTGCCCATGCGACCTGTCGCCCGTGCCCGACCGACGACGCGAGCTCGATCGCGGCGAGGAGCTCTCCCTCGGCCTGGTCGTGTCGCCCCACGTCGCTATAGGCCGTGCCGACCACGGATCGGATCCGAGAGACCTCGAGCGCGTCATCCTCGTCGGCGAGCTCCCGCGCGTTCCTGAGCAAGACCGTGGCTCGCGGATACTCGCCACGGAGGAGCTCGACGTAGCCGAGCTCGCGGTGCGATGCGGCTTCGATGCGGTGGTCCCCTGCACCCTCGGCAACGGCGATCGCGCGGTGGAGCGCGGCCGATCCCTCCTCGTCGCGTCCCTTGGCGGCGTGGATCAGCGCGGAACCGAGCGCGAACAGCGCCGTCGCTTCGAGCTCGGCGTCGCCGGCATCACGGGCGGCGACCGCAGCCTCGCGGAGGCCGTTCACGCCGACGTCGACCGCGCCCGCGCTGATGGTGGCTTCGCCGGATTCCAGCAGCGCGCGAACCGACGTGCTGGCCGTTGCCCGGCCCGGAGGAGGCGCCGTTCCGTCCATCCGTGCCGCTTCGTACAGCTCGGGTCCGAACTCGGCGCCGAGCTCCCGCCGGAACAGGTCGATCGACGCTTGCAGCTGTCGTTCGACCGCGACCTCATCGCCGGTCGCGGCGAACGCTCGCACCAGCAGGACGTGCGCGTCTTCGTCGAGCGGATCGGTTCCCACCAGGCGCGTCGCGAGGTCGACGGCGTTCCGGGCGTTGCCCGCGGCGAGCGCTCGGAGCGCACCCTCACGAAGCACGGCCCCGGCCAACGAGTGAAGGCGACGCCGCTCGCCCAGCATCCACGCCGTGAACCCTGGGCTCGCCTCGACGTCGATCCCCTCCAGGAGCTCCCTGCCCAATCCCGGGAGCTCCACCGCGGCGGTGGACGTGCCCTCGAGCAGCACCCGCACATCCAGCACCGAGCCCGTGGGAAGGCGCAATCGCACGGTGTTGCCGCTGCCGACCGTGTCGGGACCGCCCAACAGGCGCCGAAGCTCGGACAGGTTCCAGCGCAACGCGCTGGCTGGGTCTTCGGCGTCGGGGAACAGCAGATCGGTCAGGAGCTGTCGCGTCGGCGGCTGCGCCGACAAGGCGAGGTAGGCGAACAACGCCCAGACCTTCTTGCCTCTGGGCGCGGCGTAGACGGCACCGTCGCGGGTCAACATCGGGGGACCGAGCAGGTGCGCGACGAGGGTCACGACCTCCATCCTGTCCGTCCCTCGCCACCCGGGCAAGGGGCATGATCCGATCGAGGCATCACACGCTCCCTCACACGCCTTCGGCGTACGGTCGCTGCGTCCGACTCGGGGCCGGTCTGGCCCGCGACGACAGGAGGAACGGTGAGCACCCCGACGATCGAACGGCTCCGAGAGCAGGTCCGAGGCCAGGTGGTCGCACCCGACGACGAGGGCTACGACGACGCACGTGCCGTCTACAACGCCATGATCGACCGACGCCCGGCCGTGGTCCTCCACGCGGCGAACGCAGGCGACGTGATCGCAGGTGTGAACCTCGCGCGCGAACTGGGGGTCGAGGTTGCCGTCCGAGGAGGCGGCCACAGCGTGCCCGGCTTCGGCACGAGCGACGACGGGGTCGTGATCGACCTGTCGGGCATGCGCGGCGTTCGCGTCGACCCCGGTGAGCGCACCGCTCGGGCCGAAGGCGGCGCGACATGGGGTGACTTCAACGCCGCGACCGGCGCGTTCGGCCTGGCCACGACGGGAGGGATCATCTCGACGACGGGGGTCGGCGGTCTCACGCTGGGTGGGGGCATCGGATACCTCAGCCGCGGCCACGGGCTCTCGTTGGACAACCTGATCTCCGCCGACGTGGTCACGGCGGACGGACGCTTCCTCGTGGCGAGCGAGCGGGAGCACGAGGACCTGTTCTGGGCCCTGCGCGGCGGCGGCGGGAACTTCGGCGTGGCGACCGCGCTCGAGTTCAGCCTGCATCCCGTCGCCGAGATCTACGGCGGCCCGATGTTCTTCGAGCTCTCCGACGCCGGTGACGTGCTCCGGTGGTACCGGGAGTTCATCGCCGACGCGCCGGAGGAGTTCGGAGGGTTCCCCGCGTATCAGATCGCGCCGCCCTTGCCGTTCATCCCGGAGGAACGCCACGGCGATACGTTCCTCGCCTTCGTGTCGTGCTGGACGGGACCGCAGGACGAGGGTGAGACGCTCCTGAAATCACTCCGAGACGTGGCGCCCGTGGTCGCCGAGCACGTCGGCACGATGCCGTATGCGGCCCTGAATTCGGCGTTCGACGCGTTGGTGCCGCCCGGGCTCCAGCACTACTGGAAGGCCAACTTCGTGACGGAGCTGACCGACGAGATCATCGACGCGCACCTGATGCACGGTCCCGAGGTGCCCGTCGTCAATTCGACGATGCACATCTACCCGATCAACGGAGCCTGCCACCGCGTCGCATCCGACGCGACCGCCTTCGCGCACCGCGACGCGAACTTCGCGACCGTGATCGCGGGCATGTGGCCCGACCCGGCCGACAACGACGCGAACATCAAGTGGGTCCGCGACTACTACGACGCGACCGCCCCGCACTCGAAGGAAGCCGGCTACATCAACTTCATGGCCGACGACGACCAGGACCGGATCAGGGCGAACTACGGCGCGAACTACGATCGGCTCGTCGAAGTGAAGCGCGCCTTCGACCCTGACAACCTCTTCCGCCGGAACCAGAACATCAAGCCGTAGCCGACGGCCCGCTCAGCGGGCGCGGCCCTCGCGCAGCATCGCGATCGACCTGTCGACGCGTCGCTGCCGCGTCTCGGCGGCCTTCGCCCCTTCGATCGACAGCACGTGCCACCGCTGTTGGCTGAAGGAGAGGCCCTCGAAGAACCGCTTCGCCTCGGGCTCCGCGGCGAGCGCCTCCGCGAAGTCGGGCGGCACCTCGACTTCCCGCGGTTGGGTGTCGAGCTCGAGATCCACATCGACCTCGTCGCCTGCCGCGACGCCGGCGGCTTCGCGGTTCTCCGCGCTGAGAGGGAGCATGAACACGTCGCCGTACGCCGCCACGGTGCTGCGGTAGGTGTGGCCGCCGACCGTGACATGAACGGGTGGCCGCTTCCCCTTCCCGAGGTCTTCGATCACCTCAGCCGGGACCGGGATGCCCGTCGCGGTCTTGCCGTTGAGCTGGATCGTCGCGCGGAACCTCATCGGGAGACCTCCTGGTCACGAAGGTCCTTCCTATCGCATCGGGAGCACGACCGTCAGGGGGCCGGGAAGCGGCGTTGCCCCTTTCCGGGCTGCGGACTACGCTCGCGGCCCGCATGGTGGACGACCGGATCCAGGCGCTCGCGCGCGACTTCCGACATCACGACGAGGGTCTCGATGTCGCCTTCGAGGTGTATCGAGAGCTCCGTGACCACTGTCCGGTCGGGTTCAGCGAGCACTACGGGGGCTTCTGGTTCGTCACCCGTTTCGACGACATCCATCGCATCGAGCAAGACCCGGAGACGTTCGCCGTCTCGCCCGGCATGCTGCTGCCTCCCATGGGCAACGAGCGGCCGGGCGTGCCGATCGACATCGACCCCCCGATGCACGGGAAGTACCGCAGGGTGATGCTGCCGGCCTTCAGCCCGCAGCAGATCGACCGGCTCGAGCCGATGGTGCGACGCACCGCGGTCCGGCTGCTCGACGCCTTCGAGGGCGAGCGCGAGATCGACGTCGCCGCGCGCTACGCGGTGCCGTTCCCGATGGTGGTGTTCTGCGAGCTGGCCGGGCTGCCCACCGACGAGTCGGAGAAACTCGAGGACTGGATCAACCGCATCTTCTACGTACGGACGCATGACTACGACTCCACCCGGCGAGCCGCCGCCGAGCTCACGGCCTACATCACCTCGATCCTCGAAGCGAGGAAAGGGGAGGCGCCCCGAGACGACCTGTTCGGGCGGCTGCTCACCGCAGAGATCGATGGCCAACGCCTCACCGATGAGGAGCTCGCCGACTACGGCTTCATCCTGGTCGTGGCCGGGCTCGACACAACGGCGTGGGTCCTGCGCAGCAGCCTCTGGTACCTGGCGCAACACCCGAGGACCGAGCGAAGCTCCTCGAGCGGCCGGAGCTCGTGGCGACGGCGGTTGAGGAGTTCCTGCGATGCCTGTCGTCGGTGCAAGGTATGGCGCGGACCGTGACCCGGGACGTCGAGCTCGACGGCCACACGTTGCACGAAGGCGACCGGGTGCTGCTCGTGTTCGGGGCGGGCAACCGCGACGAGGCGAAGTTCCCCGACGGTGACCGCATCGTGATCGACCGAGAGCCGAACCCGCACATCGCGTTCGGCGCCGGCATCCATCGATGCATGGGGTCGAACCTCGCCCGGCGAGAGCTGCGGGTCGCGCTCGAAGAGTTCCTGATCCGCTACCCAGACTTCTCGTTCGCCGCCGGGTCGCACCCCGTCTGGTACGGCATCGATCCGCTCCGGCTGGTGTTCGAGGGGGGTGGTCGCGAGTGACGGCGGCGGGACCGGACGGCGGTACGCTCGGATCGGTGCGGGTCGTGGTGGACGGGCGGAGATGCCAGGGGCACAACCGATGCGTCGCCACCTGCCCCGAGGTCTTCGAAGCCGACGAGTACGGCTACTCCATCGTGAAGATGTCCGAGGTGGAATCCGACCTCTTGGAGAAGGTCAAGCTGGCCGCGGCCAACTGTCCCGAGAACGCGATCTCGGTGGAGGATCCGTCTTCGGGGGGTAACCGCGCCCGGGGTTAGGGTCGACCACGGGGATCCGATCCGGGGAGGCACCGTGCTCGGCCTGTGGGAGAGCGCCTGACTTGAGGGGAACGCGCGCACGATGTCCGGGTTGGGGAGTGCAAAGATCGCGATCGTCGCTCACCTGGTCTGTTCGTCTATCGGGGGGCCTGCCGGTCATGGACCGCCGCATCGACATCGCAGGAACCTCGACCCGGTTGTGGAATGTGGACAGGGCGCGCCGATCGTCCTCCTCCACGGGATCGGCGGGTTCGCGGAAGAGTGGCGCCTCGTCATCTCCCGGCTGGTCGGCGGTCATAGGGCTCGTGGTCCCCGACCTGCCGGGTCTCGGGCAGTCCCGGGTCGTTCGTGGAGGCCTTTGAGAAGGCGTTGGCCGCCTAGATGACATCGGCGGCAGCGTTCTCGGGGGCAGGACGAGTGACCGAGGGGCTCTCACCTGACGAGCGTTCGCGCGCGAACGCGCGGCGCCGGCGTCAGTACGCCAAGGAAGCGCCCACGTACGACGAGGAGTCAGACGTCACGGAGCGCTGGCTCTTCGGGAGGGAGCATCGGGGGTGGGCATGCTCGCGGGCCACCGGGGCCACGCTCGAAGTGGCGATCGGCACGGGCCTGAACATGGCGAACTATGCGCCGGACGTGCACCTGATCGGTGTCGATCTCACCCCGGAGATGCTGGCGCTCGCGCGGAACCGAGCGGCCGACCTCGGTCGGCCGGTCATGCTCTGCGAGGGAGACGCCCAAGCGCTCCCGTTCCCGGACGGCGCGTTCGACACGGTGCTCGCCACCTACGCGATGTGCAGCGTCCCCGACGAGCGTCGGACGATCCTCGAGATGAAGCGGGTGCTCAAGACCGGCGGACGGCTGATCCTCGTGGACCACGTGCGCAGCAGCGTGGCGCCGATCTACTGGATCCAGCGTCTGATGGAGCTCGCCCCGTCGCGTCACGACAACGAGCTGACGCGACGGCCGATCACGCATGTGATCGACGCCGGCTTCACGATCGATACGAGCGACCGGCTCCGGGCCGGGGTCATCGAGCGCCTCGTCGCTCGGAAGCCGTAGCACGTCCCTTCAGTGCGCGCCGTAGGTCCGGTGCACGTCGAACCGATAGATCAAGCGCTGCTCGTCGACCATCGTCTGCAAGAACTCCTGCTCCGAGAGCTCCCCACCGAACCAGCTCAGCGGTCCGGTCGGCTTGGCTTTGCATCGCACGGAACAGCCGCAGGCTCTGCGCCGGCGCTTCAGGTCCGTCGAGGATGTCGACAGTGGTCTCGAGGGTCATCCACGCGAACCCGGAGTCGAAGACGAACAACGTGCACCGAGGGTCCCGGCGCAACCGCTCGGTGCGAACACGGTCGCTCGTGCCGCTGCTCCAGAGCTCGCCGTCGACGACCGCCACGCCGACGCGAACCGCCTTGGGCACCCCATCCGCTCCGAGGGTGACCATCGCCGCGGCGCGATGGTCCCGCAACCACTCGATCTCCCGCTCGGACAGCCCCACCATCGGAGTCTACGTGGCGCTCGTGAGACGATTCGTTCCGTGAGCGACGGCCGCCATCCGCGAATCCAGACGGTCAGCGAAGACGCCCGAGTCACGCCGATCGAGCTCTTCTTCGACCTGGTGTTCGTGTTCGCGATCACCCAAGTCACCGCGCTGATGTCCGATGACCTCACCCCCCGCGGCGTCGTGCGCGGCCTGTTGGTGCTGTCCCTGCTGTGGTGGTGCTGGGTCGGGTACGCGTGGTTAGGGAACGTGGTGCGGGCCGACGAGGGCGTCGGGCGTGTGGCGATGTTCGGAGCGATGGCGGCCATGTTCATCGCGGCCCTCGCGGTGCCCGAGTCCTTCCACGACCTGCCCGGCGGACTCAGCGGACCGGTCGTGATCGCCCTCGCGTACCTCGCCGTTCGGGTGCTCCACCTCACGATCTTCTGGCTCGCGGCCGGGGCGAACCACGACTACGAGCTGCGAGGTCAGTTGATCCGGTTCACGCCGTCGGTGATCGGCGGCACCGCGCTCCTGTTGGTGGCCTCACAGCTCGAGGGCACGGCGCAGACCTTGGCATGGGCGGCTGCGCTCGTCGCCGACTACGTCGGCACGATCCTGGCCGGCGCATCTGGCTGGCGGCTGAACTCCGCCGGTCATTTCGCCGAGCGGCACGGGTTGATCGTGATCATCGCCCTCGGCGAGTCGATCGTCGCGATCGGCGTCGGTGTCGCGCACCTGCCGATCTCGACATCGATCATCGTCGCGTCGGTGTTGGGGCTGGCGCTGGCCGGTGCGATCTGGTGGGCGTACTTCGATGTGGTGTCGCTGATCGCCGAACGCGTGCTGCGGCGGTCGCGAGGCGAGGCACGGAATCGCCTGGCGCGTGATGCGTACAGCTATCTCCACCTGCCGATGATCGCGGGCATCGTGTTGATGGCCCTCGGGCTGAAGAAGGTGCTGGCGTACGTGGCGGGAGAGGACGGTCACACCCTCAGCGACGTGCTGCCGATGCTGCCGCTCGCCGCGATGTACGGCGGCGTCGCGCTGTTCCTGCTCGCGCACGTGGCGTTCACGTACCGGGTCGAGCGTCTCGTCAAGCTGCAGCGGGTCGCGACCGCCGTGCTGCTGCTGGCGCTGATCCCGGTGGGCGCGCGTCTGCCGGCGCTGGGCGCGCTGGCCATGCTCACCGCGATCATGGTCGTCATGATCGCGCTCGAGTCGGTGTGGTTCGCCGACTCGCGTGAACGGATCCGTCACGAAGAGGACGAGACGTTCTCGCCGCGCGCCGAAGGATCCTCGCCGGGTTGAGCGACCGATCGCGCCGTCGCCTCGGGGCTCAGCTCGTCGGCAGCCTGATGCTGCCGTCGTCGTCGAGGAGGAATCCGGGGTTGAAGGCGACCTCCCAGGGGTGGCCGTCGGGGTCGACGAAGACGCCTGCGTAACCACCGTAGAACGTATCGGCAGGCTCGCGCGCGATGCGGGCGCCCGCCTCGCGAGCCTGCTCGATCACTCGGTCGACCTCGTCGGTCGAACCGACGTTGTGTGCGAGCGCGATGCCGCCCCAGCCGCCGGGATCGCTGACCCCGCTGTCAGCGGCGAGCGCGTCTCGCCCCCAGAGGGTGAGGATCAAGCCGCCGACTTGGAAGAACACGGTGTCCTGTACATCGAGGCCGGCGTGCCACCCCAGCCGCTCGTAGAAGCGCTTCGCGGCGGCCACGTCGGCCACCCCCAGGGTGACGAGGCTCAGTCGCTGTTCCATGCTGTCCCTCCTCCTGGGCCTGGAAGTCGCGCAGCAGCTTGGATCACCGTTCGAAGGGTCCGGTGACTCCGAGCAGCTCGAACGCCTCCGTCGGCTCGGACTTGCCCTTCAGGTCCTTGGGACCCATGGGGCGGACATCGACGATCACGTCGGGTTCCGCGTTCACCTCATCGAGCGTCCGGCCGCCGATCGTGATGTGACCCGGTCTGGACAGCCCCTGCAGACGGGCGGCGACGTTCGTGGTGTCGCCGACGACCGCGAACGAGCGCTGGGCACCGGCGCCGACGTTGCCGATCACAGCGACTCCGGTATTCACACCCACGCGGAACCGCGGCCAATCGTCCGATGCCCGTACGTCGGCGGACCGGTCGCGGATCGCGATCGCGGCGCGGACGGCGCGGGCCGCATGATCGGGTTGGTCACCCAAGGCGTTGAAGACCGCGAGGACGGCATCCCCTGCGAAGCGTTCGATCAACCCGCCTTCCCTGTCGACGACGTATGGAACCACCGCGCCCCAGTAGGCGTTCAGCATCTCGATCACCTCCGTGGCGGCCCTCCCCTCGGCGAACGACGTGAACCCCGACAGATCGGCGAACAGGATCGAGACCTCTCGCTCGTGCCCCCCGAGACGCGCCAGTTCCGGCTGGGTTCCGAGCCGGTCGGCGAGATGAGGACCCACGTACTGGCGCAGGAGCCGGTCCATGCGGGCCAGTTCACGAGCCGAGTCCGTCATGAGCGAGACCTGGTCGCCGGTGAAGCCTCGCGCCCGCAGCGCGTCTCCGGTCTCGACCAGCGTGCCGGTGGCATCGGCGCGTACGAGCTCGGCCAGGGCCACCGATTGACGGCTGTCGAGCCGTTCGAGCGTGCGTTGTTGGTAGATGCCCCCGAAGGTGCCCGAGAGCGAACGAGCGATGCGGTACTCGCGGCGGGCGGCGAGCACGATCGTGGCGAACGCGATCGCCATCAGCACGTGCCATTCCCACCACGACGCACGCCATGCGCGCCCGAACGCCATCGCGATCAGCGCCTCGGCGAGGAACACGAACGCCACCGTGACCGCGAGCGGCAGCGGGCGTCGCCGTTCGCGGTAGATCTTCATGTAGCGCCACGCTGCGAACGCGTATGCGCTGATGCCGAATGGCAGCAGCACCAGCAGCCATGGCGCTCGCTCCGATTCGATCACTCGGTCGAGCGGTGGCACAGCTGTGAGCGAGGCGGCCGCCCAGGCGAGCAACACCAGGATGAGCCCGATCCGCATCGGCCCTTGCCAACGCCGCAGCGACGCCTCGGTGCGATCGTCCATCTCGATCGCGGAGAGCGCCGCGAAGCCCGACGCGAGCAAGAGTCCGACGGGCGTCGCGAGCACGAATCCACCGTTGGGCCCGCTGAGCACGACGCCGGGCGTGGCGAGCGCGTGCAGGGCGAGGAAGCCGGCGCTCGTCAGCAGCACCATCGAGACGAGGAAGAGCCGCTCGTCGCCGCTGCGGCGTGCTTCCTCACTCACGATCAGTCCCAGCGCGACGTTCAACAACGCGACGCCGAACACCAGCCAGAAGTGGGAGGGATGGTGCTCCCAGTGAACGTCGAGCGAGGCAACGCCCAGCAACAGCCCGAGTCCAGCCAGCGGGAGGACCAGCGCCACCGCGAGGAACCAGGACGGAGGGCCCACGGGCGGGTCGTGGGTGTCCACGGCGATCATGATGACCGTTCGAACCGACCCGCCTCAATCGGCTATCGGGCCGACGTCGTCGGATCGCCTGGTCAGACCCAAGGGAATCTCCCTCGAGCCCCGGCTCGCTGGCCGCCGCGCGAGATCCGCAGCGGGACCTCCTTCTCCGGCCCTCACGGGACCCCGTTCACGGTCTCGCACGAGAGCGCTCGATCGTGCTGGCCGGCGCCGCCTTCACATCGATCGCCGTCCTTCCCGCCGACGAGGAAGTCGTCGCCGTGGCCGGCGAGCAGCACGTCGTTTCCCCGCTGGCCGTGCAGGTCGTCCTGGCCGTTACGTCCCACGAGGCGGTCGTTCCCGCTGACGCCCCGCAGGATGTTCGTCCTCGCGTCTCCGAGGAGTACGTCGTCGAACGAGGATCCGATGACCGCGATGAAGATGCCCCGGAGCGCATCGTTGCCGAAGCCCATCGCCGTGTGCGCGGCCAGGTCCACGGTCATCGGCCCCGGGGCTCCTTCGAAGGAGACGAAGTCGGCGAACGGTGACACGCCACCGACCACGATGTCGTCGCCCGCACCCGGCCGCACGACGTCCTCGCCATCCTCGCCCGCGATCCGGTCGTCCCCACCCCACGAGGAGATGAAGTCCGAGCCCGGCCCGCCCCGAAGGCGGTTCCGGCCGGCATCGCCTGCGATCACGTCGGAGGAGGGTCCACCGACGACATGCTCGACGTCGACGAGGCTCGCCGTGGCGGACCGCTCGAGGGCAACTGAACCTGGGTCGGAGGTCGAGCCCAGCGAGACCCTGACCGCTCGGGAAGCGGTCGACTCGTCGAGCACGTCGGCACCGTCGCCACCGCTGATCGACCCTCCGTCGGCGAGGTACCCGATGGAGTCGTCGCCGTCGCCGCCGTCGACATCGACGGGGAACCGCAAGCGGTCCTGCCCGAGGCCGGCGTGCAATGTGTCGTCGCCGCCGAGACCGGCGATCGTCGGATGGATCCCTGCCCCGGCGCCGAACGTCACGTCGAGGTCAAGGACCGCCTCGTCGGCGTTGAGGTCGTAGGCACGGTCCGTCCCCGGGCCGGCCGCCAGCGTGAGCGAGATCGCGTCGGGGCCGTCGGTGCCGAGCACATGCACCGAGCCGGACCCGGGTTCGAAGGAGATGTCGATCTCGATCTCCGACGAACCGTCTCCCTCGTCGGTCGCGCCCGGCTGAAAACCGCCACCCGCCAGGTCGAGCGTGACGTGACCGCTCGGCACCGAGACCAGCACGATCGCGTCGGTGTTCGAGACCGTGCCCGCGCCGCACGGAGAGCCGTTCGCGAGGATCGCCCCTGCGACGCCCCGTGAGAGCGAGCCCGTTGCCCCGACGTCCGCCGTGACGGTCTTGGTCGGAGCATCGTAGGCGCAGGACGCGCCGGCGATCGCCTGACCAGGAACGTGCGACACCGTGAGCCCCACGAGGATCGCCAGAAGGAGCATGGCGCGATGCATGGCGCCATTGGACGCCTGCGTTGCCCCTCGACGCAAATCGCGTCGTTCCCCGTCGTTCCCCCTAGAATCCGACCCTACTCGGCGGACTGGGGGGAGATGCATGGGGGCGGAGCGCTATCTGGCGGAGTCGACGTTGTATCCGGGGCCGTGGTACCGACGGTCGCCCTATTTCGAAGCCACGGTGCGAGCGGGGTGCAAGGCGTACGACGTCTACAACCACACCCTGCTCCCCGGCTACTACGACGACCCCAACGTCGAGTACGAGCACCTGCTCACCGCTGTGGTGGTCTGGGATGTCGGAGCCGAGTGGACGATCGAGGTGAGCGGCCCCGACGCGGACCGCCTCATCGACATGATCACGTGCCGCGACCTCACGAAGTGCGCGGTGAAGCAGGGCAAGTACATGCTCGTGACCGCCGGCGACGGCGGCATCGTGAACGACCCGGTCCTGCTGCACGTCGATGAGAACCGGTGGTGGATGCAGTGCGCCGATTCCGACGCGGGGCTGTATGCGCTCGGCGTCGCCACGGGTCTCGGCCTCGATGTGAACGTGTTCCACCCCGACGTCTACCCGATGCAGGTGCAGGGGCCGGCCTCGGCGAAGACGCTCGAGAAGCTCGTCGGTCCCGCGATCTACGACATCAAGTACTACTGGACCGAGGGGTTCGAGATCCGGGGGATCCCGGTCGTGATCAGCCGCACCGGGTTCACGGCCGCACCGGGGTTCGAGGTGAACTGCTTGGAGTTCTCCCGAGGCGACGCGCTGTGGACCGCGGTGCTCGAGGCGGGCGAGGAGTTCGGCATCCGGGTCGCCGCACCGAGCATGGCCAAGCGCATCGAGGCGGGCATGATGAACTACGGCTCCGACATGACGATCGAGCACAACCCGTTCCAGATCATGGGGCTCGAGCGTCTCGTCGAGGAGCAACCGCAGGACTACATCGGCAAGGAAGCCCTCGAGCGCGTCCGCGTCGAGGGCGTGAAGGACAAGCTGGTGGGCATCGAGTTCGAGGCCGAGGGAGGGTTCGAGATCGACCCGGCGGACTTCTGGCCGGCGTTCCATGACGGCGAGGAAGTCGGAAAGGTCACCGACGCGGTGTGGTCACCTCGGCTCGAGCGGAACATCGGCTACGTGTGGGTGCCGGTCGACCTGTCGGAGCCCGGGATCAAGCTCCACGTGGAGTCCCAGCACGGCCACCTCGTCGGCACGACCGCCGCGATCCCGTTCGTCGATCCGAAGAAGCAGGTGCCGGCCGCGTCGCTGCGGTGAGGGCTTGATCCCTTCGACGATGACGAGCATCGGGCGGAACCGGACCCGGGCGGATGCCCGGGTCCGTGTTGCGCCGCGCGGGTCCGCTCACATCACCTCGAACGTCTCGTAGATGGTGATGCCCGCTCCGCCCTGCAGCACCGGGCAGTCCTTCGCCAGGGCGACCGCGTCGTCGAGCGAGTCGGCCGTCAGGACCGAGTACCCGGATGCCGTTCCGCCCCCGCCGTCCGAGACCGCCCCGTCGGACGCGATCGACTTCGCCGCGCCCGAGAACGGGTTGCCGGGATCCTTCACCGCGGAGCCCAGGGTCGTGAACCACGTGGTCCACGCGTCCATGACCTGTTTCTGTGCCTCCTCGGTCTCGGGCATCGACCCGCCCTGGTAGAGCAGCACGTAGTCGCTCATCTTCTCCCTCCTCCCGCGCGGCGCTCGTTGTCCGCGCATCTATCCCCACGACGAACGGGAACGCCGATCTTCGACAAGTATCGAGGACGTCGGCTCGAAACGCTGAAGACCGGTAGCGTCGGGCGGAGCGCCGGCGACAGCGAGGAGGCATCGGTGGGGGACGAGGCTCGGTCGGACGCCGGGTTGTGGCAGATGGCGGACCTGGTGACGCCGATGGCGATCCGGGTCGCGGCCACGCTTCGGGTCGCCGATCACATCACGGGCGGACGACGGACGGCAGCCGAGCTCGCCGAGGTGGCGCACGTCGACGCCGATGCGCTCGATCGACTGCTGCGGCATCTCGTGACGGTAGGCGTGTGCAGGCGGGATGGAGAGGGCAGGTACACCCTGACGGCTCGAGGGGAGGAGCTTCGCGACGACCACACCTCCGAGGCTCGCGCGCTGCTGGACATCGGGGGTGCGATCGGGCGAGCCGACCTCTCGTTCGCTCAGCTCCTGCACTCGGTCCGCACGGGGGAGGCTGCCTTTCCCCTGCGGTTCGGGCGCTCGTTCTGGGACGACCTGTCGGCCGACCCTGCACGCTCGGCGTCCTATGCGGCGCAGATGGGAGCCGATGCCTCGGCCTGGGCGCCGTCGATCCTGGCGGCCTACGACTGGGGGGCACTGGGCCAGATCGTCGACGTGGGCGGGGGCAACGGATCGCTGTTGATCGCGTTGCTGCGGGAACATCCCGCGTTGCGGGGCATCGTCCTGGACCTGCCCGCGGCCGTCGAGGCCGCCAGGACTGCGTTGGCCGCGGCGGGTCTGGCCGATCGGAGCGACGTCGTGGCCGGCAGCTTCTTCGAAGCGCTTCCGGCCGGCGCCGACGGCTACATGCTCTCCGCGATCCTGCACGACTGGAACGACGCCGACGCGCGGGCGATCCTCCGGCGATGCGCCGAAGCGGCCGGCAGCGACGGCGCGATCTTCGTCGTCGAGAAGGTCGGTCCCGACGGGGAGAACGTGCGCACCGCGATGGACCTACGCATGCTCGCGTACTTCGGCGGCCGTGAACGGGGAGTGGCGGCGATCGGCGCGCTCGCGTCGGAGGAAGGGCTGGGCGTGACCGCGGTGCATCCCGCCGGCGATCTATCGATCGTCGAGCTCGCGCGCCGATGAATGGATCGCCGGCGTCCCGTCGGGGACGGTGCTCCCGAGCCGCTCACGCCGCGTCTGCCGCGTCCTCCAGGGCCTTGATCTCGATCTTCTCCATCTGGAGCATCGCCTGCATGGTTCGCTGCGCCCGCTCGGGGTCGGGGTCGCCGAGCAGTTCGCCCAGCCGGTCGGGGATGATCTGCCAGCTGAGGCCGAACCGGTCGGTGAGCCATCCGCACTGCCCGGGCGCTCCGCCCTCCGTGAGCTGCGCCCATAGACGGTCGACCTCGTCCTGGTCGGCACAGTGCACGTAGAACGAGACCGCCTCGGTGAACGGGAACTGAGGCCCGCCGTTCAAAGCGGTGAACTCCTGGCCGGCGAGCCGGAAGTTGACCGTCATCACCTGACCCGCGGGGCCGGGGGTGCCCTCCGGGTAGCGTGAGATGCCGGTGATCTCGGCGTCCTCGAACAGCGAGACGTAGAAGTTCGCGGCTTCCTCGGCCTGGGTGTCGTACCACAGGAACGGACTGATCTTCTGCATCGGTGTGCCCTCCTCGTGCTCGGTGTGTCGGTGGGTGCTCAGCTGTTCGCGATCAGCTTCGCGAGCAGCTCGTCGAGGCGCTCGAACCCCTCGTTCATGCCCGCTTCCATGCCGGACTGCAGCATGCCGTCGCGGTCCTCGATCGATTGGAACACCGAGTTCGTGCGGATGACGGTCTTGCCGTCGCGCTCCTCGAACGTGGCGGTGTCCATCTGCACGTGACCCGGATAGCCCTCGAACTCGAAGGTCTGCACGATACCGTCGGGCGACGGCGTGCCATGGAAGACGCCGTGGAACCCGTACTCGGTGCCGTCGTCTTCCGCGTGGACGTAACGCCACGTGCCGCCGTCGCGCAGATCGAACCGATCGATCGTCATCGTCAGTCGGCGCGGCCCGAGCCATTGCACGAGCAGGTCGGGCTCGGTGAACGCCCGGTAGACGAGCTCGCGCGGCGCGTCGAACTCCCTGGTGCCCACGATCTGCGGCACACCGGGCTCCGCGGTGATCTTCATCTCGGTCATGACGTACCCCTTTCCGTCGGATCGCCCCGGTCGGGACGATCGGTCCGTTGGTGCTGCAACGCTGCGAGCAGCGCGTCGAGCCGCTCGTAGCTCTCTTCCCAGAACTCGCGGTAGCCCGCGAGCCACTCGGTCGCCTCGCGCAACGGCTCGGCCTCGAGGTGGCTGAGGCGGGCGGTGGCCTTCCGGCTCCGCGAGATCAATCCTGCGCCCTCGAGCACCTTGAGGTGCCGAGAGATCGCGGGCTGCGACACGGTGAACGGCGCCGCGATCTCGGCGACCGATGCTTCCCCTTGCGTGAGCCGCGCGAGGATCGCGCGCCGCGTCGGATCGGCGAGGGCTCCGAACACCGCATCGAGCTGATCGACCGTCATATATAACGCTCTCCTTCTAGAATGATTATGTTATAGACCATGAACGACGATCCTGTCAACCCCCGACGTGGGAGAGCGCCCGATCCTTCGGGCACGACGACCGTCGCGGACGTCGGCGGATCGTGACAGCTTCAGGGTGGCGCGACTCACGACGTGGATCGCGCTCAGCCCGGACGCTCGACGACGTCAGTTCGGCGGAGACAGGTGCGAGACCAAGCGGTCGATGAACCCGACCTGTCCACGCAGCAGCTTCCGCCGGGCCTCTTCCGGATCGAACCAGCCTGCGCGGTCGACCTCGGGGAACTCGGCGGTGCGGCCCGAGCGCGGCGGCCACTCCATCGTGAACGTGTTGCTCCGCACGTCCGAGACGTCTCGATCGCCTTCGAGCGCCCAGACGCTCACCCGCTTGCCGCCCGGCTGGCGCAGCTCGCCGAGGAACACGGCCGCACTCACATCGGGCGGATCTGCCCCGAGCTCCTCAGAGAACTCGCGGATCGCGACATCGAGCGGGTCCTCGTCCTCGTCGTACTCGCCCTTGGGCACCGACCATGCGCCGTCGTCCTTCTTCGCCCAGTACGGGCCTCCGGGGTGCACGAGCAGCACCTCGATGGTGCCGCCCGCCCTCCGGTACAGGAGCAGTCCCGCGCTTCGCTTCGTCAACGACCCGCAGCTCTCAGCCCATCGGGCTCATGAGCTGGAAGTAGTTGTCGTCGGGGTCGGCGAACGTGCAGATCCAGCCCTGGTCTTGCCCCCCGGGGTTGTACGGCTCCTGGACCACCGTCGCCCCGGCGGCCACGAGGCGGTCGAACTCGCCCTTGACGTCGGAGGTCTCGACGTTCCAGATCAACCTGCCAGGGTGCGGGTTCTTGCCCTGCACCTGGTCGTGCGGCCCGATCGTGATCCAGCCCGAGCCGATCATCCAGCCGACGAAGCCGCCTTCGTTCCAGCCGGGCTCACCGAAGAGCTTGGTGTAGTACTCCGCCAGGCGTTGCGGATCCTCCGACCCGATCAGGATGCTGTTCAGGTTCATGACGCTCCTTCCGTTGTCTCTCACCCCGAACGAACGACGGCGTCCGCCTCAGTCGTCCGGCACGACGGTCTGACCGAAGGGCCAGAGCGCGAGCAGGCTCAGCTTGAACGCCTGGATGCCGGCGAGGATCAGCCACAGGATGATCCGATCGTCTTCATCGGAGCATCCTTGCAGGACTGGTACGGGTCGTCGACGGCGCCGGTGAACTGGCCATCGGCCCGAAGTGCCAGTGCCGGGTCATGCGATCACGTCCGACGCCGAGCATGGTCGCGACGGCCGCCGAGGTTCGTCCCGACGTTCATCGGATCGTCACCGTGGGCCCTTCCGACGAACCCGCGAGCGGTCTAGGGTTGAAGCGACCGACCATCGGAAGGGGGGAGCCCTGATGGCACAGGCCACCGGCACGAGCAAGCCCGACACGATCGTGATGATCCACGGGCTGTGGATGACGCCTCGCAGCTGGGAACACTGGAAGGAACGCTACGAGGCTCGCGGGTACACGGTGCTCGCGCCGGCCTGGCCCGGATTCGAGGTCGAGGTCGAATCGCTGAACGCCGACCCATCGCCCATGAACGACCTCGGCGCCGAGGCGGTGATCGAGTCCTACGAGAAGTTCATCGTCAACCTGCCGACCACGCCCATCATCATGGGCCATTCGCTGGGCGGTGCCATGACCCAGGTGCTGTTGAACCGCGGCCTCGGCTGCGTCGGGGTCGGCGTGGCGTCGGCGACCGTGAAGGGCGTGCGGGACCTCCCGTTCTCCACCCTGAAGGCGGCCGCCCCGGCGCTCAACCCATTCAAGAAGGGCAAGCCGGTTCCCCTCACCGCCAAGGAGTTCCACTACGCGTTCGGGAACACGATGAGCGACGAGGAGTCGAACGCGATCTTCGAGCGCTACTGCGTGCCCGCGGCCACGGGCGTGCTCGCCGACATCGCGCTGGCGAACCTGCACCGCAACCCTCCCACGGAGGTCGATTTCGCCAAGGAAGGGCGCATCCCGCTGCTGTTCATCGGCTTCGAGAACGACCACGTCGTGCCGCCGAAGGCCACGCGTCACAACGAGCGCAAGTACGACGACTCCGTCTCGATCACCGAGTACCAGGAGTTCGAGGGCCGACCGCACTTCCCGGGAGCTCCAGGGTGGGAAGAGGTCGCCGACTTCGCGATCGACTGGGCCGAGCGCCACGCCGGGCTGACGGTGGCCGACCACGAGGCCGCCGGCGATCCCGAACCCGAGGGCTGACGGACCGCTCTCGTCGAGCTCTTCCGCGGGCTGATGCTCAGCGGGGGAGCACGAACCGGACGATCGTGCCGCCGCCCGGCGCCCCGACCGCTTCGATCGACCCGCCATGCGCCTCCACGAGCCGCTTGGCGATCGCGAGGCCGAGTCCGGTGCCTCCGGTGTCGGCCGAGGTCACGAACCGATCGAACACGGCCGAGCGCTCCGCTTCCGGGATGCCGTCGCCGGTGTCCTCCACCTCGAAACGAACCCAGTCGGCCACTTCGACGATCCGGACGGTCACCGCGCCACCCCGTGGTGTGTGCCGAACGGCGTTGGCCACGAGGTTGGTGAGTACCTCGCTCAACCGCACCGGGTCGACCTCGATCGTCGCGGGAGCGACCTCGCCGATCGCCGATCGCACACGCACGTCGCCGTCCTGCGCGATCGACCGGAACGCGTCGAGCACGTCATCGACGACCGCGCGAGGATCCACCGACTCCCGGTGGAGCCGCAGCATGCCGGCCTCTGCCATCGACAACGTCCGGAGGTCGTCGAGCAGCCGAGCCATCGTCTCGGTCTGATCCACGATCGGACGCAGGCGCTCCGGGTCGAGCGGGGTAGACACCGTGAAGCATCCCCTCGACGGTGCCCTTGATCACCTGCAGCGGCGTGCGTAGCTCGTGCGCGATGTCGGCGAGCAGCTCGCGCCGCCGCCGCTCGTCGGTCTCCAATCGCTCGGCCATCAGGTTGAACGAGTCGGTCAGCCTCCCGAGCGCGCCGCCGCCGCGTTGCGTGGCTCGCGTCTCGAGCTCGCCCGCCGTGACCCGATCGGCCGCGTCGATCAGCACGCCGACCGCACGGGCGTTCCGCCACAGCCACCGGGCGCCGACGATCAGTCCGCCGACGACGACCCCGGCCACGAGGCCTGTGATCCACGGTGCGGGTGCGTTCCCCGCGAGGATCGAGGCCACCATCGTCGCCAGCGAGGCGACGAGCAGGACCATCACGAGGAAGACGGTCACCCCGATCCGCCGGAACCGTCGGCCGGCGCCGTGATCGCCCCGGACCCACGGCGGTGGACCGCCCCACGGTCGCCTCTGGGCCCACGGAGGGCCCGGGCGACCCCATCGCTCGTGACCCTCAGGCATCGACGAACCGGTACCCGACGCCGTGCACGGTCAGCACGTACCTCGGCCGTCCGGCCTCGGGCTCGATCTTGCGACGCAGGTTCTTCACGTGCGCGTCGATCGCGCGTTCGTACGAATCGACCGTGACGCCGTGGAGGGCGTCGAGCAATTGGCCGCGCGTGAACACGCGGCCGGGCTCGCGGACGAGCGTGGCCAGCAGCTGGAACTCCGTGGGTGTCAGGTCGACGGGCCGGCCACCGATCGTCGCCCGCATCTTCGACAGGTCGACTTCGACGTCGTCGGCGCGCAGCACCTCGGCGCCGGCTGCGACCCCGCTCGTTCGGCGCAGTACGGCCCGCACGCGCGCCACCAGCTCCTTCGGGCTGAACGGCTTGACGAGGTAGTCGTCGGCTCCGAGCTCGAGACCCACGATGCGGTCGGTCTCCTCGCCGCGGGCGGTGAGCATCACGATCGGGGTCGTCGACGTGCGTCGCAGCTCACGGGCGACGTCGAGCCCGTCGATGCCCGGCAGTCCGAGATCGAGTACGACCAGGTCGGGCCTGCTGCCGCGAACGGCCGCCAGCGCCGACGAGCCGTCGCCCACCACGGCGACCTCGAACCCCGCCACCTCGAGGAAATCGCGCAGGGTGCGCGCGATCTGCATCTCGTCCTCGACGACCAGTATCCGCTGCACGTGGGCGAGCCTCTCGCGCGGACCGGGGCGGAGGCAACCGCCTCCGCCCCTGTTCGGGTCGTCTCAAGCGCCGGCCGGCGACTCGGCAGGTGGCTCGCCGTGCTCGCGGCTGTGCCACGCTCGAGCGCGCTCCTCGAACCGGCGGCGGCCCTCGTCGTTCCAGGGGCCCGGCCCGGAGCCCCAGGGTCCCGGCCGACCCCAGCGCCCTGTCCCCCGCATGATGCCGCCGATCAGGAAGAACCCCCCGATCAGGAACAGCGGGAAGAGGAAGAACCCCGGGAAGAAGCCCCGAGGTCCGTCGCCGACCACGTGCACGACCTGCACCCCTTGACCGTTCTCCTGCGCCACCTGCACCTGCTCGATGCCCTCGGCGATGCCGTCACGCTCTCCGGCTCGATAGGCCCCGACCCCGATGCCGATCCCCGCGAGGATCGTCACGACCACTGCCACGATCACGACTCCACGACGCATCTCGGACCTCCTTCGTCTCGCGTCTGCATCCACGGTGGCGCCGGGATGTGAACCGTTCGTGAAGGACCCGCGGAAGGTTGATGCAGGCGCCCTCACGTCGGTGGCAACGACGACTGCGCGCCTCTGAGGTCGCAACAGTCACCGATCGCACGTGGAACCGCGGACACCGAGGTACCCTCTGGGCCTCTCGGGGGGTGGCGATGATCGGCGAAGACAGAGATCCCTGACGACGTGGGGCTGCGGTTCGTGCATGCCCTCGCCTCGAAGGACCGCGCCGCCCTCACGTCCCTGCTCGATCCCGTCGTCGAGTTCCGCGGGCTCACGCCCAGCCGCAGCTGGGAAGCGTCGAACCCGGCCGAGGTCATCGAGATCCTCGTTGGCTCATGGTTCGAGCCGCGCGATCACATCCGGGAGACGCTCGAGGCCGACTCTGACCTCGTCGCGGGCCGGGATCGGCTGCACTATCGGTTCCTGGTCGAGGACGACGACGGTGAACGCTTCCTGGTGGAGCAACACGGGTACTACGACGCCGTTGACGGACCGAACAGGCATGGGCCACGGTCACGCCGATGCGCTCGTCGCGTACACCCTGGCCCACGACCGTGAGAACTGACGGCGCGATCCAGTCGAGAGACCGCCTCCGTGCGGTGGCGGTCGAGGTGTCCCTCAGGTTCCGAGCCGTTCGTCGAGAAGGCTCACGAGCGGCCACGCCCCCTCCGTCGTGTTCGAGATGACGGTATGGGTGATCGTCGACACGGGATCGTGCGTGCTGCAGAACGACACGCCGGCGTCGTAGCCCTCCAGCCACACGACGTCGTTCGTCGCGTGCAGGTGGAACCCGAGTCCGTAGCGCTTCGATCCCTCCGGCCAGTCGCTGCGAGGGCGCAGCATCTGGGCCACCCGGTCGCTCGACACGATCCGGCCCGCCAAGAGCGAGTCCCAGAAGGAGCTGAGGTCCGCCGTGGTCGAGTAGATCCCGCCGTCCCCGTTGCCGCGCACCGGAAGGTGAAACACGTTCGTCCTCGGGTCGTCGACCGTGAGGTACCCGATCGCTGCGTCGCCAGGGAGCTCGTCGGAACGGAGGAACCCGGTGCCGCGCATGCCCGCCGGTCCGCAGACGCGCCGAGGCACGAGCTCGTGGAACGGCACACCGCTCGTCCGCTCGGCGATCAACGCGAGCACGACGTAGCCGCCATTGCAGTACGCGAACCGCTCGCCCGGAGGGAAGGCCATATCGTATCCGCCGAGGACGGCGAGGTATTGCTCGGTCGAGGCGAGCTCGTGCACGGGGACCGGCATCACGTAGTCGGTGATGTCGTCGACGGCCTCCTCGTCGAGGTAGTCGCCGATGCCAGACCGGTGCGCCAGCAAATGCTCGATGGTCACGGCGTCGTCGATCAGCGGAAGATCATCACCGAGCACCGAGCGGGCGGCCGTGTCGAGTTGCAGCGCGCCGTCCTCGACCAGGCTCATGACCGTGAGCGCCGTGAGTCCTTTGGTACCGCTCGCGATCGCGAATCGAGTGTCGACCGTATTGGGGAGGTCGTGGGCGCGATCCGCCAGCCCGTACGCCTTCGCGAGCTCTGTGTGGCCCGAGCGGTCCACGCGGACGACGCCGGAGAACCTGTTGTCGGCGGCGACCGAGTCGATCGCGTCATCGAGCGGCTGCATCGAGCGAACCTACCAACCGACAGGCATGCGGTCGCGAGCGCTGGTGCCGGCTATCGCGGGTGCAGGCGACGGAAGTGAGGTCAGGCGCCGTCGGCGGGCTCGGTGAACGTCAGGAAGTAGCCGTTCGGGTCCTGCAGCCCCATCTCCACCATGCCCCCACTCCCTGACTTCGGGCCCCCAGGCCGGCTCGATCCCCCCGCGGATCTGCTCGTGGAGCTCGTACACGCTCGCCGGATAGAAGTAGATCGTGCCGGTCAGCGCCGGGGACGCCGGCCACGGGGTCTCGCCGCCGAGGAACTGCAGGACCACGCCATCGCGCTCCAGCTCGAGCCATGTCGGCTCACCGTCGCGAGGGACCCTGTCCCGGATCGTGAACCCTGCCCGCTCGTACCAGGTCAAGGTCGCGGCATGTCCTCGGTCTTCAGCATCACGTTGACCCGGCCACGGCTCGCCATCGCTCGACGCTATCATCGGGCTCGTCCACTCGGAACCGCCACGACGGCCTTGACCTCACCCCTGACGGCGTCGGAAGGTGGGATCAGAGGCCGCCTGATCCGGAAGGGGGAAGCGCGATGCGCAAGGTGGTGCACTTCGAGATCCCGGCCGACGACATCGACCGAGCGAAGGAGTTCTACGGCTCGATCTTCGGCTGGCAGCTCCAGACGATGCAGATGGGCGACGGCGAGTACACGATCGTGATGACGTCCCCGGTCGACGAGCAGACGCAACTGCCGACCGAGCCCGGAGCGATCAACGGAGGGATGTTCCGGCGGAACGAGCAGACTCCCACGCCGGTCATCACGATCGACGTCGACGAGATCGACCAGGCGCTGAAGGAGATCGAGTCCGGTGGCGGCAGCACCGTGACGCCGAGGACTCCGATCCCCGGGATGGGTGCGTTCGCGTACTTCGAGGACCCAGAGGGCAACGTCATGGGTCTGTGGGAGACCAGCCCCTGACGCGGCTGCCGGTCACGAGCACGCGTATGTGTCGGGCTCATCCACGTCGTCGTCTGCTCAGGGGCTGAGGCGATAGTGGAGGTGCACCATGCCGTTGCCGAACCGGCGCTCGTCGAGCAGTTCGAGCCTCAAGGGCACGCCGTCGGGCAGAGCCCGTGTGCCGCCCCCGACCACGACGGGCGCGACGAACAGGTGGCACTCGTCGACCAACCCGGCCTCGAACGCCTGGGCGGCGAGCTCGGGGCCGCCCACGCTCAGGTCACGCTCGGCCGACGCCTTCATGTGCCGGACCGCGTCGGCGTCGAAGTCCCGCTCGATCCGGGTGTTCGTGCTGGATACGGCCTCCATGCTCCTGGAGTACACGATCTTGTCGGTCGACCGCCAGATCTCCGCGAAATCCCGCACGAAAGGGGGTTCGTCGGCGAGGTCGATGGTCTCCCAGGCGACCATCACCTCGTACATCCGGCGCCCGTACAGGTAGGTGCCGACAGGCCGCTCGAGGTCGTTGAAGAAGGTGTGCACCTGCTCGTCCGGTACACCCCAGTCGAAGTTGCCGTCTTCGTCCGCGACGTAGCTGTCGAGCGACGTGATCGACGAGTAGATCAGCGTGGCCATGGTGGGTCCACCTTCACGCTTTCGGAGGCACCCTTCAACCTCCGGTCGATCTGCTCCTGAGTCGGTTCGTCTACGCGGCGGTCAGGCGAGCGCGGAGCAGACGGCCTGCTGGAACACCTTGCGCAGGGCCGTGAACTGCTCGGCCGGCTGCGAGTTCTGCGTGATCTGCCGGTTCACCGAGACGACCGCCGAGCGACGACCGGAGCGCGAGGCTGCGAAGAACTGCGTGAACCCGAACGTGTTGCCCGTGTGGCCGAACACGACGCCGCAGGGCGTGCGGTAGCGGAAGATCGCGAGCCCGGCGGCGTTGTCACCGGGTCCCGTCGGCTCGGATCCTCCCTCCACGAAGTCGAACTGCTCCGTCTGGGTGGCCTCGGCGAACAGGCGGCTTCCCACGTAGCCACGGATGAACCGGTTCTGGTCGAGTGGCGTCGAGACGATGCCGCCCGAGGCCCACGCCCATCCGCCGGCGAGGAACCCGGTTACATCCTCGAGCTGATCGCCGTCGGCCTGATACCCGTGCGTGTAGGGCGCCGGCATGTCGACACCGCGAGGGAGGCTGGTGTGAGGCAGGCCAAGAGGGTTCGACACGAGTTCATGCAGCAAGCGCTCGTAGCGCATGCCGGTCGCGGCCTTCGCCATGAGCGCCACGACGATGTTGTCGGAGTTGGAGTACTCGTACGCGGTGCCGGGGTCGAAGTTCAGGTCGTCGCCGGCCACGTAGCTCAGCAGCTCGCGTGGGTGAGGGGCGACGTCGGGGCTCGCGACGACCGCGTCGATGAAGGCATCCGACCCCGTGAAGTCCGGGATGCCGCTGGTGTGGTGAAGCGCCTGCGCGAGGGTGACCGCATGCCAGTCGGGGTTCGTCCACGGCAGGAGGTCGCCGACCGTGTCATCGAGGAACATCACGCCTTGGTCGACCAACGAGAGCGCGACGCCGCCGCTGTAAGCCTTCGCAGTGCTCGCGATGCGCATGTGCATCCACGCCCGCATCGGCGCACCGGTCTCGAGGTTCGCCACGCCGCTCCGGAAGATCTCCAGGCGGTCGCCCCGCTGGACGAGCGCGATCGCCCCGGGCGGACCGTCGTCGCGTGCAACCAGCGCGTCGATGCCCGCTTGCAGGCGGTGGTCTGCACCGCGACGACCCGGTGACGCCACCGCCGCCGATGCCGTCGCGAGTGCCGCGAGCATCGTGACCAGCACGACGAGGAAGCGTTCGCGGGAAGTCATCGCGCGAACCTAGCGGCTGCGCTCTTCGTGGGTCAAGGCGAGACGGTGATGACGATCTTGCCTCGAGGGTGTCCGGCTTCCCGCGGCACGACCGTACAACGGACCGGTTCGTTCACGCATCCGTGTGCCAGGCTTGAGCGATGGGCGCCACGCTCTTCTACACCGCGACCAGCATCGACGGGTTCATCGCTGACGAGCACGACTCGCTCGACTGGCTCTTCCAGGTGCCCGCCGGCGATGACGACGAGGGACACGAGGTCCGGTTCGCTCGCTTCTTCAGCGACGTCGGTGCGATGGCGATGGGATCGACGACATACAGGTGGGTGCTCGAGCACGACCAGCTGCTCGAGCATCCCGAGAAGTGGCACGGGTACTACGGCGACACCCCGTGCTGGGTGTTCTCGCACCGGGAGCTCCCGGCGATCCCGGGGGCCGATCTGCGGTTCGTGCATGGCGAGGTGGGTCCGATCCACCAGGCGATGGTCGAGGCCGCCGAGGGCAGGAACGTCTGGCTCGTCGGAGGCGGCGACCTCGTCGGCCAGTTCGCCGACGAGGGACTCCTCGACGAGATCCAGCTCAGCATCGCCCCGGTGACGCTCGGCGCCGGCGCACCGCTGCTGCCCCGGCGTCTGCTTCCCTCGGACCTGACTCTGGTGAGCGTCGAACGCCAGGGGCAGTTCGTCTCCGCCACCTACCGGGTGGGGCGAGCGCGGGGCTGAGGATCAGCCGGCGTCGCCGGATCGCCCGCGCGCCTCGTGCGGGATCAGGGGCTGCTCGGCTCGAACGCGCAGCTCCTGCACTCCCCACGTGTTGCCGTCGGGGTCGGCGAAGCCGAAGAAGGTGCCGCCGTCGCGCTCATCGAAGACCGTGATCTCACCGGCATCGACGCCGCGTTCGAGGAGCTCCTCGCGGGCGGCCTTGGCGTCCGCGACGCAGAGCTGCAGGCCTCTCATCGAGCCCGGCTCCATCTCGCGGTGCGCGGGCAGGTCGCCGACCACGATCGAGCATCCGGAACCGTTCGGGGTGAGCTGGGCGACGTGCATGTGTTCGTTCCTGGTGTCGTGGTCGAGGTGGAAGCCGACCTTGTCGCGGTAGAACTCGATCGCCCGGTCGATGTCGCTCACCGGCAGCAGGACGACTTCGAGTGTCCAATCCATCTCGTCCTCACTTCTCCCGAGCTCGGAGCGCCGCCTCGACGTCGTCGAGGTGCTCCCCCCTGTGCGACGCGCGCAGGGCGTAGAGCGGACTGTCCGGGTCGCGCGGCCACAGGCGATCGACCGGCAGGGTCGCCACGCGAGCGTCGGTCTCCTCGGCGATGCTGAGCGCCAGCCGAGCGGCCTCGAGTGGCGTGATCGCGTGGATCAGCGGGCGCGAGGCGTCGTTGATCCAGTCCACGTCCTCGGGTTCGGCGTCGGAGGGCGAGAACGGCAGGCCACGCTCCAGCTTGTCGGCGAGCGTCAGGATCCGGGCGTCCCAGAACGCGATGTGGCCGAACACGCCTGCAACCGTCCAGTACTCGTTCACGGGAGCGAGCAGCTCGTCCTCGCTCAGGCGTTCGACCAGGGCTCTGAGGCGCTCTCGCTCACGTGTGTTCGAACCGATGTAATCGCGTTCGTCCTGCATGCCTCGGTGACGATACCGCTGAAAGCCTCGTCACATCGGCCGGATGCTGGATGCACCCGACGTCGAGGAGCGCTCGATGTCTGGAGATCCCCCGTAGCGCACCATCGACGCCCCCGACGCGCTCGCGGAGAACCTGCCGGTCACGGCGACGGCACCGGTCGATGCTCCCGACACGTCGATCGTGAGATCGCCGATCGAGAGCTCATCGGCATACAGATGGCTCGCACCGCTCACGGTGGCCTCGAACGTCCCTGCGGTGCCCGAGAGGCTCGCCGACGACGTTCCCGAGAGCTGGAGGCGACCCCGTTCGACGTCGAGGCTCGCGGTGATCTCGCTGGAACCGGAGAGCGTGAGCTCGACGCGTTCGGCCGCGACGCTGCCGTCGACCCGGACCACCGAGGCCCCGGATGCCATCAGGCGTTCGAGCTTCGGCACGGTGACCTCGGCCTCGAGCGTCGCGTGGACCACCTCCGTCCGCGACCGGACCCCAACGCGCAGCGTGCCGTCGCGCGCGCCCACGTGGACGGCATCGAGCAGGTTGTCGTCGATGCGCAGCGTCACCGCCTCGGGTGACCCGATCGCGACACGCAGGGTGAACCGGTCCGAGACCTCGAGCGCAGTGAACGGCGTGACCGTGACAGGTGACGACGTCACGGTGCCCGATCCCTTCTTCCTCATCGTTTCCCTCCTCGTTCCCCGCAACACCGGGTCGACGATCGTCTGGAGGATAGCGGTACCGCCACGGGCGGAGGCGGCCGGTCAGACGCTGCAGGAGCATGCCTTCCAAACAGCGTCTCTGCGGTTCCCTTCGGACGACCTCGAACGTGACCCGTCACGCCGGATGAAGTCACCTCGTGACTGAGATCCGCTCGAGCGCCGGCTCACCGAAAGCCTGATCGATGACGTATCCGGTGATGTCGCCACTGTGAACACGCACGACCTCGGCGGTGGAGATCGGGATCAGGGCGACGATCTCACTCGTGAGCAGCTGGTCGACGCGAGCCCAGCACATCGCAGCCTCGACGCCCGCCTGTGTGGCGCAGCGATCGTAGTCGACCTCGACGCTCGGAACGCGCTGCCTGGGATAGCCCCACCCTGCCAGCTGCTGCGGACTCGTGCCCAGGTGCGATGGGGCGAAGCCTTCCTCGGTGTGCAGGAACGGCACGATCATGTTGCCGGCGCCAGGGAAGTCGGTGAACCACCCGGTCGCGCAGAGCGCCACGTGGGCGCGCGGGTCCGAACAGTCGACGTCGCGGAAGAGGGGCTCGATGCCGATCGATCGCAGCCCTCGAAGGATCGTGGCCTTCGCGACGTCCGCGTCCTCGATCGGCAGTCGAACGATCACGCGACAGTCGGAACCGGAACAGGCGCCATCGGCCCCGTACGACGAGAGGTCCATCTCGGCCTGCGCCGCCGCCTCGTCACCCCCATCGGCCACCGACGGGGAGGCTGTCCAGGACGACAGTAGCCCTCCCACCAGCGGATCGGGGATCAGGTGCGAGGTGAGCGATTCGGTGTCCGTCGTCACCAGCGAGGCCCTGTCGATGGCGAGTGCTGTCGCGCGGCGCACGTGGACATCGTCGAACGGCGGCTGCGCCACGTTCAGTACCAGGAAACGGCTGAAGTTGCCCGCCACCACGGCGACGCGATCCTGGAACTCGGGCGACGTCTCGTACTCGCGAAGGACCGCCGGGGGCGGACTCTCGCCCATCACCAGATCTGACTCGCCGGCGGCGAGCATCGGATAGGGGTTGTCCAGCGGCGCGATCGAGACCTCGATGCGGTCCGGGAGTGCCAGCCTGCTGGGATCGGTCGCGGCGTCCCATGACGGGTTGCGCACCAAGACGAGCGACCCGGGGTCGTCGAACCACCACCCGGGCGAGAAGCCGGACGTCGGCGTCTGTTCCTGCGGCGGGACGGTCAGGTCGAGATCCTCGGCTCCCTCCACCATGTAGGGGCCGGTCGACACGAGGAAGGGACCGTACCCATCTGCTTGCGGTGGTCCGCCCTTGAGCGTGCCCGCGAAGGGATGACCGGTCGCCACGCCGAGGACGGCGTCGGGATCGCCGGGCAAGGGCGGGATCGGCGACGTGAACGGCATCGCGAACAGGTGCTCGATCGAGCGATCGGAGCTGGTCTGGCGGATCTGCAGGGTGTGATCGTCGGGCGTCGAAACGCCGGCGATCGTCTCGGCGTCTCCTCGGGCGTACTCAGAGAACCCTTCGATAGAGCCCAGGTACTGGGCTCCGGGCCCGCCACCGGGGTCGTCGGTTCCGGCTCTCAGGAGCGCTCGCACGATGTCTCCGGCCGTCACTTCCACGTCCTGCATGGGTGGTGCGTAGCGGATCCCACGCCGCAGGTGGAACGTCCAGGTCGTGCCGTCGGTCGACATCGAGGGATGACCGGTCGCCAGGTCGGGCACCGGTAGCGTGCCCTCGAAGTTCGGCAACCCTCGGTAGGTCATGAGGGTCCTCACCAGGCAACAGCGCAGCAGCTCGTACTGAGATTGGGTGTACGAGGCCTGCGGGTCGAACCCCTGGTAGGCAGGGTCCACCATGGCCACCCGGAGGGTGCCCCCTCTGTCCCCGGCCGCGGCCGGCCTGCGAAGGTGGCGATCGCCCGTGGCGCAGGCGGCCAACACCACCGCCGACACCACGACGATGGTCAACGGTCGTGCCGCGAGCCTGTGTCGCGTGGAGCGAACAGGTCCGTCACTCATGAGCCGCCTCGGATCGCGACCCAGACGGCACCGTTCGCGTCGGTCGCCATCGGCCCGGGATCGCCCTCGACCGGGAGTGAGCGGACGACCGAGCCGTCGGCGGGATCGAGGCTGATGACGTTCGATGAGTTCGAGCACGCCACCCAGACGACGACGTCGGTCGCCTCGACGGCGCTCGGTGCGTCGCATCGACCGCCCAGCGCCACGTCCACGCGGGTCGCGCCCGACTCGGAGAGGGCGAGGACCCAGTCCGCCTCTCGTTCCACGATCCACACCGTGCCATCGGGGGCGACCGAGAGCGCGGTCGGAAGATCGCCGCCCGTGCCGAACCGCTCCGCCGGCTGTGAGGGATCGGTCGCGTCGATCCGGAACACCGATGGCTGACGGCCCGCCGCGACCCACAGCGAATCATCGCTGACGCCGAGCGACGTAGGCCCAGACCCATCCGGCAGCTCGACGGTCGTGCTCCGTCCCGACGCGGGTTCGTAGCGCACCACGGTCGACCCCAGCGGATCGCCGATCCAGAGCGCATCGGCATCGGCGACGATCGGATAACTGCCGTTCGGCACGGACAGCTGGGCGGGACCCATGACGGCATCGGCCGGATCTAGCACGTCCACGCCTCTTCGCGGGTCGGAGCTGAACCCGTAGGTCACCCAGACCCGGTCGTCGGTGAACGCCACACCGGTCGGCGCCGACGGCGTGCCGAACACCTGGCTGCTGTCGTCCTCCGGATCGACCTGCATCAGCGTGCGGTTGCCGACGTTCGCGATCCACACCTTGCCTCCGCCCACCGCGATGTCCTCGGGGAAGGCCCGCGGCCCCATCGACACCACGGCGTCGAATCCCTGCCCCTCCGCGTCGATCCGCGCGATCGTGTCGGGTCTCGGCGCGGCTGCCTCCGACGATCGCGAGAAGGCGAACACGAGCGCGGCTGCCGCGAGCGCCAACACGCCGAGTCCGGCGACCAGCAGCGGCGTGCCGATCCGTCGTCGGCCTTCCTCCTCGGGTGCGATCGCTCCGCGGCGCGCTGCTGCTTCGGCCGGGTCGAGCGGCCCTGGCCGAGGCTCACCGTCGACGGCGTCGATGGCGGAGATCTTCCACTCACCCCCGACGCCCTTGAGCGTGTGTGTGCCGCGGTCGTCCATGCCGTAGCCGGCGCCGCGCGTGAGCTCCGCCACCGTGCCCGAGACGAGTACGTCGCCCCCGCCGCCGAGCGCCATGATGCGGGCACCGACCACGACGGTGATGCCGCTGGGCTTCTTCCCCGTCTGCTCGCACTCGCCGAAATGCACGCCCGCACGGATCTCCACGCCGAGCTCCCGAACGGCTTCGGAGGCGGCGCACGCGCAGGCGATCGCCGATGCCGGTTCGCGGAACGTCGCGAAGAACCCGTCACCGGCGGTGTCGATCTCGCGGCCACCGAACCGTTTCAGTTCGCGTCGCACGATGGTGTGGTGACGTTTCGTGAGCGTCTTCCAGCGGCGGTCACCGAGTTCCTCCGCTACGGCGGTCGAGTCCACCATGTCGGTGAACAGCACCGCAGCGAGGATCCGCCCTGATGACGAGGCGCGCATCCGAAGCAGTGTGACCGGCTGGCGTGGAGAGGTAAAGGTCGAACGACGCGTCCAGGTCGGTGGGAGATCTCGGCCTCGACGACGGCTGAGTTCCACGGAACCGCGGTCAGAGGCTCAGCGAGGTTGCTCCCAGACAGACACGTGCTGACGGCTCTCGTTCGTGAAGGGCTCGCGCGTCCAGCCGCTCCATCGCTCGCGCAGTCGCATGCCCGCGAGCTGCGCCATCAGGTCGAGCTCCGAAGGCCAGACGAAACGGAACGGCATCGAGACACGTTCGAGCCGACCGTCGGCGACCTCGATGTGGTGAGAGACGAGTCCCTGCGTCGCGACGTCGTACTCGTCGATGCCCCAACGATCGTCGCTCGCTGCGAACACGTGGTGGGTCTCGCCCGGCGGCAGCCGCCGCAGCTCCGGGACCATGACCTCGATCACGAAGCAACCGCCGGGCTCGAGGTGCGCCGCGACGTTGCGGAAGCACGCGATCTGCGCGTCCTGTGTCGTGAGGTTCATGATCGTGTTGAAGATCAGGTAGGCGAGGGAGAAGGAGCCCTCGACCCGGGTGGTCGCGAAGTCGCCGATCGTCACGCCGATCGCCTCGGCGCCGGGTTTGGCGCGCAGCCGCTCGACCATCGACGGCGACAGCTCGACGCCGTGCACCGGCACGCCACGCTCGGCGAGCGGCAGCGCCACGCGTCCCGTCCCGATGCCGAGCTCGAGCGCCCGGCCGTCGCCCGCCAGCTCCGCCAGGAACTCGACCGTCGGGCCGAGCCGCGCGGGCGCGAACATGTCCGCGGCATCCTCGTCGTAGCTCGCGGCCACGCGTTCGTCGAAATAGTCGTCGGTGCCGGTCATGCGACAGCGACCGAGGTCGACCCGCCGATCCTTCCGACTCGCTCCATGACCCCTCTCCCCGGTCGTCGCAAGCGTAGCGTGGCCCGATGCAGGAACCGAGAGGTGGTGTTCGATGCCGAGCGAGGATGTAGGTGACGGCGGGAAGGTGAAGGGCCCCGCGTCGCACTTCCCGTCGATCGAGAGAAGCACGGCCGGCCGATCCCGGAATAGTGGACGATGATCCGCGCGAGTGACCTCGAGAAGCGCATGGAGTTCGTGGACTGGCTGAAGTCCAGTACGGCATGGGCCACGGCCATGCGAACGCGCTCCTGGCCGCGACGCTCGCCGAGGACGGCGGGAAGGCTCGACGTGAGACGGTGATCTCGGGGCGGCGTCAAACCAGGCGCCGACGGACCCACCAGACGGTCATGGCCGCCAGCGCGAGCGTCAGCGCCAAGAAGATCGTGGGCCCGTTCGCCGTTCGCCGTGATCACGACACGCCCGGGCCCGCCGACCCCGAAGAGCCAGTCGGACGACATCGTGCCGACGCGTGATCGACTCGATTCGACTCGCCGCACCTACCCTTTCGGTTGCACGTCCTTCCGTTCGGTCGGCGTCGGAACCCCGATCGGCACTGGCCGGAACATCTCGTGGATGCCGCGTGGGCCAGCAGCGATCGCTCGCTCGATGCCGTCCGCCCCCTGGGAGAAATGCGACCAGCCCTCGTAGTGCACCGGGATCGCGGTGCGTGGGCGGATCCGTCGGCACAGCTCGACCGCGTCGGCCGCCGTCATGCTGTAGCGCACCGGACCCGTGACCGGGAACCGCACCGCGCCGAGGTGAAGGACCGCCATGTCGACCTGGAAGCGGTCGGCGACCTGTCGCACGCCGTCGTAGAGCACTGTGTCGCCGGAGATCCAGAGCACGCCATGTTCCTGCCCATCCCAGCGAAGGGCGAAGCCGACCACGTCGCCCGCGATCCTGCGACTGAGCGGCGGACCGTGCCGGCACGGCGTGGCTGTGACCTCGATCGAAGGAAGGCCCGGAGCCTCCAGCCGCGTCGTGGCCCACGGGTCGAGCCCCCGAGCACCGCTACCGAGCCGCCTCGCGGCCGAAGTCGTGGTGATGACGACGCCGGCCAAAGGCAACAGGGCCCGGCCGGCGTCGTCGAGGTTGTCGGCGTGGGTGTCGTGTGACACGAGCGCTACGTCGATCGGGCCCAGGTCGGCGGGTGGGATCGCTGGTCCCGTCAGCTTGCGTGACGACGTTCCCCAACCGAACCCGTACCTGCGGCCGGGCGGGTCGAACGTCGGGTCGCTGAGTATGCGCCAGCCTTCGGCCTCGATCAGGACGGTCGGGCCGCCGATGTGAGTGATGCGCACGCCGTCCATGCGGAAGGCGCCTACCCGGCGACCGGCAACTTCGAGTGCTCGATGGCCCACGCGAGCGCGTCGTCGGCGATCTCCTCCCAGCCTTGCTGCGCGGGAAGCAGGTGCGCGTATCCCTCGTACTCCTTGACCTCGGTGACCAGGCCAGGTGCTTTGTAGTGCTTCGCGTTCGACATCTGGATCGATGGCGGCATCAGGTTGTCCTCGCTCCCCGAGATGAACAAGAGCGGTGCCCGATCGGGGTTGCGGTAGTTCACCCACGGGTCGTCGTGGCCGGGGTGGATGTTCGCGAGGGCGCTGCCCCAGAAGACCCGGCCCGAGGCGGGGATGTGGTAGCGCTCGAAGAGGGCGAGCGACTCCTCCTCGCTGAACGTGTTCGTGAAGGCGTAGTGCCACTGTTCCGGTGTGAACCCGACCGCCTTGTGGCGGTTCGCCGGGTTCTTCAGCACCGGGAACGTGGCCTTGAGCTGTGAGAGGGGCACGACGCGCACGCCCTCGGTGGGGGCCGAGTTGATCGCCACGCCACACGCCCCGAACCCGTGGTCGAGCAGTATCTGCGTGAACACCCCGCCCGCCGAGTGGCCCATCAGGATCGGCGGCGTGTCGAGCCCGCTGATGAGGTCTGCGAGCTTCTCGATGATCGCCGGCACCCGGAGCTCCTCGATCGGGGTCGGGTCCTCGCGCAGCGCCTCCACCTCGACCTCGAAGCCGGGGTAGCCGGGCGTGAGCACGGTGTAGCCGCGGCTCTCGAAGCGGGACTTCCAGTGTTCCCAGCTCCTCGGGGTCACCCAGAAGCCGTGGATCAGGACGATCGTGTCCGGACTCGCGATCATGGCGCGCTCCCTTCCCTCGTTTCCCTCGTTCTGCTCGTTGGCCGAGGCTAGGGAAGCGTGACGGCCGACGCTTGCGTCAGATGACTGCATCCTGCCCGTCGCCGGTGGAACGCCGGAGCGCCGACGCGAGCTGCTGGCGGGACGTGATACCGAGCTTGGGGAACAACCGGTGCAGGTGCGAGCCGATCGTGCGATGGGACAGGTACAGGCGCTGGCCGATCTCCCGGTTCGACAGGCCTTCGGCCGCGAGCTGGGCGATCCTCAGTTCCTGGGGTGAGAGCAGATCCCAGGCGTAGGGTTCCCGTCGATCGCTCGCCTCGCCCGATGCCCGCAGCTCCTCGCGCGCTCGTTCGCCCCATGGGGTGGCACCGAGCGCGTCGAAGCCCTGCCTCGCGGCGCGCAGGGGGGCCCGCGACTCGGCAACCCGTCGTTGGCGGCGCAGCCACTCCCCGTAGGCCATGAGCAGGCGCGCGCGGAAGAAGGGCCAGGCGGTCAGATCCCGGCTCAGGCCCTGCTGGAACAGCGCCTCGGCTCGGTCGTCGTCGGCGAGCATCGGTCGCGCGACCGCCAGCCCCGCGTCGAGGATCGGGGACCAGGAGTCGTCGGTCCCGCCGGTGAACCTCCCGAGGTGTCGACGCGCCTGCTCGTGCTCGTCGACTCGCGCGGCCGCCTCGGCCAGCTCCGCGACGGCCCAGCACCTGATGTATGGGTGGAAGGCAGCGTCGGTCGGGTCGAACATACGCCGCAGCTGGCTGCACGCATCGTCGAATCGGCCGGCGCCGAGCGCGGCGGTCCCGCGCGCGAACTGCAGCAGGGCGAGGATGTAGTTGTTGCCATGGGGGCCGATCGCGCGCTCGGCCTGCGAGGCCAGGTCGGTTGCGGCCGCGTCGTCGCCTCGGAGCCCGGTGAGCGTCGCCTCGGCGGCCAGCGCCCCGGCCAGCCAACGAGGTTGCGCGGTCTCCTTCGCCAGGCGTCCGGCCTCCTCGGCGGCGGGCAGCGCCGTGTCCCAGTTTCCAGAGTAGATGCCGGCGAACGCTTGGGAGACGAGAGCCTGCGCCAACAGCCCCAACCGTCCTTCCGAGCGGAGGCCGTCGACCGAGGCCGCCAGGTAGGGAGGCGCTAGGTCATAGGCACCCAACGAGGTCGCGGCGGTTCCCACGAGCCGCGACGCGGCCGGATCTCGATCGGCGTAGGGGTCGAGCGCCGCTATGCGAGCCACTACCGCAGGGCCTCGTTCGACCGGGGCGGCCCACGCGAGGATCGCGAGCACCTCCGGGTCGTTCGGGTCGTCGGCGGCCCGCTCGACCGCGTCGACGACGAGGAACCGCGCCTCGGTGCCGGGATCGGCCCAGAAGCAGCGCAGGGCTGCGGCGCGCAGGAAGTGCATCGCGAGCTGCAGATCCCCGTCCGCCGCCGTCCGCTCCGAGATCTCGACCAGCGCGCGCACCCGTGTCGCGCCTCCCGAGGGGTCCTCCTCGTGCATCTCGCGCATCCACATCAACTGCGCACGCTCGGCCGGGCCGAGGTTCAGCGTCTCGGCCTCGGCGATCAGCCGCCCGACCAGCTCGGGCCGGCCGAGTTCGAACGCCATCTGCGCCCCGACGATCAGACGGCGCCTCCGGGCGTCGGCGTCCTCACTCAGCTCGGCTGCCCGCGTCAGCGCCGACACCGCGACCGCGAGGCCGCCTCGATGCTTCGCCTGCATCGCCGCCCGCTCGAGGTCCGACGCGACGCCCTCGTCGGGCGCGAGGGTCGCCGCCGCCCGGTGCCACGTCGAGCGGTCCGAGTCGGCCACGATCGCATCGGCAAGTGCGTCATGGGCAGCACGGCGATCGGCCGCGCTCGCGGCCGAGGCGACCGCCGAGCGCACGAGCGGATGGTGGAAGCGGACCTTCGCTCCCTCGATCTCGATCAGGCGCGCGTCGACGGCCGGCTCCAGCGATGTGGCGCTCACGTCGGTGCCGGTAGCGCGGCCCGCCGCTGCGAGGATCTCGACGAGGTCGTCGCCGTCGTCCACTGCCGCGACCAAGACCGCCGTGCCGGCGGGAACGGCGAGGTCGGCCGCCCGCGCCGCGAAGGCTCCCTCGAGCCGTGCTGTCAGCGGCAGCACCTCGGGCAGCCGCGCGTCGTCACCGCGCGGCCCGATCGCGCGCGGCAGCTCGACGAGGGCGAGCGGGTTCCCTTCGGCTTCGAGCAGGAGCCGGTCGCGAGCCGTCGGCGACAAGTCGGGGGCTCGTGCGTCGATCAGCGTCGCCGCGTCGACCTCGTCGAGGGGCTCGACCCGCAGCTCTGGTAGGCCCGTGTCGATCATGGGACTGTCGAACCCCTCGCGGATCGCGAACAGCATCGCGATCGGCTCGAGCTCGATCCGCCGGGCGACGAAGGCGAGCACGTCGCCGGTCGGCCGGTCGAGCCAGTGCGCGTCCTCCACGATCAGGAGCAGCGGCGTGGCCGATGCGGCGTCGGCCAGCAGCTCCAGCGTCGCGAGCGCCGTGAGGAAGAGGTCGGGGGCGGCTGCATCGGCCATGCCGAACGCAGAGAGCACCGCATCGCGTTGCGGGCCCGGCAGGTCCTCGATCCCGTCGATCACCGGCAGCAAGAGCTGGTGCAGACCGGCGAACGCCAGCGCGGTCTCCGACTGGATGCCCGTCGCGCGCAGTCTCGTCATGCCGTTGGCGACCGCTCGATCGCTCGCGGCCCGCAGCAGGGCGGACTTCCCGATGCCGGGTTCGCCGCGTACCACCAGGGCTGCTCCCCGATCTCCCACGCCGTCGATCAGCTCGTCGAGCACGAGGAGCTCGTGCTCCCGCCCGAACAGAGGCATCCCTCCCATCGGGTCATCGTGTCGCGTGGGCCGGAACGCGTCCATCGAGCCGGTTTCAGCCAGGAACGGTCCCGTCCTTCGGCGTCATATCGTGGGCCTGCGTGAGGAGCGCCCTGAGCACATCGAGGTCGACATCGTCGAGGCTCGAGAAGCTGAGGCTCGCCGACCCCGTCTTCACCTTGCCCAGCCGACCTGCATAGCGGGCGAGCAGGTACGAGCCGTCGAGCACGGCATTCATGTACATGCTGAAGTACCGCTGTTGCCTGGCGAGGCCGACCAGGAACCACTCGGCGGTCCTACCGCGCGGACGCGTCTGCACGATCCCGCCGTATCCGATGATCCGCTGCTCGCTGCCGCCCCAGAACTGCCCTTCCCAGAGGACCCGCGCCCGACCCGGAAGGCACGAGGTGATGACCGAGTCGAGCTCCGCCATCGGGCCGCGGATCTCGTCCGGAAGGGAGGCGAGGAACTCGTCGGGCGTGGTGTCAACTTTCTCCACGCGCGTCATCCTCACATCTCGGGAGCGTCCCGATCAGGCGCCGGAGGCATGTGCCTTCGCGATCTCGCCGATGATCGCGGCGAGCTCGCGAGGGCGCGACCACATCGGCCAGTGGCTCGTCGGCAGGTCCACGTAGGTGACGTCGCGCAGCTCGGTGAGACCCGCGAGCCACGCCTGGCCCTCTGCGGCCGCGTCCCGGTAGTCCTGCGACGTGTATCCGGTCGCGACCAGCGTACTCGGCACGTCGTGCCGCGAATCGTTGCTGAGCTCGGGCGCGTCGCGGAGCGCGCCGGCCGGCTCGGGCACGGCCCGATCCCGGAACGTCTCGAGCTGCTCTTCGCTGAGCCCGTCGAGGTTCTCCCCCTCCGCGAGCTCCTCCGCCGATGGCAGAGGGTACTCGTCGCCCTCGACGTCGGGATCCATCGCGGCGGTCCCCGGGCCGGTGTCGACGTAGACCATGTGCGCGATCAGCTTGGGCACGCGGTCGGTCGCGCCGTAGCCGGGGATCGCGGCGCCGCTGTGCACGGCCAGCACGACGGGCGCGCCCGCCGCTCGGACCGCGTCGCAGATCGCCTCGACGTGGTCGTTCAGCGTGATCGACGACCGGTCGGCGCCGACCGACTCGAGACCGGGCAGCGTCAGCGCGGTGACGTCGTGCCCATCGTCGCGCAACGCGTCGGTGACCTCGTCCCACGCCCACGCGCCGAGCCAGAACCCGGGAACCAAGATGATCGGTGCGTTCGACATCCTCCGACCCTAGGGGCCGGCACCGACAACCGTCACTCCGGACGCACGAGGCCCCGGCGGCAGGGGCAAAGGACGGTGTCAGCGCGGCGGGTCCTCGCCGACCAGCCCGTCCACCGACTCCCGGATCAGATCGGCGTGCCCGGCGTGCCTCGCGTACTCCTCGATCATGTCCTGCACGTGACGGCGCAGGTTGGGCGCCTCGCCGCGGGAGTTCGTGACCCGCGTCACGAGCTGGTCCATGCCGTCCTCGGCCAGCGCCTCGTCGAGCGCGGCGCGGGAGCGGGCCACGGCCTCTTGCCAGAGGGTCATGAGCTGATCGGGAGTATCGTCGGCGGCCGTGCGCCACTCCCAGTGAGGGTCGGCGTCCCAGTCCACCGCGTTCCACGGTGGCCCGAGCTCGTGTCCACGGAGCTTCTCGGAGAACCAGTCGTCCTCGACGAGGGCCAGGTGCTTGAGCAGCCCGCCGAGAGTGATCGTGGAGGCCCCGACCGTCGCCTGCAGGCCGGCCGCGTCGAGGCCGCCGCACTTCCACGCGATGATCTCGCGCACGTGTTCCAGGGAGCGGAGGAGCGTGGCGGTCTCGTCGGTCGCGACCGACGATGCCGGACGATCCTGCTCGTCGACGTCGCTCATCGCGGTGAGTCTAAGACTCGCCTCCGTGGATGATGTCGGCGTGGCCCACGTGCCGCGTGTCACGATCGGTCTGTGAGCCGTTCGATGCCGTCGAGCATCAGGTCCAGGGCGAACTCGAACTCGAACTGGTCGTCACAGCCCGCACCCACGACCGACCTGTCGTCGTGCGAGATCGTCGTGAAGATCTCGTAGATGAACGGGTACGTGTCGGCCATCGCCTCCCACATCGTCGCCTCGGCCTGTGGGTCGACGTCGGTGGTGTCGTTGAACAGCTCCTGGGTGAACCCGAACAACCGGCTGCCCATCGCGTGCAGCGCGTGGTGGGTCAGGTCGAGGGAGAAACCCCCGGTGCGCAGCAGTCCGATCATCGAGTCCATGTAGGCGAGTACGACCGGCGTGGGGGTGGTCCGCGACTCCATCACCCTCGACGCCCATGGATGGCGGAGGAGCGCGCGGCGGGCCGAGAGGATCCGCTGCCGCATCGCCGTCTTCCAGTCGGCTCCCTCGAGCAGCGGGTCGATCTCGCCGATGACGACGTCGACCAGGCCGCTCAGGAGCTCGTCCTTGTTGGCCACGTGCCGGTACAGCGCCATCGGCACGACGTCGAGGGCCTGCGCGAGCTTCCGCATGCTCAACGCCTCGACGCCGCCCTGATCGGCCAGGGCCACGGCGGTGTTCAGCACCCGTTCCCTCGTCAGCGGCACCCGGGCCTGGGCGCCGGCCTCGATCTCGGTGCTCATGTGCTGACCTTCCCACGGGGTCGGTTGACAAGTGTACGCCGTACACGTACGCTGCGAACCTCAGCAGTGTACGGCGTACACAAACCGAGCGCCACACATGACGGCAGTGGAGGGGATCTGGATGAAGGCGATCACGCAGGACACGTACGGCTCGACCGACGTCCTGGAGTTCAGGGACGTCGCCGAGCCTGGGGTTGGACAGCACGACGTGCTCGTGCAGGTCAGGGCGGCCGGCGTCGAGATCGGCGCCTGGCACGTGATGGCCGGGAAGCCGTACCTGCTCCGCATCATGGGCTTCGGATTGCGCAAACCCAAGGTCCCCGTGCGAGGCCGCGACGTCGCCGGTGTCGTCGAGGCCGTCGGATCGAGCGTCACCCGGTTCCAGCCGGGCGACGAGGTGTTCGGCACCGCCGACGGCTCCTTCGCGGAGTACGCGTCGGCGCCCGAGGCACGGCTCGCGCCGAAGCCGGCGAACCTCACGTTCGAGCAGGCGGCGGTCGTCCCGATCTCGGGCGGTACCGCCCTCCAAGGCCTGCGCAAAGGGAAGGTGCAGGCGGGGCAGAAGGTGCTGATCGTCGGCGCATCCGGCGGCGTGGGCTCGTTCGCGGTGCAGCTCGCCAAGGCGTTCGGCGCCGAGGTCACCGGCGTGTGCAGCACGGCGAAGGCGGACCTCGTGCGATCGCTCGGCGCTGACGATGTGATCGACTACGCGCGCGAGGACTTCGCGGACGGAACGCGCCATTGGGACCTGATCCTCGACACCGGGGGCCGCCGTTCGCTGTCCGATCTCCGGCGCGCGCTCACGCCCAAGGGCACGCTCGTGATCGTCGGCGGCGAAGGCGGTGGGAAGTGGCTCGGGGGTTTCGATCGCAACCTCCGATCGGGCCTCGTGTCGATGTTCGTCTCGCAGCGCCTGACGATGCTGGCGTCGAAGGAGCGCGGCGAGGACTTCGATGCCCTGCGCGAACTCATCGAGGCCGGCAAGGTCACGCCGGTCATCGACCGGACCTATCCGCTGATCGAAGCCCCCGAGGCGATCCGGTACGTCGTGGAAGGCCGCGCTCGCGGCAAGGTCGCCATCACCGTATGAAGGCCATCGTGCAGGATCGGTACGGCTCGGCCGACGTGCTGGAGTTCCGAGACATCGAAGAGCCCGTGGTCGGCGAGGACGATGTGCTCGTGCGGGTGCACGCCGCCGGCTGTGGCCCGGACGTGTGGCACGTGATGACCGGCAAGCCGTACATGGCGCGTCTCGCGATCGGGTTCCGTCGACCGAAGGTTGCCGTCCGAGGCTGGGATGTCGCGGGCACGGTCGAGGCGGTCGGCGCGAGCGTCAGCCGCTTCCAGCCCGGCGACGAGGTGATGGGCACCGCCGACGGGGGCTCGTTCGCCGAGCTCGCGATCACAACGGCGGACAAGCTAGTCCCGAAGCCGGCGAACCTCACCTTCGAGCTGGCCGCGGCCGTTCCGATCTCCGGCATCACCGCTCTCCGCGCCGTCCGTGACGAAGGGAAGGTGCAGCCCGGCCAGACCGTGCTGGTGATCGGCGCGGCCGGTGGCGTGGGATCGCTCGCCGTGCAGATCGCCGCGACGTTCGGCGCGCAGGTCACCGGCGTGTGCAGCACCTCGAAGGTGGACCTGGTCCGGTCGCTCGGCGCCGACGATGTGATCGACTACACGCGCGAGGACTTCGCGGGCGGTTCACGTCGCTGGGACGTGATCGTCGACACCGCCGGCCGACGGCCACTGTCACAGCTGCGCCGCGCCCTCACGCCGAAGGGAACCCTCGTGATCGTGGGCGGTGACGGCGGAGGACGCTGGACCGGAGGCTTCTTCCGCGGGATGCTCCGAGCCCCCGTGGTGTCCCTCTTCGTGGGTCAGCGGCTCACCGGCCTTGCCACGAAGATCACGCAGGAGGACCTCGTCACCCTCGCGGAGCTCGTCGAGGCCGGCTCGGTCACGCCGGTGATCGACCGGACCTACCCGCTGATCGAGGCCCCCGACGCGATCCGTCACCTGGAAGAGGGGCACGCAGCCGGCAAGATCGTGATCACCGTGTAGCCGATCGAGACAGCGTCGGCCTCGTCTGTCGCCATCCTCGTCTCACTCGGTGTCGTGCCGGGACTTGAGCTCGTCGGCCAGGTGGTCGGCCAAGCGATCGAAGAAGATCAGCGAGCCACGCATCGCGCGCGAGTACTCATCGGCCGGCATGCTGCCGCGCTGCGTGAACGTCATCTCGGTGCGGCTGTCGCCGAGGTCGCGGAACTCGGCTCGCAGCACCTCGGGGGGTCCCTCCACGGCCTCCCCAGCGACCTCGAGCACGAGCTCGACGACCTCGGGCTCCATCACCTCGCGGAACGTGCCGGCGAACGGGATCTCGATGCGCTCGGGACCGTGGATCATCACCGCGCTCCACGCGCCGCCCGGCCTCGGATCCATCGAGGCGGTCTCGAGCGGGATCGACGACCCGTGCTCGCCGAACCAGGTGGCGAACCGTTCCGGCTCGGTCCACGCCTTGAAGACGAGCTCGCGGGGAGCATCGAACACGCGGACGATCACGATGCCGTCAGCGTCGCTCACCGCCGAGACCACGCCCTCTGGGGGTGTCGGTTCAGCCATCATGTGCTCCTTCCTTGTTGGCCTGTGCGCGGCGCAGGTGGTCCTCGAGGCGGTCGAAGCTCACGTCCCAGAACCGGCGGTCCTGGAGCCAGGAGATGACCTGCCCCAGCGGCTCGGGACGCAAACGGCAGGGCCGCCACTGGGCTGTGTGGGTGCGCGAGATCAGCCCGGCACGCTCCAGCACCTTCAGGTGCTTCGAGACGGCCTGCAGGCTGATCGGGAACGGCTCGGCCAACTCACCGACGCTCGCCTCGCCGTCGGCCAGGCGCTCGAGTATCGCGCGCCGAGTGGGGTCCGCGAGGGCGGACAACGTGGCGCTGAGCTGGTCGACTGGCATCGCGACCCCCCTGGGGTATTCAACCGACGGGTTGAATATAGGGCGCCTGTGCGCGGCGGTCAACCCACTCCCGCCAAGGGACACGCTCGACGAGCCGTCAGCGGACACATCAGACCGATCCATGGCACGACTTGGCATTGACATGATGCCAAGATGATGCCATCATGCTGCCATGGAACTCGACCGGTTCATCCACGAAATCCATGCTCAGCTCGACGCCGCCGCGCAGGCGGGGGGTGAGGAGGCCCGCGAGCTCGCCGATCGCCTCGCCGCGCCGCTGGATTCCGCGATCCGACTGGCGCTGCAGGACGCGCTGGCCGCCGCGGCCGAGGAGATCACGGTCGAGCTCGCGCCGGGCTCGGTGGAGCTGCGTCTCCGTGGCCGTGAGCCGATCTTCGTCGTGACCCCGCCCGAGCCGACCGGCCGGCCCCCCGACGGCGGCGACGACGAGGCCCTCGGCGGGTCGGCACCGCCTCCGGGCATCGAGGGCGACGACACGATCGCCCGCATCAACGTGCGCATGCCCGAGCAGCTGAAGGCCCGCGTCGACCGAGCCGCCGAACGCGAGGGGCTGTCGATCAACGCCTGGCTCGTGCGCGCGGCCGCCGCCCGTCTCGAGCGCGCCGAGGGGCAGCGCGGCCGCGAGCGACGAGCGCCGAACGGGGCCGAGCACTACAAGGGCTGGGTCCGCTGATCCATCGACCTACGAGGAGGACCGACGATGACCACCTTCGACACCCCTGATCCGATCGCCGTCGACCTGGAGGTCGGCGTGGGCGACGTCCGCATCGAGGCGAGCGATCGCGCGGACACGACCGTCGAGGTCCACCCGTCGGACCCGGCCAAGCCGACCGACGTGAAGGCTGCCGAGCAGACGCGCGTCGAGTACGCGAACGGCCGCCTGACCGTGAAGGGACCGAGCGGCTGGCGCCAGTGGGTCTCGCATCGAGGCGACTCGATCGATGTCGCGATCTCGCTGCCCGCGGGCTCGCGCCTGCAGGCCGAAGTCGGCGTGGCGGCCCTGCGTGCGACCGGCCGCCTGGGAGAGTGCCGCGCCAAGGTCGGCGTCGGCGACGTCTCCCTCGAGGAGGTCGGTGCCCTGAACCTCAAGACCGGCGCCGGCGACGTCACCGTCGACCGTGTCGCCGGCAAGGCCGAGGTCGTCACCGGCTCGGGCGGCGTGCGTGTCGGCCGGATCGACGGCTCTGTCTGGGTGAAGAACTCGAACGGCGACACCTGGATCGGCGAGGCCGGCGGTGAGGCACGCGCCCGCGCCGCAAGCGGCACGATCACGATCGATCGGGCCGGCGCCGGGGTCGTCGCGAAGACCGCGAACGGCCGGGTGCACCTGGGCGAGGTGGCGACCGGCACCGCTGTCGCCGAGAGCGCCTTGGGCGACCTCGAGATCGGCGTACGTGACGGCGTGCCGGCCTTGCTGGACCTGCGCACGAAGTTCGGGCGGGTGCGCAACGAGCTCGACGCGTCGGAGGGTCCCGCTTCGGGGGAGGACTCGGTCGAGGTGCACGCGCACACGTCGATGGGCGACATCGTGATCCACCGCTCGCTCGCGGGGAGCGATGCCGCGTGACCGTCGCGCTGGAGGTCACGGGCCTGCGGAAGTCGTTCGGGTCGACGACGGCGCTCGACGGCATCGACCTGCGCGTGGAGGCCGGCACCGTCTTCGCCCTGCTCGGACCGAACGGCGCCGGGAAGACCACGACCGTGCACGTGCTCTCGACGCTGATCGAGCCCGATGCGGGCGAGGCGCGCGTCGCCGGCCACGACGTCGTGCGCGAACCCGACGCCGTCCGCGCCGCGATCGGCGTCACCGGCCAGTTCTCGGCGGTCGACGGTCTGCTCACGGGCGAGGAGAACCTGAGATTGATGGCCGACCTGTGTCACCTCTCGCGCGACGACGGCCGGCGCCGCATCGCCGAGCTGCTCGACCGCTTCGACCTGGCCGAGACCGCTGGCAAACCCGTCGTGACGTCCTCGGGGGGCATGCGTCGCCGTCTCGATCTCGCGATGACCCTGGTCGGCGACCCGCGCATCATCTTCCTCGACGAGCCCACGACGGGGCTCGACCCGCGCAGCCGCCGCGAGGTCTGGCGCATCGTGCAGGAGCTCGTCGACGGGGGCACCACGATCTTCCTCACGACCCACTACCTCGAGGAAGCCGACCGGCTCGCCGGCCGGGTCGCGGTGATGGACCGCGGACGCGTGATCGCCGAGGGCACGCCCGACGAGCTGAAGCGTCGCATGCCGGGCAGATCGATCCGCGTCGGATTCCCCGACGTGCTCGCGCTCGATGCCGCCGCCGCCGCGTTCCCCGGGTCGGTCGCCGACGATTCGGCACTGACCCTGCAGATCCCCAGCGATGGGCTGGCGGCGTCGCTGCGCGGCGTGCTCGACCACCTACATGCCCGCTCGATCGATGCAGAGCGAGTCTCGGTGCACGAGCCGGACCTCGACGAGGTGTTCCTCGCGCTGACCGGCGACGTGAAGGAACGGGAAGGGGCCCAGCGATGAGCGCCTACGTGATCCAAGACTCGGCCACGATGCTGCGCCGGAACTTCCGGCACATGGTGCGCTACCCGTCCGTCTCGCTGCTCGTGATCGGGATCCCGGTGATCCTCCTGCTGCTGTTCGTCTACGTGTTCGGCGGCACGCTCGGAGACGGACTCGGCACGGCCGCCACTGGTCGCGACGCGTACGTCGACTACGTCACTCCGGCGATCGTGCTGATCGCGATCGCGGGCGCTGCGCAGGGCACCGCGATCTCGGCCGCGATGGACATGCACGAGGGCATCATCGCGAGGTTCCGCACGATGGGCATCGCGCGTGCGTCGGTGCTCGTGGGTCACGTGCTCGGCAGCACGCTCCAGACGATGGGCGGTCTCGTGGTCGTGTTCGGCGTCGCGGTGCTGGTGGGCTTCCGGCCCGACGCGAGCGTGGTCGAGTGGGTGGCAGCCGGCGGTCTCCTGCTGATGATCACGCTCGCGATCACGTGGTTGTCGGTGGCCCTCGGGCTCGCGCCGAAGAGCGTCGAAGCGGCGAGCAACCTGCCGATGCCGCTGATCCTGCTGCCGTTCCTCAGCAGCGGGTTCGTCCCGGTCGAGTCGATGCCGGCGGGTCTGCGGTGGTTCGCGGAGTGGCAGCCGTTCACGCCGTTCATCGAGACGCTGCGCGGGCTGCTGATGGGCGCGGCGATCGGCCGGAGCGCGGTGCTCAGCGTCGTCTGGTGCTCGGCGATCGGCGTTGTGGGCTACCTCTGGGCGATGAAGCTCTACGAGCGGGGTCCCACGCGGTCAACTGCGTGAGGGTCGGTGGCATCAGGTCGACGAGTGCTAGCCGACCTCAGTGCTCGCCCGGAACGTCGCCATGCCGAAGAAGTCGCCGACGGAGACGTCGAGGACTCGTGCCTCGGCGTCGCCGATGCTGTACTCGACGATCTGGCGGCGTCCGGCGAGCTGTCCCCCGGTGATGAACACGGTGTCGCCCGACGGCGCCCAATCGAGGAAGACGTAAGGCGTCGGGACCGTCGCTTCGTCGATGACCGTGGTCCGACCGGTGCCGACGTCGATCAGCGCGAGCTGACGCGCCGCGTCCTCCCCGTCGCCCAGCCGGACGGCGACCGCCAGCGTGCGACCGTCGGGTGAGAACGCCCCGTGGAGGGCCTCGAATCCCGTGGCACCGACCGGGGGTTCGACGATCGAGCGCTTCGCCCGAGCTCATGTCCTTCACGTCCAGCGATCGGCACGCGCCGTCGCACCAGGCCAGGAGCTGCCCTTGCCATGCGACCGGGAGCTGGCCCGGCAGCCGGTCGACCTCGCGACCGGTCGACGGGTCCCACACGAGGAGCTCGCCGCTCCGCTGGAACACGAGGTTGCCGTCGACGGCGGCGACGGGCCACGCACCATCGGGTGGACGCGTGTCCGGCACGGTCACTCGGCCGTCGATCGACACCTCGCGCACCGCGGTCAGGCGGCCGTCGTCCTGCGACTCGTCGACGATGGCCACCCACACGCGATCGGGCGCTGACGACGGGATGAAGAACAGCGAATCGCGCACGAGCACGTCGAAGGTCGGTTCGTCCCCGGGATGCACTACGAGGGTTCGGTACGCCCAGGCGACCAGCGCGTCGACTCGGCGCACGATCGCGATAGGGCGCATCACCGGGTGGAAGTTCCGGCATCGGCACGTGCCGCGCGGTCTCGCTCGAGGGGTCGACCACCCATGCCTCGCCGTCGCCCGCGAGGAACAGCCGGTCGGTCGTGCGCCTCGGGGACAGGCGTCGCGGGTGTCGTCGCCCGTTCCCCCTCGCGATCGGCCGATCGCCCACGCCCCTGCGATCAGGGCGACGGCCACCGCGACGCCGAGCACGCCCGCCCCGACCCGTCGATGACGTGCTCGGCGGGCGGCTCGTTCCCGAAGGTCGTCGAGGGGCGCGGGCGAAGGCGAGAGGTCGTCGAGGTTTCGGCGCACCCGTTCGATCAGGTCATCCATCGCCGTCCCCCTCCGGGAGCAGCCGGGCGCGCAGCTCCCGTCGCGCTCGGTGCACGCGGCTGCGCACCGACGCCGGCGTGATGTGCAGGATGCGCGCCGCTTCGTCGGAGCTCATGCCCAGCCAGTCGACGAGCATGAACGCCTCACGCAGGCGGACCGAGAGCGACGAGATCGCGTCGGTGAGGTCGCGGCGGCCTGGATCGATCTCCACGTCAGGAAGCCCCGCCCCGAGCGTGCGCAGTCGGCGGGTTCGCACGGCCAGTGAGCGGATCCGTCGGCGGTTGCAGGTTCGTCGCCACTCGGTAGAGGTAGCCGCCGGGCGACGTCATGCCCGACACCCGGTCCCAGCGCTCGTACACCCTCGCCCATCGCCTCCTGCGCGAGCTCCTGCGCCTCGTCCACATCCGGCACGAGCAGGAACAGCGCCCGCACCAGACTCGGGAACTCCGTCCGATAGAAGTCCTCGAAGTCCGGCGGCCCCCCGACGTCGTCGCGCTTCACTGTTCCCACCGTCCGCACATGACACCAACCCTCGAGGGGGCCGCATCGTTGCATCGCGCGGTGGCTCGGGCCATCCGGGCTCAGGCGCCGCCCGCCCTCGAGGAACTGGCTACCGCTTCGGCGGCAGCGTCCTTGCGTACCCGGCGCCGACCTGAACCCACTTCTTGAGCTGGCGCTCGGTGCGGACGGCCTCGTCGTCCACCCGCAGCCAGCCCCGCATCTGCCGGCCGCGCATCTCCATGGGTCGAGACGCCTTTCGACGTGAGCAGGTCGTCGGAGGCCGCCGGGTCAGCGCGCACCAACAGACCGCCCCACCGCTTGCGGCGACCGCCATGTTCCCGCCGATCAGGAACGCGAGGCCGCCGAACATCTTCTTCTCGGTCAGCCCGGCATCGCCCTCGAGCAGCGCCCGGATGCGGGCGGCGAGGTGCTCGTCGTACGCCATGGCCCGATGCTACGTCCGCCGGGGTGACGACGGAGGGCCCACGCGGGCTACGGATCTGCGAGGCGGCGCTATCCGTCGCGCACTGCGCAGCATCCACTCGATGGTCTCGCTGATATCGCCCAACGTTCGCTTCTGCATCGACGATCTTCGTGCTGTCGATCGATAACCACTGGAGTCCATGACCGGCCGATCCGCATCCCCTTCGAGAGCCCGGCGCTCCGGTGATCGTCGTCGGCGCCGGCCAGTCGGGGCTGGCGGCCGCCCGACGGGCCGAACGGCGTGGGTCGAGGATATTGCAGGTGGGTACCCTACGGCGGTCGTGCTACGCGGCACGCACCGGTCGAACGGGGGGGATCGGATGGGGACGACGACGGCATCGACGAACGGGGACGACGGCGCTCAGACGACGGGCCGCCATCTGTCGGTCGTGGGCTTCATCGTCATCGCGATCGTGTTTCTCGCGATCGTGCAGGGCATCTCGTACGCGCTGACCCGCGGCATCGACATGGAGTACGCGGCGCCGACGTCCGTCGATGAGGTCTGGCGTGCCATCACGCTGCCGGTGTTCGTGTCCCTGGTGTTCGTCTACGCGGTCGTGGCGTTCCTCGGCTGGTGGCGGCCGGTGTTCGTGGACGACCGCCCGGTGCGCCGGCTGGGTGATCGTGATCCCGATCGTCATGCTCGTGACGGTCGTGCTCGGCACGAACTACGCGGGGTTGGCCGATCGTGGCGTCACCTTCGTCGTGCTGCTGCTCCTCGGCACCCTGATGGTCGGGTTCGCGGAGGAGGGTATGTTCCGCGGGCTCGGTGTGGTCACGTTCCGCATCAATGGGTTCACGGAGGGCAAAGTCGCGCTGTGGACGTGCATCTTGTTCGGTCTCGCGCACTCCACGAACCTGATCAGCGAGGGTCCGAAGGCGTTCCTGCAGGTGCTCGTGACCGCGGCCGCGGGGTACTTCTTCTACCTGATCCGCCGGCGCTCCGGTGGGCTGGTCGTCGCCGCGGTGATGCACGGTCTGTGGGACTTCGGCACGATCTCCGGGGCGGTCGAGCCCGGCGAGACCTACGCGCTCACCGCGCTGTTCATCCTGGCCGACATCGTGATGGCGGTCATCGTGCTCGTGCGCCGGCACCACATCGAGCCGGCGCCCACGGCCGCGGCAGTGACCGCACCGAGCGGCTGACGCGGGGTCAGCCGCTAGAGCGAGACCAGCGCCGCGAGGAAGAGCCCGAATGCCGCCCAGGTCGACACGAGCTGGACCCAGTTGATCGTGAAGTACTTCGTGCGCCCCGCCTCCCAGTCGGCGGGCATCGCCTCGGGCCAGGCCAACATCACGTCGTAGTGCGGTTCCTTCCACACGTTCGAGACGACGTACACGCCGACGATCACGAACCCCAGCCCGATCGCGGTGAGCACGAACGCGGCGGAGCTCGTGTCGTCCCACAGGAGCACGAGCGCGACGATCGGCGCGACGGCCATGCCGATCGCGCAGACGTAGTTGAACCAAGCCTTCCTGCCGACCGGGAGGAAGGTGCTCATGAAGCCCAGGAAGCCCGGGCCGTCCATCGCTCCCAACATCTTGTGCATCACCAGGGTCAGCATGCCCAACAAGCCCGACCAGAGCCCGGCGAACACGACGGCCGCCGCGAGCGCCCACTCCTCTCCCGTCACGATGGAACCTCCCCCCTTCGCGTTGCGCCACAGCCTATGCCGACCCCCAGGGAGCTGTGAAGACGTCGGTGTCGGAAGCTCCATCCGGGCGCGGACGGGCCTGGCCCCCGAGCGACGGGGGCTCTACGCTTCGCCTCGATGTCGTCCCGAGGAACGTCCGACCGGGAGAGCCGCTTCCACGAGACTTATCGTCGAGGTCAGCCCGACCGCGATCGTGGCGTGCGACCCCGCCTTCGTCGTGACCACGTGGAACCCGGCCGCCGAGCGGCTGTTCGGGTGGACCCGCGAGGAGGCGATCGGACGGTCAAGGGGGCGCGCCGGCCGGTCGAAGCGTGGGAGATCCTCGACCTGATCGACGGCGCCGGATGAGCGGAGCCCTCGGCCGAGGCCGAGGGCTCCACGCGACGGTAGAAGCGTTCTACGTCGTCGCCGTTGACGTCTCGAGGATCGGAGACGGCCTGAACCCCTTGACGACGCAGTAGATGCCGAGCGACAGCTCCCAGAAGAACTCCGGGATCGTCGCGATGCCCTGGAGCGTGTCGCCGCGCTCGATGAGTCCGAGCATGATGGCGGCCCCCGAGAGCATGATCAGCGGACCTCCGATGAGTCCCAGGTACGTCATGCCTCGGGGCACCAGTCCCGACTTGAACATCAGGTAGCCCAGGATCACCCCGTTCGCGAGCCCGGCGAAGAACCCCGGCCCGACCAGGAACGCACGGTCGTAGACCCCGAGGAGCAATTGGCCGATCGCTGCGTCTCCGATGGCCGGGGACTCTTCCCGCAGGAACAGGAACGTGAGGATGGCGATGACGCCGATCCCGATGAAGATGCCCTCCACGATGCGCGCGGAGACGTAGCTGATCGCCCCCGTCTCGCTCTGGCGCTTGATGATCCGATACAGCACCGTCGCCGTGCCGACGTTCGCGACGATCAGCAGGACCTCGGAGAGAGCTCCGAGGCCGACGATGAGCGACTCGTCCGCGCCGGCACCGGTGATGTAGCCGGGCTCATCCTGGATCGGTGCGTAGAAGATGAAGTACGCCGGGATCGACAAGACGAAGGTGGCGATGAACAGCCAGCCGAAGAGCGATGCGGTCCCTCTCTCTGAGTTCATCTGGACTCCTTTCCAGCTGATGGGATCGATGTGTGCTGCCGCACGGCTGCACGCATGCGCGATGGACGTGGGGGCTCCGTCGTTCAGCGACCCCCTTTCGGCCCGGCCTCGTCCGCCTCGTGACCTGATCGCGGGTGAGCGTCACCGTGGGTGCGTTCACCGTGCTGGCTGAGGAGGCTCAGGATCTCGACCGGCTTATCGTTCGCGGGCCCGAACCAATGCGGGAATCGCGTCTCGAACTCCGCGACCTCGCCGGGCCCCATGATGAAGTCGTGGTTGGCGAGGATCAGACGCAGCTGCCCTGCGAGCACGAAGAACCACTCGTAGCCCTCGTGCGTCCTCATCTGAGGCACGCCGGACTCGGGCGGGATCACCACCTTCCACGCATGGAGATCTCGAGGTTGGCGACTCAAGGGGTAGACGATCCGCCCGTTGCTGCGGACCTGAGGCTTGTCGAGGCGGATCCGCGGGTCGCCGACGGCGGGAGCGCCGACGAGCTCGTCGAGGGGCACCTGGTGGGCCTGGGCGATCGGCAGGAGTAGTTCGAGGCTGGGCTTGCGATGACCCGATTCGAGCCTCGAGAGCGTGCTCTTGGAGATGCCGGTCGCGGAGGAAAGCTGAGCCAAAGTCGCACCCCGTTGCGTGCGTACCCGTCGCAGTCGGGGACCGACCTCTTCCAGCACGGACGTGATGTCTGGCGCGACCTCCACGGCCGCATTGAATCAGGGAATCCCCAATTTCAGCAACTTAAGTTGCCAATCTCGGGTCGACGTCAGATACTTGGATGGAACCTTAGGTGCCGAGAATCGACCCTTCTGTCTCCTAAGCGCCCCTCACGCGCATTGCCGATCGGTTGCGACGAATAGCCCGTGCCCCCTTCGGTACACTCGCTGGCATCCCTGACCTGCGGAAACGGAGTTCCTAGATGTCACGAGTGATCCTGATCGCGTGGGACGGCGCCGACTGGCGCATCCTCGACCCTCTGCTCGAGCAGGGCGCCCTGCCCAACCTGCAGGCGCTGATCGACCGGGGGCAGCGCGACGTGCTGCGCTCCACCGTGCCCACGCACAGCTGGTCGGCCTGGCCGAGCTTCCTGACCGGCGTCGACCCGGTGGACCACGGCGTCTACGACATCCTCGAGACGGTGCCGGGCACGCACAAGCAGTACCCGGTGACCTACAAGTCGATCAAGGCGCGTACGTTCCTCGACGACCTGACCGCCGCGAAGAAGAAGCAGCTGCTGCTCGACGTGCCGCTCACGTTCCCGCCGCCCGCGGTCGAGGGGACGCTCGCCGCCGGCGGCGTGTTGCCGAAGAACCGTCAGTTCACGATGCCGGCCGACCTTCCCGACCAGCTGCAGAAGGCCGGCCTGGAGTGGCCGATCAACGGCATGAGCTGGACGACTTACCACAACAAGCCCGACGCTTACCTCGACGAGGCCTTCGAGGTCACGGGCAAGCGCATCAAGGCGTCGGAGTGGCTGATGGACAACACCGACTGGGACCTGATGGCGAGCGTGTGGGTCTCGATCGACCGCACGCAGCACTGCTTGAGCAACTACGTGGCGCCCGACCATCCCGACTACGCGGCGAACAAGGACACGCGCATCGGCAAGAAGGTGGCAGACATCTTCCGCCAGACCGACGACGCGATCGGGTCGTTCGTGAGCCGGGCGCGCGAGGACGACATCATCCTGTTCATCAGCGACCACGGCTTCCAGTCGTGCACGCGCGCGGTGAACATGGACCGCCTGTTGCACGAGTTCGGCTATCTCGACTTTTCCGCGAGCAATGCCGTGTTCGGCCCGATGCAGTGGGGGCCCGTGCGCAAGGTCGCGCGCAAGGTCTACGACACGCTCGGCCTGCACGGGAAGGTCGCCCTCCCGCAGTCGGTGAACTGGGCGAAGACGAAGGCGTACACGACGATCCGTTCGACCGGCGAGGGCGTCTCGATCAACCTGGCCGGACGCGACATCGACGGCATCGTCGACCCCGGCGACTACGACAAGGTGCGCGACGAGCTGATGGACCGGCTCGGGTCGTACGTGGACCCGAAGACCGGCAAGACTCCGGTGAAGTCGATCGCCAAGCGCGAGGACGTCTTCCCGGGCGGGAAGTTCGCCGAGCAAGCGCCCGACATCATGATGGTGCCGAACGAGGGGTACTCGCTCACGCACGCGAAGAGCGCGCTCGAGGACGCCGACTGGGTGAGCGGCGACCACCGCATGGAAGGCACGATCGTGGCGGTCGGGCCGCAGGTGAAGCCGTTCGAGCGCACGCCGGCCCTGATCGACATGGCGCCGACGCTCGTGGCGGCGCTCGACGCCCCAACCGCGGTCAAGCCCACCGGCCGCGTGTTGCATGAGATCGTGGGGTCGGCCGACCTGACCGAGCGCGAGGTGGCGGCCGGCGACGAGGGCTCCACGGCGGCGGGGCCGGCGATCCCCGGCATGACGATCCCCGGCATGGGCGGCGAGAGCGCGGTCAACGAGACCGAAGCCGACGAGATGGAAGAACACCTGCGAGGGCTCGGCTACATCGAGTAGGCCGGCACCACGCGCGGGTCGCTCTGATACCGATATCGGTATCGATCGGGGTCCGGGCGCGCCTGACTACGTTTCGACACCGATATCGGTATCACCGGACGCCGATCACCCGGATCAAATCTCGCCCACCCGCGTCGCAGACCCGTGCGCTGGCGAGTGGATGGTTGCCGGCGTCCGGGTCCCCTGCCCGCGAGCTCGTTTGCCCGCCGGGGCGTGCCGGATCTACATGTCAGTGAGTCGACCCTGGTCGACCCTCGGTCGATCCTCGGGTGGGTGCGGTCTCGAGCCGCGCTCGACGGTAGAGTCGCCCGATGAACGCCGACGTCTGGGCGGCGATTTTCCTGGTCGTCTCGCCTGTGTGGTTCAACGTCACGTTCGCGATGCTCGCGAAGCGGTTCGACTACCCCGCTGTGTTGCGCGAGCCCGCGGGCACGATCCTCGAGCGCTTCCGAGCAGGGGGCGACGGCCTGGTCTGGACGTGGTGGGCGTTCGCGGCCTCGGGGGTGCTGCTCGTGCCGACCGTCGTGCTGCTCGCGGCCACGGCGACCGACGGAGGAGCGCTCGTCACGGTCGCCACGGTGATCGGCGTGCTGGCGGCCCTGGTGCAACTTCTCGGCCTGCTCCGATGGAGCTACCTTGTGCCCTGGCTGGCCCGGGCGCATGGGGCTGCATCGACTCCGCAGGACCGCGCGGCGCTCGAGATCACGTTCGAGGCGTTCCACCGGTTCCTCGGTATGGGCGTAGGGGAGCACCTCGGCTACCTGTTCACCGGGCTCTGGACCGGGTTGATCGGCACCGCGATCGCGCTCGACGGTGTCATGCCCGCATGGCTCGGATGGGTCGGCGTCCTCGTTGGCGTCGGCCTCGTGGTGGGTTCCACCGAGTTCCTCGGGTCGAACGAGGAGCGCGGCTGGAAGCTCGCCGGTGAAGCGGTGCCGATCCTCTACATCGCGTGGTCGCTGTGGCTCGTCGCCCTCGGTGTCGGGCTCCAGTTCTGACGCGGCCGGGATCGGCGGGTCCGCGGGTTGCCTGCGTGACACTGACGTCGGGATGGACCGGTCGGAGTCGTCGGGCGGTCACCGCGCCGCGAACGCGCCTACGATGCCCTCGACGAACCGGGGTACCTGCGTACCGTCGGGGTCGTGGTCGGGGTTGAGCTCGCAGATCGTGAGCGAGGCGACCGCCGGGTGGGCGAGCAGGACGCCGAGCGACTGCATGGTCGCGTCGAACGACAGGCCCTCGTTGCGACCGACGTTCTCCTGCAGCGGCAGGTCGACGAAGTCGATCACGTCGATGTCGAGGTGCACGGCCAGGTGGTCGACGCCGTCTGCGAACGCGTCGAGGGTGCGCTCCGCAGCGGCCACGGGGTCAGCGGCGACCTCGTCGACCGGGGTCCTGCGGACACCGAGCCTGGCGATCCGTTCGCGTTCGTGGTCCATACCCGAGCCGTGGGCGAAGAGCCAGAGGTCCTCGGGCGCCAGCAGCGGGGTTCGCGCGAACGACTTCACCAGGGCTGGCACGGCCTCGTCGTCGCCGAGCGCGTGCGCCATGCCCATGGAGTCGAGCGCTCCCCACGGCACGCTCGACGGCACGTTCATGTCGGCGTGCAGATCGAAGTAGATCAACCCGATCCGGCCATCGAGACGTGCCTGGAGACCAGCGAGGGTACCGAGCTCGATCGTGCAGTCGCCGCCGAGCACGAGCGCCGTGCCCTCGGCATCTGCGACGCGTCCGGCCGTCTCGAGGGCGACCTCGCGCACGGCCTCGACGTGCTGTTCGAACGGATGCTCTCGGTCGGGGAACCAGCGGAGCACCCCACGGTCGCCATGGTCACGCACGTCGAAGCCTCGATCCCGGAGCCGCTCGAGCAGGTTGGCGCGGCGGAGCGCGGCGGGTGCTCGTTCCTGTCCGGGGGCGAAGGCCCCCATGCTGCTCGGCACACCGATCACGTCGATCGTTCGCATCCCGATCGCCTTCCTGCAGGTTACCTGTCACATCGTGTCACCGGTTGGCGTTACCTGTCAAGGTTGGATGCCGGTTGTGGTCGGCGGGCCTGCGCGACATACTGAGGACGTGACCACCGAGGTGCGGAACCCGAGCGTCGCGCCGGGCGATCTGGAGCTCGTGCGTGCGTTCGTGAACACGCTCGACATCGAAGCCGGCACCGACGACCTTGGCTACTCCGTCATCGTCGGCCGCCTGGCTCGAGGCGCACGGATGGCCCACGAGGGTCGATCGCTCGGAACGCGAGGAGCTCGTGCGTGCCCGGGAGGCACTCCGCGACCTCGTGAGCGCTCGCGGCACGTCGGGCGAGCCCCGCGCCATCGAGGCGATCGACGCGATCGCCCGCCGGTATCCGATCATCGTCCAAGTCTCGTCGCCGTCAGCGCTGGCACCGTCGGCGAGGGGAGGCGTGGCCGCCTTCGTCGAGCGGATCCTCGGCCTCGTCGCCGCCGCGAGGATCGATGGTTCCTTGGAGCGGATGAAGACCTGCGCCAACGGCGGGTGTCGTTGGCTCTTCTACGACCACTCACGGAACCGTTCGCGCACCTGGTGCACGATGGACCTCTGCGGTAGCCAGGCGAAGATGCGCGCGTACCGCCGCCGCCGTGTCGCCGCAGATCACCCGGCGGAACGAGAGGGGACCGCGTGAGCGTGGAGTTCCGCACCGTCGAGGGTCTCGCCGAGCCGCCGGGGTACGCGCACGTCGCGATCGCCACGGGATCGAGGCTCGTGTTCACCGCCGGCGCGGTGCCGCTCGACGAGCACGGCGAGCTGGTCGGCCCCGACGACGCCGAGGCCCAGACCGAACAGGTGCTCGCGAACCTGCTGCGCCAGCTCGAGGCAGGAGGGGCGAGGGCGGACGATGTCGTGAAGACGACGGTCTACATCGCGGGCGGGTCGCACGAGGTGCAGAGCCGCGTGTGGCAGGTGGTGCAGCGGTCGCCGCTGGCTCAGGTGCCATCGACCCTCGTCGGCGTCGCGCTGCTCGGTTATCGGGGCCAGCTCGTCGAGATCGAAGCGGTCGCGGTCCTCACCTGACGGTCCCGCCCGCTCGGCTCCGATCGAGCTTCGGTCGGGAGCTACGCGCAGCTCGTGCCGCCGAGGGATTGGTTCGGCTCGCACTGGTCGGGGGTGTTCGCGCCGATCGAGCCGGTCCAGCCGAGCACGAGAGCGACGCCGCCCCTCGTGAAGACGCCGCCTCCCGCCGTCGCTCCGTTCATCGCCGTGACCGCGTTCCCCGTGAGCGAGGTCGCTCCGAGCAAACGCAGCACGCCGTCCCGATTGTCCGCATACACGCCGCCTCCGAACGCCTGCAACTGCGCCCCCGCGGCCGAGGCGGCGTTCGACGCGACCGAGGTCGTGCCGTCAAGATCGAGCTGTCCGTCGCCCTTGAAGATCCCGCCCCCGGCCGCGAACGTGCCGGCGGTGGCCTTCGCGGTCGCCAGGTTGCCGGTGACCGAGGTGTCGCGGATCGTCATCGACCCGACCGAGTACACCCCGCCGCCACGGGCGTCGGCGGTCGTGCCGCCGCCCGCCGTCGCGGTGTTGTTCACGACCGACGCCCCGACGACGTCGACCACAGCCCACTCGTTGTAGAGGCCTCCACCCGCGGCGCTACCGCCGTCGGGGGTCGACGCGACGTTTCCCGAGATCGTGACGTTCCCTGAGATCGTGACGTCGCCGGTCGTGAAGATGCCTCCTCCGAACGCGATGTCCTCGCTCGAGCCGGAGGCCGAGATAGAGTTGTCGGTGACGGCGCTCTGGTCGCGCAGGACCAACGTGCCCTCGTCGTTCAGGATGCCGCCTCCGAACGCGAACGCGAAGTCGGGGTCGGTCATCGACTTGTGATTGTCGGTGACCGTGCTCGTGCCAGACAGGGTGAGGACGCCCTGGTTGATGACGCCGCCGTCGCCACCGCCGGTGATCGTGAGATCACGCACCTCGACCGTCACGTCCGGGGCCACGGTGAGCACAGTGCCCGACCCGAGCCCGTCGAGGGCGGCGCCGGCAGAGTCGCCGACGATGCTCACGTCCCGGTCGAGGACGAAGTTCCCGGAGCACGATCCTCGCACCTGCAGGTCGTCGCCCGGGGCGGCCGCCGCGAGCGCATCGGTCAGGGCCTGGCCGTCGTCCGAGCCGAACGAGGCGCCGCTGCCGGGGTTCTCGACCGCGCACGAGGCCGCGTCGGGAAGGTCGACCGTGAACGAGCGACGGTCGATGTCGGTCACCCACCCCCACCGGTTCGTGGCGGTCACGGTGACCAGGTACGTGCCTTCGTGCAGCCCGGTGAACGTCATCCCCGAGAAGGAACGCTGGCGCCAGCCGTCGCGGACGATCGGATCGCACCCGCTCGCCGACGTCGGACCCGTGAGCGCGCAGGTGAGCGACCCCACGAACGACGGTGGGCGGTTCAGCATCAGTCGGTAGTGGACCGTGTCCGTGACGATCGTCTCCCGATGGCGCGGTCCCTCGATGAACTCCACGTTGAGGAAGCAGAAGAAGAACGCGTTCGCCGGGCCGGCGAGCATCAGGATCGCGGCGACCGCTCCGGCCACGAAGGTGACGCGGAACGTGCGCTGTAGGGAACGTGCAGACATCGGGGGGAAGCCTCCTCGCGGATCGACAACAGAGGTGTCGGCATCTCGGGGGTCCGGGACCAGGGCGGTAAGTCCGGGATCGTAGGGTGGCAGGACCATGGCGAATGGCCCGGTGGTCTGGCGACCGGCCTACGATGCCGTCGGCGCTATAGCGTGGGGTCATGACGATCGACGATGGCCGCACGGCGAGATCACCCGACCCGATCGACGACCCGAAGGGCTACCAGCAACACCTGCTGGGACTGTTGGGCGACCACGACCCGGCCGCGGTGCAGCACGCCACCCCCGGGGAGTGGCACACGATGGTCGACCTCGCCGGGTCGAACCTGCACTCATCGCCGGCCGAGGGAGAGTGGTCGATCTTCGGCTGTCTCGCCCACGCGGTCGACGCCGAGATCGTGATGAGCGGGCGCTACCGCTGGATCGTGGCGCAGGACGAGCCGCCGCTGCTCGGCTACGACCAAGACCTCTGGGTGCAGCGTCTGCACGCCGACACCGATGCGGAGTCGACAGCCGACCTGCTCGCGGCGTTCGCCGCGCTGCGGCAGACGAACCTCTCGATGTGGAGGCGCAGCACCGAAGCCGAACGCGCCCGAGTCGGTCTGCACGATGAGCGCGGCCCCGAGAGTTACGACCTTTCGTTCCGCATGATCGCCGGGCACGACCGGTTCCACTTGCGGCAGGCACGCGAGACGCTCGAGGCCGTCACGCGCCACTGAGGACGCTCGATGTCGGGGCTGCGAGGGGTGACGCTCACGGTTCGGTTCCTGTGCGAGCTCGGCATGCTCGTCGCGCTCGCGTACTGGGGCACGCGCACGGGCGAGGGCCTGTGGGCGATCGTGCTCGCGGTCGCCGCGCCGCTGGCCGCGGCCTCGGTCTGGTGGGCGTTCGTGGCGCCGAAGGCGCGATGGCCTGTACCGCTCGGCGCCCGCGTCGCGATCGAGTTCGTGCTGTTCGGCACCGCGACCGTCGCGCTCTGGTCGGCCGGCGCGCCCATACCCGCGGCGGTGCTGGGTGTGCTCGCCGCCACGACCTCGGTGCTCAACGCTTTCCAGGAACGCGCGGAGCGTTCAGCAACCTGACGAGAGGAGTCGAGATGGAGCTCGCGATCAAGCGCTTCGAGGAGCCCGACGAGCGGCGGGTGTTCTCGTTCGGCGCCTTCGAGCTCGTCGCGCTCGGTGGCATGACCGTCGGCCGCGCGAGCTACGACCCCGGTTGGAAGTGGTCCGAGCACATCGGCGCCCCGACCGGCGCGACGATGTGCGAGGTGGAACACGTCGGCATGGTGGTGTCCGGTCGGGCGGCCGTGCGCATGGCAGACGGCTCGGAGTTCGTGATGGAAGCCGGCGATCTCTTCGCGATCCCTGCGGGGCACGACAGCTGGGTGGTGGGCGACGAGCCGTACGTCTCGCTGCACCTGATCGGAGCCACGACATACGCGCATCGTGAGAGGGTCATCTCATGGGTGATCCGGCGATCGTGGTGGAAGGCCTCACGAAGCGGTTCGGCGAGCTGCTCGCGCTCGACGGCATCGACCTCGAGGTCGATGAGGGCACGGTCTTCGGCCTCCTCGGCCCCAACGGGGCTGGCAAGACCACGGCCGTGCGCGTGCTCGCGACGATCTTGCACCCCGACGCCGGGCGGGCCGAGGTGCTCGGTCGCGATGTCGTGCGCGAGCCCGAGGCCGTGCGACGACGCATCGGGCTGGCCGGCCAGTACGCCGCCGTCGATCCGAACCTCACCGGCCGCGAGAACCTGCGTATGGTCGGCGTGCTGGGCCAGCTGCCGCGAGCCGCGATCGCGCCGCGCGCGGACGAGCTGCTGCGGCGGTTCTCGCTGACGGACGCGGCCGACCGGCCGCTTCGCACGTACTCGGGCGGCATGCGGCGTCGGCTCGACATCGCCGCCTCGCTCGTACCCAAGCCACCCGTGTTGTTCCTCGACGAGCCCACGACCGGGCTCGACCTGACCAGCCGCAACGAGCTGTGGGAGATGATCCGCGAGCTCGTCGGCGAGGGCACGACGGTGCTGCTCACCACCCAGTACCTCGAGGAAGCCGACCAGCTCGCGGGCCGCGTCGCGGTGATCGACGGCGGCCACGTGATCGCGAACGACACGCCCGATCGCCTCAAGGCGGACCTCGGCGACACGGTGGTCGAGATGGACTTCGCTGACGAGGCGCTCGCCGAACGGGCCCTCGCCCTGCTCGGCGACGGCATCGGCAAGGTCGAGCGGGAGCATCGCACGGTACGGGTCTCCTCCAACCGTGGCGCGCACGTACTCGTGGACGTGCTCCGCCGCTTCGACGCCGATGGGGTGGAGCCCGACACCCTCTCGGTGCGCGAGCCGAGCCTCGACGACGTGTTCCTGGCGCTCACGGGCCACCGCGCCGTGAGCGATGAGCCCTCGACCGGAGATGCGGCATGAGCGCCACCACCGTCGAGACGCCGATCGACGTCGCCCTCGACCGCCGCATCCCGATGGGCGTCGCGCGCGACACCGTCGCGATCGTGCAGCGGAACCTGATCGCCTACCGGCGCGTGCCTCAACTGCTGGTCTTCTCGACGATCCAGCCGGTGATCTTCGTGATCATGTTCCGATACGTGTTCGGCGGCGCGGTCTCCGCTGCCCTGCCCGCAGGCGTGGACTACGTCGACTACCTGATGCCTGGCATCTTCGTGCAGACGGTCGTGTTCGGCGCGATCGCCACGGCGATCGGGCTGGCCACCGACGTGAAGAGCGGCCTGATGGAGCGTTTCCACGCGCTTCCGATGGCGCGCTCGGCGGTGCTCAGCGGTCGAACCCTCGCCGACACGGTGCGCAACGTGTTCGTGGTCGCGTTGATGATGGCGGTCGGGTTCCTGGTCGGCTGGCGCATCCATACCGGCGTGTTGGGCCTGGTCGCGGGCGCCGGGCTCGTGGTGCTCTTCGGGTTCTCGATGTCGTGGATCTTCGCCACCGTCGGGCTCGCGGTCGGCGACCCGGAGACGGCCCAGGCCGCGTCGTTCCCGGTGCTCGCACCGCTCGTGTTCGCGTCGTCGGCGTTCGTGCCGATCGAGACGATGCCGGCGTGGTTGCAGACGTTCGCGGAGCATCAGCCGGTCTCGGCCACGGCCTCGGCCGTCCGCGCACTCACGCTCGGAGGGCCTGCCGCAGGCGACGTGATCGCCTCGATCGCCTGGAGCGTCGGCATCATCGCGGTGTTCGGCACGATCTCGGTGCGGCTCTACCGCCGGGCCGTCTGAGCGAACCCCCTGCGAGTTCCCAGGCCCCTCCCAAGCGCGGACCCGGTCGAAGCGCGTCGAGGAGACGGCTGGTCTCGCCGCTCGCAACGAGAGGGCGAACCGGTGGCGCCCGAGGCGGTAGTCGCTCAGCGACCGGCAGCGCCGCCGAACCGCTCGTCGAACACATAGGCCCATCCCGGACCGTAGTTCTCGCGGTAGGTGGCGCCGTCCGCCTCGCCGAGCCGCTCCCAGTGGCGGTGGTGCAGGTCGACCCTGGTGCCGCCCTCGCCGGCGGCGGTGAACGTGACTTCCACCTCGGTGTACGGCCGATCCTCGGGGCTGGGGTTCCAGTCGAGCACGACTCGCGCGGGCGGTTCCCACGCGGTCACGACGCCCCAGTCGGCCTCGACGCCGTTCGAGAGCACCTCGTAGATGCGGCCGCCGTCGCGTTCCTCGAACACGAGGCGCTCCGTCTTCGCGCCGTCGTACTCGTCGGCTCGCCCATGCGTGTCGAGCGGCCACCACGACCCCATCTCGGTGGTGAACAAGCGGAAGGCGTCGTCGGGTGAGCGTCGGACCATGATGCTGCGGTGGATCGGTTCGATCATCGTTCGTTCCCTTCGTCGTCGTCGTCGGCGGCCACGACGAACGCGGCCAACGCGTCGTCCCACATCGTCTCCAGCTCCGTCCGCAGGGCCTCGAGTCCCGTGCGGCGCACGGAGTAGAGGCGACGGACCCCCTCGGGTCGGTCGGTCACGAGCTCCGCCTCCTTCAGCACGCGGAGGTGTTGCGAGACGGCCGGCCGGCTGACCGGAAGCTCCGCGGCGATCTCGCCGACCGATCGTTCGCCGCCCCGCAACAGCCGGAACACCTGCCGCCGGGTGGGGTCTCCCAGCGCGTCGAACGCATGCTCAGCTGCCGCAGCACGGGTCATCTCAATCGGTAAGTTATCACTTACCGATAGCGAAACGCAAGGCCGCCTGGAAGAAGACCACTGGTGTCAGCGGCCGATCAGGGTCGCGGGCGCCGCGCGGATGACGCGGTCGCTGACCGAGCCCATCACCTTGGCCCGGAACCGCCCGAGGCCACGTGCTCCGACCACCACCAGATCGGCGTCGTGGCGTGTCGCCGCTTCCACCAGGACGGCGCCGGCACCACCGGGAACGACCTCGGTCGCCACTCGGAACCCCGCGTCGACGAGGACGTCGGCCGCCGCCTGGGCACGTCGGCGGGCGAGCATCATCTCGTCGTCGGCGACCTCGCGACCGTAGCTGGCTCCGCCCGCGGGTCCGCCGGGCGGCAGCGCGAGCGGCGTCGCCGCCGTCACGACCGTGACCACGCATCGCGAGGGATCGGCGAGAGCGGCGAACGCCTCGATCGAGTGGTTCGAACCATCGGATCCGTCGGCGCCGACGAGCACGCGTACGTCGCGGCCCACCTCGGGGGGCAGGTGCACGACCAGCACGGGGCATGGAGCGGCGTACACGACCGAACTGCTCACGCTGCCGAGCACTACTTTGTCGAGCCAGCGTTCCTTGCTGCTGCCGAGCACGACGAGCCCGACGTCGTCACGTTGCGCGGCGTTCACGATCTCACTCGCTTCGTCGCCGTCCTCGACGCGACCCTCGACATGGTCGAGCCCGGCCGCTCGGAGCAGCTCGACGCCTGCGACGACCGCGCGCCGCGCGGCCTCGTGTCCCGCGTCGGCGGAGTAGTGATCCCCTCGTTCGGCTTCCCGCATCGCGACGTCGAAGTCGTTCACCGACAGCACGACGACGTGCGTGCGTGTGGGGTCCGCGACACGCGTAAGCAGTTCACCGGCCCGATCCGACGGCTCCGCCCCGTCGGTGGCGAACAAGACCTTCATCGCCTCGTCACCCTTTCCTCGGGCGTATCGACGTTCTCGAGCTCGGACGGCTCGTCGCTGGTCGATCGAAGCGACACCACGATCGAGACCGTGATCACGAGCGCGATGAACGCCAGCGAGCCCCAGATCGGGATCTCGACGACCGAGCTGAGCAGCATCTTGCACCCTACGTACACGAGTACGACCGCGAGCCCGAGCTTCAGGTAGACGAAGCGGTGGAGCATGCCTGCGAGCATGAAGTAGAGCGCCCGCAACCCGAGGATCGCGAACGCGTTCGAGGTGAACACGATGAACGGGTCGTCGGTCACCGCGAAGATCGCGGGGATCGAGTCGACCGCGAACAGGATGTCGCTCGTCTCGATCAGCACCAGCACCGCCATCAACGGCGTGGCGACCCGCTTCCCGGCGTCGACCACCGTGAACCGCTGCCCGTGGTACTCGGCGGTCATCGGCACGACGCGCCGGAACAGTTTCAGTACCGGGTTCCGCTCGGGGTGCACCTCCTCGTCGCGGTGCAGCGCCATACGGATACCCGTGAGCACGAGGAACGCCCCGAAGACGTAGATCGTGAAGTGGAACCGCTCGAGCAACGCCGCCCCCCCGGCGATGAAGAGCGCGCGGAAGACAAGCGCCCCGAGGATGCCCCAGAACAGCACCCGGTGCTGGTACCTCTGCGGCACGCCGAAGTACGTGAAGATCAGCGCGAAGACGAAGATGTTGTCGACCGAGAGACTCTTCTCGATCAGGTAGCCCGCCAAGTACTCCCCGCCGGCCTCGGCGCCGAACCACAGGTACACGAGCCCCCCGAACGCGAGCCCGAGCGAGATCCAGAAGATGCTGAACCTCGTCGCCTCAGGGAACGAGACCTCGTGCGCTTCCCGATGGAAGACGAAGAGGTCGAGGGCGAGCAGGAATACGATCAGGCCGACGAACCCGGCCCAGGCCCAGATGCCGACGTCCACGCGTGCGACTCCTCTTCGGTCCGGCCGATGCGGGGTCGCAGCGGCGCGATGGGACCGAAGGTCTCTCCGATCGCCGGACGCGTGGATCCGGTGACCGACGCCACCGGGCCGTGAGGCCGAGCTGACGGCGACGTCTGGGGGATACTCCCCCCCGGTTCGCAACGACGGTACCGCATCGCGTGCGGTCGTGTGGCCGGCCGAACCTTTGCGCCTCGAAGTCCGGAACCTGCTGGCGGGGTGTCGTTGTCTCGCGCTATACCCACCGAGTGGACGGGTTCCGCCTGGCCTACCGGCCTCCCCTCGCCGCCGAGCGCTTGCTCGGGTTCCTCGGGGCCCGTGCGATCCCGGGCGTCGAGCACGTGGCCGGCGGCATCTACGCGCGCGCGATGCGCACCCCCGATGGATCGCCCCTCGTGATCGAGCTCCAGCCATATCCGGGGGAACCGGTGGTCGGGATGCGCGTGACCGCGGTGGGCGACGACGTGCCGCCGCTCGCGAGCGTGGTGCAGGCCGCGCGGCGCCTGTTCGACCTCGACGCCGACCCCGAGGCGATCGACGCTACCCTCGCCGAGGACCCTCCGATGGGTCGGCTCGTGCGTGCCGCGCCGGGCACGCGTCTTCCCGGTACGGCCGACGGGTTCGAGCTGGCCGCGCGCGCGATCGTGGGGCAGCAGGTGTCGGTCGCCGGCGCGCGCACGACCCTCACCAGAATCGCGGAGCGGTTCGGCGAACCGCTGGCGGCGCCGACCGGGGCGGTCGAGCGCCTGTTCCCCACGGCAGAGCGGCTTGCCGAGGCGCCGCGCGACAGCTTCGGCATGCCCGATGCGAGGGCTGGGGCGATCATGGCCGTCGCGCGGGCGGTGGCCACGGGCGAGCTCGATCTGTCCGGAAGCGCCGAGGTCGAGCCGACGCTCGAGGCGTTTCGGTCGATCCGCGGCGTGGGGGAGTGGACGGCGTCCTACGTCGCGATGCGGGCGCTGCGCGACCCCGACGCGTTCCCCGCGGGCGACCTCGGCGTGCGGCACGGGTTCCGGGCACTCGGGTTGCCCCACGACGCGGGCTCGATCCGCGCACGTGCCGAGCGCTGGCGACCCTGGCGCGCGTATGCGGCGATGCATCTCTGGCACGCGGAGGGCTGACCGGCATGGGCAGCTACCTCGTGCGTGTGAACCTCGTCCTCCGCCTCACGGTCGCGAGGGTGTCTGTGTTGTTCGCGGTGCCTGTGGTCGTGATGAGCGGGCTGATGGCCGGTGACGGGCCGATCGGGGGGTAACGCCGGCGGCCTCGCGGACGACGGCGATCCCCGAGCCGTCGCCGCTCACCGGGTTCCCGTCGCCCGGGGGTAAGGTGCGGTCATGCCGGGAGGGCGACGAGCGCCGATCGACCGCGCCCTGCGCGAGTACGCCAGGGTTCGACGCCACGTGGGACCAGGCCGGGCGATCTCGCTCGACGAGGCCGTGCATGTGGCGGAACGACTCTCGCGGCGTGACTTCCTGCGACTGGGCGGGCTCGCCGGCGCCGGCGCGCTGCTGGCCTCCTGCGATCGCGGCGGATCGTCGGATGAGGGACCGGCGCCCGGTTCAGCACCGTCGATCGCCGGCCGCGACGGTCCTCGAGTCGTGGTCGTCGGAGCGGGTCTCGCGGGCATGACCGCCGCCTACCGCCTGCATCAGGCGGGTCTGCAGCCACTGGTCTTCGAGGCGCGCGAACGCGTCGGCGGTCGCTGCTGGAGCGCGAGGGATTGGGCCGGTGGTCAGGTCGCCGAGCACGGTGGCGAGTTCGTCGATACCCGGCACGTGCAGATGCGGGTGCTCGTCGAGGAGCTCGGCCTCGGGCTCGACGACCTGTGGTCGGCGTGGGTGCCGGGCTCCACATGGCTCAGCTACGTCGACGGGGAGATCGTGAAGCCCCGGAACGAGTTCCAGTCGATGTCTCCTGCGATCGACGAGGTCGTGGCGCTCGCAGCATCCGGTCCTCTCGAGGCGGGCGTCTCGCCGCCCGAGATCGTGGCCTTCGATGAGATGTCGGCCGCCGACTGGTACACGAGTGAGGTCGGGTCGGCGTCGACAGGGCTGTTCCGTCTGTGGACCCAGCGTCTCGCGGGATGGTACGGACTCGACCCCGCGCAGCTCGGCGCCGGCAACCTGATCGACTTCTACGCGATCGACTACCCTGGCGGCGACGAGCGATACACGGTGCGAGGCGGCAACGACCAGGTGCCCGCCCGCATCCTCGAGGAGCTGCCCGAGGGCACCGTGACCTTCGAGGCCCCGCTGGCGTCACTACGGTCGCTCGATGACGGTGTCGAGCTCCGCTTCGAGGGCGTCGCGTCGCCGGTCGTCGCAGACCGGGTGATCCTGGCGGTGCCGTTCACGACCCTCCGCCGTGTGGACCTCGACGACGCCGGGTTCTCCGGGGCGATGCGCTCCGCCGTCGACGAACTGGGCATGGGAACGAACGCCAAGGTGCTGATGCAGTTCGGCCGGCCGTTCTACACGGGCTTCGGTGACTGGAGCGGCGGCATGAATCGAGGCGACGAGCCGATCCTCGGCACCTGGGAGAGCGGCGGCACCGACGGTGCCGAGGGCCTCGGGTTGCTCACCGTCTACTCGGGCGGGCACGTCGGGGCGAGCTACGCCGCCGCCGAGCCCCACGCGCCCGCCGACCGGGCGGTGATCGACGACACCCTCGCGGCCGTGGACCAGGTGGTGCCCGGCGTCGCCGCCGCCTTCAACGGGCGAGCATGGCTCGATTCCTGGGTGCAGGACCCATGGGTGGGCGGATCCTACGCCGCGTTCCTCCCCGGCCAGCTCAGCCGGTTCTGGGGTGCGACCTCGCAGGCCCAGGGTCAGGTGCACCTCGCCGGCGAACAGACCTCGACGTACAGCCAGGGGTTCCTGAACGGCGGCGTCGAGAGCGGGAGCAGGGCCGCCGCCGAGGTGCTCGTGGCGCTGGGGCTGCCGCTGCCCGCCGGGCTCGAACGCTCGAACCGGCTCGCGCGCCGCTTCCAGCCCGAGTTCCCCTGGCCTGAGTAGCCCGAGCAGGACCGAGGGTTCGAGAGGTCCCGGGCCGGAAGTCCCGGTCACGACCTCGAACGCCCGGCGTACCATCGCGCCCGTGGCGAGCAGTCCGGATTCCCTCGCGCGCCCGCTGGCGGTCTTCGCGCTGCTGGCGCTTGCCGCCCTCGCCCTCGTGGCGGGCACCGGCGTCGCGGTGGTGCGCGAGGTCGCGACCGATGAGGCGCTGGGCGAGGCGCGTCAGCTCACCGAGGTCTCGGCGCGCGTGGTCGAACGGCGCCTGAGCGACGCGTTCCTCACGGGGGAAGCGGCCGCGAGCGCCGCCGTTGCCCGCGTCGTCTTCGACGCGGTGCTGGGTGATCCGGTCGTGCGCGTGAAGATCTGGACCCGGAAGGGCCGCATCCTCTACTCGGATCGCAGCGAGCTGATCGACGCGCGGTACACCCTCGACGAGGAGGACCTCGAAGTGCTCGCCGAGGGGGGCGTCGTCTCCGAGGTCTCCGACGTCAGCGCCCCCGAGAACCGGTTCGAGCGGGAGTTCGGCGAGCTGCTCGAGGTCTACACGCGCATCGAGACGCCGAGCGGCACGCCGCTGCTCTTCGAGACCTACCAGCGGGCCTCCAGCATCGCCGACCGTCGCCGTGAGCTCGCCTCGACCTTCGTCCCCGTGCTCATCGTCACGCTGGTTGCGCTCGCGCTGCTCATGGTACCGATCGCGTGGATCCTCGCGAGTCGCGTGCGGACGGCCCAACGCGAACGCGAGCGGCTGATGCAGCGAGCGATCGACTCATCCGACCGGGAACGTCGCCGGATCGCGGGCGACCTGCACGACGGTCCGGTCCAGGAGTTGGCGGGCCTCTCGATGCGGTTGTCGGCGGCGGCTCAGCAGGTTGACGACCCCGACGCATCGGCGGCGCTCGGCGACTCGGCGTCGGCGGTGCGGGGAAGCGTGCGCACCCTTCGCTCGGCGATCGTCGGCGTCTACCCTCCGAATCTGCAGCAGGTCGGGCTCGCGGCATCGTTGTCCGATCTCGTCGCGAGGCTCTCGTCGCTCGACGTCGAAGCCTCGGTCGACGTGGATCCTGATGCCGGTTTCGGTCTCGAGGTCGACGAACTGCTCTACCGCGCGTGTCAGGAGGCGATCCGCAACGTCGAGGAGCACGCCGACGCACGAGCCGTGTCCGTGCGGGTGAGGCGAGCCGGCGACCGGGCGGTGCTCGAGGTCGCCGACGACGGGCGGGGCGTCGAACCGGATCGCCTCGAGCGTGCGAAGGGCGAGGGGCACGTGGGGCTGGCGATCCTCGCCGACATCGTGCGCGACGTCGGCGGGGTGCTCACCGTGCGTCCCGGGGAACCGGCGGGTACGGTCGTCCGCGTGGAGGTGCCCGTGCCGTGATCAGGGTGGCGATCGCCGACGACCATCGCGTGGTGCGGGTCGGTCTCGAGCAGCTCCTGGGGACGTTCGATGACGTCGACTTCGTCGCGGCCGGTGGCGGCGGCGAGGAAGCGGTCGCGATCTGCGCCGAACACCACCCCGACGTCCTGCTGCTCGACCTGTCGATGCCCGACCTCGACGGCATCGAGGTCACCCGACGTGTCGCGGCCGTGTCACCCGAGACTCGCGTGGTGGTGTTCACGTCGTTCTCCGATCGGGATCGCATCGTGCAGGCGCTCGACGCCGGGGCGGTGGGTTACCAGTTGAAGGATGCCGAGCCCGACGAGTTGCATGCCGCGATCCAGGCCGCGGCGCGGGGTGAGGCGCCGATCACGCCTCGGGCTGCGGCCGCGCTGCTCGCCGAGCGCCGGGATCGGCCCGCCGACGTGCATCTCACCGCGAGGGAACGAGAGGTGCTCGGGCTGGTCGTGGAGGGGCTCGCGAACAAGCAGATCGCCCGCCGCATGGGCATCAGCGAGAAGACCGTGAAAGGTCATCTGACGAACCTCTTCCAACGGATCGGGGTCGCCGACCGCACGCAGGCGGCCCTGTGGGCGGAACGGACGGGCGCCCTTCGCGACTGACCGGTCGCGGGTCCCGAGACCGAAGTCCCGTTGTGACCGGCGGAGCCGGCGCCACACCATGACCGCATGCGCAGAACCTCGATCCGTGCGATCTGTCTCGCGGTCGTCCTGAGCATGGTGTCGGCGGGCGCCGCGAACGCCGGGGACGAGGCACGTCGCCGAGGCTCGTGCTCGGGCGGTCCCGGCGACTGGACGTTGCGGGTGCGCCGGGAAGATGCCGGCAGGCTGCGGGTCCGCTTCACGATCGACGACGTGCCGGCCGGCCAGACGTGGCAGCTGTTCCTCTCGGACGACGGCGCGCGCATCTTCTCGGGTACCAGGATCTCGAACGACCCAGGCGAGGTGCGGGTGCGGACGTACCCCGCGAACCGCCCCGGATCGGACCGCATCGCCGCGAGCGGCATCAACACGACGACCGGCACGACCTGCGAAGGGTCCCTCACCTACTGAGCCGACGGTCCCGGGACGGTCGTCCCGTTGTGACCGCGACCACGCAGCGACGAACCTCGATGCATCGGCCGGATGGACCGGTCGGAAGCCCCGAGGAGGGGATGCAGATGATCGGCACGATCGTTCGAGTGGGAGTGGCGGCGGTGCTCGCCCTGTCCGTGGCCGGTGCCGTGCCCGCGGCGGCCAAGGGCGGCGACGTGATCCGCCGTGGTCAGTGCAGCGGGGCGAGCGACTGGAAGCTGAAGCTGTCGCCGCAGGACGGCAGGATCGAGGTCGAGTACGAGGTCGACTCGAACCACGTCGGCCAGACGTGGCAGGTCCGCATCACGAGGAACGGGGCCGTGATCTTCCGCGGCAGCCGGCGAACCACCGGTCCCAGCGGCTCGTTCGAGGTGCGGGACGTCACGCGCAACGCTGCTGGGGCCGACGTCGTCCGTGCCCGTGCGACGCACGCCGGCGAGGTGTGCGCAGGCGTCGCGACGTTCTGATCACGACCTCTTCGGGGTTGGGCGAGGCCCGGCGTGACCCGCCGGGCCTCGCTGCGCTCGGCGGCTTCCTGTTCGGGACCGCCCTGCTCAGGCCCCGTCGACCAGTCGCTTGAACGCCTCGAGCCGCTGATCCCAGGTGGCGCCGATCGCCCGCATCCACGCTTCCGCCTCGGCGAAGGGCGCGGTGCGCAGCGAGAATCGGTGCTCGCGGCCGGCTCGCTCACCCGATGCGAGGCCGGCGAGGGTCAGCTCCGCGAGGTGCTTCGCGGCGGCCTGCCGAGAGACGCCCACGCGCGCCGCGAGCTCCGTGGCCGTGAGCGGACCGTCGACCGACAGCTCATGAACGATCGAGCGCCGCGTCGGATCGGCCAACGCAGCGAACACCCGCCCTGCCCGATCGAGGCCTGCCGCCCGCGATCCATCGACCGCCATCGCCACGGATCAGGCCGCCTGCGATCCGACGAACTCCACCAGTTCCTCGAGCTCCTCCGTCCAGCCCTGATCGTTGCCGGCCACGATCCCGCGTCGCTCGTCATCGGCGAGCGACGAGAAGCCGTCCTCGACGAGCACCAGCCTGGTGCCGCCCTCGGCGAGGTCGTCGAGGGTCACCGTGACCCGCGTGTACGGACGTTCGGAGCCTTCGACCCGCCACCGGAACACCAGCCGTTCGTTCGGCGCCACCTCCACGATCTCGCCTTCGTCGCGCGAATCCTGCCACGCGAACCGCACCCGCCCGCCGGGCTTCAGGTCGATCTCCGCCGAATGTGTCGGGAACCATCGCACGAGCTGTTCCGGATCGGTGAGCGCTCGCCAGACCCGTTCCCTCGGGGCCGAGAGCGTGAGTTCCTTGCGGATCGAATCGGGGACGTCCACCGGCGGGCTCCTTCCGGTTCCGGGCGTGACCCCGACCGAACGGCGGGTCACGCAACTCATAGGTTGCGTGAAGGATACGCAACCTAGGGATTGCGTGTCAACCCCCGAGGGCCTCGCGTGCGACCGACGTACAGTGGAAGCGACGGGGTGCCCGCTGATCGAGGTGATGGCGGGCGCCCCGTCGTTCGCGGTCTCCACAGCTTCATGACGGTCAGCCCCGGTCCGGTCCGCGATACTTGGCCGGTCATGGATCCGGAGGTCACCGAGGAAGCGGTCGAGGTCACCGAGGCGGCGGAGCAGACCGCGGTCGGCCCGAGCGGCTCCGACCAGCGGGTGATCCTCGGCAACACCGGTCAGAACGTGCTCGGCCTCGCGATCGGCGCGGTCGCCACGTTCGCGGCGCAGGTGATCATGACCCAGCGCCTGGGAGACCGGGCGTTCGGGATCGTGACCCTCACCACCCAGTTCGCGTTCATCGCCGCGGCCGCGACGCGGTTCGGCATGGACGTGGCGAACGTGCGCCTGGTCGCGATCTTGGTCGGCCGCGACGAGGCCGCGCGGAGTCGGGCGCTCGTGCGCCGGGCGGGCCTGATCGCGACCGCGGTCTCCGTGCCGTTCGCCGTGGTCGCCTACGCCGCGGCGCCGTGGCTCGCTCGCACGTTCAGCGGCAGCGAGGCCGTGGCGACCCCCGCCTTCCGCGCCGCCGCCGTGACGGTGCCGTTCGCGGCCCTCGCGTTCACCTACATGGGCGCGACGCGTGGCCTGAAGATCATGCGGTACACCCTGTACTCGCAATGGACCGCCCAGCCGATCGGCTGGATCGTGTTCACGGTCGGCTTCTGGGCGATCTGGGCGACCACGGCGGGCTGGGCGAGCTGGGCGTTCGGCGCGTCGTGGGCCCTCGCGTTCGCGATCGCCGCCTACGGCTGGGTCAAGGAACAGCGCCGCTTCCCACACGAGGTCACGGGCACGGGCATCCCCGAGGAGCGCACGGGGGCGCTGTTGCGGTTCGGCGCCCTGCGGGCGCCCGGCACCCTGTTCTCGCAGCTCATCTTCTGGACCGACCTGTTCGTGCTCTCGCTGCTGATGAGCGACCAGGGCCGAGTGGGTGAAGCCCAGGTCGGGGTCTACAGCGCGGTGCTGCGCGCGGGCCAGGCGTTGTTCCTGTTCCTCACGAGCGTCTCGCTCACGTTCAGCCCGTTCGTGGCCGACCTGCACCACCGGGGCGAGCACGAGCGGCTCGACAGCCTCTACAAGCAGGTCACCCGGTGGACGCTCGCGGCGACGATCCCCGTATTGCTCGTGCTCGCGGTGATGCCCGGTTCGGTGCTCCGCATCTTCGGCGGCGACTTCGTGCAGGGCGAGCAGGCGCTCCGCATCCTGATCATCGGCATGATCGTGCCCGTCATGGTGGGCACCGTCGGCTTCATCCTGATCATGGCCGGTCGAACCGGATGGGACCTGCTCGTGTACATCGGAGGGTTCACGATCGACGTCGGGCTCGCGCTGCTGCTCGCCCGTCCCGACGCGCTCGGCATCGAAGGCGCGGCGATCGCCCAGGCCGCCACGCTCACGTTCAGCGCGATCGCACGTCTGCTGCTCGTGCGACGGTTCCTCAGGATCTGGCCGTTCGACCGATCGTACCTGCGACTCGTCGTGCCGACGATGGTCGGCGGGGTCGTCATGGCGGGGGCGCACACGGTGCTGCCCGAGGCGAAATGGTTGGTCAACCTGTTGCTCTCGGCGGCGATCGGGACGGGTGCCTACTCGGTCGCCCTGTTCGCGATCGGCCTGGCGCCGAGCGAGCGGGCGACCGCATTGCGCATGGCCGGCCGGGTCGTGGGCAAGGGCCGGCCCGCGGGCTGACCGTCGTCGCCCGGTGCCGCCGCCGGAACGTCGTCCGGGGTGCGATGCTGCCGGGATGATCGTGCGACCGCGCCGCGACGACGAGCGAGACCGAGCCCGTGGGTTGCTCTCGCCGCGCTGGTCGGGGGAGACGATGGTCGTGCGGGGCGAGGTGTTCCGGTTCCTCGAGCTGCCCGCGTTCGTTGCGATCGACGACGACCACCGGTGGCTCGGCTACGTCAGCTACCGGTTCGACGGTGACGCGATCGAGATGATGTCGCTCGATGCGTTCGAGCAGGAACGTGGCGTCGGCTCCGCGCTCGTCGACGCGGTCGCCGCTGCGGGCCGGGCGGCGGGGTCGACGCGGTTGGTCGCGGTCACGACGAACGACAACCGCCACGCGCTCGCGTGGTATGCGAGACGCGGCTTCCGAGTGACCGAGGTTCGGCCGGGGGCCGTCGATACGGCCCGGGCGCTGAAGCCGTCGATCCCCGCCGAATCGGGATGGCTCCCCGATCACGGACGAGATCGAGCTCATGCGGGAGCTCTGAGGTGGGCTCGAGGTGGGTTCCCGGTCGTGGGTGGTCCCCCCGACGACCCACGACCGGGACGGGGTGGGGCTCGACGACGCGCTGCCGGCGTCCCGTTCGTCACGGGTCGCCCTCGAGCACGAGGCGGGGGGGTAGATCCCGCCGACGTCGAGCCCCGCAGCCACCCGGCGCTCCAGCCGGTGTCACGCGGATTGGCGACCGCGACGGCATCGGCGAGCGCGACGGCTGGCCACTGCAGGTTGGGAGCGCACGCTAGCCCGGGAAGCCGAGCGACGCGATACGGCAAACCCCCTAGGGCGCACCGGCGATGCGACGCCGCCGAGACGGCGAGGACCTCGGCGCTGCGCGAGGGTTGGATCAGCCTCCGAGCGCCAGCCGCACTGCCTCGTCGGCGGTCTCCGCACGCATCAGCGGGTCGGCCTCCATGTCGTCGCGCCGGAGGTCCCACGTGCCGAGCCCGACGACGCGTGTGCCCATCTTCAGGGCGAGTGCGACCTCGCTGAGGGTGCCGAACTCGCCACCCACGGCGATCACTGCGTCGGCGCTCCGCGCGACGAGGACGTTGCGCCCCTCGCCGAACCCTGTCGTCACCACGACCGTGAGATGCGGGCTCGCGCCCGAGCGGTCGCTCCCCGGCAGGATGCCGACGGACGTGCCTCCCTCGGCCGCGGCGCCCCCGGCCGCGGCGTCCATGACGCCGCCGAGCCCACCGCACACGAGCACGGCGCCTGCGTGTGCGAGGCGGCGGCCGACCTCCTCCGCCGTCGCGCGCTCCCACTCGGTGGCATCGCTCGCGCCGATCACCGCGACGTACCGGGTCCGGGCATGGTCCATGTATGGGCCGAGTATGGCAGCCGCCGTGACAGGTCCGACACACCCCCGCTGCTAGACTGCCGCGCTCCATGGGCAGCCTACCCCGCAGCTCCGCCCGACCCTCACTCCGATCCGCCACAACCACCGTCGTGGCCGTCGTGGTCGTGCTCGGGTCGGCTGCATGCACGGGCGACGACGCCTCTTCGGCCGGCGCCGAGGGGTCGCCGCAGACGTCGCCCCCGCCGGTGACGAGCGCGGACTCCTACGTGTTCACCGACGCAGCCGGCATCGAGGCGCGCCTGACCCTCGAGGGTGGTGAGGGCGCCCTCCTCACGGTCGTGAACGACACCGGAGCGCCCTTGCCGAAGCCGGGGATCTTCGTCCTGGATGCGCGTGACGGCGCCCGAACGACCTGGACCGTCGTCGGGTCGGCCCCGGTCCCCGACGGTGCGCAGGCTGAGTTCACCGTGGAGCGCGCGCCGGTGCCCGAGGCCAAGCACGTCGGGCTCGTCGTGATGCTCTTCGGTGGCGAGGACTACGGCGCGTTCGTGCCGCCGCAACCGGGAGCACCCTCGTGAAGCGCCTCGTCGTCGCGGCGTCGCTGGCCGCCCTCGTGGTCGCCGGCCTCGTCGCGGCACCGACGCCCGCCGTCACCCAGGAACAGGCGCTCCGCGGCCAGCTCGAGGCCGCGGCGTGCGCCGTCCCGACGAAGCTGCTCGTTCGCACGTGGCGGGGCCACCGCGCCGATCGATCCGGTGATCTCGAGCTGCTCCCCCAGGAGCCGGACTTCGTCGGGCACGGCGGGCTTCCGCACTCCGGGCCGTGGGACTACGTGGCCGAGGTGCCGCTGTTGCTCTACGGCCCGGGCTACATCCGTGCCCAGGGCGCGGTCGATCGCACCGTGACGCTCGCCGACATCGCGCCCACCCAGGGCGAACTGGTCGGGTTCGAGTTCGATGCGCCCGACGGCGCGCCGCTCACCGAGGCGCTGGTGCCGGAAGGGGAGCGCCCGGCCGATCCCCCGAAGCTCGTCGTCGTGATCGTGTGGGACGGGGGCGGCCGGGCCGTGCTCGACGCCTGGCCGAACGCGTGGCCCGAGCTCGAGGGCATGATCGACCAGGGCACCTGGTACGACCGGGCCGAGGTCGGCTCCTCGCCGCCGAGCACGGCCCAGATCCACGCCACGATCGGCACCGGCGCATTCTCGCGCGACCACGGCATCGTCGCGCACGCGCTACGTATCGGCGACCGGCTCACCGACCCCTGGGAAGCGGGCTCCCGCTACCTCACCGCCGCCACCTTCGCCGACCTGTACGACCGACACGAAGGGAACCGTCCGATCGTCGGCACGCTCGCGACCGTCGCGATCCAGCTCGGCATGATGGGCCACGGGTCGCTGTGGGGTGGCGGTGACCAGGACATCGCGGTGCTCCGTGAACGCGAGGGTGCCGCGACGCTCGGCGCCGAGGGCATCAGCTGGAACCTCACGTCGAACGTCGCTCCGTACTACCGGCTGCCTGGGTACGTGAACGGCCTGCCGCCGATCACCGACTACTTCGAGGAGACCGATCAGCAGGACGGGCGAGCCGACGGGCAGTGGCACGAGTTGCACCTCGACGGTGCTCGCGCCGAGGAAGCCCTTCGCACGCCGGCGCGCATCCCGTTCCAGACCCGCCTCGTCGAGGAGGTGGTCGAGCGCGAAGGCTTCGGTGCCGACGAGGTGCCCGATCTGCTGTACATCAACTACAAGCTGATCGACGAGATCGGTCACCTGTACTCGATGAACAGCGCCGAGATGCGCGACAGCATCAAGGCCCAGGACGCCGACCTGCCCGCGTTGGTCGACCTGCTGAACCGCCATGTCGGGGAGGGCCGGTGGGTCATGGCGCTCACCGCCGACCACGGGCATACGCCCGACCCCAACGTGAGCAAGGCCACCGTGATCTCACCCACCGCGGTGGCCGATGCGATCCAGACGGAGTTCGACCATGACGACGACGACACGCGCATCGTCGAGTTCACCCAGCCGACGAATGTGTTCATCGACCTCGACGAGATGGAACAGAACGGCACGACCCTCGAGGAGATCGCCGCCTACATGATGACGGTGACGAAGGCACAGGTGGAGGGCGGTCAGTACCCGGTGGCGCCGGAGGTGGCCGGCGAGCCGGCGTTCCGGGCGGTCTACCCGTCGAACATGCTCGACGAGCTCCCCTGTCTCGAAGGGAAGATCCCCGACCATGGAAGCGCCGATCAGGCCTAGCCGTCCCCACGGCCTTGGGACGCGGCCGAGCGCGGTCGAGCCGCGCAGCGTGCCTAGCCCCAGTGTTGGCCCAGGAACGCCGCCAGCAGGGCGACCGCGCCTTGCTTGTCCAAGGGTTCGTTGCCGTTGCCGCACTTCGGGCTCTGCACGCAGCCGGGGCATCCGCGCGAACACGGACACTGTCGGATCGCTTCGAGCGTCGCCCGCAGCCATCGTTCGCTCGTTCGGGCTCCCCGTTCCGTGATGCCGGCGCCCCCCGGGTAGCCGTCGTAGATGAAGATCGTCGTGAACCCGGTATCCGGGTGCATCGGGGTCGACACGCCGCCGATGTCCCATCGGTCGCATGTGGCGACCAACGGGAGCAGGCCGATCGCGGCGTGCTCCGCGGCGTGGATCGCCCCCGGGACGTCGCGCGGGCCGACGCCGGCGCGGTCGAGCACCGCGCGGGGGATCGTCCACCACACGGCGCGCGTCTCCAGCTCCACCGGCGGAAGCGGCAGCGGGAACTCGTCGAGGGTCTCGTTCGTCGAGACAGACTTCCGCACGTAGCTGACGACTTGGTTCGTGACGCGCACGGAGCCGAAATGCTGGTCGACATCGCCGATGCGTGACGAGTCAAGTATCTCGCCGACCGCGATATCGGTGACATCGCGGGCTTGCGTGTAGAAGTCGGGATCGACTTCGCGCACGACCGCGACCCGTTGCACGAGGTCGAGCTCCTGCACGATGTACTGCTCGCCGAGGTGCAGGTAGACGGCGCCCGGGTGGAGGGTGGCGAAGGCTCGGTGCTCGTCGGCGGTACCGAGCAGTTCCCCGGTGCCCTCGATCACGATCGAATACACGTGACCGCCGCCTGCTCGCAGGTCGACGGCACGATGCGGCGACTCCTTCCCACGATCGTGCCAAGCGTCTCGTCGGCGCGCCAGCTCGCCGCGCTCGGCCATCGCTTCGGCCGAGGCTCGAACCTCGTCGGAGTCACCGAAGAAGTGGAGCTCGTCGTCGCGCAACGGCACTTCTCTTGCAGCGCAGCGCAGATGCGGCTCGCGGACGTATGGGTTCGCGGGATCGATCACCGCGGCTTCCGGCGGCTTGTCGAAGAGGTCGTCGGGGTGGTGCACGAGGTACTGGTCGAGTGGATCGTCCTGGGCGACGAGCACCGCGAGGGCGTCGGTGTCGCGCCGCCCGGCCCGCCCCGCCTGCTGCCACATCGCGGCGCGGGTGCCCGGGTAGCCCGCGAGCACGGCGGCATCGAGCGAGCCGATGTCGATGCCCAGCTCGAGGGCGCTCGTGGAGGCGACCGCCACGACCTCGCCGACGGCGAGCTCGCGCTCGATCCGGCGCCGGTCCTCCGCGAGGTAGCCGGCTCGGTAGCTCGTGATCCTCCTTCGCAGCTGCGGGTCGCCCACCTCGCGCCTGGCCCATTCAGCGAGCAACTCGGCGGCGCGGCGCGACCGCGTGAACGCGATCGTCCGGGTGCCCTCGCTCGCGAGCCGTCCGACGAGCCACGAGGATTCGGCGAGCGCGCTGCGCCGGACCCCGGTCTCCTCGTCGACGAGCGGGGGGTTCCACAGAGCGAAGAGCTTCTCGCCGCTCGGTGAGGCATCGGCGGTGATCTCGACCACTCCGTCGAGGCCGGTCAGCCGGGAGGCGAGCTCGCCGGGGTTGCCGACGGTCGCGCTCGCCAGGCACCAGCGTGGAGCGCCGCCGTAATGCGCGACCAGGCGGCGCAGGCGCCGGAGCACCATCGCCACGTGCGAGCCGAACACGCCCCGGCACACGTGTGCCTCGTCGACGACGACGAACGCGAGCCGCAGGAAGAAGTCCGCCCAGCGCGCGTGATCGGCGAGCAGCGACAGATGCAGCATGTCGGGGTTGGTCATCACGAGGTTGGCGTTCTTGCGGATCAGAGGACGCTCGGCCTGCGGGGTGTCCCCGTCGTACACGGCGGCCTTGAGTTGGGGCAGCTTCAGCGCCCGTACCGCTCGCAGCTGATCGCGCGCGAGCGCCTTCGTAGGGTAGAGGTAGAGCGCGGTCGCCTTGGGCGTGGTGAGCGCCGCCTCCGCGAACGCGGCGTTGTACACGAGCGTCTTCCCGCTCGCCGTGCCGCTGGCCATCACGAGGTCTCGTCCGCCCCGCAGGACCGCCAACCCGTCGGCTTGATGCGGGTAGAGACCGCGCACCCCCGTCAGTCGGAGCCGGGAGACGAGCAGCTCGGAGAGGTCGTCGGGAAACGGCTCGATCGTCGGCGGACGGGCGGGTAGCTCGCGCACGTGCACGAGGCACTCGGCGGAGTCGGGGTCGGCGGTGAGCCGTCGCAGGAACGACCGGGGGTCCACGGGCGGCAAGGCTACCCGCGGGGGCCGACGGTCAGCGCACGGGACCCTGGGCCGCCTCGTCCTCCTCGGGGCGCGCGGCTAGCTCCTCGTACGGCGCACGGAATCCGTCGCGGATCAGGTGCGGCACGCGCGCCCGGTCCGTCATGAGCACCCAGGCCCCGAGACACAGGTAGACGATGCCCACCCCGATGCGTTCCACCCCGTGGTACTGCTGCGGCACGATGCCGCCCAACACGAACTGGGCCCAGAACAACGCGAACAGTAGCCCCGCCTCGCGCAGCGACATCGTGAGGCTCGACAGGACGGCCACCGCGAAGAACGACTGCGCCGCCGTCAGGAACAGTTCCTCGCGCTGCACCGTGTCGATGGGCAGCCCGTGCAGCCCGCCGGCCGACACCGCGAACACGATCGGAAGCGTGCCGACGAGCAGGGTCCACTGGTTCACCTTCGAGCTCACCAACGTCCCCAGTCCCGCACTCGTGCTCAGCCGCCAGGCGTAGAGTCCTGCCACCAGCAGCTCGGGTGCTTCCGACGCGAGCGGTGCGAGCCACTGCACGAGCAGGAACTCGCTGATGCCCACGGCCTCACCGCTCAGCACGAGGGCCTCCGCGAACCGTTCGGCGTACATCAGGATGACGGCTGCGGCGAAGACGGTGATGCCGACGACCGCCGCTCGTCGTCGGAATGCGGGGTGTGTGCCGAGCCAGCGGGCCGGACCCACGAGATGCGGCTCTTCGGCGGGCGCTTTCGAGACCCGGATGGAGTACAGCACGAAGATCGTCACCAGGATCGCCGAATCGACCAGCGTCACCGAGTGCTTCAGCGGCAGCGTCAACGAGTAGATCGTGGCGAGGGCCAGGAACGCGATCTCGATCGAGCTGTCACGGTCGAGACGCACGCCCTCCCAGCGCCCGTTCGGCTCGAGGCGCAGCATGCCCTTCTTCCGGAGCCGGTAGTAGGCGATGAAGACAACCATCGTCCAGCCGACACCGATCAGCAGGCGGTTGGCACCCGTCATGTTCGCGAGGGCGAGGGAGCAGGGCGACTCGGTGCCCCCGTCGAGAGGGAGGCACGCAGGGCCGGTCTGGGCGAAGGATTCGCCGCCCTTGGAGGCGAAGACGAAGTCGACCGCGTACTCGGGGAGCACGGCGATCAGGGCGAGGATCGCGATCGCGAGCCCCGCGGAGATGTCGAGCTGCGCGGCCTCGGCCGCCCAGGAGAGCATGAATGCGGCGCCGACGATCGCGATCCCGAAGAGGAAGGCCTCGAGCGGGTGGGGCAGCTCGGGGCTGGTGATCCAGATGATGAACGCAGGTGCCGTGACCAGCCCGGCGAGCAGGATCGAGATCTTCGATCGGAGCGGGTGGACGTCGACGAGGTCCTCGGGCGGGGCTGGCATCGTCGCCGCAGCCTACCCGGCGGTCGCGCCCGGCGCACCGCCGGGGTTATCGGTCACTCGGCCGCGGTGGGGCTCGGCGGCACGTTCTTCTTCAGGAGCACGCCGTCCTTCTTCGCGTCTGCCACGATCGCTCGGGCTCGGGTCATGTCGAGCGTGACGACCGAGAGTCCGCCCACCATGCCTGTGCCCCCCGGAAGCACGACGTTCTGCACCTTCTTCGCGGGCACCGTCGATGCGGTGAACGCGAGCGTCATCATCTCCGCCAGAGGGATCTCGGTCTCGATGTTCCGCATGCCGGCGCCGAGCCATGTGAACAGACGCGCCTGGTCCGCCCGGAATTCCTTCCGGAACTGTGCGAGTGAGGCCAGGATCAGGCGTCCACCGTTCTCCTGGCGCCCGAAATCACCCTGCTGCAGGCTGTGGCGATCGCGCGAGAAGGCCAGCGCCTCGGGGCCCGTCAGCCGCTGTACGCCCGGCTCGAAGTCGGTGTGCGCGTACGGATCGACCATCGGGAACGGCACGTCGACCGTGACTCCCCCGACGGCGTTGATCATGTCGGTGAATCCCCAGAAGGTCGTGAGCGCCCAGTAGTCGATCGTCACGCCGAAGTTCTGCTCCATCGTCTGCACCATCAGCTGGGGTCCGCCGTAGAACAGCGAGGAGTTGATCTTGCCGGTGCCATGGCCCGGTATCGGCAGGTAGGAGTCTCTCGGGATGCCGACGACCACGGCCCGCTTCTTGGCCGGGTTCAGGAAGATCAGGTGCAGGGAATCGCCCAACGAGCGCATCACGTCGTCACCTGGGCGAGCTCCCGATCCGACGGCGAGGATCACGATCGGCTTCGACCCGGTGAGTGCGGGGGTGAAGCCGGCGTGGGCCTTGCCGAGGACCACTCCGGTCGACTGCGCTCGGGCGGCGACGGTGCCGTTGACGGCGCCGAGCGCCGAGCCCACGACCCAGGCGACCAGGGCCACGACGAGGAACGCCGCCCGCCGCCTCACGATGCCTCAGCCTCCGACGGCTCCGCGTCGCCGGTCGCGCCTGAGGTCGCGGATGCGCTCGGCGCCGGCGCCTCCACCTCGTCGCTGCGCTGCACCGAGAACGAGACCACGAGCCACTCCCCGTCGCGTCTCTCGAGGATGAACTGCCCCTTGCTCGCGAGCATCACCGGGTCGCCGGAGCCGGTGCCTCGGGCGAAGAATCGCACGCTGCCCTCGACCGCGTTCGGGATGCCCTCCGGGTTGAGCAACACGTGCACCTTGAGCTCGCTCGGCATGGGGGCGATGGCCTCGAACGCCTGGCCGGCCTCGGGTCCCGCGGTGAGCACGTCGATCTCGGTCTCGGCTTCCTCGAGGGCGCCATCGGTGAAGAACGCCAGCACGTCGTCGTAACTGCCCTCCATCCAGTTGCCAGGATCGAGGAAGGCAGCCGTGTAGAGGTCGTCGAGCTGCTGGGTGACCGCCTTCGCCGCGGGGGTCGCCGCCGCCTGCGCCTCCTTGAGGTCGGCGTCCGCGGCCGTCGTGACCGCCTTGGGCTTGTCGGAGACGAACGCGAACTCCGGTGTCGGGGGCGTCTCGTCCCCGACGATGCCGCCGAGTCCGGCGTCACCGCCCGACAGCGAGAGCACGACGACCACGACGAGCGCGACCACCACGACGACGCCCACGACGATCAGGGGCTTCCTTCGAGAGGGGTTGGCTGCATGCCGGCCGTCTGCCAAAACGCGTCGAGGCTACCGGCGGGGGAGCACCGCGCCAACGATTTCCGCATGGCGGTTCCGTGACGGGTAGGATGGGACTCGTCGCAACAGGTGTGCCGGGAAGACTGGTCGGCTGGAGGTTAGGCCATGCCCGAACCCGTCGCTCCCGACGCACCCGAGCGCTCGCGCCGCGACATGTTCGACGAGGTCCGGCCACCGTGGTCACGCTCGGAACGGTTGGTCCCCAGGACCGTGGTTCGCCCCCTGCAGGAGTTCCTGCAGACCTCCACGGCGAGCGCGTCACTGCTCTTCCTCGCGGTGGTCGTCGCGCTCGTGTGGGCGAACTCCCCCTGGAAGTCCGGCTACGAAGCGCTGTTCTCCACCGAGATTGCCGTGCGGCTCGGCTCGCTGGTGGATCTCGAGGGGGACCTGCACTTCTGGGTGAACGACGGTCTGATGGCGTTGTTCTTCCTCGTGGTCGGGCTCGAGATCAAGCGCGAGGTCGTCTCGGGTGAGCTGCGTCGCCTCCGCGTCGCCACCCTGCCGATCATGGCCGCGCTCGGTGGCATGGCGGTGCCCGCCCTGATCTACCTGGCGATCGCGGGCGGGGGCGAAGCCGGCCGTGGGTGGGGTATCCCCATGGCCACCGACATCGCGTTCGCCCTCGGGGTGCTCGCCCTGGCCGCGTCGTACGCGTCGCCCAGGCTCAAGCCGCTGTTGCTCACGCTCGCGATCGTTGATGACATCGGGGCGATCATGGTCATCGCGATCTTCTACACGGGGGGCGTCGACTCCGCCGCCCTTCTGGTGGCGTTCGTGATCGTCGGCGTGATCGCCATCGCGAACGCGGTGCACATCCGGTTCCTGCTCCTCTACATCGTGCTGGGCGCTGCGCTCTGGTACGCGACGTACGAGGCGGGCATCCACCCGACGATCGCCGGTGTGGTGCTCGGGCTGCTGGTCCCAGCCGCGCCGTTCCAGCGGCCGGCCGCCGTGAGCGAACAGGCCCGCCGCACCGCCGACGAGACGAGCGACCACCCCGAGCCAGTCGACGGCGACGCACAGTGGTGGATGCGGTTGGCCTGGCTCTCGCGCGAGGCGGTCTCGCCGTTGGCCCGCACCGAGCACGCCCTGCTGCCGTGGACGAGCTTCGTGATCCTGCCGGTCTTCGCGCTGGCGAACGCCGGCGTGGAGCTGTCGCTCGCGCGGGTCGAGGCCGCGTTCACGGCCCCCGTGTCGATCGGGATCTTTCTCGGGCTCGTGCTCGGCAAGCCGCTCGGCGTCCTCGCGGGCTCGTGGATCACGGTGCGCTCGGGCCTCGGTCGACTGGCCGACGACGTGGGCTGGGGCGACCTCGGGGGCATGGGCGTTACCGCGGGCATCGGGTTCACCGTGGCCCTGTTCATCGCCGAGCTCGCGTTCCCCGCCGGACCGCTGCTCGACGAGGCGAAGACGGCGATCCTGGCCGCGTCGGTCGTGGCCGGCGTCCTCGGCTACGTCGTCCTGCGGGTGGCGCCTTCGCCGGGGGCAACCCGAGGGTCGCCCGACCAGGCCCTGTCGGTGGCGGCGCAGCCCGGCGAGCCTCAGTAGGCCTGGAAGCGTCCGGTCTCGAGCCAGGCGCGATACAGGTCGAACCCCACGTCCGTGGAGCGCAGCAGCGGTTGGGGCGGATCGTCGAGGTCGACCCAGGCGATCTCACCCATCTCCTCCCCGTCGCCCACCGGCTCGCCCCGCCAACGGCGCAGCACGAACCACAGCCCGAAGTAATGCGTCACGTCGCCGTTGGGGTACGTCTCGAGGTGGTTGTCGACGCGCGAGATGCAGGCGAACGCCTCGAGGTCGGCGGGGTCGGCGTCGAGGCCGACCTCTTCGCGCAGCTCGGTGACGGCGGTGTCGGTGAAGCTCGAACCCCGCTCGGCGCCGCCCCCGGGGATTGCCCACATGCCGTTGTCGAGACGGTGGGCCACCAGCACCCGGCCGTCGTCGCGCACGACCATCACGCTGGCACCGGGCCACAACACCAGGTCGGTGCCGACCTTCTCGCGTATCCGCCACAACGTCGTGCCTTCGAAGCCCATGAGGACCCTCATGCTGACACACGGGGTCGTGGGTTCCCGCAGGTCAGCCCGGACCTCGGTTCCCTATACTGCTCGCGTTCCCGGCCCGCCGGGGGTCGTTGAGAGGACTCCACCCCACCTCAGTCAAGAGATCAGGAGGTTGCATGTTCCGCGTCCTTGCCCAGGAAGGGGGCCCGCTCGAGGTCACCTTCGGGTCGTTCGAGAACACCTGGCTGTGGATCGTGCTCGCCATCTCACTCGTTGCGCTCGCGTTCGCCTGGTACCTGCGCGCCAAGGTGCTCGCGGAGCCCGAAGGCACCGACAAGATGCGTGAGATCGCGACCGCCATCCAGGAAGGTGCGAAGGCCTACCTGCGCCGGCAGTTCAGCACGCTGGGCGTCTTCCTGGGCATCCTGACGGTGGCGCTCTTCTTCGTGCTGCCGGTCTCCGACCTGGTGACGACGTCGTTGCTCGGCATGTCGCCCGAGCTGACGGTCAGGATCGGTCGTTCGGTGGCGTTCCTGCTCGGGGCCGGGGCCTCGATGCTCACGGGCTACGCGGGGATGTGGCTGGCGGTGCGCGCCAACGTGCGAACGGCCAACGCCGCGCGGGAGTCGGGCCTGCGCAAGGCGCTCACGATCGCGTTCCGCGCCGGGGGGGTCGCCGGTATGTTCACCGTCGGCCTCGGCCTGTTCGGCGCGACGCTGATCCTCATGATCTTCAAGGGCGACGCCACGAGCGTGCTCGTGGGCTTCGGCTTCGGCGGCGCGCTGCTCGCGATGTTCATGCGGGTGGGTGGCGGCATCTTCACGAAGGCGGCCGACGTCGGCGCCGACCTGGTGGGCAAGATCGAGCAGGGCATCCCGGAGGACGACCCTCGCAACGCCGCCACGATCGCCGACAACGTGGGCGACAACGTCGGAGACTGCGCCGGCATGGCCGCCGACCTCTTCGAGAGCTACGAAGTGACGCTCGTCGCCGCGCTGATCCTGGGAGCGGCAGCGTTCGCCGACAGCGAGATCGGCGCGATCGCCGGCGTGATGTTCCCGCTGTTCGTGCGTGCGGTCGGTGTGATCACGTCGATCATCGGCATCATGGCTGTGACGCCGCGCTCCGAGGAGGAGCACGGCATGAGGGCGATCAACCGCGGATTCTTCCTGTCGGCGATCATCTCGGCCGCTGCTCGTGATGGCGATCTCCGTCACCTACATGGAGAGCTGGCGGCCCGGCATCGCGGTCGCGATCGGCCTCGTGCTCGCCTCGATCATCCAGATCCTCACGCAGTACTTCACCGACACGAAGTACAAGCCGGTGAAGGAGGTCGCCGACTCGACCGTCACCGGCCCGGCCACCACGGTGCTCTCGGGCTTCTCGGTCGGCCTCGAGTCGGCCGTGTGGGCGGCGCTCGTGGTCGCCGGCGCGATCATGGCGGCGTTCCTGCTCGCCGACCCCGACTCGACGAACCTGTTCGCGGAGCGCCTGTACTTCATCGCGCTCACCGGTATGGGCATGCTGACCACGGTGGGCGTGGTGGTGTCGATGGACACGTACGGCCCGATCTCCGACAACGCACAGGGCATCGCCGAGATGTCCGGTGAGTTCGAGGGCCGGCCGGCCGAGATCCTCGGCGGGCTCGACGCCGTGGGCAACTCCACGAAGGCCATCACGAAGGGGATGGCGATCGCGACCGCGGTGATCGCGGCGACGTCGCTGTTCGGCTCGTTCGAGGAGGCCTTGAAGATCGCGGGCTTCGAATTCGAGGGCATCCGCATCGACCGGCCCGACGTGCTCGTGGGCCTGCTCGCCGGCGGCACGATCGCGTTCCTGTTCAGCTCGCTCGCGATCCGCGCGGTGGGCCGCGCCGCCGCGCAGGTCGTGGTGGAGGTCCGCAAGCAGTTCCGGGAGAACCCCGGCATCATGGACTACTCGGTGAAGCCCGACTACGCGAGCGTCGTCGACATCTGCACGAAGACGTCGCTCCGTGAGCTGCTCACGCCGGGCCTGCTCGCCGTGCTCTCGCCGATCATCGCCGGCTTCCTGTTGAAGGAAGAGGCGCTCGGCGGGTTCCTGGCCGGCGCGATCGTCACCGGCCAGCTGATGGCCGTGATGCTCTCGAACTCCGGCGGCGCGTGGGACAACGCGAAGAAGTACATCGAAGAGGGCCACTACGGCGGCAAGGGCTCCGACGCCCACAAGGCGGCGGTGATCGGCGACACGGTCGGCGACCCGTTCAAGGACACCGCCGGTCCGGCGCTGAACCCGCTGATCAAGGTCATGAACCTGGTCGCCCTGTCTGATCGCGCCGCTCGTCGTCGAGTACGCCGACGAGACCGCGGTGCGCCTCGCGATCGGCCTGCTGGCCGCCGCGATCCTCGGCGCCGTCGATCTACGTGTCGAAGTCTCGGAAGTCCGAGCTCGACGCCGAGCTCGAGCACGCCGACAAGCTCGCCGCGAGCGCCTCCTGAGGTCGCGGGACCGGAAGGGAGCAAGCGCATGGGCGCGCTCCGTCGCTGGCTCGATCGACTGACCGAGAGCGACGAGGCGCGTCTCGAGGCGGAGACCCAGGAATGGGCCGACTCCGTCCCGGGCAGCGTGCGGCTCGGCGAGGCGCCGCTGCGTCAGCGGGTGAAGATCGCGGGCGTGATCCGGCGCATCACGGTGCTGCCGATGAGCGGGCACGAATCGCTCGAGGCCCTCGTCTCCGACGGCACCGGCGAGGCGATCGTCGTGTTCATGGGACGCCGCGGCATCGGCGGCTTCTCGCTCGGCACGAAGGTGGTCGTCGAGGGCGTGCTCGGCGAGCAGCGCGGCGGCGGACCGCCCCAGATGATCAACCCCAGGCTCGAGTTCAGCGCCTGAGGCGAGCGTCAGCACCGTCCGGGCCGAGCGGGTGACGGCGGATCCTGTCGAGCACCGACATCAGCGCTTTCGTCGGGCGATGACGTGGATGTCGATGCTGTCGGCTCGACGGATCAGTCGAGAGACGAAGGAACCTCGGAGCAGTTCTTGCCAGCGTGGTCGCAGCGGTTCGCCGACGACGATCTGGGTCACGAACCGCTGGTAGGCGAACGCGAGCACCGCGTCGACCGGCTCCTCGCTGGTGATGAGCTCGAACGTGCCGCCGAGGTCGAGGGTGAGCCGCTCGATCGGATCGATCCACGCATCGTCGTCACGGTGGCCCCCGCGGACGTGCGCCACGATGAACTCCCCGCGTGCCCGCTGGGCGATCCGGGCCCCCCTGCGTACTAGCTCCTCGGCGAGCTCGGGCCTGGACACGCAGACGAGCACTCGCTCGCGCGTCTCGGGTGCGCGGGCACCCGACCAGCGTTCGAGGAGCGTGTCGTCGACCTGGTCGGCGACCCGCATCAGCGCGAGCTCCCGCAGCGCCGTGAGGTTCTCGGTGGTGAAGAAGCGCCGGAGCGCGAGCTCGGCCTTCCGTTGGTCGGGATAGACGTTGCCGTGCATCATGCGCCGCCGCAGGGCATGCGCCGACATGTCCACGAGCTCGACCTGGTCGGCCAGATCCACGATCCAGTCCGGCACCGTCTCGCGCTGCTTGATGCCGGTGACGTTCGCGATCACGTCGTTCAGGCTCTCGAGGTGCTGCACGTTGAGGGTCGTGATCACCTCGATGCCGTGCGAGAGCACGTCGAGCACGTCTTCCCAGCGCTTCGCGCGACGGTTGCCCGGGATGTTGGTGTGCGCGAGCTCGTCGATCACCGTGACCTCGGGGTGACGCGCGATCACGGCGTCCGCGTCGAGCTCCTCGAACGTCGCCCCCCGGTACCCGATCGTCCGGGTCGGTACCCGCTCCAGCCCCTCGAGCATGCGTTCCGTGTTCGGGCGCCCGTAGGTCTCGGCGCATCCGACGACGACATCGGTACCACGCTCGAAGCGTCGACGTGCCTCGCTGAGCATCGCGTACGTCTTGCCGACGCCGGGAGCCGCGCCCAGGTAGATGCGCAGCGGAGCGTCCTTGAGCCGCTCTGCCTCGTCACGCGTGATCTCGGTCGTCGCCTCGACGTCGGCCACGGTGCGACCGACGAGGGCCTCGATCGATTCGCCCCCGGACTCGAGTACCTCGTCCGCGGCCACGTCGCGAGGATGCGGCCCGTCGGAACGGTCGCGATCCGTCATCGGCCCTCCTCGAGGTCACGGTCCGCGGCGCGGAGCGTCCACCGATAGCCGACGCCGGGCTCGGTCACGATCGTGGTCGGGTGCGACGGGTCGGGCTCGACCTTCTTGCGGAGCTGGCTCACGAACACGCGGAGCACGTCGACGTCGTCGCGGTACCCGGCGCCCCAGACCGACTCGAGCAACCAGCGCTGTGTGAGCAGCTTCCCGGGGTGATGCGCGAGGGTCTCGAGCAGGGCCCACTCGGTCCGCGTGAGGTGCACCGGTTCGCCAGCGTGCGACACGCTGCGCTGCGTGAGATCGATCGACACGTCGCCGGCCTCGAACCGGGCGCCGGAGCGACCCTCGGTGGGCACGCTCCGGCGGAGCAGGGCCCGCACCCGGGCGAGGAACTCGTCGATCCCGAACGGCTTCGTCAGGTAGTCGTCGGCACCGAGATCCAGCGCGGTCACCTTGTCCGCCTCCTCTTCCCGCACCGACAGGATCAGGACCGGCACGTCGCTCCAAGAGCGGACGCGTCGACAGACCTCCAGGCCTCCCATCACGGGCATGTTGAGATCGAGCACGATGAGGTTCGGCATGAACGCCTCGGCCTCGGCCATGGCCTCCTCGCCGTCGGAGGCCGTCGTGACTGTGTACCCGCGGGCGCTGAGCGCCCGTTGCAGCGCCCGGCGGATCTGCTGCTCGTCGTCGACGATGAGGACACGGGAGGGCTGCTTCAGGGGCGCTCACCCGCCGTCGGCAGGGAGAAGGCGAGGGTGGCCCCCCCACCCGCGGTGTCCTCGACCCAGATGTTCCCGTCCATCAGGTCGACGAACCCCTTGCTGATCGCGAGCCCCAGCCCCCGTCCGAGCCTCGGGTTGCGTTCGTCGAGGTCGAAGAACGGATGGAACAGCTGCTCTCGGGCGGCTTGCGGGATGCCGGGGCCGTGATCCACGACCCGGACGATCGCATGTCCGTCGTCGGTGGAGCTGTCGATCTCGACCGTCTCTGCCCCCGACTGCTCGCTCGCTCGGAACGCGTTCAGGAGCAGGTTCGCGAGCACGCGCTCGAGGAAGACGTGGTCCGCGATGACCACCGGCCCGTGAACGGGGCCGTGCACCTCGACGCGGGGCCGGTCTCCCGACCGCGTGACGCGTGCCGCACAGCTCGGGAGGAACTCGCTGAGGTCGAGGCGGTCGTGCCGTGACGTCAGGCCTCCGGCCTCGATCCGGGACATGTCGAGCAGATCGGTGATCAACCGGCTCAATCGGTCGGTCTCGCCGTCGATCGTGGCGAGCACCTCCCGGACCTCACCCTCCGATCGCTCCACCGCGGGATCCATCAGGTCGGTGACCGATGCCTTGATCGCGGCGAGTGGGCTGCGCAGGTCATGCGAGACGGCCGCCAGCAGCGAGCGCCTGACACCCTCCCCTTGCCGGTAGACCTCCGACCGGGTGGCCGCTCGGAGCAGCCGGTCGCGCTCGAGCATCAGTGCCAGCTGGTCGCAGAACGATCGAAGGATGCGGCTCTCGGCGGCCGTGAGCGGTGGTCGGTCTCCGCGCAGGACCACGAGCCCGACGTTCTGGCGTCCCACGTTCAGCGGGAGGCGCGCCGGTGCGGGTTCGGGTGACCTCGGATCCCAGTCCGGTCCGATGTCCTCGCTGTCGACGCCCACGACGACGAGGCGCTCCAACCCCCGGAACCCGTCCCCGCCCTGCACGAAGAGCGCCCCGGCTCGGAAGCCGAACAGCTGGATCACGCGGTCGAGCAACGTCGCGTACGTCTCGGTTCCCGGCCCGAGGCCGACGAGGTCGCTCGAGAGGCTCTGGAGCGCCAACAGTTCCCGCTCCCGTTCCTCCGCCGCCTCGGCGCGGTCGCGGGTTCGAGAGAGGAGGACGGAGATCGTGAGCGACAGCCCGAGGAAGACGAAGAGCGCGACCACGTCCTCCAGCTCCCCGATCTCGAACGTGTCGTAGGGGGGGATGAACAGGTAGTTGAAGAAGATGAACCCGATGAACGAGCTCACGATCCCCGGGCCGAGGCCCCCGACCGCCGCCGAGACGACCGCGACGATCAGGAACGCGAAGCCGATCGAGTGAAGGGAGAGACCGTCGCGGAAGGGGAGGAGCAGCAGCGATGGCCGCGAGGTTCGCTCCGACCGCCACGGCGTAGCCCGCGACCCGGCGACGGGTGGCGGGCGGATTCAGCAGGTCGCGGATCGTCTCCCTGCGCGGCTCGATCCGCGCGACGCGGCCTTCAGGCCTGCGGCCGAGGCTCGTCGAACGTGGTCGGATCCATGCGGTTCAGTGTGGCACCCCGCGACCCTGCACGGCCGCCCTCACCTGGGCCCTTACGGTTCCCATAGCCTCCGGGACCTTCCGCTCATGGCGTCCTCATATCGACGCCCTACGGTTCCATCGTGGACGCACGGAAGGATGACCGATGATCGACCTGATCCTCATCGCGGTGACCTGTCTCACGTTCGCGCTGGCGTTCGCACTGGTGAGGGGGTTCGAGCGGATATGACACTGAGCGACGTCCTCCTGTTGCTGCTGTCCGTGGCGCTGCTCGTCTACCTGACCTACGCGCTGATCCGTCCGGAGAGGTTCTGACCATGATCACCATCGTCGTCTACGCGATCCTGCTGATCCTGATCACGCCTCTGCTCGGGACCTACATGTATCGCGTCTACACCCGTGAACAGATCGGCCGCATCGAAGGAGCGGTCTACCGGCTCATCAGCGTCGACCCGACGGTCGACCAGTCGTGGCGCCGGTACGCCTCGGGCGTGCTGTGGTTCAGCGTGATCAGCATGCTCGTGCTCTACGCGCTGCTTGCGTCTGCAGGCGTCGTTGCCGCTGAACCCGACGGACATGCCCGCCGTCGACAAGTACGTCGCGTTCAACACCGCATCGAGCTTCGTCACGAACACGAACTGGCAGGCCTACGGCGGCGAGTTCACGATGAGCTACCTCAGCCAGATGCTCGGGCTGACGTTCCAGAACTTCGTCTCCGCCGCCGTCGGGCATGGCGGTCGCTCGTGGCGATGATCCGCGGCTTCACGCGGTCCAAGCGCGAGGAGCTCGGGCAACTTCTGGCGCGACCTGGTGCGTGGCACCGTCTACATCCTGATCCCGATCGCCGCCCTGATGGCGCTCGTCCTCGTGAGCCAGGGCGTGGTCCAGACGCTCGCGGACTCGCAGGCCGCCAGCGGCGTGCAGGGCTTCGAGCAGGTCCATCGCGCGCGGTCCGGTCGCCGGGCAGATCGCGATCAAGCAACTCGGCACGAACGGCGGCGGGTTCTTCAACGTCGAACTCCGCGCACCCGTTCGAGGGCGGCGGGCCGTTCTCGAACTTCCTCGAGATGCTCGCGATCCTCGCGATCCCCGCCGCGCTCACGTACACGTTCGGCAAGATGGTCGGCAACGTCCGGCAAGGGCTGGGCGTTGTTCGCCGCGATGTACGTGCTCTGTCGTCGCCGGGTTGCTCGCTGACCGTGCCGTCCGAGCAGACCTCCTCGGGGGCGATGCGCGCCGCGGGTGTCGCGGCGGCTGAGCCGAACATGGAGGGCAAGGAGGTCCGGATCGGCGCCCGAGGAGTCGGCCCTGTGGGCGGTCGCGACGACCGACGCATCGAACGGCAGCGTGAACTCGATGCACGACTCATACCGGCCGCTCGGCGGCGGTCGCGCCGATGTTCAACATGGCGATCGGCGAGGTCATCTTCGGAGGAGTCGGCAGCGGCCTGTACGGCATGATCTTCTACGTCGTGCATCGCCGTGTTCATCGGCGGGCTGATGATCGGGCGCACCCCCGAGTACCTCGGCAAGAAGATCGGCGCCCGTGAGGTCAAGTACTCGGTCATCGCCGTGCTCGTGCCGTTCCTCGGTCGCGCTGGCGTTGACGGCGATCGGGGCCGTGATCCCACACGGGACCGATGCGCGCCTGAACCTGGGACCGCACGGGTTCAGCGAGATCTTCTACGCGTTCCTCTCGCAGGGGAACAACAACGGCTCGGCGTTCGCCGGTCTCACGGCCAGCGGCCCCTTCTACGCGATCGGCGGTGGCCTCGCTGATGATCGTCGTGCGGTTCGTCCCGCTGCTCGCCGCGCTCGCGCTGGCCGGGAGCGCTCGCGAAGGAAGGCATCGGTGCCCGAGACGGAGGGCACGCTCCACACCGACACGACGCTGTTCGTCGTGCTCTTGGTCTTCGTGATCCTGGTGATCGGCGCGCTCACGTTCCTGCCCGGCGCTGGCGCTGGGCCCGATCGTCGAGTACCTGCTGCAGAACCAAGGGAGGCTGTTCTGATGTCCGTGGGCACCCAGGAACCCGCACACACCCACTTCGAGCACGGGGCGATCCAGTCGCGGCCGCTGTTCGACGCACCCATCGTGCGGCGGGCGATCGTCGACAGCCTGAAGAAGCTCGATCCACGGACGCTGATCAAGAACCCGGTGATCTTCGTGGTCGAGATCGTGTCGGTTGCGGTCACGATCCGCGTGATCACCGACATCGTGAGCGACGGTCCGGTCGCGTTCGACACGGCGATCGCCGTCGGACTGTGGTTCACGGTCCTCTTCGCGAACTTCGCCGAAGCGATGGCCGAGGGTCGGGGGAAGGCGCAGGCGGACGACGCTGCGCCGGACCAGGAAGGACCTGATCGCCCGGCGGCTGCTCACCGACGGCACGCGAGGAGACCGTGCCTGCGACCCAGCTGCACAAGGGCGACCTCGTGATGGTCTCGGCCGGCGAGCTGATCCCCGGCGACGGCGACATCGTCGAGGGCATCGCGTCGGTCGACGAGTCGGCGATCACGGGCGAATCGGCGCCGGTGATCCGTGAATCGGGCGGCGACCGTTCCGCGGTCACCGGCGGCACGAAGGTGCTCTCCGACTGGATCAAGGTGGAGATCACCGCCGAGCCCGGACGGTCGTTCATCGACCGCATGATCGCGCTCGTCGAGGGCGCCAGCCGGCAGAAGACCCCGAACGAGATCGCCTTGTCGATCCTGCTGTCGAAGTTCACGATCATCTTCCTGCATCGTCTGCGTGGCGCTGCAGCCGTTCGCGATCTACGCGGGCGGCCGTGTCTCCGATCGCCGTGCTGATCGCGCTGTTCGTCTGCCTGATCCCAACCACGATCGGGGGGCTGCTCTCCGCGATCGGTATCGCCGGGTATGGACCGCCTCGTGCAGCGTAACGTGCTGGCGATGAGCGGCCGGGCCGTCGAGGCGGCCGGCGACGTCGTCCACGCTGCTGCTCGACAAGACGGGCACGATCACGCTCGGGAACCGGCAGGCGGTGGGGTTCTTCCCCGCACCCGGCATCGACGGAGCGCGACTTCGCCGAGACCGCGCAGGTGGCGTCGCTCGCCGACGAGACGCCCGAGGGTCGGTCGATCGTCGTGCTCGCGAAGGAGATGTACGGCGTGCGTGAGCACGATCTGCTCGAGATGCGGGCCTCGTTCGTCCCGTTCACCGCGCAGACGCGCATGAGCGGCATCGACTTCGACGGCACCGAGGTGCGCAAGGGCGCCGTCGACGCGATCGTCGGCTGGATCGGGCTCCGAACTCCCGCCCGTGCTGGAGGCCGAGGTCGAACGTATCGCCGAACGCGGGAGGCACACCGCTCGCCGTCGCGCGAAGGATTACGTCGCGGTCGGCGTGATCGAGCTGAAGGACATCATCAAGGAAGGGCTGACCGAGCGCTTCGCCCAGCTGCGGAAGATGGGCATCCGCACCGTCATGATCACCGGCGACAACACACTGACCGCGGCGGCGATCGCGCGCGAATCGGGCGTCGACGACTTCCTCGCCGAGGCGACGCCGGAGACGAAGATGGACCTGATCCGGCGCGAGCAAGAGGGCGGGAAGCTCGTCGCCATGACGGGCGACGGCACGAACGACGCGCCGGCGCTCGCCCAGGCGGACGTCGGGGTGGCGATGAACACCGGCACGGCCGCCGCCAAGGAGGCCGGCAACATGGTCGATCTCGACTCGAACCCGACCAAGCTGATGTCGATCGTGGAGATCGGCAAACAGCTCCTGATCACCCGCGGCTCGTTGACGACCTTCTCGATCGCGAACGACGTCGCGAAGTACTTCGCGATCATCCCGGCGATGTTCGTCGGCACCTACCCGGTCCTCGAGGAACTCAACATCATGAACCTGGAGACGCCCGAGTCGGCGATCCTGTCGGCGGTGATCTTCAACGCGCTGTGATCGTGGCGCTGGTGCCTCTCGCCCTGCGCGGTGTGCCCTACCGGCCGGTCGGGGCCGATGCGCTGCTGCGCCGGAACCTCCTGATCTACGGCCTCGGCGGCATCATCGTGCCGTTCATCGGGATCAAGTTGATCGACATGCTCCTGGGGTTGGTGAATTTCCCATGATGAGGAACGTCCTGCGAGCCCTCCTCGCCGTGATCGTGCTCGGCGTCTTGACCGGACTGCGTCTACCCGCTGGTGATCACTGGCGTCGCGCAGCTGACGCTCGATGACAAGGCCGACGGGTCCCTCGTCCGGATCGACGACCAGGTCGTCGGCAGCGCCTCCGATCGGGCAGATGTGGGAGGGAATCGAGTGGTTCCACGGTCGGCCGTCGGCCGTCGACTACGACGCAGCCGCTTCGTCAGGTTCGAACCTCGGCCCGACGTCGCAGGAGCTCGCCGACCTCGTCCAAGAGCGGGTTGATGGCGTGCTCGAGCTGGAGGGCCCATACATGCCGGACCTCACCGCTGCCGACATCCCGGCGGACCTCGTGACCGCGTCGAGCAGCGGTCTCGACCCTCACATCTCGGTGGCATCGGCGGAGTTGCAGGCGGCCCGGATCGCCGAGGTGCGCGGCCTCTCGACCGAGGAGGTCATGCGGCTGATCGACGAACACACGGAGGGCAGGGTCCTCGGATTCATGGGAGAACCTCGCGTCAACGTCCTCGAGCTGAACCTCGCTCTTGAGGAGATGGCGTAGCGTGGGCACGATGGCCGCATCGTCGCGCCTGCCGACCCGCCCCGACCCTCACGAGACCTCTCCCGGGGGGGCGGGGGCCCGCCCTGTCCCCGTGCGTCAGACGGTCGCCTACGCCCTCGCTGCCGGGGGCACGGTCGCGATCGTGCTGGCCGCGCCGACGATCCGCGAAGGGGTCGACCCGGTGGCCACGGGGTTCGGGTTCCTCGTGCTCGTCGTGGCGTGCGTCGGCCTCGGCGGGCTCGGACCCGGTATCGTGGCCAGCGTGCTCGGGTTCCTGGTGTTCAACTTCTACTTCCTGCCGCCGTACGAGACGTTCGTGATCGAGAAGTCGCACGACGTGATCGTGCTCTTCGTCTTCCTCGGGCTGTCGGTGCTGATCTCGGTGCTCGTGGCTCGGGCCGACGCCCGGGCGCGAGCGGCCGAGGCTCGGGCCGATGAGCTCCGGCGGCAGCAGGACCTGAGTCGCGTGCTGGTCGAGCCGCAGCCCGGGCCGCGCCCGTACGAGGGCGTGCTGCGGGTCGTGGTCGCGACCTTCGGATTCCTCGACGGTGCGCTGTACGTGCAGGAAGGTCCCGACAAGGGGCTCGTGGAGCACGCGACGGTCGGCGGCGAGCCGGGAGCCGTGCCGCCCACGGGGGTGACGGAGTGGAGCGGCTGCCGCTGAACGTGGGGCGGCGCAACCTCGGGTTGTTGGTGATGCGGGGGCGTCCGGGCGCCGCTCACTCCCTCGGAGCGTCGCATCCTCGAGGCGTTCGGGAATCAGCTCGCCCTGCTGTTGGAACGAGACCGGGTGCTGCGGGCCGCCGTCGCGGCCGCGGTCGTCCCGCGGACTAGTCGCACCCCGGCGACGCCGTCGATCGAGTCGGTCGGGATGCCCCCAGGCATCGCGGCCCCGACCACCGCGTCGCGGAGCGCTCGCTCGACCGGTCCGCTCGCGAGCGCGAGCACCTCGTCGCCCGCCGCGAAGACGGTCTCGGGCTGGGGGATCACCACGTGGCCCTCGCGCAGGATCGCCGACGATCACGGAATCCGGCGGGAGCCGCAGCTCGTAGACGGCTCGCCCGACCGACGGGGAGGCCTCAGGCAGCGTCATCTCCACGATCGAGACCAGACCGCTGCCGAGTCGGATCAGACGAACGAGATCGCCGACCGTGACGGCCTCCTCGACCATGGCGGTGAGGATGTGCGGCGGGGACACCTCGGCGTCGACGCCCCACTGTTCGGTGAACAGCCATTCGTTCTTCGGATGGTTCACTCGAGCCAGCACCCGGGGAACCGCGAACTCTTGTTTCGCCAGCAACGAGGTGACCAGGTTGTCCTCGTCGTCGCCGGTGGCGGCCACCAGCACGTCGGCCGCCGGAGGTCTCCGCACCTTCGAGCACCGATGGCTCGCAGGCGTCGCCGTGCACCACCTTCACCTTCGGGGCCCAGGTCCGCAACTGCTCCGACGAGCCCCCGGTCCTGCTCGATCAATGTGACCTCGTGCCCGCGCTCGACCAGGTCGACCGCGAGGTGGCGTCCGACCGCCCCGCCGCCCGTCACGACGACCTTCATCCGTGGTGCTCCCCGGGATGCTCGAAGACCTCGTCGAGGGTGTCCATACCGTCCTTCGTGAGCATCACCACGAGGTAGTCGCCCGACTGCAGGGTGCTCTCCTCGGTCGGCAGGAACCCGCCTCCGCCCCGGGAGACGCCGGCGATCAGGATCTTGCCCGGCACGTTGAACGACATCGCGGGCTTGCCCACCATGTGGGGTCCGGCCGGCATGCGCATGCGGAGCAGCTCGCCGCCGCCGAGCGTTTCGCGGATCTCCTGCCGGTCGTGGAACAACATCAGCTGGATCTGCTTCACGCCCCAGCGGGTGGTGGCGACGGTCGGGATGTTCAGCCGCTCGTAGATGTCCGCCCGGCGCGGGTCGTAGATGCGGGCCACGACCTTCGGCACGTGGTAGTTCTCGAGCGCCACGCGGGCCGAGACGATGTTGGAGTTGTCTCCGCTCGAGACCGCCACGAACGCGTCAGCGTCCTTGATGCCGGCCTCCTCGAGCACGTCGCGGTCGAACCCGAGCCCGACGACGGTCTTCGCGCCGTCGCCCGGGGGGTAGCGGAAGAACGCCTCGGCGTTCTTGTCGATCACGGTCACGTCGTGGCCGTCGTCGATCAGCTCGTGCGACAGCTGGGAACCGACGCGGCCGCAGCCCATGATGATCACGCGCACGCGGGGCATCCTAGCCCAGGCCGACATCCCCGACAGCGTCGGTCGTGCACGTTTCCGGAGTGAGGAGATGTGTGGATCCGCCGCCGTTTCCGCCCCGGGAAAGGACGGGGCCCGGAGGTCGGGCGGGCTGGAGGGCGCCGTCCGGCCTCCGGGCTTGGTTCGGAGGATGGGTCAACTCCTTGCTGCAGTCTCGTCCCGGCACCGTGAGTGGAGCGTGAAGGAACGGTGTTCGGGCGTGAAGATCACGTGAAGACGTTCGCCAGCCGATACCCATGACACGATGAGACACGGGATGAGTCGGGGAGCGACCGAGCAGGAAGGACGACGCTTCCGTGGGTTGACCACCCGCGGGGCCCTCGTGGCCGTCGTCGCACCTGCGGCCGCCGGCGTGGCCTCGGTCCCGCTCGCGCGCAACGGGCCGGCGGCCGCGATCGCGCTCTTCCTGCTCGCCATCGTCATCGCGGCGGTCTCCGGGGGCCTGTGGGCCGGCCTGCTCGCCGCGGCCCTGTCCTCCGTGGCTCTCCCGTTCCTCTACGGGGCGCCCAGGTTCCGCCTCCGGTTCGAGGGCACCGAGGAGGTGCTGACGGCGCTGGTGTTCCTGACGGTCGCGCTCGTGGTGGGCATCCTCGTCGGCGGCGCCGCCGAGGAACGAGCTCGAGCAGCGCGACGCGAGCGGGAGACGCGGCTGCTGGGCCACCTGTCGTCCAAGTTCGTCTCCGGAGACGTGCCGGACCGGGTGCTCGACGACTTCGTTCGGGTGTTGCTCGAACCGTTCGGTCTCGCCTCGGCGGAGGTGCGCGTCGAGCTCGACGGCACGCAGCTGCATGCCCGAGCCGTGCAACCGGAGCTCACGCCGGGGGGACCGGATGCCGTCGTGCCGCTGGTCGTCGGACCGGTCTCGTTCGGCACGCTCCGGGTGGAGCGGCCGGCGAACCGCCGTCCCCTCGGCCCCCAGGAGCAGCTCCTGCTCGAGGCGGCCGCGAAGCAGGCCGCCGCGGCGCTCGACCGAGCCCGGCTCGACGCGCGCGCGCGATTGGCACAGCTCGACGCCGAGACGAACCAGCTCCGAGCCGCGATGTTCAGCTCCGTGACGCACGACTTCCGGACCCCACTCGCATCGATCAAGGCGGGCGTGACGAGCCTGCTCGACACGAGCGTCGCGCACGACACGACGCAGGAACGCGAGCTCCTCACCACGATCCTCGAGGAGACCGATCGGCTGAACCGGCTCGTGGGCAACATCCTCGACCTCGCACGCATCCGTGCCGGCGCGCTCACCCCCGCGCGTCACGAGGCCGGGCTCGACGAGATCGCGGAGGCGGTCGCTGCGCGTCTTCGCCCCCGGCTCGACGACGTCCGGCTGGTGCTCGAGATCGCCGACGACCTGCCGTCGGTCGCGGTCGACGAGATGCAGGTCGATCAGGTCATGACCAACCTGCTCGAGAACGCCGCCCGGTACTCCCCTTCCGGGGGTGAGGTGCGCCTCGCGGTGACGCACACCGACGGGTGTCGTCGCGGTGCGGGTGAGCGATCGAGGCCCCGGCATCGCCTCCGATGACCGTGAGCGGGTCTTCGAGGCGTTCTACCGAGGCTCGACGATCCCCGACACGGCCGGAAGCGGGCTCGGTCTCGCGATCGCGAACGCGATCGTCACGGCCCACGGAGGGCGCATCTGGGTCGAGGACGCCGTCGGAGGCGGTGCCTCGGTGGTGTTCGAGATCCCGACCCCCGGCCTCGACCCCGACCGAGGAGGACGGGTTCGATCTCGTCGCCGACCAGGAGGCGAACGCGTGAGCCTGGTGCTGGTGGTCGACGACGAACCTCAGATCCGGCGCGCCCTGCGCACGAGCCTCGAGGCACACGGGTACGAGGTCGCCACGGTCGGCACCGGCGAGGAAGGTGTGGTCGGCGCGGCGGAACAGGCTCCCGACCTGGTGCTGCTCGACCTCGGCCTGCCGGACATCGACGGGACCGAGGTGATCAGGCGGGTGCGTGCGTTCAGCGACGTTCCGGTGATCGTGCTGTCGGTGCGCGAATCGCAGACGGACAAGGTTGCCGCGCTCGATGCAGGTGCCGACGACTACGTCACGAAGCCGTTCGGCATGCAGGAGTTGCTCGCGCGAGCTCGAGCGGCGATGCGGCGCACCCAGCCCGACGAACCGGCCGTCCCGCTGCTTCGGTTCGGACCACTCGAGGTCGATCTGCCGAAGCGGCTCGTCACCCTCGACGGTGAGCAGGTGCGGTTGACCCCCACCGAGTACGGCCTGCTCGAAGCCTTCGTCACGAACCCCGGGAAGCTGCTCACCCACCAGTGGCTGCTCCGCAAGGTCTGGGGCCAGGGCTACGGAACCGAGACCACCTACCTGCGGACGTACGTTCGGGCCCTTCGGAAGAAGCTCGGCGACGATGCGCAGGCGCCGGCCCTGATCGTGACCGAGCCGGGCGTCGGCTACCGCTGGGTGGGTGAGGCCTCCGCCTAGGAAGGCCGGGGTCGCGCATCCGCCGCGGCCTTCGTGCGAGGATTGCCGCCGTGCCCGTTGAGCTGGAAGTCCCCCGAAGGATCGGCGGCGGTCCGCTGAAGCGGCTCTTCGTCGGCAGAGCGATCGCCTCCGACAAGGCCGAGCATCAGCTCCTGCCGAAGTTCCTGGCGCTTCCCGTCTTCTCCTCGGACCCGCTCTCTTCGAACGCGTACGCGACCGAAGAGATGATGCTCGTGCTGGTCGCGGCCGGCGCCGGCGCCCTCGCGTTGCGGCTGCCGATCGCGCTCGCGATCGCGGCGCTGCTCGCGATCGTCGTGACGTCGTACCGGCAGACCGTCCGCGCGTACCCCACGGGCGGCGGTTCCTACATCGTCGCCCGGGAGAACCTCGGCACGCTCCCCGGGCTCGTGGCCGCGGCAGCGATCCTCGTCGACTACGTGCTGACGGTCGCCGTGAGCATCACGGCCGGCACGACCGCGATCGCCTCGGTCGCGCCCGATGCCCTCGTGCCGATCCGGGTCCCGATCGCCGTGGGCCTCGTCCTGCTCGTGACGCTCGCGAACCTGCGCGGCGTGAAGGAGGCGGGCTCGCTGTTCGCGATCCCCACGTACGGCTTCGTGGTGATGATCGCGATCACCCTCGTCACCGGCTTCGTGCGATGCCTCGGCGGGTGTCCGCTCGCGGGAACCGCGGACCTGCCGATCGAGGTCGAGCACACGTTGTCGCTGTTCCTGATCGCCCGCGCGTTCTCCTCGGGGGCGACCGCCCTCACCGGCGTCGAGGCCATCGCCGATGGTGTGCCGGCGTTCCGCAGGCCGCAGGCGAAGAATGCCGCCGCCACCCTCGCCGTGATGGGCGCCATGTCGATCACGATGTTCCTCGGCATCACCGCGCTCTCGCAGCTCCTGCACGTGCGCATCACCGAGGACATCGCCCACGAGCTGCCGGTGCTGGCGCAGATCGGCGACACGGTCTTCGACGGCGGCTTCATGTTCCTGCTGCTGCAGGTCTTCACGGCGGGCATCCTGATCCTCGCGGCGAACACGGCGTTCCAGGACTTCCCGCGGCTCGCGTCGATCCTCGCTCGGGACCGGTTCATGCCGGCGCAGTTCCGCAACCGCGGCGACCGGCTCGTCTTCTCCAACGGCGTGGTCGTGCTCGCCGGGCTCGCGGCGCTGCTGATCTGGGTGTTCGACGCGAACCTGACGCGGCTGATCCAGCTCTACGTCGTCGGGGTGTTCACCGCCTTCACGTTGTCGCAGTCGGGCATGGTGCGGCGCTGGATCCGCACGAGGGAGGGCAACTGGCAACGGAGCGCCGTGATCAACGGCATCGGCGCCGCCACGACGGGCGTGGTGCTCGTCGTGGTCACGATCACGAAGTTCGCGAAGGGCGCGTGGATCGTGATCGTGGCGATGCCGTTCATCGTGCTGTTCTTCTGGGGCGTGCATCGCCACTACGGTCACGTGGCGCGCGCGCTCCAGGCCCGGAGGCTCACCGGCCGCGACGCCGCGACGGGCACGATGCTGCTGTTGGTGCCCGACCTCGGCCTCGCGACCCGCGACGCCGTCGCGTACCTGCGCGCGGTGCGCCCGACCGCATTCAACGCCCTCTACGTCGGCCCCCCGGAGGCATACGAGGCCGTGGCGGCGGAGTGGTCGATGGTCGCCCCGCGCATGGGTGAGTTGGAACCGCTCGATGGCGCCGACCGGCATCTCGTGCGCGCGGTGCGACGGTACGTGCGGTCGATGCCGCGACACGAGCGCGACCGGTTCCTCACCGTGGTGATCCCCGAGTTGCTGCCCCGCAACACCGTCTGGCAGTTCCTCCGGCACCGCGAAGCGTTCCTGCTGAAGACCGCGCTGCTGTTCGAGCCGCGGGTGGTCGTCACCGACGTGCCGCTCGTGCCCTCCGAAGCGCGCCCGAGCTGGCTCGGCGATCGCCCGCTCGAGCCCGAGCGGACGGTCGTGCTGGTGCCCGTCTCGGCCGTCCACGACCCGACGGTCCGTGCCGTGATCTACGGCAAGTCGCTCCATCCGACGGCGATCGAGGCGATCTACATGGTCACCGACCCTGATGAGGTCGCGGGGGTCGTGGACGAATGGCACGAGCGCAAGCTCGACGTGCCTCTCGTGCTCGTGGAGGCCCCGTTCCGCGATCTTGGGCCGCCGCTGCTCGAGGAGATCCGGGCGCACACCTCGCGCGGTGACACGGTCGTGACCGTCGTGCTGCCCGAGCTGGTGCCTCGACATTGGTGGGAGAACCTGTTGCACAACCAGACGGCCCTGTTCTTCAAGCGGGTGCTCCTGTTCGAGCCGGGCGTGGTCGTGACCAGCGTGCCCTTCCACCTCTCCGCGCCCGAGGTCGGCGCCGACGCCGCCGCGGGCCCCGGGGGCCCGGCGACGGCGTAGGCTGTCGACCGCATGGCCAGGACCGAACTCCCCGCCGCGTCGACCGGTGTCATCAAACGCATGGTCCTCGGCCGGGCGTTCTCGAGCGCGCGGCTCGAGCACACGCTGTTGCCCAAGATCCTCGCGCTGCCGGTCTTCGCATCCGACGCCTTGTCATCGGTCGCCTACGCCACGGGCGAGATCCTGCTCGTGCTCACCGTGGCGACCACAGCTCCCCAGGGGTACGTGCTCCCCATCGCGGCGGCGGTCTCGCTGCTGATGGCGCTCGTGATCGTCTCGTACCGCCAGACCGTGCGCGCCTACCCGGGTGGCGGTGGCGCCTACATCGTGAGCAAGGAGAACCTCGGCCAGCTACCCGGGCTCGTTGCCGCCGCGGCCCTGCTCTTCGACTACATGATGACCGTCGTCGTCTCGATCGTGGCCGGGGTGTTCGCGATCGGATCGGCCGTGCCGGCGGCCAACCAGCACGCCGTCGTGCTCTCGATCTTCTTCGTCGCCTTCGTCACGCTCGCGAACCTGCGCGGTTCCAAGGAGTCGGGCGTGTTGTTCGCGATCCCGACCTACGGGTTCGTGCTCTCCATCAGCGTGCTCATCCTCCTCGGTCTCGTCCAGTGCATCGGAGGGTGCCCCGCGGTCGATGTCGACGTGGAACCCATCCACGACGCGGCGACGACCGCCGGCGCGGTCGGGTTGTTCGTGCTGCTGAAGGCGTTCTCGTCGGGCGCCACGGCATTGACCGGCGTGGAGGCGATCTCGAACGGGGTGCCGGCGTTCAAGCGGCCTCAGGCGCACAACGCGGCGGCGACCCTGGCGATCATGGGCACGATCGCGATATCGATGTTCATCGGCATCTCGTGGCTCGCCACGCACGTCGAGGGGGTCGTCGCCAGCGAGGAGCGGTCGGTGCCGGCCCAGATCGCGATCGCCGTGTTCGGAGACGGCTCGATCGGGTTCTACGTGGTGCAGGTGTTCACCGCTGCGATCCTGATCCTGGCGGCGAACACCGCGTACCAGGACTTCCCTCGCCTGGCCTCGATCCTCGCGCGCGACCGGTACCTCCCGAGTCAGTTCGTCAACCGCGGAGACCGGCTCGTCTTCTCGAACGGTGTGCTGGTGCTCGGGCTCCTCTCGGCCCTGATGATCTACATCTTCGATGCGAACCTCAACGCCGTGATCGGGTTGTACGTCGTCGGCGTGTTCACCTCGTTCACGTTGTCGCAGTCGGGCATGGTGAAGCACTGGATCATCGAGGGGAGGAGGGGCGAGGCGGCTATGAAGGGGTGGCGACGCTCGATCGGGATCAACGCGGTCGGTGCGGCGACCACGTTCGTCGTGCTGATCGTCGTTGCTGCATCGAAGTGGACGAGTGGCGCGTGGCTCTCGATCCTGATCATGGCCCTGCTCGTACCGGTCTTCTATTCGATCCATCGCCACTACGCGAGCGTGCGGAAGCAGCTCAGCACCGGCAGGATCCGAGCCGGGGCGAAGGGGGCGAACCACGTCGTGCTGTTGGTGCGAGACTTCGACGTCGCCACCTCTGAGGCGGTCGGGTACCTGCGGTCGTTCCGCCCCGAGGACATCCGGCCGGTCTTCGCCTGTCGCGGGCCGGAGGTGGCGCGCGACGTCCAAGCGCGCTGGCGCACGTTCGTCGGCCCGGGCATCCCCGACCTGCAGCCGATCCCGCCGACGAACCTCACATCGGGCATCCGTCACGTGGTGGACGGGATCGAGCGCGGAGCGGACGACTTCGTCACCGTCGTGGTGCCCGAACTGCTCCGTCCGCAGGGTCTCTTCTCGTACCTGGTGCGCAACCGCGACCTCGTGCGGCTGAAGGGCAGCATGCTGCGTATCCCGAACGTCGTCGTGACCGACGCGCCCGTCGTGCTGGAGGAAGGGGCTCCGTCGGCCGCCGGCGGGAAACCGCTGATACCGCAGCGCACGGTCACCCTCGTGCTCCTTTCGTCGGTGAACGACGTCTCGGTGCGGGCCGTGAACTACGCCCGAACGCTCGACGCCACGATGACCCGGGCGGTCTACTTCGATCTCGACCCGGAGTCCGCGCTCTCGATCGGCGCGGACTGGTTCGACGTCGTCGAGGGCGTGCCGCTCGACATCGTCGAAGCGCCCTTCCGCGATCTGTCGATCCCGATGCTCGAGGAGGTGCGCCGCTACACCGAGCGCCCCGACACGATCGTGAACGTGGTGATCCCCGAGTACGTCGTGGCGAAGTGGTGGCAGCTGCCGCTGCACGGTCAGACCGCGTTGTTCGTGAAGCGCCTGTTCCTGTTCGAGCAGCGCGTATTGCTCACGAGCGTCTCGTACCAGTTGGAGACGGCCCGGGCGTCGGCACGCACGGCCGGGCGCGAGGCTTCGGGGTGAGGGACTCGCTGCGGTACGGTTGCCGCATCACTCGCGAGCCCACCGGGAGGCGAACCAGGTGAACATCCGTCCCGCGACCAAGGACGACGCGGAGTTCCTGAAGACGATGTTGTTCGAGGCGGCACGTTGGAACCCCGACTGGCCGCGCGAACCGATGGAGGAGGTGCTCGACGAGCCCGTGCTCCGTCGCTACCACGAGGGCTGGGGGAGGCCGGGTGACGGCGGCGTGATCGCGGAGTTCGACGGCGTGCCGGTGGCCGCCGTGTGGTACCGCCAGTTCACGGAGAACGAGCCCGGGTACGGATTCGTCGACGAGAAGACCCCGGAGCTCTCGGTGGCGGTGCAGCCGCTGCACCGTCGCAAGGGCATCGGTGGAACCCTGCTCCGGGCCGCGATGGTGCAGGCTCGCGAGGAAGGGTTCCAGACGCTGTCGCTCTCGGTCGCCGTCCACAACCGCTCGCGGATGATGTATCAGCGCGTGGGGTTCGAGAAGGTGGGCGAGCAGGGCGAGAGCTGGACGATGCTCGTCAACCTGTAGGCGACCGTCGTGCCGGTTCGCCGAGACGGCCGACCGGACCGACCGGTCAGGGCGGGAACGCGAACCTGAACAGCTCGCCGTCGTTCTCGCGCGGATCCGACTCGTTGTCGACGCCCTTGCCGACGATGAAGAGGTCCATCACCCCGGGGTCCGATGGGCTCGGTGCGAGGGTGATGCCCGCAGCCCTCCGGACGTGCGCGGCCGAGAGATCGATCTTCCGGACCAGCCGTCCTCTCAAGGTGGTCTCGGCGACCAGGTCCTCCGCGCTGCTGACGATGAGCAGATGGTTCGAGCGGGGATCGAACTCAGCGTCTTCGGGGTTCGTGAGCCCGAGGGGCTTCGTCGAGAACTTCGTCACCCCGTCGTCGCGCGTACCGAAACGACGATCCCGACCGGCCCGAACGATGAAGACCCGGGCACCTCTCGCATCGGTCACGATCAACGATCGACCGCGCTCGCGCCAGGCCAGACCCTCGGGGTCGCGGCTCCCGAACGACCTCGTCCTCAAGACCACCCTCCACCGGTCGTCCGAGGTGCCGATCAGGTCGTCTCCGCCCGCGCGGATCCGATAGACCCGATCGTTGTCGTCGTCGACCACGTAGAGGCTGTGAGATCGATCACGCCACGCGACGTCTTCGGGTTCGGACGAGGCGGCGGGCACGGAACCTCGACGGAGCAGGGCTCCGCGCTCGGATGCGACGAACAGGTTGCTCCGCTTCCACAGCCGACGGATCTCGTCGACCTCGGCGTCGGACACGAGCAGCCTGCCGCTCGACCGCATGAACGTGAGACCCGTGGGATCGGGACTGGGGGAGGACCAGTCCGAGGTCGGGGTCACCTCGAGGAGCTCGGCAGGAACCTTCGGTGCTGCCTGGGACACGGGAAGGTTGCCACCGAACAGCAGGCTCACCACGCCGAGCGCCGTCAATGTGGACCGCCGAACGGATGACGAGCGCTCTCGGCGAGATGTCGCTGGAACTCGGGCGCCCATGGCCCGATACGCTAGTCACCTTGTCTACGGACGCATCCCGTATCGGCGTGAGACGACGTACGACGGATGCGCGAGGGTCTGCCTCGGCGCGATCAGCCTTCGCTCGTGGTCCGAGGGAGTTCCTCCCGGCGGTTCGCCGAGTCGAGCGCCGCGTACTCCGCTCGCACCTTCGTCCACCTTCGGCGCACGTACCAGGCGCCTGCAAGCACGCACGCAGCCGCGATCGCCCACGAGAACGGTTGCAGCGCACGCTCGACCGTCTCCCACCGCTCGCCCAGCACGTAGCCCAGCCACGCGAGCGCGAACGTCCAGGGCAGACACCCGAGCACCGTGTAGAGGGTGAACCGCCAGAACGGCATGCGCACCACACCGGCAGGCACGGAGATGAAGGTCCTGATCACGGGCAGCAGGCGGGAGAAGAACACCGCGGCGTCACCGTAGCGCTCGAACCAGTCGTGGGCCTTGTCGACCTCGTGCGGCCGTATCAGCAGGTATCGTCCGAACCGGTCGACGAGCGGGCGCCCACCCACCGCGCCGGCCCAGTACGCCAGCCACGACCCGACCAGGTTCCCGAGGGTGCCGACCATGCCGACCCAGAACAGCGAGAGGTGCTGTCCGTCCGCAGCGAACCCCTCCGACGCGAGTGCCCCGCCGAACAACATCGTGACTTCGCTGGGGATCGGAACGCACGCCGATTCCAGCACCATCAGCACGAAGACGGCCACGTAGCCGTAGCCGGCGACCGTGTCGATCACGAACTGATGGAGCCAGTCGAGCATGCGGGTTCAACTCCGGTGCCTGGGAATACGGAGACCGTACCAGCGCGTTCTTCGGCCTCCGGAAGGGGTGTCGGCACGGCGCGTTGAGCGGTGTAGCCGCCGGCCGGTGGTACGGTCGCCGCCGGGTTCCCCGCTGAACGGCGGGCTTGACACCCATCCCCATCGACCCGTAAAGGTTCCCCGCCATGGCCAACGGAAAGACGCTCGTGGTCGTCGAGTCGCCCGCGAAGGCGAAGACGATCGAGAAGTACCTGGGCGGCGACTACGCCGTCCGGGCTTCCTATGGGCACATCCGAGACCTCGGCAAGGGCTACGGGGGCCTCGGCGTCGACGTCGAGCACGCGTTCACTCCCGGACTACATCGTGCCGGAGGATTCGAAACGGCACGTGGGTGAGCTGAGGAAGGTGCTGAAGGCGGGCTCGGGCGACCTGATCCTCGCGACCGACTACGACCGTGAGGGCGAGGCGATCGCCTACCACGTGGCGAGCCTGCTCGGGGTCGACCCCTCCACCGCCAAGCGCGTGACGTTCACCGAGATCACGCGCGACGCGATCCTCGAGGCGTTCGCGCAGCCCCGTGCGATCGACCTGAAGCTCTACGACGCGCAGGAGGCCCGGCGCATCCTCGACCGCCTCGTCGGCTATCGCATCTCGCCGCTGCTCTGGAAGAAGGTCCGCCCCGGACTGTCCGCCGGCCGCGTGCAGTCGGTGGCGGTGCGCCTGATCGTCGAACGCGAGCGTGAGATCCGGGCGTTCGTGCCCGTCGAGTACTGGAGCGTCGATGTTCGTCTCACGCCCACCGGGTCCGCCGGCCCGGAGCAGCCGTTCACCGCCCGCCTCACCCAGGTGCCCGAAGGCAAGCTCGCCGCGTCACCGGACAAGAAGGGCGTGTTGCTCTCGGGCGAGGCCGATGCCGCCGCGCACGTCGAGCGTCTGCGTCGCGCCGCCTACCGCGTCACGAACGTCGAGAAGAAGGAACGCAAGCGCTCGCCGGCGCCTCCGTTCACGACGTCGACCCTGCAGCAGGAGGCCGCCCGCAAGCTCGGGTTCAGCGCACGCAAGACGATGACGCTCGCCCAACGGCTGTACGAAGGCATCGACCTTCCCGGCGAAGGGACGGTCGGGTTGATCACCTACATGCGGACCGACTCGGTGAACATCGCCGACACCGCCCTGCGCGAGATCGCCGAGCTCGTGAAGACGGAGTACGGGGAGCGGTACACGCTCGCCGAACCGAGGCGCTACAAGACCCGCAGCCGCAACGCCCAGGAAGCGCACGAAGCGGTGCGACCGACGAGCGTGATGCGGACCCCGCAGCGGGTGGCGGCGACCCTCGACCGCGACCAGCTGCGCCTGTACACCCTGATCTGGCAGCGCACGACGGCGACCCAGATGGCCGAGGCCAGGTTCGACCAGGTCGGTGTGGACATCGAGGCTGTCGCGGCTCGCGCCGAGCAGGACGGTGTCGGGGACACGACCTACGGTCTGCGCGCCACCGGTCAGACGATGACGTTCGACGGCTTCATCCGCATCTACAAGGAAGGCCGCGACGAAGGCCCCGATGAGGATGCCGAGAAGACGCTCCCCACGCTCACCGCCGAGCAGCTGCTGCGATTGCTCGAAGTGCTGCCCGAACAGCACTTCACCCAGCCGCCGCCGAGGTACTCGGAGGCCTCGCTCGTGAAGACGCTCGAGGAGCTCGGTATCGGCCGCCCGTCCACGTACGCGTCGATCATCGAGACGATCCAACGCCGTGAGTACGTCACGCTCGAGGAGAAGCGGTTCACGCCGACCGACACCGGCGAGGTCGTGACCGACAAGTTGATCGAGCACTTCCCCGATGTGGTCGACGTGACCTTCACCGCCTACATGGAGAAGGAGCTCGACGACATCGCCGAGGGCGACCTGCGCAAGATCACGATGCTCCAGGAGTTCTACGGGCCGTTCGAGCGCGCGCTCGAGAAGGCGGAGCACTCGTTCGAGCGCTACGTCGAGGAGCTCGACGAGGACTGCCCCCTGTGTCCGACCGAGGGCCGTGACCCCGGCCGCCTGGAGGTGAAGCTGGGCCGGTACGGCAAGTTCGTCGGCTGCACGAACTATCCCGACTGCCGCTACATCCGCAACATGGACGGCAGCGTCCGCCCTGAGCCCGAGATGCTCGACGAGACGTGTCCCGAGTGTGGGAAGCAGCTTCAACGCCGGGTGGGCCGGTACGGTCCCTTCACCGGGTGCAGCGGGTATCCGGACTGTCGCTACATCAAGAAGGACCCGCCGGTCTCGACCGGCGTGGATTGCCCGCAGTGTGGCGAAGGCGAGTTGATCGAGAAGCGGAGCCGGTTCGGGTCGCTGTTCTACAGCTGCAGCCGCTACCCCGACTGCGACTGCGCGGTCGGCAACCCACCCGAGAAGGATCGACCGTGCCCTGAGTGCGGCTCGCTCTTGCTCCGCCGGCCGAAATCGTTCCGATGCTGGGGCTGCGGCGCCGAGCTCGACACGGAGTTCAACGTCACGAAGAACGGCGACGTCGAGACCGAGACCGCGGCCCGTGAGGCCAAAGCCGCCGCACGGGCCGCGCGAGCCGCGAAGAAGAAGACCACCGCGAAGAAGAAGACCACCGCGAAGAAACGGACCGGCGCGAAGAAGAAGCCCGCCGCCCGCAAGAAGGCGGCAGCGAAGAAGTCCACGGCGACGCAGGCGAACCCGACGAAGGCCGTGGGGACGATGACGGCCGCCGAGGACGCCGCCCCCCTCTCGGAGGCCTGAGCCCGTCGTGGCGTCGGTCGCCGACGAGGTCGCCGCGCTCCGCGGAACCCGTGCGGCGACCCTGAAGGACCTCCTCACCCATCCCGCCTTCTCGCGCCTGCTGGCGGCGATGACCGTGTCGTCGCTCGGGGACTGGGTCGGGTTCATCGCGGTCACCTCGCTGGTGACCCGGCTGTCGGGATCGACCGCGACCGCAGGCCTCGCGGTAGGCGCGGTCATGACGGCGCGCATGTTGCCCGCGGTGCTCTTCGGTCCGTTCGCCGGTGCGCTCGTCGACCGGACCGACCGCAAACAGATCATGATCCTGTCCGACCTCGGTCGCGCCGTGATGTACGCGACGATGGCCTTCCTCGGTGAGCTGTGGGCGATCTTCCTGCTGTCGTTCGCGATCGAGTGCCTGTCGCTGCTCTGGACGCCCGCTCGTGATGCTTCGCTCCCGAACATGGTGCCGAGGCGACAGCTCGCGAACGCGAACGCGATCGGCTTGGTGAGCACATACGGCACGCTGCCGCTCGCAGGCGGCATCTTCGCCGTGCTCGCGGCGTTCTCGACCGGGCTCGCGGCCCGGGTGCCGTGGCTGGGGGGCAGGCCGCAGTCGCTGGCTCTGCTACTCGACGGAGGCACCTTCCTGTTCTCGGCGTACATGGTGAGCCGCATCACCTTTCCCCCCAAGACGGGTGGGCTGACTGGGCGCTTCGATCTCACGCGGATCTGGCGTGACGTCGTCGACGGGCTCCGGTTCTTGCGGGAGGACTCGATCGCGTCGGCGATGACGGCCGGCATCGTGGTGGCGTTCGGGGCGGTGGGCGCCGTGCTCGCGCTCGGTCCGATCTACGTCCGGTCGCTCGACGCCGGAGACGCAGCGTGGGGCGTGATCGTCACCGCGTTCGGCATCGGGATGGCGCTCGGTATGGCGTCGACGAACCAGGTGGCCAAGTTCGTGGACCGCGGCTTCACGTTCGTCTGGGCCCTCGTGGCTGCCGCCGGCGCGTTGTTCGTGCTGGCGTCGATGCCGAACCTTCCGCTCGCCTCGGTCGTCACCGTGTGGCTGGGCGCGTTCTGTGGGCTCGCGTGGGTGAGCGGCTACACGCTGCTGCAGGAGAACGTCGAGGACGAGTACCGCGGGCGCACGTTCGCCTCGCTCACGACGCTCTCGCGCATGGGACTGTTCCTGAGCCTGACCGTCTTCCCTATCCTGTCGAGCGTCTATGGCGACTACGAGTTCTTCGTGGGTGGGCAGCGTTTCGACGTGTCGGGGACCCGCCTCGCCCTGTGGACGGCGGGCGTGCTCGCCGCAGCCGCAGGCCTCAACACGCGCAGGCTCCTGCACCGTCATCGCCTCTCCCGACCGCATCCCCTCACCCTCGTGCCCAAGCTGAAGCGGCCGCCGGCGACCGGCTTGTTCATCGCCTTCGAGGGCGTCGAAGGCGCGGGCAAGGGCACCCAGATCGGGCTCGCCGAGGAATACTTGCGCGGTCAACTATCTCAGGACGTGCTCGTGACCCGCGAACCGGGCGGCACCGAGCTGGGGGAGAGGATCCGGGAGCTGCTGCTCGACCCCGAGACCGGCAAGCTCGACGCCCGAAGCGAGGCACTGCTGTTCGCCGCAGCGCGCGCCCAGATGGTGACGAACGTGATCCGTCCCGCTCTCGCCGAGGGGAAGGTCGTGATCTGCGATCGCTATGTCGACTCGTCGCTCGCCTACCAGGGATGGGCGCGCGGGCTCGGAGAACAGGACGTGCTGACGTTGAACGTCTGGGCCACGCAAGGGTTGTTCCCGGACCTGGTGATCCTGCTCCACCTCGAGCCCGAACGGGGACTGCTGCGGTCGACCGAGGCCCCCGACCGCATGGAGCTCGAGGGGCAGGACTTCCACGCCAAGGTCGCCGATGCCTATCTCAAGATCGCGGAAGAACACCCGGAGCGATTCGTCGTGGTCGACGCCGACAACCCGCCATCCGACGTGTTCGAAGACGTGCGAGCGGCCCTCGACAAGGCGCTCGCCGAGTACACCGAGACCGACGCCGATGGTGCCGGACGATCGGACGCCTGAGGGGTTGCTCCGGTCGGCCCGGCGACCGCGGGACCCTGGGCTGGTGCCCGATCCGACGTCGCGGATACCGTGAGAGCGGGAGGTGCGGATGGGCGCCAGCGCGTGGCTGTTCGTGATCGCGTCGGTCTGGGTCGCGATCGGCGTCGTGACCGCTGTGGTGATGGCGCGCCGAGGCTTCTCCGCGTGGACATGGCTCGTCGTCGGCGTGGTGCTCGGACCGCTCGTCGTGCCGATCGCGATCACCGCGGCCCGTGAACGCCGGCCCGTGCTCTTCCGGCGACTCACCGAGGGTGTGTCTGGACCTGGTGGCACCGACGTGCTCGGCGGTATCGACGGTTCCGATTGCGCACGCGAGGCCGTTCGGGTTGCACTCTCGATCGTCGGCTCGGTGGGCCGGTGCACGCTGGCCGCTGTGCTCGACCGCGACATCACCTCGTCGCTCGCCGAGCGAGAGGAACGCCGGCGTATGCAGGGGGCGCTCGAGGAAGCGTCGGCGTCGCTGATCGGTCGCCGGCCGGACACCGTGCTGCTCGAGGGGAGGCCGTCGGACGCGCTGGCCCGTTTCGCTGTGGAGGGCGGATACGAGTTGCTCGTGGTGGGTCGGCGCGGCGAGGGGGCGTCGAACGTCCTGCCCGGCAGTACCGCCGCCTCGCTCGCGCGGGGCGGCGACGTGCCGGTCCTCATCGTGTGAGCCCCCGCCACGCCTCCTCTCGGCGTCGGTTCCGCGTCACCTTCGCTCGGTAGGCTCACGGCGTGAACGAGGTGCTCGACCAGGTGCCGGGACAGGCGCACGCGATGGCGTTCCTGAAGAGCGCCGCCGATCGTCCGCATCACGCGTACGTGTTCGCCGGACCCGAGGGCAGTGGGAAGTCACTGGCCGCGCGCGCTTTCGTGGCCTCCCTGCTCTGTTCGCAGGGTGGCTGCGGCGAGTGCCGCGACTGCCGGCTCGCACTCAAGGACCAGCACCCGAACGAGTTCGTCGTGGAACCGGAAGGCCGTGACATCCACGTCGACACGGTGCGCGACGAGGTGTGGCATCCCGCCTCGCGCACGGCGCCGGAACCGGGCCGGAAGGTCTTCATGATCCGCGAAGCCGACCGGCTCTCGCCCGCCGCGGCCGACACCCTGCTGAAGGTGCTCGAGGAACCCCCGGCCGACACGGTCTTCCTCCTGATGTCGGCGCGGGCGCACGAACTGCCCGACACTGTGCGCTCTCGGTGCCACCTCGTCACGTTCACCGCACTCTCGGAGTCGTTCGTGGTCGACGTGCTCACCGGAGAAGGGGTGGTGCGGACGCGCGCCCAGCTCGCCGCCCGCCTCACCGGCGGCAACCTCGGGCGCGCCCGACGGCTGGCGACGAACGACGAGGGGCTGGCGTTCCGCGACGCCGCCGTCGAGGCGCTCGAGCTCGCCGCCCGCGGTCCCGCCGGGGCGTTGGCGGCCGCCGACGCCGTGCTCGCGGCGGCGGCCGAGTACAAGAAGGGCATGAAGGCCGGGTTCGACGAGGAGCTCGCCCCGTTCCTCGACGAGAAGGGACGGCCCGAGGACATGTATCGCGGCGCGATCCGACGTATCGAGACCCGCTTCAAGCGCAAGGAACGCCGCGCCGAACGCGACTACGTCGACTGGGTGCTCCTCGGGGTCTCCGCGCTCCTGCGGGACCGCGTCGCGGCGCAGGTGGGGGCTCCGAGCGACGAGCTGCTGAATCCCGACATGTTGCCGGGAGCCGACCTGACGGTCGTCCGGGCGACACGAGGTCTCGCCGGTGTCGAGGCGGCCCGCGCCGAGCTCGCGGAGGATCTGAACCTGAATACCCGGCTCGTCCTCGAACGGGCATTCCTCGCGCTCGCGGAGATCGCGGCGTACGCACCCTCCAGATAGTGGTGCTGGCATCACTGGCACGGGCCCACGCTCGTGGGACGCTTCCATGTGGAGGCGCATGACCACATGACCGTTCGAGTCCTCATCGTCGACGACCAGGAGCCGTTCCGGATGGCGGCCCGGATGGTCGTCGACGCCACCGACGGGTTCGAGGTGGTCGGCGAGGCCGAGACCGGCGAGGACTCGGTGACGATGGCGGCCGACCTCACCCCCGACCTGGTGCTGATGGACGTGAACCTGCCCGGTATCAATGGGCTCGATGCCACCAGGCAGATCCTCGCCGCCGGAGAGGGCGCGGTCGTGGTGCTGCTGCTCTCCACCTACGAGGAAGAGGAGTACGCGCCGCGCGCCGCCGAATGCGGGGCGGCGGCGTACATCCCCAAGGCGGTCTTCGGGCCCGACCGGCTGGAGGACGCGTGGGCGGCGGCGTCGACGGCCTGATCGCGCCTCACACCGGCACCGAACCTCGCACCGTCGTGCCCGCGCCCGGCTCGCTCTCGATCGTGAGGCTGCCCCCGATCGCATCGATGCGGTCGGTCATGCCCTGAAGGCCGGAACCGAGCGCCACGTTCGCCGGGTCGAACCCGGATCCGTCGTCGGTCACCGCGAACTCGAGCGAGCCGTTGCGTTGAGCGAGCTCGATCGACGCTTGCGACGCCGCCGCGTACTTCGAGACGTTCTGCAGGGCCTCGAGGCAGGAGAAGTACACCGCGGCTTCCACGTCCTGGTCGTAGCGGCCGACGCCGGTCGCGGCGAGGACCACGGGCGTGGCCGACTTCCGGGCTTGGGCTTCGAGTGCCGCCTCGAGGCCACGGTCCGCGAGCAACGGGGGATAGATGCCGCGGGCCAGGTCGCGCAGGTCGTCGATGGCGGCCTGAGTCTCGGCCTGCAGCTGGGTCATCAGCTCGTGCGCCTTCGAAGGATCTCGATCGACGAACGTGTCGGCGAGACGGAGCTTCACCCCCAGGGCGACGAGCTGTTGCTGCGCTCCGTCGTGGATGTTCCGCTCGAGTCGGCGGCGCTCCTCGTCCTGGGCAGCCACGAGCCGTTGCCGCGAGGCGCGCAGCTCCTCGATCAGGCGCACGTTGCGGAGCACGAGGCCCGCCTGCGCGGCGAGGTCGCGCATCAACGCCGTTCGTCCGCTATCGATCGGGTCGTTCGCGTGGGAGACGGCCGACAGGGCGCCGAGGAGCTCCCCGCGATGACGCACCTCGACCGCGCGGTCGCCCGGCAGTTCCGGCAGCTCGTCGCCCGGGTTCGCCACGGGGGCGAACGCCTCGATGCCGGCGGGCCACCCGGCCGCGGGGCGCAACACGTTCCCGACCCGGAGCCAGACCCGGGCCTCGGCCGCCCGGGTGCTCTCGCCGAGCACGGCGGCCATGCGTGGGAGCACGTCGTCGGTGGCGTACGCCTCGGACAAGCGGTCGGAGAACTCGGTCAACGCTGCATACGGCGTCGCTCGCCCGCCGTACACGATGCGGTCGCCGATACGGCGTGCGAGGCGCCAGAGCGGCCAGACGAGCGCGCCGATGACCAGACCCGTGAGTCCGACGGCTTGCGTCTCGTCGGGTGCGAGGTCCGTGAGGGGGCTGCTGATCAACAACAGGGTGCCGAGCCCCGCCGCCATCACCAGCACGACCGTGATCGCGAAGACCACCGTCTTCCTGATCACCAGGTCGAGGTCGTACAGGCGGTATCGAAGGATCGCGAACGCGGTCGCGACGGGCAGGCCCACGACGAACGCGACGAGCATGATGACGAACGCGACGTTCCCGAGCGCCGAATCACCGCTCACGAACAGCAGGACGACGCTCGCGAGGCAGAGGGCCACGGCGAAGGCGAGCCAGCGGATCTGCTGCCGCTCCTCGCCGCGGGATCGCCAATAGCGGACCCCGACCGACGCGAACGCCGCCAGCCCGGCCGCCGTCATCGTCACCCCCCAGAGGGAACCGAGCCATCCCAGCGATGCGAGCGGCGCGATGTGGAAGGGGTTGCCGATGTAGATGTTGAGGCCGGCCTCGAACACCGTGGGCACGAGGGCGTTGGCCACGACCCCGATGACGACGCTCACCGCGATGGTCCACTCGACCACGCGCCAGCGCCGGCTCGGTGGTGCCCCCGTCGGGAAGAGCAGCAGGGCGAGGGTGAGGGCGCCGATCGACGGCACGACCACGAGGGTGCTCAGGAACTGTGCGTACGAGGGGCCGGGCACGTCGAGGTTCGTCGACGCCCGGATCGCGTACTCGTTGGCCGTGAGGCTCGTGATCATGCCGATCCCGCCTGCCGCGTACAGCCAGCCGATCGGGTTCTGCGGGGCCTTGGCGGCGATCACGAGGCCGATCGTCGCGAAGGTCGTGAGCCCGGCTGCGAGCATCGCGATGAAGGGTGCGTCGCCGATCGAGGACGTCCGGTCGCCCGCGGTGAGCCAGATGGCAGCGGTGACCGCGACGACGAGGTAGACGGCGAGCACCCTGACGAGGCGACGTGCCGTCCGGTCGGTCACGACGCGCCCCCGACAGGCACCTGGCCGGACACGGTGGTGCCGGCCCCGGGCTCGGTCTCGATCGTGACCGACCCGCCGATCGCATCGAGCCGGTCGACGATGCCCTGCAGGCCGGTGCCGTATCGCGTTCCTGCAGCGTCGAACCCCCGGCCGTCGTCGCGCACGGCGAACTCGAGAGACCCGTTGCGCTGGGCGATCGTGACCTCGGTCGCGTCGGCCTCGGCGTACTTGGCCACGTTGTTCATCGCCTCGAGCACGCTGAAGTACACGGCGGCCTCGATCGCCTGGGGGTACCGGCCGACGCCGAGCGCCGTCACCGTCGTCGGCACGACCGCCTTGCGGGCCTGGGCCTCGACCGCGGCGCCCAGACCCTTGTCGGCGAGGAGCGGGGGATAGATGCCGCGAGCGAGGTCACGGAGGTCGTCGAGCGCTTCGGAGGAGAGGCCGCCGAGCGCGTCGATCAACTCGACCGCCTTCGCCGGGTCGCGATCCACCATCGAACGGGCGAGCCTCAGCTGGACCTGCAGCGCGACGAGCTGCTGCTGCACCCCGTCGTGGATGTTCCGCTCCAGTCGGCGCCGCTCCTCGTCCTGCGCCTCGACGAGTCGCTGTCGAGATGCCCGCAGCTCCTCGATGAGCCGCACGTTCCGCAGCACGAGCCCCGCCTGCGACGCGAGGTCCTCGAGCAGGCGGGACTTCGACGGGTTCATCGGGTCGCTCGCGGGCAGCGAAACCGAGAGCGCACCGAGCACGTCTCCTCGATGGCGGACCTCCACGGAATCCGGCGGGACCGAGCCCGGCGGGTCCGCGTCGAGGGGCCAGGTCGCCGCTGGATGCATCCGGTCGGCGACCAGGAGCCAGACGGTCGCGGTGTCGGCACCGGTGCCCCCACCGAGCACGGCGGCCATGCGCGGCAGGACGTCATCGGAGGCGTACGTCTCGCCGACCCGCTCGGAGAACTCCGTCAGCACCTCGTAAGGACTGGCGCGCCCTCCGAAGACGACCCGGTCGGCGATGCGCTTCGCCAGCCGGTACAGGGGTATCGCGAGCAGGCCGTAGGTGAGCCCGAGCAACAGCATGAGCGGCGGCGTGTCGTAGAGCGACGGCACGAGGGGGAAGACGACCCCGACAGCCGCGATCCCACCGATCGCGAGCAGCATCGCGACGAGCAGGGCGAAGATCACCGTCTTCCTGATCACGAGGTCGAGGTCGTACAGCCTGAAGCGGAAGATCGCGATCGCCGTCGCCGTCGGGATGCCCACGACGATCGTGATCACCAGGAGCACCATGAGGAGGTTCGTGGCCGACGCGGCGAACCCCGTGTTGCGGTCGCCACTCGAGAATCCGGCCACGAGGAGCAGCAGGAAGAGCACGCCACCGACCCGCCCGACCATGCCCAGCCAGCGGATCTGCTGGCGCTCGTCGGGGCCGGATCCACGGGCCCGGACGATCAGCGACGCGAGCGCGACGAACGCGCTGAGGACCAGGGTCACGCCGGCGACGGCCAAGAGCACCCCCAGCACGGGTTCGAGCGGCTCGACACCGACAGGGTTCGTGACGATCTCGCCGGGGATGCCGTCCCAGCGATAGGGAAGCAAGGCGAACCCGGCGACGGTCACGACGAGCGAACCTACGTAGAGGCGCCACGGCAGCCGCCATCGCCGCGAGGGAAGGGATCCGGTCGGGTAGAGGAAGAAGACCGCCGGGAAGAGGCCGAGGCCGAGGAAGAAGGGCCACTGGCTCAACCAGTTCGCGAGGCCGACGAACGCGAGCGGACGCCCGAGTTCGATCGCGGCGTCGACCCAGTTCTGCGCCGGCGCCGAGACCGCGAACGATGCAGCGATGCCGAGGAAGACCCACCCGACCGCGTTGCCGGTGCGGGCCGCGATCAACGCCCCGACCACGGCGAAGGCGATGCCGCCCAGGAGGCCGGGCACGATCAGGGCCGTGTCCTCGGCACCGAACACCGTGCCGTAGGCGAGCTTGATCGCGAACGACGAGCCGATCAGCGCGATGCTCGCCACCGCGATCGTCCACGCGACGAACGATCGACGTCGTGGACCCGTCCCGCTCTCGCGCCCGGCACCGGCTTCCTGCATGGCCGCATCTTCCTCCCGGAAAGGAGGGCGCGGGAAGGAGGCGTTCAGGTCCCCCGAGCGGACGGGAACCCCACCACGGCCGTGGTGGTGGCACCCCGGCGCGATCCGCATGCTCCCCGGCTCGAATGACCCGCCCCCAGGGCCTACGGTGGGCGCGGATCCACGAGAAGGGAGCCCCACGATGACGACGATCCTGGTGGGAACGGATTCAAGCTCCGCGGCGGACCTCGCGGTCGACGATGCGGCGAGGCTCGCGCGCGACCGAGGCTCTGAGCTGCTCGTGCTGCTCGTGCGCCCCGACGGCGACGTTCGAGCCGCCGTCGATCCCGACCGAGCGCCCGACCCTCATCGCTACCTCTCGGATCTCGCAGTGCGTTTCCCCGGGGTCTCGACGGTCACGCGCATCGAGCGGGGTGAGCCGGCCGAGCGCATATGCGAGGTAGCCGCCGAGGTCGGGGCGGACACGATCGTGCTGGGCAACCGCGGCACCCGCGGGTCGTGGTGGCGCGTGAAGGACAGCGTGCCCAACCTCGTGCTGCGCCACTCGCCCTGCAGCGTGTTCATCGTCGACACGCGGAGGGCGCAGTGAGGCACCGAAAGCCGGGAGCGCCTCCCGGCTCACGCCTCCATGTGCTCGACCCAGGCGGCCCGCCAGTCCGGCGCCGGGAATGGCTCGGCCCAGTACGCGGTCTCGCGTGCGATCTTCCCGCCCCGCATCTCGAAGATGAAGACCGCCTTGTACTCGGCGCCGCCCCCGTAGTCGAGGGCGGCCTCCATGACCCACAGATCGCCCTCGCCGACGATGCGACGCGGTGTGATCGTCGGCAGCTGCGGGAACGCGGTGTAGACGCCGCGCCGGTTGTCACCGCCCACGATCCGCTCGCCCGACTGCGGCCATTCCATCACGGCGTCCTCGTGGAAGAGATCGTCCATGCCGGGCACGTTCCGTGCGTTGAGGGTGGCCACGAGGGCCTCGACCGTCTCACGTCCACTCATCGCACCCTCCGTCGATCGGGGCCCGGTGGTCGGACACGGGCCGTGGCTGCGGGCGATGCGAGCCTACGCCTGTTCCGTCTCCCGAAGGAAGGCCAGCACGGCCATCACCCGCCGGTGCACGTCGGGCTCCTCGGTCAGGTCGAGCTTGTGGAACAGCGAGTTGATGTGCTTCTCCACGGCGCGCTCGGTGAGGAACAGCGACTTCGCGATCGCCGCGTTGTTCTCGCCCTGCGCCATGTGGCTGAGCACCTCGCGCTCGCGATCGGTCAGCGTCGCGAGCGGGGAGTGCGCCATCCGGTCCTTGGCCGCCACGAGCGCCTCGACGACCTTCGGGTCGAGCACGCTGCCGCCGCGCGCGACTTCGTTGAGCGCGCGGACCACCTCATCGACGTCGGCCACGCGCTCCTTCAACAGGTAGCCGAGGCCGGCGGCACCATCCTTCAGCAGGTCGTACGCGTACTCCTCGTCGGCGTACTGCGAGAGCACGACGACTCCGACCTGCGGATGCTCGGCCCTGATCGCCTTCGCCGCCCGGATGCCCTCGTCGGTGCCGGTCGGGGGCATGCGGATGTCGGTGAGCACCGCGTCGGGGGCGTGGGTCTCGACCGCTGTGATGAGCTCGTCGTACGCTTCGGCCGTGCCGACGACCTCGACGTCGTCGACGCCGGAGAGCAGGGCCACGGTGCCCTCGCGAACGAGATAGTTGTCCTCCGCGAACACCACGCGCAGCATGCGCGGATGGTACACGGGCACCCCCCGACGGGAAGGCGGACGGCGTGAGCATCACGGTCGTGCTCGGCGAAGACAACGTGCTGGTCCGCGAGGGTGTGCGCGCCCTGCTCGATTCCTACGAGGACATCGAGGTCGTGGGCGTCGCCGAGGATGCGCCCTCGCTGTTGACCGCCGCGGCCGATCACGTGCCCGACGTCGTCGTCACCGACATCAAGATGCCGCCGAGCTTCCAGCTGGAAGGCATCGACTGCGCCCACTCGATCCGTGAACAGCACCCCGATACGGGTGTCGTCGTGCTCTCAGCCCACGACGACGAGGAGTATGCCATCGCGTTGCTCGGTCGCGGCCACAGCGGGCTCGCCTATCTCTTGAAGGACCGCATCGCCCAGGGCGACGAGCTGGCGCGCGCGATCCGCGAGGTGCACGCCGGGGGCAGCACGGTCGATCCCACGATCGCCGAGCGGCTCTCCGGGCGCACCGAGGCCGCCGAGCGCGACCGCGAGTTGCTCGACATGATGGCCAAGGGCCTCGGGTACGAGGAGATCGCCGCGGCCCTCGGCACGACCCAGGAGGCCGTCGACCGTCAGGTGACCGAGCTGTTCCGCGGCATGGCCGGAGGGGAGGGCTCGGCCGGCCTGGTCGACGAGTTCAAGCGGCTGCACGCCGCGGTCGTCGAGCAGACCGTCTCGCGCAACACCCTCGCGAGCTTCGTGCCGCAGCAGCTCGCCGAGAGACTCGCCTCGCATCCCCGAGTCGGCGATCGAGCCGCAGGAGGTCGAGGTCACGGTCTTGTTCAGCGACATCCGAGGCTTCTCGACGATCGCCGAGCGGCTCGAGGCCCGCGACGTCGCGGCGGTCGTGGGCCGGCACCTCGAAGCGATGGCCGAGGTCGTCGCCGCGCACGGCGGCACGATCGACAAGTTCCAGGGCGACGCGGTGATGGCGGTCTTCGGTGCGCCCGAGCCACTGGCCGACCACGCCGAACGGGCACTGCGGTGCGCGCTCGCGATGCAGCAGCGCCAGTCCGAGCTGAACGCGACGGGATGGGGCGTCGTGGACCTGCCCGAGATGGGCGTCGGCATCGGGGTGAACACCGGTCGCGTGATCGCCGGCACGGTCGGCGGCGGCGGGCGGCTCGAGTACACGGTCGTGGGCGACGCCGTGAACATCGCATCGCGCCTGCAGAACGAGGCCGCCGGCGGCGAGATCGTGGCGACCGCGAGCACGGTCGCGGCTCGCTGACGGCATCGCGTGCGAGCCGATCGGCATACGACACGTGAAGGGCCGCGAGGAACCGGTGGAGGTCTTCCGCGTGAGGAGCCCCCAGCGATGACCCTGAGCGAGCGGCGCCTGCGGTGGCTCACCCGAGCGGCGTTCGTGATCGTGGTCGTCGGGTCGGCCGCCACGATCGCGCTGGAGATCGCTGCCGGGCGTCCCGACGAAGCGGTGTTCTCCGCGCTCCTGCTGTCGTTCCCCGTGGTGGGTTTCTTCGTGCTCAGCCGCCGTCCGGACAATCGCCTCGCATGGCTGATGGTCGCGATGGGGGTCTTCGCCGCGATCCATGGGCCCCTTGGCGGGCTACGGTGCTTACGCGGTCGAGCACGATCTGCCGTTCGGGCCGCTGGCGCTCGCGATCGGAGGGCCCGGGTGGGTGCCCTTCATCGGCGATCTCGGGCTTCCTGCTCCTGCTCTTCCCCGACGGGCACCTGCCGTCCCCGCGCTGGCGATGGTTCGGGTGGCTGTGCGGCGTCAGCTCTCACGATCGTCTTCGTGACGATCTGGTTCTACCCGGGTGACTTCGCCGACAGCGGCTATCCCGGACGTCGTGAACCCGATCGGCATCGAGGCGCTCGGGTCGGTCCTCGACGTCTTCGGGTTCCTGCTGCTCTCTGCGCCGCTGCTCGTGGTCGGCGGGTTCGTCTCGCTGGTCGTGCGCATGCGGCGGACCACCGACGACGTGGTCCGGCACCAGATCCGGTGGCTCGCGTACGCCGCGTCGCGTGATGGCCCTGTTCTTCGTGCTCTCGTTCATCCCCGGCCTCGGGAACGACGAGGCGTGGGGTGGATGCGATCCAGACGTCGGTGCGATGAGCTTCATGTTGATCCCCGTCGCGACCGGGCTCGCCATCCTGCGCTACCGCCTCTACGACATCGACGTCGTGATCCGCAAGACCGTCGTGATCGCGATCGTGGTGGCGTTCATCGCGCTCGTGTACGTCGGCGTGGTGGCCGGCGTCGGCGCCCTCGTGGGCTCGACGCGGCTCCCCGCTCCTGTCGGCGCTCGCGGCGGGCATCGTGGCCCTCGTGTTCCAGCCGGTGCGGGCGCGGGCCCGCAGGTTCGCCGACCGCGTCGTCTACGGCAAGCGCGCGACCCCGTACGAAGTGGTCGCGACGTTCGGCGAACAGCTCGCCGGCACCTACGCCTCCGACGACGTGCTTCCGCGACTGGCGCGAGTGCTCGGCGAGGGCGTGGGCGCCGAGCGTGCGGAGGTGCGCATGATCGTGGATGACGAGCTCCGAACGGTCGCGACCTGGCCGCCCGACGCTCCCGAGGCCGCCGACGACCTCGCGGTGGAGGTCCGGCACCAGGGGCAGGTGCTCGGCGCGCTCGCCGTGTCGATGCCGGCCAGCGACCCGATCGACCCGACGCGCGAACAGCTCGTGCGGGACCTGGCCGCCCAGGCCGGGCTCGTGCTGCGGAACGAGCGACTGACCCAGCAGCTCCGCGCCCGCCTGGCCGATCTGCAGGCGGCGCAGAAGCGCCTCGTCACGGCGCAGGACGGGGAGCGCCGCAAGCTCGAGCGCAACATCCACGACGGCGCCCAGCAGCAGCTCGTCGCGCTCCAGGTCCGTCAGCGCCTCGTGGAACAGCTGATCGATCGCGACCCCGCGAAGGCCAAGGAGATGGTCGCCGCGCTCCAGGTCGACACCGGAACGGCCCTCGACGACCTGCGCGACCTCGCCCGCGGCATCTACCCGCCGCTGCTGGCCGACAAGGGGCTCGTGGCCGCGCTCGAGGCCCAGGCGAGGAAGTCGCCGATCCCCGTGACGGTCGACGCCGACGGCGTCGACCGCCTGCCCCAGGACATCGAGGCGGCCGTGTACTTCTCGGTGCTCGAGGGGCTGCAGAACGTCGCGAAGTACGCGGAGGCGACGTCGGCCACGGTGTCCTTCGAACGCTCGAACGGAGAGTTGCGGTTCCGCGTGCACGACGACGGCCGGGGCTTCGATCCCTCCGAGACCGGATACGGCACGGGCCTGCAGGGCATCGCCGACCGTCTCGGCGCGCTCGACGGCCGGCTCGAGGTCGAGAGCGCTCCGGGGAACGGCGTGACCCTGACGGGGAGCGTCCCGGTGGAGGCCGACGAACGCAGCGACGCGGCCCCCGAGGTGTCCGATGTCGGCGTCTGAGGTTCCTGCCGAGCAGCGTGGCGACCGCCGGTTGCGGATCCTCGCGTCGGTCCTCTTCGGGTTGATCGTGCTCGGGGTCGTCGTGAGGGCCTTCCTCAACGCGGCGAACGCGGGTGCCAGGTCCGATCTCGAGACGGGCACGGCGTTCGACGTTCTGCTCCTCGTCTTCCCGGCGATCGGACTGGTGCTGGTAACGAAGCGTCCCCGCAACGTCCTGGGTTGGCTGATGATCGCGATCGGCATGGGGTTCGTCATGACCCCGGGCGCTCCGTACGCGCGGTATTCCACGATCACCCGTGATGGGGAGCTGCCCGGCGCAGGGCTGGCGCTCGCGATCGAGTCTCCGTCGTGGGTCGTGTTCATCGGGCTCTCCGGATTCCTTTTGCTCCTCTTCCCGGACGGGCACCTGCCGTCCCGCAGGTGGCGATGGTTCGCGCGCGCGTGCGGGGTGGGCCTCACGTTCCTCTTCCTCCTGATCCTCGTCTCGCCGGACCAGGGAGCCGACTACGGCCTGCCGCAGCTCGAGAACCCGCTCACCGTGCCGGCGCTCGACCCATATGCCGACGCCCTCGTGGCACTCGTGGTGTTCGCGCCGCTCACGGTCGTCGGCGGCGCGGTCGCCGTCATCGGGCGCCTGAGGCGGACCACGGATCCGGTGCAGCGGCGGCAGCTCCGATGGCTCGCCTGGGCCGCCGGCGTGATCGCCTTCACCTACGTCATGGCGTTCGCGCCGCAGGCCGTCCTCGGATCGGAGGAGGGATCGCGCTTAGGAGACATCTTCGGCACGGTCGCCGTGACGACCTTCCTGCTGATCCCGATCACGATCGGCATCGCTGTCCTGCGCTATCGCCTGTACGACATCGACTTCGTGATCCGCAAGACCGTCGTGATCGCGGTCGTCGTCGCGTTCATCGCGTTGGTGTACGTCGCCGTCGTCGCCGGCGTCGGTGCTCTCGTCGGCGGGCAGCGCAGCCCGCTCCTCTCGGCCTTGGCGGCGGCCATCGTGGCGCTGATCTTCGAACCACTGCGGGCGCGGGCTCGACGATTCGCGGACCGCGTCGTCTACGGCAAGCGCGCCACGCCTTACGAGGTGATGACCACGTTCGGCGGCCAGCTCGCGGGCACCTACTCCTCCGGCGACGTGCTGCCGCGTCTCGCCCGTGTCCTCGGGGAAGGCGTCGGCGCGGAGCGAGCGATGGTCTGGCTGCGCGTCGAGAACGACCTCCGTCCGGTCGCGACGTGGCCGTCCGACGCGGACCTGGCGGGAGCCGACGACTTCCGCGCGGAGGTGCACCACACCGGCGAGGAGCTCGGTGCGTTGTCGGTGGCCATGCCCGCGAACGATCCCATGGATCCGAACAAGGAGAAGCTCGTGCGCGACCTGGCGGCGCAGGCGGGGCTCGTGCTGAGCAACGTGCGTCTGACCGAGGAGCTTCGGGCGCGTCTCGACGACCTGCGGGCGGCGCAGAAACGGCTCGTCGCCGCGCAGGACGACGAGCGTCGCAAGCTCGAACGGAACATCCACGACGGCGCTCAGCAGCAGCTCGTCGCGCTCGCCGTGAAGGCACGGCTGGTCCGCACCCTGACCGAGCGCGACCCGGCGAAGGCCGCTGAGATGCTGACCCAGATCGAGGGCGAGACCCAGAACGCCCTCGAGGACCTGCGGGACCTGGCCCGGGGGATCTACCCGCCGCTGCTGGCCGACAAGGGACTCGCCGCCGCGGTCGAGGCCCAGGCGAGGAAGTCGCCGATCCCGGTGAGGGTCGAGGCCGACGGCGTCGACCGCCTGCCCCAGGACATCGAGGCGGCCGTGTACTTCTCGGTGCTCGAAGGGCTGCAGAACGTCGCGAAGTACGCGGAGGCGACGTCGGCGACGGTGTCGTTCGAGCGATCGAACGGGGAGCTACGGTTCCGCGTGCGCGACGACGGCCGGGGCTTCGATCCCTCCGAGACGGGATACGGCACGGGTCTGCAGGGCATCGCCGATCGTCTCGGCGCGCTCGACGGCCGCGTCGAGATCACGAGCGAGCCGGGGGCCGGCGCGGCCCTGAGCGGCAGCGTCCCGGTGCCGGCGGCATGATCACGCCTGACGATCGCCGAGTGAAATGGCCATGGTTCGTACTCACGGGGTTCATCGTGATCGCGGCCGTCGGGACCGTGCTCGTCGCCGCCAACGACGAACCCATGGGAGCACAGGTCCCGTACATCATCGCGTTCTCGATGTTCGGGGCGGTCGGCGCGACGATCGTCAGTCGTGACCGGAGGAACGCGATCGGTGTCCTCCTGCTCTGGGGGTGCTTCACGACGGCGATGTCGTACACCGCCGGCGAGCTCGCCACGTGGCTCTACGAGCGCGGGGACACGGCCCTCATGACACAGCTTCTCGGCCTGTTGTCGGGCTTCGGGTGGTTGTTCGGGATCCTCCCGGTCCTCTTCCTCCTGCCCCTTCTGTTCCCCGACGGCCACCTCCCGTCTCTTCGTTGGAAGCCGTTCCTCTGGTGGATCTTCGGGATGCTCTTCGTGCTGTTCATCGCGCTGACCCTCGGGTCTCCGACCGTGAGCACGTCGAGCGACACGATCGTGCTCGATAACCCGTTGTACCTCGAGGCTCTCGGAGGATTCGCGATCCCCGACGCGTTCTTCGCGGTCCTGTACTTCGGGACGTGGGCCGTCTCCGTCGCGTCCGTGTTCATCCGGTTCCGGCGGGCCGGTGGCGTCGAACGCCAGCAGATCAAGTGGGTCGCGTTCGGACTGCTCGCCGCGTTCATCGCGATCTTCCTTTCGGACTTCGTGAGCGACGAGACCCTCTCGGCGATCGTCGGCGGCGTCGGGTTCCTCGCGTTCCCGATCTCGATCGGCGTGGCGGTCCTGCGGTTCCACCTCTACGACCTCGACGTCGTCGTCAAGCGAACGGTCGTCTACGCGGCGCTGGCCGTGTTCGCGACGCTGGTCTACCTCGCCGTCGTGGTGGGAGTGGGCGCCTGGCTGGGGCGCGGAAGCTCGCTGCTCACGATGATCGCCGCGGTGATCGTGGCGGTCACGTTCCAGCCGGTCCGGGCGCGGTTGACGAAGGTCGCCGACCGGCTCGTCTACGGCCGCAGGGCCACGCCGTACGAGGTGCTCGCCGACTTCGCGGAACGGGTGGGCGAGGCCTACCGTGAGGATGACCTCCTTCCCCGCATGGCCCGCGTGCTCGGGGAGGGGGTCGGGGCCGAGCGTGCCGACGTCTGGCTCAAGGTCGACGACGGTCTGCGTGACGTGGCGGTGTGGCCGCCCGACGCTGCGCGGCTCGGTGTCGTGCCGTTCCGCGATGGGGACGTGCCGGTTCTGGAAGGCGCGGACCGCGTCTATCGGGTCGAGCACGCGGGCGAGCTGCTGGGCGCGCTCGCCGTGCGCAAGCCGGCGAGCGACCCGATCTCGCCCGCCGACGACAAGTTGATCTCGGACCTCGCGGCGCAAGCCGGCCTCGTGCTCCGGAACGTCCGTCTGACCGAGGAGCTTCGCTCGCGCCTCGACGATCTCCGGGCGGCGCAGAAGCGGATCGTGGCGGCGCAGGATCGGGAACGTCGCCGGCTCGAGCGCAACATCCACGACGGCGCCCAGCAGCAGCTCGTCGCGCTGACCGTGAAGGCTCGCCTGGCTCGCACCCTCACCGGACGCGACCCGACGAGGGTCGCCGAGATGCTCACCCAGATCGAAGGGGAGACCCAGGACGCCCTCGAGGATCTGCGCGACCTCGCCCGCGGGATCTACCCGCCGCTGCTGGCTGACAAGGGCCTGGAAGCGGCGCTCACCGCGCAGGCCCGCAAGTCCCCCGTGTCGGTCGACGTTCGAGCCGAGGGCATCGATCGGTACCCGGAGGAGATCGAAGCCGCCGTCTACTTCTCCGCCCTCGAGGCCTTGCAGAACGTCGCGAAGTACGCGGATGCGTCGCGGGCAACCGTCACGCTGCGGCGCGCGAACGGCTCGCTCGCGTTCGTCGTCGCCGATGACGGCAAGGGGTTCGACCCGAGCGTGACCGGGTACGGTACGGGCCTGCAGGGCATCGCCGACCGCCTCGGCGCGCTCGACGGCGCGCTCGAGGTGTCGAGCCGGCCGGGATCGGGCACGACGGTGCGAGGCCGGTTGCCGATCGGCATCGCGCATGATCACGACGGAAGGGCCGCGAGATGACCACTCGGACCACCGCTCGACCGAGGGGCTTCCGACGATTCGAGCGATGGCTGATCGGCGTCGTGTTCGCGGTCATGGCGTTCGTCCTCGAGAAGGTCGTGATGCGCTCGGTGCGGAAGCGGGGCGTCGATGGGCCCGCCGAGGATGCCACGACCGTGGTCTCGAAGGGCGGCGAGGTCGACGTCGATATCTAGTCTGGTCGGGACTAGTTTCGCCGTCGTACCAGGTCGACCACCAAGCCCAGCGTCAGCAGCAGCGCGCCGATGCCGAACGTCACCGGCAACCACGTGGGCACGCGCTCGCTGATCGCCGTGAGCGCGGTGCCGAGGATCGCCGCGCCCGCGGTGAGCGCCAGCGCCAGGCGCCGGCCAGCGCGACGGATCGTCGTCTCCAGCGACGCCGCACGGAAGTTGACCTCGAGCTTCTGGCCGGGCCGCGCGCCGATCAGGCGCTCCACGGCCTCCACGACCCGGTGGAACCGCACCTTGAACCGCTGCGCCTGATAGAAGAGCGCCTTCGGATCGACCTTCGTGGTCATGTCCCGCACGAGCGCGCGCATCAGGAACGAACCCGCGACGTCGAACGGGTCGAGGTCGGGGTCGAGCTCGGCCGTCGCGAGCTGCATCTGCGCGAGCGCCTTCCCGGTGAGCGCGAGTGACGCCGGCAGCGGGACCTCGTGCCGCAACGAGATCTCGGTCATCTCCTGCAGGATCGGCCCGAGCTGGATGTCGCTCAGCGAGGCCGTGCGGTACTTCGCGACCATCTCGCCGATCTCGGCGCCGAAGGCTTCGATGTCGAGGTCGGTTCGATCCATCGCGCCGGCGAGCATCAGGCTGACGTCGGTCAGGAACGGGACGTCTTCCTGCCAGAACGCCATCAGCAGGAGCATCATCTGCTCCCGCATCTCAGGACCGACCTCCCCGATCATCCCGAGATCGAGCAGGTACAGGGTGTCGTCCGCGGGTCGCCACATCAGGTTCCCGGGGTGCGGATCGGCGTGGAAGAACCCGTCGACCATGATCTGCTTGTAGAAGCTCTCGAGCAGCTGGCGCGCGGCCTCGGTGCGCGCCGGCCCTTCGGGCGCCAGCGAGATCGGGCCGCCCTGCACGTCCTGCATGACCAGCAGGCGCGAGGTCGACAGATCGCCGAAGACCTCGGGCACGCGCAGGCGCGAGTAGGACGCGACGATCTCGCGCATGCGCGCCATGTTGCCCGCCTCCTGCCGGAAGTCGAGCTCGCGGTGGAGCGAGTCCGAGAGGTGCTGGAACACGGCATGCATGTCGATCACCTGACGCAGACCCGGGCGATCGGCGACCTTCTCTGCGAAGACCTCGAGCAGGGCCAGGTCCTGCTCGATCTGCTCGCGCGCGTCGGGGCGCTGCACCTTCACGACCACCGGTTCCCCCGTCGCCAGCGTGGCTCGGTGCACCTCGGCGATGGTGCCGGCTGCGAGCGGCGCGGGGTCGATGTGGTCGAGGACGTCTTCCCAGGGCACACCGAGCTCCTGCTCCATCACCTGTACGACGTCCTGCTCGGTGAGCGGCGGCACGTTGTCCTGCAGCGTCGCCAGCTCCTCGATGTACTCCGGAGGCAGCAGGTCGGGCCGTGTCGAAAGGATCTGCCCGAGCTTCGCGAACGTAGGGCCGAGCTCCTCGAGGGCGGCGCGAAGGCGCTTTCCCTGCCGACGACGGCCGACGGCACCTTCCTCGTCGGGCCGGCCGAACAGCTCCTTCAGCCCATGCTTGGCGAAGACGGCGGCGATGCGACCGCCGCGAGCGGTGAGCCTCGGTTGGAACTCCACCTCTTCGGCGGCGCTGATCCGGACGCGAGCCGACGTCGACCGCGGAGGGGCCGCGACGACCTGCCCGTCGCCCGCGGTGTTCACGATGATCACCGTGCACCTGGCGTTGTGGCTGATGCGGTTGGGGACGTTGCCGAGCAGGAACTCCTTGCGGCCCGCCATGCCGGCGTTGCCGACGACGAGCACGTCGATCGCCTGTTCCTCGGTCGCCTCGACGATCGCCATCGCCGGGTCGTCGTGGATCATCACGTGCCCGTGCGCGCGATCGCCCGCCACAGATCGGGCATACGTCTGCAGGTCGTCGGCGGCCGACCGTGCTTTCGTGGCTTCGGCGGCGCCGTACTCGGTGTCGGCCGGGCTCGACGGCACGATCACCTGCACGATGTGCAGTTCCGCGCCGAACGCCTCGGCGAACGTGGCCGCCCACCGCACGGCGCGCTCGGCCGTCTGCGACCGGTCGGTGCCGACCATCACGCGCTCGATCTGACCGGAGATCTGCGGCTGGGCCTCGGCGTTCATGCGCGCATCATGGCGGTTCGCGGGCCCCGCGACCAGCGCCGAGGAACCGGGACCCGGCCACCGCTTCAACGGAAGGGGACCGCACCCTCCGAGGCGCAGACACCCCGTTGGTAGACTTCTCCTCCGTCGCCGGAGTAGCTCAGCCTGGCAGAGCAACCGCCTCGTAAGTGGTAGGTCATGGGTTCAAATCCCATCTCCGGCTCTCGATCGCGCCGCGGCCGGTTCGGAGTTCGCCGGTGCTAGTATCCGCCGCGATGAGGATGCCCCGGAAGCTGCTCGCTTCGATCGCACTCACGACGGCCACGCTCATGGTGACGGCCGGGTCCGCGGCCGCTCAGACGATCGTCGACCCGCAGGTCGTCCCCGAGAAGAACGACGGGGGCTGGGTCTATTGGCTCGCCATCGCACTGGCGGTCCTCGGCGTCGTGATCGTCATCTTCCTCACGATCCAGTACATGCGCTATGCCCCCCGGTTCTCCAAGGACGAGGAGGGTCTGAAGGTCGTGCGCGCCGACCGAGTGCGGATCGGCCGCGAGCTGCCTCGCCGCAACGTCGACCTCTCGCAGGCAGCGCCGGTCGTGGTCGCACCTCCAGCCATGCCCGCCGCCGCCGCGGCCCTGGCCGCCCCCGCCGCCGCGCCCGCCGCTCCCCGCCTGCTGCCGCGCCCCCGCGCCGCTCCCTCAGCCCCCGCGCCTGCTCCCTCAGCCCCGGCGCCTGCTGCAGAGCCCTCCGCCGCCCAAGCCGGGGCCGCAGCAGCGACCGCCGAGGCGCCCGCTCCCGCCGCACCGCCGGTCCCAGAGGATCGTCCTGAAGTCACGATGGATCAGGAGGCATACGAGGCGGCTCTCAAGGAGCTGCTCGACACCGGCACCGATCGACGCATCGCCGAAGGCAAGGCTCGCCGCGCGGGCATGATCGCCGCCCGCAAGAAGGCAACCGGCGAAGCCTGAGCCATCGGTGTCGCGCCCCGCGAGGGACCGGCGCCGGCCGAGAACCGCAGAGGAGGATCCCCCGTGAGCGCCACCGAGGTCGACTGGTCGATGGGATCGGCGGCGGCCAGGCTCGCCGACTGGGACCTGGCGCACCAGCTCGGCCGCCGCGTGGCCGGCCCCGGCATCTCGGTGCCGGCGGTGCAGCGGGCTCGCATGCGGGAGGACTTCGGGGAGCTCGTGCCGTTCGCTGAATCGCTGATCACCGACCACACGGGAATGACCGTCGGCGGGTTCCGCTCGCGCGCCTGGGTCATGGCCCGGAGCGAGTGGATCCGCGCGAACCTCACCGGCATGCAGCGCCTGCTCGAGCCGCTCGCCGAGCGCGTGTTCGCCGAGAAGCCGGCTCGGGCCGAGATCCGCCGGAAGGCGATGGGAGCGCAGGCGGGCGCCCTCTTCGGCTACGTCGCTCGCCGGGTGCTCGGCCAGTACGACGTCTTCCTGCCGCCCGACGACGAGGGCTTGCTCTACTTCGTGGGTCCCAACGTCGCCGAGGTGGAGCAACGCTTCGGACTGCCCTCGCGCGACTTTCGGCTCTGGGTCGCGATCCACGAGGTGACCCACCGCGTGCAGTTCGGTGCGGCACCGTGGCTCCGGGGGCACCTCCGCGGTCTGGTCGACAGCTACCTCGGCGGGGTCACGCTCGACGGCAAGGAGCTCGTCGCGCAGCTCCGTCGCGCGGTGGAGGAAGCGCGCAGCGGCGCAGAGCCCCGCATGAGCGGGGTCTTCCTCCTGCTGACGCCCGAACAGCGCGAACTCTTCGCTCGGGTCCAAGGGCTGATGTCCCTGCTCGAGGGCCACGCGTCCTACGTGATGAACGAGGTCTCGCGCGAGCACGTGACCGACGTCGACCGCATGCGCCGGGCGCTCGCGGCGCGCCGGAAGGGTTCGGGGGTCGAACGCAGCGTGCAGAGGGCGATCGGCTTCGAGCAGAAGATCCAGCAGTACGATCGCGGTGAGGTGTTCGTGCGGGATGTGATCGCGCGCGCCGGCATGGGTGCCTTCAATCGGGTCTGGCTCGCGCCCGAGCACCTGCCGACGCTCGAGGAGATCGCCGCCCCTGCCGCCTGGGTCGAGCGCGTCGCGGAGTAGGGCCGGCGCGATGCGACGCCCGCCGGCCGTCGCGCGGGTGATCGAACGGGTCACGGCGACGGTTCGTGATCACGAACTGCTGCACCCCGGCGAGCTGGTGTTGGTCTGTGTCTCGGGCGGCCCCGACTCCGTCTGCATGCTGGAGACCCTCGTGCGGCTGCGGCGCCTGCTCCGCGTCCGACTCGAGGTGTTCCACTTCGACCACCGGCTACGCGCCGGGTCCGACGCCGACGCAGCGTACGTGCGGCGGCTCGCAGCCAGGCTCGGCCTCCCGTTCCACCTGCGGGTCGCCGGCGACGCCCCTGCTCGGGGGGAGTCCGTCGAAGCGTGGGCGACCGTCCGGCGGGGGGACGCGGCCGACGACGTCCGGCGTGCGATCGGGGCGCCGGTCCTGGCCGAGGCGCACACCCTCGACGATCAAGCCGAGACCGTCCTGCTCAACCTGCTGCGCGGCACCGGGCTCGACGGCCTCGCCGGCATCTGGCCGGGCAGCGGCGATCGTCCCGGCTCCGCGATCGTGCAACCCATGCTCGGCGTGACCCGCGTCGAGATCGAAGCCTTCTGCAGGGCGCTCCGTCTCCGGCCCCGACACGATCCGATGAACGAGGATCCGCGGCTGCTTCGGGCCGCGATCAGACACGAAGCGATCCCGATGCTCGAGCGCATCATCGGCCGCGACGTGCGGGCCACGATCGCGCGCACGGCGTCCGTCCTCCACGCCGACCGGCTCGAGCTGCTCAGGCAGGCCGCAGAGCACGAGCGGGCGATCGTGGAGCACCTCGATGGCGAGGTCCGATTCCGGGCGGCCGACCTCGCCACGCTTCCGCGTTCCCTCGCCGCCCGCATCGTCCGTATGGCCCTGTGGCGGATGGTCGCCGTCGACGATGTGGCGCCGTGGACCCGCGACTCGGTGGCATCGGTGCTCGATCTCGCGACGGGCAGGCCGGGCCGGCGACGCGACCTGCCGGGGGGGAGGACCGCGCGGCGCGACCGGGTGTATGTTCGCGTCTCGTCCCCGGTCGATCGAGGCGAGCCGACCATGGAGGGGGAGCAGCCGTGAGTCTCACCCACGACACGCCGGACGCTACACTCCGGGTTCCCGTGAGCGCCTACGAGCCCGACATCGAGAAGGTCCTCGTCTCCACCGAGGAGATCGATGCGGCGCTCACGGCGATGGGCAGGCAGATCACGGAGGACTACACCGGGAAGTCGTTGTTGCTCGTCGGTGTGCTCAAGGGCGCCTTCGTCGTGATGGCCGATCTCGCCAGGCACATCGCGCTGCCGCTCGAGTTCGACTTCATGGCGGTCTCGTCCTACGGCGCCGCGACCAAGACGAGCGGGGTCGTGCGCATCCTGAAAGACCTCGACCACGACCTGGAAGGCCTCGACGTCCTCTTGGTCGAGGACATCGTGGACTCGGGCCTCACACTCAAGTACCTGCTGAAGAACCTCGCCGCCCGTCGTCCGGCCTCGCTCGAGGTCGCGGCCCTGCTGCGGAAGACCGGTCTGCAGAAGGTGCCGCTCGACATCCGCTACATCGGGTTCGAGATCCCGTCCGAGTTCGTGGTCGGCTACGGGCTCGACTACGATGAGCGCTACCGGAACCTGCCCTTCGTTGCCACCCTGAAGCCCGAGACCTACGGCGCTCATGCAGCGAAGCGGTAGCGCTCGTCGAGGCGCTCATGCAGCGAAGCGATAGCGCATCTGAGAGCGCTCATGCAGCGAAGCGATAGCGCATCTGAGAGCGCTCATGCAGCGAAGCGATAGCGCATCTGAGAGAACCGCCGCCTGAAGCGTGGGGAACCCTACGGTCGCTTCGAGGCGTCGGACGGGCATGCGAACCCGAGCGGTCGTGGTCGCGTCCATCTCCTGCCTGTTGTTCCTCGCGTCCTGTGGTGAGGAGGCAACGAGCACCGACGGGGCTCCGGCCGGCGGCATCCGCGGCGTGGTCACGTCCGGTCCACTGTGCCCCGTCGTCGTGCAAGGGTCGCCGTGTCCCGACCGGCCGTGGCAGGGGCTCGTGCGGGTCTCCACGACCGACGGAGCGGCGGTCGGAGAGGTCGAGACCGATGCTCGGGGGCGGTTCGAGCTGGCCGCCGGCCCCGGAACCTACGAGGTGGTGCCCGCGGTGGAACCCGGTCGTCCGCCCACCGCTTCGGCAGTGACCGTCACGGTTCCTGCGACCGGATGGGCCGAGGTCGAGTTGCTCGTCGACACGGGGATCCGCTGAGAGCCGGTCGTCACACGGCCGGGTCCCCTGAGTCCGGGGCCGGTGCTACCATCGGCAACGGGCTCCGGCGAGCAGCATGTCGGGGTTCCGGCGGTCTCTCCGCGCGCCTCCGAGGAGCCACGTCCTGAGCCAACAACCCGAATCCCCGATCAGGAAGCTCGTCCGCACCCCCACGATCTGGATCGTGCTGGGCACGCTCGTGTTCCTGCTGGTCGTCTCCTTCATGGGACGCGCCCCCACGAGTGAAGCGTTCACCCTGAGCGAGTTCCGCGCCGCCGTCGAGGAGGGGCGTATCGAGAACGCGGTCATCCTCGACGGCGACCAGGCGGTCACGGGCGACCTGGTCGACGGCACCACGTACCGCACGTCGTTCCCCACCGAGTACGCGGACGACGTGACGGTGATGCTCGAGAAGGCAGGCGTGCCCACCGAGGTCGACCCGCAGAAGCCGAACGCACTGTTGGGCACCCTGGTCACGGTGATCCTGCCGGTGCTGTTGATCGGCGGCATCCTGCTGTTCGTGATGAACCGCTCCCAGGGCGGCGGCGGGCGCGTGATGCAGTTCGGGCGCAGCCGGCACAAGACCGTCAACAAGGACCAGCCGAAGACCACCTTCGGCGACGTCGCCGGCGTCGACGAAGCGATCGAGGAGCTGCAGGAGGTCAAGGACTACCTGCAGAGCCCGTCGAAGTTCCAGGCGATGGGCGCGAAGATCCCGCGCGGGGTGTTGCTCTTCGGGCCCCCGGGCACCGGCAAGACGCTGCTCGCGCGCGCCGTTGCCGGCGAAGCCGGGGTGCCGTTCTTCTCGATCTCCGGTTCCGATTTCGTCGAGATGTTCGTCGGGGTCGGGGCGGCTCGTGTGCGCGACCTCTTCGAGCAGGCGAAGGCGACCGCCCCCGCCATCGTCTTCATCGACGAGATCGACGCCGTCGGCCGGCAGCGCGGGGCCGGGCTCGGCGGGGGACACGACGAGCGTGAGCAGACCCTGAACCAACTCCTCGTCGAGATGGACGGGTTCGATCAGCGGTCCACGGTGATCCTGATGGCGGCGACGAACCGCCCCGACATCCTCGACCCAGCCCTGCTGCGTCCGGGCCGGTTCGATCGGCAGGTCGTGATCGATCGGCCGGACCTCGAGGGCCGCAAGGCGATCCTGCGTGTGCACGCTCGCGGCAAGCCGTTCGACTCCACCGTCGATCTCGCCGTGCTCGCCCGGCGTACACCCGGCTTCACCGGCGCCGACCTCGCGAACGCGATCAACGAGGCTGCGTTGCTGGCCGCGCGTCGGAACAAGACGGCGATCTCGATGAAGGAGGTCGAAGAGGCCGTCGACCGCGTGATGGCCGGCCCCGAGCGCAAGTCGCGCATCATGGACGAGGGGGAGCGCCGGCTGATCGCCTACCACGAGGGTGGGCACGCGATGGTCGCCCACGTCCTGCCCAACACCGATGAGGTGCACAAGATCACCGTCATCCCGCGTGGGCGGGCTCTCGGCTACACGCTCACGCTGCCGGAGCAGGACCGGTTCCTCATGACGCGGGAGCAGCTGCGCGACGAGCTGGCGATGCTCATGGGCGGCAGGGTGGCCGAGGAGATCGTCGCGGGGGACGTCACGACCGGGGCCGGCAACGACATCGAGCGCGCCACCAAGATCGCGCGCCAGATGGTGACCGAGTACGGCATGAGCGACTCGATCGGGCCGCGCACGCTGGGCCAGAAGCAGGGCGAGGTGTTCCTCGGTCGCGACTGGGGCTCGACGCCCGACTACTCCGACGCCGTGGCGTTCGAGATCGACCTCGAGGTCCGAGAGTTGATCGACGAGGCGCACGACGTGGCGCTCGACATCCTCACGGTGAACCGCGACAAGCTCGACGCGCTCGCCGCGAGGCTGATCGAGATCGAGACGATGGAGCGCGAGGACGTCGAGGCGTTCTTCGCCGACGTCGAGCGACGGCAGCCGCGTGCCCACGAGGTTCGGTCGGCGGGCCTTGCCGTCTCGCGACAGAGCAAGAGCGAGGACGACGAGGAAGCGTCGACCCCGGGCACCCTGCGGCCCAACATCGGCCCACCGGGGCTCTCGCCCGCCTGACACCCAATCGGCCCGAAACGGCCGGGAAACCGTTGGAACTGCTTGGGTACACTGCGCGCCGTGAACCGGTGGGCGACCTTCGACTGTTACGGCACCCTCGTGGACTGGCCCGCTGGTGTGCGAGAGACGATGCAGCGCCTATGGCCCGACGTCGACGGCGAGGCGCTGCTCGACACCTACATGCGCATCGAACCCCGGGTGCAGGAAGGGCGCGGCATCCCGTACCGCGAGGTCATGGCCGAGACGCTGGCGGGTGTGGCCGTGGAGCTCGGGGTCGAGGTGCCCGAGGACGAGCGCGACGCCCTGACCGCGTCATTGCCGTCGTGGCGGGTCTTCCCCGAGGTCCCGGCTGCGCTCACGGAGCTCCGGGGGCGAGGGTGGAAGCTCGCGATCCTGTCGAACACCGACCCGGATCTGCTCGAGGCGTCGGTCACGGCGATCGGCGTGGAGGTCGACGAGCGCGTGGTGGCGTCCGACATCGGGTCGTACAAGCCCGCGTTCGGGCACTGGGAGACGTTCTTCCGGCGCACGGGCGCCGATCGCACGCGGCACGCTCACGTCGCGGCGTCGTTGTTCCACGACATCGAGCCGTGCGCCAAGCTGGGGCTCCCGGCGGTCTGGATAGACCGGCTGGGTGAGACCAGCATGGTGCCTCGCTCGGCGACGCTGCCCGATCTCTCGGATCTGCCTGCCACGCTCGATCGCCTCGTCCAGGACTGAACGACCGCCTCGGTTCCCCGAACGGACATACACTCGGCCGATGGACGCCGTGGCTCGCGCCCTCGCGTCCGGCGACGACCTCTACGCGCTGCTGGGGGTCGAACCCGACGCCTCCGACGAGGCGATCCGCCATGCGTACCGGGCGCTTGCCCGCCGGCTCCATCCCGACGTGGATCCCGGCATCGAGCAACCCGATCGGTTCCGGCGCATCGCGGCCGCGTACGAGGTGCTCGGCGACGAACGGGACCGCGCCGCCTACGATCGAGCGTGCCGACTCGAGCGCCTCGCCGCGGAGCGGGCCGTTCGGCCGGGACCGGTGGCGGCGCACGCCGCACCGCGCCCCACGGGCACGACCGGCTCGAGGGGTCGGGCCGCGTCGTCGAACCCGGCCGACCACGCGCCGCGGGACGCACGCGAGGACCCCGCGCGACTCCGCCAGTCGGTCGATGAGTGGCGGCTCGTCTCGGTGCTGAGCCGCGTGATCGCGGCGGCCGCGGCACTCGTGGTGATCGCGCTGGTTGCCCTCGTGGTGGTCTCGGCGAACGCCGAAGAGCCGCAGCTCCCACCACCGACGATCTGGTGCCGCACGCCCGACGGCTGGTACGACTGCTGGGAAGCCACCTCGCCCGACGGCCCCTGAGGCCGACGTGGACCTCGTGAAGGCTCGGGTAGCATGCCGCGCATGGCGTCGTTCGACGACGAGAAGATCCAACAGGGCGTGCGGTTGATCCTCGAAGGCATCGGCGAGGATGTCGACCGCGGTGGGCTGAAGGACACGCCGTCTCGGGTCGCCCGCATGTACCGCGAGATCGCCGGTGGCGTGGGCGAGGATCCGACCGGCATCGTCACGGTGGTCGAGGGCGCCGACTTCGACGAGATGATCATGGTGCGCGACATCCCGCTGTACTCGATCTGCGAGCACCACCTGATCCCGTTCAACGGTCGTGCGCACGTGGCCTACGTCCCGAACAAGGCTGGGCAGATCACGGGCCTGTCGAAGATCGCCCGGGTGGTGGACGTACTCGCGAAGAAGCCTCAGGTGCAGGAACGCCTCACCACCGAGATCGCCGATACGATCGAGCGCGCGCTCGAGCCTCGCGGTGTCTTCGTCGTGATCGAGGCGGAGCACCTCTGCATGACGATGCGCGGGATCAAGAAGCCCGGGTCGGTCACGGTCACGTCCGCGGTGCGCGGGCTGTTCCGCACCGACGCGCGCACGCGGCAGGAGGCCATGAACCACATCGGCATGCGCTGAGCGTGCCTCAACGATCCGGGTCCTTCGGCGCTCCGATGCTCGCACGCGCCCTGGCGTCGATGCGAGTCGACACTACGATGGTTCACGTGACCGATGCCGTATGGCGATGCCGTGACCACGCCTTCCCGCTCGGAGCGCGGACCTTCCTGATGGGCATCGTGAACGTGACACCCGACTCGTTCAGCGACGGCGGCAAGCTCGTGACGTCGGCCGACGCGGTGTCGCACGGGCTGCGACTCGTCGCCGACGGCGCCGACATCCTCGACGTGGGCGGCGAGTCCACTCGGCCCGGCGCCGACCCAGTGTCCGTCGATGAGGAGCTGTCTCGCGTCCTGCCGGTTGTCGCGGGGCTGCGCGAGGCGGCGCCGACCGAGGTCGCGGTCAGCGTCGACACGCGCCGCCCCGAGGTCGCGAGGGCGGCCGTGCGCGCCGGCGCCGCGATCGTGAACGATGTCTCCGCCGCCGCTGACCCGGCGATGTTCGAGGTCGTGCTTGCGACCGGTGCCGGGCTCGTCATGATGCACATGCTCGGAGAGCCCAAGACGATGCAGGACGATCCCCGCTACGACGACGTGGTGACGGAGGTTCGGGGATTCCTCGCGGCTCGCGTCGGGGCGGCCGTGGCAGCGGGGGTCGGACGCGACCACCTGTGCGTGGATCCGGGCATCGGGTTCGGGAAGAACCTCGACCACAACCTCGCCTTGCTCCGCGACATCGCTTCGTTCGCCCAGCTCCGGGTGCCGGTGCTGGTGGGAGCCTCGAGGAAGCGCTTCATCGGCCAGCTCACGGGCGTCGACGATCCCGCCGAGCGCGTGGATGGGACCGCCGGGGCGGTCGCGTGGTGCGCGGCACACGAGGTCGACGTCGTGCGGGTCCACGACGTGCTGGAGATGGCGCGGGTCGTGCGCGTGGTCGACGCGATCGCCCGAGGATCGCAGCCATGATCGTGGGTCTTCGATCGTGACAGAGGGACCCCCCGCGCCACCCCACGCCTTCGAGACGTCGGTGGGCACGATCGCGTTCCACGATGAGGGCGAGGGCCCCCCGGTGTTGCTCCTCCACGGGTTCCCGGCCTCCTCGTGGCAGTGGCGCGAGTTCCTGCCGCTGCTCGGGTCGCGGTTCCGGGTGGTCGCCCCCGACCTCCCGGGTGCGGGCGCCTCCAGACCTGCTGCGGGCGCCGGTCTCGACCTTCGGGCCCAGGCCGCGGCGATGGACGAGTTGCTCGTCCACCTCGGCATCGAACGGATCGCGGTGGTGGCCCACGGTGCCGGCGGCGGGGTCGCGCGATCGCTCACGCTCGATCCCGGTGGGTCTGCCGTCGACGCGCTCGTCCTCGTGAGCGCCGACGTGCTCGGGACCCAGCCGCCGGTGATGGCGGCCGAGGCGCTCGCTCGCCTCGCCGCCGACGACCGTGACCCCGACGGCGTCGCTGGGGCGGTCGTGCGCGAGATGTTCGAGCGAGGCTCGGTCGTGCACGACCGGCTGGCCGCCCCGGTGCTCGATGCCTACGCCGAGTCGTATGCGAAGGGTGACGGCGCCGAACGGCTCGGGCGGGTCGCCGCCGGCCTCGCGCTGCAGCCCGACCCGGCCGCCCTCGACGCCATCGGACGTGCCCTTGGGTTGCTCGAGATCCCCGTGCTGATCCTGTGGGGCGAGGACGACCCGTTCGTGCCGGCGACCGTGGGGGAGCGCATCAACGACGCGATGCCTTCCTCGACGCTCGGGCTGCTGCCCGGATGCGGGCATTTCCTGATCGAGGAAGCCGCCGACACGATCGCACCCATGATCTCGGAGTACCTCCGAGCCCGCTATGCGCATGCACCGCATGGACACGCAGATCCCAGCGCGGGTGCGGTCATGTTGCAGCTCGAACGGCGACCACCGTGGGTCGATCTCGAGGAATACGAGCGCGACGACTGGTTCGACGTCGACGATGGGTCGGACGATGGGGCCGGCCACGACGTGGGCTACGTCGACGACCGCGCGGACGACGAGGAGGCGACGTAGATGACGACGACCGCACGACTGTTCCTGTCGGGCATCACGGCGAGCGGGCACCACGGCGCTCGCCCGGGCGAGAAGGACGAGCCGCAGACGTTCGTCGTCGATCTCGATCTCGAGGTGGAGGTGGGCGGCGACACGATCGCGTCCACCGCCGACTACCGTGGTGTGACCGAGACGGTGCGCGAAGTGATCACGAACGGCTCGTACGACCTGATCGAGGTGATGGCGAGCGACATCGCGGCGCGGGTGCTCGCCCACGATCGGGTGGCGCGCGTGACCGCGGTCGTGCACAAGCCCGGCGCCGCCTCTCGGCTGCAGATCGACGGCGTCGCGGCGGCTGTGACCCGGGGTGCGGGCGCCGGGCTCGAGCCGTGACCGAGATCGTGGTCGCCGGGCTGGAGCCGTGACCGAGATCGTGGTCCTCGGGCTGGGCGCGAACCTCGGCGATCGTCTCGCAGCGCTCCAACGCGCGGTCGACATGCTCGCGGACGAGCCCGGCATGCGGCTGCTCTCGTGCTCGCGGGTGTGGGAGACCGACCCGGTCGGAGGCGTCGAGCAACCCGATTTCCTCAACGTCGTCGTGCGTGCCGATGTCGACCTCGACCCGCACGAGCTGCTCGCCGCATGCCAACGGGTAGAGGCTGCGCTCGGGCGGCTCCGCGAGGTCCACTGGGGCCCGCGGACCATCGATATCGACCTGCTGTTGTTCGGGGACCGAACGATCCACGAGCACGATCTCACGGTGCCACACCCCCGCATGCTCGAACGGGCCTTCGTGCTCCTGCCGCTGCTCGAGCTCGATCCCGATCCTCGCTTGCCCGACGGCACGCGCGTGGTCGACGTGCCTCTGGGTCCGGATGCCGGGTCCGGCGCCCGCCCGTTCGCGTCACCGCTGCGTCTGCACTGACCAACCCGGCCCTCACCGGCGGAGTTGCGATACTCGCGGCATGGAGATCGCGGTCGTGGGGGCGGGGCGTGCGGGCACGGCCGTCGCCGTGTTGCTGAGTCGCGCCGGCCACCGCATCGTCGCTGTGTCGGGCCGCGCCGCCACCGCCGAACGGGCGGCGCGGTTCCTGCCCGGGGTGCCGGTGCTCGACGATGCGGAAGCCGCCCATGAGGGGGAGGTCGTGCTCGTCGCGGTGCCCGACGACCTGATCGAACCGACCGTGGGGTCGCTCGCGGCAGCCGGAGCGATCGGAGGAGGCCGGTGGGTCGCCCATCTCTCCGGCGCCACCCCCTTGTCGGCCCTCGACGCGGGCAGGGCGGCCGGCGCCCGTCGGTTGGGAGTGCATCCGCTGCAGACCTTCCCCGACGTGGAAGCGGCGATCGAGCGGCTCCCCGGCTGCACCGTCGCTGTGGGGGCCGACGACGATGAGGGCTTCTTCCTCGCCGAGCGGCTCGCCGAGGACATGGGTGGCGTGCCGTTCCGGCTCCCGGATGAGCACCGGGCGATGTACCACGCCGCCGCCGTGTTCGCCTCGAACTACCTGGTCGCCGCAGCGGGGGTTGCGGAGCAGTTGCTCGCCGCCGCGGGCGTTCCCGACCCGATCGGAGCCCTCGCCGCGCTGCAGGAAGCGACGGTGGCCAACGTCGCTCGCGTCGGCCCGTCTCTGGCTCTCACCGGCCCTGCCGTGCGCGGTGATGCCGCCACTATCGTCCGCAACCTCGAGGCGCTCTCGGCCCGGGCGCCCTGGGCTGTCGACGCCTACGTCGAGATGGCACGTGTGGCCGTCGACCTCGCCGTGCGTGGCGGCCGTCTGCCCTCCGAGGGTCGAGCTCGCGTCGAGGAAGCGCTCGGCGGATGGAGCTGATCAGGCGTACGGCCGAGTTGCGCGCAGCGGTCGACGCGATCCGTGCTTCGGGCGAGGGCATCGGCCTCGTCCCCACGATGGGCGCCCTGCACGAGGGTCACCTCTCGCTGATACGGAGGGCGCGTGAGGAGCGCGACGCGGTCGTCGTGTCGATCTTCGTCGAACCCTCGCCAGTTCGCCGACCCGGCCGACCTCGAGCGGTACCCGCGCGACGAGGCCCACGACGTCTCGCTCTGCCACGAGATCGGGGTCGACGTCGTCTGGGCGCCGTCGGTCGACGATGTGTATCCCCCCGGCGTCGACCTCCCGCAGCCCGACCCGGGGCCGGCGGGTGCCGCGTTCGAGGGGGCGTCGCGCCCCGGGCACTTCGAGGGGGTGCTCGGGGTGGTGCACCGCCTGTTCGACGTCACGGGCCGGTGCGCTGCGTACTTCGGGGAGAAGGATGCCCAGCAGGTGTTCCTCGTGCATCGCATGGTGGCCCTCGAGCGCATGCCGGTCGAGATCGTCTCGTGCCCCACGGTCCGGGAACCCGACGGGCTGGCGCTGTCCTCACGCAACGCTCGCCTCTCGCCCGAGGAACGCGATCAGGCCGGGTGCTTGTTCCTCGCCTTGACCGAGGCCGCGGTCGCGACCCGGGCCGGTGAGCGCGATGCGAACGCGCTCGTCGCCATGATGGCGAGGGAGATCGGCGCGACACCGCTGGCCCGCCTCGACCATGCCGCCGTGGTCGACGACCGCACCTTCGATCGTGTCCAGGTGTTGGAACCTAGTGTGCCGGCGCGCGCCCTGGTGGCGGCGACGTTCCCGTCGGCCCGACTGATCGACAACCTGCGGCTCCCGGCCCCGGATCGCTGATGACGCAACCCGACCGGTCTCCCCGGTTGTCGTCGCGTGAGTCCGTGGGCGACGATGGACCGTCGTTCCGGTCGGAGTCGTGAGGGAAGGGGCCCGAAGCGCCATGCTGCTCGCTGCCGACGTCGGTAACACCGAGATCGTGCTCGGGGTCTTCCGCGGTGCCGAGCTCGAGCACACCTGGCGTCTCTCGACGCACCCGGAGCGGACGTCGGACGAACTCGCGCTGACCCTCTCGGGCTTCCTGGAACAGCGCGGCATGTCGTTCGAGTCGCAGGTGACCGGGCTCGTCGTGGCGAGCGTCGTGCCCGACGTCACCGCGACGATCCGCGAGTTGACGGCACACTACTTCCCGTTCGCGCCGGTGATCGTGGGCCCGGGGGTGAAGACCGGTGTCCCGATCCTCACCGACAATCCTCGGGAGGTCGGCGCCGATCGAGTCGTGAACGCCCTCGCCGCGTTCACCCTGACCGGCGGTCCGGCGATCGTCGTCGACTTCGGCACCGCGACGAACTTCGACGTGGTGAGCGGGAGCGGGGAGTTCGTGGGTGGCGTGATCGCACCCGGCATGCAGGCGAGCGCCGCGAGCCTGTTCTCGCGTACCGCGAGGCTCACGCGCGTCGAGCTCACCGCGCCTCCGAGCGTGGTCGGCACGAACACGGTCGAGGCGATCCAATCCGGCCTGATCTTCGGCACGGCGGGCGAGGTGGACGCCATCGTGACCCGTATCCGAGCGACCCTGCCCGGGGCGACCTCGATCGCGACCGGTGGACTGGCCCCCGTCGTCATCCCGCACTGCTCCGAGATCGACCGGCACGAGCCATGGCTCACCCTGGAGGGTCTTCGTCTCGTCTTCGAGAAGAACACGGTGACCGCCGATGAGTGACGACGGCTCACGTGAGTCTGAGATCCTCGCCGGTCGGCGGGAGTCGATGGTTCGACTGGATCGGGCGGGCATGCCGCCGTTCGCGCTCACCCTCGAGCGGGCGCTGGGGGTGGCCGAGCCCACGCCAACCGCCGACGTGCGAGCCTCCCACACCGCACTCCACGCCGACACGATCACCGACGCCGTCACCACGGTCGCGGGCCGGGTCGTGCTGAAGCGGGACATCGGCAAGCTGAAGTTCTTGGTCGTGCGCGATCGCACCGGCGACCTGCAGGTCGTGGCCAGCAAGGCCGACCTTCCGGAAGCATCGTTCGCCCTGCTCGACGAGGTGGACCTGGGAGACATCATCGGTGTGACCGGACGGGTCGGCACCACGAGGAAGGGTGAGCTCAGCGTGTTCGCCGATCGGTGGGCGATGATGACGAAGGCGTTGCGCCCGTTGCCGGAGAAGTGGCACGGGCTGCAGGATCCCGATCTGCAGCAGCGCCGCCGCTACCTGCATCTGATCGCCGACGAGGACCCGCGTCGGTACGTGCTGGCGCGCGCCGCGGTGCTCAAGACGATGCGTCGGGTCCTCGACGAGCGGGGGTACGTGGAGTTCGAGGGCCCGATGCTGCAGATCGTCGCAGGCGGTGCCAACGCCCGGCCGTTCGCGACGCACCATCTCGCCCTCGACATCCCCATGAAGCTGCGGATCTCGCTGGAGCTGTACCTCAAGCGGATGCTCGTCGGGGGCATGGAGCGCGTGTACGAGTTGGGACGCAACTTCCGGAACGAGGGCATCGACCGCGATCACAACCCTGAGTTCACGATGCTCGAGGCGTACCAGGCCTACGGGGACTACCACACGATGATGGAGCTCAGCGAGACGCTGCTCGTGGAGTCTGCGCGAGCCGTCAACCCGGTCGTGGGCCGTGACCCCGACGAGCTCAGCATCCCGGTTCGAGGCCGCACGATCGACCTCACGCCCCCGTTCGCGCGCGTCACGATCCTCGGCTCGGTGAGCGAGGCGGTCGGTGAGCCGGTGGCCCTCGAGCACCCCGACCTGCCCGGCATCGCCGAGCGCCACGGCGTGCCGATCGACGATGCATGGGGCCCCGGCAAGATCGTCCAGGAACTGTTCGAGAAGCTCGTCGAGGCGTCGATCGAGCGACCGACGTTCGTCTGCGACTTCCCTCGCGAGGTCTCGCCGCTGGCCCGGCCGCATCGGGAGAACCCCGGGCTCACGGAGCACTTCGACCTGGTGGCGGGCGGGCTCGAGCTCGTCACCGCGTTCAGCGAGCTGTCGGACCCGATCGAGCAACGCGCGAAGTTCGAGCTGCAGCAGCAGATGAAAGCCGTGCTCGGCGATGAGGTGCACCCGTTCGACGAGGACTTCCTGCGCGCCCTCGAACACGGCATGCCGCCGGCCGGGGGCCTCGGCATGGGCGTCGATCGCGTGCTGCTGCTCCTGACCGATGCGCCCAGTCTCCGTGACCTGATCATGTTCCCGAGTCAGCGACCCGAGTAGCCCATCCGCGATGGACCCGGGGGCGATCGCCTTGGTGCTCGCCGCCGCCCTGCTCCACGCTCTGTGGAACGTCCGTTTGCACGGGGCCGACGACCGCGTCGCCGCGATGGCCATGTCGGGCCTCGTCTCCGCCATCGTCCTCTCAGTCTTCTTCGTCCTCGACCCGCCGGCCGGCGTGTGGGGGCTCGTGGTCGTGAGCGGCATCGCCGAAGCCGTGTACGGGCTCGCACTCGCGGGCGCGTACCGGCGTGGGGAGCTCTCGGTCACCTATCCGGTCGGAAGGGGGTCCGCGCCGCTCATGGCGACGATCGCGGCCACCGTAGTGGTGGGCCAACCCGCCACGGTGCGGACGGTCCTGGGTGCGGCGTGCGTCGCGGTCGGCTTGGGGATGCTCGCGTTCCGGTCCCATCGTCAGGGGACCCTCGCGGCGACCGCCCTCGCCCTCCTGGTCGGTGCGTCGATCGCGGTGTACTCCGTCGTCGATGCGAGAGCCGTGCGCGAGGGTGCGGCGCCGCTCGCGTACCTCGCCGGCACGCTCGGTCTCGAAGGCGTGTTGATGGCGGCGACGACCCGGTTCGACGTCGCGCGTCTCCGGGCATCGTGGCGGACCGGCGCCGCGATCGCGCTCGGCAGCGTGGGGGCCTACGCGCTGGTCCTGTTCGCCTTCCGGCTCGCGCCCGTCGGCCAGGTGGCCACGCTCCGGGAGGTCTCGGTCGTGCTGGCCGTGCTCCTCGCTCGTGAGCACCCCGGCGCCCTCGGGTGGGCGGGGATCGGCTTGGTCGTCGTCGGCGCCATGGTGGCGATCGTCTGACCTTCCTGGAACACCGGTCCGCTAGTGTCCGTGCGTGAGCGAAGGGGAGCGGTCGGGCGCAGAGGATCAGGTCGACGAGCGCTCGCCCTCGGGCGTCGCATCCGCCGTCGAGGAGCTTCGGGCCTCGCTCAGAGGATTCGTCGCGTCGTTCCGGGTCCCGTCGCTCGCGAAGGCCCAGTTCGCGCTCGTGGCGTTCAGCCTCACCGAGTGGGCCGCCTACATCGCGCTCGTCGTGTACGCCTTCGAGGAAGGCGGGCCAGGGCGTGTCGGCGTGATCTCGGCGGTCACGCTCATCGCGGCGGCGGTCACCGCACCGATCGGTTCCGTGTTGGGGGACCGCCATCGCCGGGAACGAGTGTTGATGTTGGCGTATGCGAGCCTCGCGGTCGGAACGGCGGCCACGGCGGTCGCGATGCTGTTCGGGATGTCCCCCGGGATCGTGTACGCCGCGGCCATCGTGTCCGCCTGTGCGCTCACGCTGGTGCGGCCGACGCACGGCGCCATCCTTCCTGCTCTCGCGAACACGCCGGGGGAACTGACCGCCGCCTACGCCGCGGCGGGCCTGATCCAGAGCATCTGCGTGCTCCTCGCGCCGCTGCTGGCCGGGGTGGTGCTCGCGGGTGTCTCCCGGTTCTCCGGACCGGGGGCCGTCGACGCGGTGCTCGCGGTGCTGTTGACCGGTGGCACGATGCTGGTCGCCTCGATCCACGTGACCCACGCGGTCCCTCCCGTCGAAGGGAAGGCGGAGCCGTCGACGAGCGTGCATCGGGAAGTGGTTGCCGGCATCGCGACCGTGTGGCGAGATCCGCGTCCCCGTCTCATCGTGACCCTCCTCGGCCTCGTCACCGTGGTGCTCGGCTTCATCGACATCGCGATCGTCGTGCTGGCCTTCGACGTGCTGGGAACGGGGGACTCGGGCGTGGGTTTCCTCAACGCCGCGATGGGGGCTGGAGCGTTGATCGGCGCCACCCTTGCCGTCGTCGTCGCCGGCCGGCGACGTCTGTTCGGCTCGTTCCGCGCGGGCGTGTTGTTGAACGGGCTGCCCTTGGTCGCGATCGCGGGTGCACCCGCGATCGCCCCGCCCGCCCTGGCGGCGAGCGCCGTCGGCATGGCGGTCGCCGATGTCACAGGCGTGACGATGCTGCAACGCGTCGTGCCGGATGCTCGACTGACGCGCGTGTTCGGTGTGCTCGAGGCCCTCTACATGGCGGGCGAGGGGCTCGGCACACTCATCGCCTCGATGATCGTCGTCGCCGCGGGACCCCGATGGATGGTGCTCGTCGGGGGCCTGGTCATGCCGATCGTGGGGTTCGCGGTGCGTCGGCGGATCGCGGACCTCGATGTGGGCGTCCGCGTGCCCGACCACGAGATGGCCGTCCTCCGGCGCACCGCGATCTTCGGGGTCCTTCCCGGACCTGCGCTCGAGCGGGTCGCCGCCAACACGGTGCCCGTGGACGAGCCCGCCGGCTCGGTGATCGTCCGCGAGGGCGAGCTAGGCGACCGCTACTTCGCGATCCAGGCTGGTGCCGTGACAGTGGAACGCGATGGCGTGACGCTGGCGGAGCTCGGTCCCGGCGACGGGTTCGGAGAGATCGCGTTGCTCTACGACGTGCCTCGCACCGCCACCGTCCGGGCGACCGGCGATTGTCGGCTGCTCGCCATCGAGCGCGCCGAGTTCCTGCGGGCGCTCGCGGACCACGGCGAGACCCGCCTGGCCGCGCACGCCCGGGCGGGGTCACTGATGGATCACATGCGGGAACCCCCACAGGACGAGGGCTGATCCGCGGAACCCGGCTCGCCTCGCTCGCGCCCGGGCGTCGCCCAGGGCTATGCTCGCGACGCCGAACGGATGGAGATCGAAGGGAGAGTCGATGTCGGAGGAGGTCGTCGGGGCGCTGAAGCAGGTGCCGCTGTTCCAGGGCATGTCCGACCGGTCGCTGCAACGCGTCGCCGAGATCGCGAAGGAAGTCACCCACCCCGCCGGTAAGACGGTACTGGAGGAAGATCGCTCCGCCGTCGGGTTCCACCTGATCGTCTCGGGTGAGGCCGAGGCGAGCCAGGGCGGCTCAGTCGTCGGCACGATGGGCCCCGGCGACTACTTCGGAGAGATGTCGTTGATCGACGGGAAGCCGCGCTCGGCCTCGGTCATCGCCAAGGGGGAGCTGAAGACGCTCTCGATCCCCGCGTGGAACTTCAACCGGCTCCTCGACGAGAACCCCGAGATGATGCGCGCCCTGTTGGTCGCGCTCTCCGAGCGCGTGCGCGCCCTGCGTGACCAACCTCGCTGATCCGGCGAGGAACGATGCGGCGCCGGATCGACCACCTGGCGCTAGAGCACCGGCTCCTCGTCGGTGGCCTGGTGCAAGGTGACGACCAGGTCGTGCAGTCCGGTGCCCTTCGCCAGGAACCCTCGCGCCCCGGCCTCGCGGGCTTCCCGCTCGACACCCGCGTCGGCGTGAGCCGTGAGGATGACGACCGGAAGGTCGGGTCGCGATTCGTGGATCTTCTTCATGGCGTCGATGCCCGAGAGGTCGGGCATCGAGAGGTCCATCAACACGACGTCGGGCTCGAGCGCCTCCGCCTGATCGCAGGCTGCGACGCCGCCGCCCGCCTCGCCGGCGATCTCGATGTCGCCGACCAAGCGTAGGGCGGACGTGAGGGCCCGGCGGAACGCCGGATGGTCGTCGACCACGAGCACTCTCACGCGCATCTCTCCTTCGAGGCTTTGGGAGGCGTTCTGCACGTGGATCCCCTCGGTCGTGCCGCCGGTCATATGCGCCCCAACGGGGCTCGCCCATCCTGGCACCCGCCGTCCTCCCCACACAACGGGTCGGAAGGAGGACATTTGATGGTCCGAACGGGGGATTCGCGGCATCAGTCGAAAGGCACCTAATCCTCAGGCCGAGAAAGTCCGAACAACACAGTGAGGACAGGAAGTGCACCAGCCAAGACGGAAAGGGTCCAACGTGTCGGCGTCGTTCCAGGCATACGCATGGCCACGGGTATACTTCCTGTCAGCGGGCGTCGCGACCGGTCACCGGGGGCGGCGCCCGAGGCGGCTCGGGGGTAGGACGGGGTCCGTAGATCTCCGGTCGGTAGCGGGAACGTGCGGGTCGTGGCCCGGAGGACGCTGACATGTTCGAACGTTTCACCGATCGAGCGAGACGGGTGGTGGTCCTGGCACAAGAAGAAGCCAGGATGCTCAACCACAACTACATCGGCACCGAGCACATCCTGCTCGGGCTGATCCACGAGGGCGAGGGTGTCGCCGCCAAGGCTCTCGAGTCGCTGAACATCTCGCTCGAGGCCGTACGCCAGCAGGTGGAGGAGATCATCGGTCAGGGGCAGGCCGCCCCCACCGGACACATCCCGTTCACCCCGCGTGCGAAGAAGGTCTTGGAGCTGTCGCTCCGTGAGGCGCTACAGCTCGGCCACAACTACATCGGCACCGAGCACATCCTGCTCGGGCTGATCCGTGAGGGCGAGGGTGTCGCCGCCCAGGTGTTGCAGAAGCTCGGCGCCGACCTCAACCGCGTTCGACAGACGGTGATCCAGCTGCTCTCGGGCTACACCGGCGGCAAGGGCGAGACCACGCCGGGCGGGGGTGCGGGCGAGGGCCAGCAGAGCGGGTCGATGGTGCTCGACCAGTTCGGGCGCAACCTCACCCAGCTCGCGCGCGACGGCAAGCTCGACCCGGTCATCGGGCGCGAGAAGGAGATCGAGCGCGTGATGCAGGTGCTCAGCCGTCGCACCAAGAACAACCCGGTGCTGATCGGAGAGCCAGGCGTCGGCAAGACCGCCGTGGTCGAAGGACTCAGCCAGGACATCATCCGTGGCGAGGTGCCCGAGACGCTGAAGGACAAGCAGATCTACACGCTCGACCTCGGCGCTCTGGTGGCGGGCTCCCGCTACCGCGGCGACTTCGAGGAGCGCCTCAAGAAGGTGCTGAAGGAGATCAAGACGCGCGGCGACATCGTGCTGTTCATCGACGAGCTGCACACCCTCGTCGGCGCCGGCGCCGCCGAAGGCGCGATCGACGCAGCCTCGATCCTCAAGCCGATGCTCGCACGCGGCGAGCTGCAGACGATCGGTGCGACCACCCGCGACGAGTACCGCAAGCACCTCGAGAAGGACGCCGCCCTCGAGCGTCGGTTCCAGCCGATCGAGGTGCAGGAGCCGAGCGTCGCGCACACGATCGAGATCCTGAAGGGCCTGCGCGACCGTTACGAGGCGCACCACCGTGTGAACTTCACCGACGACGCGTTGGTGGCCGCGGCGAACCTCGCCGACCGCTACATCAGCGACCGTTTCCTGCCCGACAAGGCGATCGACCTGATCGACGAGGCCGGCTCGCGCATGCGCATCCGGCGCATGACCGCGCCGCCCGACGTGCGCGAGGTCGACGAGAAGATCGCCGACGTTCGCCTGCGCAAGGAGAGCGCGATCGACGGCCAGGACTTCGAGAAGGCCGCGTCGCTCCGCGACGAGGAGCGCCAGCTGCAGGAAGAGCGCTCACGCCGCGAGCAGGCCTGGAAGTCTGGAGAGATGGACATCCTGAGCGAGGTCGACGAGGAAGAGATCGCCGAGGTGCTGAGCATCTGGACCGGCATCCCCGTCTTCAAGCTGACCGAGGAAGAGACCGAGAAGCTGCTCCGCATGGAAGACGAGCTGCACAAGCGCATCGTCACCCAGAACGAGGCGATCTCGGCCGTCTCCCGCGCGATGCGCCGCACGCGTTCGGGTCTGAAGGACCCGCGCCGCCCCGCCGGGTCGTTCATCTTCCTGGGACCCAGCGGCGTCGGCAAGACCGAGCTCTCCAAGGCGCTGGCGGAGTTCCTGTTCGGCGACGAGGACGCGCTGATCCAGCTCGACATGTCGGAGTACATGGAGAAGCACACGGTCAGCCGCCTGATCGGCTCGCCCCCCGGCTACGTCGGGTACGAGGAAGGCGGCCAGCTCACCGAGGCCGTTCGCCGCAAGCCGTTCTCGGTCGTGCTGTTCGACGAGATCGAGAAGGCCCACCCCGACGTGTTCAACACCCTGCTGCAGATCCTGGAAGACGGTCACCTGACCGACTCACAGGGTCACAAGGTCGACTTCAAGAACACGATCATCATCATGACGTCGAACCTCGGCACCCGTGACATCCAGAAGGGACCCGGCATCGGGTTCGCCGCGAGTGGGGACGAGGAGTTCACCTACGAGAAGATGAAGGATCGGGTCACCGAGGAGCTGAAGAAGAGCTTCCGGCCGGAGTTCATCAACCGCATCGACGAGGTCATCGTGTTCCGCTCGCTCACCCAGGAAGACGTGAAGAACATCGTCGACCTGATGATGAAGCGCGTGACGGAGCAGCTGAAGGCCAAGGACCTCGAGATCGATCTGACCGAATCAGCCAAGGTGCTGCTCGCGCAGCAGGGGTACGACTCGGCGCTCGGCGCCCGGCCGCTCCGCCGCACGATCCAGCGCATGGTCGAGGACCCGCTCGCCGAGAAGCTGCTCTACAAGGAGTTCCGCGCCGGCGAGACGATCATCGTGAACGCGGTCGACGGCGAGATCGTCTTCGAGGCCACCGGCGGCATGATGCCGCCCGACGTGCCTCCGGTCGAGCTCGCCGGCTCACCCGAGTGATCCACGTCGGATCGGGCTGAACACCCGATCCGTCCGCCGCCTTCGGGCGGCACCAAGGCCGAAGCCCGGACCCCCGAGGGGCCGGGCTTCTCGGCATCTCGGGATCGCAGATCGTGCTATCCGAAGCGGATCGATCCGATGATCTGCTTGATCTCCTTGTCGAGACTTGAGCTGGCGTACCGGGTCGTCGCGGACGCGATGAAGAGGCGCGTGCCCTTCACATCGACGATCCACACCCTGATGGTTGCGCCCACACGCGTCGCCGTCCAGAGCGCACCCCCCTTCACGTCGTGCCACGTGTAGAAGAATCCCGGGTCGCAACCGACGGTCTTCCGAACGGCGAGCACCACGTGCCTCGCGGGGTGTCCGCCTACGGTGCTGTCCGAGGGCCCTGTGACGAGCTCCGTCCCAGGCGCCGTCGACACCGCGGCCGCGAGATCGGCCGCCGAGGGACCAACCGGCGGGCTCAGCAGCTGGGCGCACGGAGCGGCGAAATGGCCATATGGATCTTCGTAGTAGCCGTCGGGGAAGCTTGACCAATAGAGGATGGCCTCTGCACTTTGTGGTCCTGTCTCGGACTTGTTGATCGAGATGTCGCCGAACCGTTCCCAGCCAGCCCCAGGCACTGTGAACGAGAACGGAACTCCGTTCATGCTGTTCACACGCCTGCGGGTGGAAGGCGGTTCGAAAGGATCGACGCCCGCGGGCGTCGGCGAGGGCGAGGTTTCACGGGCGAGGGCCTCGAGCGTCGCGGCGTCGGTCGATGCCGCTGGGGCCGAGCGTTCCTGCGCCTTGAGCCAGGTTCCCAGTGTGACGGTCACCACCAGGGCGGCCAGAACGAACGTGGCGGTTGACCTGACGGATCGGCTGGACGATTCGGTCGCATCAGCTTGGGGCGGGGGTGGGTTCGTTGGGGGAGACGGGTTGCCGGACGGGGACATGCCTGCGCTGCTTTCTGTCTCGCGGCTCCGCTCGTCGGGACGACCCTTTGCCGGCCTCCCCGCCTCTCCGGAAAGAGAAGAACCGACCACATAGAGCGGCCGTTCTCCGCAGTTCGGGCAATCCGGTTCCGTCGTTTCGCCTTGCCAGTCACAGCGGAAGCAGGTCTTGAGGGTCACGGGAGGACGGTCGCGATCGGCGGGGGGCGCACGGGGCGAGCGGGCGCCGCTCGGTTACGGTCCCGCTCGTCCTGTGGCCCGTTCGACGGTGCCATGGAAGCCTCGGTCGTCAGGGTGTTGGCGATGTCACTGCCCCGCGGTTCCCCGCTTCACTTCCTTCACGTACTCCCGCGTGTGCTGCTCCCACATGCGGATCGCCTTCTCGGTGCGTGCCTCCAGTGTGCCGGGCTCGACGTACATCACCGCGGCGTCTTCCGGGTACGTCTTGTACACCCAGTCGGCGAAGGGCTCCCACATCTGAGGCCCGAACTTCTCGGTCTCCAGACTCTGCGAAGCTCTGACGATCTCTCCACCACGAACGGTGATCGTGAAGTCGCTGCCGCCGAACGGGCCCCTTCCGATCTCATCCGACCTGATGGCGTGGAAGTCGAACTCGCAGATGACCGTTGTATCGGTGGCGAAGGTGCCCGCCCGACAGGAGGTGATCGTCTGTCTGTAGCCGATGGCTTCGAAGAAGGAGGTTGTCAGCGACAACGCGTTGACCCCCGTTGCGCCATTGGTCAATCCGGTGATGTCGGCGTCTTCGGCCAGATAGGTCATCGCTTGCTTCGCGTCGAAGGCCCCGTACGCCCCGAGGAAGCCCATAGCGACCTCCTCTGCTGCCGCATCTGCCGGGTTCACCGTGGAAGGCGTGCCGGCGGGGGTCGTCGTGTCTTCCCCGGGGCGGTTCACCAGGATCAGCACGACGGCCACCAAACCGATCGCCGCCGCCACGGCGAACGCACCGAACCTCTTGTTCCGTGCGGTGCGGACCTGTCTCTTCTGCTGACGCTCGAGGGCGCCAGGCTCGGGAGTCTTCTGCTTCGTAACCATCTCGTAGACCTCCCTCACGTCTGGCATCCTCGCCTCCCTAACTCTTCCTGAGCGCCGCGCGCCCCTGCGACGCGAGCACGCGGACGGTGGTCGGCTGGATGCCCATGATCCGAGCGGCCTGCTCCGAGCTGTACCCGAAGATCTCAGTGAGCACGATCGCGGACCGCTGACGAGGCGAGATGCCTCGGAGCATCCGACGCACGTCCTCCCGGACGTTGATGTCATCGAACGGGTCGCGGGTGCCGGCAGCCGGGAGGATCTTCCTCGCGGCCATCTGTGCACGGCGTGCACGCATCCGAACCCCGTTCAGCGCGACACGGAACAGGTACGCGACGGGATCCTCGATCGTGTCGAGCCGGTCCCATCGCTCCCATAGCTTCAGGAACGCGTCCTGCATGAGTTCCTCCGCGTCGGCCGAGCTCCCTGTGATGAAGTACAGCGCTCGGTACAGGCGATCATGCACGTCGAGGAAGAGCTCTTCGAAGCTCGGCGGACCCGCGGGCGCCTCGCGTTCCCGGTCGAGCTTGACGACGTTGTCCTCGGCTTGCACGCGACCATGGATGCTCGACGCATCCCGATCGTTTAGGCGGGGCCTCTCGGGCCTCCGCGAGGATCCCATCGATCGAGCCTATCCGGGTCGGATCGAGCTTAGAACCCGATCCGTCCCCGCCACTCAGGCGGCATCCAAGGCCGAAGCCCGGCCCCGCAAGGGACCGGGCCTCTCGGCATCTCGGATCGATCAGCTCACGAGGATGTGCTCGTCGTCGATCCAGCTCTCGACCGTTCCGGCCGTCACGAACCGGGTCTCACCTGTTGCGAGATCGTAGACGTACGTGCCGGAGCCGTCGTCGCCGTACCGATCCAGGCGATCTGCGTGCTGTCGGGCGACCATCTCTGGTACCCGTCGTCGCCGTTCAATCGAGCGATGACGCGCCGCTCCGATCCGTCGCTGTTCGCGAGGATCAATCGCACCAGCGGATCAGGCTTCAACCAGGAGTTGAACGCGATCCTGGTCCCGTCGGGCGACAACATCGGGAGTGCTCGCGTCCGGCACGATGACGCTTGTCTGTCCCGTCGTGAGATCGAGGGACCGGGCCGTGTAGTGATCGCCCGCGGTGTTGATGGTCGAGAAGACGAGCGATCCTCCGTCCGGCGTCCACCCCCCCGGGTCGAGCGCGCCTCGCGGTTCCCTGGTGACCTGTGTCGATACACCGTCGGAGACGCGAACGACGAAGATCTGCGGGTCGTTCGATGTGTCCCGCTGGTACGCGATCATCGAGCCGTCGGGAGACCAGCTGGGGCCGTATTCGCCGACGCCCCCCTCTCCGTGGGTGAGCTGTCGGGCGTTCGAGCCGTCGGTACCCATCACGAACAACTGATCGTTCCCGTTCTCATCGAGGTCGATGTACGTGACCATCGACCCGTCGAGCGTGACGTCGAACCCCGAGGCACCGAGGGGAGCAGTGAATGGGGTTTCCTCGCCCGAGCCCACATCCACGATGGACAGCGTCTGCCTCGTTCCGCCCGGCTCGGCGGCGACCGACGGCGCCGGTTCGCCGCGTTCATCGCTCGCCACGAGGACGGCGACGATCAGAGCCGCGCCGATGCATCCGACGACCGCGAACGTTCCCAGCTTCCGGTTCCGAGCAGCCTTGCGCTGCCTGGTGTGCTGTCGATCCATCGCACCGGGGTCTTGGCGCACCTTCTGCGTCGACATGCGGAACACCTCCTGCACGTCAGGCATCCCGCGCTCCTTCCGCTCGCAGGGCCCGTCGGCCCTGGGTTGCCAGGGCCCGAACCGTCGACGGTCGGACACGCAGGATGCGTGCCGCCTGCTCGGACGAGTACCCGAGCAGGTCCACGAGCAGGAGCGCAGCCCGCTGCCTCGGCGTGACCTCGAGCAGGAGCTGCCGAACATCTGCTCGCATCTCCGCTTCGAGGAACGCGTCCGGGGTCTCCGCCACCGGGACGAGCTTGCGGATCGCGACGGCAGCTCGCCGCCGCCGCATCCGGAACCCGTTCAACGCGACGCGGAAGAGGTAGCCGGTGAGGTCGTCGATCCGATCGATGTCGCCCCACCGTTCCCACAGGCGCAAGAACGCATCCTGCGTGAGTTCCTCCGCGTCTTCGCGGTTCCCGGTGACGAAGTAGAGGGCTTTGAACAGGCGCTCGCGCTCTTCCTCGAAGAACGTGTCGAAACGGGCCCTTGTCTCGACGAGTTCGAGCGGGAACACTCACGACGCCTTCCTCTGCTCGCACGTCACATGGATGCGCGAGCACCATGTTCTGCTGAGAAGCGGCTGAGGAAAAGTCGCGTCAAGGAGCGGGCCTGGCGGCGGCGAGCCGGAAGCCCCGGCCCCTCGCGGGGCCAGGGCTTCTCGGCGTCCGAGTCCGATTCAGTTCCCATCGGGATTAACGATCAGCGTGTCGTCGTCGAACCACTCCGCCGGGCCGACGTCTGCCACCCGGGTGGACTCACCGGTCGCGACGTCGACGACATAGACACCCGCGGTCGGCCCAGCCATCAGCTCATCCCGGTACAGGATCCTCGTGCCATCGGGGGACCACCTCGGCCATCCGAGGCTCCCTCCCTCCGCCACCGGTCGAGGATCGTGGCCCTCGGCGTCGACGATCCAGATCGCCTGAGCCTCCCAGAAGCTACCGCGCGGCGAGTCGACGTAGGCGATCGTCGTGCCGTCGGGAGAGTACTGCCCTGAAGCCGCGTCCCGTCGAACGAGCGTCGGCTCACCGCCCGTCGTGGGGATCGACCAGAGATCCCACCGCTCGCCGGCCGTCGTGTCCCGCGGCAAGTGGAAGAGGATCGTTCGGCCGTCCGGGCTGAAGCTTGGGTCCAAGAACCAGTTGCCGGTGTAGAACGGCTCGAAGTGCGTCACCCGCGTCGTGTCGCCCGTCCGCACGTCCAGCAGGAACAGGTCCCCCAGCTTCCCGTTGTTGAAGCCGTCCCGTCCCTGATACACCAGGGTCGAGCCATCGGGGGACCAGCGATGGCCGTACGCGTCCACATCGTTCGGCGTCACGGTCTGCACGTTCGTCCCGTCGATGTTCGCCACGGAAACCGCGATAGGCGGATCGCAACACGAGTTGTACGCGAACATCGTGCCGTCGGGGGAAACGAGAGGGGAGAACCCGCCCGCGACGCTCTCTGGCAGCGGGGTGGTCTCGCCCGTCCGGAGATCGAGGAATCGGCTCCCCGCCGCGGGTGTGGGCGGGGGTTGCGTCGCGATACTCGGCGCTTCCTCAGGGCCGACGTTCGAGGCGACCACGACGATCGCGACCACGACGATCGCCGCTGCGACCACAAGGGCACCAACCCTGCGGGCCCGTTCCCTCCGTCGCTGCCGTCGTTGCTGCTCCTGCCACGAATCCTGATCGGGTTCCATCTGCTTCGTCGTCATCTCGAAGACCTCCCTCATCGTTGGCCTCAGCTCAGCCATGCGGGCCTCCTGCGGTTCGCAGCACGGCTCGGCCCTGGGTGGCGAGCGCTCGCACGGTGGAGGGGCGGATCCGCATGATGCGGGCCGCATCCTCCGAGCCGTAGCCGTACAGGTCGAGCAGGATGAGGGCGGCGCGTTGCCGCGGCGCCAGGGAGCGGAGCATGCGGCGGACGTCCTCGTGCACGATGACCTCGTCGAACGGGTCGTACGACGAGTCGATCGCCACCAGCCTCCGCGCAGCCCTGCGTGCGGCGCGCGCCCGCATGCGGGACCCGTTGAGCGCCACGCGGAAGAGGTAAGCCGTGGGATCCTCGATCCGGTCGATCGTGTCCCACCGTTCCCACAGCGTGAGGAAGGCCTCCTGCATCAGCTCCTGGGCATCGGCCCGGTTCCCGGTCACGAAGTACAGGGCCTTGAAGAGCCGCCGATGCTCCTCGGCGAAGAACGCCGTGAAGTCGGGCGGGGCCGCTGCCTCGCGAGGGAACCGAACGACGTCGCCCTCTGCCTGCATCGCCTTCCTGGATGCCACGGGAACCCCGAGCGCTTAGGCCCCCGCGATATCACATGGAGACGACCCTTGCTCACATCGTGAGGCCCCGCAGCTCCTCGGGGACGAGGTCCGCGAACTCCCAGCCGGTCCACAGGTCGGCCGCGATACGGCCGGCCGGTCGATGCACGCCGTGGCGTGTCCCCCACTCGCAGATGCGCTCGACGTCGCGCTCGAGGAACGCCTTCGCGTGGCGGTTCTTGCGAGGGTCCACCGCCTGCGGGAGATCGATCACCGTCACTAGTCCATTCCAGACTAGCAGGTTGTAGGCCGACAGGTCGCCGTGCACGACGTTGAGGAACAACATGCGTTCGATCGCGCGCAGCACCTGATCGACGAGGACTTCCGCCTCGTCTGCGTCGTCGACCTCGTAGGAGCGCAACTGGGGGGCGGCGAAGCCGTCGTCGCCGATGTAGGTCATGAGGATCGCGTCGCCGGTGCACTCGATCGGCCTCGGCACCGGCGCGCCTCCGGCCGACAAGGCACGCAGGGTCTCCCACTCCCGGTCGACCCAGATCATGCCCTGCACCTCGCGCCCGAAGCGCGTCTTCTTCTCGAGCGCGACGCGCACCCGGCGTTCCTTGATCCACTCGCCGTCGCGGTACATCGATTCATCACGGAAGTCCCGCCGGTCGAGCGGGTGGAAGGCCTTCAGCACGACGAGGTCCTCGCCGGTCGTGCGTCGGTTCGCGCGGCACAGATGCACCGAGGCTTCCTTGCCGCTCTTGATCGGTCTGAGCACCGCTTCGATGAGCCCCTCATCGAAGAAGTGCTCGAACTGGCTCGCGTCGGTCAACGCAGGTCTCCTTCCCAGGTGTTCGTGGCATGACTGATGCCACGTCCCCGAAGGAGCTGGCCAGGAGATGCGGGTGGCGGGCGCCCGCCCGAGTGGTGGGTGGCGCTACGCCGAGGCGAACCGGAAGGGACGCGGCGAGTGGGCGATGTCGAGCACCGAGATCGCAGCCATGGCTCATCGCCTCCTTCCGGTCGTTTCGTCAGCGCTACCGCTTCGCTGCGTGAGCGCTGGTCGGCGCTACCGCTTCGCTGCTTGAGCGCTGATCTATGGCGCGGCGGTCGCGCCGGAGTGCTCGGCAAGGGTAGCACCATCGTCGTCGGCGTCCAGCCGTGCCGTCGACCGAGCGACCAGCAGGAGCGCGACGATCAACGCGAAGCCGCTGAGCGCCATGAACGGGATCGAGATGAAGTGGAACTTCCAGATCCAGACGACGGTGCAGGGAGCCTCGGCGCTGCACGAGACCGACGCCTGGCTCGGGAACCGCTCGAGCTGATAGTGGTAGATCGAGATCACGGCGCCGATCGCCGCCACCGGCACGGCGTACCGCCAGATCCCGGCGTCCCGCTTCCACGCGGCGATCGCCAGGATCGGCACCAGCGGGTACATCGCGATGCGCTGGTACCAGCACAGCTTGCACGGGATGAAGTGTGCGACCTCCGAGAGGTACAGGCTGCCGAGGGTCGCGGTGATCGCGACGAGGAACGCGAGCCAGACCGCCGAGGGGCCGAGCGTCTCCCAGGCGGTTGCCCTCGCCGACGAATCGCGCCGGCCTGCGACGGCGATCACCACGATCACCACGACGGCCGCATCGGCGACGATCGTCAGCAGGGCGAACAGGGTCGCCATCGTGTCGACGTTCATCGGCCCAAGCGTACCGGCGATGGATGCACCACTCAGGGATCGACGGTGTCGTTCGTGGTCGCCATCGCCGGTCATGTCACCGGTCGCGGATAGGGTTCTGCGCATGGCGAAGGCACGCGTGGTGCTCACCTGTCGCGAGTGCCGGCAGCAGGTGTCGCAATGGGTCGGACGGTGCCCGGGGTGCGGGGCCTGGGGAACCGTCGAGGAGGCCGCGCCGGGCCCGTCGAGGGGTCGGTCGGGTGCGACCGTGGCCCCGACGCCGTTGGTCGGAGCCGACGACGGTGCCGACCTGCGGGTGCCCACCGGGTTCGATGGCGTCGACCGGGTGCTCGGAGGCGGCATGGTCCCCGGTTCGGTGTCGCTGTTGGCCGGCGAACCGGGCATCGGCAAGTCGACGTTGCTCCTGCACGTGGTCGCCCATCTCGCATCGCGGGGTCGCGACTGCCTGTTGGTCAGCGGAGAGGAATCCCACGCCCAGGTCGCGGCGCGCGCTCGACGGCTCGGCATCCCGGGCGACGCGATCTCGTTCGCTCCCGGCCGGGATCTCGAGCAGGTGCTGTTGACCGCGCGCGCGGAGCGACCCTTCCTGCTCGCGGTCGACTCCATCCAGACGATCCGCGACACGAGCGGCTCCCAGATGCCGGGAGGGGTCTCGCAGGTCCGCACGTGCACGGATGCGCTCGTCGGGCTGGCCAAGTCCGAGGGCGTCGCCGTGCTCCTGACGGGTCATGTCACCAAAGACGGCGACTTGGCAGGCCCACGAGCGCTCGAGCACGCTGTCGACGTCGTGCTGGCCTTCGACGGCGACCCGCGCTCGGGCCTTCGTGTGCTGGCCGGCGGGAAGAATCGCTACGGGGCCGAGGGTGAGAGCGCGTGGTTCGAGATGAGCGCGACCGGTCTTCGAGAGATCGATCCCACCTCGCTGCTCGTCAGCGGTGAACGGGTTCCGGGAGCCGCCACCGCCTTGCCGCAGTCCGGTCGGCGCGCCCTCGCGGTCGAGATCCAGGCTCTGGTGGGCGCCTCCGATGGTCCCGCTCGGCGGCAGGCCACGGGTCTCGACCCTCGCCGCTTCCAGCTGGTCGCCGCCGTCCTCGACCGCGCCATCGGGCTCCCGTTGGGCCGATCCGAGTTGTTCGGCGCCTCGGCAGGGGGCATCAGGGTCGACGATCCCGCGTGCGATCTCGCGATCGCCGCAGCGCTCGCCTCGGCCGCCACCGGGGCGATGCCGCCGGCCGACGTCGCCTTCGTGGGCGAGGTATCGCTGACGGGACTCGTCCGGCCGGCTCCGGCCATGGGGCAGCGGCTCGCGGCGGCTCGCGCCGCGGGGGTGGCCGCGGTGTTCGCTCCGCAGAGCGATCCGGCCCTCGGCGGCATACCCGTGATGCCGGTGCGTCACGTGCACGACGCGTTGACGTGGGCGACCGGGGCCGCGTGACCCCCGCGACACGCTGCTGAATCGACATTCAGCCTAGTCCGTTCGAGCCATCTGCGGCCCTGAATCAGCCCTCTGACCTGCGGGTTTGGGTTGCCCCGCAAGACGCCGCCGTGCTACTCTCGGTGCACTGGTCAGCGCGACACGATTGTTCCCGACTTCCTGGAGGTTCCGTGTTCCGTAAAGGCGACACCGTGGTGCACCCGGAGCACGGCGCAGCAGTCATCGAAGAACTGCGTGAGAAGGAATTCCTGGGCGAAACCCGCACCTATCTGGTGTTGCGGGTCGCCTACGGCGATCTCACGCTGATGATCCCCACCGATTCCACGGAACAGGTGGGTCTGCGGTCGGTGGTCAGCAAGAACGAGGTGAAGAAGGTCCTCAAGGTGCTGACCGAGGAGGAATCCTCGATGGCCGCCAACTGGAGCCGGCGCTTCAAGAACAACATGGAGAAGCTGCATTCCGGCGACCCCTATCAGGTGGCCGAGGTCCTTCGGAACCTCTCGATCCGCGACCGCGAGAAGGGCCTGTCCGCCGGTGAGAAGCGCATGATCACCAAGGCCCGGCAGATCCTGATCTCCGAGCTCTCGCACGCGACGGGCAAGTCAGAGGAAGCCGCCGAGTCGATGATCGACGAGGTCCTCGACGACGCCCACGGGGAGAAGATCGCCGCCGTCTAGGTGGCACGCAGCTCCAGCGCCCGCCACCGCCTCACCCTCGCCTACAGGGCTCAGCCGTTCACGCCGATGCTTCCATCGGCACCACAGGTCCGTTCAGCCTGCCCGCCGGCCGAGCGACCGTCGGACGCATGGAGGAGATCGAGGGCGATGAGCGAGCGCGAGCACGACGCGCGTGGCGCCGCCACACGCGGCTACCTCGCCGAAGGGGTGCGCCTGCTCTTCATCGCCGTGCTCGCGACCGGGGGATTCCTGGTCGGCGGTGCCGTCGCGGCTGAGAACACCGGGCGCGCCCTGGCGTTCATCTTCCTCGGCGCCGCGGTCGGATTCGTGATCGGCGGTGTGGCCGGTCGTCTGACGCTGCGGGCCGTGAGCGGCATGGAGCGGGAGCTTCGTCGCAAACCCGCCCCCCAGCTCGCCGGTGGTGTGGTGGGCATGATCGTGGGGCTGGTGGTCTCCGGGCTCATCATGATCCCGCTGCTGCTCGTGCCCGGGGGGGCCGCGTGGCCCGCGATCGGCTTCGTCTACCTGGTGTTCGGGTCCCTCGGCTTCCGGCTCGGCGAGGCGAAGTACGAGGACATCTTCGGACTCGTCGGCATGAAGCCTCGCGCATCGGTGGCCGCCCGGGGCGACCTGCACGTGCTCGACACGAGCGCCCTGATCGACGGACGGGTGCTCGACCTCGTCTCCACCGGATTCGTGAGCGGCACCGTGTTGCTGCACGAGGGTGTGCTGCGTGAGTTGCAGGCGATCAGCGACTCGGGTGACGCGCGCCGGCGCCAGCGCGGCCGCCGGGGTCTCGACGTGCTCGTGGAGTTGCAGAAGGCGCCCACGGTGCAGTTCCAGCTCGTCGAGGAGGCGGGAGTGATGGACGTGGATGCGGCGCTCGTCCGGTTGGCGCGCGAGCGCGGCGCCACGCTCGTCACGGTCGATCACAACATGGCGAAGGTGGCCGAAGCATTGCGGGTGCCGGTGGCACAGATCAACGCGCTGGCCTCGAAGTTCCGGGTGCCGTACTCGGCGGGGGACGAGATCTCGGTGCGGCTGGTGAAGGAAGGCCGTGAGCACGGCCAGGCGGTCGGTTACCTCGACGACGGCACCATGGTCGTGGTCGAGAAGGCGGTCGAGATGATCGGTTCTACCCCGGAGATCAGGGTGACCAACGTGATCCAGACGACGACCGGACGCATGGTCTTCGCCGCGCTCGCATCCGGCTCCGGGGACGTCTCGGACTGACCGGACGCTTCGTCGCACTCGCAGCGCTGAAGCACCCTTCCCAGGCGGGTCTGCCATGCTTCCGCGATGGAGCACGATCCCGCACACGTGGTCGCCGTCGTCTTGGCGGCGGGTGCCGGACGGCGGTTGGGTGCGGAGGAGCCGAAGGCGTTCCTCGCGATCGGCGGCCGACCGATCCTCGCCGTCGCGGCGGGAGCTGCCGCGGCCTCCCCCCTCGTTGGATCGCTCATCGTGACCGCGCCTCCAGGATGGGAGGAACGCGCCCGGGCGTGCATCGAGGGCTGTGGGAAGCCCGCCACGGTGATCACGGGGGGCGCCACCCGTCAGGCCTCGGTGCGGGCGGCGCTCGACGCCGTGCCGGCCGGCACCCAGATCGTCGCGATCCACGACGCGGCGCGTCCCTTCGCTCCACCGGACCTGTTCACGGCGGTGATCGACGGGGTCGATGAGCGCTCGCCGGGTGTGGTGCCGGTCGTGCCGGTGACCGACACCGTGAAGCAGGTCGCCGACGATGCGGTCGTCGGCACGCTGGATCGGGAACGTCTCGGCCTGGCGCAGACTCCGCAGGCTTTCGACGTCGAGGTGCTCCGCGTTGCGCACGATCGAGCGGCGGCCACGGGCGACGCCATCACCGACGACGCGTCGGCGCTGGAGCACGACGGCCGACCCGTGAGAGCGATCCCTGGAGATCCGATGAACGTCAAGATCACGACGCTGTTCGATCTGGCGCAGGCCGACGCCCGCATGGGGGGAGCCGGTGGTTGACCGCTCGGCACCTCGCGTCGGCATCGGGTTCGACGCACACCCCTGGGACGATGCTCGTCAGCTCTGGCTGGCCGGGGTGCGCTTCGAGGGGGAACCCGGCCTGGCCGGACACTCCGACGGCGACGCCGTGAGCCACGCGATCGCCGATGCGATGCTGGGTGCGGCCTGCCTCGGCGATCTCGGGCAGCACTTCTCCGACACCGACCCTGCCGTCGAAGGCATCACCGGCATCGCGCTGCTGGAGCGGACTTCGGCTCTCGTGCGAGAGGCGGGGCTCTCGTTCCACTCCTGCGACGTCACCGTGATCTGCGAGCGTCCGATGATCGGGCCCCGCCGGGAGGAGATGCGTGCGACCCTGGCCCTGGCGCTCGGCGCCGAGGTCAGTCGCGGTCTCGGTGAAGGCGACGAGGCCAGAGGGGCTCGGGCTCACCGGCGACGGCCTCGGATGCCTGGCCGTCGCGGTGCTGTCGTGAGCCGCCAACACGATCGTGGACGGTCGGGACGTCACCACGATCGTGCACGTTCCCATCGAGCCCCCATCCGCCCGACCGAGGGGGTCGTGGCCGGTCGCCGTGCGGTTGCTGAAGCGGTACGAACCGGCAACGCGACCGAGGTGCTCATCGTCTCCTCGCCCAAGGTGACCCAGGGACTGCGGGCGGTCTTGGACGCCGCGCATGAGGCTCAGGTGCCGATCCGCACCGTGCCGAGGGCCCGACTGGACGACCTCGCGACGGACCACCAAGGCGTCGTTGCGCGCGTCGGGGTCGAGACCGAGACCCTTACCGAACGCGATCTGGCATCGTTCCCGTTCGAGGACGACGACGTCGTTGTGGTGCTCGACGGCATCACCGATCCACAGAACCTGGGAGCCGCTGCCCGATCGGCCGAGGCAGCGGGTGCGGCGATGCTGGTCACCCGCACGCGACGAGCCGCCGACGTCACACCGTCCGCCGTCAGAGCCTCGGCGGGGGCCTTGCTGCATCTGCCGCATGCGCGGGTGGCCAACATCGCCCGCGCGATCGAGCGGCTGCAGACCGCAGGGTTCTGGGTGGTGGGGCTGGACGAGCGTGCCGAGGGAACCGTGTACGACGCCCCGTGTCCTCCGGGGAGGCTCGCGGTGGTGATCGGGAGCGAGGGAGTCGGCACGACCCGGCTCGTGCGTGAACGCTGCGACGCCCTGGTCGCCCTGCCGATGCGCGGACAGGTGGGCTCCCTGAACGCGGCGGCGTCGCTCGCCGCGGTGTTGTACGCGTTCGTGATCCCATCACGAACGGCGGGTTCACGATCCTCGGCGGAGGGTCCGAAGCACACCCCGAGGTAGACTCGACCCTCGGCCGGCGTGGCGCAGTCCGGTAGCGCAACCGACTTGTAATCGGTAGGTCGTCGGTTCGAATCCGACCGCCGGCTCCGGTCTGACGACTTCGGATGGTGCCGTCAGGAGCCGCTCGAATCGACAAGCAGGCTCAGCCGCGCACCCGCAGGCCCTCGAGTCCTCGGATGATGTAGTTGGGCTTCCACCGGGGTTCCTCGACGAGCTCGAGTGTCGGCATGCGGCGGAGCACCGAGCCGAACGAGGTCTGCAGTTCGAGCCGCGCCAGCGGGGCACCGAGGCAGAAATGGATGCCGGCGCCGAACGTGACGTGCGGGTTCGGCTCACGGTCGAGGCGGAGGGCGTTCGGCTCGTCGAAGATGCTCGGGTCGCGGTTCGCCGAGCCGAACACGAGGCCCAGCTCGGCGCCTCGCGGCACCCGAGTGCCTCCGATCTCGACGTCGTCGAGCACCCAGCGCTCGAACAGCTGCAGCGGCGTGTCGAACCGCATCAGTTCCTCGATCGCGGGCGGCAGCAGTGACGGATCGGCTCGGAGCGCTGCGAACGCCTCGGGGTGACGGAACAAGGTCCACCACCCGTTCCCGGTCACGTTCACGGTGGCTTCGTGGCCCGCGTTCAGCAACAGCACGCACGTGCCGATCAGTTCGTCCTCGGTGAGCCGATCACCCTCGTCGACCACGAGCGCGAGCTCGCTGATCAGGTCGCCCGTAGGGTCGGCTCTGCGGGCGCCTGCGAGCTCGCGCAGGTAGTCGGAGAACTCGTTGCTCGCGGCGACGGCGATGCGAGCGTCCTCATCGGAGGGATGCAGCTCGTACATGCGGCAGATGTCGGCCGACCACGGGCGCAGCAGCCGGCGATCGGTCTCGGGCACGCCCAGCAGCTCGGCGATCACCGCGACGGGGAGGGGCTCGGCGACCATCGGGATCAGGTCGAACTCACCCGCGTCGGCGACCGCGTCAAGCAACCCGTCGGTCAGGCGCTGCACCGGTTCCCGCATCGACTCCACCATGCGCGGGGTGAACGCCTTCGAGACGAGTCGCCGAACCCGCGTGTGATCGGGCGGCTCCATGTCCAGGATGCCGTGGTTGATCAGATGCCAGAAGGGGTCGTGTGCCGCGGGGGGCGCGTCGTGGCCCATCTCCTCGTGGGTCGCCACGTGCAGGTAGGTGCGCCCGAACCGCCGATCGCGCAGCAGCGCGCTGACGTCGTCGTACCGCGGCACGAGCCAGTGGTCGGTGGCTTCGTCGTAGAGCACCGGGCCGTGTTCGCGGAGCCGTTCGTAGACGGGGTAGGGGTTCGCGACGAACCCGATGTCGTCGGGGTCGAAGCCGAGCGTTCGGGGGCCGACGTCGAGGTCCACGTGGCTACGGTAGCGTTCCGCCGATGGTCGCGAGGAGGCTCCCCGTCCGCTCGCTCTCGATGCTGATCGGCGCGCTCGCCTCATCGCTCGCGGTGGCGTGCGCCGACCAGCCCGCCGTGACGGGCCAGGGACCCGGGTCGACGGATTTCCGCACGACCGTTCGGGTCCTCGAGGTGGTCGACGGCGACACGATCCGAGTCGAGTTCGACGGCTCGTCCACGCCGGTGCGGCTGATCGGCATCGACACGCCCGAGACGGACGGCCCCTACACCGACGAGGAGTGCTTCGGCGTCGAGGCGTCCCGCTACACGGAGCGGGCGCTCGACGGCCGCTCGGTCGATCTGGAGTTCGACGTCGAACGGACCGACCGCTTCGATCGCGCCCTCGCCTATGTCTGGCTCGACGGTGAGCTGTTCAACGAGGGCATCCTGCTCGACGGGTTCGCGCAACAGGCCACGTTCCCGCCCAACGTTCGGTACGTGGAGCGGTTCACCGAAGCTCAGCGGTCCGCGCGCGCCACTGGGGCCGGTCTCTGGGGTTCGTGTCCCGCCGGATGAGGGCGGCGCTACCTGGGATCGAACGACGGTTCAGCTCGATGTCGCTCACGACCGAAGACTATGCGCGCCCACGGCGCAGCACCCGGCCCGCCCGTGCGATCGCGCTGCTGCCGCGGCTCCACGCGACCGTCCCATCGACGATCACGGCTTCGATGCCATCGGGGAACGCATGCGGACGCTCGAACGTCGCACGATCCTGCACCGTGGCCGGATCGAACAGCACCAGGTCGGCCCAGGCCCCCTCTTCGATGCGGCCCCGGCCCGCGAGGCCGAACCGATCGGCGGGCAGCGAGGTCATCTTCCGGATCGCGGCTTCCAAGCGCACCACCCCGTCGCGGACGGCTGGACCCACCACCCGGGGGAACGTCCCGTAGGTGCGGGGGTGCACCGGCACGTCCGCCATGGGCCCCTCCGGCGCCATCGACGCCGCGTCGGACGCGACCATCACGTCGGGGTCGGCGATGATCGCGCGGACGTCGTCCTCGTGCATGGCATGGCCGATGCACGACGTGTCCGGATCCTCGATCAGGAGCTGGAAGCACGCCTCCACGGGCTCGACCCCGCGGTGTTCAGCGATCGCCGCCACGCTCAGGCCGTTGCACGACGGATCGGCGCTCGCCTCGATCACGATGCGGTCCCATCCGACCCCGTCGACCGACGATTGGAACGAGTCGCCCTCACCTCGTTCGACCGCGTCGACCAGTCGCGCTCGAGCCGCGGGGTCGGAGAGCAGGTCGGGCAGCTCGCCGACCGGCGCCCACTCCGGAAGCAGCGACCACAGCACCGAGGCCCACGCCGCGTACGGGTACTGGTCGCCCGTCACGTCGTCCGAACCGTGCACGCGGGCGAGCAGGTCGACGGCTCGCCCCCACACGAACGAGGTCTCGCACTTCAGATGGCTGATGTGCACAGGCGCCTCGGCGCGCCGCCCGACCTCGATCGCTTCGTCCACCGCCCGGAACAGGTGTGCGCCCTCGCCTCGGATGTGCGACGCGTACAGGCCGCCTGCTCGAGACGCTTCCTCGGCGAGCGTCACCACTTCGTCGGTGTCGCCATACATCCCCGGTGCGTAGATCAGTCCGGTCGAGAGCCCGATGGCCCCGGCCTCCATCGCCTCCGCGATCGTTCGTCGCATCGCTCGGAGCTCATCCGGCGACGGAGGGCGCCGTTGCATGCCCATCGTGAGAAGTCGCGCCGACCCGTGGCCGATCAACGCGGCGACGTGCACGGATGGGCGCGCCGCGTCCAGCCGTGCCAGGAATCCGCCGAACGAGCCGAACCCTAGATCCATCGCGTCAGGGTTGCCTCCCACCCACGACGCGAGTGCGGCCGCTTCCGACGGCGGGAACGGCGACATGCCGCAGTTGCCCACCACGACCGTGGTCACGCCTTGTCTGATCGTCGATGGCATCGCCGGGTCGACGAGCGCTCCGAGGTCGGAATGGTTGTGCACATCGACGAACCCAGGGGCGAGCACCAGATCCCGACCGTCGATCCGCTCCACGGCCGTCTGCTGCTGCACGTGGCCTCCGCCCTCCCGCCAGATCTCCACGATCCTGCCGTCGTCGACGCCGACCGAGGCAGGGAAGGCGGGTGCACCGGTGCCATCGACGACGGTGGCCGGGCCGATCACGAGGTCGAGCACGGCGGGCATCGTAGCCGCGCCGCCAACCGAGTCGTCCGCCCCGCTATTCCCATCCTGGGTCCCAACGGTCCCTGTGGTGACGGGTCCCACGCCCCCACCGCGTGGTGCCCGTGACGCGGATGCTGAGGGTGACGGCACAGGGGTACGAACGAAGGGGGTACGCGATGAGCACCGACGATCGGCTCTCCCTGGTCCTGTTCTCCGGCACCGACGACAAGCTGCAGGCTGCCGCGGTGCTGACGGTCGGCGCGGCGGCGATGGCCCGGCCGGTGGACGTCTTCCTTCAGTACTGGGCGCTCGATGCGTTCAGGGCGGACCGCATCCTGAAGGATCACGGCGTCTCGCCGGAGGCCGGTCCCGAAGGCGAGCGCGCGATGCGGGAACAGGGCAAGACGCATTGGAGCGAGCTGTTCCGCCAGGCGAAGGACCTCGGCGAGGTCAGGATCCAGGCGTGCGCCGACTCGCTCGAGATGTTCCACGTCACGACCGACGACCTCGACCCGCTGGTCGACGGCGTCTGGGGTGTCGCGAGCTTCTTCATGGAAGCCGACGGCCCCGTCACGTTCATCTGAGGAGGTGACCGACGATGTGTGCTCAGGAAGCGAACACGGTAGTGCAACCGAACGGGTCCACCACCGAAGTCACGAGATCGATCGACGCGAGGGGCATGGCGTGCCCCGGACCACTGATGACGCTGATCGGCGCGATCCGTGAAGGGCAAGTCGGCGACGTGATCGAGGTGCTCTCGACCGACGAGGGCTCCAGGACCGACATCCCGGCGTGGGTCTCGAAGGCGCGGCACGAGTTGGTGGAAGTCGTGCCCGACGACGGGTACTCGCGGTTCGTGATCCGGAAGGCGAGGTGACCCACGATGCCGGCCCGTGTGGTGGTGCTGGGCGGCGGCGTCGGCGGCACCCTCGTCGCCAACCTCCTCGACAAGGAGCTCGGTCGTGACGCGCGGGTGACGGTGGTCGATCCCACCGGCATGCACGACTACCAGCCGGGCTACCTCTACGTCGCTCTGGGGGAGGCGAAGGGGCATTGGCTCAGACGCGAGGAGCGCACGCTGTTGCGGCCCGACGTCGACCTCGCGATCGAGAAGGCGATCCGCATCCACCCCGATGCCGGCACGGTGCAGCTCGAGCGGGGCGGCAGCCTCGAGTGGGATTTCCTCGTGATCGCCACCGGCTCGCGGCTGGTGCCCGAGCAGATCCCGGGCCTCGCCGAAGGCTCGTTCGAGTTCTACTCGCTCGACGGCGCGGAGCGACTGTCCCAGGAGCTCCGTCGGTTCGACGGCGGGCGGCTGAAGGTCGGTGTCGCCGGCATCCCGTACAAGTGCCCGCCGGCGCCGGTCGAGTTCACGTTCATGGTCGAGGAGTACCTGCGCCACAAGGGTGTCCGCGACAAGAGCGAGATCGAGCTGCTCTCGCCGCTGAACCGGGCGTTCACGATCGAGAGTGCCTCGAAGCTGATCCAGCCGTACATGGAGGAGCGGGGCATCGGCCTCACGACGTTCTTCAACGTCGAGGCCGTGGACGCGAGCGCCGGCGTGGTCGAGTCGCTGGAGGGTGAGAAGGCCGAGTACGACCTGTTGGTCCTGGTGCCGCCGCACAAGGGGGCACACGTCGTGATCGACTCCGACCTCGGGGACGCCGGCGGATGGTTGCCCACCGACAAACACACGCTGAACGTCGGGGGGCACGAGCGCATCTTCGGGCTCGGCGACGCCACGGACCTTCCGATCTCGAAGTCGGGTTCGACGGCGCACTTCGAGGCCCCGGTGATCGCGAGCCGCATCTCCTCGCTCGTGCACGGCACGGCGCCGAGGGAGAACTACGGCGGCAGGGTGATGTGCTTCCTGGAGATCGGAGACGGCAAGGCCACGTCGCTGCGGTTCGACTACGAGCATCCGCCGCAGCCGCCCAAGCCCAACCGTGCCTGGCACACGGCGAAATGGCTGTTCAACCGCATGTATTGGGAGACGGTCCCGCAGGGACGCATCCCCGAGAACGCCCCGTTCTCGAAGCCACCAGCGGGAGCGGCTCAAGGAGCGAAGCGATAGCGCACTGGACTGCCCGAAGGAGTGAGTTCGAATGGACGAGACCATCACCAAGACGCTGGATCTGAAGGGGCTCTCGTGCCCGATGCCGATCGCCAAGACCGCGCAGGCGATCCGTGAGCTACAACCCGGAGAACTGATCGAGTCGCTCGCCACCGACCCGGGCGCGGTGCCCGACTTCAACGCCTGGTGCACGTCGACGGGCAACGAGCTCGTCGAGCAGTCCGACGAGGGCGGTGTCTACCGCTTCGTGATCAGGAAGAAGTGAGGAGGCGAGTGCGATGACCGCCATGGAAGCCACGCTCGAAGCGCCTGCACCGGCTCGGCTCGAGCATGTGCCCCACAAGAAGCTCGTGATCATGGCGTGGTCCGGTGACCTCGACAAGGTCTGGCCCTCGTTCATCCTCGGCACGACCGGAGCGGCGATGGGCATGGAGACCACGATCTTCTTCACGTTCTGGGGTCTGTTCCCGCTGGTGCGCAACGACGTACACATCACCGGCGAGAACTGGATGCAGAAGATGATGTCGATGATGAACCGCGGCGGCACCGAGCATCTGAAGCTCGGGAAGATGAACTTCGCCGGCATGGGGCCGGCGATGATGAAGAAGCTCGCCGAGGAGCACCACGTCGCGTCTCCGAGCGAGTTGCTCGAGGTCGCCCGTGACCTCGGGGTCCACCTGGTGCCGTGCCAGATGACGATGGACCTGCTCGGCCTCGCCAAGGAGGATCTGATCGAGGGGCTCGATGAGCCCGCCGGCGCCACGACCGCCCTGCTCGAGGCGCAGGACGCCGTGACGCTGTTCATCTGAGGGGTGTGCGGTCCGCGCCGCCCGGCGTGACCACCCCCCTGGGAGCCTCGAGCGGCGCGTGCGCCGGGCGGCGGCTGTACCCCCCGCCGCCCGGCGCTCAACCGATGCGCGATCCGACTACGCCTCGGCGAGGAGCACCCTGAACGAGGCCCCTCCGCCCTCTCGCTCCTCGACCCAGGCACGTCCGCCGTGCAGTTCGGCGAACCGCCGCACGAGCGAGAGTCCGATGCCGACCCCCGGGGAGTGCTCGGACGACGAGCCGGGCACCTGGCGGAACGGTTCGAACACCGCGTCCTGCAGGTCGTCGGGGACGCCGGGACCCGCATCCTCGACCGTGAGCATGACGCCGCCGTTCACCCGCCCGGTCCGTACCCACACCCGTGTGCCAGACGGCGTATGCCGGATGGCGTTCGACAACAGGTTCTCGACGACCCGTTCCACCTTCGCGGCATCGAGCGTGAACGTGCCGGGCTCGACCTCGGCGACGATCTCGTGGCCATGACGGTTCTCGACCTCGTCGACCGCTCTCGCGACGAGCGCCGCGAGGTCCGTGGGTCGGCGCTGGGGCGCAACGATCCCCCGCTGCAGACGGTCGAGGTCGAGCAGGTCCCCCAGCAACCGTTCCAGCTTGCGAGCGTTGGCCGCGATCCGGCCCACGAGATCGAGTGCGTCGCCGGGCGGCATGTCGGCCCCCGTGCTCTCCAGCGTGAGCGCCGAACCGAGGATCGACGTGAGCGGGGTCCGCAGGTCGTGGGAGACGGCTTCCAGGAAGGTGTTCTTCATCTCGTCCAGAGCCCGTAGACGCTGGGTGGCCTCACGTTCGCGACGGAAGGCGTCGGAGTACTTCCGCTCGCTCTCGCGCAAGGCTTGCTCGGCACGCTTGCGCTCGGTGATGTCGACCATCAGCCCTCGCACCTCGCGTGGCCCCTGTGCGCCTCGGACCACATGCACCACGTCGCGCACCCACACCGTACGGCCGTCGGGGGTGTTGACCCGGTAGTCGAGGGAACGATCGCGCCCGGCGGCGAGCGTCTGTCGACACGCCTTCAGCGCGGCGGCGCGGTCCTCCGGAGCGACGTGCTCGCCCCAACTCCGTCCTCGCTCGGGCCACGCGGAGGCATCGGGGCCGAGGAGGTCGTCCACGCGGCCGCCGAGGAAGCTGAACCCGAGCGTCGAGGCGTCGGCTTCCCAGAAGACGGCGTCGAGGCTGGCGACCAACTCCCGGAACCGCTCCAGCTCCGACAAGCGGCTCGCGTTCCCCAGCGCCAGCGAGGCGATGCTCGTGATGCCCCGGGCCATGCGGATCTCCCGGAGATCGAAGCTCTCCCCCGCATCGCGTGCGATCATCACGATCGCCCCGAAACCGTCGGGCCCCCAACGGAGCGGCGCGACGAGCATCGCTCGGGGTTCGCGCACGAGCCAGAGATCGCGGGGGACCTGCTCGACCGTCTCCGCATCGATCGTGAAGGGTTCAAGATCTGAGAACAGGAACGACGCGGTCGCCTCGCCCGGCACGTCGGCGATCTCGGCGCGCGATCGGGCGAGCGCGGGCTCCACCGCGTGCAGACGAGCGACCCGGAAGCTGCCGGTCTCCACGTCGCGCACGTATGCCCCGACCGCCGCGCAGGGCATGAGCGACGGGATCGTCTCGATGGCTTCCTGGAAGATGTCCCCGACGGTGTGTCGACCCACGAGGGTCTGCGAGAGTTCGAGGAGGGCGGCCGACGATCGTGCAGCTTCTCGTTCGGCCGCGAGGAGCGATGCGTTCTCGAACGCGGACGCGGCGTGAGGCGCCAGCACCTCGAGCACCTGGAGGTCCTGCTCGTCGAACCTGCCGTAGCCGAGGCTGGAGAGCACGATCACACCGTTCACCCGGTCGCCCAGCTTCGTGGGAACGAGCAGCATCGACTCGACGATGTCGTCGGTGCCCTCGATCTGCACCGCGAACTCGACCTCCTGGGCGTTGGGGGTGAGGAGCGAGCGTCCGGTCTCTGCGACCCAGCCGGTCATGCCTTCCCCGACATCGGTGACGAGCTCCTCGAGCGTCTCCTCCTCGTACTCGGAGAAGTGCTCGCCTCGGAACGCCACCGGATGCAACGTGCGGCCGTCGGGCTGCAGGTGATAGACGCGGCAATTGTGGTAGTCGACGATCGTGTGGAGTTCGGCGGAGATCGCCTCGCCGATCGCCTCGATGCTGCCGAGAGCCCCCAGTTTCGCCGCGAGGCTGTGCAGCATGTTCAGCTGCGCGGCCGAGCGGAACCGCTCGGCGCCTGCCGGGGGCTCGTCCTTCTGCACCGGTCGGTCGGTCCGTGCCTGGTCGGCCACGTCGGTCATCTCCAGTCGGGCTCCTCGTTATCGTCGCATCATCGAGCTGCCCTCCGTGGAGGCCCTCTCTTCGCAATGATGTCGGTCCGAGGACCCGGTGCCTGAACCTCGTCGTCGGCATCCCGAGGGTGCTTGCACCGTCGGTGCTCGTCGCTACGCTCCTTCCCGTGGAGCCGATCGCCCCCCGCACCGCCGACGACCTCGACGAGCGCTCGAAAGCCGTGCTCGACTTCGAGCGCGAGAGCTGGAAGCTCGACATGTCCAAGGAGCGGGCGATCCGAGACCGCTTCGGCTTCTCGGCGGCCCGATACCACCAGGTGCTGAACCGGGCGGTCGATACCCACGCTGCCTTGGCCTACGACCCCATGCTCGTCCGGCGGCTCCGGCGGATGCGAGAGGCTCGCCGCCGCCGCCGCGTGGCCGGGCAGCTCGGAGTGCGGTCCTAGCCCAGGGCGGCCACCGGTGCCTGGGGTAGGATGGGCGCCGTGAACCTGAGCCCCGCCCGTCTGGCCGTCCTCGTCGCGCTCGTCGTCATCGGTCTGGCCGTCATGCTGAACGGGTTCGGAGATGAGGGCGCAGTGATCGCCGGGGGCACGAGCCCGACACCGTCCCCGACCGGCTCCGCGACGGCGACACCCACCGAGGGCGCGTCGCCGACGGCGAGTGAATCGGCTGCCGCCGCGCTCGAGCCCCAGGTCGAGGGCGTCGTGATCCAGGTGCTGAACGGCACGAGCGAGACCGGGCTCGCGGGCACGGTCGAGCAGTTCCTTGTGGGCAAAGGGTACGTGGCGGGCCTGCCGGCAGGCGATGCCGACAACAAGCCGGTCGGCACGACCACGGTCTACTTCCGCACGGGAGACGTCGCCGAGCAGAACGAGGTGGATGCCGAGCACCTGGCCCAGCGGTACCTCAAGGGCGTGGAGGCGGACGTTCGTCCGCTCAACGCCACCCTCAGCCCCGACATCGCGCCGAAGACGCAACTCGTCGTGATCGTCGGCACCGACTACGCGGAGGCGCAGGCAGCAGCTTGAGCCCCAGCCCGGGCTCAGGAGAAGGTCGTGCTCTCCGCGGCGGCCAGGGCCTCTCTGCGGTGGGCGACGCGGTCATCGTGCTCCGAGGACATCAGGTGATCGATGCCGTCGGTCAACGCATCCGGCACGAAGGGCTTCGTGATCACCTCGTCTGCGCCGAGCTCGAAGCATCGACGGCGATCGTCGAGCCTGGCGTTGGCGGTGAGCACCAGCACCGGCAGCTCCCGCGTGCGTCGGTCGGCGCGGAGCGTGCGGAGGACCTCGAACCCGTCGACGTTCGGCAGCATCAGGTCGAGCACGAGCGCGTCGGGGAGATGCTCGAAGGCGAGCTCGATGCCCATCTCGCCGTCGACCGCCTCCAGTACCTCGTGACCCGCGTGTCGCAGGTTCACCCGGTAGAGCAGCCTGACGTCAGCCTCGTCGTCGATCACCAATACGCGTCGCATGAGCGGTTCGCGTCCTCCATCCGGGGGACGTACGGATCCCCTACGCTGGATATCGGATGCCAAGCATCGGCGTTGATACCCGGAACGCGGGAGTTCTGTCTCCAGGGACGGGCCGACGGCTCGTTGACGGGCCCGTGGGCCGCTCCTACCCTGAGGCAGCAGGGTTCCGCGGTCAGGAGGATCGCTTCGTGTTGAAGGTCTCGCAGAAGCTCGAGTACGCGATGCGCGCGATGATCGAGCTTGCGCAGCGCCGCGACGAAGGTGTGCTCGTGCCCGCACGTGAGATCGCGGACCGTCAGCAGATCCCATTGCGGTTCCTCGAACAGCAACTCGGTGCCTTGTCGAAGGCGGGGGTGGTGGAGAGCTTCCGCGGAGCAGGTGGGGGGTGCCGACTCGCCCGCGACCCCGACCAGATCACGATGGCCGAGATCGCCGACGCGATCGAGGGACAGATCTTCCCGATGTTCTGCCTCGAGCCGAGCGATCACACCTGTTTCCAGGACTCACGCTGTGGGCTGCAAGGATTCTGGGCCGATGTGGCCCGCGCGGTGCAGCAGGTGTTCCGTGAGACGACGGTGGCGGACCTCGCGGCCCGCCACCGGGACGTCACATCGGGACCGACGCTGATCGCCCCCGACCAGCTGCTCTCTCGCCTGAACTAGCCCTCCGGCGCGGTACAGATCAGGCCGACCAGCCGCGAGCCTTGGCCGCGTCCATGCTGAGGATCTTCGTGAGCTTCGTGCCGCAGACCGGGCATGTGCCCTGGGCGGCTGGCCGGCCGTTCTTCAGGGTCACGACCTGCCCTTCGAACTCCCGCTTGGCCCGGCACTTCATGCAATAGCCTTCGTCGGCCATCGCCTGCCTCCTTTCCCTCGAGGCAGCCCCTGGGCAACCTCGCGCCCGATGGTGGCCCCGAGAACCGCTCGGTGCAAGCACATCCCCACACACGGCCCTCACCGGCTCGCACGGCCGGGGCCGCGCGCGTACGATGCTGGCTCGCCCGCCGAGGCGTCCCCGAACCTGGAGGATCGATGAGCGATACCCAGCGGAACATCGAGGCGCTCCTGTCAGAGCTGCGCGTCTTCGAGCCACCCCCGGCGTTCTCGGAACGCGCGATCGTCTCCGATGACTCGATCTACGAGCGTGCCAACGGCGATCACGAGGCCTTCTGGGCGGAACAGGCAGATCGCCTGACCTGGTTCAAGCGGTGGGACACGGTCATGAACTGGACACCGCCCTGGGTGAAGTGGTTCGAGGGTGGTCAGCTCAACGCCTCGTACAACTGCCTCGATCGCCACGTGGAAGCCGGAGGGGGCGACAAGGTTGCGTACCACTGGGAAGGGGAGCCGGGCGATTCGCGCAGGATCACGTACGCCGAACTGCTCGACGACGTGTGCCGTCTCGCGAACGCACTGAAGTCGCTCGGCGTCGGCAGGGGCGACCGGGTCAACATCTACCTGGGCATGGTGCCCGAGTTGCCGGTCGCCATGCTCGCGTGCGCACGCATCGGCGCCCCCCATTCGGTGGTGTTCGGGGGTTTCAGCGCGGAATCGTTGCGCGATCGGATCAACGACGCCGAGGCGAAGGTGCTGATCACGGCTGACGGCGCCTGGCGGCGCGGGACGATCGTGCCGCTCAAGGACAACGCCGACGACGCCGTGCGTGAATGTCCGTCGATCGAGCACGTGATCACCGTGAAGCGGTGCGGGAACGAGCACTCGTTCACCGAGGGCCGGGACCACTGGTACCACGAGCTGGTCGCCGACCAAGCGACAGCGTGCGAACCCGAGCCGATGGATGCGGAGGACCTGCTCTACCTGTTGTACACGAGTGGCACCACCGGCAAGCCCAAGGGGATCGCGCACACCACGGGTGGGTACATGACGCAGGTGGCCGCCACCCACCGCATGATCTTCGACCTCCACGAGGACGACGTGTTCTGGTGCGCGGCAGATTGCGGTTGGGTCACCGGGCACTCGTACATCGTGTACGGCCCGCTCGCGAACCACACCACGGGCATCATGTACGAGGGTGCTCCCGACTGGCCCGGCAAGGATCGCTGGTGGGACATCGTCGAGCGCTACGGTGTGACGATCCTCTACACCGCGCCGACCGCGATCCGGGCGTTCATGCGGTGGGGCTCGGAACACCCTGAGAACCACGACCTCACGTCGCTGCGGCTGCTCGGGTCGGTCGGTGAGCCGATCAACCCCGAGGCCTGGGTCTGGTATTGGAAGGTGATCGGCACCGAGCGCTGCCCGGTCGTCGACACCTGGTGGCAGACGGAGACGGGGGCGATCTTGATCACGCCGCTGCCGGGCATCACGACCCTCAAGCCGGGCTCGGCGACGTTCCCGTTCCCCGGCATCGAGGCCGACGTGGTCGACGAGGCCGGCGCGAGCGTCGGCCTCGGAGGCGGCGGCTACCTCGTGCTTCGGCATCCATGGCCGGCGATCGCCCGGACGATCTGGGGAGACCCCGATCGCTACGTGCAGACCTACTTCTCCCACTTCGGGCCTGACGTGTACGTGGCGGGCGACGGCGCGCGCCGTGACGAGGAAGGGTACTTCTGGCTGCTCGGCCGCATCGATGATGTCATGAACATCGCCGGTCACCGCCTGTCGACGTTCGAGATCGAGTCCGCCTTGGTCGACAACGACAAGGTGGCCGAGGCCGCGGTGGTTTCGCGGCCCCACGAGATCAAAGGCGAAGGCATCGTGGCGTTCGTGACCCTGAAAGGCGGGTACGAGGGAGACGACGCGATGCTCGCTGAGCTCCGCGAGCATGTCGCGAAGGTGATCGGTCCGATCGCGAAGCCCGACAACATCATCTTCACTCCCGACCTGCCGAAGACCCGATCCGGCAAGATCATGCGACGACTGCTGCGCGACGTCGCCAGGGGGAATTCCCTCGGCGACGTCACGACGCTCGCCAACGAAGAGATCGTCGAGCAGATCCGAGAACAAGCCGCGACGCCTGCGAGCGACGAGTGATCGGGACGCTCGCATGACGATCGACGGGCAGGTGTTCACGGGGCCTGAGGCCGCCTTCGTCGCCTCCGCCCGGATGTGCGCGCTCGCCACGAGCTACCCGGACGGCCGGCCTCACGTCGTGCCGATCTCGACGGTGCTCGATCTCGACCGCCTCGTGTTCGCGACTGAGGCCGATACCCAAAAGGTCCGCAACATCGATGCGGATCCGAACGTCGCGATCTCCTACGATGAGTACCACGAGGACTGGTCCGAGCTGAAGCAGGTGATCGTGCACGGGGAGGCCTATCTGGTCGACTCCGGCTTCGAGTTCGAGCGGGACCGCGCGCTCCTGTACGAGAAGTTCCCGCAGTACGAGGCCGAAGCCCCGATCGAGGAAGGATCGTCGGTCGTGGTCGAGGTCCGGGTCGACCGCGTCGTGAGCTGGGGCCTCGACGGCTGAGCGCATGCCGCTCGCCGAGCGCGCCCGCGCACGCTTCCGGCGCCTGGCCGGGCGGGACACGCCGTTCGCTCGTCGTGTCGTTCGACCCGGGCTCGCCCTCGCCGACCGCGTGCAGAGCGATCAGCTGGGTGTGGAGGCCGGATCGCTGACATACGGCGCGTTCCTGTCCCTTCCCCCGCTCCTCCTCCTGCTGATCTCCGTCGTCGGGATCGTGTTCCAGCAGCGAGCCGAGACCGCGCAACAGGAGCTGATCGATGCGGTCGGAAACCTGCTGCCGGGGTTCGACGAGGTGGTGTCCACCCAGTTGGAGCTGACGACCGCGTCCCAGATCGGGACGGGTCTGATCGGACTCGTCGGCATCGTGTACGCGGCGTCGGGATTCGTCGCGAGGGTCAGGCACGCTCTCGGCGTGATCTTCCGCACCCGCACGACCGGGTTGGTCGTCGGTCGCCTGAGCGGCGCGATGCTGGGTGTGCCGGTCGTGGCACTGCTCCTCGGCTTCACAGCGGTCGTCGCGTGGCTGAGCGGCCTTCGCATCACCGGCACGATCGGCGCGGTCGTGGAGATCGGCGCCTTCGCCGGCCTCGCCGTCCTGGGCACCGTGACCTCGGCAACGGTGTATCGACTGCTCACCCCGTCACCGGGTCCGCGCGTCCGAGAGCATCTGCCCGGCGCCGCGGTGTTCACGGTGGGGTTCCTCGCACTCGAGCGGTTCGGCGCGGCCTACGTCGCCGTCGTCATCTCGCGGAGCACCGCCCTGTACGGGACGATCGGCGCGATCTTCGGGCTCCTTGCGTTCCTCTACGCAACGATGTGGTTGTTCCTGCTCTCGGCTCAGGTCACCGAGTTGCTGCGCAACCCCGCCGGACCCGTCACGAGTGGCGGCGCATGAAGCCGAGGGTCAGCTCCACGTGACGGACCTGCTCGTCGACGTCGTTGGCGTGGTGACCGCCCGGGTACAGATGCACGTCGATCTCGCGGCCCCGCAGACGCAGCGCGTGCGCGTACACCATGACCTGGCCGAGCGGGCAACGACTGTCGTGTTCGCCGGCGATCATCAGCATAGGGGCGCGAACGCGGTCCACGTAGGTCATCGGGTTCCGCTCGTGGAAGAGTTCCGGGACGTCCATGGGTGAGCCACCCATCACGGCGATGTCCCACGCTCGGATCGCGGGTGCGCACTCGTAGTGGGCCGCGACCGAGTCGCCCACCGGGATGCCGGCGATCACGCCGCGCCATCGCTCCGGGTGAAGGCCGGCGTTCAGCGTCGCGAGGTACCCGCCCCACGACCACCCTTCCAGGAACACCCGGTCCGCATCGACGAGCCCTCGATCGATCACGTGATCGAGACCAGCGATGATGTCTTCCGATTCGGGGAATCCGACGTCGCCGTAGAGCGCCTGCCGGAACGCCCGGCCATACCCGGTCGATCCCCGGTAGTTCACGAGCAGCACCGCGTAGCCCTCGTCGGCGAACGCCTGGCGTCTGGGCTCGAAGGCGTCGGTGTTGTGGTAGTTGGGACCCCCGTGCACGGAGACCACCGCCGGATAGGGCGGGTCACCGTCGGGCCGAAGGAACCAGCCCTGGATCCGGTCGTCGGCGGGGTTCGCGAACCACACCACCTCCCATGGCCGACCCCCCGGCGGTGGCTCGCTGATTCGCAGCACCTGTGTTCCGGTGGATGCCACACGCCATGCGGGTGGCGACTCGCCGCTCTCGTGGCGCGCCCACACCTCGCCGTCGGGTCGCACGCCGGCGCCGCCGATCGTGCCGCCGGGCTCGACGACGACGCCGACCTCGCCGCTCTCGAGGTCGACACGGAGCAGGCCGTGCGTCGCCTCGTGGTCGCGGTGCAGCAGCAGCGCGTCACCGCCCGGGTACCAGCCCGCCAGCGTCACCGTGCCGGGGAGCCCGATCTCGATCTCCTCGAGCACCCCTGAGCGCTCCCACATCCAGGGCCGGACGAAGCCGCCGACCTCTCGCAACAGCACGAGGCGGTCGTCGCCGGGCATCGGCGACCAGCCGGCGGCGACGACCGCCATGCCCTCGTCCGCGACATCGCCGATCGTCTCACCCGAGCGTGCATCGAGGATACGAACGGCGGGGTTCTCGATGTTGGATGTCTCCGAATGCCAGATCGCGAGCAACCGGGTATCCGCGGAAAGGCCGCCCGCCCCTTGGGGCCAGTCCTGTCCCGCACCGGCGGGCTGCGTGTGCCGGTACAACTCTCGGACCGGCTCCGCACCGTGGCGGGTCACCACGAGGTAGGAGTCATCGTCGGAGAAGCCGGCTGCCACGGAGGTGCCAACCATCGACAGCCCCGACATCCACATGTCGGGGAGGTCGGGGAACAGGGGACGCGGCTCGCCTCCTTCGAACGGAGTGACGTTCCAGCGGCCTCGTTCGTCCCCTTGCGGGTCGAACCACCAGACCACGCCCGTGCCGTCGGGGGTGAGGTGCGCCTCTTCGGCCCCGACCCCGTCGGTGGACGCTCGTCGTCGCTCGCCACTCCCGAGATCCCACGTCCACGCGTGCGAGGTACCGTTCTCCGTCGACACGATCGCGAGACGGGACGGCATCGTCGAGGTCCAATGGACGCCGTCGACGGTGGGTGTGGTCAGTCGGCGTCTCCAGTCGGCCCGGTCTGTCATCGATGCTCCGGTCGGTCGGTCGGTCAGTGCGGGCGAGACTACCTCCGGCTGCAACCGGCGTCCCACGTTGTCACCGGACCCTAGTTTGCCGCTAGAATCGTTAGCACTCGGAACCCTCGAGTGCTAGCAGTCGGGAAGCCAGGCTGAGAAGGTCGCTGGTCGCGAAGGCCGGCCATGACAGGTCAAGAAAGGAGAAGGGATGGCTGCGAAGATCATCTCTTTCGACGAGGACGCGCGGCGAGCGCTCGAGCGGGGCATGGACCAGCTCGCCAACGCCGTCAAGATCACGCTCGGTCCCAAGGGCCGCAACGTGGTCCTCGAGAAGAAGTGGGGTGCCCCCACGATCACGAACGACGGTGTCTCGATCGCCAAGGAGATCGAGCTCGACGACCCCGAGGAGAAGATCGGCGCCGAGCTGGTCAAGGAGGTCGCGAAGAAGACCGACGACGTTGCCGGTGACGGCACGACGACGGCCACGGTGCTTGCCCAGGCCATCATCAAGGAAGGTCTGCGCAACGTCGCGGCCGGCGCCAACCCGATGAGCCTCAAGCGAGGCATCGAGCGCGCGACCGAGCTCGCCGTCGAGGCGATCAAGAACCAGTCCAAGGAGGTCGACGACAAGGCCCAGATCGCCAACGTCGGCGCGATCTCTGCGGCCGACCCCCAGATCGGCGAGACGATCGCCGAGGCCGTCGACAAGGTCGGCAAGGACGGCGTCATCACGGTCGAGGAGTCGAACACGTTCGGCATGGAACTCGACTTCGTCGAGGGCATGCGGTTCGACAAGGGCTACATCTCGCCCTACTTCGTCACCGACTCCGAGCGCATGGAAGCCGTGCTCGAGGACCCGTACATCCTGATCGCCAACTCGAAGATCTCGGCCGTGAAGGACCTGCTCCCGGTGCTCGAGAAGGTCATGCAGGCGGGCAAGCCGGTGCTGATCCTCGCCGAAGATGTCGAGGGCGAAGCCCTGGCGACCCTGGTCGTCAACAAGATCCGCGGCACGTTCCGCAGTTCCGCGGTGAAGGCCCCCGGTTTCGGCGACCGCCGCAAGGCCATGTTGCAGGACATCGCGGTGCTCACGGGCGCCACGGTGATCTCCGAGGAGGTCGGCCTGAAGCTCGAGAGCGCCACACTCGACCTGCTCGGCACCGCCCGCAAGGTGATCGTGACGAAGGACGAGACCACGATCGTCGAGGGTGCGGGCAAGGACGAGGACGTCCAGGGCCGCATCAATCAGATCAAGGGTGAGATCGAGAAGACCGATTCCGACTACGACCGCGAGAAGCTGCAGGAGCGGCTGGCCAAGCTCTCCGGCGGCGTGGCGGTCATCAAGGTCGGTGCGGCCACCGAGGTCGAGCTCAAGGAGAAGAAGCACCGCATCGAGGATGCGGTGCAGTCGACGAAGGCCGCGGTCGAGGAAGGCATCGTGCCCGGCGGCGGCGTCGCGTTGCTGAACGCCCAGATCGCGCTCGACAAGGTCGACCTCGAGGGCGACGAGGCGACGGGCGCCAACATCATCCGTCGCGCGCTCGAGGAGCCCATCAAGCAGATCGCCGTGAACGCCGGCCTCGAAGGCGGCGTGATCGTCGAGAAGGTGCGCGCACTCGATCCGGGCAACGGGCTGAATGCCGAGACAGGCGAGTACGGCGACATGCTGAAGTTCGGCGTGATCGATCCCACCAAGGTCACGCGGTCGGCATTGCAGAACGCTGCCTCGATCGCCGCGTTGTTCCTGACGACGGAAGCCGTCGTCGCCGAGAAGCCGGAGAAGGCGCCGGCCATGCCCGGTGGTGGCATGCCGGGCGGCGACATGGACTTCTGAGTCTCGCGCCGGCAGGCAGTACCGACGGGGCCCCTTCGGGGGCCCCGTTCACGTCTCACGGGTTGCGTGGGTTTGACCCTCGCTGCCTGCGCCGCAAGGATAGCCGAACCGACGGCCGGGAGTCGCGTGGTGGTGAGCGAGGGGCCGCCTGCTTCGGTGAGATCGCCTTGTTGCGGGACGTGCCGAGGACGGCGATGGTGGCGGCGATCGACGACGTCGACCTCCTGGCCATCGAACGGCGGGTCTTCCTGGAAGCGGTCACCGGCTCGATGCCGAGCCGCCGGCATGCGGACGAGGAGATCGGACGTCGGCTCACCGACTCGGGAGTTTGATCGTTGGTGTCGTCACAGAACCGCAACACGCGGGGATCGAACCGACGCTCGCGGGGAACCGAAGTAGGGGTGGAGCCCCTCTCTCCGACAGAGAAGGCCTCGGGCCCCCCGCCCGGGGCCTTCTCCCATGTCAGGGTCGATCGTGGCGTCGGCGACGTGCGATCGCGACGTGGCAGGATACGCGCCATGCACGAGGTCAGGCTCCGCATCCGGTGGCGAGACATGGATAACTACGGTCACGTGAACAACGCCGTCTACCTGAACTACCTCGAGGAATGCCGCGATCGTCTCGTGGAGGATCTGTTCGGCGCTGATGAGGCGTGGGACTTCGTGTTGGCGCACGTCGGGATCGACTACCGCAGCCAACTCGCGCAGGGCGACGGCGAGGCGGTCGTTCGCTGCCGTGTGGCCGGGTTCGGCCGCTCGAGCATCAGGACGTCGGAGCGCATCGAGCGGCCCGACGGGACACTGGCCGCGGAGGCGGAAGCCGTGATCGTGCCGAGAGCGTCCGATCAGCCCCGGAGCCGTCCTCTCACCGACGCGGAGCGCGCGGTGCTGCAGGCAGAGATCGACGCGATCGATCCGTGATCAACGCGAGGGCAGGATGCGCCGGCCGTGCACGAAGTGGTCCCGATACCAGCCGTCCCCCACCCACATGATCGTGACCCCGCCGGGGGTGCTCGACGAGTCGAGTGCGTAGCCGTTGCCGAGGAACACGTCGACGTGGTCGACGGTGCCGTCGTCGTTGCCGTCGTAGAACATCAGGTCGCCGGGGTGCAGCTGTGCATACTTCAGCGATCCATACTTGGCCATGTCGGCCGACGATCGCTGAGGCAGCGACCACCCTGCGTACGGTCGTGGGGGGTGTACCCGCCACGCGCCGCCGTCGTTGGCCCGGAGCGCCCACCACGAAAGGCCCGAGCAGTCGAACCCGGGGATCGGCTGGCCGCCGAGCCCGGCAGGAGCGGGCGAGCTGAGGCCCCACTCGCCGCCCCACACGTACGGGTAGCCCACGTACTTCGCGCCCCAGCGCACGATGGCCTGACGCGCCGGCCCCATCTTCGGCAGCACGATGCCCTCGTACTGCTCGCTCACCCATGGCACGACCCACGACGGCAAGGTCGCCGCCTTGTACAGGGAGTAGGCGACCTGGGCGCGGGACAGCCGGTCGCGTGGTCCGACGTCCATCGCCTCGTCGTCGTTGTTGTAACGCAGCCCGAGTCGGAGCCCCAGCATGAGCGCACCGAAGCGGTTCGGCGTCGGGAAGGACACCCCGTCGCGTGTGTGCAGACGGTCGAGCTGATGAGCGGTTGGACGCATGCCCAGCGCATCGACCAGCGCGACGTGCAGGGCGCCCGTGGTCACCGCCTGCTCGGGCAGGAACCGTCCGTCCGGAGTGCGCTTCATCCACCCCCTCTGCACGGCGACGTTGGCCCACTGGTAGAAGGCCTGGGTGGGGTCGAGGTCGCTGAACGTGATGGCCGGATCGACGGCAGCGTCCGGCGCGAATGCCTTGACCATCGCCCGCGCCAGGTACTTCCGGGTCTGGATCATGTCGGGTCGGAACGGCACCGTGCCGTCTGCCCGGGGCGCGAAGTCGCGCATCCAGTCGTTCGTCTTGCCCACGAAATCGATCGCGATCTTCGCCCACGCGTCCGATCCGTCGAGGTCGCTCCACGTGAACGATGCGGCGCGCGGCGACCGTGCGCGCGGGAGGCTCACCGGGAACGGGGCGGGGCCCGATCCGGGTTCCCCCATGTGCGGTAGGGGGGTCGGCGCAGGCGTGCTGCCTCCGGCGTTCGCGGTAGCGCCGCCGTGGATCGCGACGTTCCCCAAGGCGCCGATCACGGCGACCGCGAGCACACCACGGCGGAGCCGGGTTCCCCCTCGGTCCATGTATCGAGATTCGGCACGTGCCCAGGGGGTCTTGAGCGTTGCCACCGGGGACCACTCGGTCGGAACGTGCCATCCGGTGCCGCGTCGGCGCTGGAGCGCGAGGGTCTACGGACCCTGGGGTAGGCTGCGTTCGTGCTCGGTGAGGCGGAGGCGTTGGTGATCCAGTTGCGCCCCCTCGACGTGCACGGGGTGGGCTACGTCGACGTCACCGTCGCGTATCACGATCGGTCGGTCGTGACCGCACGGCTCGGCACGGAAAGCGTACCGAGCGACCTGCGTGAGGGTGAGCAGGTGGTCGTTCGGACCGCCGTGAACATGATCGTGGCCATCGAGCGCCCCGGCGGCTAGGACACCCGCTCAGCCCTCGGGACCCTCTGCCCGCACCTGCTCGACGCGGGTCAACACCTCGCGGAGGTCGCGCAGCCACTCGTCTTGGCGCTCGGCGACGAGCCGCACGCACCACGCCAGCGCGTGGCTCCGGCTCCGTGCGACCCCCGCCTCAACCAAAGTGTCGAGCACCCGCCGTTCGGGCATCCGCAGACGTGTCATCGCCGGGAGGCTGAGCGTCGTGAACGAGGCCCGACGATCGGCGCAGATCACGCCCCAGCTCACCGTTCGGCCGAACCGCCGCTGGGCCTCCTCGGCGATCTTCATCCGCCTCGCTCGCGTGTCCTCGCGGAACCCCCCGATGCGCGCGTCGATCGCCGATGCGCGGGTCTCGTCGCTCTCGTCCTCGCCGAGCTCGGGGGACTGGATCGTCCCGACGATCAAGATCTCATCGCGGTCGGTGGTCACCTCCAGCGGCCCGATGAACCAGCCATCGGGGAGTCGTCCCGTGAACCAGCCACGGATCTCGTCGCCCGTTCCTCCTGCCTGAGGGTCGTTTGTCTTCATGCAAACGAGATTACACTATTACGACGGGTAGTCAATCCGCGACGGGCTCACCTCGCTCCCAGGCATCAACGAGGCGGTTGGTACGCTCCCGCCCCATGGAACCAATGCCCGATGAGGCCCCGCCGGGGGCCTACGGCGGTAGTCGCCTCACCACGGAGCTCGAGACACCGGACGCGCTCGCGTTCGCGGGACGAGGGGAGATCGCACCCGCGGAGCCGGTGTCGGAGGCGGGCGCACGCGATGCCGAGATCCTCGAGGCGATCGCCGGGCAGGAGGAGTGGATCACCGAGACGCTCGCCGACCTCGTGCGCGCGCCCACGACGCTCGGGCACGAGGAAGGTGGCCAGCGAGTGGTCGAGCGCTCCCTCCGCGAGATGGGCCTCGAGCCGGTCGACGTCCCGATGGACGCGGCGCAGCTTCGGGCGCACCCGTCGGCGGCTCCGTTCGATTGGAGCGTCGACGGCAAACGGAACGTGGTCGCGGTGTGGGAACCGCCGATGGCGCCCGAGGGGCGTTCGTTGATCCTCAACGGACACATCGACGTCGTGAGCCCAGAACCGCTCTCGCAGTGGGGCGAACACGACCCATTCGGTGCGAACCTCGATGACGGCTGGATGGTCGGACGCGGGGCGGCCGATATGAAGTGCGGATTGGCCGCCATCCTGGGAGCGGTCCGGGGCCTCCGGTCGCTGGGCCTCACGCCGAAGGCCCCGATCACGATCGAATCCGTGGTCGAGGAGGAATGCAGCGGGAACGGAACGTTGCAGACCCTCCTCGCGGGGTACACGGCGGACGCTGCGGTGATCGCCGAGCCGTTCGGAGCGGCGATCACGACGTCGCAGGTCGGCGTGCTGTGGTTCAGCGTGCGGATCACCGGTGTCCCCGGGCATGCCGCGGAAGGCCAGCACGCGACGAACGCGATCGAGAAGAGCCTCGCGGTGATCGGGGCGCTGCGAGGCTTGGAGGCCGAGCTCAACGCTGCCCCGCCGCCCCCGTACGACCTGTTCACGCACCCGATCAACCTCAACGTGGGAACGATCCGAGGCGGCGATTGGCCGTCCACCGTGCCCGGAGAATGCGAGACGGGGTACCGCCTCGCCTTGTATCCGGACATGACCATCGACGAGCTCAAGACGCGCGTTGAGTCGGCCGTGGCGGATGCGACGGCTGACCAGCCCGGATCGGCCGAGGTCCGGTACAACGGCTTCTCGAGCAAAGGTATCGACATCCCAGACGATCACCCTCTGGTGAGTGCGCTGGCGCATGCGTTCGCCGTGCAAGCCGGGACGCCGCCTGCCCTGGTGGCCACCACCGGCACGACCGATGCTGCGGTGTTCGGCAACGTCGCCGGTGTGCCGGCCGTCTGCTTCGGTCCGTACGCCGAGGCCGCGCATGGTGTAGGGGAACGGGTGTACCTTCCGTCCGTGGTGCAGACCGCCCAGGTGATGGGCCTCTTCGTTCGGGACTGGTGCGGCCTGGCGTGATCGCCTGGCTCGCAGCGCTCGTCGCCCTGATCGTCGTCGCACGGCTGGTGGTGCGGCACCTGCAGACGCGCGCGGCGGGCGCCGGTGGGTCGGGAGATGTTGCCGGGACCACGGAGCGCGGCGCGTCGAGCATCGGGGAGACGTCCGGCGCGGTGTCTGCCGAGCAGGGGGGAACGGCCGGTCGGGCGACGCTCGCCGGCATCCCGGCGATCCGGCACTTCTTCCGCACGAACGAGACCCCCATCTACTTCGTCTCGGCCACGGCGTTCAACCTGCTCGGCATCGATCGGTGGGTCCGGAACTTCCGGTTCGTGAACTACTTCGACTCGTTCGACGGCTGGCATCCGAACGTGTTCGTGCCGAGGGAACAGTCGCCTCGCGCGTTCGAGTCGATCGAGGACATCTGCAACTACCTGCTCGGCCACAAGGAGGTCGTCGACTACATAGGCGGCCGCGGGCCGGGAGGCAAGGTTGCCTTCCTGATGTTCGACGAGGAGACCGAGATCCTCGCCTCCGAGCTCGGGCTCGACGTCGCGTTCCCACCGGCGGAGCTTCGCCACCGGCTCGACTCGAAGATCGAGACGACCCGTCTCGCCAACGAGGCGGGTGTGCCGAGCGTGCCCAACGTGATGGGGCGGGCATCGAACTACCGGGAAGCCGTGGAGCTCGCCGCCGGCGCGGGCCTCGGCAGCGACCTGGTGATCCAGACACCCTACGGCGACTCGGGGCAGACAACGTTCTTCGTCGCGAGCGAGTCCGACTGGAAGTCCGACGAGGGGAAGATCGTCGGCCAGGAGTTGAAGGTGATGCGTCGCATCGACCCCCGGGAGACGGCGATCGAGGGCGTGATCACGCGCCACGGCACCCTGGTCGGGCCGCTGATGGCGGAGCTCACGGGATTCCCCGAGCTCACGCCGTACGACGGGGGCTGGTGCGGCAACGACGTGTTCCCGGAGGTGCTCACGGCCGAGCAGCGGCGGCTCGCGAGGGAGCGGACCTATGCGGTGGGGGAGCGCCTTCGACTGGAGGGGTATCGGGGCTACTTCGAGCTCGACTTCCTGGCCGACGCGAACTCGGGTGAGATGTACTTGGGCGAGCTCAATCCGCGGGTGACCGGCGCGAGCAGCATCACGAACGTCACGGCCGTGGCCTACGGCGACATGCCGTTGTTCCTGTTCCACCTGCTGGAGTTCATGGACGTCGACTACGAGATCGACGTGGACGAGCTGAACCGTCGCTGGGCGCACCCCGGCAACCTGGACGAGTGGACCCAGTTCATCCTGAAACAGACCGAGGACACGGTGGAGCTGATCACAGAGGCTCCGTCGTCGGGCATCTGGCGCATGGACCACGACGGCGCGCTCGGCTACGCCCGTCGCGACACCGATTGGCACACCGTCGCCGACGAGTCCGAGGCCTTCTATCTGCGCATCGCGAGTGCCGGCGGCTACCGGTATCCGGGGGCCGACCTCGGTATCCTGGTCACGCGGGGGCGATTCCTCGACGACGATCACGAGCTGGTCGACCGGGCCAGGTCGTGGATCACGGGCATCAAGTCCCAGTTCCGAAGCGTGCCGCCGCCCTCCGAAGCGCCTCCCCCGGTCGAGCCGGAACCGTTCGGCTTCAAGATGCTGTAGCGGCCGACCCGATACACCGACGGAAGCAGCGAGGACACAGGATGGTGCCCTTCACGTTCCGCGCGATCGAAGAGCTCGATCTGGGCCCGAAGTGGGCGGGTGTCTTCGACGCGCGCTGGCCTCACTACCGGGACTGGTTCCTGCGGGAAGGCGAGGCAGCGCGCCCCTCGTATGCGACCAGCGTCCGCATGCTGCGAGCGCACATGCCCGAGCTCGTGCCCGCCTACGACCGCGTCGTGGAACTCGCGGGAGGAGGAGACCTCGCGGCCCGGATGCTCGCGCTCTACAAGCCGCCGCCCTATCTCGCGGCGTGCTCGCAGGGCGTCTGGACCGGCGACGGCGGCCCCGTGCTCACGCGGAACTACGACTACGCACCGAGCCGGTTCGAGGGCCTGATCTGGTCGACGCGCATGCTCGAGCGAAGGGTGATCGGCACGAGCGACTGCCTCTGGGGTCTGCTCGACGGGGTCAACGACGACGGCCTCGCCGTCTCGCTGACGTTCGGCGGCCGCAGGGTGTTGGGTGACGGGTTCGGTATCCCGATCGTGGTGAGGTACCTGCTCGAGGTCTGCGGAACCGTGGCGGAGGCCCGCGAGGTGATCGGGCGCCTGCCGTTCAGCCTGGCGCACAACCTGACCGTGGTCGATCGCACCGGCGACGTGCTCACCGCCTACGTCTCGCCCGATCGCGAGCCGATCTTCCGTTCGTTCCCCGCAGCCACGAACCATCAAGGGATCGTCGAGTGGCCGGAGCAGGCGAAGGCGACGCGCACGATCGAGCGCGAGCGCTGCATCCTCGCGCTGCTCGAGGGAGGCGCCGAGCACGTCGATGCGTTCGCCGATGCCTTCCTCCGCGCTCCACTGTTCAGCACGGCGTATTCGAGCGGCTGGGGCACGCTGTACACGGCGACGTTCCGGCCGGCCGACGGCATCGTGGACTACCGATGGCCGACGCACGCGTGGCGCCTCGGCTTCGAGGCGTTCGCCGAGGGCGAGCACGTCGAAGTGCTGGCGGACGCCGTCTCCTCCCCGGGCGGGGTCTCCGACGTCGCGGGCTGATGCCACCGATGCGCACCGAGACGTTCCAGGTCGACACGCGAGGCATCCGAGTGCACGACCTGACGGCGCGGGTCGAACGGTTCGCGACCGACGTCGGCGGCGACGGCCTGCTGCACGTGTTCGTCCCCCACGCGACCGCCGGCGTGGCGTTGCTGGAGACCGGGAGCGGCTCGGAGCGCGATCTCGATGAGCTCCTCGAGCGGGTCTTCCCTCGCGACGACCGGTACGCGCATCGGCACGGGCCGGTCGGTCACGGCGGCGACCATCTCCTGCCGGTGTTCGTGTCGTCGTCGGTCGTGGTGCCGGTGGTGGATGGAGGCGTGCAACTCGGCACGTGGCAGTCGATCGTGCTGGTCGATCCGAATCGGGAGAACGACACGCGCACGGTCCGGCTCAGCTTCGTGCCCGCGTGAGGGGCCCGGCGGGGGCGTCAGAGATACTGGCCTGGTGCGCGTTCCTCGCCCGGAGCGGACGAGACCGCCTGGACGTCGCGCTCGCGGAGCAGGGTGAGCTCCTCGCCGTCGAGCTCGACCTCGAGCCCCGAGGACGGCAGGAAGAGCACCCGGTCACCCTCCTTGGCCACGCGGACGTCGGGCCCGACCAACGCCACGTCGCCCCATGCGAGCCGCTTGGGCGCGGGCGCCGCGGTCGCGGGGATCAGCAGGCCTCCCGCGCTCTTTCGCTCGCCGTTCTCGGGCGCGCGCACGACGAGCCGGTCGCCCGTCAGGCGGATCGCCGCGCCTCTAGCGGTCATCTTGGACCGTGGCTTCCGGGTCTTCGAGGGCGACCTCGTGGCGGTCTTCTTCGTCGCGGAGGTGGGCTCGGCCATCTGGGGGAGTCTAGCGAGCGTGACCGGGTACGATGCCTCGCCATGGAAGCTCGCCGCGTGATCGCGCGTGCCGTGAGGCAGCTGAGAGCGTCGCAGGCGATCGACCATTGGCAGCGAGGACGGGAACGGATCGAGGCCGAGGACCTGTTGCAGCACGTGCTCGGATACGATCCGGACCCCGACGACGACGTGCCCGGGAAGGCACGGAAGCGGTTCGATGGCTTCGTCGACCGGCGGGCCACGGGCGAACCGATCCCCTACATCAAGGGCTACGCGGAGTTCCGTGGCATCGAGCTCCGCACCAAGCCCGGCGTCTTCGTGCCGCGCGATTCCTCCGAGTTCCTCGCCGAGCAAGCGGTGCGACGGCTGCGACGCCGCAGGCACCCCGTATACGTCGATCTTGCGACCGGCGGCGGCACGATCGCGCTCGCCGTCGCAGACGAGGTGCCGGAGGCGGAGGTGTGGGGTGCCGACATCGCGGGTGACGCGGTGAAACTCGCGCGACGCAACGCCGACGCGCTGGGGCTCGACGCTCGGTTCGTCAAAGGCGATCTCTTCGCGGCGCTCCCGTCGAGATTGCGCGGCCGCGTCGACGTGATCACGCTGCACCCGCCGTACGTGCCTGCCGGGGAGATCGAAGACCTCCCCGATGAGATCCGCGACTGGGAACCGCCCCATACCCTCACCGACCACAGCACGGACGGGCTGGGCCTTATCGGTCGGACGGTCGCCGAGTCGCCGCGCTGGCTCCGAGCCGGCGGGTGGTTGCTCATGGAGGTCAGTCCGGACCGCGTCGGCGAGGTGAAGCGCGTCTACTCGGCCGGTGGGTTCCGCGACGTGAAGAGCACGAAGGGCGGGGAGCTCAGGGTGACAAGGGTGATCGTGGGCAGGAGGCCGAAGTGACCGAGCCCGAGGTCGCACCGTACGGGTCGTGGCTGTCACCGGTCACCCCGACGCTACTCGCGACAGCGGGTGTCCTCCTGTCGGAAGCGATGCTGGACGAGGGGGCGGTGTACTGGCACGAGCGGCGTCCGGCCGAGGGCGGTCGCGGGGTGGTCGTGCGAGGTGGTCCGTGGTCGTCACCGATCGAAGTCACCCCCCCTGGCGTCGACGTTCGCACGCGGGTGCACGAGTACGGGGGCGGCGCGTGGACCGTGCGGCGAGGCGTGATCGTCTACTCCGACGATGCCGACGGTCGGCTCTGGCGGAAGCACCCGGACGCCGAGTCTGTTCCGATCACCCCTGAGACCGGAGGGTTGCACCGATACGCCGACGGCCGTCTGACGGAGGACGGTGCCCGCTGGATCGGGGTCCGCGAGCGGCACGATCGATCGGGCCGCGTCGCCGATGTCGTGAACGAGCTCGTCGCAGTGACCGTCGACGGACCGGCCGAACCTCGCGTCCTTGCCGGTGGTCGTGACTTCTACGCCGGCCCGCGAATCTCCGGGGACGGCGCGCGTCTGGCCTGGCTCTCCTGGGACCTGCCGTGGATGCCGTGGGACGGGTGTGAGCTGTTCGTGGCCGACCTGGCAGAGGACGCGTCCCTCTCGAACGAGCGGAAGGTGGCCGGACGCGACGGCGAGGAATCGATCTGGCAGCCCACGTGGAGTCCATCGGGCGACCTCGTGTTCGCGAGCGACCGATCGGGCTGGTGGAACCTCGAGCGGCTGCGGGGCGACGAACGCTCGGTGCTGCACCCGATGGAGGCGGAGTTCGGGTACCCGCAATGGGTCTTCGGTGGGGCGTCGTTCGCGTTCCTCGCTGACGGGCGCATCGCTTGCTGGTACGGCGATCGTGGGGTGCAGCATCTGGCCCTCCTCGATCCGGTGAGCGCCGAGTTGCTCGATCTCGACGTGCCGCATCGTTCGTTCGATCACGGGCCGGCGATCACTGCGGAGGGCGATGCGATCGCATTCGTCGCCGGAGCTCCCGACCTACCCTCCCAGGTCGTGTGGGCTGATCTGGGCTCACGGGCCGTCGAGGTGCTTCGGGAGAGCGTGGAGATGCCCTTCGACGTGGCCGACGTCTCGGTGCCGAATCAGATCGAGTTCCCGACCGAAGGGGGGTTGACTGCGTTCGCGCACTTCTATCCCCCAACGAACCACGGGTTCGCCGGCCCGGAGGACGAACGGCCACCCTTGATCGTCATGAGTCATGGCGGGCCGACGAGCGAGGCGATGGCCACGTTCGACCTCGGCGTCCAGTTCTGGACCAGCCGTGGGTTCGCGGTGGTCGACGTGAACTACGGAGGCTCGACCGGCTTCGGACGCACCTATCGGCTGCGACTCAACGCAGGCTGGGGGGTCGTCGACACGGCGGACTGCATCAATGCCGCCCGGTTCCTCGCGGCTCGTGGCGAGGTGGACGGCGACCGGCTCTTGATCCGAGGCGGAAGCGCGGGTGGCTACACGACGCTCTGCGCGCTGACCTTCCACGATGACTTCGCTGCGGGCACGAGCTTGTACGGCATCAGCGACCTCGAGCCCTTCGCCACGGGCGACACGCACAAGTTCGAGTCGCGTTACGAGCACACACTGATCGGCCCGTGGCCCGAGGCCGCAGGCCTGTACCGAGCCCGCAGCCCGATCCACTCGGTCGACCTGTTGTCGACACCGATGCTCCTGCTGCACGGGGCCGAGGACGTGGTGGTACCGCCCTCACAGGCGGAGATCATGGTGCAAGCGCTGCACGCGAAAGGCCTGCCGTTCGCCTACCTGCTCTTCGACGGCGAACAGCACGGGTTCCGCAGAGCGGAGACGATCGAGGCGGCCTACCTGGCCGAGCTCTCGTTCTACGCCCAGATCCTCGGGTTCGACCCAGCGGGTGACGTGCCGACGTTGCCTATCGAGAACCTGGCCTGAGGCGGTCCCGGCGCCTCCGGGTCGAACGGCCCGAATCCAGCACGGCCCGGGCATCGAACATGTCGAGACCGCGTGTCGACACGTGCTCCCGAAAGGACTCCTCCGATGACGAACGCGACCAGGTCGAAGCAGCGGACCGGGCGACAGACCAAGGCCCAACGACGTCAGGAACAGGAACGCCAGGCCGCACGCCAGCGAGCCCTGTGGATCGGCGTCGGAGCGCTCGTGCTGGTCGCGATCGTCGCCGCCATGCTGCTGGGAGGTGGGGGAGGAGACGGCGACGACGGGTTCACCGGACCGTCGGCCGCCGGCGACGTCTCGATCGATCGCCCGACGGGCCCGCAGCTCGCGGCAGGGGAGCAGGTCCCGGCCTTCTCGGCTCCGGGGCTCGACGGGAGCACGATCTCATGGGACGACCATCGGGGCAGGCCGACCGTGCTCATCGTGTGGGCGTCGTGGTGCCCCCACTGCCAGGCGGAGCTGCCGGTACTCGTGCCGGCCGCGCAGTCGCGTGAGGGCATCGAGGTCGTGAGCGTGACCACCGCGATCGGACAGAATCCCGGACCGACCCCGCCCGCCTTCCTGGCCGACGAGGGCCTCACCCTCACGACCGCGGTCGATGACTCGGCGGGGACACTCATGCGAGGGCTCGGGGTCAGCAGCTTCCCCACGGTCTACTACGTGGGACCTGACGGCGCGGTGGTGAGCGCGGCGGTCGGCGAGACGTCCGAGGCGGACATCGAGGCGAACCTCGACGCGCTCGAGGCTGCGTGATCACGACCACCTGAAGGGGGTCCGCGGGGGCCGGGCTGCGAAGCCCGGCCCCCGCGCCGGAGAGGGGGCGCGACCTCTCGGCACCGATGAGGCTCGCAGCCCCAGGTGAACGTGTGGTGAATCGGCTCGGGCGCCGCGGCGAACCTTGCCGAGGGGTCGCGCCCTCCGGGACCGACCGCTGGGGTCCATCGAGCACAGGGGGGTTCGCTCCGCGTTCGGAAGCCGGTCGAGGCTCTCGGCCGTCCTGCGAGACGAGCGACCGATGTGTGCAGCGATCGGCAGGAGGGCGTCAGGATCGCGACGAGGCCGGGTCCGCCGCGAGATGCGAGGATGTCCGCATGGAGGCGCCGAACCTGGCCGCGGTCGTGACGGTGTCCGACGGCGTCACGCACGGTACCCGGGCGGACGAGTCGGGCGACATCGTCGAGTCGATGCTCCGAGACGCGGGTTTCCAGATCGGGTCGCGCGTCGTCGTGCCCGACGAGCGAGCCGAGATCGAGCGCACGCTGCGCGTGCTCGTGACCGAGCACGTGCTCGTCATCACGACCGGCGGCACGGGGTTCGGGCCCCGCGACGTGACGCCGGAAGCGACCCGGCCGGTGATCGACCGTGACGCGCCCGGCTTCGCAGAGCTGATACGGGCGGAGGGGTACCGCCGAACGCCGATGGCCGCGCTCTCGCGGGGGGTGGCGGGGGCCGCGGGTTCCTCGCTCGTGATCAATCTGCCGGGTTCGCCTTCGGGCGTCCGTGAAGGTCTCGAAGCGATCCTGCCCCTGGTGCCGCATGCGGTGCAGTTGCTCGCGGGCGCGACCGGAGCACATCCGACAGGCCACCCGATGTCGGAATCGAGAGCGGCCTCGGCCCCGCCGGTCGGCACGATCGAGCACGAGGCCGCGCGGCGTTGGGTGGAGGCCAAGGCGGTCCGCGTGCACGGTGACCCACCCTGCCGTGTGGGCGCCACGATGTCGATCATGCCCGGGGGGGAGGTCCACGGCACGCTCGGCTGTGCGGAGTTCGATTCGGCGGCGGTGGGCGCGGCGCTGGAGATCGCTGAGAGCGACACCCCGCAGGTGCGCACCTTCGCCCACGACCTCGGGGAGATCGAGGTGTACCTCGAACCGCACGGAGCGGGTGCGGCCGCGGTCGTCGTTTCGGCGACCGACGTCGCGCGAGCGCTCCGATCGCACCTGGAGCGACTGGGCTATCGCGTGACGCTCGTCGAGCCACGACGAGAGCGCATGACCGCCGACGATGGGCCGGCGGTGACGCACCTCGAGGAGGTTGCGCTCGACGATCGCTCGGTCGTCGTGTTGACCGATCACGACGCGCCCGGTGTCGTCGACGCCCTGGCGACTGCTCTCCGCTCGCCCGCCAGGTTCATCGGGGTCATGGGCAGCCGCCGACACGTGGGGCATCACGTCGAAGCCCTGCGTGCGTTGGGATTCGGCGACGACGAGATCTCACGGGTGCGATCACCGCTGGGGCTCGACCTCGGCGGGCGAGCACCCGAGCAGATCGCCCTGTCGATCGCCGCCGGCATCGTGGCCGACCAGCACGATCGCGCCGGTGGTTGGCTCGATCGATGAACGACGCGATCGGGACGGTGGGGACGGCCTGAGCCGCCAGCGGGCCGGTGCCCGTGATCCGGTCCGTCGAGCGACCGTGGCGCTCACGGTGGCGGCGATCGTCTGTGTCGCATCGGTGGCGAACCGCACCTCCGATCCCGTGATCGCCGGTGCCCTCCCCCCGAACGTGCTCCTCGTGATCACCGACGATCAGCCATGGGACACGCTTCCCGTGACGTCGGGACCTCCGGCGATGCCGTGGCTCGAGTCGCGGCTCGCCGATCCCGACGACCACTGGATCCGCTTCCGCAACGCCTTCCTCAATGTGCCGATGTGCTGCCCGTCTCGGGCGAGCCTCCTCACCGGGAGGTTCGCGCACCACACCGGCGTCGAGGACAACGGCGACGGTGCAGCATTCGACGAATCCTCGACCCTCGCGACCTGGCTCGACCGCGCCGGATACCAGACGGCACTGATCGGCAAGTACCTGAACGGGTACCCGTGGGGCCGGGGGCCGTACGTGCCGGACGGGTGGGATCGATTCCTCGCGAAGCGCAATCTGGATGTGACGACCACCTACGAGCGGTTCCCCTTCGTCGACCAAGGGGTGCCGCTCACCGCGGGGCCAACGCCCCAGGGATACGCGACCTCGATGCTCGCAGGCGAGGCACTCGCGTTCCTTCGTGGTGCATCGCGAGAGGCGCCCTGGTTCATGGTGTTCGCGCCGACGGCCCCGCACGCGCCGTGGACGCCCGCCCCCCAAGACGAGGGCTCCTTCCGATCCGCTCCGATCGTGTCGCCGAGCTTGACGACGATGAACGAGCTCGCGGAGGCACCTGGATGGGTCCGTGCCCTGCCGCCCGTCACGGAGGCCGAAGCGGCGACGCTCGATCGCCAGCGGCGGCGCATGCTGGAGACGCTCGGAGCGGTCGACCGCGCGGTGGATGGTCTCGTCGAGGAGATCCGTACTCGAGATGAGCTCGGCCGCACCCTGATCGTGTTCCTGACCGACAACGGGTTCTCGTTCGGTGAGCACCGCTGGGTCGGGAAGCGGTGCCCCTACGACGCGTGCATACGCACTCCCCTGATCGTGCGAACACCGTGGACGGACGCAGGCAGCGTCGAGCCGCCGGTCTCGATCGTCGATCTCGCGCCGACGATCCTAGATCTGGTGCGAGATCGCGCAGACGTGCCGCCGGTACCCATGGACGGCGTGAGCCTCCGTCCGTGGCTCGATGATGCGTCCTGGAGCGCCGCCGGGCGTGGCGGGGTACTCGTGGAGTGGGCCGGAGACCCGGAAGTGCCAGCTTGGACGGGGATCCGGAGCGAGAGGTTCGCGTACTTCGAGCACGCCGACGGGACGCTCGAGCTGTTCGACATCAGTGGCGCCATCGGTCCGCCGGACCCGCACGAGCTCCACAACCGGGCCGGCGATCCTCGGTACCGGGTGGTCCAAGCCGAGCTCAGCCGGAGGCTCTCCGAGCTCACCGACGGGGCCGCCGGAGCCGTCGATACCTGACGCTAGACTGCTGCATCGTGGAACCGTCGGGTCCCCTCATCCGCCCTGCTGGCTCTCGCCGCCCGACACGGCAGCAGATCGCTCGCCGTCGCGCGTTCGCTGCGCTGATCATGGTCCTCGTCGTCGCGCTCGTGTGGTTCGTGTGGCCGAAGGACGGTGCGACGGAACAGGCAGGGGACACCGTTCCCCGGGGCGACGCCGGTGGCAACCCGAACGGCAACGGCCACGGCGATGGTCCTGATCCGGGGGTGATCGTGCCCGGTGAGAATCCGATCGAGCATGTGATCTTCCTGATCAAGGAGAACCGGAGCTTCGACCACTACTTCGGGCGCTACCCTGGGGTCGAGGGCGCCACCGAGGGCGGCACGCTCGACTGCTCGACGTTCCAGGACTCCGCCACGATCAAGCTGAAGGACGCGCCGCTCGTGATGCCGCACGACCTCGGCCACGCCTTCTACCCCGGGTTGCTGGCGATCAACGGCGGGAAGATGAACGGGTTCAACTGTATCTCGCTCGGCGAAGACCTCACCGGGTACTCCCAATACGACCGTGGTTCCCTGCCTGCCTATTGGGCCTACGCCGACCGGTTCGTCATCGCCGACCACTTCTTCACCTCGATGTACGGGCCCACGTTCCCCGAGCATCTGTACACGGTGGCGGCGCAGAGCTATGGCATCGTCGACAACAAGGTCACGACGAACGTCGAGGGCAACTACTGCGACGATCCGACCGAGTACACGCAGCGGTTCCCCCTCGAGGACCTCACCGAGGCCGACATCAAGCGCATCATGCGCCTGGAGAAGAACATCACGGCCTCACCGCAACAACTGTTCGAGATCGCGGCGTACTGGGAGAGCACGCGCACCTGCATCAACATCAAGGTGCTGCCGGATCAGCTCGAGCGCGAGGGCATCAGCTGGAAGTACTACGCCCTTCCCGACAAGTGGATGAATGCGTTGCAGGCGATCCGCCACGTTCGCTTCGGCGACATGTGGAACAAGGTGCAGGATCCGGAGACGATCCTGCAGGACCTCAAGCAGGGCACGCTGCCGGCGGTCTCGTGGCTCGTGCCGCCCGAGGGCCAGCCGAACGAGCACCCTGGCTCGGGCACGAACGTGTGCGAGGGCGAGAACTGGACGGTCGAGTACCTGAACGCGATCCAGCGAAGCGAGGCGTGGCCGAACACCGCCGTCGTGATCGTGTGGGACGACTTCGGAGGCTTCTACGATCACGTGCCGCCGCCTCACTACGACATCATGGGCCTCGGGCCTCGGACGCCGGCGCTGATCATCTCGCCCTGGACGCGCCGCGGCGACAACCCCGATGGTGGGGCGATCGACGACAACGTGTACGAGTTCTCCTCGGTGCTGAAGTTCATCGAGGAGCTGCACGAGCTGAAGCCGATGACCGATCGCGATGCGCGTGCGGACCCGCTCTCCGGCGCGTTCGACTTCACCCAGGAACCGCGACTCGACCCGCTGATCCTCGAGCCGCGGGACTGCCCGAACGTGTGACGCGCGCCACGCTCGTGCTGCTCGCGCTGTGCGCGCCGCTGCTGCTCGCGGCCGCCGATCCCGCCGGTGACGTGGCGTCGTGTCCGAACGTCCCGGGCGGATCTTCCGCCGGCCTGGGCGTCGGAGCTCCGGATCTCGTCGCGGCGAGCGGGGAGATCGCCGAGTTGGGCACGTCGGTCGTGTTCACCCTCCGGTTCGCCGAACCGCTGATCGTGCCCGATCGAGGAGGCCGGCCGTTCCGGATCGACATCGTGCTGCTCGACCCCGCAGTGCCGCCGGTCGACGCCGGACTGTACCGAGGCGTGAACCGCATCCTGCGCTACGACGCGGTGCGGGACCCGGTCACGACGACGCTGCTGCTGCCCGAGGGCGGGCAGAGTCGGTTCATCCCTCCGACGATCGACGGCGATCGCTTCGAGCTGCAGGTGCCGGGTCGCACGCTCGTGGCCGACGAGGACGATACCGGCACGTCGCCAGGGCTCGACCGGCTCCGTTGGAGCGTGATCGTGCGGGATGAGGCGTCGTGCGACTTCCTCGGCAACGGCCGTCCCGCGCAGCGCCTGCAGGAGGCGGCGCCGGGCCCAGGACCGGAGACAGCGAGGCCTGCGATCGAGGAAGACGATGGTGACGCTTGGTGGACCGGGCTCGGTCTCTTCCTGGGGGTTGCGCTCCTGCTCGGCGTCGGACGCTTCCTCCACTGGCGCTTCATCGTTCGCGCAGGAGGGTGAGTCAGCGACTCCTGCGCCGGTATCCGACGTAATCGGGATCGGCAGCCTTCGGCCCGTGCTCGCCGAGCTGCCAGAGCAGCCGGTTCATGCCCCTCGTGCCGCGTTCCCGCACCGTTCGCACGCGGTCGAGGTCGAGCACCTCACTGAACAGTTCCTCGCCCGAGCCTCCTTCGAACAGCACACGCCCCTCGGGGTCGACACCGACCGAACGGCCGCCTCCTACGTCGATCGAGCCGTTCACGTTCAGGACGTAACACTGGTTCGCGATCGCGTTCGCGCGGGCGAGCACGACCTCTTCCTCGCGGTCGGGGGTGCTCGTGAGCGTCGGGTGCAACAGCACCTCCGCTCCCCCGAGGGCGAGCGACCGTGGGACTTCCGGGAACCAGCCGTCGTAGCAGATCATCATGCCCGCCTTCCCCACGCGGGGCATGTCCACGACGGGTGGTGGGGCAGTGCCCGGGTCGGTGCCCTCGAACGGCATCCACGGGAAGAGCTTCCGGTACGTCGACACGAGCGAGCCGTCGGGCGAGAACAGCAGCGCCGTGTTGTAGGTCTTCCGGCCGGCCGCTTCGTAGATCGATCCTGCCTGGATCCAGCGCCGGACCTTGCGCGCCACGGCGCCGATGCGCTCGGTGAGCGGTCCGGGCACGCGATGGCTGTTCTCGCGGATCGGCACGTGCGTCCGGAACGGTTGCTCGCCGGCGAGGAAGAGCTCGGGGAACAGGTAGAGCTGCGCCTTGGGGAACGAGGCTCGGATCGTGTTGACCTCCTCGGTGAACTTCTGGAAGGTCGCCTCGGGGTCGCCACCGACCGGCGACACCTGCGCCCCCACGACGTGCAGCACCCGCGTCATGAGGCAACGCTAGCAGCGCCGCCGAGTGTGGATCGCAGACGAGTGGGCAGGTTCAGACCGGGGCCGGTGCTCCCTCGGCCGGTTCGGCGCTCGGCGCCGGAGGCTCGATCGGCGCCGGAGGTTCGACCCAGCGCGCGTCGGGCAATCCCGTGGCGACCTGGTCGCGCCACCACTGCTGGCCCTCCTCGGGCAGCGTGTAGATCGGGTCGAAGTACACGTACTCGCGGGCGAGCGCCTCGGGATCGTCGAACTCGATGCCGGTGCGGTAGTTCTTGGTCCAGAAGGAGATGCCCCGCTCGCGGTCGTAGCTCTTGAGCATGTGCACCCAGCGCTTGCCGACGAACGGCACATCGCAGATCACGCGGGGCGTCGCGAACCCGGGCATGTAGCCGAGCAACTCATACTGAAGGTCCTGAGCCTCGCCGACCGAGGTACGCCAGTGCTCGGCGTTCGGGATCATGTCGCACATGTAGAAGTAGTAGGGCATGATCTTCGCGTGATCGAGGAGCACGAAGCACAGCTCCAGCAGATCGCCCGGCGATGTGTTCACACCCCGAAGCAGCACGCCCTGGTTCCGCACGTCGCGGAACCCTGAGTCGAGCACCATTCGTGCCGCGTCGCCGACGAGCGGCGTCACCTGCTGCGCACAGTTCACGTGGGTGTGCAGCGCCACGTCGACGCCGCGCTCGACCGCCGTCTCGCCCATCCGCGCGAACGCCGCCTTCACGTCGTCCTGCAGGAAGTGCTGCGGGATGCCCATGAGGCCCTTGGTCGCAAGGCGGATGTCGCGGATGTTCTCGATCTCGAGGAGTTTCATCACGAAATCCTCGAGGCGCTTGATCGGCACGTTGGCCATGTCGCCCCCCGACACGACGACGTCGCGAACCTGAGGGGTCTTCCGCAGGTAGTCGAGCATCATGTCCCAGCGCTCGTTCTGCTTCGTCTCGAACTTGTACTTGAGCACCTGAAGGGTGTCGTTGCCGACGAGGTCCATACGCGTGCAGTGACCGCAGTACTGGGGGCACGTCGGGATCAGCTCGGCGAGCACCTTCGTGGGGTATCGGTGGGTGAGGCCTTCGACCGCCCACATGTCGGCCTCGTGCAGCGAGTCGCGCGATGCCATCGGGTGCGATGCCCATTCCACCTGCCGATCGCTCAGCGCCGGGGCCATGTACCGGCGCACCCGGTCGGCGCGGAGGTCGTCGACCTCCATCGTGTTGATCATCTGAGGGGGGATGAGCATCGACATCGTCGCGCGCTCTTCTTGGTCACGACGGATGTCGTCGAGCAGGTCGTCGGAGATCAGGTTCCCCAGCGCCTCCTTGAACTCTTTGAGGTTCTTCACCGAGTGGGCTCGTTGCCACTGGGCCGACTCCCACTGGTCCTTCGTGACGTCGCGGTAGCCGGGCAGACGCGTCCAGTCGGGCTCGACGTACGCCCGCTTCAGCGGGTAGTGGAACGGCTGGTCTTCGGCCGCGTGAGCGTGAGCCTCACGGTGACCGGGACGGACGTTGGACGGGTTCGACGCGGCGCTCACGAGGCCACCTCCTGGGTTCCAGCTCGGGCCGGGAAGCTGCACACGCGGGAGGCTGGCAGGCTGAATTCCGGCGTTCTTCCGACGAGCCCCTAGCATAACCGAAGAACGTCCGGTAGAACACCGGAAGAACCGAAGGATGTTCGGTCAAGCTGGACGAACCGGCCGCTAGCGCCGGCCGCCGCCGCGACGGTTGTCGTCGCGACGAGGACGCCGCTCGATCCGCACCTCGGGCCCCTGCTTGGGCAGGCGCGCCTTCATGGGCGCGTGGCCGGTGCGTTCGAACGTGACCATGACGTGGTCGGCGCGTTGCTGGCGGTCGAGCTCACGCCAGCCGTTCGCCAACAGGTGCTTCTGCCGATTCGCGGCGGTCTTGCGGAGCTTGTCGGTGCCGGGCACCCGGACGTACAGGCGCTCGTGCAAGATCTCTCGGTAGTCAGCCATCGCGGGCACAGGGTAGCAGGCGTCAAGGAGCCTCACGCGACCGCCGATAGCACTGTGGAGATGGAGGCTCCCGTGGCTCGGGGCGAGGCCGTGCTGGGCGCCGTCGCGTTCTCGTCGGAGCGCTTGCTGCGGGGGGACGGCGACACGGCGAGCCGGCTGAACGAGGTGCTGGCGCACCTCGGCGCCGCCGCGGGTGCCGACCGCGCGTACCTCTTCCAGAACGTCCGCGATCCCCAGGGGCGCCTGTGGATGGACCTTCGGGCGGAGTGGGATGCACCCGGCGTTCGCGAGATCTTCGATGACCCCGACAACCACCTGCACCCCTACGCGCCGGACTTCACGCGCCGCATCGACCTGTACTGGCGCGGTGACGTGATCGTCGAGCTCGTGGCCGCGATGCCGGAGTCGGAGCGAGCCGTCCTCGGACCGGAGGGGGTGCGCTCGGTCCTGTCGGTGCCGGTCTTCGTGCGCGACGAGTGGTGGGGATACGTCGGGTTCGACGACTGTACCGACGATCGCATCTGGAGCGACGTGGAGATCGACGCCCTGCGGGCGGTCGCCGGTACGCTGGGCGTGCTCTTCGACCGAGAGCTGGCAGAGCGCACGCAGGCGCTGGAGGATGACCGTTACCGCTCGATGGTCGAGCACGGTCCCGCGGTCAGCTACATCGACGCGACCGACGAGCACGCGTCGACGATCTTCATCAGCCCGCAGATCGAAGCGCTGCTCGGCTACTCGCCGCAGGAATGGGTCGAGGACCCCGAGATGTGGCCGAACCTGCTGCATCCGGACGACCGAGAGCGAGCGATCGCCGAGAACGAGCGTCACAACGAGACCGGTGATCCGTTCCGCATGGAGTACCGGCTGTTCCACCGCGACGGGCACGCGGTGTGGGTCCACGACGAAGCCACGATCGTCCGGGACGAGCGCGGCGTGCCGAGATTCTCGCACGGCGTGATGGTGGACATCTCCGACCGCAAGCGTGGGGAGGAGCACGTGGCCTTCCTCGCGTACCACGACGAGCTGACCGGGCTTCCCAGCCGATCGATGTTCGACGAGTTGCTCGAGCTGTCGATATCCAGGGCTCGACGCCATGCCGGGGCCGTAGCGGTGATCGCGGTGGACATCGACGACTTCCGTCTCGTGAACGACTCGCTCGGCCACTCGAACGGAGACGAGATCCTGCGGATGGTTGCCGACCGCCTTCGGGAGGCATCGCGCGAGACCGACCTCGTGGCTCGCCGCGGCGGAGACCAGTTCCTGATGCTGATCGCCGACCTCGAGTGGGAGGCGACCAACGAGATGGAGACCGCCGTGGTCCGGGCCGAAGCGGCTGCGCAACGGGTGCAGGAAGCGATGCTCGCGCCGTTCGTCGTGGACGGCGTCGAGCTCTACGTCTCGGTGAGCATGGGCATCAGCTTGTTCCCCAAGGACGCCGACGACGCGAACGGGCTCCAGCGCAACGCCGAGGCCGCGATGTACGAGTCGAAGAAGTCGGGTCCGGCGGGTTACGCGGTGTCATCAGGAGGCGCGTTCGATTCGAGTGCGAAGCTCCGGTTCGTGACCCGTCTCCGTAAGGCGGTCGACAGCCAGCGGTGGACGCTCCACTACCAGCCCGTCATCGAACTCGCGACGGGACGCATGGTCGGTGTCGAGGCGCTGATCCGCTGGATAGAGCCCGATGGCACGATGGTGCCTCCGAACGAGTTCATCCCCCTCGCCGAGGAGCTCGGCCTGATCGAGTTGATCGGTGATTGGGTGGTGCGGGAGCTCGTGTACCAATCGCACGCCTGGCGTGAACTCGACATCGACCTCGAGATCGGGTTCAATCTCTCGCCGCGGCAGTTCTGGCAGCCCGACCTCGCGGAGCGGATCCTCGCTCGCATCGTCGATGGCGGCGTCGATCCTGCGCACGTGCTGGTCGAGATCACGGAGACCTCGGCCATGATGGATCCCGACCGTGCGCAGGAGATCCTCTGGGACCTGCACCGTGGAGGCCTGCGGATCGCGATCGACGACTTCGGCACCGGGTACTCGTCGTTGTCGCGCCTGCGTGAGATGCCGGTGGATGTGCTGAAGATCGACCGCTCGTTCGTGAGCAACGTGGGTACGGACGAGCAATCGGCCAGCATCGTCGGCGCCTTCCTCGAGCTCGCCCGTGGCCTGGGCATGACCACGCTGGCCGAGGGCATCGAGACGGCCGAGGAGCTCTCCTTCCTTCGCCGGCGAGGGTGCCTGCTCGGGCAGGGCTACCTATTCTCGAAGCCTGTGCCGCCGGAGGAGATCATCGCGTTCGCCTTCGGCGGCGTGCCCGGCGTGCCCGGAGTGTCGGTCGGTACGAGACGCCCCTGACCCGAGTCGGATCGCAAGGTCATCGCTGCGCCAGGCCCTCGTGTGCCCGACGGGCGATCGTCGTCGCGTCGATGCCCGCCCAGGCCCGCATCTCCTGCGGGGTGCCCGATCCCGGCATCTCGCGCAGGGCGAGCTTGGAGACGGTGCCCGCGAGCCGTCCGCTCTCCGCGAGGGCATCGAGCACCGCGTCGCCGAGACCTCCCTCGACCCGATGGTCCTCCACGACCAGGAGCAGGCCCGTGTCCTCCATCGCGCGCCGCATCGACGACCCGTCGATGGGCTTCACGCTGTAGGCATCGATCACTCGCGCGGCGATGCCCTCACCCGCGAGCGTCTCGCCGGCCTCGAGGCACTCTCGCACCGTCACACCGGCACCGATCAGCGTGACCTTGTCTTCGTCGGAGGTGAGGAGCGTCTTCGAGCCGCCGATGGGGAACTCCTCGTCGGCGCCGTAGAGTGCGGGCGTCGCCTCACGCGTCGTGCGGATGTACGAGATGCCGGGGAGGTCGCACATCGTCGTGACGAGCGCGACGGTCGCGTTGCCGTCGGCCGGATAGAGCACGGTCGACGAATGCAGGGCTCGGAACATCGCGAGGTCCTCGAGGGCCATCTGCGAGGGACCGTCTTCTCCGATCGACACGCCGGCATGCGAGCCACAGAGCCGCAGGTTCGCGCGGCTGATCGTGCCCATGCGCACCTGGTCGTAGGCGCGGGTGAGGAAGGCGCCGAAGGTTGCGGCGAACGGCGTCTTGCCGAGCGCCTGCAGGCCCGTCGCCGCGCCGATCACCGCCTGCTCGGCGATGTACATCTCCAGGAACCGTTCGGGCGCGACGGCCTGGAAATCCTCGGTGTGGGTGGAGTTCCCTACCTCGCCGTCGAGCACCACGAGGTCGGGGCGGTGCCCGGCGAGCCATGCGAGCGTCTCGCCGAAGGCCTTGCGGGTCGCGATCGCCTCCGGATAGGTGGGCGCGGGCTCCGCCCGGAGCTCGCCGAGCTGGAGCGGCTTGATCTCCGGGGACGAGAGCGGGGTCACGGTGAGTGACCGGATGCCCCCGAGCTCTTCGATCGCTTGCGCTGCTTGCTCGTGCGACATCGCCTTCCCGTGCCAGCCCTCATGGTTCGCGACGGCAGGGACGCCATGTCCTTTCTCGGTTCGAGCGACGATCATCGTCGGCCCATCGGCCGCGATGGCTTCCGTGTAGGCAGCATCGATCGCCTCGACGTCATGACCGTCGATCTCGATCGTGCGCCACCCGTATGCCTGGGCGCGCCGCGCGAAGAGGTCGCCCTGCCAACCGTGCATCGTCGGACCCCGCTGCCCGAGTCGGTTCATGTCGAGGATCGCGATCATGTCGTCGACCTCATGGAAGGCGGCAGCTTCCATCGCCTCCCAGACGCTGCCCTCGGCGACCTCGGAGTCGCCCATCAACACGAACACGCGACCACCGGTCCCGTCGAGGCGCATCGCTAACGCCATGCCGAGGCCGACGGCCAGGCCCTGCCCCAGCGATCCGGTCGCCACGTCGATCCACGGCAGCTCGGGCATCGGCGCGGGGTGCCCCTGGATCGGGGATCCGAAGCGCCGGAGGGTCAGCAGCTCTTCGTCGGTGATCGCGCCGATCGCCTTCAGCGTCGCGTAGAGAGCGGGGGCGGCGTGCCCCTTCGACATCACGAACCGATCGTTGGCGGGCGACTTCGGATCCTCGACGTCGGTGCGCAGGTGGCTCGCGTACAGCACGGCGAGCAGGTGAGCGCACGAGAGCGACGACGTGGGGTGACCCGATCCGGCCTCGGTGGTGCAGCGGATGCTGTCCACGCCGATCTGCGCGGCGAGGTCGTTCCAGAGCTGGGTGCGGTCGTCCATCGTTCCCCCTCGTGGCTGGTTGCGGAAGCCTACCCGTGGCGGCACTCACGGACACCGCGCAACCGCGCGACGTGGAGTCGCGAGTCGGCCCACTCGTCTCGGGAGGCCTGCGGTACCGTCGTCCTCGTGAAGGAAGCAGGGAGGCGCCACGCGATCGATCTACGGGTCGCCGGCCGATCCGGTGATCGACCGGTGGTGCTCGGCCTCGCGGGCGACAGTGCCTCGGGCAAGAGCACCCTCTCGCACGGGGTGGAGTACATCCTCGGAGTCGAGCGGGTCGGGCGCGTCTGCACCGACGACTACCATCGGTTCGACCGTGCCGAACGGGCACGCCTGCAGGTCACACCGCTCGCACCCGATGCCAACCACATGGGCCTGATGGCCGAGCATCTTCGAGATCTCGCCGCGGGGAGTTCCGTCACCAAGCCCACGTACAGCCACCTCACCGGCACATTCGGCGCCGACGAGACGATCGATCCCGGTGAGATCGTGATCGTGGAGGGGCTGCTGCCGCTGGCCGACCGAGGCACGCGCGATGCGATCGACGTCGCGGTCTTCCTCGAGCCCGAGGAGATGCTCCGCCGCCGGTGGAAGCTCGAGCGAGACGTCTTCGAACGCGGGTACTCGGCTCAGCACGTGGTGGACGAGATCCATCGTCGGGAACGTGACGCCGAGCGGTACGTTCGGCCGCAGCGGGGATTCGCCGACATCGTCGTTCGCTTCCACCGTCGTCCCGGCACCGATGACGACGAGCATCTGTCCGCACGGCTCACCGTGCGTCCCACGCTCCCGTATCCGGGGCTGCGCGATCTGGTCGGCTCGTTGCGTGCGGAGGGCGAGGCGCCGATCCGATGGTCGACCGGTACCGACGGGCGCGGCCCCGTGAGCGTGCTCGACATCGACGCCGACTGTCCGCCCGAACTCGGCGCAGAGATCGAGGAGGTGCTGTGGTCCGCCCTGCATCCCGACGACCGGCTGCACCGGGATCGGATCGGGGTGGTGCGCACCCCCGGGAAGGCTGCGAGGAGGAGCGAGGCGTTGGCGCTCGCCCAACTGTTGATCGTCTCCCACCTCGTGGGCGCCCTCGATGGCGCCTTCGAGCTCTAACGGAACCGCTAACCTTCAGGGCAGATGAGCAGCATCCCTTCCTTCCACGACCTCGGTGTCTCCGACGTCGTGATCGAGACGCTCGCCGCCCGCGGCATCGATGAGCCCTTCCCGATCCAGGTGATGGTGATCGAGGATGCCACCGACGGGCACGACACCCTCGCGAAGTCGAAGACCGGCTCGGGCAAGACCCTGGGCTTCGCGATCCCGATCGTGGAGCAACTCGATCCGAACGCGCACAGCCGTCCTGAGGCGCTCGTCCTGGTGCCCACACGGGAGCTCGCGACGCAGGTCCGAGGCGAGTTCGCCGACATCGCCAAGGCCAAGCACCTCAAGGTGAAGGCGGTCTACGGTGGCACACGGGTCAGCGAACAATCGAAGGGCGTCGGCGACGTGCACATCCTGATCGCCACCCCCGGCAGGCTCGATGATCTCGCACAGCGGAAGATGGTTCGCCTCGACGGCGTGCGTATCTTCGTGCTCGACGAGGCCGACCGGATGCTCGACATGGGGTTCCAGCCGCAGGTCGACCGTATCGTCCGGCGCCTGCCCAAGGACCGGCAGACGATGTTCTTCTCGGCCACGCTCGACGGGGTGGTGGGTCGCATCGCTGAGGTGTATACGCGCGACCCCGTCCGCCACGAGATCGAGCACGAGGGCAAGACCGTCGAGGAGGCCGACCACCGATTCATGCCGGTGGCCTCGCACGAGAAGCTCGCGAAGCTGATCGAGCTGGCGCACGACGAGGAGCCCGACGGGCTCACACTCGTGTTCGTGAACACGAAGCGTGCCGTCGATTCGCTCGCGCGCCAGCTTCGAGCCGAGGGGGTACCGGCCGTCACGATGCACGGTGACATGACCCAGCAGGCACGCGAGAAGGCGCTGCAGCGGTTCGAGGACAAGCACGTCGGCGTGCTGATCGCCACCGACGTCGCCGCGAGGGGGCTCGATCTCGACGACATCACGCTCGTCGTTAACTACGACCCGCCGCAGGATGACAAGGGCTACGTGCACCGCGTGGGCCGCACCGCTCGAGCCGGCCGCACAGGGACGAGCATGACGTTCGTGACCCCCGAGCAGCTGGGCGACGTGAGCCGCATGGCGGCGCGCCTCGACCTGCATGAGGAGTTCGAGCTGGAGGGGATGAAGGTGGCGCCGCCTCGCACGGTGTTCAGTGGGAGCGCCCGCGGACGCCGTTCGGGGCTGCGCGGTCCGAAACGGCGACGCTGATCCACCCCTGCCCCAGGTTGGGGGCTAGCCGGCGTCGTTGCCGACGAGCCGCAGGGTCGCACGGCGGTGCATCGCGAGTATGTCCTGGGCCGGCACCGGGCGCGAGAAGAAGTAGCCCTGTCCGAGCTCACAGCCACGGTCCGCAAGGAACCGCCACTCACCCTCGGTCTCGATGCCTTCCGCCAGGGGGACCATGTCGAGGTTGTTCGCGAGCGAGATCATCGCGCTGACCATGCTCGCCGCGTCGGAATCGACGTCGACGTCGCGCACGAACGACCGGTCGATCTTGAGGATGTCGACCGGCATGTGCTTCAGGCGGGCGAGCGAGGAGTACCCCGTACCGAAGTCGTCGATCGCGAGCTTCAATCCCCGTTCGTGCATCTGCGCGAGCAGATCCACCGTCCGGTCGGGATCGGTCATGGCCGTCGACTCGGTGATCTCCACCGTCACGCGTGACGGGTCCATGCCGGCGATCACGAGGGGAGCCACCATCTTGTCCACGAGGTCGGGCTGCCACAGCTGCCGAGGCGACAGGTTGAATCCGATCTCGAGGAGGAGTCCTTCCGCTCGCCACTGGGCGTCCTGCCGGCAGATCTCCTCCACGACCCAGTCGCCGATCGCCTCGATCAGCCCCATCTCCTCGGCGAGCGGGATGAAGTCTCCGGGTGGTACCAATCCACCGTTCGGCTCGGGCCAGCGGATCAGGGCTTCCACGCCATACATCCTGCGGCTGCCGAGCTCGACCAGCGGCTGATAGTGCAGCATCCACTGCTTCTGCTCGACGGCCTTCCGGAGCCGGGTGGAGAGCGACAGCCGCCGCATCGAGTCGCCGCTCTTCCGTGCATGCACGACGAATCCCCCGGGCCCGAGCCGCTTCGACTCGAACATGGCGGTCTCAGCGTTCTTCAGCAGGGTCAGGGCGTCGTCGGCGTCTCCGGGGAAGACCCCGATCCCCTGGCTCGCGGTGAGGTACAGCTCGGTGCCGGCGATCTCGAACGGCGCCCGCATGGCTTCCCGGATGCGGATGGCGACCGCCTCGGCCGCGATCGAGCCTCCGTCTTGGCCGCCCGGCACCGGCGATGCGGTGTCGAGGTCGGCGAGCAACACCATGAACTCGTCGCCGCCGGGCCGTGCGACGAGGTCGGTGTCGCGGGTCGCTTCGCGCAGACGTTCGGCGAGCATCCGGATCAACTCGTCGCCCGTCTCATGCCCGAGCGAGTCGTTCACCAGCTTGAACTCGTCGAGGTCCACCGAGATCACCGCGACCCCCAGCCCGTTGCGGCGTGCACGGGCCAGCGACAGGTCGAGCAACTCGTCGAACATCGCCCGGTTGGGCATCCCGGTGAGCTTGTCGTGGTAGGCGAGGTAGACGATGCGTTCCTCGGCGATCTTCCGGTCGGTGATGTCGAGCATCACGCCCTGGATCAGCGAAGGCCGACCCAGCGCGTCGTGCAACACGACCGCGGAGTCGCGGAACCACACGACGCGGCCGTCTGTCGCGATCATGCGGTACTCGACCGCGTACGGTTCGCCCGACGCGATGCCGCGGTCGACGGCTTCGATCGTCGTGTTGCGGTCGTCGGGATGCAGCATCTCGACCCAGAGCTTGCTGTCGCCCACGTACGCTTCAGGCCCGACACCCAGGATCGTCATGATCTGAGGGCTCACGTAGGCGGTGGTCCAACTCTCGTCGGCCAGATCCTGGTACACGATCGCCGGGATCTGCTCGACGAGCGCCCCGTACTTCGTCTGCGCCTCGTACAGTTGGCCGCGCGTGGCGACGTCGTCTGTCACGTCCAGCATCGATCCGAGCCAGTACATCGGCGAACCGTGCTGATCCCGAACGAGGACGCGATCTTCCCGGATCCACACCACGGTGCCGTCGCGACGGACCGCTCGGTACTCGATCCGGAGCGGCTCACCGGTCTCCGCCGACTGGTTGCTCGCGGCCACGATCCGGTCTCGATCGGCAGGATGCACGTAGTCGTCCCATCGGTTCGTTCGCGACAGCCAGTCCTCGCGGGTGATGCCGAGGAGCCGCTCGATCGACAGACTCACGTCGACCGTCAGGTCCTGGGCGTCGATGCCGTCGATGTAGATCACGACGGGCAGCCGATCGATGATGCCCCGGTACCGAACCTCGAGGTCGTCGAGCTGGGCCTGCAGGTCGGCGAGGCCGCCGTCGATCCCGCCTGTCGATCCGAACGCTCCGGCCGGCGCGGTCGGGAAGAAGCCCTCGTAGGGCATCGTTGCGTCAGGGGTCGCCTGGGTGGGATCGTCGAGACTCACGCTGCCTGCCGTTCGTCGAAGCCGACCCTGTGTTCATCGGTCCTGCGACTACCCGGCTTGAACGGCGCCTGAACGTTTTGGCTGCTGACTCGATCCCCGCCGGTTCGTCGGTGCCATCTCAGGGCGCCAGCTCGAGCGGAAGGGCGTTCAGCACTCGGATCCGTCCGGGAGCAGCGGTCTGAACGAGACGTGGAAGCGACGTCCGGCGCTCGTCCACGGTGTCAGTTGGTTCGCCTGTCGTGCAGCCGGCTGGAGTCGATCCGTCCAGTCGGCACCGGTGACGGCGACGCATCGGAACCCAACGCCTGTGTCCACTCCGATGTCCTGCAACGGCGTCTCGAGCGGCCACGTGATCGGGCGTTGCGGCAGGTCGACCTGTCCCCGATAGCGCGACACGAAGATCAACGAGCCGGTGGGCTCGTACACGCCATCGTCGACGATCGCGTCATCGGGCAGCCACGATTCGAGGGAGCCGAGGTCGTTCACCAGCTCGAGCAGTGCCTGCCGAGCCGCGTACTCGTCGTCCGGCATCCCTGGGGGCTGACCGCCGAGCTCGCCCAGGGCGTACACGCGAACGGTGCGGTCGACGTCGCCAGCGCGAAGGGTGATCACCGTCTCTGGGGCGTCGGCAACGCCGACCGAGCCCAGATCGGTCATGTCTCCGACGGTATCCAGGTCTGCCGCGAACGCGGACTCGAGGATCGTCTGGACGCCGGCCTCGTCCAGCCGGATCGTCTCGAGCGCGGGGAGCGCCGGCCCCGGGTAGATCTCGATCTGGGGGCCCGGCCGCACGATCGTGCCGTCGCCGTAGAGGGAGAACGAGGGCAGGTTCGTCAACTGATACTCGGGTGGCGTGAAGCCTCCTTCGTAGCCCCAGCGGAGAAGGAGGGCGTCGGGCGCGGTCGCGTGCGCGATTGCGGCGCCGGACGTATCCGCGGGACCGTCCGGGCTCGTGTCGGCGCAGGCACTCACGAGCACGGTGACGACGAGGAGCGGAGCGATCGATCGAAGGTGCACGCGTGTACGTCCTTCCCAGGTCGAGATGGCCGGCTCGAGATGGGACGACGGCCGATCGCGTGGGGGTTCCCGGTGCAGGGTACCCTTCGCTCGTGGGTGGAACGATGCGGGCGCTGCGGAAGGTCGAGCGAGGTCCGGGCGCCGAACTCGTCGAGATCGCCATCCCGGCCCCAGGCGACGACGAGGTGCTCGTGCGGGTGCACGGAGCGTCGATCTGCGGCACCGACCTGCATATCCACGACTGGAACACATGGGCCGACCGGCGCATCCCGACCGTGCCGATGACGTTCGGTCACGAGGTCGCAGGCACCGTCGTGGCGGTCGGGGACGAGGTGCATCATCTGCAGCCCGGCGTGTTCGTGGCGGCGGAGACCCATATCGCATGCGGGCACTGTTCCACGTGTCAGACCGGGCGTGCGCACATCTGCGAGAACCTGCGGATCCTCGGCGTCGACACCGAGGGGGCGTTCGCCGAGTTCGTGGTGCTCCCGGCTCAGAACGCATGGGTGGTCGGTGAGGGCATCGATCCCGATGTCGCTTCGATCATGGAGCCGTTCGGCAATGCGGTGCACGCCGCGTTCGGAACCGGAGGCGGCGAGGACATCGCCACGAACGCCGTCGCCGTGATCGGGTGCGGGCCGATCGGGATGTTCGCGGTTGGCGTCACGCGTTCGCTCGGCGCCTGGAAGGTGATCGCGGTCGAGCCCAACGACTACCGTCGATCGAAGGTCGGGGAGATGGGTGCCGACGTGCTCCTCGACCCGACGCAGACCGATCCGGTCGCGGCCGTCCTCGAGCTCACGAAGGGCGCCGGCGCCGAGGTCGTGCTCGAGATGAGCGGCAACGAAAGGGCGATCGACCAAGGAACGCGCATGCTGGCTCGCGGCGGCCGCATGTCGCTCCTCGGTCTGCCCGACGCCTCGGTCACGCTCGACCTCAACGACCAGGTGATCTTCAAGGAGGCACGGCTGCAAGGCATCACGGGGAGGGAGATGTTCCGCACCTGGCAGCAGACGACCACGTTGTTGTCGACCGGGCGCGTCGACGTGTCGCCGGTGATCACGCACCGATTCCCGCTGGAGCGATTCGAGGAGGCCTTCGCGACGACCGCATCGGGCCGCTCGGGCAAGGTGATCCTCTTCCCGGATGTCGACGAGCGTTAGCTCGGCTCATCGCGCCGTCGTGCGTGGTGCGTGGTCCGGGTAGGGTTCCCGTGACGAACCTCGAGGAGGCGAACCCGCGATGTCCGGCGCGCTCGACTACCTGAAGGAGGAGCTGGCCGCGCTCGAACGAGACGGCCTGTTGCTGCACCCACGGACCCTCGAGGGGCCCCAGGGCGCCCGAGCCCGCTACGACGGGCGCGATGTCATCAACCTGGCATCGAACAACTACCTGGGACTCGCGAACCACCCGCGACTGAACGAGGCGGCTTGCCGCGCAGCGATGGAGTTCGGTGCAGGGTCGGGGGCGGTGCGGACGATCGCGGGCCAGATGACGATGCACCGCGACCTCGAGGAGCGGTTCGCCGCATTCAAACATGCCGAGGCGGCGCTGATGTTCCAGTCGGGGTTCACGTCGAACGCCGGCACGGTCGCCGCGATCCTCACGAAGGAAGACGTGATCGTCTCGGACCGGCTGAACCACGCGTCGATCATCGATGGCGCCCGGCTGTCGCGAGCCGAGATCGCGGTGTTCGACCATCGTGATGCCGATCACGCCGACCGCCTGCTCGCCGAGACGGCGACGCCCGGTCGGCGGCAGCTCCTCATCACCGACGGCGTCTTCTCGATGGATGGCGACATCGCGCCGTTACCCGAACTGGTCGAGGTGGCCGAGCGGCACAGCGCGATCATGATGGTTGACGACGCGCACGCGAGCGGGGTGCTGGGGAAGGGTGGGGCCGGCACGGTCGACCATTTCGGACTCCATGGGCGCGTCGACATCCAGGTCGGCACGCTGTCGAAGGCGATCGGCGTGCTCGGGGGGTTCATCGCCGGGCCTGCGCACCTGATCGAGTGGCTGCAGAACCGCGGTCGTCCTTACCTGTTCTCCACGAGCGCGCCCCCGCCGGTGGTCGCAGCCTGCATCACCGCGCTCGACGTGATCGCCGACGAGCCGGAGCGACTCGAGCGCCTCTGGTCGAACACGGCGCTGCTGAAGGACGGGCTGCACGATCTCGGGTTCGACACCGGCGCCAGCGAGACACCGATCACCCCGGTGATCACCGGCGACGAGGAGCGCACGCAGCGGTTCGCCACACGCTTGTTCGAGGAGGGGGTGTTCTGTCCCGCGATCGTGTTCCCGACGGTCGGCAAGGGGCTGGCGCGGGTGCGAACGATCGTGACCGCCGACCACACCGAGGACGACCTGCGCGATGCCCTCGAGATCTTCGGCCGGGTCGGGGCCGAGCTCGGGCTGCGCTGATCGGGGGCTCAGACAGGCGCCGTCGCCCTGGCCTGGACGCCGGCGAGGAGCAGCTCGAGCCCGAACTCGAACTGCTCGTCGGGATCGCAGTCGGCCAGGTGGGGGAGGGATGCGACCAGACACGGCAGTCGATCGGCGGGAAGCAAGGCGGCGACGTCGGCCCCTGTCAGCTTCCCGTGCAGGTCGACGGTCTGATCGCCGCGGCTGGTGCCGGCGGAGAACATCGCCCCGACCTCCATCATCACGACGCCCATGATGTAGCCCCCGATCACGTTGAACACCTGCACGGACTCGCGCTCGTCCACGCCGGCGCGCCCGATCACCCTGAGCGCGAACTCCATCGGCATCAGGGCCTCAAGGTCGGTCATCGGACGCTGGCGGTCGGCCCACAACGCCATCACGTTGGGGTGGTCGCGCAACACGCGACGCCACTCACGCGCACCGTCTCGCGCGACGTCGATCCACGGCCTGTCCTCGTCGGGGAACCGGAACTCCTGCATCACCCGCGAGCAGATGGCGTCGAGCAGATCTTCCTTGTCTCGGACGTGGTGGTAGAGCGACATCGCCTCGACTCCGACCTCTCGCGCCACTCGTCGCATCGAGACGGCGTCGAGACCTTCCTCGTCCATGATGCGCAGGGCGGCCTCTACCACGCGATCGCGTGTGAGACGCTCCTTCGCGGGAGCATCGCCCTCGGACTTTCGGGTTCGTGCCGGCATCAGGATCGTTCTCCGAACGTTCTCCCGGATCGAGGTTGACAGGCTTACGGTGTATGTCTATGCTCCCGTACGCTGTAAGCATACACCGTACGTCAACGCCGGCCGGGAGCCGGCGGAGAAGGGGGGAAACGCGGGATGCGCATCAATCCCGAATCGCTCGCCAAAGCGAGCAGCCGCCACCCGTGGAGGACGGTGAGCATCTGGGTGGCCATCCTGGTCGCCGGGATCGCCTCGGCCGCCACGTTGCTGGGACCGGCGCTCACGACCGATTTCGACTTCACGAATTCGCCCGAAGCCAAACGGGCGCAGCTTCTCCTCGAGGACCGTCAACTGAGCCAGGACGTGATCACGGAGACGTTCGTGGTCGTGGGAGAGCCCGGCGCGATCGAGGATCCGGCGTTCGCCGATCAGGTGAACGGGTTCATCGACGAGCTTCAAGGGCTCGGATCAGACGTCTTTTCAGCACTGCCGGCGGCCTTCCCGTTGTCAGAGGAGCAGGCCGCCGATCCCCAGATCGCGGCGCTCGGTCCGATCCCATCCGAAGACGGGTCCGCCGTGTTGTTCACGGGCGTCTATACCGGTGACATCGACGAAGCGACCCCGCATTTCGAAGACGTCGAAGCGGCTCGCGAGGCGGCTTCAACCGACGGGGTCGAGGTCCACATGCTCGGTGCCGTGAGCTCGTCGGAAGACTTCAAGGTGATCTCCGAGGAAGACCTGGCCTTCGGCGAGAGCATCGGCGTGACCGCAGCGATCATCGTGCTACTGATCGTGTTCGGCGCGATCGTCGCCGGGGTCCTTCCGTTGCTGATGACGATCCTGTTCACGCTTCCGATCACGCTCGGGATCGTCGGCGTGCTGGGGACCCTATGGGACTTCAGCTTCTTCACACCGAACCTGATCACGATGATGGGCATCGCGGTCGGCGTCGACTACGCGCTGTTCATCGTCTCCCGCTACCGCGAAGAGCGCCATCTCGGTCGTGAGAAGCACGATGCGATCCGAGCATCCGGAGCCACGGCCTCTCGCGCCGTGTTCTTCAGCGGCATGACGGTCGTGCTGGCGCTCGCCGGCATGCTGCTCGTTCCGACCACGATCTTCCGGAGCTTGGCCGGCGGCGCGATCGTCGTCGTGCTGGTCTCGGTGGCATCGTCGATGACGCTGCTGCCGGCCGTGCTCGCGCTCCTCGGCGATCGCGTCAACTGGCCGTATCTGTCCCGCGTCCCCACGCTCCTCGTGTTCATCGCGATGCTGGTGGGCGGTGCTGTGGTGGGCGGCGTGGTCGGTGCCGTGGGGGCTTCCGCCGCCGCTCCGCTCGGTGGTCTCGTGGGCTTCATCGGCGTGGCCATCCTCGTCAACCGCATGGTCAAGCGGGGAGCGTTCGCTCGCTACTCTCGCCCGGAGGGCTCCAGCCTCAGTACCGAGGGTGGATTCTGGGACCGCGTCACCCGTGTGGTCATGGGTCGCCCGGTCGTCTGGCTGGTCCTGGGCGGGACCTTCATGGTCGCGCTGTCGATGCCCTACTGGCTCCAGGGTCACCCCGAGGACGAGGGCCGCGGCATCAAGACCGGGTTCGCGGGCATCAGCACGCTGCCCGACGGCATCCAGACCAAGGAAGCCTTCGATGTGATCGTCGAGAAGTTCCCGAAGGCGGGCGCTCAGGCGTCGGTCGACATCGTGATCCAGGCCGATAGTGTCGGCACCGCCGGCGCGGAGCCCGGCGCCCCCGGTGAGCTGGCGGGCGAATATGCGACTGCCGTGCAAGACCTGGAGTCGGCGATCGCCGACGACGACACGCTCGGCACTCCGTCACCGCCGCTGGTGAGCCAGGACGGGTCGGTCGCGATGATCGAGATCCCGCTCGCAGGCGCCGCCACGGACTCGTCGGGCGAGGCTGCGGTCGCGACGATCTCGGCCCTGCGCGAGACGTACGTGCCGGAGGCATTCGCAGGCACCTCGGCGACCGTCTTGGTCGGCGGTGACACGGCGTTCGTGAAGGACTTCTTCGACATCTCCGACACGTATACGCCGTTGATCATCCTGGTCGTGCTGGGGTTGTCCTTCCTGCTGCTCACGGTCGTGTTCCGTTCGATCGTGGTGCCGATCAAGGCGATCATCATGAACCTGCTCTCGGTGGGCGCCGCGTATGGGCTCATCGTGCTGGTGTTCCAGAAGGGTGGGCCGGCGATCGGTGAGTCGATCGCGAACCTGCTCGGGTTCCAGCAGGTCGATGCGATCGAAGCCTGGCTCCCGCTGTTCCTGTTCTCGATCCTGTTCGGGTTGTCGATGGACTACCACGTGTTCCTGTTGACCAGGATCCGTGAGCAGTACGACAAGACCGGCGACAACGCGGCCTCGGTCGCGTACGGGCTCCGCACGACCGGTGGCATCATCACCGGAGCCGCGATCATCATGGTCGCCGTGTTCGCCGGCTTCGCGGCCGGACGATTGACGTCCCTGGAACAGATGGGCTTCGGCCTCGCCGTCGCGGTGTTCCTGGACGCGACGATCGTCCGATCGATCCTGGTGCCCTCGACGATGCGTCTGCTCGGCGACCGCAACTGGTACCTGCCGCGGTGGCTGCAGTGGCTGCCGAGGATCGACGTGGAGGGACACGACGTGGCGGGGGAGACCCCCGTCGTGGTGCCCGACACGCCGGCCGAGCTGGTGGAGGCTGAGGCGAAGGAGTAGGTCCGCGTCGGCCGCGACCCGACCTCGAGGAGGGGGCACCCGTGCCCCCTCCTCGTCGTGTCCACGAGCGCTCGGGAGGATCGGAACCCGCCCCCCGTGGGTAGGCTGTCAGGAGAGCCCGTTGGAGGAGGCAGCCATGACCGACCGTGTACCGGCCCTCGATCCGAAGGTCGCCGACGACCTGCAGGCGACCCTGGTGGATCTGATCGACCTGGCCTTGCAGGCCAAGCAGGCACATTGGAACGTGACCGGCGGGAACTTCCGCTCGGTGCATCTGCAGCTCGACGAGATGATGACCGAGTACCGCACGTGGTCCGACGTCGTCGCCGAGCGCATCGTCGCGATCGGCGTCGCCGCCGACGGCCGTGCACGCACGGTGGCCGACGCCAGCGTGCTTCCCGCGTTCCCCGACGGCACCGTCGGGGACCACGCCGTGGTCGAGCTCTTCGTCGAGCGCCTCGAGACGACCGCAGGGGCGTTCCGGGAGCGCATGGATCGGCTCGGCGAGTCCGATCCCGTGAGCCAGGACATCCTGATCGGGATCGTCGCCGGCATCGAGAAGCAACTCTGGATGGTGCGCACCCAGCTCACGTGAGCGAGGAGCACGACGCGGTTCGGGTCGCGCTTGGCGCCGTCGGCGCCTGGACGTTCGCGTTCGACTCCCGCTCGGTCGAGCAGATCGGCGTCGATGCTCGGGGGCTCGAGTCGCTGGGCTACTCGGCCCTCTGGGTGCCGGAGGGATCGGCTTCCCGCGATGTCTTCGCGCACCTGGCGCTGCTCGCGACCGCCACGGCTGACGTCACGGTCTGCTCGGGTATCGCGAACATCACGGCGCGTGCTCCCGAAGTGATGGCCGGGGGCGCACGTACCCTCGCAGATGCCTTCGGCGGGCGGATCGTGCTCGGCGTCGGGGTCGGCCACGAGTACTCGACCGAGGCACGCGGGTACGCATGGGCCCGGCCGCTCACGCGCATGCGCGCCTACCTCGACCGCATGGACGACGCACCCTGGCACGCGCCCGAGCCGGCCGTCGCTGTGCATCGGCTACTCGCGGCGCTCGGCGATGGCATGCTGCGACTGTCCGGCGAACGCGCCCTCGGGGCCCACACCTATTTCGTGCCGGTCGCCCATACGGCGCATGCTCGCGAAGTACTCGGCCCCGAGCCGGTGCTCGCCGCGGAGCTCACGGCGGTCCTCGAGACCGACCCCGATCGGGCCCGGACGGTGGCTCGTTGGTGGACCGGCGGATACCTCGAGTTGCCGAACTACGCCGAGAACCTGGTGCGCTTGGGCTTCGAGCCTCCGGAGCTCGCCGACGGAGGGAGCGATCGCCTCGTCGACGAGACGATCGCGTGGGGCGACGAGCTCGCGATCGCCGCTCGCGTGCGCGAACACCTCGACGCCGGAGCCGACCACGTCTGCGTGCAGTTCGTGAACGGCGATGACGCCGACGTCTGCATGCCGGCCTACCGCGCCTTGGCGCCGCTCGTGACCGGCGGCTGACGGCGTTCCGGCCGTTGGACGTGCGTCGCGGCTATCGTTCGCCGAGACGTTGCCCGACCGCCTTGCTCCGTAGCTCGCGCAGGGCGTCTCGCGCGATCCATCGCGCGCTGCGGTCGTCGAGTTCGAGCAAGGTCTCAGCCTCGGCGATCGCGGCATCGCGCAGCGCGTGGTTGCGCTTCCCGATCTGACGCAGGGACCAGTTGACCGCCTTCTTCACGGCGTTCCGCTCGTCGGACGCCGCCCTCCGTATCCTCGGGAGCCACCCGAGGAAGTACGCGTCGTCGCGCTCGCGGTCGTGCACGGCCTGCGCGGCGACGATGGTGAAGCCCGCGCGTTTCACGTACTCCTCGTCCCGACGCACCCAGGCTCGAGCGGCAGCGTCGGCCGACGACGTCTCGCGGAACAGGTTGTTGCAGATCTGGTCGCACAGATCCCACGAGTCGAAGTCGGCCACCCAGGCGTCCATCTGCTCGCGCGTGACCCGCGCGGGATCGTCGACCATCGACGCCAGGATCCGGGCCTCGTGGACACCGGACGTCCATAGGTCGAGTGCGAGCGGGTGGTCGCCGCGGTGCGCGCGGGCGATGTGCCGGAGTTGCGGGATCGGAACCCCAAGGGCTCGGTCGATGTTGATGCCGACCCGGGCCATGCCCGGCCGGCGGGAAGGGTCGGCCGCCGCGCGGAGCTCGCTGACGACGGCGCGGGTGGCGGCCCTCATGCCCCGGTCACGCGCGTTGGAGCTCGTGTCGCGTCGCCCGTGGACGGATCGACCGCGCACGCGTGCAGACCGAGCAGGCGGCCGAACGTGGAGCGCCGGCGCGCGACGGCCGCGTAGGCGCAGTCGGTGACGCCGGGCGCCTCGTCGTAGAGCACGGTCGCCGGACCCATGCCTGCAGGCTACCGACGACGGAGGGGATCAGGGCGCTGAGGTCGGGCCATCATCCGCTCGCCATCGTGGGCCGGTGCTCCTGAGAGGATGACGTCATGTCCGAGTCGCCCGCGACGACCGGCCGGGTTCCGCCGAGCTCTGCCGAGCGACGACGGAGCGGCATCGCGCTCGCGTTCATCGACGCCGTGGCGCTGCTCACGTTCGTTGCCGTCGGCCTGCGGTCACACCGCATCGGGGCCATCGTCGAGGTCGCTGCGCGGAACGCCCTGCCGCTGGCGGCGATGTGGATCGCGGTGAGCCTGGTGATCGGCACGTACCGGCGCCGCGACCTCTCCTCCCTCATCGTGACCTGGGTGATCGCCGTGCCGATCGCGCTGTTGCTGCGATCCTGGTGGGTCGGCTCGCCGCAGGGCGGTCGCCTCGGGGTGTTCGTGTCCGTGGGGCTCGCGTTCACGTTGCTGTTCCTGCTGATCGGGCGCGGGATCGTGGCCGCATCCACCCGCTCGCGCCCCGTGTGGCGTCGCCGATCGTGAACGCCCGTCGTCGACTCGGTGACCGTGGTCGCGAGGCGACCTGGCCGACGCGGTCGGGTACGCGGCGACGGCCTACCGGGAGCAGCTCGTCGCGCGGGCGGCACGCCGGCGAGCAGGGTGGTCAGTAGCGGTCGTCGCGCATCGGCGGCAACCGCTCGGGGTCGCGTTCTGCCTCGTTCACGCGATAGCGGGTGACTCGCTGCTCCGTGATCTGTCGGTCGTACTCGGCCCGGAACTCGCGAGCCTTCCGCTTGAAGCCCCACCACGCGAGCATCGCGAGCACGGTGACCGTGAGCACCGCCGTGATCACGAGGAACGCGACCGCCTTGAGCACCGCGCCGAGCACGCCGAGGAGTGCGGCCAGCAACAGCAGGATCAGCACGAATACGAACATCGTCCTTCTAGGGTACGGCGTACCGGGCGAAGCGTTCGACCCGACGGGCTAACGCCTCGGGGTGCTGGAGCGGCAGGTCGTGGATGCCTCGCATCCACTCGATCGTGACGGCTCTGCCGAAGGTCAGCGTCCGCACTCGGTCGACGGCGCGTCGCACGTGCTCGTCGCGGTCGGCGTCGGACCCGATCGCCACGATCGCCACCGCCGGCCGGCGGAGCCGAGCCCAGAGCTCGTACGGGTCCTGCTCCCAGATCGCGCGCAGGATGCGGAAGTGGTTGGACCGTGCCAGTCGTGGCGCGATCGTGCCGTCGGGGCGCACGCGCATCACCGAGAGCACCTGTGCCTCGAGGTCGGGCGTCACCTCCACGGTATCGGCCATGAACGTGCGCATCAGCCCGCGGAACTCGTCGAGGGGCATGCCGGCGAGGCGCGGCGGAGCCAGGAGCTCCTTCGCGACAGGCCAGTCCAGCTCGTCCCGCATCCGCTGGACCCCACCGTCGACGAGAACGGCGCCCGCGACCGATCGCGGGCGCCGGGCGGCGAGTTCGAGCGCCACCATCGCGCCCCAGGAGTGGCCCGCGACGATCGGGCGGCGCAGGCCAGTACCCCGGGCGACGGCCACGGCGTCAGCGACGACGTGGTCGAACCCGTAGCCTCGGTTCGGCTTGGCGCTCAGCCCGTGCCCGCGGGCATCGAACGTGACGACGCGGAACCGCCGCGTGAGACGGGGCAGCATCAGGTCCCAGATGTGTTGCGACGATGCGAGCCCGTGGTGCAGTAGCAGGCCGGGCGCCCTGAGCGACGGTGGGTCGAAGACGCGGGCGGCGAGTGCGACACCCCCCTCGCCGACCACCGTGAGGGACTCCTCGGGCATACTGCGCAGCATGGCAGAGGGCTTCCGATCACCGCTCACCGCCGACGCGAACGCAGGGAAGGTCGCGATCGTGACCGGCGGCGGCACCGGCATCGGCCGCGCGACCGCGCTCGAGCTCGCGCGCACCGGCGCACGAGTGGCGATCTGCGGCCGGCGGGCCGAGCCGATCGAGACCGTGCGCGAGGAACTCGAGGCCGGCCAGCACGATGCGCTAGGCCAGACGTGCGACGTGCGTGAGCCCGACGAGGTCGGCTCGTTCCTGGGTGCGGTCGACGAGCGGTTCGGCCGAGTCGACGTGCTCGTGAACAACGCGGGCGGCCAGTTCGCCGCGGCCGCCGAGGACATCGCGCTCAAGGGGCTTCGGGCGGTGCATCGGCTGAACGTCGACGCCGTGTGGCACATGACACACGAAGTGGCAAACCGATGGATGATCCCCCAGCGCGGCGGGTCGGTCTTCTTCCTCGGATTCAGCCCGCGCCGGGGCATCCCGATGATGGCGCACTCCTCGATGGCGCGGTCCGCGCTCGAGACGATGGCAGCGTCACTCTCGAACGAGTGGTCGCGCTACGGCATCCGTTCGATCTGCATCGCGGCGGGGTTGATCGAGACGGAAGGGTTGCAGCAGTACGGGGGCGCGGAGGTCGTGTCCGAGTTCGCGGCCCAGGTGCCGATGCGCCGCCCCGGGCTGCCCGAGGAGGTGGCAGCCACGATCGCGTTCCTGGCCTCTGCCGGCGGAGGCTACGTCACCGGCTCGACGGTGCTGGTCGACGGCGGCGCCGACGCGTGGGGGCAGGGGATGCCTCCGCCCGGGCTCGACCCGCGTTCGGCGTGAGCCGGCCTTGCGGCACCTGTGTCGCCGCGCGCAAGATGGCGCCGATGGGTGAGGCTCCCGGACTCGATCGGCGAGCGTTCCTGCGGAGGCTGGCCGCGGCGGGCGTCACGTTCCCGGCGGTCCTGGCCGCAGCATGCGACCGCGCCGTGGGTTCGAACGCTGCGCCCGGCCCGATCCTGTCGAGCCCGGCAGGGCCGAACTTCGAGAGCGGCTTGCCCGTGGAGAAGCGGGCCGTGCTCAAGGTGTACGAGTGGCGGGACTACCTCTCGAAGGGAACGCTCTCCTCGTTCGAGCGGTCGTTCCCCCGCGGCGATGTGCGGGTCGAGGTCGAGAGTTTCACGCACATTGAAGAGGCGGTGGCTCGTCTGCAGGACCCCGCGACGCAGTTCGATGTCTTCTTCCCGACGATCGACGCGCTGCCGGGGTTGATCGACACGGGGCTGCTGCGGCCGCTCGATCACAGCCAGCTGCCGAACGAGCGCAACCTGTGGGCGTGGTTCCGAGACGGCGATGGCCCCTTCTACGACCCGGGGCAGCGCTACTCGCTGCCGTACACGGTGTACGTGAGCGGCGTGGCGTGGCGCGACGACATGGTCGCTGCGAGCGACGCGCCCGATGCCGCGAGCGATCCATGGGGGTTGTTCTGGAACCCCGACTATCGTGGCCGGGTCGGCATGTACGACGGTTTCCTCGAGGCGATGTCGCTCGCCTTGTTGCGCGACGGGGTGGCCGACGTGCGTGCGGCGACCGACGCGCAGTTGGACGCCGCCGCTCGGGCGCTCGTCGATGCCGTCGCGATCACCGACGTGCGGTTCACGAACGACGGGGTCGAGGAAGGGTTGCCCGAAGGCGAGTTCGCGGCCCATCAGGCGTGGTCGGGCGATGTGCTGTCGGCACCCGGCTACGCCGCCGCCGAGGGCGACTTCGACCTGGGGAAGAAGCTCCGTTTCTGGTCGCCCCCGGGCTCGGAAAAGATCGTGGGCTGTGACCTCATGGCCGTCTGCGAACGGGGCCGGTACCCCGACCTCGCGCACGCGTTCCTGAACCATCTGCTCGACACCAGGGTCGGCGTGGACAACTTCTGCTGGAACGGCTATCAGCCACCGCTCGAGGGGGTCACGCCCGACGCGTTCGCCGCTCCCGATTCGCCATGGCACATGGAGGTGCCGCCGAACCTGCTCGGCACCTTGCTCGACAACGCGTCGTTCGCCGACGCGCAGATGCTCGTCGGGTTCGGGCCGAGCGAGCGCGCGCGATGGCTCGACTACTGGAAGCGGGTCGCACCCGGCACCTGATCGGGCGAGCCGACGCGCTGCGGCAGCCATGTGAGGTCGGCGTCGTAGGCCTCGAACACCGCCCGGAACTCGCCCGATGAAGCGTCGACCACCTGCACGAGCACGTTCTGCGGCGTGCATCCGTCGTCCTCGCCGCTGCGCGAGGGAGACACGAAGTCACCCTTCGCGGTGAAGTAGCAGAGGTCGTTCGTGAAGAAGACCCATGACGGACCCCAGTCGACGCCCACGCTGGGGTTCTCGACCTCGGCCAGGGTGACCGAGACATCGGCGCCTCGTCCCGCCCCGGGAAGGTCGCGCCAGGCCCCGGCGGGATCGACCTCGGTCTCGAAACCGTCGACGGGCACGAGGTCGTAGCCGAACGTGCCCGGGATCTCCTGGCGTGCCGCCTGGTGCAACGGCTCGTACGGCCCTGGATCGGTCTGCCAGACGCACGACGCCAGGCTCATGGTCGCCACCGCCACGAGGGCCGCCGTCGCGCGCACGCGCCGAGCGTACCCCCCCGCCGGCGGGCGTGATAGCCGGCTCGCCGAGGGGTTCCCTCGGGCGGGGCACGGGGGTACCGTTCCCAACGGGACCCGACGCGTGCCCGCGGGAAGGGGGAAGCCGATGTACGGAACGGTGGCACGAACCCGTGTCAAGCCCGAGAACCGGGAGCAGCTCAGGAAGGTCACCGCCCAGCAGGCATACGACGAGGTGCCGGGGTTCGTCACCTCGTACATCCTGTTCGAGAACGACAGCGACACCGCGTGGCTCTTTGCGATCTTCACCGACCGCGAGGCGTACGAACGCAACGCCGACGCTCCGGCGCAGCACGAGCGCTACCTCGAGTACCGGGCCCTGCTCGAGGACGAGCCCGAGTGGCACGACGGGGAGATCGAACAGGGCACGTAGACCCCGACTCCGTCCGATCGGAAGGCCTCGGCGTCGGCCGGGGCCTTCCTGGTTCTCCCGCCGGTTCCGGGCGCGAGCGTCGTCGGTCAGGCGCCTGCTCGATCAGGGCCTGACCGGGGTGCTATGAGGCCGGCGACCACGATGCCGATCGTGGCGATCACGATCACCGCCATCGCCGCGCGCAGGTCGATCGTCTGGGCGATGTAGCCCAGCAGCGGTGGACTCCAGATGAAGCCCGTGTATCCGACCGTCGTGACGGCCGCGATCGCGCTCGTCGGATCCTCGTCGATGTCCTCGGTGAGGCTGAACCCGGCCGGCGCAGCGGCGCTGATCATGAAGCCGAGGATCAGGTAGGCGACGCCGACCACGGCGAGGTCGCTCGTGGCGATCGCGAGGATCCCTCCGGCGAGCGCACCCAGGCCGGCGACGATGATCGTCGTGCGGGCGCCGAGACCGAAGAGCACCTTCCCGGCGAACAGCCGGCCGAGGAAGATCGCGCCGGAGAAGGCGATGAAGGCGACCGAGGCCGTCACGGCCGAGGCGTCGAGCTGGTCGCGCAGATACAGGCCGGACCACGTGTCCATCGAGCCCTCGACGAGGAACGCGAAGAGCACCACGAGCGCCGGCACCCACAAGGCTGGGGTCCGGAACAGCGCCGAGATCGAGAAGACGGTCTGCGCGCCCTCCGGGCTGCGCTCGCGAGGAGCGGTCCTCGAGTTCCATGCAGCGGTCACGACCAGGAGGATCGAAGCGAACGCCAGTCCGAGGCGGAAGTCCCGGTTGGCGGCGAGCACGAGACCGGCGACCGCGGCCCCCGTCACACCGCCGAGGGCGTACGACGCGTGCAGCCACTGCAGCACCGGACGCCGCGTCGCCACCTCGACCCGCTGGGCGGCGACGTTCAGGTAGACGTCGATCAGACCGTTCCCGGCGCCGACGAGGACGAACCCGATCACGACCACCCGTGCGGGCTGGTAGGCGATCACGGCCGAGCCGATCGCGAGCACCAGCAGCGAGAGCGGGACGGTGGTCGACAGGGGGAAGCGCTGCAGCCGGGGGGCGAGCACCAGCATCACGACGACGGCCGTGAGCGACAGCATCGTGTAGAGCGCACCCAGCCGGCTCTCCGAGAGGCTGTGGAACCGTTGGAAATCGAAGACGAGGATCACCCAGACGCCCCAGTACTGTCCGAACGCGAGGTACCCGGCGAGGAGGGGAAGCGTGGCCCTGCGCGCGGCGGAGGGCTCGAGCGGTTTCACGGTGCCACCGGTCGAAGCGGCCGTGGGCGGCCGGGCGAGCTCGTCCATCGGGGCATGATGTCACGGCGATCGGACCCATCCAGCCTGTCGGCTCGTGCGGCTCGACCCGTGCCGATTGACCCCGGATGGTCCGTCTGGACTAGACTCCGCGACCATGGCAGGCGGAGAGGTTCAGCTCGTCGATCTCGTGAAGCGGTTCGGCGACTTCACGGCGGTCGCGGGCATCAACCTCGACATGCCGTCGGGCGAGTTCTTCTCGCTGCTCGGGCCGTCCGGGTGCGGCAAGACCACCACGCTGCGGATGATCGCCGGGTTCGAGCGACCGAGCGAAGGCCAGATCCTGCTCGACGGCGTCGACATGGCGCAGACCCCGCCGCACAAGCGCAACGTGAATACCGTGTTCCAGAACTACGCGCTCTTCCCGCACCTCACGGTGGCGGAGAACGTCGCGTTCGGTCTGAGATACAAGGACGTCTCGAAGCAGGATCAGCGCGAACGGGTCGGCCACTCGCTCGAGCTGGTCGCGCTCACCGGCTTCGAGCAGCGCCGCCCGACGCAGCTCTCAGGCGGCCAGCAGCAGCGCGTCGCGTTGGCCCGGGCGCTGATCCTGAACCCCGCGGTGCTGCTGCTCGACGAACCCTTGGGCGCGCTCGACGCGAAGCTCCGGAAGCGACTGCAGATCGAGTTGAAGGCTCTGCAGGAAGAGGTGGGCATCACGTTCGTCTACGTGACGCACGACCAGGAAGAGGCCCTCACGATGTCGGACCGCATCGCGGTGATGAGCCAGGGCCGCGTGGAGCAGATCGGCCCGCCGAAGGAGATCTACGAGGAGCCGGCGACCGCCTACGTCGCCGACTTCCTGGGCGTCTCGAACCTGATGGAGGCGAGCGCTCACGGTCAGGGGGTGGGTGGCTGCCGGGTGAAGCTCGGGGAGTTCGACCTCCTCGCCGGCCAGGGCGCGGAGGACACCCAGGGCCCGGCGAAGATCACGATCCGCCCTGAGCGTGTCGACCTCCAGGCGCAGGGCACGGCCGGGGTGAACCGCGTGCCGGGCATGGTCGAACGGGTGATCTACGTCGGCTCGATCCTCCAGGTGATCGTGAACCTCGCGCCGGGCCAACGCATCCAGGCGTGGGTGCAGAACGAGGGTGGCGCCCTGCCGTTCGAATCGGGAGCCGCGATCACCGCTCACCTCCCGAGCGAGGCGTTGCGGGTGCTGCCTGAGGCCGGCACGCCGGTGATCGAGAGCGGCGAGCTCGACGAGCCCTGAGGGCCGGCCCGACAGCCGGCCTTCCGAGATCATCAGAGCTGCGTGAAGGTGCCGACGTCGCTGGCTTCCTGACCCTTCGAGAAGCGCCGGTAGAGCAGGTAGCCGATCGCGATCACCGTCATCGTCGCGAGCAGCATCACCGTGGCCGCGGCGTTCACCGCGGGCGTCGGCGAGCCCCGCGCAGCCGAGTAGATCTTGACGGAGAGCGGCTCGGTGTCGGCGCCGGCCGAGAGGAACCGCACGATCACGAAGTCGTCGACCGAGTCGGCGAAGACGACCGCCACGCTCGCGAGGATCGCCGGCCAGAGCAGGGGCAGCAGGACGCGTCGCATCGACTGGCCCGGCTTCGCGCCCAGGTCCATGGCCGCTTCCTCGTACTCGGGACCGATCGTGAGCAACCTCGCGCGCACGATCACGACGGCGTACGACATCTGGAACGTGATCAGCCCCAGCCATTGGGCGCCCGTACCGAGCTTCATGACGTTGTCGAACAGATACGTGAACACGAGGAAGAGCGAGACGCCGAGGATCATCTCGGGAAGCACGAACGAGAGCAGCATCAGGAAGTTCGAGCCGCGTGCCGGACGCCCGTGCCACCGGTCGATGCCGATCGCGAAGGCCGTGCCGAGGGCGACCGCGATAATCGCGGTGGGGATCGAGAGGCGGAACGTATGGAACATCGCGGCTCGGAGCGCCTCGTCGTGGAAGAGGGAGTCGAACGGGTCGCCGGTCCACCACCGCAGCGAGAAGCCTTGCCAGGCGCTGCGCGAGCGTCCGGCATTGAAGGAGAAGATGATCGCGATCACGACCGGCAGCAACGACCACAGCAGGTAGCCGATCGTGATGCCCTGCAACACCCGTGGCTTGCGCCACGGGTTGTTGAAGTAGCCGCGGGCGGGCGTCGCCTTCGAGGACACGCCCTCGGCCACTCGATCGAGCACGGCGTCGCTCATGCGGCCTCCGCGGCGCGCTTCGTCTCGCGCAGGTAGTAGAGCATCGGCACGATGACGATCACCATCAGGAGGATCGTGAGCGATCCTGCCTCGGGTCCCTGGCCGGCCTGGAAGACCGAGTTGGCGATCAGGTTCCCGAGCATCGACGTGCGTTGCGTGCCCAGCAGGTCGTTCGTGTAGTAGTCGCCGAACATCGGCAGGGAGACGATCACGAGCCCGGCCAGGATCGCTGGCTTCGAGAGGGGCAGGGTGACCCGTCGGAACGTCTGGGACGGACTCGCGCCGAGGTCACGCCCAGCCTCGAGCATGCTTTGGTTGATGCGGTCGAGCGAGCCGAAGAGCGGCAGGATCATGAACGGGATGTAGCCGTACACGAGCCCCAGGATCACCGTGACCGGGTTCCCCGCGAGCCAGTTGACCGGTTCCGCGACGATGCTCCAGATGTCGTTGATGTAGCCGTCGGGCTGGAGCAGGGACTGCCAGGCGTAGATCCGCATCAGATAGCTGATCCAGAAGGGAGAGACCAGGAGCACGAGGATCAGCACGCGGTACCTCCCCGCGTACCGGGCCGTGTAGTAGGCGACCGCGTAGCCCAGCACGAGGCAGATCGCGCTCGCGAAGAACACGTAGACGAACGTCCTGATCAGCGGCTGCTGATAGATCGCGTCGCCCGCGTAGAACTTCTGCATCGTCTCCGTGAACGTGCCGAACTCCCACCACCACGGCTGGTACACCGGCAACGGCGAGCGGAAGAGCGGGTCGACGGTGCCGAACGCGACCGAGAGCACCGTGTAGAACGGGAGCACGAAGAGCACCAGGAGCCAGACGACGCCGGGAGCGGTGAACGACGGCCAGTACCAGCCGGGGAACCACGCGCCCCCTCGGCCGGCTGCCTGGTCTTTCCGCCCCCGTTCTCGCCGTGTCGGCTCGGCGGTCGCCTCCGTGCCCCCCATCTAGCCGCCGGCCTGGATCGCGCTCCACGCGTCGAGCCAGAGCTTGTCGACTTCGGGGGAGAGCTGGTTCTGGATCAGTCCGGTGGTGAACATCTCCTCCGTGACGACCGCGCGCGACAGCGCAGGGGGCATGACCTCGTCCGCGATCAGCGCTTCTGGGTCGATCGTCGTGAACGGCGGCTGATAACCGTTCCAGCCGGCGAAGTTCTCGTACCCCCACTTCTCGTCGAGGAAGAAGTTGAGGAACTCGTGCGCGAGTCGCGGGCTCTGCGCCGTCGTCGGGATGACGATCGTGTCGTTGCTGATCAGCCCCGGCTGGTCGTCTGGGTACCAGTAGCCGAGGACGTCCCAGCTCGTGCCCTCGGGCAGGTACTCCTTCGCTCCGACGATGTCGCCCGACCACGCCTGCGACACCGTGAACTCGCCCTCGGGGAGCTTCGCGTACGTGCCGTTGATGCGCAGTGCCCCGTCGAGCTCGTTCACGATCTCGAGGATCGCGTCCTTGGCCGCGGTGATCGCCGCCGCGTCACCCGTGTTGGGGTCCAGGTTGCCGTTTCGGATCAGCGCCATGCCCAGCGCGTCGCGGTAGGAGTCGTAGTAGGCGATCTGCCCCGCGTAGTCCGGGTTCCAGAGCAGATCGTACCCCTGCGCCTCGGCGTCGGCGTCCTCGATGCGGTCACGCCGATACGCCACGCCGGTCGTGTAGATCGTGTAGGGCACCGTGTAGCGAGCGCCGAGGTCGTAATAGGGCCCGGGCTCGGTGAACGCGGGCCATACGACGCTCGACAGGTTCGGGATCAGTTCGTGGTTGAGCGGCTGGATCAGGTCGCTCTGCACGAGCCGCGAGATGTAGTCGGTGGTCGGGAAGAAGACGTCGGGCTGCACCTGACCGGAGTTGAGCTTCTGGATGCCCTCCTCCATGTTGTTGTAGGTGGTCCACTCGACCGTGACGCCGTACTCGTCCTCGAATGCCGACACAACCTTCTTGTACATGTAGTCGATCCAGTTGTAGACCTGCAGGGTCCCACCTTCGATCGGGGTGCTGGCCGCGATCGGCTCGCCGTTGAGCGGCAGCTGCACCGGGTTCTCGGGGGTCGCGATGGGGATCTCCCCCGTGCCGCCCTCGCTCGAGCCGCCGGTGCCGGGCTTCGAACAGGCCGCGAGGATCGCCGTGAGCGAAGGGATCGCGATCGCTCCGCCGGCTGCTCGGGTCAGGAACTGCCGACGCGACCAACGGTCGTCCATCGGGTGCTTCTGTGCCATGTAGATGCCCTCCTCGCTGCCGCCCTCAGCGGGCTGAGCGGCCGTTCAACCTTGAGTGCGCTGAGTACCATGGGCGCGCCGTGCCACGCAAGTGTGACCCATGCGCGCCACCATCCGGTAGTCAGGCCGGTATCCGCCGGTAGTCCTGCCGGTAGTCAGTTCGGACCCCGTCAGTGAGGGATACGCGCGGACGAGTGGTCGTGGTTGGGGCCGGGTTCGCCGGGCTGGCCGCGGCCCGGTCGCTCGCCGACGCGGGTCTCGAAGTCACCGTGCTGGAGGCTCGCGAACGCGTGGGTGGCCGCGTGTGGTCCACCACGCTCACGAACGGGGCCGTCGTGGAGCTCGGCGCCGAGTGGATCATGGACGACGACTCGGTCGTGCGGGAGACCGCCGCCCGGTTCGACGTGCCGCTCGCCGACACCGGCGCATCGTACGGGCGGCGTGAGCCGTGGGGGCCGGGCGCTGCGTCGCTCGAGGCCCAGGATGGGTTCCTCGAAGCGGCGAACGTCGCTCGCGCCGCGATCCCCGATGCGGAGGCAGGGGCGATGAGCGTCGGCGCGTTCCTCGAGACGGTCGAGGGCGACGATGCGGCCCGTTCGATCGTGATGCATCGGCTGGCCGGCACCTGCGCATCGGATCTTCACGAGGTCGCGCTGGCCTCGTTCGACGGCGACCGACCGTTCACGTCGCACGGTGAGCGGTACTCGCGCGCCCGGGCCGGGAACCAGGTGATCGCGCTCGAGCTCGCCGCCTCGCTCTTGGATGTTCGCGTCGGTCATGCGGTCGACGTGATCGAGCGTGATGACCGGGGGGTCATGGTGCGGGTGGGGCCGCACGCCGAGCGCGCCGACGCGGTGGTGATCGCGGTTCCCGCGACGATCGCCGCCCGCTTGGCCTTCACGCCCGCGCTCCCCGACGACCTGGCGTCGGCGATCGCCGCGTTGCCCATGGGCGTCGCGTCGAAGTTCGCGGTGGCGACCAAGAAGCACCCTCCGGTCCGATCGCGTCAAGCCGCCGACCGCTCGATGTGGTGTTGGAGCGCGAACGACGCCGACCGGAAGACCCGCCGGTGCGTCACCGCGTTCGCGGGTTCGGCGGCCACGCAGGACTCGCTCGGTGTGACGCGCGGCGAGCTGACCCCGTGGCTCGAGGCGTTGCGTGCGATGAACCCCGACCTCTCGCTCGTCGGCGAGCCCGTGCTCTACGCATGGGCGGACGACCCCTACACGATCGGCGCGTACTCGAGCTGGGACCCCGGCTCGTGGGAGCGGCGGGGGGTGTTCTCCCGGCCCGTCGGCCGGGTGGCGTTCGCCGGGGAACATACGGCCGGCGATCGTCACGGCACGATGGAGGGCGCCCTGCGGTCGGGGGTCCGTGCCGCCGGGCAGGTGCTCGAGATGCTCGCTCGCAGCTGACGCCCTCGAGGTGAGAGCCCGTTCGCCGTCGCCGGTGGAGCAGAGCGGTTGCTAGCATCCCGGCCTCGCATCCGCCGCCGCAGGGAACCGCAGAGAGAGGGAGACCCATGAGCGAGCCGATCGCCGCCGACGAACCCGTGTTGCTCGTGGAGGACATCGGGCCCGTGCGGCGCTTGACGATGAACCGACCGGGCGCGTTGAACGCGCTGAATGGCGAGCTGATCGCAGCGATGTCCGAGGCGGTGCGTGCGGCAGGTGCCGACGACGGTGTGCGTGTCGTCATCCTCCGCGGGGCGGGTCGCGCGTTCTGCGCCGGTTACGACCTGAACGAGGATGCCGAGGGAGGCGAGCACGACGCCAGGTACTGGCACGAGGAGCTCGCCCTCTCGACCCAGCGCATGCTGGAGTTCACCGACTGCGCCAAGCCGACGATCGCCCAGGTGCACTCGTACTGCCTTGCCGGGGGCACCGATCTGATGCTCGCGTGCGACCTGGCCGTGGCGGCCACCGACGCGAAGTTCGGCTACGTCGACATCAGGTTCGGCTCGGGCGTGGTGTCGATGTTCCTGCCGTGGATCGTCGGGATGCGCCAGGCGAAGGAGCTGCTGTTCACCGGCGAGGACCGGTTGCCCGCCGACGAGGCCCTGCGCATCGGCATGGTGAACCGAGTGGTGCCGGCGGAGGAGCTCGACGACGCCACCCTCGCGCTCGCGAACGAGATCGCGAAGAACGAGCCGTTCGTGATCCAGACGACCAAGCGCGCGGCGAACCGTGCCTGGGACGTGGCCGGGTTCCGTGCGGCGATGGCCTCCAACACCGAGCTCGACGTGCTGATCGAGACCGCGAACCTGCCGGCGCGCGATGAGTTCCGCCGCATCACACAAGCGGAAGGACTGAAGGCCGCGATCGCGTGGCGCGACGCGCGGTTCCGCGGGGCGGGGGCGTGAGTCCCACCGGCAGGGCCAGGAGCCGCGCTCGCGTGGCGCGCCCCCGGTACGACCTGCGCCCCCTGCTGGCGCCGCGCTCGATCGCCGTCGTGGGTGCGTCGGAATCGCCCGACTCCTGGGCCCCGGAGATCGAACGGTCGCTGCGCCACATCGGGTACGACGGCGAGCTCCTCCCGATCAACCCGAAGTACGAAACCGTGTGGGGGCGCCCGTGCCTTCCCTCGATCCTCGAGCTGCCGACCGGTGTCGACCTCGTGGTCTTCGTCGTGCCCGCGCGCGTCGTGGTGCGGATGATCGACGACTGCGGGGCCCGCGGGGTGAAGAGCGTCATGGTCGTCTCGTCCGGTTTCGCCGAGGCCGGTGAGGAAGGGATCGCCCTGCAGGAGCAGCTCCGCGACGCGGCGCTCCGCACCGGCATCCCCGTGCTCGGTCCCAACGTCGAGGGCTTCGTGAACTACGTGGACCGGGTGGCTCCGTACGGCACGACACCCCCGCCCGAACCGGTGTCCGGGAGCATCAGCGTGATCAGCCAGAGCGGCACCGTCGCCTGGGCGATGAACCAACTCGCGTCGGACCGAGGCGTGGGTCTCCGCATCATCCTGGGCGTCGGGAACGAGGCGGTGCTCGGTCTGGGCGAGATGTTCGAGTGGGCGGCGAGCGACCCGAAGACGAAGGTCGTGACCAGCTACATCGAGACGCTGCGCGACGTCGAGGGCATCGACCGAGGGCTCGATGCCCTTCGCGCGGCCGGCAAGCCGGTGCTGATCTGCGCGCCGGAGGGGCGGAGCGAAGCGGCCCGCCGCTCGATCGTTGCGCACACGGGGGCGTTGGCCGGCAACACCACCTTGCGTGACGCGTGGCTGCGGGCCCAGGGAGTGGTGCTCGTCGAGGACCCGGTCACGATGTTCGAGGCTGCGTTGCTCATGTCGAAGGTGAAGAAGATCCGAACCACCGGCATCGCCGCCGCCCTGCAGTCGGGCGGCGCCTGCACGTTGTTCGCCGAGGCAGCCGGGAGCGCCGGCCTCGAGCTTCCCGAGTTCTCCTCGGCCACGAAGCGCGCCTTGCGCGCCGTGCTGCCGCATTTCGCGTCGCAGAACAACCCGCTCGACGTGACCGGTCAGGCGGCGGTCGAGACCGAGATGTACGAGGGCGCCCTCGAGGCGCTGGCCGACGACCCGGCCGTGGGGCTGATCGCGTTCGATGCCTTCCCGCCCCGGATCGAAGGCGAGACGCCGTGGGCCGACGCGGTGCTGGAGAAGGTGAAGGACCTGCGGCGGCGCACCGGGGTCGGCTTCGTGAGCGTCGCGATGGGTCCCCTCGCCTACGTGCCGTCGGCGAAGGCCTTCACGAGGAAGCACACCCTGCCGTTCCTGCAGGGCCATCACGCGGCCGCGGGCGCCATCAGGGCGCTCGTCGAGTTCCAGGGGTCGAGGAGCCGGGCGACCGCCGACGACCTGCCGGCACACCCGGATCGCGCCAAGGCGCTGCGGGCGCTGCGGGGGCACGAGGGTCCGATCGACGAAGCCACGGGCGCGAGGATCCTCTCCCTCTACGGGGTGGCGCGTCCCCGCGAGCGGACCGTCGCGACGCCGGCGCAGGCGGCGGCCGTCGCCCGCGCGATCGGGTTCCCGGTGGTCGTGAAGGCGCTGGCCCCGGAGATCCCGCACAAGGCCAAGCTCGGCGGGGTGCGCTTGGGCCTGCGCAACGCGACCGACGTCGAGGTGGCGGCCGCCGAGGTGCTCGAGGCGGCGAGGCGGGCGGGGGCGCGGGCTCCCAAGGTGCTGGTGCAGCAGATGGTGCGCGGTGCCGAGGTCCTCGTCGGCGCCGTCGTCGACGAACGGTTCGGGCCGATGATCACCGTGCGGCCGGGCGGGGCACTGGCGGAAGAGGGGGAGGCCGTCTTCGTGCCGTGCCCGCTGCTGGCGAGGCAGGCTCGCGCGTACGTGATCGATCAGGCGTCGCATTGCGGGCTCGACCCCGACCGGCACGACCTCGGATCTGCAGCGAAGGCCGTTGAGGCGATCTCGCGCATCACCCATGACCTGCGCACCCGGCTCACCTCGTTCGAGGCCAACCCGCTCCTCGTGGGTGAACGTGGTGCGGTGGCCGTCGACGCCTTGGCGGAAGTCCGCCCCGAGTGATCTACGGCCTCGCGGCCGCGCTCGGCTGGGGTTTCGCCGACTTCACGGGAGCGGTCGGCGGCCGTCGCATCGGCAGCCTGCCGACGGTGATGATCGCCCAGGCGTTGAGCGCGATCGCCATGACCGCGATCATGGTCGGCGGTGGCTACGACCCCGGCGTGATGTCGCCCTACATCGGGTTCGTGGTGCTGAACGGGCTCGCGTCGGGAGGCGCGTACCTCACGCACTACAAGGCGCTGCAGCTCGGGCCCGTCGCCGTCGTCTCGCCGATCGGCGCGACCTACGCCTTCGTCGGGGTCGGCCTGGCGGTGCTGGTGCTGGGTGAGCGTCCGGGCATCGCGGCACTCGTGGGCGGCGTCATCACGGTGATCGGCGTGATGCTCACCTCGACCGATATCGCGAAGCTGCGGGCCGGCACGCACACGAGGCCACCCGGGCTGCCGTGGGCCGTGACCTCGGCCGTGCTGTTCGGCATCGGCGGGTTCTTCCTCGGCTACTTCGCCCAAGAGGTCGGATGGGTGCCCGGGCTGTGGGCCTCCCGCTGCGCACAGGTCGCGATGTTCACGGCGCTGTCGCTCGTGAGACGGCGCGAGTTCGGGCGGGTGGGGTGGAACTCCGGCCTCGCGATGGCGATCGGATCGGGCGCCGCCGACCTGCTCGGTGTGGTCGCGTACTCCGTCGGGGCGTCGCGAGGGCTCCTGTCGATCGTGTTGATCGCTTCGGCGGTCTTCCCGCTGATCGCTGTCGCGTTGTCGGTGGCGTTCCTGCACGAGCGACCGGTGCCGAACCAGTACGCGGGCATCGCGCTCACCGTGCTCGGCCTGCTCGTGCTCGGACTCGGCTGAGCACGTCGCGCCGACCGTCCGGTTGTCCGCTCCGCAACCCTTGACTTGCGCGCTCCTCCCGGTCGGCCGAGTATCGGTCGGTCCGTACGGTGGGCCCGTCGAGGGCCCGAACCGGGAGGGGGTGCCGCGCCTTGGCCGAGACGCCGAACGCCACGGTCTCGTGTCGCAACGTGTGGAAGGTCTACGGACCCAAGGCCGACCGCATCGTGGGAACGCCCGATGCGGAGCTCCCGCGTCAGGAACTGCTCGCGAAGACCGGCTGCGTCGCCGCGGTGCGCGACATCTCGTTCGAGGTCGGCCAGGGCGAGGTCTTCGTCGTGATGGGGTTGTCGGGCTCCGGCAAGTCGACGCTCGTCCGTATGCTGAACCGGATCCACGATCCGACCGCGGGCGAGATCCTCGTCGACGGCCAGGACGTGATGCGCATGAACGACGAGGAACTGCGCACGGTTCGCCGGACGAAGATCAGCATGGTCTTCCAGCACTTCGGGTTGTTGCCGCACCGGCGCATCATCGACAACGTGGCGTTCGGGCTCGAGATCCAGGGTGTCGACAAGGAGGAGCGCTTCGCCAAGGCAGCCGACGTGCTCGAGGTGGTGGGGCTCGGCGGTTGGGGCGACCGGTTCCCCGACGAGCTGTCGGGCGGCATGCAGCAGCGGGTAGGTCTGGCGAGGGCCTTGGCGACCGACCCGGAGATCATGCTGTTCGACGAGCCGTTCAGCGCGCTCGACCCGCTCATCAGGCGCGATATGCAGAACGAGGTGCGGCGCCTGCAGAACGAGATGAAGAAGACGATGATCTTCATCACGCACGACCTGGCCGAGGCGCTCAAGCTCGGCGACCGCATCGCGATCATGAAGGACGGCGCGTTCGTGCAGGTGGGCACGCCGGAGGAGGTCGTGGCGCATCCGGCCGACGACTATGTCGCGGACTTCACGAAGGACGTGCCCCGGGCCCACGTGCTGACGGCACGGGCGATCATGCGTCCGGTGAACGGCCACGGCTCCGTCGAAGGCCCGACGGTCGGCCCGTCGACGGTCGTGCAGGAGCTGATCCCGATGGTGGCCGATGCCGACCGCACGATCCGCGTCGTGGACGGCGAGGACCTGGTTGGTCTCGTCGATCGGAGTGCGGTGATGGCGGCCCTCGTGGAGGAGCGCTGAGATGGCTGTCGCACCACCACGGTCGCGGCTGACGACCGAAGGCACGACCTTGCCGCTCGCGCCGACGCAGCAGCCGAGCCCGTGGCCGCGGCGCATCGCCTGGGGCGCGGCCGCGGTCGTCATCGTGACGATCGGATACGTGTGGCTACGACCCGGGTTCCCCGAGCGATGGGTGGTCGACGTCACGGCATGGTTCGACGCGTTCCGCGACTGGGCGATCCAGAATCGCACGACGAGTCCACTGTTCACGTACTTCTTGACGCCGATCGAGAACACCGTCGACGTGTTGCTCGACAACACCGTGCTGTTGCTCGAACGGATGACGTGGTTCGGCCTGCTGGTCGGTGCCGCTGCGCTCGCCGGCGTGCTTGCCGGCTGGAAGATGGCCGTGCTCGCGGGAGCGGGTGTGCTCTCGTTCGGGCTGCTCGGCGTGTGGGACGCGGCCATCGAGACGCTCGCGCTCGTCATCGTGTCCGTGTCGATCGCCGTTGCGATCGGTGTGCCGCTCGGAATCTGGGCAGGACGCCGCCCGAAGGTCGAACGGGTGCTGCGCCCGATCCTCGACGCGATGCAGACGATCCCGGCGTACGCGTACTTGCTCCCCGCCGTGCTGCTGTTCGGCATCGGGAACCCGCCCGCCCTGATGGCCACCCTCGCGTTCGCGCTCCCGCCGGCCATCCGACTCACCGCGCTGGGCATCCGAAACGTGCCGGAATCATCGCTGGAGGTCGCGACCGCGTTCGGCTCCACCGAACGCCAACGCCTGCGGCTCGTACAGGTGCCGCTCGCGAAACCGTCGATCATGCTGGGTGTGAATCAGACGATCATGATGGCTCTGGGCATCGTCGTGATCGCCGCGTTCGTGGGTGCCGGTGGTCTCGGCCAGACCGTGCTCGACGGCCTGCAGCAGGGGGTCGCCGGCGTAGGCGAAGCGTTGAACGGCGGGACCGCGATCGTGGTCATGGCGATCGTGTTCGACCGCGTGTCCAACGCGTGGAGCCAGCGAGAGCGCCAGAACATCAAGCCGGTGCGCATCGCGGGACGGACGCTGACCCGCGGGCAGATCGCGATCGGAGCGCTCCTCATCACGATCCTGGCCGTGGTGATCGGCCGCGAGGTGCTCAGACAACAGGCGTTCCCCGAGGGTTTGGAGTTCTCGATCGCTCCGCTTGCCGACGCGATCGTCCGTTGGGCACAAGACAATCTGACCAACATCGCCAGCGCGGTCAGCGACTTCGTGCTCGTTCGACTACTCGATCCGCTCCAGACGCTGTTCGTGGGCGTGCCATGGTGGATGATCGCGGGCGCGTTCGCGCTGATCAGCTGGCGTGTGTCCGGTCTCCGTCTGGCGATCGGCTCATTCGCCTGCATCGCCGCACTCGGCATGCTCGGCATGTGGGATCTCTCGATGGGCACACTGGCGACGGTTCTCGTGGCGGTGGCGATCACGCTGGTGATCGCGATCCCGCTCGGCATCTTGGCAGCGAACAACGACACGTTCGAGCGGCTCTCGAAGCCCGTGCTCGACGCGATGCAGACGATGCCCGCATTCGTCTACCTCGTCCCCGTGCTGCTCCTGATCGAGCCGGGCCGCGTGCCGGCGATCATCGCATCGGTCATCTATGCGCTGCCGGTGGGTATCCGGCTCACGAATCTCGGCATCCGGCAGGTGCCGGGCGAGATCGTGGAGGCCGGTCGCTCGTTCGGGTGCACGTCGAACCAGCTGCTGCGCAAGGTACAGCTCCCCCTCGCGCGGCCCACGATCCTGCTCGGCGTGAACCAGACGATCATGATGGCCCTCTCCGTCGTGATCATCGCCGGGTTGATCGGTGCCGCGGGGCTCGGGCAGGAGGTCGTGTTCGCGCTCGGCAAGCAGCAGATCGGTCGCGGCGTGGTCGCCGGCGTCTGCATCCTGCTCCTCGCCATCGTTCTCGACCGTATAACTCAAGCGATGGGGTCGGCACCGAAGTCGATGCGGGGTCCGGTGGGTATGGGGCTCGGCTGGTGGTTCCGGGTGCGGGCCATCACGAAGTCGGTCGAAGCCGACCAGGGAGACCAGGGAGAGGAGAACGGATGAGGAAGCACAGGTTCGGATGGGGAGCGTCGATGCTGGCGATCGCCACGCTCGTCCTCGCGGCGTGCAGCGACGTCCAGGAAGACGGAGGAACCACCGACGCCGGCGGTGGCGGCACGACGTCCGCGGCGCAGTGCGGCGGCGACACGATCACGATCGCCGTGAACCCGTGGGTCGGCGCCGAGGCGAACGCCGCGGTAGCCCAGGCCGTGATGCAGAACGACATGGGCTGCACGGTCGAGCTGCAGGAGATCAACGAATCGGGGCAGTTCCCGGCGATGGCCGACGGCGACGTCGACGCGACCCTCGAGGTGTGGCCTTCGGGTCACCTGAAGGATCGCAAGGACTACATCGAGAAGGCCGGTTCCGTCGTGGACGGCGGCGAGCTCGGCATCATCGGCAACATCGGCTGGTTCACACCGGCCTACGTCGTCGAGGAGAATCCCGATCTCGCCACGTGGGAGGGCTTCAAGGAGAACGCCGACGCCTTCGCCACGGCTGAGACCGGAGACAAGGGCCGCTTCCTCGGCGCCGACACGACCTACTCCATCTTCGACGAAGCGATCATCGCGAGCCTCGGGCTCGACCTCGAGGTCGTCTACAGCGGTTCCGAGGCGGCGTCGTTGGCGGCGCTCGACAAGGCCTACAACGCACAGGAACCGATCCTGATGTACTGGTGGACACCGCAGTGGGCCAACGCCAAGTACGACCTGGTGGAGGTCGAGCTCCCCGCCTTCACCGAGGAGTGCGCGGCGATCGCGGCCGAGGACCCCGACGCCGCGGTCGGCTACAACTGCGACTACGCCGAAGACGTGCTCTACAAGGCGTTCAGCTCCGGGCTCCAGGAGAAGGACCCCGCAGCGTTCGAGTTCTTCTCGAACTTCCAGTGGACCGAGGAAGACCAGAACTCGGTCGCCCTGGAGATCCAAGAGGGGACCGACCCCGCAGAGGCTGCGCAGACCTGGATCGACGCCAACCCCGACATCGTGCAGGGGTGGCTGCCGACCGCCTCGTGAGAACGATCGAGCGGCGATCCTGACGACGCCGCGGTGAAGAGGGCGGCCCCACGGGGTCGCCCTCTTCGGGTTCGGGCGTGCTCCGCCCAGGGAATACTTGCGCACGCAAGTATCGTTGCGTAGGCGAGGAGCGAGACGCCGAAGGAGAGGAGCTGCTCCATGCCCGCCGTGACCGTCGACGACATCACCACGCTCGATCGCGTTCCCGCGTTCGACGCCACCCTCGTGCATCGACCGGTGAAGGCGATCACCGTCGCACCCGGCGGGTTCGAGGGGGAAGGGTTCCCCGTGCGTCGTGCATTCGCGGGGGTCGATCTCGCCGACCTCGATCCGTTCATCCACATGGATCAGATGGGAGAGGTCGAGTACGCGCCCGGCGAGCCGAAGGGCACGGCGTGGCATCCGCACCGCGGCTTCGAGACCGTCACCTACATCATCGACGGAACGTTCGAGCACGAGGACTCGAACGGCGGGGGCGGCACGATCACGAACGGCGACACGCAGTGGATGACGGCGGGCGCCGGCATCCTGCACATCGAGAAGCCACCGGAGGCACTCGTCGCGAGCGGAGGGCTCTTCCACGGCATCCAGCTGTGGGTGAACCTCCCGACCGCTCAGAAGTGGGCGCCGCCGCGTTACCAGGACCTTCGAGCCGCCGAGGTGGGACTACTCGCCTCCTCCGACGGTGGGGCGCTCGTGCGCGTGATCGCTGGGTCGTTGAGCGGCCGGGCCGGGCCCGGCGACACGTACACACCGATCACCTTGGTGCACGTGACCCTCTCGCCCGGTGCCACGCTCGACCTGCCGTGGGACCCGACGTACAACGCGCTCGCCTACGTTCTCGGGGGCGCGGGGTCGGTCGGACCCGAGGCGAGGCCGATCGACACGGGCCAGCTCGCGGTCTTCGGAGATGGGGACGGGCTGCGTCTCTCGGCGTCGACGAGGCAGGAGTCACGTGCCCCGGAGCTCGAGGTGCTGGTGCTCGGTGGGCGTCCGCTCCGCGAACCGGTCGCCTGGTACGGGCCGTTCGTGATGAACACCAAGCAGGAGCTGCTCGAGGCGTTCGAGGACTTCCAGGCCGGCCGTCTGGGGTCGGTGCCCGCCGTGCACCACACGCCCGACCGCATCGTGGAGACGTCGCCGGCAGAGGACTGAAGGCGACGATCGCGGTAGCGCCGGTTGCGGAGCGCGCGACGAAGATGTTGCCCCCGCATCGACCCGTGGGACCATGGGCTCCGTCGAAGCGAGGCGGGAGTCCCCAGGCATGCGCGATCGCGCCCAGACGGTCATCATCGGCGCCGGCATCGTCGGTGTGTCCGCCGCGTACCACCTGCCCGAGCTCGGAGTGACCGACGTGCTCGTGCTCGAGCAGGGGCCCCTGTTCGAGACCGGTGGCTCCACCAGTCACGCGCCGGGCATCATCTTCCAGACGAACGGGTCGCGCGCGATGTGTCGCATCGCGCAGGACTCGGTCGCGCTCTACGGATCGCTCGATCTCGACGGAGAACGGGTCTGGTACGGCGTCGGCGGTCTCGAGGTCGCGACCACGGTCGAGCGCATGCACGAGTTGAAGCGCCGCCAAGGGTTCGCGCGCTCCTACGGGATCGAGGGCACCGAGCTGCTGACGCCTGCCGAGGCGGCCGAACGGTCGCCGCTGATCGACCCGTCGACGATCCTCGGCGCGTACTGGGTGCCGAGCGACGGCGCCGGCAAGGGAGTGAAGATCGTGGATGCGCTCGCCCGCACGGCGCGGCAAGCCGGCGTTGCGTTCGAGGGCGGGGTGACCGTCACCGGGTTCGACATCCGCGACGGGCGCGTGCACGGGGTCGAGACCGATCACGGCTCGGTCGAGTGCGAGCGAGTGTTGCTCTGCGCCGGCCTCTGGGGACCGACGGTCGGAGCGCTCGCCGGGGTGCCGATCCCGCTCGTCGCGGTGCAGCATCAACTCGTCTGGACCGACCCGATCCCGGAGCTTTCCGGCCTCACGGGCGACACGTGGGCGCAACAACCCGTCGTTCGCCACCAGGATATGTCGCTCTACTTCCGCCACCGCGAGGACCACTACGGCGTTGGCAACTACCGACACGAGCCGATCGTCACGGCGCAGTCGGCGATCCGGCGGCCGGTGCTGAACCGGACCGAGCAGCTCGCCACGGAGCCCGGTGGCGCGATGCAGCCGTCGCTCATGCCCTTCACCCCCGATGACTTCGACCTGTGCGAGGCCGAGACCGCCCGCATGTTCCCCGCGCTCGCGGGGCGCATGCGACCGAGCGATCCGGCTCGCTCGCTCAACGGCATGTTCTCGTTCACGCCCGACGCCGGCTCGATCGTGGGCGAGAGCGCTGCGGTGCGCGGGTTCTGGATCTGCGAGGCCGTCTGGGTGACGCACGCCGCCGGCATGGCTCGTCAAGCGGTGGAATGGATGGTCGAGGGCGAGCCCAGCTACGACCTGGCGGAGGCCGACGCGAACCGGTTCTATCCGTTCCAGACGTCGCCCCCGTACGTGCTCGAACGCGGGAAGCAGCAGTACCGCGAGGTCTACGACATCATCCACCCGCTGCAGCAGCCGTCGAAGCCGCGTGGGCTGAAGCTCACGCCCTTCCACGAGCGGCATCGGGCGCTCGGAGCCGAATTCTTCCAGGGCGCGGGGTGGGAGCGGCCGCAGTGGTTCACGGCGAACCGCGAGCTCGTCGGGGGGGTGACCCACGAGTGGGCGCGACGGTCCGGGTGGGCCGCCCGCGGATGGTCGCCCGAGCTCGGCGCCGAGCACCTGGCCACGCGATCTAACGCGGCGCTCTTCGACATCACGCCGTTCGCGAAGTTCGACGTGACGGGCCCCGACGCGCTGCCATACCTCGAGCGGGTCTTCGCGAACCGCATCGACCGGCCGGTCGGTTCGATCGTCTACACCGCCGCGCTCACCGAACGCGGTGGCATCCGGCTCGACCTCACCGTCACCCGCAAGGACGAGCACCGGTTCCGCGTCGTGACGGGCGGAGGCTCGGGCCATCACGACGAGGCGTTCCTGCGATCGCGGATCCGCGACGGTGAGCGGGTGCATATCACGGTGCGCACCGGCTCCTTGTTCGCGCTCGGTCTGTGGGGGCCGAGGGCGCGCGACGTGCTGCAGGCCGTCACCGACATCGACATCTCGAACGATGCGTTCCCGTACCTCACGGCCCGGTACCTGAGCATCGGCGAGGTCACCCCCGTGTGGGCGCAGCGCATCAGCTACGCAGGCGAGCTCGGCTGGGAGTTGTACGGGCAGATCGCGATGGGGCAGCGCGCCTGGGACGTGCTCTGGGAGGCGGGGCGTGAGCACGGGCTCATCGCCGCCGGCAACGGGGCGTTCGACTCGCTGCGGCTCGAGAAGGGCTACCGACTCTGGGCACAGGACATCGACGCCGAGCACGACCCGTTGTCCGCCGGGCTCGGCTTCGCGGTGCGATGGGACAAGGACTTCACGGGCAGGCCGGCGCTCGAGAAGATCCGCGACGCCGGCGGGCCGTCACGACGGCTCACCTGCATGACCCTCGACGACGAGCGCGCGGTCGTGATGGGCAAGGAGCCCCTATGGCACGACGGCCGCGTGGTCTCGTACGTCACGAGCGCGAACTACGGCTACTCGATCGGCCGCGGCATCGTCTACGGCTACCTGCCCGCCGAGCACGCGGCCGAGGGAACGCCGATCGAGGTCGAGTACTTCGGCGAGCGGCTCGCAGCGACGGTGACCAACGATCCGCTCTGGGACCCCAAGAGCGAACGTCAGAAGTGCTGAGCGGCTGATGAGGGAGGCGACATGACCGACGAGGAAGAGCTCGATCTCAGGACGCTTCCCGACGAGGAGCTCGTCAAGCAGATGCACGACGATCTCTACGACGGGCTCGCCGACGAGATCTTCGAGGGTACGAACATCCTGCTGGAACGCGGCTGGCCCGCCGACAAAGTGCTGAACGAGGCCCTCGTCGAAGGCATGCGCATCGTAGGGATCGACTTCCGCGACGGCATCCTGTTCGTGCCCGAGGTGCTGCTGGCCGCGAACGCGATGAAGGCCGGCATGGAGGTGCTCAGACCCCTGCTCGCCGAGACCGGGGCCGAGCGCATGGGCACGGTCGTGATCGGCACCGTGAAAGGCGATATCCACGACATCGGGAAGAACCTGGTGGCGATGATGCTGGAGGGTGCCGGCTTCGACGTGATCGACCTCGGTATCAACAACCCGGTGGAGGACTACCTCGCCGCGCTCGAGGAACACCAGCCCGACATCCTCGGGATGAGCGCGCTGCTCACGACCACGATGCCCTACATGAAGGTGGTGATCGACGAGCTCGAGGCCAAGGGGCTGCGCGACAAGTACATCGTCCTCGTCGGTGGCGCGCCGCTGAACGAGGAGTTCGGCATGGCGGTCGGGGCCGACGCCTACTGCCGCGATGCGGCGGTCGCCGCAGAGACCGCACAGGCGTTGGTGATGGCCAGGCGCGCCGCCGCGACGGCTTCGTAGCCGCACAGGTCGACGAGGCCGATCGGGAGCCGGTCGATCGGGAAGGGGAACGAGTGGCAGAACTGACGGTGATCCGCTGGCGCGACATCCCGATGCAGGTGTTGGCGCGCGGCGGGCGCGGTAAGAGCGTGCGTGCCCTGCTTCCCGATCGATTCCAGGAAGCCGTCGACGCCGCCGCCATGGTGGCCGGGCTGATCGGGTCCGACGACTACACCGAGCAGATGCGCATGGACACCCGCGAGTGCGGCGACGACCTCCAGCACGAGGTCGACACCGAGACCGTGAGGATCCTCTCGGAGTGGGACGAGGACCTGTTGAAGGCGACGATCCGATCGGGCGGCGTGCAGGGCGGCGACGACGTGAGCGGCGTGGGCGACGTCGCGCGGCCGGCGGGCGAGCCGGGGCCCGGAGGAGCCTGACGTGGCCGAGACCGTCGTGAGCTCGGCGACCCGGGAGGTCGTGATCGGCACGGGCCGCCCCTTCGTGATCATCGGGGAACGCATCAATCCGACCGGACGCAGGAAGCTCGCCGAGGAGATGAAGGCGGGCGACTACGCGACCGTCGTCGCCGACACGCATGCGCAGGTCGCCGCGGGAGCGCACATGCTCGACGTGAACGCCGGCATCCCCCTCGCCGACGAGCCTGCGATCCTCGCGGAGACGGTGACGCTCGTGCAGTCGCTCACCGACGTGCCGCTCTCGATCGACTCGTCGATCGTGGCCGCCCTCGAGGCGGGGCTCGCCGTCTACCAGGGGAAGCCGCTCGTGAACTCCGTGACCGGCGAGGACGACCGCATCGAGTCGGTGCTGCCGCTCGTCGCGAAGCACGGCGCCGCCGTCGTCGCGATCACGAACGACGAGACCGGTATCAGCGAGGACCCCGACGTGCGGTTCGCGGTCGCGGAGAAGATCGTCCACGCGGCGGCCGATCACGGCATCGCCGCGCACGACATCGTGGTCGACCCGCTCGTGATGCCTGTGGGCGCGATGGGCACGGCGGGCCGGCAGGTCTTCGCGCTGGTGCGACGCCTGCATGACGAGCTCGGCGTCAACACGACGTGTGGCGCGTCGAACGTCTCGTTCGGGCTTCCGAACCGCAACGGTCTGAACGGGGCGTTCCTCGCGATGGCGATCGCCAACGGCATGACGAGCGCGATCACGAGTCCACTCCACGAGGACGTGCGGCAGGCCGTGATGGCCGCAGACGTGCTCATGGGCACCGACGCCCACGCGGCCGCATGGATCGGGAGGTACGGCGAGGGTCGGTCCGAGGGGGGCGCCGGCACGGGTCGTCGCCGCGGGGGTCGCGCCGGCCGCCGCACGGCCGAGGTCGCCGCTGCGCCCGATGTCGCCGATGCGCCCGAGGTGTCGCCCGGGCCGTGACCGACACCGAGGGTTCGCTCGTCGTCTTCACGCCCTCGGGGAAGCGGGGCCGGGTCGCCACGGGAAGGAACCTGCTGGACGCTGCTCGCTCGCTCGGCGTCGACCTCGATTCCGTCTGCGGCGGCCGCGGCATCTGTGGTCGGTGCCAGATCGTCGTGGCCGAAGGGCAGTTCGCGAAACACGGCATCACCTCGCGCGCCGATCACCTCACGCCGTTCAGCGAGCCCGAGACTCGGTACCGCGAGCGGAGCGGCCTCGCCGCGGACCGTCGGCTCGGATGCCACGCGCGGGTGTGCGGCGATCTCGTCGTGGATGTTCCGCCGGAGAGCCAGCTCCATCGCCAGGTCGTGCGCAAGGAAGCCGACGCCCACCCGATCGAGGTCGACCCGGTCGTGCGGCTGCACTACGTCGAGGTTCGCGAGCCGGACCTCGCGGATCCGAGCGGCGACCTGCAGCGCCTGGCTGAGGCGCTCGAACGAGACTGGGAGCTCGCGGATCTGTGGGCCGACGCCCACGTGCTGGCCTCGCTGCAGCGCACGCTTCGCGCGGGCGAGTGGTGCGTGACCGTCGCTGTCCACGACGGATCGACGATCACGGCGGTGTGGCCCGGCTTCCACGACGTCGCGCTCGGCGTCGCGTTCGACGTGGGGTCGACCACGGTCGCCGGGCATCTGTGCGACCTGCACACCGGCGAGGTGCTGGCGAGTGCGGGCGCGATGAACCCGCAGATCCGCTTCGGCGAGGACCTGATGAGCCGGGTGAGCTACGTGATGATGCACCCCGGGTCGGAGGCCGAGCTCACGGCCGCGATCCGCACGTGCGTGGATGGGTTGACCTCGGAACTCTGCGCTCAGGCCGATGCCGACGCTGCCGACGTGCTGGAGCTCACGGTGGTCGGCAACCCGATCATGCATCACCTGTTCCTAGGGCTCGACCCGACCGAGCTCGGCGGGGCGCCGTTCGCGCTGGCCACCGACGAGGCGGTGCACCGGACGGCCCGAGAGCTCGAGCTGACCGCGACGAACGCCGGTGCCCGCGTCTACGTCCTGCCGTGCATCGCCGGGCACGTCGGCGCCGACACGGCCGGCGTGATCCTGAGCGAGGCTCCGCACGGCCAGGAGATCGTCGATCTGATCGTCGACGTCGGCACGAACGCCGAGATCGTGCTCGGCAACCGCGACCGACTCCTCGCGGCTTCCAGCCCCACGGGACCTGCGTTCGAGGGGGCGCAGATCTCGTGCGGACAACGCGCCGCGCCCGGAGCGATCGAGCGCGTGCGCATCGACCGCGGGTCACTGGAGCCGCGGTTCAGGGTGATCGGCGACGATCGGTGGAGCGACGACCCGGGGTTCGATGCCGCCGCGGTGACCGGGGTCGCCGGCAGCGGCATCATCGAGGCGATCTCGGAGCTGTTCCTCGCCGGTGTGATCACGGGCGACGGGGTGATCGACGGGTCGGCCGTCGAGCGAACCCGGCGCGTCGAGGCCGACGATCGCACATTCTCCTACGTGTTGCACGACTTCCCGGGCGCGCCGCGTCTCGTGATCACCCAGAACGACGTGCGCCAGATCCAGCTCGCGAAGGGGGCCCTGTACGCGGGGTGCCGGCTGCTGATGGACGCGTTCGGCATCGAGACCGTGGATCGCATCCGGCTGGCGGGAGCGTTCGGCGCTCATATCGACCCCGTGCACGCGATGGTGCTCGGTCTCGTGCCGGACTGCGACCCCGCGAACGTGACGAGCGCGGGGAACGCCGCCGGAACGGGCGCCCGCATCGCCCTGCTGAACCTGGCGGCCCGAGGCGAGATCGAACGGGTCGTCCGACGAGTCGAGAAGCTCGAGACCGCAGTGGAGCCCCGATTCCAGGAGCACTTCGTCGGAGCGATGGGTATCCCGCACGCCACCGATCCGTTCCCGCGGCTCGCCGTTGCCGTCGACCTTCCCGCCCGACCGGGCGCGGCGGGCGACCGCCGCCGCCGCCGCCGCCGCGCTACCCAACCCGAGAGGAGCAACACATGAGCGACGAGTCCGCAGCCAAACCGGGCGACGGGGCCGCTGCCCCGCGCCGACGCCGCACCGGAGGCCGCGAGGGTCGAGCGGCAGCTCGCCTGGCTGCCGTCGCAGAGAGGGTACCGTTCATCACGCGCACCCTTACCCCGTTCGAGGTGCTGAACGAGGAAGGCCTCGCCACGATCGAGCACAACGCCGACACGATCCTCGAGCAGGTCGGCATCGAGTTCCGCGAAGCGCCCGACGCGCTCCAGCTGATGAAGGACGCCGGGTGCGACATCGAGGGCGAGCGGGTGCGGTTCCCGCGCGGACTGGCGCGCCAACTCGTCCAGGTCACCGCCCCGCGGGAGTTCGACCAGATCGCTCGCGACCCGAGCAACACCGTGCACGTCGGCGGCACCGCGACCGTGTTCGCGCCTGCCTACGGGTCGCCGTTCGTGCGCGACCTCGACGGCGGCCGCCGGTACGGCACGATCGAGGACTTCCGGAACTTCGTGAAGCTCGCCTACACCACGCCGTACCTGCACCACTCGGGCGGCACGGTCTGCGAGCCCGTCGACCTGCCGGTGAACAAACGGCACTACGACATGGTCTATGCGCACATGCGTTACTCGGACAAGCCGTTCATGGGGTCGGTCACGCACCCCCAACGCGCGCAGGACACGGTCGAGATGGCCCGCATCCTGTTCGGCGCCGACGCGCTCGAGGCCGCCCCTCACGTGCTGAGCCTGATCAACGCGAACAGCCCGCTCGTCTGGGACACGATCATGCTCGGTGCCGCCAAGGCCTACGCCGAGGCGAACCAGGCCGTGATCATGACTCCGTTCATCCTGGCGGGTGCGATGAGCCCGGCGACCGCGGCGGGCGCGGCGACCCAGACGCTCGCCGAGGCGCTCGCCGGGATGGCGTACGTGCAACTGGTGCGGCCGGGCGCGCCGGTCGTGTTCGGCTCGTTCGCCTCGTCGATGTCGATGCAGTCGGGCGCACCGACCTTCGGCACGCCCGAGCCCGCCCTCGTGCTCTACGCGCTCGCGGCGTGCGCGCGCCGGCTCGGCGTCCCGTTCCGCAGCGGCGGCTCCCTCACGGCGTCGAAGGTCGCTGATGCCCAGGCCGCGTACGAATCCGCCAACACGCTGCAGCCGACGGTACTCGCCGGTGCGAACTTCGTGCTCCATGCGGCGGGCTGGCTCGAGGGCGGCCTCGCGATGGGATACGAGAAGTTCGTGCTCGACCTCGACCAGTGCGGTCAGATGCACGCGCTCGCCAAGGGCATGGACCTCTCGCCGAACGGCCAGGCCGTCGACGCGATCATCGAGAACGGCCCCGGACAGCACTTCCTCGGCTCGGCGCACACGCTCGCGAACTTCGAGACCGCCTTCTACCGGTCGGAGATCGCGGACAACAACTCGTTCGAGCAGTGGGAGCTGGAGGGCTCGCTCGACGCGGCGATGCGCGCGAACGCCGTCTGGAAGCGAATGCTCGCCGAGTACGAGGCGCCGCCGATCGACGAGTCGAAGGACGAGGAGCTGCGGGAGTGGATCGAGCGGAAGAAGGCGAGCTTCCCGGACTCGAACGTATGACCGGGGGTTCGGCTCCGGTTCACCGGTCGGGCGGCCGATACGGCATCATGACCCGCGGTTGCGGCGTGGAAGGTGGACCGGAGTGGCGTTGAAGCTCGGCAAGCGGCGGGCGGCGAGGCTCCCCGAGGAGCTGCGCGCGCCGCTGCGCGCGCTCGTGGCGGTGCCGAAGTTCGAGCTGATCCCGTTGAAGAGCGCGCTCGATGCGGCCGAGGCGCTTCCTGACGGGGCGAACGTCACGGTCACGGCCTCGCCCAGTCACGGCATCGAGTCGACGATCGAGCTGGCAGAGCAGATGGCCGAACGCGGTCACGACGCCGTGCCGCATCTGTCGGCTCACATGATCCGCGACCGAGCGCATCTCAGCGAGCTGCTCGACCGGTGTCGTGCGGCCGGGTTCCAGGAGGCGTTCGTGGTGGGCGGTGACGCCAAGGACCGGGGTGAGTTGCACGACGGGCTCTCCCTGCTCCGCGCGATGCACGAGCTCGGTCATCCGTTCACGACGATCGGGGTGCCGAGCTACCCGGAAGGCCACGCCGACATCTCGGGCCCGAGGCTGCTCGAGGTGCTGCTCGAGAAGCAGCCCTACGCCTCGTACATGGCCACGCAGATGTGCTTCAACCCCGACGCGATCGTGGGCTGGATCGCCGAGATGCGCCGGCAAGGTGTGCACCTCGGCGTGCACCTGGGCACCCCCGGGGTCGCCGACATGGCGAAGCTGATGACGATCAGCGCGCGGATCGGCGTCGCCGACAGCGCCCGTTACCTGAAGAAGAACAAGCGCATGGTCGGGCATCTGCTGACCCCGGGCAAGTTCGGCCCCGATGCGCTGCTCGAGGGCATGGCGCCCGCGTTCGGCGATCCCAGCGCCCGGATCCAGGCCCTACACATGTTCACGTTCAACCAGGTGGGTGCGACCGTCGAGTGGCAACAGCGCATGCTCGCCTCGCTCGACGAGGTGTGAGCGACGGATGATCCGGTGGCAGTAGTCTGAGGTGGACTAGTTGTCGGGGTCCACGCCGAGTGCTTCCGCGAACGAGCGCCAGACCAGGTGATGGAACGCCGAGATCGCGCTCTCGCGCGACGGCATGAGTCGCCCGTTCGGCACCAGGTTCGATCGCAACCCCGGTTGCTGGGCTTCCATCGCACCCGCGTCCTCCTGCAGCGTCTGGGCGTACATGCGCATCCACCGGTCGATCTCGGCCTGTGAGGAGCCCTCGCGCGCGTACATCTCGTAGATGTTCGTGAACCGGTCGGGCCCGGTGGGCACGATCACGTGGGTGAAGCCGACGTGATCGTCCTGGGCGATGAAGGTGAGCGGCCACAGGTACACGAACCGGAAGCCCCGGTCGCCGTCGCGGGCCTCGTGCTTCCAGGTCGTGGACGCGACGTTGTAGTCGGTGAACTGGCAGAGCAACGCCCCGTCGTTCACGTACTCATACTCCTCGGGACCGACCTCGAAGGCGTTGCCGAAGCTGCCCGAGTGCAGCGTCGGGCAGTGGTAGCATTCGCACGCGTTCTCGACGCCGATCTTCCAGTTGGCGGCGACCTCGTACGTCGAGGTCTCGTGGAACCTGAAGCCGGCGAAGTCGAGCCCGCGCTCCTCGAGGCGGGCGAGGGTCGGGAAGGTCTCGCGCAGTGAGATCGCATCGCGGTCGGGATTCACGAACACGAAGCCGTTCCAGGTCTCGACCGCGACCGGCACGAGCGAGAAATCCTCCGTGTCGAACATCGCCTCGAGCTCGCACCCCGGTGCCTTGCGCAAGCGTCCGTCGAGCTCGTAGGTCCACGCGTGGTAGTCGCACTGCAGCAGCCTCCGGTTGGCGCGTTCCTTCGCGACGGGGTAGGCGCGGTGGCGGCAGACGTTCACGAAGCCGTGGAGCTCGTCGTCGAGGTCGCGCGTGAGCACGATCGGCACGTGTCCCGCTCGCGTCGCGACGACGTCGCCGGGCCGGGCGAGTACGTGCTGGGGAGCCGCGAAGACCCATGACTTCGGGAAGATCTCCGCCAGCTCGAAGTCGAAGATGCGCCTGTCCCAGTACCAGCGGGCGGGGAACGTCATGCCCCTGTCGAGCCCGGCACGCACCTCGTTCGGGTCGATGCCGATCGCGATCGCTCGCTCGGTGCCGATATCGATCGCCATCACGGACCTCCCACGCCGGGCGCCCAGGCCGCCCTCCAGGAGGTCGAGGGTAGCGCAGGGACCGCGCGACAGCCTCGTACGACGTTCGGGACGTCTCAAGATGCGCCGGGCTGCGGACCGACACCTCACGGGTGAGGCGAGTGATCGGTTCGTCGCTGCTCGTATGCGCGCTCCTGCTGGCGCTCGTGCCGACCGCGGGGGCACGCATGGGCTCTACCGCATCGTTCCACCTCCGGCGGGTCGCGTGCGGCGACGGCCTCGTGCGTGCAGGCCACGGTTGCACGCACGGTGGCGACATGGTGCCTCCGGACGTCGAGCGGATCGCGACGAGGGCCCCGCTCCCGGCTGGGTCCCCCTCGAAACAGATGTGCGTCGCGAACGGCCGGGGTGGGCGCCGGGTCCGTGTGTTCTACGGGTATCCGGCCGGCACCGAGTCCCGCGCGTCGGCGTTCCGTGCCTGGATCAGGGGGTCGGTCGCGATGGCAGATGCGAACCTCGACGCGCAGACGCCGGGGGTCGCGGGCCAGCACCTGCGCATGTACTGCAAGGAGGACCGCGGGGTGACGGTGTCGGCCCTCGCGTTGCTGCCGATCGGCACCGACGGCGTGTTCACGTTCCAGGACGTCATCGGCTCGCTGGTCCAGCGCGTCGCGAACGGGCTGGGCGACGACGACATCGACACCCCACGGTTCACGTACGTGGTGTTCGTCGACAACATCGAGTGCTGCTACGGCCCCGCAGGGCAGGCGATGCTGTACGGCGACGACCGGGCCGACCCGGCGACCAACCTGAACAACCTGGTGATGTACGGCCCGAGGTTCGCGATGGTGGAGATCGGGGGCTCGACGTTCTCCGGGGCATACGTGTTCCTGCACGAGGTGGGGCACACGCTCGGTGCCGTGCAGGACTCCGCCCCGCACACCTCGGGCGCGGGCCACTGCTACACGTCGAGCGACGTGATGTGCTACCCGGACGGCGGTCCGCACTTCACCGGTGGCGGGTCGATGCAGGCGATCTGCGCCGCGATGCCCAGCGGTCAGTACCCATTCGACTGCGAGGGCGGCGATTACTACGAGGTGCAGCCCGATCCCGGCAGCTACCTCGCCTCGGCCTGGAACACCTCCGACAGCGGCTGGCTCACGGAACCGGGCTGATCCCGGACCGGCAACCTCGGGTCACGTTCCTCGCGTGTCCGAGCTCGTTGCCCGTGCCAGACTGCGCTTCCTCGGAAGGTGAACGGGGTCATCTCGTGGAGCAGCGGTACGACGTCGTCGTGGTAGGCGGGGGGCACAACGGTCTGACCGCGGCCTTCTACTTCGCCCGGGCCGGCCTGAGGACCGTCGTGCTCGAGCGCCGCGAGGTGGTCGGCGGCGCCTGCGTGACCGAGGAGATCATGCCTGGGGTCAGGGCCTCGACCACGTCGTACATCGCCTCGATGCTGCGGCCCGAGATCATCAGGGACATGCAGCTCGGTGCGCACGGGCTTCGTATGGTGCCGTGCGAACCGGCGCTGCAGGTCGCGCTCGAGGGCGGCCGTGTACTCCCGTGGTGGGCTGAGGACGAGCGCACCGCCGCCGAGATCGCGCGCTTCTCGCCGAAGGACGCGACGACGTTCGTCGACGTGACACACCGGTTGCACCGCTTGGCCCGGCACCTGCAGGGGTTCTTCTTGGAGGAGCCGCCCGACCTCTACGCCACCGGCTGGGGCAAGGTGAAGGAGGGCAGGCGCGCTTACACGCGCCTGAAAGGGCTCGGTGGCGACGAGCTCACCGACCTCGTGCGCTTCACGACCGGTTCGCTCGGCGAGTTCGTCGACCGGTGGTTCGAGAGCGACGAGGTGAAGCGCCTCTACCTCGCGAACAACGTGTACGGCATGCACGCACCGCCGTACCGGCCGGGCACGGCGATCGGCTTGATGTTCCACATGCTCTCGGGTGGCGAGCACGAGGTGCAGGGCTTCAACGGCCATGTGATCGGGGGGATGGGATCGATCACGCAGGCGATGGCCGCGGCTGCGACCGAGGCCGGCGCCGAGATCCGCACGAGCGCGAACGTGGCCCGCATCGCGACCCGCGACGGTCGCGCGACGGGCGTGGTGCTCGACGACGACACCGAGCTCGTATCGCGAGTCGTCGTCTCGAACGCCGACCCGAAGCGCACGTTCCTCGGCATGCTCGACGAGGGCGACCTGCCGGGAGACTTCCGCGAGGACGTGGCCGCGATCAAGATGGCCGGCCCGTGCGCGAAGGTGAACCTCGCCCTGCGTGAAGAGCCGGTCTGGAACGGCATGCCCGAGGGTGCGAGCCCGAACCAGCGGTCGCTCGCGACACTCGTGCCGACCCTGGAAGGGGCGCAGCGCAGCTACGACCAGCACCAGTGGGGCGAGGTGCCCGGCGAACTGTGGGTGGACTGCGTGACGGCGTCCAACGTCGACGACACGCTCGTCGACCAGGCGGTCGCCCCCGGCCGGCACGTGATGACGTGCTTCGTGCAATACGTGCCGTTCGAACTGCGCGAGGGAACATGGGACGACCGGAAGCAGGACCTCACCGACAAGGTGATCGAGCGCATCGCCCGGTACGCGCCGAACGTGCCGGATGCGGTCGAGGCGAGCTACACGGTGACGCCGCTCGACCTCGAGCGAACGTACGGGCTCACCGAGGGGAACATCTTCCACGGCGACCTGAACATCGAGCAGCTGTTCTTCATGCGACCGCTGCCCGGGTGGTCCGGCTACTCGACGCCGGTCGGGGGTCTGTACCTCTGCGGCGCGGGGGTGCACCCTGGCGGCGGCGTGACCGGCGCGCCGGGCTTCGTGGCCGCACATCGGGTGCTGCGCGACCTGAAGAAGCGCGTGGGGTAGGGGATCGGATGGCGATCGAGCTCCCGTGCCCGCACTGCGGCCCGCGGCCGTTCACCGAGTTCACGTTCGGCGGGGAGTGGCGCGAGCTCGATGCCCCCGACGCCGACGCCGACTTCGCGCGCGTGTACCTGCCCGAGAATCCCGAGGGTCCGCAGCGGGAGCGGTGGTTCCACGCGATGGGGTGCCGCACCTGGACGACGGTCACACGCGACACCCGCACGAACGAGGTCGAGCGCGGCACGCTCGCGGACGAGGAAGAGTGCGGCATGCTCGCGGACGAGGAACCCTGAGCTATGGGCTCCTTCGAGTTCGAGGGTCGCGCCGTGCCGTTCGAGCCCGGGGACACCGTCGCATCGGCGTTGTACCGCGACGGCGTGCGCACGTTCTCGCGCTCGCTGAAGTACCACCGCCGACGGGGTCTCTACTGTGGCACCGGTGATTGCCCGAACTGCCTGATGACCGTCGACGGGAAGCCGGCGGTGCACACGTGCACGACCACGTGCGGCGACGGCATGCGGGTCGAACGAGCGGGTGGATGGCCCAGCGCCGAACGCGACCTGTTGCACGTGACCGACTCGCTGCACCGCGTGATGCCGGTCGGCTTCTACTACAAGACGTTCATCACGCCGAGGTTCGCGTGGCCGGTCGCCGAGCGGGTGATCCGTCGCGCCTCGGGCCTCGGTGCCCTGCCCCGCACCACGGCTGCAGAGAGGCAGGTCGTCCGTCACGTGCACGTCGAGACCCTCGTGATCGGGGCCGGCATCGCCGGCCTGGAAGCTGCGCGTGACGCGGCGGCGGATGGCTCGGTGCTCGTGTGCGACGAAGCGCGGATCGGCCACGCGATCGCCCCCGGGGCCACGCTCGATCGCCTCCTCGCGCTCGACGCCGAGGTGCGCGCGCTCGATGGGGTGAACGTGGTCGAGGACCACGTCGCCCTCGGTGTGTACGAGGGTCTGCACGTACCGCTCGCCGGCGATGGTGAGCTCGTGCACGTGCATCCGTCACGAGTGATCGTTGCGACCGGGGCCGTCGAGGAGCACGGGGTGTTCCCTGGGAACGATCTGCCCGGTGTGATGCTCGGGCGGGCGGCTGCCGCCCTCGCCGGCGTGCACGGCGTGCGTCCCGGCGAGCGAGCGGTCGTGGTCGTGCGCACCGAGGAAGGGCTCCAGCACCTGCGGTCCCTGCTCGACGGCGGTGTCGAGGTGGCGGCCACGGCGGTCTCGTCGGCGCTGGCGAGCCGGCTCCCCGGCTCCGCCGTCGGCGAGGTCGTGGTCGACGGTGAGGTGCACGAAGGTCGTGGAGGCTCGTCGCTCCGCTCGGTGGTGCTCCGCCGCGACGGCCGGGGCAAGCGGTTCGACTGTGACTTGCTCGTGCTCTCGCTCGGTCTCTCGCCTCGTGACGGCCTCGCGCGCATGGCCGTGTCCGGCGAGCCTGTGACGGTGGTCGGTGATGCGGCGAGGCACGCTGAGGCGGGACCGTGTGACGGCGATGGCACCGTGTGCCTGTGCGAGGACGTCTCGATGGACGACCTCGAGCAAGCGTGGCACGAGGGTTTCCGGAACGCCGAGATCCTGAAGCGCTACACGACCACGACGATGGGCCCCTGCCAGGGCGCGATGTGCAGCCGGGCGCTCTCGTGCTTCGCGGGGTCGCGTGGCGATGCCGTCCGCGTGGGCGACACCCCGGCTTCGGTAAGGCCGCGCACGACCGCGCGCCCGCCGACGCGGCCGGTCACGCTCGAGACGCTCGCCGCCGGGGTGCACGAGATCGTCGACAAGCGCACGTCGCTGCACGACCTGCACGTCGCGTCCGGCGCACGCCTCGATCGGTCCGGCGGGTGGATGCGGCCATTCTCGTACGGCGACTGGCGCGAGGAGTACCGCGCGGTGCGCGAACGCGTCAGTCTGATGGACGTGGGCACCCTCGGGAAGTTCACGATCGCGGGGCCCGACGCCGACGAGCTGGTGGACCGGCTCTTCCCCTGTCGTACCGGCGACCTGGGATCCGGGCGCACCCGGTACGTGCTCACGCTCGACGAGGCCGGCTACGTGATGGATGACGGGCTGCTCGGGCGCGTCGGTGACGGCGAGTGGTACCTCAACTCGACCTCGGGCGGCGCCGGCCGCACCGACGCTCGCCTGCGGAACTTCATCGACCGCTTCGAGCTCGACGTCCACGTGCTCGACCGCACCGCGCAGTGGGGCGCGATCAACGTCGCCGGTCCGCGCGCGCGCGAGCTGCTCGAGGAACTCACCGACGACCAGATCGACGCGGACGCCGTGCCGTATCCGGGGTTCGCAGACATCACGGTGGCCGGCGTCCCGTGTCGCGCGATCCGTGCGGGCTTCGTGGGCGAGCTCGCTTTCGAGCTGCATCATCCTCGGCGGCGCGGGCCCGAGCTGTGGGCCGCGCTCGCCGAGGCGGGCCGTCGGTGGGACCTTCGCCCGCACGGTCTCGATGCTCTCGAGCTGTTGCGGCTGGAGAAGGGCCACATCTATCTCGGGCAGGACACGATGCCCGACGACACGCCGGAGAAGCTCGGGATGACGCGGGCGGTCGACATGACGAAGCCATGGTTCGTGGGCAAGCGTGCCCTGGAGCGCATGGACGAACTTCCGATCTCCCGCCGGCACGTGGGGTTCGAGTTCACCGGCGGTGCGGCCGACATCGCCGATCTGCGAGGGGAGCCGCTCATCGTGGCCGGTGCGGTCGTGGGGCGCGTGACCTCGGCGGAGCGCTCGATCGCGCTCGACCGCCCGATCGGCCTCGGATGGATCCGGGCGGTCGACGACGGCTTCCCTGAGCGGCTCCGGACGGGGTCGGGCGCGGTCGCGACCGTGGTGCCGACCCCCTTCTACGACCCGGAAGGGGGGCGGATGCGTGGCTGAGCTCCGTATGACCACTCCCGGCGTCGTGGCGGTGCTCGCCGGACCGGAAGCCTGCGATCGCCTCGAGTCCCCGGCGGGCGCTGCGCTCCTTCGCGTCGCCCCACGGGAGGTCCTCATCATCGGGGCCGCCGATACAGGTGCCGTGCGGGCCGCGGTCGCGGAGCCGACGGCGATCGTCGACGACGTCTCCGACGGGTGGGCAGGATTCGTGCTCGAAGGCGACGGTGTTCGCGACGCGTTCGCCCGACTCTCCGAGCTCGAGCTGCCCGCCGAAGGATGGGTGCAGGGAGAGGTGGCTCGCGCGGCGGCCAAGGTCATCGTGGAGCGCGACAGGCTCACGGTGCTCGTGCCGGCGATGCTCGCAGTTCATGTCGAGCAACGCATCCGAGCCGACGCCGCGGAGGTGCTCACGGCGTGAGCGGTCTGCTGAAGCACCGGGAGTTCCTCACCGAGCGCGACCTGAAACCTCGGTACGACGTGGTGATCGTCGGGGGCGGCGTGAATGGACTCTCGCTCGCGTTCCACCTCGCCGAGTACCACGGTGTCAGGGACGTGGCCGTGCTTGAACGCTCGTACATCGGCAGCGGCGGCAGCGGACGCAATACACAGGTCCTGCGTGCGACCTACAACACCCCCGAGACGGTGCCCCTGTACACGACGAGCCTCGGGATGTACCGCAGGCTCTCGCAGGAGCTCGACTACAACGTCTTGTTCAGCACGCAGGGCAACCTCGACCTCTGCCACTCCATCGAGACGCTGCAGGTCGAGCGCGAGAAGGTGCTGCTGCACCGCCGGTACGGCGTCGACACCGAGATCCTGACCCCTGAGCAGGTGCTCGAGGTCTGCCCGCTCGTCGACCTCACCGCCGGCGGGGAGCTTCCCGTGATCGGCGCGAGCTATCACCCGCCCGGGGCGTTCGCTCGCCACGATTCGGTCGTGTGGGGCTACGCGAGCGCGGCGAACCGTCGGGGGGTCGAGATCCACCAGGGCGTCGAGGTCACGGGTGTCGACGTCGTCGACGGCGAGTGCCGCGGGGTGGTCACGAACCGAGGACCGGTCGCTGCGGGGCGCGTCGTCAGCGCGGTCGCGGGATGGTCGAGCGTGCTCGCACGCATGGCGGGCGTGCGCCTGCCGATCGAGACGATGGCGTTGCAGGCGTTCGTGACCGAGGCATACACGCCGGTGCTGCGGGGACTCGTCTCCTCGATGGACCTCTACGTGTACACGCAGCAGACCGCGCGCGGTGAGCTCGTGGTCGGGGCGGAGACGCTTCCCTATAACACCTACTCGACGCGCTCGACGTTCGAGTTCGCCGCGGAGGCGGCGAAACGTACGATCCAGCTGCTGCCGTTCATGGCGAAGGCTCGCCTGATGCGCCAATGGACCGGCTTGTGCGACATGACGCCCGATTCCTCGCCGCTGCTCGGGGAATCAGCGGTGCGGAACTTCTTCCTGATGTCGGGCATGGGCACCTGGGGGTTCAAGGGGGCGCCGATCTTCGGGAGGACGATGGCCGAGATGCTCGCGACCGGCCGGGTCGATCCACTGATCGCACCGTTCGCGCCCGACCGGTTCCGCGCCGATCGTATGGTGCCCGACGCGGCGAGCGCGGGCACGCACCGGTAGTCGAGGCGACGGGCAGGAAGCCGGAGCGCAGGCTCCGCTGGCTATGCGGGGCTATCGGCCGCCGCGACCGCGCCGGGCTGCTTGGTCGGGATCCGCTTCGTGAAGAAGAGCGCGATCACCGCGACGATCGCGAGGAGCGCGAGCGCCGCGCGCAGCCCGTCCAGGCGCGCCTGCTCGTTCACGTCGAGGACCGCCTGGGTGGTCGTCGCGTCGACCCCCGCGTCCTCCAGCGCCGTCCTCGAGCTGGGCGTCGGAGACGAAGGGCACGCCGCTCGCGAGCTGCACGTTCGCCTGCGAGACGACCTCGTTCGGCACGTCCGGGTTCTCGGCGATCCCGGTCAGGAACGAGGCCGTCAGCGCGGCGATCAGGACCGAGCCGGCGAGCGCCGTGCCGAGCGACGCGCCGAACTGGGTCGCCGTGTTCTGGAGGCCGCCGACCTCGGGGCTCTGCTCGTCGGGGACGGCCGAGACGGTGACGCTCCCCAGCTGCGAGGCGAGGCCGCCCATGCCCAGCCCGATCAGCAGCAGCGGCACGGTCACGATCTCCGCGCTCGCGTCGACGTCCATCGCGCTGAAGAGCACCACGATGCCGAGCGACCGCCGCCACGAGACGGAGCTCGACCACCCGCCGGGGCGAGACCGCCGGGAAGAACCTCGGGATGCCGGCCGCCGCGAGCAGCATCGTGATCGACAGCGGCGTGATCTTGATGCCCGTGTCGATCGCCGAGAGCCCGAGCGCGACCGACAGGTACAGCGGGATCACGAAGAACAGCCCCATCATCACCACGAACTGGAAGAAGAACATCACCAGCCCGCCGGTCATCTGACGGTTGCCGAACAGCGACGGGGTGACGAGCGGCTCGCCCCCGGCGGCCTCCAGGCGCCGGATGTGCAGCATGAACAGCCAGATCGGCCACGAGCCCGCCGAGGATCAACCAGAACACCGGCGACATGCCGAGCACCGAGGGCGCCCCTTCCGCGGGCAGGAGCCACCCCCACTCGGACGACCGCAGCACGCCGAGGATCGCCAAGCCCAGGCCCAGCGCCGAGAGCAGCGAGCCCAGCAGGTCGAGATGCGGGGGGTCCTCGACGGGCGCGTCGGCGATCCGGCGGGCGAAGAGGAAGATGCCGGCCCCGATGACCACCTCGCCGGCGAACACCCACCGCCACGAGGCGTAGGTCGTCGCGAGTCCGCCGATCAGCGGCCCGACGGCGATCGCGATCGCCCCGGCCGCGCCCACCAGGCCGTAGGCGCGCGGGCGGCCCTCGGGCGGGAAGTTCCCGGCGACCAGGGCGACGATCGCCGGCATGATCAGGGCCGCCCCGATCCCCTCGAGGAGCGACCACCCGAGGAGCAGCACCCTGAGGTTCGGCGCCAGGGCCGTGGTCAGCGAACCGGAGCAGTAGATCACGAGCCCGATCATGAAGGCGCGCTTGCGACCGATGATCGAACCGATCTTGCCGCCCGTGACCATCAGCATCGCCATCACGAGCGTGTACAGGACGATGGCGCTCTGGATGCCGGTGACCGTGGTGTCGAGATCGTCGGCCACCGTCGCGATCGACACGTTCATCACCGAGCTGTCGAGCGCCATCAGGAACTGCCCGGCGCACAGCGTGAGCAGCACGGTGCCGGCTGCCCGGGTGACCGCCCGTTCGTTGCTCGCGTCGAGCGTCATCCGGCGGACTCTAGCGTGTGGTCGAGGCCCAAGGTGTTAGTCGAGGCCCGAGGTGTTAGGCGAGGCCCGAGATCAGGCGATCGATCAGGTAGCCCGCGAACGAGGTCCGCACCAGCACTCCGGTCGTGTCTGCCCGCTCGTGCAGGATCACCTGGGTCTTGGCGAACAACGTCTGCGCGCACATGCTCGCTCGCCAAGTGCGTGGATGCAGGTCGATCGGACAGCCGCTTGCGAGCAGCTCGAGCCGATCGGGACCGCCGAGCTCGATCGCGACACGGTTCGCGCTCACGTCGGTCACCGAGCGGTGTGATCCTTCCAGCGCCCTGTCGAGCTCGGCCATGATCTCGCCGCCGGTGTGGGCGGGTCCGAGCACGAGCCACTCGTCGGGACCGAGCCAGAGCGCAGCTCGTTGCCCTTCTTCCCGGGCGGTGTTCGGCTCGAGCGGCAACGGGATCGGCACGAGGTCGGCAAGCGACGGGTCGAGGCGGAGCGAGACCTGCGCGAGGAACGGCATGTGCTCCAGCGTGACCCGGCCTCCGGTTCGATCGGCGACGCCCGCGAGGTCGCCGAGACGGCGCGCGAGCGGATCTCGCGCGAGGTCGTCAGCCGTCACGGCGCGTTCCCTCCGGGTCGTAGAAGACCGGGGCGGTGACCTCGGCCTCGATCGGGCCGTCGAGCGTGGGCGCGACCAGGTGTCCGCCGACGCGGGCTCGGCCTCCAATGACCATCGCGAGCGCGAACGTGCGACCGAGCACCGGGCTCCGGTAGCTCGACGTCACGTGACCGAGCATCGGCACCGGCGGCGCGACGTCGGCGTGCTCGGGTGAGACGACCTGGGCGCCTTCGGGCAGCCATCGGTCGTGGTCGACCGGCAGCAGGCCGACGAGCTGCTTCCGATCCGAGCGCGCGGTGTCGGACCGTCTGAGCGAGCGCTTCCCGATGAAGTCGGAGTCGTCCGTGCGGACGATCCACGACATGCCGAGGTCGTGCGGGGTGACCGTGCCGTCGGTGTCCTGGCCGACGATCACGAACCCCTTCTCGGCGCGCAGCACGTGCATCGACTCGGTGCCGTACGGCACGAGCCCCAGCGGGTCGCCGGCGGCGAGCACGGCCTCCCACATCGCGAGGCCGAGGTGTCCGGCGACGTTGATCTCGTAGGCGAGCTCGCCGCTGAAGCTCACGCGGGCGACTCGGGCCGGCATGCCCGCGGCGTCACCGTCGCGCCACGTCATGAAGGGGAACGCCGCGGCGTCGAGGTCGATGTCTGTGCCGAGCGCGCCGAGCACATCGCGCGCCTTCGGGCCGTTGACCGCGATGGTTGCCCACTGCTCCGTGACGCTCGTGGCGTAGACGCGGAGGTCCGGCCATTCGGTCTGCAGCCACTCCTCGACGTGATCCATCACCTTCGCGGCCCCGCCCGTCGTGGTCGTGATCAGGTAGCGATCGTCGGCCAGGCGCATCGCCACGCCGTCGTTGGATGCCATACCGTCGAGTCCGAGCATCAGCCCGTATCGGATCGCGCCAACCGCGAGCGTCGACATCCGGTTCGTGTAGAGCCGATCGAGGAAGACGCCGACGTCGGGGCCGATCAGCTCGATCTTGCCGAGGGTCGAGGCGTCCATCACGCCGACAGTGCGGCGCACGGCGAGGCACTCGCGCTCGACCGCCTCGTGCATCGACTCACTTGCGACCGGGAAGTACCAAGGGCGCTTCCATTGGCCGACGTTCTCGAACGCCGCTCCACGCTCCTCGTGCCATGCGTGCATCGGCGTCGTGCGCACCGGGTCGAGGAGGAGGGGTCCGCGGTCGTGTCCGGCCAGCACCGAGTAGGGGACCGGTGTGTATGGCGGGCGGCTGTTCGTGGGGCCCTGCGCGCCCGGACCGTCGCCCCAGGCATGGTTCACGATCGCGGCGGTGAGTGCGCCGCTCGTCCGCCCCTGGTCGATCCCGGTGCCGATGTAGGTCGCCCGTTTCACGTGCTCGGTCGACCGCAACTCGTGTCCGACCGCGTCGAGCACGTCGGCAACGGTGGAATCCCGCTGCAGGTCGACGAAATGCTCCGACAGATCCTCGGCGGGCGTATACCAGTGTGGCACGCTCGAGGGAACCTCGCCCGCCGCCGCGCCCGCGATCGAGAGCCACGGCGGGCCGTGGCCGTCGGGCACGAAACAGGCACGGTCGGCGTCCCATCGAAGCCCTCCGCCGATGCCCCGCCAGAGCTGCGCCACCGGGTTCCAACCGCCGGAGACGAGCACGAGGTCCGCCTCGAGCGTCTGGACCGCTCCACCCGGTCCGGCGATCGTGACCGATCGCACCCGGGGGTCGCCGCCGGCGCTCGTCACCGCCCATCCGGTGCGCACGTCGATCCCTTCGGCACGAGCGGCGTCACTCGCCGGCCCTCCCTCACCGGGATCGACGATCGCGGCGACGTCGAGACCGACGCGCGAGAGCGCCAGGGCCGCTTCGTGACCGGCATGGTTCGTGCTGAAGACCACGGCGCGCTCGCCGGGCAGCGCCCCGAAGCGGTCGGCGTACAGCCACCCGGCCGACGCGAGCATCACGCCCGGCAGGTCGTTGCGGGCGAACGCGATCGGTCGCTCGTGTGCGCCTGTCGCGAGCACGACCCGGCCCGCCCGCACGTGATGCACGGCCTCGACCGGCGCCGACCGCTCGTGGACCACCACGTAGCCATCGTCGTAGACGCCCAGCGCGGTCGCGTCGGTGAGCACCGTCACCTGGGAGGCCGACGCCAGGGCCGCGCCGGTGGTCGCCACCCAGCCCAGCGCCGCCTCGCCGTCGACCTCGTCGCCGCTCGTGGCCGTGCCGCCGAGCCACGACCGCTCGTCGAGGAGCATCACGCGGTCGCCTGCCTGCGCCGCCTCCGATGCCGCGCGGAGCCCGGCGATGCCGCCGCCGACCACGAGGGTCTCGACGTGCACGTGTCGGTGACGAGCGGCGGGCGCGCCGGCGTCGTCGGGGGGCAGGCGTCCCACGCCCGGTCGGGGCACCGCGACCAGCCCGTCGACGAGTGGTACCGCCGTCGCCGGCACGATCGGACGGAAGACGGGGGCAGAGATCTCGACGAAGGCGTTCGGTTCCTCGACGCCGGCCGAGAACACGCCGCGCGGCCGCCCTCGCAGGGGCGAGGGTGCGATCGTGTCGACACCGTTGGCCAGCAGGGCGCTCGCGAGCGTGTCCCCGACGAATCCCTCGTACGCCGTGCCTTCGAACGTGAACGCGAGCGGATGCGACCGGAGGATGCCGTGTCCGGCGGGCGAGTCGAGGCGTCGGGCTCCCATCAGCCGTGGCCCTCAGGAGGATCTTCTCCGACCGGGGTGGCCGCACCGACCTCGTTCGTCGCCGTGTTCCGGACGAGGTTGAACCAACGGCGACACCCGGCCGCGTGCATCCACCGCTCGGACCACCAACCGCGCGGGTTGTCGCGCATGAACAGGTAGTCGGCCCACTCCTCGTCGTTCAACGAGTCGGGGTCCGCCGGGTAGGCGACGTGCGCCTGGCCACCGTAGCGGAACTCGATCTCGGCGCGTGGTCCGCACCACGGGCACGGGATCAGCAGCATCGCGTCAGCCCTCCCCGCCGTCGAACCTCGCGACCAGGCGCCTCGGCGCGGTCATTCGCCACGCCTCCGTGATCAGCTCGCGCACCTCGTCCCCGTCGGCCTTCGAGAGCACGGCGCCCACCCAGCCGCTCGGGCCGACGTAGGGCGGTGCGAACCAGGCGGCAGGGTCCATCGCGACCAAGGCCCGCTGCTCGTCGTGGACGGACTTGATCCAGGCGTGTCGCTCGCGCTCGCTGAACATCAGGAAGATCCTGTTGCGCACCCGGAACGTCGCCGTCTCCCACGTCTCGCGTTCCTCGGCGTCCGGCAGGGAGAGGGCGAAGGCCCTCACGGTGGAGGCGCGGATGCCCACGACCGCCGGCCATTCAGTGCGCTTCCCCGGAAGCGCACATCAGTGAGCGACCGCCGCGGCGCCGTGCTCGTCGATCAACGCGCCGGTGGTGAACCGGTCGAGGGAGAATGGCCGCGCGAGCTCGCCGGGTTCCCCGGTCGCGACCGTCTCGGCATAGATCCACCCCGACCCGGGAGTGCCCTTGAACCCGCCGGTGCCCCATCCGCAGTTGACGAAGAGCCCTTCGACCGGCGTGCGGTCGACGATCGGCGACGCGTCGGGGCAGACATCGACGATGCCCCCCCACGTTCGGAGCAGAGCGGCGTGCGCGAACATCGGGAACAGCTCGAGCGCCGCCGCCATCTGGTGCTCGATCACATGGAACGACCCGCGCTGGCCGTACCCGTTGTAGGCGTCGATGCCCGCGCCCATGACGAGCTCGCCCTTGTCGGCCTGCGAGACGTACACGTGCACAGCGTTCGACATCACCACGCAGTCGAGCACCGGCTCGTAGAGCGCGCTCACGAGCGCCTGCAGAGGATGCGACTGCACGGGGAGCCGGAGCCCTGCCATCGATGCCAGCACGCTCGTATGTCCGGCGGCCGCGAGCGCGACCTTCTCTGCGCGGATCGTGCCGCGCGACGTCTCGACGCCCTCCACCCTGCCGCCGTCGCCACGGAGGAACCCGGTGACCTCGGCGTGTTCCACGATGTCCACGCCGAGCCGGTCGGCGCCGCGCGCGTAGCCCCAGGCGACCTTGTCGTGGCGAGCGACACCGCCGCGACGCTGCAGCGTGCCACCGAGCACCGGATAGCGCACGTCGGGCGAGGTGTTCACGATCGGCGCGAATCCCTTAACGCCGTCGGCGTCGAGCCATTCCGCGTCGACGCCGTTCAGGCGGTTCGCCTCGACGCGCCGCACGCTCGAGCGCACGTCGCCGAGGTCGTGCGCGAGGTTCAGCACCCCTCGTTGCGAGAACTGCATGTCGAAGCCCAGCGTCTCCTCGAGCGTCTCCCAGAGCTTCAGCGAATGCTCGTAGATCGCGGCGGACTCGTCCCAGAGATAGTTCGAGCGGATGATCGTGGTGTTCCGCGCCATGTTGCCGCCACCGAGCCAACCCTTCTCGACGACGCAGACGTCGGTGATGCCGTGGTTCGCGGCGAGGTAGTACGCGGTGGCCAGGCCGTGCCCGCCGGCGCCCACGATCACGACGTCGTAGGCCGGCTTCGGTTCCGCGGCACGCCAGTAGCGCTCGCCCATCGCCGCACAGGGTATGGGTTCTCGCGGACGCTCGTCGCGATGACGGGTGCGCGTGACGCAACCGTCGTCGCTGAGCCCCGTCGCGTTGACAGGCCCTCCGGCCGGGCGTAGCGTCCCCCGCGCGGTTGCGCACGGGACCGGGGCGTTGCGACATGCGAAACGAGAGCGAGAGCAGCGGGAACCTGCAGTCGGTGCGCCGCGCGTTGCGAGCTCTCGAGCTGATCAGCGAGTCCGGTGAGCTGGGGGTGACCGAGCTCGGCCGCAAGCTCGGTGTGCACAAGGCAACCGCCTCACGGCTGATCGCCACCCTCGCCGAGCGAGGCTTCGTGGAACGCGACCCGATCTCGGAGAAGTTCCGGCTCGGGTTCGGCTTGATCTCGCTCGCCGGCGCTGCGGTCGGCGGCAACGATCTGGTGCGTGCCGCCCGCCCGATCCTCGATGACCTCGCCGAGCGCACGCGTGAGACCGTGAACCTGGGCGTGCTCTCGGGCGGGTCCGTCGTCTACGTCGATCAGGTCACGGGCACGCGATCGATCGTGAGCGTGAGCTGGGTCGGGCAACGCACGCCGCTGCACTGCACATCGAACGGCAAGGTCCTGCTCGCGTACGCAACCGACGCCGAGCGGGACCGGCTGTTACGCGCGCCGCTCACGCGGCTCACTCCCCGGACGATCACGGACGTCAAGAAGTTGCGCGCGCAACTAGCCGAGATCGTCGTCCGCGGTTACTCGCAGACGATGGAAGAGCTCGAGGAAGGTCTGAACGCCGTCGCGGCGCCCGTTCGGGGCATGGGCGGCGATCTCATCGCGGCGCTCAGCGTGTCCGGGCCGGCGTTCCGCATGCGGGCGGTGGACCTTCCCCGCATCGGCAAGCTCGCTGCCGACTCGGCGCTTGCCGTGTCGAAGCGGCTGGGCTTCGTCGACCGCGGCGCACGGGCGGTCTGAATGCACGGAGACGAAGACGGAAAGGATCTGAAGCCGGTGTCGATCACGTGGGATGCTCACCGCGGAGAGGTCGCGACCTTGCTCGACGCGATCGGACGGACCCCGCTCGTGCGCCTGCAGCGCGTGGTCCCGCCCGGGGTGGAGGTACTCGCCAAGGTCGAGTGGTACGGGCCGACCGGGTCGGTGAAGGACCGCATCTACGCCGCGATGTTCTCGAAGGCGGAGGGGCGTGGCGACCTGAAGCCCGGCATGACGATCATCGAATGCACGACCGGCAACGCGGGCATCGCGTGCTCGGCGGTTGCTGCGATCAAGGGCTACCGGTGCACGATCGTGATGCCCGAGGGCATGAGCAACGAGCGGAAGACGATGATCCGCGCGTACGGCGCCGACCTGGTGCTCACACCGGGCGCGGGCACCGACATCGATCTCGCCCTGGCGAGGATGCGGGAGATCGTGGCCGCCGACCCCGACCGGTACTTCTTCCCGGGAGAGTTCGAGAACCCGGACAATCCCGAGGCCCAGCTCGCGAGCGGCGAGGAGATCTGGGAGCAATCGGGTGGCCGCGTCGACGCGGTGGTCGGTGCGCAAGGTACCGGCGGCTGGATCAGCGGGGTCGCGCACGCGCTCAAGGCACGCAACCCGAACCTGCTGGCGTTCGCGGTGGAGCCGGCGGAGTGCCCGCTGATCACCGACCACACCTGGGGCACGCACGGCGTGCCCGGCATCGGTGACGGCATCGTGCCGCCGAACCTCGACCTCGCCGCGATGGACGGCATCGTGACGGTCTCGACCGAGGAGGCGCTCGTCACCGCCCGCCGCCTCGCCCGTGAGGAAGGTCTGCTCTGCGGACCGTCGAGCGGCATCAACGTCGCCGCGGTGCACAAGGTGATCGAACACCACCCCGAGCTGCGACGCGTCGTCACAGTGGTCTGCGACACCGGCCAGCGCTACCTCTCCGGCGAGCTCTACGGCGAGAAGCCCGAGGTCGAGGAGCCCGAACGCGACCACGCGCTCGACCCCGACACGGTCGAAGCGATCGACGCCCACCGCGATCGCTTGGAGTTCATCCGGTAGCGGCGGTCGGCGAGAGGGCAGACTAGAGGGGGTCGGCGTTGAACGTGTCGCAGCTCGCCGGATCGCCCGAGTCGAATCCGATGCTGAACCACTTGGCGCGCTGTTCGGCGCTCCCGTGCGTCCAGCTCTCGGGATCGATGCGCCCAGTGGTCGTTTCCTGGATCCGGTCGTCGCCGATCGACTCGGCCGCGGCGAGCGCCTCGTCGAGGTCGCCCTCGGACAGCTCGCCCTGCTGCAGCGCCGTATGACCCCAGACGCCGGCAAGGCAGTCCGCCTGTAGCTCGAGCCTCACCGACATGTCGTTGGCTCGGTCGGGTTCTTGCTGTGAGATGCGCTGCACCTCGGCGTTGATGCCGAGCAGGTTCTGCACGTGATGCCCGTACTCGTGCGCGATCACGTACGCCTGCGCGAAATCGCCCGGTGCTCCGAAACGCTCCCGGAGCTCACGGAAGAACCCGAGGTCGAGGTAGACGTTGCTGTCGGCCGGGCAGTAGAAGGGTCCGGTCGCCGCGGAACCGGGTCCACACCCGGTCTGGGTGCGACCTTCGAACACGACGAGCGTCGCCGCCTCGTATCGTTGTCCCGTGCCGGCGAAGATGTCCTTCCACGTGACGTTCACGTCGTCGACCACCGCGTTCACGAAGCCGAAGAGCCTGTCGTCGGGATCGAGCGGTGTCGTGGTGTCGCCCGGTTGCGCCTGACCGAAGCCGGAGAACGGGTCGCCTCCGAGCACGCCGCCGAGGTCGCCGCCCCCGCCGCCGGTCAGCTGGGGGGCGACGCAGACGGCGAGCACGATCAGCACGACGATCAGCCCGATGCCGCCACCCTTCCCGATCGGAAGCCCACCACCACCGAGGCTGCCGCCGCGCCCCAGGCCGCCGCCTCCGCCGAGTCCGGGGAAGCCCATACCGCTGCCGGCGGCACCCTGTCCCCGTCGGTCCTCGACGTGAGCACTGCGTCTGCGGCGAAGCTTCATGGCACTCATCCTCTCGAACCGCGGAGGCCGCTGTCGATCGCGGCATGTCTGTGCGTTCGTTCGCCCGGGCGGTGGAGGCTCGGGTAGCCTGCGCGCAATGACCGAGCCCTGGGAGATGACCGCCACCGATGCCCTCGCGGCGATGCGCGCCCGCGACCTGTCGCCCATCGACCTGCTCGACAGCGTGGAGCGTCGTGCCGACGAGGTCGAGACGACCGTGAACGCGCTGTGCGAGCGGCGCCGTGACGAAGCCCGGGTCGCCGCCGAGGCGAGCGCCGAGCGCTACGTGCGGGGCGAGCGGATCCGGCCGCTGGAAGGCCTGCCCGTCGCGATGAAGGAAGAGGTTCCCGTCGAGGGCTGGCGCATGCGGTACGGATCGCTCGCGATCGACGAGATCGCCGCGCGGACCGCACCCATCGCCGAGCGCATCCTGAAGGCTGGCGCCGTCGTGCATGCGCGGACCACGACGCCGGAGTTCAGCTGCGCCGGGTACACGCACTCGAAGCTGTGGGACGTGACGCGCAACCCCTGGAACCCCTCGGTGGCCGTCGGGGGCTCGAGCGGAGGCGCCGGAGCGTCGCTCGCCAGCGGCACCTCGCTGCTCGCGAGCGGTTCCGACATCGGCGGCTCGATCCGTATCCCCGCGTCGATCAACGGCGTGGTGGGGTTCAAGCCGCCGCACGGACGCGTGCCGACGGGCCCGCCGTTCAACCTCGACCGCTTCTGCCACGACGGGCCGCTCGCCCGCACGGTCGCCGACTGCGTCTTGTTCGAGAACGTACTGGCAGGGCCCCATGCCCTCGACGTCACGTCGCTGCGCCCGAAGGTGCGGATCCCGGCCCAGATGAAGGGCATCGAAGGGTGGCGCATCGCGCTCTCGGTCGATCTCGGCGCGTGGGCCGTCGACCCCGAGGTGGCGGCGAACACGAGAGCCGTCGGCGCGGCACTCGAGGAAGCCGGCGCGATCGTCGATGAGGTGGCGATCCCGTGGAACCTGCAGCACATCATGGCGACCGCGCGCCGCCACTACGCGGCGATCTTCGGAGCCGAGATCGGCGGGGCCGCCGCGGCGTTCGGCGACCTGCTCAACGACTACGCCCTCGCATGGGCCGAGGAAGCGCAGATGTACATGGGCGAGCCGCGCTCCTACCTGACCGGCCTCGAAGGTGAGCAAGAGATGTGGGAACCGATCGGGAAGCTCTTCCGGCGATACCGAGGGCTCGTGTGCCCGACGTGGGCGGTGACGGGCATCCCGGCGGGCGACAGCATCCTCGGGAAGGTCTTCGACGACGGTGGCCCGAACGACCGGCAGTTCCTCTGCTACATGACGACGCCGTTCAACGTGCTGTCGCCGTGTCCTGTGCTCGCCGTTCCGAGCGGCGTGGCCACCAACGGTGTGCCGACCGGCGTGCAGATCGTGGCGCGGACGTTCGACGATGTGAGCGCGTTCCGCATCGGCGCGGCGATCGAGCGCGTGCGGCCGTGGGCGGGTGTGGCGCGCGAGGTCCCGTCGTTCCCGTGACCGATCTCGAGGCGCGGCTGCAAGCGCTCGTCGAGCGCGATGTCGAGGCATGGCCCGAGATGCCCGGTCGGTTGCTGCACGTGCTCTCGCCGGGGCTCGACGTCGAGGTCGCGGCCGGTGTGGCAGACCGCTCGTCCGGCGCACCGCTCGTGCCCGGGTCGCGGTTCCGCATCGCGAGCGTGACGAAGCCGTTCGTGGCCGCCGCCACTCTCCGGCTGGTGGAGGACGGCCGGCTCTCGCTCGATGACACCGTAGCCGCGCTATTGCCCGGCGAGTACGACGTGGTGCTGCGGTCGGGCGGCTACGACACCGACGCGATCACGCTGGGCCATCTGCTCACGCACACGAGTGGCATCTACGACTTCGCGGCGGATGCCTACGACGCGTCGATCACGGACGGCTTCACGTCCCAGGTCTACCTGGACGCTGGGCGCCGGTGGACGCGGCTCGAGCAGGTCGGGTTCGCCGTGTCTCACGGGGAGCTGTACGGGCCGCCGGGCGCGCGGTTCGGGTACTCGGACACGGGTGCGTGCCTCGTGGGCGAGGTGCTCGAGCGGACGACGGGTCTGACCATGGGGGCGGCGATCCGCGAGCTGGTCGGCTACGAGCGGTTGGGCCTCATGCACACATGGCAGGAGTCGATCGAGCACGCGCCGGCGGATCTCCCGCCGCTCTCGCATCAATACGAGGGTGAGTTCGACGTCGCCGACATGGACGCGTCCGTCGACCTGTACGGCGGCGGCGGGCTGATGTCCACGTGCCGCGACCTCGCTCGGTTCTTCCGAGGTCTCCTCGTCGGTGATGTCTTCCGGGAGCCGTCGACGCTCGCGACGATGACCACGACGCTGGTCGACGTGCCGCTCGCCGAGGGCATGAGCGACGAGGACGACCCATCCTCCGCCGCGATGTTCCTCTTCCGCGCCGAGGTCGGCGAAGAAACCTGGTGGGGTCACGACGGCTTCTGGGGCACCACCGCATACACGTGCCCCGCTCGCGACGTGACGATCGTGGCCGGTCACCAGCGGTCGGGCATGCCGAGCGACTTCAGCCGCATGACGATCCTCGCCGAGGCGTTCGAGCTGGTGACCGGTGACCGGGAGGGTCCGTGAGTTCCGGGCCTCATCGGTCGCGGTGACTGGGCAGGGACCTCCGTTGTGGGACCAGCAATCCAAGAGTGACGTCCCTGCCAAGTCGGCCCGATCGAGTCCGGTCGCGGTACGGCTCCGGGTCACGGCTCGCTCGGATCGTCGCCTAGACTCCGCGCCATGACCACCTATCCGCTGACCGATGAGGATCGTGCGATCCAGGAGCGCACGCGGCGCTTCGTCGACGAGGACCTGATCCCCTGGGAGGAGCACGCCGAGGCGAACCATGGCCGTATCCCCGACGACGAGCGCAGCAAGCACCACGACAGGGCGATCGAGCTCGGCCTCTACGCCATGAACATGCCCACCGAGCTCGGCGGTAGCGGCATGACCACCCTCCAGCAGGTGCTCGTCAGTGAGCAGATCGGCCGGGTCACGAACGCGCTCGGCTGGTGCGTGCACACCCCGCCCGCGTGGGCTCCCGAGGTCGTCAGCGACCACCAGATGCAGACCTGGATCCTGCCGACGATCCGCGGCGAGCGGCACGAGTGCTACGCGATCACCGAGGCCGGCGCCGGCAGCGACGTCGACGCGATCGAGGCCACCGCGCGCCGAGACGGCGACGAGTACGTGCTCAGCGGCGAGAAGATGCACGTGACCTCGTACGACAGCGCCACCTACTGCTTCTTCCAGGCGAAGATCGTCGGCGGCCCGAACGAGGGCGCGCACGCGATGTTCTTCGTCGACAAAGACGACGCCGGGCGTGCGGCATGTTCGCGACCCCGCCTACACGCACACCTATCCCGACACGCACGCCGTCGTCGCCTTCGACGACGTCCGTGTGCCGGCCGCCAACCTCGTCGGGGAGGAGGGGGACGGCATGGCGTTCACGTACGAGTGGTTCCGCTACGAGCGCCTCATGATCGCCGCTCGCTGCTGCGGCGCCGCCGAGCGCCTGATCGACGAGGCGACGGCGTTCGCGCAACAGCGGGTGCAGTTCGGGCAGCCCATCATCGAGCACCAGGCGATCTCGCACATGCTCGCCGACTCGCTCACCGAACTGTGGGCCGCTCGGCTCATGACCTACCGGCTCGCCGGGAACATCGACGCCGGCATCGACGTGAAGATCCAGCACGGGCAGTGCTCGATGGCCAAGCTCTACGCCAGCGAGATGGCTGGCCGGGTCGCCGACCGGGCCGTGCAGATCTTCGGCGGCCGCGGGTACATGCGAGAGAACGTCGCGGAGCGATTCTGGCGCGAGCTGCGTGTCGACCGCATCTGGGAAGGCACGAGTGAGGTGCAGCGCAACATCATCGCCGATCAGCTGCAGAAGCGAGGCACCCGAGCGCTCGTCGGCTGACGCGAGCGTCCCTACGCGCTGAGTACGGCCGCGTCCTCGCGGGCCCACGTCAACACGACCTGGTCACCCTCGCCCACGGTCGACGACCGGTCGTCGCTCAGGCGGTGCACGATCAACCGCTTGTCGATCGCGGTGTCGATGTGGAACTGGGTCAGCGTGCCGAGGTAGACGACCTGCTTCACCGTGCCGGACAAGCGCGACGCGCCGTTCGCCGTGACGTCGCCCGTGTGAAGGTCGACCCGCTCCGGGCGCACGGCCACGAGCAACGACGACCCGACCCTCGCCTCGGTGCCCATCGGGCCCACCGGCACCACGATGCGATCGCGCTCGCTGACCTTCATCACGAGGTCCTCACCGGCGACCTCGTCGACGCGCACGTCCATCGCGTTCAGCACACCGACGAAGTCGGCGACGAACGGCGTCGCCGGCTGCTCGTAGACCTCGCGCGGCGTGCCGAGTTGTTCGATCACACCGTTGTTCATGACCGCGATGCGGTCGCTCATCGACAGCGCCTCGTCCTGGTCATGCGTGACGTAGACGAACGTGGTGATCAGCTCGAGCTGGATGCGCTTGAGCTCCAGCTGCATGTGCTTGCGGAGCTTCACGTCGAGCGCTCCGAGCGGCTCGTCGAGCAGCAGGGCCGCGGGTTGGTTCACGAGGGCCCGTGCCAGCGCGACGCGCTGCTGCTGCCCGCCCGAGAGCTGGCCCGGCTTGCGTGACTGCATGCCTCCGAGGCCCACGATCTCGAGCATCTCGGCCACGATCGCGTGACGGTCGCCTTTGGGCACCTTCTTGAGCTTCAGCCCGTACTCGATGTTCTTCTCGACGTTCATGTGCGGGAAGAGCGCGTAGTGCTGGAAGCACATGTTCACCTCGCGCTTGTTCGGCGGCACCCCGACCACGTCGGTGCCTCGCAGCAGGATGCGGCCCTCGTCGGGCTCTTCGAACCCGGCGACCATGCGCATCGTCGTCGTCTTGCCGCACCCCGACGGCCCGAGCAGGGTGAGGAACTCGCCCTCGGCGACGTCGAGCGAGATGCCGTCGACCGCGTGCACGTCGCCGAACGACTTTCGCACGCCCTGGATGCTGATCGCGACGCCGTCGGTCATGACACCACCACCTCATCCTCGTCGTAGACGGTCGTGTCGGCCTCGAGCCGCTGGTCGGTGACCTTGCGCAGCACCTCCGACGCGATCACGACCACCGCCGAGATGACGAGGATCACGACGGCCACCGCGATCACCGCCGGAAGCCGTCGCGGCAACCGCAGCTGCGAGTACAGGTAGACGGGGAAGGTCACCTGGTCGCCCGCCACGAACGAAGCGATCACGACCTCGTCGAACGAGATCACGAAGCTCAGCAGGAACGCCGAGAAGATCGCCGGCAGCATCAGGGGCCACGTGATCTGGCGGAACGTGGTGAACCAGCCGGCGCCGAGGTCCCGAGAGGCCTCTTCGAGGGAGGCTGGGATGCGCTCGAGGCGCGGCACGAGCGTGAGGATCGCGAACGGCAGCGCGATCACGATGTGCCCGATCGCGATCGTGAGTCCCGAGAACGGCATGCCGATCGTGTTGAACAAGATCAGCAGGGCCGTGCCGAGCACGACCAACGGGATCACGAGTGGCGCAAGCATGATGCCCGACACCAATCCTTTGGCGAAGAACCGGCGCCGGACGAGGGCGATCGACGCGGGGATCGCGAGCACCGTGGTGACGACCGCGGTCAGTGCCGCCACCCACAGGCTCATCCGGAGGGCGTCGAGGATCTCGACGTTGTCGACGAAGGTCCGGTACCAGCGCAAGGTGAAGCCTTCCCACGGGAAGGAGACGAGCTCGCGGTCGTTGAAGGAGAAGATCACGAGGATCACGAGCGGCGCGTACAGGAAGACGACGAGGATCCAGAACGTGACCCAGAGCCAGCGACGACCGGCGTTCGAGACGGCGACGTTCATTCGGCCACGCTCCGAACGTTGAGGAACCGTCCGAAGACCACGAGCAGCACCGCGACGGCGAAGATCAGGAACATCGCCATGGCCGAGCCGAACTGCCAGTCGAGACCGGCGGTGAACGCGCTCTGGATCGCGCTGCCGAACATGAACCCGCCGGGTCCGCCGACGAGCTGCGGGGTCACGTACTCCCCGATCGTCGGGATGAACACGAAGATGAAGCCGGCGACGACGCCGGGCAGCGACAATGGCAGCGTCACCGTCCAGAACGTTCGCAGACGGCTCGCTCCCAGATCGCTCGATGCCTCGAGCAGATGGTGATCGAGGTTCTCGAGCGAGACGAAGATCGGCAGCGCCACGAACGGCACCCACACGTAGCTCAACACCAGGTAGATCGCGAACTGGCTGTTGAACAGCCACCGCACCGGCTCGTCGGCGAGCCCGACGGTCTGCAGGAACGAGTTCGCGACGCCCGACTCCCCGAGGATCACGCGCCACGCGAGCACCCGCAGCAGGTAGCTGGTGAGGAACGGCACGATGATCACCAATAGCAGCGTGTACTTGCGCGTGCCCGCGATCAGGGCCAGCAGGTAGGCGACGGGGTAGGCGAGCAGCACCGCGCTGATCGACACCCAGAGCGACATCTTCACCGACTTCCAGAACAGGCTCAGGTAGGTATCGCTCGTGAGGAAGAAGCGCCAGTGCTCGAGCGAGAGGTAGTCGTCGTTCCGCAACAGGGTGAGGAGGCCGACGCTGTAGAGCCCCACCATCACCACGGGCACGACGAAGAAGACGATCAGCCAGATCGTCGGCGTCGCGAGCAGGCCGCTCGTCGCCCGCCACCGGCCGGTGCCGCGGCGGCGCCGAGGGGCTGCAGTGACGTCCTCGGCAGGGGCGGTCTCGGTCGCCATGGGCTCGGGAGAGGAGACCCGGCTACCCCGCTGCCGCCTTGACCTCGTCCCAGGCGCGGTTGTACTCGGCCCGTTGGGGCTGGTAGGCGTCGAAGATGCCGCTCGACAGCGCCGTCTCGAGATCGTCGAGCCCGAAGACCTCCACGACGTCGGGGTCGATCTGCGAGAGGTCGACGTCGGTGTTCGCGTGGCCGTAGCCCCACGTGCTCACGAGCCGCTGGCCGACCTCGACGCTCGCCCAGGCGTCGGCGAATTCGTGCGCGTGGTGGTAGTTCTCGGTCTCCGAGCGGAGGATCAATCCCTCGGCCCAGGTGAAGACGCCCTCTTTCGGCTTGATGTACTGCACGGGCTGATCGGCCTTGAGCACCACGTAGGTGTCGGGCCATGAGTAGGCCGCCCACACGTTGCCCTTGGCCACGTCGTCCCACATCGCCGTGTAGTCGACCCAGATCGAGTGCAGGTTCTTCGTCGCCGCGATGCAGTGCTCCTTCGCGGCCTGCAGGTCCTCGGGGGTCGCGTCGAGCGGATCGGACTCGAGTCCGAGGGTGACGTGCGCCATCGAGAGGATCCACGGCGTGTCGAACCAGGAGATGTGCCCGGCGAGGGCGTCGTCGAACAGGTAGCTGTAGGAGTTGATCGAGGGGTCGACCTGGTCCGTGCGGATGATCACGCCCGAGTAGCCCCAGTCGAGCACGATCTCGTACTGCTCGCCGTTCAGCTGGCCGGTCTGTTGCAGGGTCGGATCCAGCTTCGAGAAGTTCGGGATCAGCGACGTGTCCCACGGTTGGATCGCGCCGAGGTCGAGGTAGTCCTGGATGTAACCGATCTCGGGGTGGGTGAGGTCCCAGTAGAAGCCGCCCGCGGTCTTCGCGATCACGCCCTCGGTGTTCGTGAGGAAGCTGAACGTGGGATCGGGGTATCCGGCCTTCGCGTAGTCGCGCCAGAGCCACTTCGCGTCGTAGCCCGCCCACTCGTGGATCTTGAGCTCACCGGTCTCCTCGGTGATCGGTGGGATCGCGCTCGCCGCTGCGCTCGAACCACCCTCACCCCCCGACTGCACGTCCTTGCGGCAGGCTGCCAGCACGCCCATGCCGCCCACGACCGCCATCGAACGAAGGAACGCCCGACGACTCTGCTCATCGCTCAACACCGAATCGAACTGTCCCATCGCCGCCTCCCCGTGAACCGCTCCCGCGAACGTTCGAGGATGATGGGCCCTTTCCGGGGCAGCCGCAACCGGGATGACGATGCGCGCAACGGCGCCGTCCGCGCCCGGAGGCTCGGGCGGCGCCGTTCCTCGGCCATATGGGCCTTCGGCGTGGCCTCGGGCTCAGGCCGCCTTGATCGGGATCGTCTTCACCTCGGGCTTTGGCTCCTCCGGCTCAACCTTCGGTGCCGCGCCAGGCAGAGCGATCTCGAGGACCCCTTCGGCGTAGGTGGCGACGATGTCGTCCTCCTTCACCCCTTCGGGGATCGGCAGGCGGCGCTCGAAGGAGCCGTACGCGGACTCCATGCGGTAGAAGTCCTGCTCCTTCACCTCCTCCTTCGTCTCGCGCTCGCCGCGGATCACCAGGACGTCGCCCTCGATCTGGATCTTCACGTCCTTCTCGGGGTCGATGCCAGGCAGCTCCAGCTTGACGATCAGGTCGTCCTCACGGGCGAAAACGTCGCACACCGGCACGAACGGCCGACGGAACCCCTCGGGCAGCGCGGGGAACGTCGCCCTCGCGCGAGGTCCGAGGTAGGTCCGGAACAGGTCGTCCATTCGCCGTTGCAGGGCCATGAACTCATCCCAGACATCCAACATGGAACACTCACCTCCTTCCACCTCCACGGTAGGACCGGCGCACCCAGGTCAACGGGCAAGGGGGCCCGGACGAACCGGGACCCGCGCTCGCCGTCCGGGGGGAGCCGAGGTTGCGCGCGCCACGAGCGTGGGCGCGATCACCTGATGGGAGGCCCGCGACCGGGTGCCTTCGATGCGTTCGAGGAGCATCCGCACGGCGGCTGCGCCCATCCGATGCCGGGGTTGGTCGATCGTCGTGAGGGCGATGTGGCCGAGCGCCGCGAGCGACGTGTTGTCGTAGCCGACGAGCGACACGTCATCGGGGACCCGGAGGCCATGCTGCTCCAGTGCGTGCATCGCGCCCACGGCCGCGAGGTCATTCGCGACGAAGATGGCGGTGGGCGCGGCACCGAGCGACAGCAGAGCCTCGATGCCCGCCGCCCCGCCGTCCTCCGTGTAGGCGCCGGTCGCCACCCGCATCTCGGCATCGAGCCCGTGCCCGCGCATCGCGTCGCGATACCCTCGACGCCGTGCGTTGGCGCCCGCGCCGCGCCCTCCGTCGACGTGAGCGATCCGTCGGTGGCCGAGCTCCACGAGGTGCCCCACGGCCAGCATGGCGCCGTGGTGATCGTCGTTGGTGACCGAATCGACCGATGGCCACCGCGACTGGCGAGCGATGAGCACCACCGGCGTGGCCTGAGCCGCGTCGACGATATCCCGCCCGGGCAGCATCGGCGCGGCGAGGATCAGTCCGTCGATGCGCAGCTCCAACAAGGTCTCGATCGCCTCGAGCTCCCCGGCCGCGGCGCGCTGCCCCGTGTCGATCAAGGCGTGGTACCCGCCTTCCGATGCCGCCGACTGCACACCGTCGACGACCTCAGCGAAGAACGGGTTGTGCAGGTCGGAGAGCATCACGCCAAGCACGTTCGTGCGCTTCCGAGCCAGGCTCCGGGCCACCGCGTTCGGCCGGTACCCCAGCTCCTCGGCGGCCCGCAGCACCGCATCGCGGCGCTGGTCGCTGACGAGGGGGGAGCCCTGCATCACGAGCGAGACGAGTGATTTCGAGACGCCGGCGCGCCGGGCGACATCGAGGATCGTGGGCGCCTTGCGTCGGCCGCCATGTCTCCCGGTTCTCTGGCCGGGCTTCTGGCCGGTCTTCTGACGGGTCTCCTGGCCGGTCGTCTGGCCGGTCGTGGCGGTCACACGCCCACCCGCTGGTGACGCCGCCCCTCCTCGTGTTCGGACCGGGCTGCGCGGACCTCCGCCCGCTCCGACACCTCGGGCACTCCCACATCCCACCACGCGTCGCCGCTCGTCCACGCGTTCGGGTCGGTGCGGATCACGACCACCGCGGTGCGACCCGCGCCCCGAGCCTCTGCGAGCGCGTCGCGGAGCGTGTCGATGGAATCGACCTCGGCCGTCCAGGCGCCCATGGCGGCCGCGTGCGCACGGAAGTCGACCCGCACGACCTCCGGCGAGCGGACGTCATCGAGCATGTTGTTGAAGTGCGCCGCACCCTTGGCGACCTGCAACCGGTCGATCACGGCGTATCCGCCGTTGTCGCACAGCACGAGCACGAAGGGGTGGCCGGACAGGACCGACCCATAGATCTCCGAGTTCGCCATCAAGTAGGAGCCGTCGCCGCAGAACGACACGACCGTCCGTCCTGGCAGCGCCATCGATGCGCCCCAGGCCCCCGCGATCTCGTAGCCCATGCAGCTGAACCCGTACTCGACGTCGACGGTGGCCGGCGTGGCCGCGCGCCAATGCTTGTTCAACTCGCCGGGGAGGCCCCCAGCCGCCGTGAGCACGTAGTCGTCGGGCGCCGAGACATCCTGCACCGCGCGGATCACCGCGGCGTAGCTCGGCGGGGTGCCCGACCCCTCTGCGACCGCCTCGTCGAGCGAGCGCTGCCACGTGCGACGTTCTTCGGCGGCCCGCCCGGTCCATCCGGCGTCGGCTCGCCAGTCGCCGAGCGCCTCATCGAGCGACTCGATCCCCCGGCGAGCGTCAGCGACCACAGGCAGCGCGAGGTGCTTCACGGCGTCGAACCGAGCGGCGTTCAGCCCCACGATGCGAAGGTCCTCGCCACGGAACACGGTCCACGAACCCGTCGTGAAATCCTGCAGCCGCGTGCCGACCGCGAGCACGACGTCGGCCTCGGCTGCGAGGGCGTTGGCCGAGGTGCTGCCGGTCACCCCGATCGGCCCGGCCTGGAGGGGGTGATCCCACGGCAGGCTCGAGCGCCCCGCCACGGTCTCGACGACCGGCACACCGTGGCGCTCGGCGAATGCGGCGACCGCGTGCTCGGCCATCGAGTAGTGGACGCCGCCTCCGGCGATCATCAGCGGTCGCCGGGCGACGCGCAGCACGCCGGCCGCGGCCCCGAGCTCCTCCAGGTCGGGCCCTGGGCGCCGCAGGCGGTGCACGTGCTCTCGGAAGAACGCCGTGGGAAAGTCGAACGCCTGTGCCTGGACGTCCTGCGGCAGGCCGATGAAGGCCGGACCGCAATCGGCAGGATCGAGCATCGTGGCGACGGCCTGGGGGAGCGACTGCAGCAGCTGTGTCGGGCCGCACGATCCGGTCCCAGTACCGCGTGACCGCTCTGAAGGCGTCGTTCACCGTGGTCGAGGGCTCGGCGAAGTGCTCGACCTGCTGCAGCACCGGATCGGGGAGCCGGTTCGCGAAGGTGTCGCCCGAGATCAGCAGCACGGGAAGCCGGTTGGCATGCGCGATGCCGGCCGCGGTCACCATGTTGAGCGCCCCCGGCCCGATCGAGGTGGTCGCGACCATGATCTGGCGGCGCCGGGTCGCCTTGGCGAACGCGACCGCTGCCATCGCCATCGTCTGCTCGTTCTGACCGCGCCAGGTCGGCAGCGGACTCGCGGGCAGCGTCCAGCGCCTCGCCCAGGCACGTAACGTTGCCGTGACCGAAGATCGCGAACACTCCCGGGAACAGCGGGCGCACCTCACCGTCGATCTCGGTGCGCTGGGCGATCAGGAACCGCACGATCGCCTGGGCGGCCGTGAGCCGCGATCGTGTCCATCGTCCCTCCCGCGCCGTACCTGCCTTGACAGCGGTCCGCGGGCGCCAGTGTACACTCCGCGCTTGGAACGTTCCAATCCGATCTCCACCGATCTCCGCACGGGGATCCTCCGGATCGGACGTTCCACGCGAGCAGAGGGGGAGCGGTGCGGATCGGAGTGATCGGCGCGGGTCGCATCGGTGCGGTCCACGCGTCGACGTTGATGGCGCACCCTGCGGTCGACGCGGTGATGCTCACCGACGTCGACCCCGCCCGGGCGGTGGACCTCGCGTCGAAGCTCGGGCTTCCCGAGCCGGTGAGCATCGACGAGCTGCTACGACTCCGTCGATGCCGTCGTGATCGCTGCGGCCACGTCTGCGCACGCCGATCTGATCCACGCCGCCGCCGACGCCGGGCGTCGCGATCTTCTGCGAGAAGCCGATCTCGCTCGACCTCGACACCACGCGCGACGTCGTCGCGCCATCGTGGCGGCCGCGGCGTCTGCCTCTGCAGATGGGATTCCAGCGACGGTTCGACGCCGGGTACGTCGCCGCGCGAGACCTCGTCGCGAGCGGGGACCTCGGCACGCTCTACGTGGTGCGGATGGCCGGCCATGACCCGGCGCCGCCGCACGAGGACTACATCCCCGCGTCCGGCGGCATCTTCCGGGACTTCAGCGTCCACGACTTCGATGCGCTCCGGTTCGTCACGGGCCAGGAGATCGTGGAGGTGTACGCCGACGGTGGTGTGCTGGCGTTCCCCGTCTTCGCGCGGTACGACGACGTCGACACCGCGGTCGCGACCTCGCGGCTCTCCGAGGGCGCGCTCGGGATCCTCTCGGTGACCCGGCACGACCCGCTCGGCTACGACATCCGGATGGAACTGCTCGGGCTCCGGCGACAGCGTCGAGCGTCGGCGTGGGACGACCGCACGCCGCTCCGATCGGTCGAGCCGGGCTCGCCGCCGGCACCGGCCGACGCCTACCCCGACTTCCAGAACCGGTTCGCACGCTGCGTACCGTTGCCGAGATGGACGCCTTCATCGAGGTGGCCGCGGGCACGCGGCCCAGCCCGTGCACCGGCGAGGACGACCTCGGAGGCGATGCGTGTCGCGGTGGCGTGCGACCGGTCGCGGCACGAGCACCGCCCGGTGCGCGTCGAGGAGGTCGCGTGACCGTCGCTGCTCGACCGCGTCGCGGGCGCCCCGATCACCTGGGGCGTCTGCGAGGTGCCCGGGTGGGGTCACCAGATGTCCCGCGATCGGGTGCTCGCGCGAGATGCGCCGCATCGGCCTGCGTGCGACCGAGCTGGGACCCGCAGGGTTCCTGCCGACCGAGCCTGCGAGCTGCAAGACCCTGCTCGGCGCGAACGGGCTCGTCGCTCGTGGCGGGGTTCGTCCCGGTCGTGCTGCACGTTCCCGAGCGTGGTCGATGCGGAGCTCGCCGAGGTGCGATCGGCAGGCGCAGTCTGCTGGCCGCGGTCGGTGCCGACGTGCTCGTGCTGGCCGCGTCGACGGGCGGCGAGGGCTACGAGTCGACCCACGGGCTCGACGACGGGCGTGGGCGACACTCGTGGCGTCGCTCGAGGGAGTCGCCGCGATCGCCTCCGATCTGGGCCTGCATGGCGTCGCTGCACCCTCACTGGGCACGGTCGTCGAGCGGCCGCGCGAGATCGAGCGTCCTGCTCGAGCGACTCGGCCGTGCCGCTCTGCCTCGACACCGGCCACGTGCTCGTCGGCGGCGGCGATCCGGTCGCGCTCGCGCGCGGCGCAGGCCGATCGCATCGCCCACGTGCACCTCAAGGACGTCGATGCCGGCGTCGCCGCGCGGGTGCGCGACGGGTCGATCTCGGCTACCGACGCCGCGGTCGCCCGGGGCTCTACCGGCCGCTCGGCGAGGGCGACGTCGACGTCGCGCGCCGTGATCCGCACCTCGGAGGCCGCCGGCTACGCGGTTGGTACGTGCTCGAACAGGACGCGGTGCTCGAACGCGAGCCGGAGCCGGGGACGGGCCCGTTCGCGGACGCGTCGGCGTAGCCTGGCGTTCCTCCGGGCATCGCGGAGCGTGCGGACGGAGGTGGGGTCGGCGACGACCCCGGAGGGAGGGGATGCAGGGAGTGAGCGGATCTGATCCAGGCAACGCAACAACGGTGGGTGTGAGAGATGGTGCAGCATGGCGAAGAGATGGATCGCGCTGCTGGCGTTGACGGTCGCTGGCGTTGCGACGGCGTGCACGCAGGCGAGACGAGGACACGGCGACGCCGACGGCAGACGGCGGGCGGCGGCGGCGGCGTGACCCAGCGCGACTTCCGCTTCGTGGTCGTCACGCACGGACAGGCGTCGGACCCGTTCTGGTCGGTGGCGGCCAACGGTGTCGACGCCGCGGCCGAGGACATGGGCGTGACGGTCGAGTACCAGGCGCCCGGGACGTTCGACATGGTCGCGATGAGCGCAGCTGATCGACGCCGCCGTCGCGTCGGAGCCGGACGGGCTCGTCGGTGAGCCTGCCGGACGCCGACGCGCTCGGGCCGTCGATCCAGGCGGCCGTCGACGCCGGCATCCCGGTGATCTCGATGAACTCGGGGTCGCGACGACTTCGCCGACCTCGGCGTGCTGGTGCACGTGGGCCAGACCGAGTTCGAGGCCGGCCTGATCGCCGGTCAGCAGTTCGCCGAGGCGGGCGTCACAGAACGCCGTCTGCATCAACCAGGAGGTCGGCAACGCCGCACTCGACCTGCGCTGCGAGGGCTTCTTCGAGGGACTCGGGTCGCAGGGTCGAGGTGATCCCGGTCGATCTGAACGACCCGGCCGGCACGACCGAGACGGTGGCCGGCGTGCTGCAGGCCGAACGCCGACGTCGACGGCATCCTCACGCTCGGACCGACCGGTGCCACGCCGACGCTGGAGGCGCTCGACGAGGCCGGCATGCTCGGCGACGTCACGTTCGCCACGTTCGACCTGTCACCCGAGGTGCTCGCAGGCGATCACGGACGGCGACATGGCGTTCGCGATCGACCAGGCGCAGTACCTGCAGGGCTACCTGCCGATCGTGTTCCTCACGAAGTACCTGGAGACCGGCGCGCTGCCGCTCGGGCAGCGTCGACCGGGTGATCCTGACCGGACCGCAGATCGTCACGGCGGACACGGCGGCCGACGTCGTCGGGTACTCGGAGGAGGGCGTCCGCTAGGAGTCGGATGCCGTGGGCCGGGGCGCGTCGCGAGCCCCGCCTCCGGCACGCTAGCATCCGAACGAGCGACCTGGGAGGGGACGATGGCGACCGACAGCACACCGGCGCCCACTCGCCGCCGCCGGACGAACGCGTCCGACAGGTCGGGGCTGGTCTCGCGGCTGCTCGCCCGCCCCGAGCTCGGTGCGATCGTCGGCGTCGTCGTGGTCTGGGTCTTCTTCGCGATCGTCGCGTCCGACAACAACTTCGTCGAGCTGGCGGCGACCGGCATCGATCCTCAACCGGGCCGCGCCGCTCGGGATCCTCGCGGTGGCCGTCGCCCTGCTGATGATCGCCGGCGAGTTCGACCTGTCGATCGGCTCGATCCTCGGCTTCGCCGGGATGGCGATCATGATCGCTCGTCGACCCCGGCCGAGGCGGGCGGCTTCGGCTGGTCGCTGCTGGCCGGCGATCGGCGCTCGCGCTCGTGCTCGCGATCCTGCGACCGGCTTCGTCAACGGGGTACTCGTGATCACCACGAAGCTCCCGTCCTTCATCATCACGCTCGGCACGCTCTTCATCTTCCGTGGCCTGACGATCGCGATGACGCGGTCGCGGACCAACCGCACGCAGCTCGGCGGGCTCGACGAGGTGCCCGGGTACGACCCGTCGCGCAGTCGATCTTCGCCAGGAGCTCGACGCTGTTCGGCGCGCAGCTTCAACATCGCGATCCTGTGGTGGATCGGCCTCGCGGCGCTCGCGACCTGGGTGCTGCTGCGGACGCGGCAGGGCAACTGGATCTTCGGGACCGGCGGCGGCGGTCGACGCGGCCCGCAACGTCGGCGTCCCGGTCAACCGGCGTGAAGCTGGCGCTGTTCATCACGACGGCGTTCGCGGCGTTCCTGGTGGCGATCATCCAGGTGGTGCAGTTCACCGGACGCGGACACGCTCCGCGGCACCGGCCAGGAGTTCGAGGCGATCATCGCCGCGGTGGTCGGCGGATGCCTGCTCACCGGCGGCTACGGCTCGGCCGTCGGCGCGGCGCTCGGCGCGCTGATCTTCGCGATGGTGCAGCAGGGCATCGTGATCACCGGGGTCGACGGCGACTGGTACCAGGTCTTCGTCGGCGGCGTGCTGCGTGGTCGCGGTGATCTTCAACAACTTCGTCCGCAGGAAGGCGGCGAGCCGATGAGCATGACCCAGACACGACGAGAGCCAGGGCACGGCCGAATCGGAGAGCCGCTCCTCGAGGTCGACAGCATCTCGAAGTACTTCGGCAGCGTGATCGCGATCAAGGACATCTCGATGTTCGTCGCGTCCGGGGAGGTGACCTGTCTGCTCGGCGACAACGGCGCGGGCAAGTCGACGCTGATCAAGACGCTCTCGGGTGTGCACAAGCCGAGCGAGGGCGAGTACCTGTTCGACGGGGAGGAGATCGCACCTCGACTCGCCGCGCGACGCGCTCGCGCGCGGGATCGCCACCGTCTACCAGGACCTGGCGATGATCCCGTTGATGTCGATCTGGCGGAACTTCTTCCTCGGCTCGGAGCCGACGAAGGGCTGGGGTCCGTTCCGCCGATTCGACGTGAAGAGGGCGAAGGAGATCGACGCGGGAGGAGCTCTCGAAGATGGGGATCGACATCCGCGATCCCGACCAGGCCGGTCGGGCACCCTCTCGGGCGGCGAGCGGCAGTCGGTCGCGATCGCCCGCGCCGTGTACTTCGGCGCGAAGGTGCTGATCCTCGACGAGCCGACCGCGGCGCTCGGCGTGAAGCAGGCCGGCGTCGTCCTCCGCTACATCGTGCAGGCCAAGCAACGCGGCGTCGGCCGTCGATCTTCATCACCCACAACCCGCACCACGCCTACCCGGTCGGCGACCACTTCGTGATCCTCCGGCGCGGACAGGTCTTCGGCGACTTCGCCGAAGGCGGAGCTCACGCTCGAACAGCTCGTCCAGATGATGGCCGGAGGCGCCGAGCTCGAGACGCTGGCGCACGAGCTCGAACGCGGCGGCGGCGCCGGCGACGAGGCGAGCGCCGAGTTGCGAGGCCGCGGTGAAGGCGTTCGACGCCGAGGCGCGAGGAGCCAGCGAGGCAGGTCGATCGACCGAGGACGAGGCGCCGGCGAGAGCTGACGTGGCGCGACGGCCTCGACCTCATCACGATGGGCCGGGTCGGGGTCGACCTCTATCCCGAGCAGAGCGGGGTCCCGCTCGCCGAGGTGCGCGTCGTTCGCGAAGTCCCTCGGTGGCAGCGCCACGAACGTGGCCGTCGGCGCCGCCCGATACGGGCACCGGGCGGCCGTGATCACGAAGGTCGGCGCCGACGGCTTCGGCGACTACGTGCGCCAGGCGCTGCGCGGCTTCGGGGTCGACGACCGATTCGTCGGCACACGATCCGGACGCTGCGGACCCCGATCGTCTTCTGCGAGCTCCTGCCGCCGGAGTCGCCGTCGATCCTGTTCTACCGGGAGCCGCGAGCGCCCGGACATGCACGTCTGCGAGCCCGCGGAGCTCGACCTCGAGGCGATCGCCGCCACGCCGGATCTTCTGGACGACGGGCACGGGCTGTCGGTCGAGCCCAGCCGAACGGCGACGCCTGGCCGCTCTCGAGGCGCGCGACCGGTCGGAGCATCACCGTGCACGACCTCGACTACCGAGCCGATGTTCTGGCCGTCGCCCGAGGAAGCGGGCGCGCAGCAACGCGCGGCCCTGGCGCACGCGACGATCGCGTCGGCAACGTCGAGGAGTGCGCGGTGGCGGTCGGTGACGGTGAGCCCGACGACGCTCGCGGACCGGCTGCTCGGACCTCGATCTCGACCTGGCGATCGTGAAGCTCGGGCGGCGACGGGGTGCTGGCGGCCTGGCCGGGAGGGCGGCGAACGGTTCCCGCCGATCCCCGTCGAGGTCGTGAACGGGCTCGGCGCCGGCGACGCGTTCGGCGCGGCGGTCTGTCACGGCGTGCTCGAAGGGTGGGACGTGCCGAGGACGATCCGGTTCGCCAACGCCGCCGGCGCATACGTCACCGCCCGGCTCGCCTGTGCCGACGCGATGCCGGACGAGGCGCAGGTCGAGGAGTTGCTCGTCGATGCGTGAGCGCGACGGGTCCCGCTCAGCCGCCCTCCGCCCACGCCGCGACGGCGCGACTCTCCGGCGTCGTCGAGAGGCACCACGACGTGAGGAGGAGGCTCGCCGAGCACGAACGTCGACCGTTGCCTCAGCCGCCCGCTCCGACGGGATGGTGGCCCATCGTCGCCCCCTCGCCACGGCGTGTCCGAGGTCGAGCCCGGTCGAGCCGCAGGAACCTCGGCCGCAGCACCAGGTGCTCGATGCACGTGACACTCCACGTGGTGCGCGAACTCATGCAGCATCGCGACCTCGAGGTTGGCGCCGGTCCACGGCACGCGCACCACGATCTCGTTCCGCGACGGGTCGTACGTCGCGCGATCGGGCATCGTCCAGGCGACGTCGAGTGCGACGTCGGGCGATGCCCGACCACCGGGAGCGAAAGCGTCGGTGAACCGCTGCCATGTGTCGGTCGCCAGAGCGCGGACGTCCCAGGGCACGTCGCCGTCGAACGTGATGGCCGGGCGGCGCGGTTCGGTCTGCGTCATCGCCTGCGCGCTCGCCGCGACGACCGCCGCGAGGGCGAGCGCGGCCGCCGCCACGATCCGACCGTGCGCACCCTGTCACGGTAGTCCGGTTCGGAGGCACGTGATGGGGGCTGATCTGTTCCGCCTGCCGGCACGGCCGCCAGGGGCAGCGATCCGGTCGATATCACCCCCGACGATGCCGGATGGTGGTTCGCGGGACTGCGCGTGCTGCGCCTCGCGCCGGGGGAACGGCGGGTCGTCTCCCTCGACGGGATCGAGGCGGCGGCGCTGCCCCTCTCGGGCTCGTGCCGCGTCGAGATCGGATCGTCGGCGTGGGACCTGCGAGGCCGAGACGGAGTGTTCGAGCGCGTGAGCGATTCGTGTACGCGCCGCTCGGCGCCGAGGTCGCGATCTCGAGCGACGGTGGCGGTGAGTTCGCGCTGCCGAACGCACCGGCGGAGCGGCGGCTCGAGCCGGCCTACGTGCCTGCCGATGCGATCGCCGTCGAGATCGCGGGGCGGGGGGCAGGCCACGCGCCAGATCGTCGAACTTCCTCGCCGCCGACGCCTTCGACGCCGACCGGCTGATCGCGGTCGAGGTGTACACGCCCGACGGCAACTGGTCGTCCTTCCCGCCGCACAAGCACGACGAGCACACCGAGCGCGAGGTCGTGCTCGAGGAGATCTACTACTTCCGCATCGAGGGTGAGCGACGGCTTCGGCCTGCACCGCACCTATACCCTCGACGGGGAGATCGACGAGACGGTCACCGTGCGCGACGGCGACGTGTTCCTGATCCCGCGCGGGTACCACGGGCCGTGTGTCGCTGCGCCCGGGCATGCGATGTACTACCTGAACGTGATGGCCGGTCCGGGCGAGCGCGCCTGGCGCGTCTGCCTCGACCCGGCTCACGAGTGGATCGGCAGGGATGCTGAGCGAGCTCGCACCCGACCCCCGCTGTCCGCTCGTCACGGCCGAGGGGCGGACCCGTCCCCGGCCCCAGAGGGAGGAGTGAGACGTGGAACGCCTCGGCCATTGGATCGGCGGCAAGCTCGTGTCCGGCGAGAGTCGGGCGCACCGGGCCCGTCTACAACCCCGCGACCGGCGAGCAGACGCACGAGGTCGACTTCGCGAGCGTCGAGGAGGTCGACGCGGCGATCGACGATCGCGCGTCGAGGCGTTCGTCCCCTGGCGGCGCACGTCGCTGTCGAAGCGCGCCGACATCATGTTCCGCATCCGCGAGACTGATCCACGAGCACCGCGCAGACATCGGCCGCATCATCACCGAGCAGCACGGCAAGGTGCTCTCCGACGCCATGGGCGAGGTCGCAGCGCGGCCTCGAGAACGTCGAGTTCGCGACTGCGGGATGCCGCAGCCTGCTCAAGGGCGGGTTCACCGAGCAGGCCTCGACCGGCGTCGACGTGTACTCGATCCGCCAGCCGCTCGGCGTCGTGGCCGGCATCACGCCGTTCAACTTCCCGGCGATGGTGCCGCTGTGGATGTTCGCCGAACGCGATCGCCTGCGGGAACACGTTCATCCTCAAACCGAGCGAGAAGGACCCGGGCGCCTCGCTCTATGTCGGCGAGCTGCTGAAGGACGCCGGACGTGCCCGACGGCGTCTTCAACGTCGTGCAGGGTGACAAGGTCGTCGTCGATCGGCTGCTCGAGCACCCCGACGTCGAGGCGGTGTCGTTCGTCGGCTCGACGCCGATCGCGAAGTACATCTACATGACCGGCACCGCGAAGCGGGAAGCGGGTGCAGGCTCTCGGCGGCGCGAAGAACCACATGGTCGTGCTGCCCGACGCCGACATCGACATGGCCGCCGACGCGGCGGTCTCGGCCGCCTACGGCTCCGCGGGCGAGCGCTGCATGGCGATCAGCGTGGCGGTCGCGGTCGGGGACGCCGGCGACCGGCTGGTCGACGCGATCAAGGAACGCCTGCCGCTGGTGAAGATCGGCAACGGCCTCGAGCCCGAGTCGGAGATGGGCCCGCTCGTCACGCGTCAGCACCGAGACAAGGTGGCGGGCTACCTGGATTCCGCGAAGGAGCAGGGCGCCACGATCGTCGAGGACGGGCGCGAGCACGGGCTCTACCGGGAGTCAGACGGGTTCTTCCTCGGAGTGTCGTTGATCGACCACGTGACGACCGACATGGACGCCTACAAGGACGAGATCTTCGGCCCCGTGCTCGAGGTGATGCGCGTCGACACCTACGACGAGGCCTTGCGGCTCGTGAACGACAACCCCTACGGCAACGGCACCGCGATCTTCACCCGCGACGGGGGCGCCGCGCGCGCGTTCCAGTTCGACTGCCAGGCGGGCATGGTCGGCGTGAACGTGCCGATCCCGGTGCCCGTGGGCTACTACTCGTTCGGCGGCTGGAAGGACTCGCTCTTCGGCGACAACCACATGTACGGGCCCGAGGGCATCAACTTCTACACGAGGGGCAAGGTCGTCACGGAGCGCTGGCCCGACCCCGGCACGTCCAGCGTCGACCTCGGCTTCCCGAGGACGCGTTGATGGCTGCTCACGATCGCGACGAGCTGCTGGGTCGTGAGGCTGAGGCGTGGGCCGCACTGCTCGACGCCGCCGAGCGCGTGCCGGTCGACCTCCGCACGGTGGCGGGGGTCGTGCCCGGATGGTCGGTCTGTGACCTGGTGTTCCACAGCGGAAGATGGGCGGAGCTGGCCGGCACGCACCTCGAGGAGATGTCGGCCGGAGCCTTCGTCGGCGAGGAGCAGCCCGAAGAGGTCTGGCAGGCGATGAACGCCGCCTGGGCCGAGGAGTCGAAGGCGCTCACGTGGGAGCAGGCGGTGGCGAGCGCCGAGGCCGGACGCATGAAGGCACGGACCGCGCTCGAGGCGCTCGACGTCGTCGACGACACGGCGGCATCGTGGTTCGTCGACGAGACGTTCGACCACTACCCGGAGCACACCGAGGAGATCGCGCGGTTCGCCGACGGCTCGTCGTGAGCCCGGCGCTTCACGCGTCGCGGCGCATGAACCAGATGTGCGGCCCTCCGCCGGGGGCATCGTCCTCGGCCGCCGTGCGGAAGCCGAACCGCTCGTAGTAGGGCACGTTCCGAGCCTTGCCCGTCTCGAGGAACGCAGGTACGCCGTCGGCCTCGGCACGCTCGATGCCGTAGCGGACCAAGGCGCTCCCGATGCCCTCCCCCTGCCGGGCTGGATCGACCCCGACCATGTCGAGCATCCAATGCGGTTCATGCGGCACGAAGGACTCGAGCCATCCCCAGAAGCGGCGGTACCGGTCGCCACCGTCGTCGGTGAGGCCGGCCACCTCGGGCCAGGTCACCACGTTGACCTGCTCCAGTCCCACCTCACTCTCGGGCGGGATCCACGCCGCGACGCCGGCCCCGCCGTCGGCCTCACCACGATGTCGAGCGCGGCGTACCCGCGCAGCAGCGCCGCGAACAGGGGCACCGCCCGCTCCTCGACGTCGTGGTCGTAGAAGGGCCACGCGACCATCGGGTCGTCGACGAACGTCCGGGCGAGCACCGAGGTCAGCACGGGCACCCTGTCGGCGGTCGCGGTCGTGATCGTCGGCATGGCGACAGCATCGCAGGCCGTTCAGTGCACCCGGCGACCGATCGGCCTTCGGCGACCATCGTGGGTCCGAGAGAGGCCCGCGGATCTCACGCACTCATCGGCTCGGCGGCTCGCCGGCGCGTCCGAGGTCGGTGTAGCGGAACGTTCCCTTCGCGATGCGCAGCCCCACGAACGAGTCGACCTCGAGCACGCCGGGCACGGCGCGCACCTCGTCCTGCATCACGCGCAGCAGGTCGTCGCCGTCCTGGGCCACGATCTCGACCAGCACGTCGTAGTGCCCCGTGCACTCGATCACGTAGACCGCCTCGGGGATCCGGCAGAGGCCGTCGATCGCCTTGCGCACCTCACGGCCGCCGAGCCGCACGCCCAGGTAGGCGAAGAGGAGCCCGAGCTCGTGCGGCTTCACGTCGGTGACGAACCGGATCGCGTCGATGCGCTGCAGCCGCGAGACCCGTGCGCGGATCGTCGCCTCGGCGACCCCGAGCTCCTCGGCGACCGACGTGAACGGGCGGCGGCCGTCCTCGGCGAGTGCGTCGATGATGCGCAGGTCGAGGTCGTCGAAGCGCTGAGTCGCCATCACGGTGCGATTCTCGCAGACGAGAGCGCTCCAGGATGCGATTTCCGCACGGAACTCCGCGGTTCGAGCCTGCCCACTGCGCTCGAGGCAGCCTATCCTTGACGGTATCCGCGATCCAGAGTGTTCCACCCGGAGGATGACCCACCATGGCCAAGACCGAGCATGAGATCAAGATCCGCAACGACGAGGTCGAGTGGGAGCCGCGTCCGACCCTCGGCAGCGGCGACTACGCGAGCCTCGAGGTCTGGGACGAGGAGCGCGAGAGGATCTGGTGGGGCGGGTGGATCTGCGTGGGTCGCACCGCGGAGGTCCCGAACCCCGGGGACCACGTCGTGCGCGACGTCGCCGGAGAGTCGATCTTCGTCGTGCGGAACGACGCCGGCGAGCTGCGCGCGTTCTACAACGTGTGCAGCCACCGCGGCACGAAGTTCCTCGATGACATCGAGGGCACCCAGAGCGTGCGCAAGGCGTTCGTCTGCCCGTACCACGCGTGGGCGTTCGACCTGAACGGCCAGTTGATCGGCTCGCCGAACGTCAAGGAAGACGAGCACTTCGACCGCTCGGACCATCCGCTCTACGACATCGCGATCGACCACTACGCCGGGTTCGTGTTCGTGAACATGACGACGGGAGGGCCGAAGGAGACGCTGCTCGAATCGCTGAACGACGGCGCCGAGACGATCACCGCGTTCGAGCGTTTCAGGATGGACGAGCTCCGCGTGGGCGTTCGCCTGGTGTACGAGGTGAAGGCCAACTGGAAGATCGTGGTCGAGAACTACAACGAGTGTCTGCACTGCCCGCAGGTGCACCCCGAGCTCGTGCAGGTGATCCCGCTGTTCCGCTTCGGTGAGGTCTGGGACGAGGAGATCCCCGACGACGGCAACCGCATGGTCGAGGGCGCCACGTCGTTCACGTCGACCGGGCAGTCGCAGCTTCCGAGGTTCCCGGGACTCGAGCCCGAGGACTACGAGATGTACTACGGCACCTACCAGTTCCCGAACCTGATGCTGAACCTGCACCCCGACTGCGCGATGGCCTACATCGGCTACCCCAAGGGCCCGAACCACACGACCGTCGTGAGCGAGTTCATGTTCCGGCCCGAGACGATCGCCGATCCCGAGCTGTTCAAGCCCGAGCCGACGGTCGAGTTCTGGGACCTGATCTCCAAGCAGGACTGGGAGATCTGCGAGCGCGCGCAGACCGGCGTGAGCTCGCGAGCGTTCACACGCGGGGTGTACCCGCGGCAGGACCGCTTCCTCTATTGGTTCAACGAGGAATGGCGCCGTGCGATGGGTCGCGAGGTGCTCGGCTAGGCCGTGAGCTCGCGGTAGATCGTCTGCATCAGTATCTCGGTGCTGCGCGTGTCGCTGTCGAGGTCGAGCACGAACCCGGCGTGATCGTCCGCACGCCACATGCATGTGCCGATCCCCGTGCCGACCGCCTCGGCTCCGACGCAGCGGTAGGAGGCGCCGTCGAGCTCACCCTTCCGCGTGAGGTCGTCGACGGTGGCGCCGCCTTCGGTGATCCCCGACACGAACTCGTCGAACATCTCGTCGGTCGAGTCGCTCGAGGACCCGTTCACGACGACGAGCAGGAAGTCGGGAGCGCCGGTCGTGCCGAAGGCGGCCGCCTCGACATCCATGTCGAACCGATCGGCCTCGGCCTGCATCTGCTCTTCGAAGTCGGTGGTCGCGGCATCATGCATCCTGGTCACGCCGGCGACGGACTCGGGCATCTCGACGCCGCTCACGAGGAGGCGCTGTACCCCGACGTACGCGGCGAACGCGGCGATGAGACCGATGACCGACCGGAGCACCCAGCTCGCCCCTGACGTGGTCGAACCAGATCGTGCGACAGGTAGGGGTGTGACCGGAGCCGGCGGCGCGAAGCCCGGCCGGAAGCGTGGTGGGCCGACGGTCGCCTCGTCGGGCACCGGGGGTACCGGGGCGGCGAACGCCGCGAAGCACTGCCAGCAGTGCGTCGCCTCCGGCGTGTTCGCGGCACCGCACCCGGCGCACGCTCGCTTCTCCTCGGTCTGCATCACGCACCTCCCTGATGCGCTGCCGTTCGATCCTGGGTCAGGGGCGGCGGCCGACCCCGAGGAATGCCGCCACCGCGAGCGCGGTGAGCACGACGGAGGCCAACAACAGCGGGAGAGCCGACGTGCCAACGGCGAGGTCCGAGGCGAGTCGGGCGCCGAGCGTGTCGTAGACGCGGCTCAGCTCGTCCGCGCTCGTGGCCGTCGACAGGGCGCCTCCCGATCTCGTCGCCATGGTCTGCAGCAGCTCCGTGTCGCCGCCCTCCTGGTCCTCGTCGCCCACGATCGCCACGGTGAACACCGGCACGGCCATCTGGCGGGCTCTCGCCGTCGCCTCGTCCGGCGAGACCACGCTGCCTGTGTCGGCCCCATCGCTCAGGAGCACGACGGCGGCCGGCAGTTCGGCGTCCTCGACGCGTTCGGACTCGACGACGTCGAGCGCCTCCGTGAGCCCGTCGCCGATCACCGTGCCGCGGCTCGGCGCGAGGCCTTCGATCGCCTCGGCGACCGCCTGGTGCGTCTCGCCGGGTTCAGCGGCGGTGTTCGCCGTGCTTGCGAACGTCACGACCGCGACCCGGAAGCCCGGTGGCATCCGGTCGAGGAACGACGTCGCCGCCGCCTTCGCGGCGGTGAAGCGGTCGGGCTGCACGTCGGTCGCCAGCATCGAGTCCGACACGTCGATCGCGAGCACCACGGTGGCGCTCGACTCGTGCCGGTCGAGGCGGATCTGGGCGAACAGCAGCAGCAGGCACGTGGAGGCGCCGAAGAGCAGCACGTAGGGGGCCGTCTTCCGGACGGTGCCGGCCACGTTCGCCCGCACCGCGGCGCCCCCGTAGCGCCGGCGCAGCCGGAGACGCCGGAACGTGGTCCGGATCAGAGCCACGACGGCGATCGATGCCCAGAGCGCCAGCCATGCCCCGAGGAGCAGCTCGGTTCGCATGCCAGTTCCATCGGTCGGTCGGTGGCCCGCCTCAAGCCGCCCTGCGTATCCTTCCGCGCATGACGATCCAGGAGCACCTCGCCAATCGCGACATCGAGCCATCGGCCGTCATCACGCCCTCCGGTCTTCCCGACCGGGCGCGAGTGGCGATCGTCGGAGGAGGCATCATCGGCGCCTCGATCGCCTACCACCTCACGCGCGAGGGGGAGACCGACGTCGCGCTCATGGAGCGCGGCCATCTCTCGAACGGCACGACCTGGCACGCGGCCGGGCTCGTCTCGCAGGTGCGCGCTACACACGCGCTCACGGCGCTTGCGCGCATGAACGCCGAAACCTACGAGCGGCTGCCGGCCGAGACCGGCGTCGAGACCGGCATGCGTCGCGTCGGCGCGCTCACGGTCGCTCGTACCGAGGCCCGGATGCAGGAGATCCTGTATTCGGTCGGTCTGGCTCGCGATGCGGGCGTGGACGCCGAGGTGCTCGAGGCTTCGCAGGTGAAGGATCTGTGGCCGTCGGCGGTCGTCGACGACCTGATGGGCGCCGTGCTCTTCCCGACCGACGGCACCGTGAACCCGGGCGATGCCACGATGGCGTTCGCGAAGGGCGCCGTCGATCGGGGTGCGGCGTACGTGCCCGAGACCGAAGTGACGGGGTTCCGGTTCGACTCCGGCGGTCGCGTCGCGGGGCTCGACACGTCGGGCGGCCCGATCGAGGCCGAGACGGTCGTGCTCGCGGCCGGCCTGTGGACGAGCGAGCTGGCGAGGAGGGCCGGGGCCAGCGTCGCGCTCTACCCGGCCGAGCACGTGTGGGTCATGACCGAGGAGGCGCAGGGCGCCCGCGAGGACTCGCCGTTCCTGCGCGACCTCGACGCGTACCTGTACATCCGTCACTACCGCGGGCGGTACCTGATCGGTGCCTTCGAGCCGAACGGGAAGCCGAGACGTCCGGCCGAGATCCCGACCGACGGGTTCGCCGAGTTCGGACCCGACTGGGGTCATCTCGCACCGGTGCTCGCGGGCGCCCGCGAGCGGGTGCCCGAGATCGAGACGATCGGGTTCTCGCACTACCTGCGTGCGCCCGAGAGCTTCACGCCCGACTCGAACTTCCAGCTGGGATACGTGCCGGAGGTGCCGGGCCTGTTCGTCGCGGCGGGGTTCAACTCCCAGGGCATCATCTTCGGGCCGGGCGCCGGCCTCGCGGCGGCGCGGTGGATCGTCGCCGGGCACCCCACGATGGACCTGGTCGAGGTCGACGTGGCGCGCACCGGCCGGTGGGCGAACCAGCGCGCGTGGCTGCACGAGCGCACGGTCGAGTCGCTCGGTGGCCTGTACGAGATGCATTGGCCCGGGAAGCAGCCGAGGACCGCTCGTGGGGTGCGCCGGGTGCCGCTGTACGGCGCCTTCCACGACGCGGGCGCTGCGTTCGGGCAGGCCGCCGGGTGGGAACGGGCGAACTGGTTCGAACCGGGCGTCTCGAAGCCTGTGGCCGGCTACTCGTTCGAGTCGCCGTCGTGGTTCCCGGCCGTGCGCGACGAGGTGCGCGCGACGCGCGAGGGCGTGGCCCTCTACGACCTGTCGACCTACTCGAAGTTCCTGGTGCAGGGACGCCGCGCCCTCTCCGGGCTCCAGCGCCTCGCCACCTCGAACCTCGATGTGCCCCTTGGTCGCCTCGTCTACACGCTGTTCTGCAACGCGCGAGGCGGCATCGAGATGGACCCGACCGTCACGCGCCTCGATGAGGACCGGTTCCTGGTGCTCGCGCCGACGTTCGCCCAGCGCCACGTCGAGATGCTGCTTCGGTCGGGGCTGCCCGCGGATGCGGCCGTCACCGACGTGACCAGCGGGTGGGCGACGCTGCACCTGGCAGGCCCGTCGTCGCGGGAGCTGCTCTCGCGGCTGACCGACGAGGACCTCTCGAACGCCGGGTGGCCGTTCCTGACCGCGCGGGAGATCGACGTCGCCCGGGCTCGTGCGTGGACGTTCCGCGTGTCGTTCACGGGGGAGCTCGGCTGGGAGCTGAGCGTGCCGACCGAGTTCGTGGCCGATCTGTACGAGCACGTCGTGGACGCGGGTGCCTCGCTGGGGCTGAGGCACGCCGGGGCGTTCGCGTTCGACGCGGCGCGCGTCGAGCGCGGGTTCCGGTCGTGGGGCCACGACATCGGGCCGGCCGACGAGCCTTTCGCGGCCGGACTCGGTTTCACGGTGTCGCGGACGAAGGCAGTGGAGTTCGTGGGGCGTGATGTGCTCGAGGCGCTGCGTGACGGGCCGCGCGATCGCCGGCTGGTCTCGGTGCACGCGCCCGATGCCGTGCTCTGGCACGGGGAATCGGTCGTGCGCGGAGGCGGGCGACTCGGACACGTGACGAGCGCTGCGATCTCACCCACGCTGGGTGGCTCAACCGGGCTGGCCTGGATCCACGGCGGACCGTCAGATGATGGGTGGGGCGTGGAGGTCCGCGGGGCGGTCGTGCCCGCACTCGTGCAGGAAGCACCGTTCTACGACCCGCGCGGCGAACGACTCCGCTCGTGAGTCGCGTCGCGCTCTTCGGGGTGCCGATCGACTGTGTCGGCGAGCCTGTGGGCACCGTGCGCACGCCGGGCGTGCTGCGCGAGGCGGGCGTCGTCGAGGCGCTCGGGGCTCGCGACCTCGGCGACCTCGACGTGTTCCTCGGGCCGCCCGTGCGTGACCCGATCACGGGGATCGTCGGGTCCGATTCCGTGCTCGACCTCACGCGCGCGGTGCGTGCCGCGACCGCAGGCGCGCTCGACGACGACGGGAAGCTCGTCGTCCTGGGGGGCTGCTGCACCCTGCAGGTCGGCGCGATGGCGGGCGTTCGCGATCGGTATCCCGACGCCGGGCTCGTGTTCCTCGACGGGCACATGGACCTCTACGACGGCGTGAATTCGCCCGGCGGCGAGGCGGCCGACATGCCGATGGCGGTGCTGCTGGGGCGTGGGCCACGAGCATGGGGTCAAGTCGTCGGCGCGCCGGTGCTGGAGCCGAGCGACGTCGCGCTGGTCGGGTTCCGCGATCTCGAAGAAGCGCGCGGCTTGGGCTCGATCACCCCCGCCGACCTGCCGGGCATCAGGGCGGTCGACGCGGACGGTGTTCGGACGCGGGGCATCGACGCGACGGTCGACACCGCGAGGCCCGCGGCGGGGCGCCGCTACTGGGTGTTCACCGACGTCGATGTGCTGGACCCGAGCGAGCTCACGGTCGACGCGCCGCAGCCCGGCGGCCTCCTGTGGAGCGAGCTCGCTGCGCTGCTGGGACCGTTGGTGCGCGATCCTGCGTGCCTGGGCATCACGCTCGCCTGTTACAACCCGGACCTCGACGTGGACGGCAGCGGAGCCCGGAAGGTCGTCGACCTGCTCGCGGAGGTCGTGCCGGCCTAGCGAACGGCGGCGTCGATCGCGTCGCGTGTCGGCATGCCCTCCCGAGCGCCGGCGACGCCGACCGATATCGCGGCGGCCGCGACCGCGCGACGGAGGGCGTCGACGAGTGCGAGGCCCTCGAGCAGCCCGGCCGCGAGCACCCCGTTGAGGGTGTCGCCGGCGCCGGTCGCGTCGATCGCGCGCGTCTTCGGAGCGGGAACCTTCGTCTCCCCCTCGGGCCCGAACGCCAAGGCACCTCCATCGCCGAGCGTGACGACCACGGACAGATCGTCGTAGCCGGCCGCCAGCCGTTTCGCACCACCACGGGGTTCCTCCGCCTGTGCGGCGAGGATCGTGAGCTCGCCGGTGTTCGGGGTGACCACTCTGGTGAAGGGCAGCAGGTCGTGCGCCTCGGTCCGGGCGGGCGCCGGGTTCAACAGGAACGGCAGGCCCCGGTCGTGGCTCCAACGGGCGGCGGCTTCCACAGCGTCCAGCGGTACCTCGAGGCTCGCGAGCACCGCACCGAGGGCGGGGCCGAGCGCGTCGAGCGCGCCGCCGACGGATGACGGCGTGAGTCCGGCGTTCGCGCCCGGCGCCACCGAGATCTGGTTCTCGCCTCGCGCGTCGACCGTGATCAGCGCGACACCGGTGGCGGCGGAACGGTCGACAGTGACGTGGGTGACGTCGACGCCTTCGATCCCGAGCAGCTCTCGGGCAGGTTCCCCGAACGCGTCGGGCCCGACCGCGCCGATCATCGCGACCTGCCCGCGAGTGCCGAGCGCTCTGGCGGCGGCGACGGCCTGGTTCCCTCCTTTGCCGCCCTGGTGCTGCGAGAACTCGCCTCCGACCACCGTTTCGCCCGCCGTGGGAAGTCGCGACGCGTGCACGACGAGATCCACGTTGATCGCGCCGACCACGGCGAGCGTGTCGCCGCCGTGCGCGCTCACGGATCGAACCTCGGACCGGTCACGCTCGCGCCTCGACGAGCGACCGCAGCCGTTGCACGAACCGAGTCTCGAAGGCGCTCTCGTCGACCAGCAACGCCGCTCGAAGGTTGTCGGGTGCGTCGGTGAGCCCGTAGCCGGCGTTGAGGGGGTGACGCCACATCTCGAGGAAATCCGCCACCGTCTCCCCGCGGGTGTGACGTCCCTCCAGCTCGACCTCGACGTGACAGGTCGCCGTGGTGACGAGTGACGGATCGATCGCCGTGGCGACGGCGAGGGGGTCGTGCAGGAAGCATCCGCCGACCTGTGGTCGTGTCGACATCTCGAACGCGATGTAGAACGCGGCCGCATCGCTGATCATCCGAGCGAGCGGCGATCCCGGCGCGGGAGCGCAGATCGCGTCGACGTCGTCCGGGCGCAACACGACCTCCTCGGTCACGTCGAGGCCGATCGCGAGCGGAAGACGGTCGAGAGGCCGACCTTCGAAGGCGGCGAAGACCTCGGCAGCGGCCTCCGGGTCGAACCAGACGTTGGCCTCGCTGCGGGGCAGCGTGTTCCCGCGCCCTCGGAACGCCCCCGCCATCAGGACGTACTCGTCGATCAATCCGAACAGGTTCGGTTCCTCGCGGAGCGCGAGCGCCACGTTCGTGAGGGGGCCGGTCGAGACGAACAGGATCTCGCCGGGGTGGGCCCGCGCCTCCTCGACCAGCAGCTCCACCGCGCTTCGGGCAGACACCGGGGTGCCCGGCGGCGGCACGACCGCGTTGCCCAGCCCCTCGGGCCCGTGCACCTCATATCCGGGTTTGGGAGGTTCGACCAGGGGCACCCTTGCCCCCGCCGCGACCTCGACATCGGCGCGACCCGCGGCCTCGAGCACGGCGAGCGTGTTGCGCACGACGAGGTCGAGTGGCACGTTGCCGTTCGCGCATGTGACGGCTCGTAGGTCGACCTCCGGCGACGCGACCGCGTAGAGCAGCGCCAGCGCGTCGTCCACACCGGTGTCGACATCGAGGATCAGCGGGCGAGCAGTCACGGCCGAAGACTACCGACCGTACACTCCGGCCGAAGGCATCGAACGCAGGAGGCGGCATGGAGCGGCCCGGATACGAGTTCAGCCGGCAGGATCTGGACTTCCTGCACTGGTGGGGGGTGCCGACACTGTTCCGGTGCCCGCACGTGCCCGACCCGGCCGAGTGCGACATCGCGCTCGTGGGCGTGCCGCACAGCACCGGCAACGGGACGACGTGGCGTGACCAGCACCTCGGGCCGCGTTCGATGCGCGACGTGTCGATGGCCTACCGACGCTTCCACCTGAAGTGGCAGTTCGATCCGTGGAGCGCCTGCCGGTATCCACGACCTGGGCGACGTGCCGATCTACGAGTCGCTCGTGAACGACCGTGCGGTGCGCGAGATCGAGGCGTTCTACGGCGCGATCGACCGGGCCGGCGCCTGCCCGGTCTCGATCGGCGGCGACCACTCGATCTCGCTCGCGATCCTGAGAGCCATCGCAGGGCCGGAGTCGCGGCACGGACGGCCCGCCGCGATCGTGCACTTCGACGCGCACTACGACACGTACGACGACTTCCCGAACTGGTACGGGGCATCGGATTCCGCCGGACATTGGGCGTCGAAGTCGGTGCACGAGCGACACGTCGATGCGACCCACAGCGTGCAGATCGGCATCCGCGGCCACGACGTGTGGATGGACCCCGGCAAGATCAGCCGCGAGCTCGGCTACCGAATCGTCACGAAGGACGAGTTCGACGACGACCTCGGTATCGACGGCACGATCGCGTTGATCCGCGACCGCGTCGGTGACCTGCCCGTGTACGTCTCGTTCGACCTCGACGCGCTCGACACGACGATCGCCCCGGCGGTGTCGAACCCCGAGCCCGGCGAGGAAGGCCTCACGATGAAGGAGGCGATCCGGGTGCTGCAGGGCATGCGAGGGATGAACCTGATCGGTGCCGACGTCGTGGAGCTGATGCCCTCGCTCGACTCAGCGAACTCGATGACCGCGCAGAACGCTACGCGCATCGCCTTCGAACTGATCTGCCTGATCGCCGACCGTTGCGCGAACGATCGCGACACGAGCTAGGCCGACGCGGGCTCCAGTTCGAAGCCGATCAGGTTCGCGGCGACCTCCTGGCACATGCGCTGCATGTGCTCGGGCCCGACCTGCGTGTCGTTCATCAGCACCTGGATCGCGAGGCCGTCGATCAGCGCGCCGAGCTTCATGCCGATCTCGTCGGCGTCCTCGCCGTCGTCGAACTCGCCGGTCGTGCGCCCCTGGCGGACGATGTCGGCGATCGACTGGCGCCAGCGGCGGTCGAGCACCTCGCGCTCCTTCGCCAGCGCCGGATCGCGGAGGGCGCGCACCCAGATCTCGATCCACAGCGCCCACTCCTCGAGGCGCTCGAAGTCGGGAAGCAGCCCCGGCACCGACAGGTCGATCAGGCGCCAGAGCTGATCGCGCGCGGAGTCGAGCCGTCGCAGATCGCGCGCCTGCGCGAGGTAGTACTTGTCGTTCGCGTAGGTGAGGGCCTCGACGAGCAGTCGGTCCTTGGACTCGAAGTAGTAGAGGATCAGGCCGGGGGAAACCCCGCAGCGCTCGGCGATGTCCTGGATGCGCGTCTCGGCGAGTCCGCGGTCGGTGATCACGCGCGCGGCCGCTTCCAGGATCTCCTGATGGCGATCCTTGCCGTTCTTCTGACGTACGCGAGCCACCGGTGCCTCCGTCCTGAACGCCGCACAGCTTGAGGCCATCGACGCCCGTTCCTTGTACGAGCGTTCAAGCAACTGTACCGGCATGACCTGCGAAGTCAAAACCCGAGGTCAGCAAGTATCGAGTTGACTGGTGATTCAAAGTCAAGCCATACTGCCCGGGTTCCGGAGACGACTTCAGGGGGAAGGACAGCTCGTCATGGCTTCGAACACCTACGACGCGATCGTCATCGGCGGCGGTCACAACGGACTCACGAGCGGTGCGTACTTCGCCCGCCACGGCGCCCGAACGGTGGTGCTGGAAGGCCGCAGCAAGACGGGCGGCGCCGCCGATACGAGCGCCCCGTTCGCCGACCACCCCGACATCAACGTCACGACCTACAGCTACGTGATGTCGCTGATGCCGCCGACGATCATCCGTGAGCTCAACCTGAAGCGCCACGGCTACGACGTGACCCCGTTCGGCCCCTACTTCCAGGCCTTCCCCGACGGGCGCTCGATCACCGTATACGCCGACGACGCGAGGAAGAGCTACGACTCGATCGCGCAGTTCTCGAAGAAGGACGCCGACACGCTGCCGAAGTGGGAAGCGTGGATGAAGGGCGTCTCCGACGTGCTCGGTCCGCTGCTCCTGTCGGTGCCGCCTCACCTGGGGTCGTTGAAGATCGGCGACCTGATCCCGCAGATGCAGACCGCGTGGAACATGCGCAAGCTCGGCCAGCGCGGCGTCGCCGATGTGACGCGCTTGTTCACGATGAGCGTGACCGACCTGCTCGACGATTGGTTCGAGTCCGACGCGATCAAGGCGATGCTCACGGTCAACGGTGTGATCGGAACCTGGGCCGGCCCGGACGAGCCCGGCACCGCGTACGTGATGCTGCACCACTCGATCGGTGACGTCGGCGACGGCCACCTCGGCAGCTGGGGATTCCAGCAGGGCGGCATGGGCGCGGTGAGCGACTCGATCCGTCGCAGCGCAGAGTCGTTCGGCTGCGAGGTCCGCACCGAGGCCAAGGTCAAGAAGATCCTGACCCGAGGCGGCCGCGCCGTAGGCGTCGCGCTCGACAACGGGGAGGAGCTGCGTGCGCCGGTCGTCGTGAGCTGTGTTCACCCGAAGATCGGGTTCCTCGATCTGCTCGATCGCAACGAGCTCCCCGCCGACTTCGTGTGGGACATCGAGCGGTGGAAGTCTCGGTCGGGCACGGTGAAGATCAACGTTGCGATCAACGAGCTCCCTGATTTCACGTCGATGCCCGGCACGGAGCAGCAGGATCATCACACCGGATCGGTCGAGCTCTGCTTCTCCCCGCGATACGCGGAGCGGGCGTTCCAGGACGCGCACATCGATCGCAAGCCGGCGGCCGCCCCGTTCGTCGACGGCACGATCCCGACGACGCTCGACAGGAAGCTCGCGCCGGAGGGCGTGCATGTGTTCTCGATGTTCACGCAGTGGGTGCCCGACGACTGGGTGAACGAGCCGCACCGCGAGGAGCTCGACGCGTACGCTCAGCGCATCTTCGACGGCTACGACGAGCTCGCGCCGAACTTCAAGAGCTCGATCATCGACTACCAGGTGATCGGCCCCTACGACATGGAGCAGGACCTCGGCCTGATCGGCGGGAACATCTTCCACGGCGAGCTCTCGGTCGATCAGCTGTTCCACATGCGGCCCGCACCCGGCTACGCGGACTTCCGAACGCCGATCAGGGGTCTGTACCACGGCTCGTGCGCCACGCACGGTGGCGGCGGCGTGAACGGCATCCCCGGCTGGCAGGCGTACAGGGCGGCTGTGAAGGACAAGGCCATCGCGAAGAAGTAGGTGCCAAGGAGCCTGAGAACCGTCGCCTCCGATCTCACCCGCGTGCGACCGAGCCTCGAGCCGATGCTCGAGGCCCGGTCCGTCGCGGTCGTAGGCGCCTCCGTCAAGCGAAGGCTCGCTCGGCCATCAGATGATGGTGGAACTGCGGCGCGGCGGGTACGAGGGGTCGATCTTCCCGGTGAATCCCGGGTACGACGAGGTGCTCGGACTCACCTGCTATCCGTCGTTGGGCGACGTGCCGGGCGACGGCGTCGACCTCGCGATCCTCGGCGTCGCGAACCAGCGCATCGAACGGGCGGCTCGCGATGCGGTCGGAGCGGGAGCGCGATCGCTGGTGACCTTCTCGTCGCTGTACGAGGGGTCGCCGCCGTCGCCCGAGGCGCCGCCCTTGACCGACCGGCTCGCAGCGATCGCCCGCGAGGCGGCCGTGCCACTGTGCGGGGGGAACGGCATGGGCTTCCTGCACGAGACGTTCAGGTTGCGCGCGACCGGCTTCCCGACGCCGGACCTCCTTCGCCACGGTCCGGTCACCTTCATCTCCCACTCGGGATCGGCGTTCGCCGCGCTCGCGTTCAACGACCGTGGGATCGGGTTCAACCTTCTCGTCTCGAGCGGGCAGGAGATCGGCTCCACGATGGACGACTACATGGCCTACGCGCTCGACCGCGGCGAGACCCGTGTACTCGCGCTCCTGCTCGAAACCGTCCGCGACCCCGAAGGGTTCCTCAACCAGCTCGATCGGGCGCGCGAGCGCGACGTGCCGGTGATCGCCTTGAAGGTCGGGCGCACCGAGGGCTCGAAGACGATGGTCACGGCGCACTCCGGCGCCCTGGCCGGCGAGCACGGCGCGTACGAGGCCTCGTTCGACGCGTACGGGGTGCACGAGGTGCTCACCCTCGAGGAGATGGCCGACGCGATGGAGCTCTTCTCGGCGCCGCGCCGCGTTTCGGGCGGAAGTGGCATCGTCGCCCTGTGCGATTCGGGGGGAGAGCGCGCCCTCTTCGTCGACCGGGCCGACGACCTCGGTGTGCCGTTCGCGGCCGTATCGCAGGAGACGCTGGCGACGATCCACGAGACGCTCGACCCGGGCCTGGAAGCGACCAACCCGCTCGACGCGTGGGGGACGGGGATCGACGCCGACCGCATCTTCGTGGAGTCGCTCATGGCCTTGCAGGACGACGACGAGGCCGCCGTCGCGGTGTTCGTGGTCGATCTCACTCGGCAGGGAGAGCCATACGACGAGGGGTACCTGCAGGTTGCGAAGGACGTGTGGGAGCGGACCACCAAGCCGTTCTGCGTGCTCTCGAACCTGGCGAGCGCCGTTGCCCTCGAGGAAGCCGCGCACCTGCGAGACGTCGGTATCCCGGTGCTCGAGGGCACGTCGTCGGGGCTGGTGGCACTCCGCGCCCTGCTCGCGCATCGGGACGTGGTGGCTCGGGAGGTCGCCGAGCCCCCCGCTCCCGTGCCGGACGAGGTGCGTGCGCGCTGGCGGGATCGACTCAGCACCGGAGGGGAGATCACCGAGCTCGAGGGCTTGGCGCTGCTCGCCGACTACGGGGTTCCCGTGGTCGAGGCACGCGCGGCGTCGAGCGCCGACGAGGCGGTGGTGGAGGCCGTGGCGGTCGGGTTCCCGGTCGCGCTGAAGACCGCGTCGCCCGGTGTGCAGCACAAGTCCGACGTCGGAGGGGTGCGGCTCGGACTTGCGGACGCGGATGCGGTGCGCGCTGCATATCGCGAGGTGGCCGAACGAGTCGGTCCGCAGGTTGTGGTCAGCCCGATGGCTCCCCCCGGCGTCGAGGTCGCGCTCGGCGTCGTTCGCGATCCGACGTTCGGGCCGCTGGTGTTGATCGCCTCCGGCGGCATCCTCGTCGAGCTCCTGCACGACCGTGCGCTGGCGTTCCCGCCGCTCGACGAGGCGGGAGCTCGACGACTCGTCGACCGTCTGAAGATGCGACCCCTGCTCGACGGGGTACGGGGCGCGCCACCGGCGGATCTGGACTCGCTCGTGGGCGTGGTATCGCGCATCTCGCTGCTCGCCGCCGACCTCGGCGACCTGGTGAGCGCACTCGACGTGAACCCGGTGATCGTCTCGCCCGAGGGCTGTGTCGCGGTCGACGCCTTGGTGTTACCGGTCGAGTCCTAGGCCGCGATCAACCCAGGACGTCGTCGAGCGCGTACGGCTCGAACTCGTTCATGCACGGGTTGCCGGGCGCCACCCAGAGCGTGCGGTTCGCGACGTCGGCGATCATCCCGAACATGATCGCGCTCGACTCGGGACCCTCTGCCGGGTCGGGATGCACGCAGATGTCCTGTCCGCCGGCGCCGTGGTCGGCGAGCAGATCGCAGGCCTCGGCGACCGTCCAGGAGACGCGGTCTGCGGTCAGCTCCTGCATCCGCGCGAGTCGGCTGACCGACCCTTCCGAGCCCGCAGGGCACACGGCCGCGACCGAGTCGTCGAGGGCGTGGTTCGAGTGGGTGACGACCCCGCGGAGGTCGGCGGCGGTCGTCGCGGTCGTCTCGAACAGCGCGGTGGAACCGTCGGCGAACGCGAAACAATAGGTGTAGCCGCCCGCGCGGTCGGGCATCGTCACCGTGCCCCAGGCCTCGCCGCGATCTCGGGCGTCGAGCGCCCGGCGCGACACGATCATGCGCGGCACGCCGTCCCGCTCATCGGTCGCGGTGAGCGACATGGCGCCCAGGGCAGTGCCGGTCGCGTTCATCCCGACGAGCGGCAGCCCCGAAGCCACCACCGGCGCGACGACTCCCACGCCGTCGTCGGGTTCGTCGATCACGATGGCGACGCTCTCGGCGTCGGCCACGTACCACTGCTCCTGGTGCGCGAGGATCGGTCCGTCGGCTCCCTGCAGCAGTGCATCGGTGCACCGCTCGATCGGCTCGCCGATCGCCTCGGGGTCGAGCAGACCGAAGAGTTCTTCGAAGGCGTTGGTGGCCCATAACGCGATCCGGTCGACGCCCGAGCCTTCGACCATGCCGTCGAGCAAGGCGGCGAGGTCTGGAGCGACCCGAGCGGTCGCGTCGACGTAGGGGGCTAGCAGCTCCTCGACCCGCTCCCGGTCGGCGCCGAGGCTCGCCGCCCACGCCATCGTGAACGATACCGAGGCCTCGATCTCGGCGTGCAAGGCGGAGCCCACGGTCGTGCCGCGATCGGACGGCGTGCCGGAGCTGTGGATCACGCGCATGGCTTCGGAGCCTACCGCTCCACATCGTTCGACCCACGGCGCCCGTCTCGCTCGACCGCGGTGCTCGAGCACGTCAGCGGGCGGTCCAGCCTCCGTCGACCATCAGCGTCGTACCGGTGATCATCGACGCCGCCGGCGAGGCGAGGAACACGACGGCACCCGCCACGTCCATCGGCTCGCCGATGCGGTGCAGCGCAGCGATGCGCTCCACCACATCGGCCTCGAACGCCGGGTCGGCCAACGCCGCTTCGGTGCCGGGGGTGTGGATGAACGTCGGCGCGACGGCGTTCACCGTGATGCCGTCGACCCCCCACTCGACGGCGAGGCACTTCGTCAGGTGCGACACGGCGGCCTTCGACGCGCAGTAGACCGACTCTGTCGGCAATGCCACGAATCCCGCCTGGGAGCTCATGTTCACGATGCGGCCGAAACGCTGACGTCGCATCACGACGGCCGCGGCCTGGCTCGCGAAGAACGTGCCCTTCACGTTCGCGGCGAACGTCAGGTCGAAGTCCTCCTCCCGCACGTGGTCGGCGGGGTTCGTCGGGGCGAGCCCCGCGTTGTTCACGAGCACGTCGAGCCGGCCGAACGCCGTGTCGGTCTCGGAGACCGCCGTGCGGACCTGATCGAGGTCGAGCACGTCCATCGGCAGGCGAAGCACGCGCCGACCCATCGCCTCGATCTCGGTCGCGAGGTCGGCGCCGGCCGCGGCGTCGCGCAGACCGAGCGCGACGTCGGCCCCGGCGTTCGCGAGTGCGAGGCTGATCGCTCTCCCGAGCCCTCGCGCCGCCCCCGTGACGAGCGCCGTCTTACCCTCGAGGTCGAACCGCGGGAACCCTCCGGCACCGGCCTCTTCCATGTCGTGCCTCCCTCCGGATCTACAGGAAGTGATCCATCTCGGGCTCGACGCCGGGCTTCCAGCCGTCGTAGCCGTCGGGGAACGCGAAGGCGCCGCCGAAGGCCGGCGCGGTCTTGCGACCGAACACCGGGGCGCGGGGTTTCTGCTTGAAGTCGAAGACGTGCTCGAACGAGTGCGTGCGCTCGATGCGAGGGGTCAGGTACGGCAGGCCCCAGTTGTCGGAGATGAACCGCAGTGGGGTCGAGAACTCCCCCACCTCGCTGTCGATGACGCCGCGCTGCGTGTACGGGCTGATCGTGAGCAGCGGCACCCGCACGCCGAGGCCCAGGTCGTCGACCGCGGGCGGCAGCACCGGGTCGTAGAAGCCGCCCCACTCGTCCCACGTGACGAAGATCGCGGTGTGCTCCCACATCGGGCTGCGCATCACGGAGTTCACGAGCTCGCTCACCCAGTTGTGGGCGTGCCCGGTGGAGTAGGGGGGGTGGTCGCTCAGCTCGAATCGTGGCGTGATCCACGTGACGGCCGGGAGCTTCCCGGCCTCGATGTCGGGCACGATGCGGTCGACGGGCCGCATGTGCTCTGTCCACATGTCGGTGTGGAACACGTCGCCGATGCCGTTGTAGGCGTTCCAGAAGTAGCCGACCTGGCCTTCTGAGGCCGAGTAGTAGGCCCAGTCGACGCCGATGTCGGAGAGCTGTTGGCCGACCGTGCGGTAGCTGAAGCAGGTGTCGTGCTTCGTGAGGTTGCCCTTATCGTCCTTCACGAAGACGAAGACGTCGTCGCCGAGCGCGTCGCACCCCCAACTCTTGAACCGCTTGCCGCCGGTCACGCGTGTCTCGATGTTCTCGGGGTTGTCGATCACGCCGCCCGACTGCCCCGCGATGAAGTAGTAGTGGTTCGGGTAGGACGGACCACCGACGCTCGCGAAGAAGTGATCGGAGAGCGCGTACTCGCGCGCCCAGGTCCAGTAGTTCGGGATCTGATCCTCGTCGAACACGGAGTACGCGTAGTTGAAGCCCGCCGCGTCGTTGCCGAACCCGTCCATCTTGTCGCCGTTGAGGCAGTTCAGGTGGGCGGCGCGGTCGTGCGGGATGTCGCTCGGCAGCCACTCGGGGCATCGGACCAACGGCCGTTCCCGGCCGTACTCGACGCCGATCGTGGTGCCCTCGACGCCCGGGAACTTGCCGAACAGGTTGTTGAAGCTCCGGTTCTCGAGCATCACGTAGACGACGCGTTTGATCGGCGTCGCGGTGTCGATCTCGGGCGTGGGGTCGCCGAGCGTCGGCACCACCGAGCCGCCCGTGCACGAGAAGAGCACGCCGCCGGCGACAGCCATGGCCGAGCCCTGCAGGAACCGTCGGCGTGTGTAGGGGATCGGGTGCGACGCGTCTCGCTCCTCGTCGCGGGGATGCATGTGTTCGGGCACGCCTCCTTTCTATCAAGCCGCCGGGCCATCGCTATCCTTGGCCCACCGTGGACACAGCTTCGTCACACCGCGCCCCGATACTTCCTGCCGTGCAGGAACAGGGAGAAACCGCCGCCCGTCGACGTCGAGCGATGCGTAGGTTCATCGTCGCGATCGTGGCGTTCGCGATGCTCGCGTCGGGCTGCCAGGGCGACGGCGACGGTGCGGGTGGGAACGGCGTCGGCGGCACCTCCTCTGCCGGCTCGCCGAGCCCGACCGAGGCGTTCACGCCGTCGGGAAGCGCCGCACCATCGCCCACTCGCCCTTCGATCCCCGGGAAGGTGCCGGCCACGCGGGGCGCTCCCTCGGAGACCTGCGTGGAGGGTTGGCAGACCCCCGCCCGTGGCACGCCGCTGTTCACCGATCCGCTGGGCATCGTGCGGCGCACGGCGCCGGTCGACGGCGAGTTCGTCGTCGTCGACATGCGTCACTTCACCGGCCCCGAGTCACCTCCGTCCGACAAGGGGTACATCCTCGAGATCGAGCGGTGGTACATCAAGCTCTACGTGAAGTCGGATTGGAGCTATCAGGGCCGGTTCATCGTCGAGGCGCGCCGGTTCGGCCGAGGCCTCGCCGCGGTGGCGCCCTACGACTCCCGGGGGTTCCGCTCACCCGATTGGACAGGGTTCCAGTGGGACTCGGCCGACACCCACCCCGTCGTCTACCCGGGGCTTCCGGGCCAGTGGCGGGGGATCCCGTACGACTTCGTGAACGGTGGCGCAGGGCTCGAGATCCCGGGTCTCCCCGACGAGGTGCGCGGCTGCCTCGACGGCACGTGAGTCGTCGGCCTTAGGGCTTCCAGCCGTTGCGCGCGCGCCTCGGGGGATGTTCGATACCGACATGAACATCGCGATCGGAGCCATCGAGAAGCCGAGTAACGGTCTGGGCATCATCGCCGTCCTCAGCGGAGTCGCGGGGGCTGCCATCACCGCCCTGTTGTGGCTCTATCAACAGCGTCCGTTCTCGCCGCTGGTCGGCGAGTACGGGTACGAGATCACGCACGGTGGGCCGATGCGCGAGAACCTGATCATGCTCGCCGCGCTCCTGGGCGCGGTCGCGCTGGTTGCCGCTGTCCTCTCCTGGATCGGGGGCACCGCCAACCCGTCGTCGGTGGTCGCGGTGCTGTGCGGCACCTTCGCGCTCACTTACCCGGTGCTCGCCTGGCTCGACGTGATGCAGGCGCCGCTCAGTCGACAGCTGTTCGTCGGTTCCTGACGGCCGGCCCGCTCGTCATCGCAGCGGCGGCGAGCTGGGTGCCGCGTCCCGCGACGCGAGAGCTTCCTCGACCGAGTCGAACATGTCCGTTGCGTCGAAATCCTCCTTCAGCTCGTCGCTCACGAGCAGGTCTCGCACCTGGCCGACGGCCTCGGCGATCACGAGCCGTACTCCGCGCCCGGCGAGTTCCTGCTGGAGCTCGCCGAGCATGCGCGCCGCCGTGACGTCGACATCCGGGATCGTCGACGCCTCGATCACCACGATGCGGAGGTCCCGTCGGCGGCGGGTGAGCCCCCGAACCCGGGAGCGGAACCGCTCTGCGTTCGCGTAGAACAGCGGGGCGTCGAACCGGTAGACGAGCGCGCCGGACGGGATGCGCGAGTCGCGCACCCGTGACACGTCGTGGAAGCCTGCGCGCTCCGGGACGATCCCGAGCACCGCGTCGTGGGGCCGGCTCGTGCGCCCCACGAAGTCGACCAGCGACAACGCCATGGCGATCACGACCCCTTCCAATACCCCGATCAGCGCGACGCCGGCCATGGCCGCGATCGCGATCGCGAACTCGGCACGTCGCACGCGCAACAACGTCCGCATCGCGCGCGGCTCGAAGAGGCGGAGCACCGCCGCGGTCACCACGGCTGCGAGCGCGGGGAGCGGCACGTCGCGCAGGAGGTCCGTGAACGCCACGAGCACGACCGCCATCAGTGCGGCCGCCGTGAGCCCGGCGAGCTGCGAGCGCGACCCTGCGGACTCCGCGACGGCGGTGCGCGCCGCGCTCGCGCTGACCGTGATGCCTCCGGAGAGGCCGGCGCTGATGTTCGCCGAGCCGAGGCCCACGAGGTCGCGGTTCGCGTTCACCTCGTACCCGTTGCGCGCCGCGAACGCACGGCTGCTCACGAGCGTGTCGGCCGCGGCAACGAGAGCGATCGCTGCGGCCCCCCCGAGCAACTCGCCGAGGTCGGCGAGCGACAGGTCGGGCACGCCGATCGGCGGGAACCCGGAGGGGAGGTCACCGACGACCATCACCCCGCGGGCCTGGAGGTTCCCGAGGTCCACGAGGATCGCCGTCGCGGCGACAGCCACCAGCGCGCCGGGCACGGTCGGGCGCCAGTGACGGAGCGCGAGCACGGCGACCAACGTGCCGAGCGCGATCGCGATCGACCACGCGTTGGCCTCGTCGATCGAGGAGATGGCCTCGGCGTAGCGCCCGGCCGTCGTCCCGGCGTCGATCGGCACGCCGAGCATGCGCGGCAGCTGACTCGCGATCACGACGATCGCGAGGCCCGCCTGGTAACCGAGCAGGACGGGTTCCGAGAGGAAATCCGCGACCACGCCGAGCCGTAGCACCCCGCACGCCAGCAGGATCGCGCCGGTGAGCAGTGTGAGTCCGCCGGCCAGGGCCGCGTAGACGATCGGGTCTCCACCGGCCAGCGGCGCGACGGTGGCGGCGACGATGGCGGCCGTCGACGCGTCGAGCGCGATCACGAGCTGGCGCGAGGAGCCGAAGGCCGCGTACGCGACGAGCGGCAGCACGCAGGAGTACAGCCCGGCGATCGGCGGCATGCCGGCCACCTCGGCCATGCCCATGCTGAGCGGGATCGCGATCGCGACGATCAGCACGCCCGCCGTGAGGTCGGCGCGCAACCACCCCCGCCGATACCCGCGGAGCGATGTGAACACCGGGAAAGCGCTCATGTCGCCATAGTGCGGGTGGGCGGCGTCGTCGACTGCCGACGAAGGTCAGGCGCTCGCCGGGCCGGATGCGGCCCGGCGACGACACCCCGACGACCGCTACGGCCACCCGGTGTAGGTGCGGGTTCCACGTTTGCGTAGCTCGTTGCCGATGACGACCCGCTGGATCTCGCTCGTGCCCTCCCAGATGCGATCGACGCGGAGCTCCCGGTACATGCGCTCCACCGGCTGCTCGCGCATGTACCCTCGGCCGCCGAAGATCTGCACGGCCTTGTCGATCACCCTCCCCGCCGTCTCGCTGCAGACGAGCTTCACGGCGCTCGCCATCGCGTGCGTTTCCTTCCTCGATGCATCGCCGCGAGCGGCGTTCCAACACACGCGGTAGAGCAGAGACTTCGCCGCGGCGATCTCTGCCGCCATGTCGGCGAGCATGAACTCGATCGCCTGGAACTCGACGATCGGCCTGCCGAACTGCCGGCGTTCCAGGGCGAACGCCAGCGAGAGCTCGAGCGCACGGGCGCTCGCGCCCATCGTCCGGGCCCCGATCATGATCCGTTCCTCGACGAACCAGTCCTTCGTGAGCTCGAACCCCTCCCCGACCTCGCCGAGGACGCGGTCCTCACCGAGCCGCACGCCCTCGAACGCGAAGATCGGGTGCTCGAAGACGAACGTGTGCGTGTACTTCGGCGTGCGCACGAGGCGTACCCCGGGAGTGTCCTTGTCGACCAGGAACACGGTCGCCTTCGCCGGATCACCGTCGACGTGGGCGTGCACGAGGAAGAAGTCCGCGACGTCGCCGCTCGTCACGTGCCACTTCTCGCCGTCGAGCACCCACCCGGCGCCGTCGCGCCGCGCGGTCGTCGCCACGGCGGTCACGTCGGAGCCCGCGCCTTCCTCGGTGATCGCATAGGCGTCCCGGCGTTCACCCCTGATCGCCGGACGCAGGAACCGTTCCTTCTGTTCCTCGGTGCCGTGCGCGAGAGGGATCGACGGGCGCCAGGGGATGTCCCAGAGGGCTCCGGTCGCCCGGCCCCACTGTTCCTCGATCAGCATCTGCTGGAAGGTGTCGTAGCCCTGGCCGCCATCGTGAGACGAGTGGTTGATGCCGTTGAAACCCCGTTCGAGCACCGCTTGCTTCGCCGTGGCCGCGCTCTCCGGCGTGAGACCGTCGTTGATCTCACACTCGTCCTCGAGCGGCACCAGCACCTGGTCGGTGAACCCGCGCGCCTTCTCCTGAAGGGCCCGGTCATCGGGCGCGAGTCGAAGGTCCAACGTCGATCACTCCTCGGGGCAGATAGGGTTTCGGCCCGAGTCTAGGTCGGCGTTCGAAGGAGGCGTGAACCGGTGGGCAGGATGGTGTTCCACGGCGGGGTGGTCTTCGACGGCACGGGGGTTGCGCCGGCCGCGGCCGACGTCGTGATCGACGACGGTCGCATCGTCGATGTCGGGCCCGGCCTCGACGGCGACGACGGCGTCGACTGTACCGGTCGGGCGCTGCTGCCGGGCCTGTTCGATTGCCACGTGCACCTCGCGTTCCGCTACGAGGACTTCGACGAGTACGCGCGCATGCAGGAGCCGTTCTCGCTCGCGTTCTTCCGCATGGCCGAGAACCTTCGTCGCACGCTCGCGCTCGGCATCACCACCGTGCGTGACGCCGCCGGTGCCGACGCCGGTCTGAAGGCCGCGATCGAGGAAGGAGCCCTCGTCGGCCCGCGGATGCAGGTCTCGGTGACGATGCTTTCGATGACCGGCGGGCACAACGATCCGTGGCTTCCGAGCGGCATCCACGGCATCTTCGGCGTCGAGTACCCGGGCATGCCGTCGGGTGTCTGCGACGGTGTGGACGGCGTCAGTGCGAAGGTGCGCGAGGTGATCCGTGCCGGCGCCGACGTGGTCAAGATCGCCTCGTCGGGCGGGTTCCTCTCACCTGCCGACGATCCGATGGCGCCGAACTACTCGCAGGAAGAGGTCGACGCGATCGTGCGCACGGCGGCCGACCTCGGCACATGGGTGATGTCGCACGCCCACGGGCCCGAGGGCATCAAGCGGGCGGTTCGCGCCGGCGTGCGCTCGATCGATCACGGCACCTACCTCGACGAGGAGGCCGCGGCGATGATGGCCGAACGCGGGACCTGGCTCGTGCCGACGCTCACTGCCGGCGACACGACCGAGGCGATCGCGAACGATCCCAAGGTGCAGCCTGCGGTCCGCGAGAAGATGCGGGGGCTGGGGCGCCCGGAGTTCGACGCGATGCAGCTGGCGGCCGAGGCCGGTGTGAGGGTCGCGATGGGCACCGACTGCCCGGTCTCGCCGCACGGCACGAACCTGAACGAGCTGGCGCACATGGCAGCGCACGGGTTCACGCCCACGCAGGCGTTGGTAGCGGCGACATCCAGCGCGGCCGAGCTGATGGGTCTCGACTCGGAACTCGGCACGATCGAGCCGGGCAAGCGGGCCGACCTCGTGGTGGTCGACGGCGACCCCCTCGTGTTCGACACCCTCGAGTCACGGATCGAACAGGTATGGAAGGACGGCGCACAGGTCGTGCCGTTCGCCGTCACTCGATAGTTGCGCGGTCAACGATCTACCCGAGCCGGGCGGCGCGGTGCGTCCTCAGCCTGCGAGCAGCCTCACGACGTCCGCGGCCGCGTCCCTTCCGCTCCGCACGGCGCCCTCGATCCAGCCGGCGCCCACCGATGCGATGTCGGAACCTGCGAACGCGAGTCGCCCTTCGAGGCACGACCTGGCCCGTGTGTCCTCGGCGTACCACCCGGGGAGCGGTGCGAACCACGTGCTCTTCGAGTAGGCGTCGGTGACCCAGTCGGTGCCGCCGGAGGCGACGACCCGCGCATCGGGCAGATAGGCGCGGATCGCTCGTTCCGCTGCCGCTCGATCGTCGATGCGGATCGTCCGCGTGCCGGAGAAGCCGGTGACGAGGCGCCCACCGGGCACCTCGGGGCCCCCGACGACGCCCTGCATGTCCGCGGGCCAGCCGATCGCGAGGAAGCCCTCGGGCACGCCCTCGGTGATCGCGAGGATCTTCGTGGTCGCCCCACCGTGTCCCGACACCGCCGCTCGACGCTTCGCCTCGGGCAGCGGAGGATCGAATGCGACGTCGACCCACACATGCAGCGGCAGGGCGACGACCGCGGCCAGGGCGCGCACACGCCCGCCTCCCGCGATGTCGATCGAAACGCCGTCGGCCTCCTGACGCACACGCACCACAGGGCTCGACACGCGGATGTCCGCCCCCGCGTCGGCGGCGATGGCGTCCACCAGACTCGCGGTGCCGTCGGTGAGGCATTCGCCGGACCCGCCGAGGACGTCGTCGAAGCGGTAGCCACCCTCGGCCGCATCGAGCAGCATGCCGAGCATCGAGATCCGGTGCGGTTCGCCACCTCCCATGACCGCGGTGTAGGCGTTGATGAACGCCTCGGTCTCCGGCGAGGCCCCGACGGCATCGAGCCATGCCGTGACGGGCACGTCGAGGTCGACGACGTCGATCCCTCGGTTCGTCTCGATCGCGTCGGCGATCCGGGCGACGGCGTCGTCGAGCGCGCCGTCCGCCGCCGCGGCTTCAGCAGCAGCGCGGACCGCGTCCTCGCCCGTGCGGAGCACGCCGTCGGCGAGCCAGGTGAACCGTGTGGTCGGCATCGACGGGGTCACCGCGACCCGGTACCGCTCGATCTCCTCCGCGAGCGCGGTCTGCGAGTCGCGGAAGAACCACGTGCCTCCGTACTCGGCCATGACGCCGGTGCCGGGGATCTCGCGGTACCACGTGCGGCCGCCGAGTCGTGTCCTGGCCTCCAGCACGACCACCGATCGGCCCGCGTTCCGCAGGTCCCGCGCGGCAACGAGTCCCGCGAAGCCGCCCCCGATCACGACCACGTCGGCATCCATGACGCGGCAGCCTAGCGGTCAGGACGGGTCTTCCACCCGTGAGGTCGTTGTCTGGGCGAGGGCGCCACCGATACCCTTCGCCGCATGACGGGCAACGAGCGCGACGTCGTCATCGTCGGCGGCGGCCACAACGGCCTCGCGTGCGCGATCTACCTCGCGAAGGCAGGGCTCGACGTGCTCGTCCTCGAGCGGCGGGACGTCGTCGGCGGTGCTGCCGTGACCGAGGAGTCGTTCCCCGGCTACCGCATCTCGACCAACTCGTACGTGGTCTCGCTGATGCCCGACCGCATCGTCGAGGAGCTGGAGCTGAAGCGATTCGGCTACGAGGTCTCCATCATCACTCCCGACTACTTCGTGCCGTTCCCCGACGGCACCTCGCTGACCCTCTGGGGCGACCTGCGGCGCGACGCGGAGAACATCGGGAGGCTCTCGAAGCACGACGCCCGGGCGTGGGTCGCGTTCGATACGTACTTCGAGCACATCGCGGAGCTCATGAAGGCGCTCCTGTTCGTGGTGCCGCCGAACCTGCGGCTCGGTGAGGTGCTCAACTGGGCGCGCACGGGCGCGCGATTCCGCGGATGGACGGGGCGCGACATCCACGAGCTCGTGCGGTTGTTCACGATGAGCGCGGCAGACTTCCTCGACGAGTGGTTCGAGGACGATCGCGTGAAGGGCGCGCTGGCGACGCAGGCTGTCGTCGGGGCCTGGGGCGGCCCGATGACACCCGGTTCCGCGTACACGCTGATGCACCACTGGATCGGCGAGATCGACGGCCACTTCGGCGCGTGGGGCTGGGTGAAGGGCGGCATGGGCGGGGTCAGTCAGGCGATGCGGCGAGCGGCCGAGTCCGCCGGGGCCGAGGTGCGCACGGGCCAGCATGTGGCGCGGGTGTCCATCAACTCCTCGAGCCGGGCGGTGGGCGTGGAGCTCGACGACGGGTCGCTCGTACGCGCGAAGCAGGTCGTGTCGAACGCGCACCCGAGGACGACCTACCTCGATCTCGTCGGTCGTCATCAGCTCCCCGACGATGTGGTGCGCGACATCGAACGGTACCGTTCGCGCAGCGGCTCGGTGAAGGTGCACCTGGCGATGTCGGGGCTGCCGACGTTCCCCAGCTGGGATCAGCAGGGCGACGTGCACAAGGGGCTCGTCGCGACCTCGCCGTCGATGGAGTATCTGGAGCGCGCCTTCGACGACGCGAAGTACGGGCGTGCGAGCGAACACCCCTACACGGAGATCGTCTTCCCCACCGCACACGAGCCGGCGGGGCTCGCCCCCGACGGGAAGCACATCGTGATCGGGTTCAGCCAATGGGGGCCGTATGCGCTCCGCGAGGGGTCATGGGAGACCGAGCGCGAGGCCTACGGGAACCGCGTGATCGCCGAGTTCGAGACCGTGGCGCCCGGGTTCGGTGACCTGGTCGAGCAGATGGAGGTGCTGGTCCCGCCCGACATCGAGGCGCGCACGGGGCTCGTGGGCGGCAACATCATGCAGGGGGAGCTGACGCCCGACCAGATGTTCTCGTTCCGCCCGATCCCGTTCTACGGGGACCACCGAACGCCGATCGCGGGCCTGTACCTGTGCGGCGCCGGCACCCATCCGGGTGGCGGTGTGATGGGCGTGACCGGACGCAACGCGTCGACCGTCGTCCTGAGGGATGCGCGCAAGGTGCACCTGAACCTCGAGGACCGGCTGAACGACGCCGGGGAGCGTGTCGCAGCGGCGATCGAGACGGCCCGCGGCCGGATGGGTCGTCGGTGAGCGGACTCGCCGACCTGGCCGCCGCCGTCCGGGAGGGTCGGGTCGCCGCCGAGTCGCTGGTCGCCGAGTCGCTCGGACGCATCGAGCGACTCGACGGACCGATCAATGCGGTCGTGCGAACCCGGGGCGACGGGGCATTCGCCGACGCGGCAGCGATCGATGCCCGGGTCGAGGCGGGCGAGGACCTGGGACCGCTCGCCGGTTTGCCACTGCTCGTCAAGGACAACGAAGACGCGGCCGGGTTGCCGACGACCTTCGGCTCGTTGCTGCGGGCGGACGCACAGCCCGCGGCGGTCGACTGCGAGGCGGTCTCGCGACTCCGTGCCGCCGGGGCGATCGTCGTCGGCAAGACGAACCTCCCGGAATTCGCGTTCGAGGGCTTCACGTCGAACCGACTGTTCGGCGAGACCCACGATCCGTGGGCGCTCGACTGGTCGCCCGGCGGATCGAGCGGGGGCAGCGGCGCGGCGCTCGCGGCAGGCATGGCGCCGCTCGCCACCGGCACCGACGGCGGCGGCTCGATCCGCATCCCGGCGGCGTTCTGCGGGCTCGTCGGCCTGAAGCCGACGAACGGCATGATCGGGCGCGATCCGACACCCTCGTGGATCGACCTGTCGACCAAGGGACCGTTGGCGACCAGCGTGGCGGATGCGCGCCTGCTCCTCGACGTGCTGCGGGGACCGGTGAGCGGCGATCCGACCGCGCTGCCCTCGTGGTCCGCACGGCTCGACGCCTGGCCTTCTCGGATGCTCGCAACACCGCGCATGGTCGACTACGGCCCGCTGCCCGGACCGATCGCTGCGCTGTTCGACCAGGCGCTCGTCGCGCTCGAAGCCGCCATCGGGCTCCCCGTCGAGCGCGTCGATCCGCCGTTCCCCGGGTCGATCGACGACGACTGGTTCACGACCGCGGCCGTCGAGGAGCTCGCGTGGATCGGCCGCGACCTCGTCGCCGAGCGAGACGACGACCTCACGCCCTACCTGCGCGGCGCGCTCGAGATCGCCGCCTCCCTCTCGATCGACGACTACCTCGCGGCGCGCCGCCGTCGCTTCGCGTATACGCGCGCGCTCGACGAGCTGCTCGAGCCTGCAACGGTGCTGGTGTCGCCGACGATGTGCGTGGAGGGCTTCTACGCCGACGGTCGTTCCCCAGGCGAGGATGCCGCCTCCTCACCTGCCGACGCCTATAACACCCAGGCCGCGAACATCACTGGACACCCGGCGCTCTCGGTGCCGGCGGGGGTCTCGCCGAACGGGGTGCCGTTCGGTATGCAGGTCACCGGTCCGCGATTCGCGGACGACATGGTCCTCGCGGTCGGGGCCGCCTGGGAGGCCGCCCATCCCTGGCCGCTGACGGCGCCCGGGTTCACGCCGTTCGGCGATGCTGAGTGAGCGAGGGAGGGCTCCTAGGTCGCGAGATCGCGCCGGTCGAACGTCACGAACGCGATCGCGTAGCAGACGAGCGCGATGCCGGCCAGCACGGCCAGGTTCGCCACGTGCACGCCTCCGGTGAGCACGCTCGGCTCCTGGTACCAACGGAAGGGTGAGAGCGGCCGCAGGGGCTGCACCCAGTCCACCGTGGGCCCGATCGCGTGCACGATGAAGGAGACCACGGCGAGGCCACCCGCGACGGCGTTCGCGATCGCGCGGTGCCCGGTCGCGGCGCCGACCGCGAAAGCGATCGCGCCGAACGCGATGCCGAGCAGCGCAAGCATCACGCATGCGGCGAGCACGTCGCCGATCGCGACCGACAGGTCGAAGAGCGGTCCGAACACGCCGATCGCGACGGCGGCGACCGCTCCCAGCGCCGTCGCGGCCACGAGGATCGCGGCCGCCTTGGTCGCGAGCACCTGGCGGCGCCGCACGGGCGTGGAGAGCAGCAGGTCGAGGGTGCCCGCCTCTTCCTCGCCCGCGATCGCCCGTGAGCCCGCGCCGATCGCGAAGATCAGCACCACGAGGGGTCCCATCGAATTGAAGAACTCGCTCTGGAGGTAGCCGGACGGCGACGTGTAGTCCTGCGTCGCGACGATGTTGCGGATCGCCTCGGGGAGGTTGTCGAGGTAGGCCTGCAACTCGGCGGCGCTCTCTTTGATGCTCGGGTAGAAGGCTGCGTACATCAGCACGACCGCCGCCACCCCGATGCCCCAGCCGATCAGGCCTCGGCGCTGGTCCCTCGCGGCCTTCGCGAGCAATCCGGTCACGGCGTCTCACCCCGGTCGGGGTCGGCGCCGTCAGCCCGGAAGTAGGTGAGGAACAGGTCCTCGAGGCTCGGCTCCCGGGTCTCGATGTTCACCACGGTGAACCGGGACGCCTGCTTGATGACGGCGTCGAGCGGACCCTCGATCGCGAGGGAGACCTCGTCGCCGTGCGTCTCGACCGATCGAACGCTCGGCAGGTCGGCGAAGGCGCCGGCCGGGACCGGTGCATCGAAGTGCAGCTCGATCCGGCGGAGCGCGTGCGCCTTCAGCGCCCCAACGTCCTCCACCGCCACGAGCCGGCCTTCCCGAACGATCGCCACCCGGTCGCAGACACGCTCGACCTCGGGCATCACGTGCGACGACAGGAACACGGTCGCTCCCCGGACACGCTCCTCCTCGAGCATGGCGTAGAAGGTCTGCTGCACCAGCGGGTCGAGTCCCTGCGTCGGCTCGTCGAGGATCAGCAGGTCGGGGCGGTGCATGAACGCCTGCACGAGTCCGACCTTCTGCTTGTTGCCGTGCGACAGAGCCTTGATCTTCCTGGTGAGGTCGAGCTGCAGGCGCTCGGCCGATCGGTGCACGTGCGCCAGATCCACCCCACCTCGCAGCGACGCGAACGTGCGCAGGTAGTCCTCGCCCGTCATGCGCTCGTACAGGGCGAGCTCGCCGGGCAGGTAGCCGACTCGCGCGTGCACACGGATCCCTTCCACGCGCGGGTCCAAGCCGAAGATCCGGATCGAGCCGGTCGTGGGGCGGATGAAGTCGAGCATCGTGCGGATCGTCGTCGTCTTGCCGGCCCCGTTCGGTCCCAGGAACCCGAACACCTCGCCCTCGGTCACCTCGAACGTGAGCTCCTCGACGCCTCGGGAGGATCCGTATCGCTTGGTGAGGGTCGCAGCCTCGATGATCGCCGCCACCTAAGTCTCCCGCTTCGGCCGCAGGTACACGAACCAGTAGACGAGTCCGACGAGGACGGCGCCGCCGATGACGTTGCCGATCGTCGCCGCCGCGAGGTTCGTGCCGAACCCCGCGAGGTCGAGCCCGGCGAGCGCCGGGTCGGTCGTCGCATCGGGCACGTCACGCTCCAGCAGCAGTCCCACCGGGATGAAGTACATGTTCGCGACCGAGTGCTCGAAGCCGGAGGCCACGAAGGCGCTGATCGGGAAGACGATCGCGAAGACCTTGTCGACGATCGTGCGACCGCCCGTCGCGAGCCACACGGCGAGACAGACCAGCGCGTTCGCGAGCACGGCTCGCCAGAACACGATCCAGAAGGGGAGGCTGGCCTTCGCGGCCGCGACACCGAGGGCCGTGGCGCCGACCGCGCCGTCGTCCTGGCCCCCCCAATCGCCGAGCCATACGAACACGGCGACCGACACGGCGCCGACGAAGTTGCCGACGTAGACGATCGCCCAGTTGCGCAGGAGGCGGGCGACCGGCACCTTGCCGCTCACCACGCTCATCACGATCAGGTTGTTGCCCGTGAACAGTTCGGCGCCGGCGACGATCACCAGGATCAGCCCGAGCGAGAACCCGATGCCCGCCAGCCACCGCGTGATGCCGAAGCCGAGCTCGGAGCCCGTGCCGATGATAGTCGACAGCACAGCTCCGAGCGCGATGAAGGCGCCCGCGAGCACGCCGAGGACGAAGGTGGATACGAAGGGGGCGTTCGCCTTGGACACCCCGCGCGTCTCGACGAGCGCGGCGATCTCGGCCGGAGCGAAGGCGTCCATGCCGGACATCGGGTGTGCAGGTGCCGCGGGTTTCGAGCTCATGCCCGTATCCTGCCTCTCCCGGAGCCCATCCGCGAACGGGCGGAGGTCCCTGGAGCCGCGGGACGGGGCGGGACCCTACGGGCCCAACTCGTGGCCGCCGCTACGGGCCTAACTCGTGGCCGCCGCTACGGGCCTAACTCGTGGCCGCCGCTACGGGCCTAAGTTGTAGCCGAGGCGCCGCGGGAGCTTCGCGACGAAGTCGACGATCGGATTGGGCTGCTCGCCGAGATCCTCCAGATCGTCCTTGTGCCGGATCGCGTGGTTCGCGATCAACGCTCCGGGCGAGCGGATCGGCTCGGGCGGGAACCTGAGCGGATCGGTGTCCACGATCGGCAGTTCGAGCACCTCGTCGTAGCGGCCGAGGCTCCGGGAGGCCAGGATGCGTCCGCCGAGGTGCGCCGGACCGACCCCGTTCCCCGTGTAGCCGAACCCATAGTGCACCGTGCCGCCGTCGAGGGTTCCGAAGAACGGCAGGTGTGTGCCCGACACGTCGATCGGACCTCCCCAGCCGGCCTCGATCGGCACGTCGGCGAAGTTCGGGAACATGCGGTGCAGGTCGGCGGTGGCGACCCGGATCGCGGCTTCATCGTAGGCGAACCTCGGACCGATCGAGCGTGCGAGGTTCGGCTGCATGCCGCCGATCCCGAACGCGATGCGGCCGTCGGGCGTCGTCCGCACGTAGTGCAGTGCGGAGCGGTAGTCGGAGAGCCCCGCGCCGTTCGTCCAGCCGATCTCCTCGATGCGCTCCGGGGCCGGGGCGGTCAGCACGATGTAACTGCCGCGCACGGTGATGACTCGGCGGAATCGTCTCCATCGAGCGACCCAGGCGTTCAGAGCGATCACGGCGGCGCCGGCGCGCACGGTGCCCGCCGGGGTTTCGGCCACGGACGGAGAGCCGACGCCGAAACGGGTGACCGGGGTCCGTTCGTGCACGCGAACGCCCATGTCCATCACGACCCGGCGCAGGCCTCTGGCCAAGCGCGCAGGCTGCACCGTGGCGCCGTAGCGCCCGGCGACGCCGCCTCGGAACACCGGGCAGTCGACGAGCGCACGCACCCTTTCGGCTGAGAGCACGTCGAAGTCATCGGCGAGGCCAAGTCGCTCCGCGGTGATGACGAGGTCGCCCCACGCCCCGATCTGCGCCTCCGACGCGGCCACCATGAGGTCGCCGTCGGCCCGGTACCACGCGTCGACGCCGTGCTCGCTGCAGAAGGCACCGATCGCCTCGACGCTCGCCTCGGCCGCGCGGCAGAGCCGGAGCGCCGTCGCGTCGCCGAAGACGTGCGTGAGGTGAGGCAGATCGCTCCAGTAGCCGTTCACGAAGCCGCCGTTGCGACCGCTCGGACCACCGCCACAGATGTCCTGCTCGAGCACGACCACGTCGACGCCGGGGTCGAGCCGCTTGAGGTGGTAGGCGGCCCACAGCCCCGTGTAGCCGCCGCCGAGGATCACGACGTCGGCGCTGATGTCATCCTCGAGGCGTCGCGTCTCGTCTCCGATGAATTCCGGATGGGCCAGGGCTTCGCGGAGCCACCAGCTCCGGCCGTCGTCTGGCGGCAGCGATGGGAGGGAGGAGTCGGTGGCGGTGCTCATCGGGGTCCAAGGGTATAGCCAAGGCGTCTGGGCATGGTGGCGACGAAGCGCGTCACCGGGTCGGCGTCCCGGTCCGCGTCCTCGAGGTCGTCCGTGCGCCAGATCGCGGCGTTCGAGACGAGCATCCCCGGGGACCGGACCGGCTCTGGTGGGAACCGCTTGGGCTCGTGCGTGACCACCGGCAACCGGGTGAGGGCGTCGTCGGCGCCGAGGGCGAGGCCCGCCAGGATCTTGCCCCCGAGGTGCGACGGGCCGACCCCGTTGCCGGTGTACCCGAGACCGTGATGGACGTTCTCATGCCCGCCGCTCGTGCCGAAGAATGGCATCGTCAGTCCGGAGACGTTGATCGGCCCTCCCCATCCCGCCTCCAGTGGCACGTCGGCGAATGTCGGGAACATCTGCACGAGATCTTCGGCGGTCTTGCGAACGAACGACCCGTCGAATGCCATCGAGGGCACCACGCGTCTCGCGAGCCCACGCTGCAGCCCGCCGAGCCCGAACGCGATCCTGCCGTCGGGGGTCGTACGCAGGTAATGGATCGACGAGCGCAGGTCCCGAACCGCCTCGCCCCCGGTCCAGCCGAGGGCGGCGAGGCGATCGGGGGCCGGCTCCGTGATCACCATGAACGACCCGCGGATCGTGAGCAGCGGGCGGAATCGCTTCCACGTCGTCGCCCACGCACCGAGCGCGATCACCGCGTGGCCGGCCCGCACGGTGCCGCTCGGCGTCTCGGCGATCGTCGGACTGCCCGATCCGAACCTCGAGACCGGCGTGCGTTCGAAGATGCGGAGGCCACGTTGCATCAGGACCCGCCGCAGGCCTCTGGCGAGGCGCGCGGGCTGCACGGTTGCTCCGTCGGAGACCAGCAGGCCGCCGCGGAAGGTAGGCGAGGCGCACCTCGTTCGCACCTCCTCCGCGCTGAGCACCCGATAGTGCTCGCCCACGCCCAGTCGTTCGGCCGCGCGCGCGGTCGAGTCCCAGCGACCGTCGTGGTGTGGGTTCGTCGCGACGGCGAGGTCGCCGCCGATCCGGAACCACCCGTCGACGTCGTTGTCCTCGCACCACGCCCCGATCTCGGCCGGGGAGGGCGCGACCGCCTCGAGCAACGACAAGGCGCCGTCGTCGCCGAACGTGCCCACGAGGTCCCCGACGTGGCCCCACCATCCGTGGCAGAAGCCACCGTTGCGTCCGCTCGGTCCGCCTCCACAGATGTCTTGCTCGAGCAGCACCACGTCGATACCCGGTGCTCGCTCGGTCAGGAACCACGCCGTCCACATGCCGGTGTAGCCGCCTCCGAGGATCACCACGTCGGCGGTGGTGTCGCCGCGCAGCGCCGGGGCCGGGTCGCCGGCGAACTCCGGTCGGGCCATGGCCTCACGGAGCCACCAACTGCGGCCGAGATCGGGCACCGGGTCCACGATGAGGATGCTATCGGCCGGGCCGACCGATGCCGTCCCGTCGTCGGCGCCGCCGCTGGTTGCTACGGTGAGGTCTTCATCATCCTTCCCCAGGAGGCAGTCCCAATGGTCGGTGAGCGCCCACGCAGGTGGCCACGGAGCTGGGAGGTCACGGAAGGCCCGCAACGTGCCCCCGCTCGCGCGATGCTGCGCGCCGTCGGGTTCAGCGAAGCGGACTTCGCCAAGGCCCAGGTCGCGGTGGCTTCGAGCTGGAACGAGGTCACGCCCTGCAACTATCACCTCGACAAGCTCGCCGCCCTCTCGAAGGAAGGGGTCCGTCAGGGCGACGCCGTGCCGGTCGAGTTCACGACGATCGCCGTGAGCGACGGCATCGCGATGGGCCATGAGGGCATGAAGGCCTCGCTGATGAGCCGCGACCTGATCGCCGACTCGGTCGAGCTCGTGATGCACGCCGAGCGCCTGGACGCCCTCGTCGGCATCGCCGGATGTGACAAGAGCGAGCCGGGCATGCTGATGGCGATGGCCCGTCTGAACCTCCCGAGCGTGTACCTCTACGGCGGCACGATCCTCCCCGGCACTTATCGGGGCCGCGCCGTCACGATCCAGGACGTGTTCGAGGCTGTGGGAGCCCATGCCAAGGGCTCGATCGACGATGCGGAGCTCCGCGGCATCGAGCGCGCGGCCTGCCCGGGCACCGGATCGTGCGCCGGTATGTACACCGCGAACACGATGGCGGCCGTGGGCGAGGCGATCGGCATGTCGCTGCCGGGTGCCGCGTCGCCACCCGCGGTCGACTACCGGCGCGAGGTGGCCGCGCGCGAATCAGGCATCCAGGCCGCGCGGCTGGTTGCCGAGGGCGGGCCTCTTCCGCGCGACGTCATGACCAAGGACGCCTTCGAGAACGCGATCGCCGTCGTGATGGCGCTCGCGGGCTCGACGAACGCCGTGCTGCACCTGCTCGCGATCGCGCGCGAGGCCCACGTCGACCTGCAGCTCGACGACTTCGACCGCATCTCGCGGACCGTGCCCCACCTCGTCGACGTACGCCCTGCTGGACGATTCGTGATGAGTGACCTCGACCGTGTCGGCGGCGTGCAGGTCGTGATGAAAGAGCTGCTCGACGCCGGCCTGCTGCACGGCGACTGCATGACCGTCACCGGGAACACGATCGCCGAGAACCTCGCGGCGATGGACGTCGCGGCGCCCGACGGCGAGGTCGTGCATGCGCCGAGCGATCCGATCCACCCGTGGGGGGGCCTCGCGATCCTCCGCGGGAACCTCGCCCCCGACGGCGCGGTCGTGAAGGCCGCCGGCGCCGAGGGTCTGGTGTTCGAGGGCGCCGCGAAGGTGTTCGACTCCGAGCAGGCTGCGTTCGACGAGCTGACCGGAGGCGGGATCGTGCCCGGCGACGTGATCGTGATCCGCTACGAGGGGCCGAAGGGCTCACCCGGCATGCCGGAGATGCTCGCGGTGACCGCGGCGGTCGCGGGTGCCGGCCTCGGCAAGGAGGTCGCACTGATCACCGACGGCCGTTTCAGCGGTGCGACGAAGGGGTTCAGCGTCGGTCACATCGCGCCCGAAGCGTTCGTCGGCGGGCCGATCGCGCTCGTGCACGAGGGAGACGGCATCCGTATCGATGCCGACGCCCGCACGATCGAGCTGCTGGTCGACGACGCGGAGCTCGAGCGACGTCGCGCCGAGTGGACGCAGCCCGAGTACCGCTACACGCAGGGCGCGCTCGCGAAGTACGCGCGAACCGTGGGCTCGGCTGATCACGGCGCGGTGACGTGGTGAGCGCACGTCGAGCGCGTCGCTGATCGAGCGGGACCAGGCCTACGCGTTCCCACCCAGCATCCACGTCATCGTGCCCGTGAGGGCCGTCACGCAGATCGCGGCGTTCACCCAGACGTGCCGGCGGTACGCACCGAGGAGCAGCGCCCCTGCGATGCCCACGACGACGATGAGCCGCTCGAGCCATACCCAGCTCGTCATCGGTAACCGATCGTGGCCGAGGAGGCACATCCCGAGCGTCGGGTCGGGGCTGCCTCCGTGCGGGCACGTGGCGGCGGGCACGAGTATCGCCGCCCCGATCGCCGACGCGAGGAAGAGGGTTCCCAGTCCCCAGAACCAGCCGGTGGCGCCGTCCTCCTCGATCGGACGTCTGCCGGCACTCAGGGCGATCGCGACCCCGAGCGCGACGATGCCCAGCGCGAGCATGATCGAGAGCCACGCGGCGGCTGCTTCCTGTTGGCACGACAGGCGATCGCACGCGGTTGCGTCGGCCATCAGTGCGGCAATTCCGACGCCCAGCGCCGCGCAGCAGGAAGCCGTGACGAGAGCAGCGATCCGTCCCGCCGGAGCGATCGCGAGCATCGGCACAGTCTCGCCCGACAGCGCGACCGTGGACAAGCGGCGAGCGGGATGACGTCGACCGGGAACGCCGGCCGGTCTGCCGGGCCTGCCGTGTCCGTGCGCTCAGGAGGCGTGTGTAGACTGCCGACCTCATGGCTCCGCTCACCTTTCCACCGTTGGGCTCGACGACGCAGGTGAGCTGAGCCATGACCTCCCGCCCCACGATCACCTCGCCCGCCGCCCTCCAGTGCCGCATCTGCGGACAGCAGTACCCGGTCGAGCCGCTCACGATCTGCGAGGAGTGCTTCGGCCCGCTCGAGCCCGCCTACGACCTGCAATCGGTCGACGGGGTCGACTTCCGTAAGCAGGCGGAAGCGGGCCCGCAGACCCTCTGGCGTTACGAGTCGCTGTTGCCCGGCGGTCCCGGCATCGAACGGGTCGACCTCGGGGCGGGCTTCACCCCGCTGCGCCGCGCCGACAACCTCGCGACCGCGATCGGCCACGACGGCGTGATCTGGGTGAAGGACGACTCGGTGAACCCATCGAACTCCTTCAAGGACCGCGTCGTGAGCGTCGCGGCGACGATGGCGCGAGCCTTCGGCTACGAGGCGATCTCGTGCGCTTCCACCGGGAACCTCGCCAACGCGACCGCAGCGCACGCCGCGAAGGCCGGCATCGACTGCTACGTGTTCGTGCCGGAGGACCTCGAGCGGGCGAAGATCCTCGCGACCGAGTCCTACGGCGCGAAGGTCGTGGCGGTGAAGGGCAACTACGACGAGGTGAACCGTCTCTGCAGCGAGGTCGCCGACGCCCTGCCGTGGGCGTTCGTGAACGTGAACATGCGTCCGTACTACGCGGAAGGCTCGAAGTCGCTCGGCTTCGAGACCGCCGAACAGCTCGGATGGCGCCTGCCCGACCACGTGGTCGTACCGATCGCCTCGGGAGCGCTGCTCACGAAGATCCACAGGGCGTTCGGGGAGCTCATCGCGGTCGGTGCGGTCGAGGAGAGGCCCTATCGGGTGAGCGGCGCGCAGCCCGAGGGGTGCCGTCCTGTCGCGCAGGCGTTCCTCGACGGAGCCGACGAGGTCACGCCGGTGAAGCCCGACACGATCGCGCGGTCGCTCGCGATCGGCGCGCCTGCAGACGGCTACTTCGCGTTGAAGGTCGCCCGGGAGACCGGGGGCCACATCGAGTGGTGCACGGAACAGGAGATCCGCGAGGGCATCACGCTGCTCGCCTCGGCCGAGGGAGTCTTCACCGAGACCGCCGGCGGCGTGACGATCGCGAACCTCAAGCGCATGGTCGACCGAGGCATCGTGAAGCGGGGGGAGGAGGTCGTGGCCTACGTGACGGGCAATGGATACAAGACGGTCGAGGCACTGGAGGGCTACCTCGAGCCCTCGTACAATGTCGCCCCGGATCTCGACGAGTTCTTGGCAGCGATCGGGCCGATCGATGGATGACTACTGGCACGCCCTGGCGATGCTCCGCCTGGACCGGCCGCTCGGCCTGACCGAGCTGGAGTCCTGCTTCGCCGGTGGCAAAGCAGCGGAGGGTCTGGTCGGGCACCGGCGCGGGCGGTTGCTCGCGACCACATGGGGCTACGGGCTCGACGTCGCTTCCGAGGCGATGGCCCGCCTATGGATGCCGTGGAGGGGGAAGACGTTCTCGCCCCACGCCGCCGAGGGCATCAACCTGTTCACGCCGGGCGGCAGGCGCGTGATCCGGGCGGTCTTCCCCAGGTACCGAGGGCTCACCGACGTGGAGGAGGGCACCTCGGCTTTCCGGTTCGTCACCCGAGTCAGCCCGAGCGTCACCCATCCCGGCACGTCGGTCCTACAGCTCGACTACCGTGCGGTCGCCGAGAACCCGCCGTTCCCGGTCCGCCGCGTGCTCGACGAGCTGGTGCAGATCGAACTCGGGCTGTACCTGGGGCAAGCGCTGCAGTGGCGGGGTGGCAAGCTCCGGCGGGTGGCCTGGTTCTCGCTGGAGGCCGACGCGTGAGGGTGAGCTCTCGCGGAGCCGCGCGCCTCCTGCGAGCCGGGAGGCGCGCGGCCGACGGTTCCCGAGGCAACTACGCGTCGATCCGGTAGGTGAAGTCGAATTCGGCCGGATCGGTCCGGAATCCCAGTCGCATCGTGCCTGTGGCGTCGTGGTAGGTGCCCGTGCCACCCGTGATCGCGAGCGTGCTCTCCCGCGTGTCGTAGAACGGTCCCTCGACGGTCACCGATCCGCCGCCGAGCCACGACGTCCAGCTGCACTGCCAGATGCCACGGTCGGGGCTGATCCGGATGCAGCTGCCCTGGTCGCGACCGACCTTCGACGTGTTGGTCTCGTCGAACAGCTGGTTCGCGAACGTGAGCAGATCGCCCGCCGAATCACCCGTCGCGCCGACGTCGATCACCTCGTCGGTGGTCGCTCGCTCCACCACTGTGATGACGGTGGGTCCGCCGCCGGCACCTGCCGGCAGGGTCCAGGCTGCAGCCGCGACCACGAGCATGCCCGTGGCGGCGACGATCGCGAGCTTGCGCATCGCGCCCTCCCTTCTTTCCCTCGAGGGCCACCCTAGACCCCTTCGTTCGCGCGGGATATACGGGCCAGAGGCCGTTCCTCGGGCGATCTCAGCGACGAGCGGCGACCACCCGCACCGATCGGTCGAAACGATCGGTTGCTGTGTCGTCGAGCATGCGGGCGAGTCGATGGTCTGCCTCCTGCGCTCTCCCCGGTGGGCCCGAAGCTGTGCGCGAGAGGGCTCGCATGGCCGCCATGTACTCGGCTGCGAGCCGCATCACGTCGAGCTGTGCTCGACGCGCATCGTCGGACGATCCGAAGTACAGGCGCAGCAGGCGATCGGCGTGCTCGTCCGAGAGGTCGAGGTGGGCGGCGAGGCTCCCGAGGTCTTCGAAGGCGTCTCCTGCGCCCGCCCACCTGAAATCCACGATCCACACATGGTCGCGGTCGAAGCACAGACTGGCGCGAGTGAGATCGCCGTGGCACGTGACCGTCGGCGCGACCTCGAGCGCGGTCGCCGCCTCGATCCGTCGCATCGCTCGGGTCGCAGCCGGTTCGATGTCGGGCATGGACATCCCGCTCGAGATCGCCGCGTGCCGCAGGTCTTCGGCATCGCGGAAGACCGAACGCCTCGCGGTGGGCGCGGGGCAGGCGTGGAGCGCCCGGACCGAGCCCACGATCGAGGTGAGCTGGTCGTCGCCCACGTCACCGGAACTGAGCCGCCGTCCCGTCGCGAACCGCGTGATCAGACACCCGAACTGCGGGAGGTGTTCGAGCAATCCCGGGGCGACACCGGCCGCCGCGGCGGCCCGCGCCACCTCGATCTCGGTCGACACGGCGGCCCGGGCGACGGGTGCCGAGGCGTTCGCGAGCCTGAGCACGAAGAGCTCGTCGTCTGCCTCGATCAGGAAGTGACGGTCTTCCTCGCCGATCGACACTGGCGTGACGCCGATGTCGCGGCCTCGCCACGCACCGACGGCGCGGATCGCCGCCTCGAGCCGGGGGTCGCCGCGAGGCTCCACCGATCGACGGTACGCGGCGGACTCGAGCTCGGTCAACGTCTGGCCGTCGGTCGGCCGTTCCTGATAGCGTTGTGGACCGAGGGCACCGATCGCGGTTTCAAGCTTCGAGCAGTTCCCTCACCCGGCTGTCACGGCCGGCGCCGACGGGCCAGCATATGCACGATGCCCGACACGGCGGAAGGAAGGAGGGGATCGCACGTGGCAACAGGAACCGTGAAGTGGTTCAGCTCCGAGAAGGGCTTCGGCTTCATCACGCCTGACGACGGCAGCGCCGATGTGTTCGTGCACTTCAGCGCGATCTCTGGCGAGGGGTACCGCAACCTCGACGAGAACCAGAAGGTCGAGTACGACGTCACCCAGGGCCAGAAGGGCCCGCAGGCGGCGAACGTCAGAGCAGTCTGAGACTTTCTCGCGTCTCACACGCAACGAGGCCGGCGCGAACGCGCCGGCCTCGTTCGCGTTCCTCGACTTGCGCTCGCTCGTCTGAGGCATCGACCCAGGCGGGCGAGAGCCGGCCCCGCCGGCTCGTGCGGCGACTTGCGTGCCCTGCAGGGGAGGGGATAGCGTTCGTCGGCGGATCGTCGCCCTTGATGATCCACGAGGGGGGACCGTATGAGCACGATGCGCATCAAGCGGCCCGGAGTGGTGACGTTCATCGGCGTCATCCTGTACATCCAGGCCGCGCTCGCCGCGGTCTCCGCGGTCATGGCGTTCGCATTCAAGACCCGGTTGATTGACGCGATTTCCGCGCAGGGCGGCGTCGAGCTCTCCGACGACGGGGTGCTCGCCCTCGGCGTGATCGAAGCGATCGTCGCCGTCGTCTTGTTCCTCGTGGCATCGGGGATCATGCGAGGCAGCCGCGGGTACCGGCTCTTCGTGGCGATCGTGGAGGGGTTCCGCATGACCATCGCGTTCTCCTACACGCTGTGGCACCATGACGGACCGTTCATCGAGTCCGGCATGGTGACGCTCGGTATCGGTGCGTTCGTGCTGTGGGCCCTGTACCACGAGAAGTCCGACGAGTACTTCGAGTCGACCGGCTGATCCCGGGTTCACCGAGCATCGCGCGACGGCCGCCGGATGGTTCCGGCGGCCGTCGGCGTACCCGACGTACGACCGCGACGGAGCCGAGCGGGTGAGATCCTCCGCCTCTGACCGGTCGTGGGTCACCAGGCCAGAGGACACCGCAGAGCCCGCCCTCTCGCGGTGGAAGAATTCCTCGGAGGAGAGCTCGGCCCCTTCGGCCGTGCCCCCCACGACGCGGAGGGGTTGATTCATCTCTGGGAACAACGCTCCGCGGGCTCCGGATCCCTACAGGAGTCCAAGCTATGCCCGAGTCGGGCCGAGTGCGCATCCTCTCGCCCTGTCTCACTTCTCTCATTCTCGACCGAAAGTTGACAGCACAGGAGGCATCTCTACACTGTCATGACCATGTTCAGCGAGGACACGCCCACCCGACGTAACGACCTCGTACTTATCCCTTAGGCGCGGCCAGGCCCAGGAGGCCTGCTGACCGCGCCGGACGCCCCCGCACACGCGGGGGTTTTTTGTACCCAGCCGCCAGCCACCGCAACACCAACACCGGGTGAACGCCCGGAGACAAGGAGAACCCCATGCGGTACGAGTTCGAGCGAGACGGCACCGTCGTCGCCAGCGTGCTCTGGGAGGGTCCGGGCCAGGTGAGCGTCGAGTCCGCCGAGCCTTCGACGCGCGCGGTCGTCGATCGATACCTGTCGTCCGACGTCGTCTACCTGGGCTCGGGCTTCGACTTCGGCGAGGAGCAAGAGCAAGACGTGCTCCAGACGCGCCGACGCGACTGGACGCCCTGGGAGTTCGAGCGCGCCTGCCGCAACCTGGCGCACCGCCTGCAGGCCCATGTCCGCCGCGTCGAGACCGGTCCGGTGGAGGCACGAGAGGACAGAGAGCAGGCGGCCGCACGATGACCGGCTCCAAGATGTCCGGCGCCGACGCGCTGCTGACGGCGCTCGAGCAGGAAGGCGTCGAGGTCGTCTTCGGCATCCCGGGCGGCGCGAGCATGCCGATCTACGACCCGCTGGTCGACCGGTCGCCCATCCGTCACATCCTGTGCCGGCACGAACAGGGCGCAGGGCACGCCGCCGAGGGCTACGCGTGGGCGACGGGTCGCGTCGGCGTGTGCATGGCCACGAGCGGTCCCGGGGCGACGAACCTCGTCACCCCGCTCGCCGACGCGAAGATGGACTCCGTGCCGATCGTCGCGATCACCGGCCAGGTGCCGACGCCGGTGGTCGGCAACGACGCCTTCCAGGAAGCCGACATCACGGGGATCACGATGCCGGTCACCAAGCACAACTTCCTCGTGAAGGATCCGGCCGACATCGTCCGACCGTGCGCGAGGCGTTCCATATCGCGTCGACCGGCCGCCCCGGCCCCGTGTTGATCGACCTGCCCAAGGACGTGCTGCTCGCCGAGACCACGTACCGCTGGCCGGAGAACGTCTCGTTGCCCGGCTACAAGCCGAACACGAAGGGCAACCAGCGACAGGTCGTCGAGGCCGTGAGGATGATCATGCGCGCCAAACGGCCGGTGCTCTACGTGGGCGGCGGCGTGATCAAGGCCGACGCGCACGAAGAGCTGTTCGACCTCGCCACGACCGGTCAGCTGCCGGTCGTCACGACGCTGATGGCACGTGGGGCGTTCCCGGACTCGCACGAGCTGTGCCTCGGCATGCCGGGCATGCACGGCAACTACTCGGCCGTCACCGCGATGCAGAAGGCCGACCTGCTCGTCGCGCTGGGCTCGCGCTTCGACGACCGTGTCACCGGCAAGCTCGTCGCGTTCGCGCCACACGCCGGGGTGATCCACGTCGACATCGATCCGGCCGAGATCGGTAAGAACCGCGTCGCCGACGTGCCGATCGTGGGTGACTGCCGGGACGTGATCGGCAAGCTCGCCGCCGAGCTGCACAAGCGTCAGGACGAGGCCGGTGGCGCTCCCGATCGGGCCGCATGGCTCGGACAACTCCGCGAGTGGCAGCAGACGTATCCGTATCGGTACGACATGAGCGACGGGAAGTTGAAGCCGCAGCACTGCGTCGAGCGCCTGCGCGCACTCGCCGACGACGACACGATCTGCGTCTCCGGCGTCGGCCAGCATCAGATGTACGCCTCGCAGTTCTGGCGGTTCGAGCACCCGCGCCGGTGGATCAACTCCGGCGGCCTCGGCACGATGGGTTTCGCGGTGCCGGCGGCGATGGGTGCCAAAGCCGGCCAGCCCGACAAGCGCGTGGTCGCGATCGACGGCGATGGTTGCTTCCAGATGACGGCCCAGGAACTCGCGACGAGCGCCACCGAGAAGATCCCGTTCGTGACCGCGATCCTGAACAACGGGTACCTCGGCATGGTGCGGCAGTGGCAGGAGCTGTTCTTCGACGAGCGTTACTCTGGCGTCTGGCTCGACCCGAACGTGCCCGACTACGTCAAGCTCGCCGAGGCGTACGGGGCCGTCGGCCTCAGGGTGGAGTCGCCCGACGAGGTCGACACGGCGATCGAGAAGGCGTACTCGGTCACCGATCGTTCGGTCGTGATCGACTTCCGGATCGACCCGGCCGAGATGGTGTTCCCGATGGTGCCGTCGGGCGCCTCGAACGACGACATCATCGTCGGGCCCGAGAGCATCCAGCCGACGACCGACCCGGGGGAGGCTCCGATCGCATGAACGGCGCGACGCTGCACACGATCTCGGTGCTCGTGGAGGACCGCCCGGGTGTGCTCACCCGGGTGGCGGGCCTCTTCGCGGCCCGTGGCTACAACATCGACTCGCTCGCGGTCGGTGCGACCGAGGCGCCGGGCATCTCGCGCATGACGATCGTCGTCAACGTCGACGAGAGCCCGCTCGAGCAGGTCACGAAGCAGCTCAACAAGCTGATCAACGTGATCAAGATCCTCGAGCACGATCCGGGCACGGCCGTCGAGCGCGAGCTGATGCTCGTGAAGGTGCGGGCAGAGGGCGATGCCCGCGCCCGCATCATGGAGCTGGCCGACGTCTTCCGCGTGAGCATCGTCGACGTCACCGCGTCGACGCTCACCGTGGAGGCGAGCGGCGGCCCCGAGAAGCTCGAGGCGCTCCGCGAGCTGCTGAGCGAGTTCGGCATCGTGGAGCTCTCGCGAACCGGGCGCATCGCGCTCGCGCGGGGCGAGCGCGGCATCAGGGAACGCGTGTTGAAGTCGGCGAAGGCCGGCTAGTCCAGGTCAGACTATCGGCCGGCGACGGCCACGAGCACGTCTGGGGAGAGAAGAGCGATGGCGACGATCTACTACGAGAAGGACACCGACCCCGGCGTGCTCGCCGATCAGAAGCTCGCGGTGCTCGGGTTCGGGTCGCAGGGGCACGCGCACGCCCAGAACATGCAGGACTCGGGCCTCGACGTGCGGGTCGGGCTCCGCCCGGGCTCGCCCAGCCGCAAGCAGGCCGAGGACGCCGGGCTCCGCGTGCTCGACACCGACGGGGCCGTCGCCGAGGCCGACGTCGTGATGTGCCTGCTCCCCGACACCGCCCACGGTGCCGCGTACGCGAGTGACATCGCGCCGAACCTGAAGGACGGCGACATGTTGATGTTCGCCCACGGGTTCTCGATCCACTTCGGCACGGTGATCCCGCCCGCCGGTGTCGACGTGACGATGATCGCACCCAAGGGTCCCGGCCACCTCGTGCGCCGCACGTACGTGGAGGGGAACGGCACCCCCGGCCTCGTGGCTGTGCACCAGGATGCGACCGGCAAGGCGAAGGCCCGCGCGCTCGCCTACGGTGCGGCGATCGGGTGCGCGAAGCCCGGCATCATCGAGACCACGTTCAAGGAAGAGACCGAGACCGATCTGTTCGGCGAGCAGACGGTGCTCTGCGGCGGCATCAGCGAGCTCATCCGCAACGGCTTCGAGACGCTGGTCGAAGCGGGCTACCAGCCCGAGATCGCGTACTTCGAGTGCCTGCACGAGCTGAAGCTGATCATCGACCTGATCTACGAGGGTGGGCTCTCGTGGATGCGGTACTCGGTGAGCGACACGGCCGAGTGGGGCGACTACCAGCAGCGGCCCACGGGTGATCGACGATCACACGCGCGACCGGATGCGCCAGGTGCTCGCCGAGATCCAGGACGGCACGTTCGCGAAGAGGTGGATCGCCGAGGCCGACGGTGGCTTCGAGGAGTTCTTCCGACTTCGCCAGCAGGCGCAGACGTCCCAGCTCGAACAGGTGGGACGGCAGCTGCGCCAGATGATGCCCTGGCTGGAGAGCGAACGGAAGGTGCCACCCGCATGAGCGATAGCAACGGCAACGTATCCGACGTACCTGGCGCGGTCGCCGGTCCCACCGGGAACCGGGTCCGCATCTTCGACACGACCCTTCGCGACGGGGAGCAAGCCCCCGGCATCGCGTTGACGAAGGCCGAGAAGGTCGAGATCGCCGAGCAGCTCGCCCGTCTGAACGTCGACATCCTCGAGGCGGGCTTCCCGATCTCGTCTCCCGGCGAGTTCGACGCGGTCAGCGAGATCGCCTCGACGGTGAAGGGACCGGTGATCGCAGCGCTCGCGCGCACCGCGACCGGCGACATCGAGCGCGCGGCCGAGGCGCTCAAGGGCGCCGACCGCTGGCGCATCCACACGTTCATCTCCACGAGCGACGTGCAGCGCGAATCGATGCTGAAGATGAGCCTCCAGCAGGTGCTCGACGCGATCCGCGAGAACGTCTCGCTCGCGAAGAGCTACACCGATGACGTGGAGTTTTCGGCGCAGGACGCCACGCGCACGCCGCTCGAGTTCCTGCTGGAGTGTTACCGGCTCGCGGTCGAGTGCGGCGCGACCACGATCAACGTCCCCGACACGGTCGGCTACGCGACCCCGACGGAATTCGGCGAGCTGATCCGTATCGTGCGTGACCAGACGCCCGACGAGATCGTGATCTCGACCCACTGCCACAACGACCTCGGGCTTGCGGTCGCGAACTCGCTCGCAGGCATCGAGAACGGCGCCGGGCAGGTCGAGGTCGCGGTCAACGGCATCGGAGAGCGCGCCGGCAACTGCTCGTTGGAGGAGATCGCGATGATCATCCGCACGCGCGGTCAGGCACTCGGACGCTCGCACGACCTGAACATCAAGGAGATCGTCCGCACCTCTCGTCTCGTCGCGATGACGACCGGGTACAACGTGCAGCCGAACAAGGCGGTCGTGGGCTCGAGCGCGTTCGCGCACGAGAGCGGCATCCATCAGCACGGCGTACTGAGCAACCGCGCGACCTACGAGATCATGGATCCGGTCGAGATCGGGCTCGAGGGCAACGCGCTCGTGCTGGGCAAGCACTCCGGCCGGCACGCGTTCGTCGACGCCCTCGACAAGATCGGCATCTCGCTCGACGACGATCACCTGAACCGAGCATTCGGCCGGTTCAAGGATCTCGCCGATCGCAAGGTGCAGATCACCGATCAGGACCTCGCGGCGATCGTCGCCGAGGAGCTCGGCGCGACCGACGAGGACGTGCTCGTGATGGAGTCACTGCAGATGGGCGGCGGCACGCATCTGCAACCCCGGGCCACCGTGCGTCTGCGCCGTGGCGAGGAGGTGATCGAGGAATCCGCGATGGGCGACGGCCTGATCGACGCCGCGATGGGTGCGATCCAACGGGCCGCCGGCGTCGAGGGTCGACTCGTGAACTTCCACGTCTCGAGCGTGACCGGCGGCACCGACGCGCTCGGTGACGTCGTCGTGCAGATCGACGTCGACGGGCGCCGGGTGACCGGCCGTGGCGTCGCCACCGACGTCGTCGAGGCGAGCGCGCGCGCCTATCTCGCCGCGGTCAACCGGGCCTTGCACATGTCGTCACAGAGCGCGTCGAACGAGGAGACCCCGTGAACCCGCTCGGTTCAGGCTTCGTCGACGAACCAGATCTCCGGCTCGCCCACGACCCCGGCCTGCTGCATCGCGGCGCGCAGTTCGGCGGAGGAAGCGAACGCCTTGGCCTGCTCCGTCGTCGCGAAGTCGTGGGTCACGGTCAGATCGGTGGGATCGTCCACCGACCGGAACACGGCCTGGGCGGTCACCCCCATCTGGCCGCGGGTGTCGTCGAAGTCGTCGTAGACCTTGCGCCACGCGGAGTAATCGGAGACCGAGTGTCGAACCATCAGCCGCGCCATCGCGTCCTCCCCTCCGACCGGCCGATCCTCGGCGGTCATCGGCCGCGGGTGTATGTCCGGTCGCGGTTCGGGGTCGAGCGGGCCGAGGAGGCGCGAGCGGCGTGACCGGCGGTCCCTACTCGATCGGCGTCATCCGCGGCGACGGCACCGGCCCCGAGGTGATCGGTGAAGGTCTGAAGGTGCTCGACGCGGTACGCGGCGATGCCGCGTTCGAGCTCGTGGAGTTCGACCTCGGCGCCGACCGGTACCTGCGCACCGGCGACACGCTCCCCGACGAGGAGCTCGAGCGGCTGGGGCAGCTCGACGCGATCTACCTCGGAGCGGTCGGCGATCCGAGGGTGAAGCCGGGCATCCTGGAGCGCGATCTGCTCCTGAAGGCCCGGTTCGGGCTCGACCAGTACGTGAACCTGCGGCCGGTGGTGCGCTACCCCGGTGTGCAGACGCTCGTGCCGAGTCACACCGAGGACGACGTGGACATGATCGTCGTGCGCGAGAACAGCGAGGGGCTCTACTCGGGCGCCGGCGGGTTCCATCGGAAGGGGACGGCGCACGAGGTGGCCGTGCAGGAATCGATCAACACGCGCCACGGCGTAGAGCGCATCGTCCGGTACGCGTTCGAGCTCGCGATGCAGCCTCATCGACGGAAGACGCTCACGCTCGTGCACAAGACGAACGTGCTCACGTTCGCCGGGGATCTGTACCAGCGGGTGGTCGACGAGGTGTCGGCGGGGTTCCCCGAGGTCGAGACCGACTACGTTCACGTCGACGCTGCGTGCATCTACTTCCTGGATTCGCCCGGCCGGTTCGACGTGATCGTCACCGACAACATGTTCGGCGACATCATCACCGACCTCGGCGCCATGATCCAGGGCGGTATGGGCATCGCCGCCGGCGGGAACATCAATCCCGATGGCGTCTCGATGTTCGAGCCGATCGGGGGCACGGCGCCGAGCGAGACCGGCAAGGGCTCGATCAACCCGCTCGCGGCGATCGGCGCGCTCGAGATGCTGCTGCGACAGCTCGGCGAGGCAGGGTCCGCCGACCGGGTGGATCGGGGCATCCGCGCCGCGACGCAGCAGATGAAGTCGATGCGAGCCGGGGAGATGGGCTTCACCACGAGCGAGGTCGGCGACCTCGTCGTGGAGGGAGCGACGGCATGAACGAGCCTGCCCCCGTCGTCGAGCTGTACGACACGACCCTGCGTGACGGCGCGCAGCAGGCCGACCTCTCGTACACGGTCGAGGACCGGCTCCGCATCCTGCACAAGCTCGACCAGATCGGCTTCCCGTACGTGGAAGGTGGCTGGCCGGGCGCGAACCCTCGCGACACCGAGTTCTTCCGGCTCGCGACGGAGGAGACACTGAAGACCAGCACGCTCACGGCGTTCGGCATGACCCGGCGTGCGGGGGAGCGCGCCGACGGGTCCCAGGTGCTGCGTGACCTGCTCGATGCCGGTACCGAGGTCGTGTGCCTCGTCGGGAAGTCCTGGGACCTGCACATCACGGCGGCCCTGCGCACCGACCTGGAGGAAGGGGTCGCGATGGTGCGCGACTCGGTCGAGTTCCTGCGCACCCAGGGGCGCCGGGTGTTCTTCGACGCCGAGCACTTCTTCGACGGCTACCGGTCCGACCGGGCGTTCGCGATGGCCGTGCTCGCTGCGGCCGAGGAAGCCGGCGCCGAGCGCCTCGTGCTCTGCGACACGAACGGCGGCATGCTGCCCTTCGACATCGGGCGGGTCGTCGGCGAGGTGAAGGCGCAGGCGAGCGTGCCGCTCGGCATCCACGTGCACAACGATGCCGGATGCGCGGTCGCGAACTCGCTCGTGGCGGTCGACGCCGGTGTGCTCCAGGTGCAGGGGACGATCAACGGTTACGGCGAGCGCACCGGCAACGCCGACCTGATCCCGCTCACGGCGGACCTCGTGCTGAAGATGGGGGCGACCGACGCGTTGCCCGAAGGGGCCGTCGAGCACCTCACCGAGCTCGCCCACTACGTGGCGGAGATCGCGAACCTGGCGCCCGACTCGCGCCAGCCGTACACGGGGCGGTACGCGTTCACGCACAAGGCTGGATTGCACACGAGCGGCGTCGCGCGGGTCTCTCGCGCCTACGAGCACGTGCCTCCCGAGACGGTCGGGAACCGCCGAGGCGTGGTGGCATCGGACTACGGCGGCAGCGCCACGATCCGCATGAAGGCCGAGGAGCTCGGCCTCGATCTGGACGATGCGTCGATCCCGGCGGTGGTCGAGCAGATCAAGCAACGCGAGTCGCTCGGCTACGCGTTCGATGTGGCCGAGGCCTCGCTCGAGATGCTGATGCGTCGCGCCGGAGGCTGGTCCCAGCCGTTCTTCGAGATCGAGAGCTACCGCGTGCACGTCGAGGAACGGGTCGGCGACGACGAGCCGCCGCTCGCCGAGGCCACGGTGAAGGTTCGCACGCAGGGCTCGCGTCACATCGAGTCGGCCGAAGGCCAGGGTCCCGTGGGCGCGCTCGACACCGCGTTGCGCAAGGCGCTCGCGAACGACTACCCAGCACTCGACCAGATGGAGCTCGAGGACTTCCGGGTGCGTGTGCTCAGCGGCACCCACGGCACCGGCGCCGTCGTGAGGGTGCTGATCGACCTGTCGAACGGCGAGCGCGAGTGGACCACGGTGGGGGTGAGTGAGAACATCATCGAGGCGTCGTGGGAAGCGCTCGTCGACGGCTACACGTTCGGGCTGCTCCATCCGCGGGCGCCCGAGGAGTGACAGACCTGCAGATCGTTCGCTCCGCGATCGACCTGTGACGATCAGCGCGGGCCGGCGTTGGCGCTGACCACGCGCACGATCTTGTTCTCGATCATCTTCGCCCGATCCTCGTCCATGCCGCTCGACAGGATCGAGAAGGCCGCCCACGCATCCTCGCGCTCGAGCCACACCCAACCGGAGAGTGCGGACACGTCGATCAGGGTGCCGGTCTTCGCTCGCAGGGTCACGGTCTCGAGGCGGCCGTCGAGGGTGCCCTCGCCGCCCGCCGGCAAGGTGCCGCGCAGGATCTCGCCCCACGGGGCCCGCTCGGCGTCGGTGAGGAGTTCCACGATGCCCTGGGCGGTCACCCTGTTGTCGTACGAGAGGCCTGACGAGTCATGCGCCGTGACCCGCACGCCGCGGCTCGCGGCGAACGTCTCGATCGCTCGCGCTCCCTTCGCGATCGTGCCCGGCGGGCGGATCCGGGTCGCGCCGAGCATCTTGCCGAGCACCTCGGCCCGGAAGTTGCTCGACACCGTGTTCATCCGCCGCATGATCTCCGCGAGCGGATCGCTCTGCACCGTCGCCACTCCCACGAGTCCCTTCGGAGCGGGGCCGAGGCCGGCCTTCCCGGACACGCGCACACCGCGAGCTTCCAGCTTCTTCGTGAGTGCTCTCGCGGCGAGGCGTTCGGGGTCGGTGACGTGTCGCCCACCCGCCCGTTCGTTGAAACGGAACGTGAGTGCCGTCGGCAAAGCGATGTAGTAGTCGGGGAAGTAGTCGCGCCACCCCGGCGCGAACCAGTCCCGTGCGAACGGGCCCGTGGCGCCGAACACCCGTCCGCGCACGCGCTCCACCCCGCCTGCAGCCAGCGCTCGCGCGAGCGCAGCCATGTCCGTGCCGTCGATCTCCGGATCGCCGTGACCGACGATCCACAGATCGCCCTCGAGCACGCCGTCGGCTCCGATCCTCTCGGTGGCGAGCACGCGGGTCGGCAGGGTGGCGTCGGCGCCCACGCGTTTCAGCAGCGCCATCGAGAGCAGCAGCTTCTCGTTCGACGCGGGGGGACGGCGCACCCGGTCGTGGTGGTGATAGAGCGTGTCGCCCGCGTAGCCGATCACGACCGATACCGGCCGGGCGCCGACCAGACGGTCGACGCGCTGCACCCACCGAGGGGGTGCGGCGAGCGAGGGTGCCTGCGCAAGCAGCGCGAACGCAACGCTCAGACCGATCGTGACCAGGAGCCGGCGCATGGACCGCACCAGGGTACGGGCTCGCGGGCCCGTCGCCACGGGATCCGCGAGGTTTCCGCGCGGTGATCCGGCGACCGACGGGGCGTCAGAGCTGACGGCCGCGGGCGAGGGCGTCGGCTTCGGACTGCATCGCAGCGCGTTCGTCGAGCAGGGCGGTCAACTCCTCGCCCGGCAGCGGCTTCGCGAAGAAGAAGCCTTGCCCCAGGTCGCACCTGAGCTCGAGCAAGCGCTGGAGCTGGTCGGCCCGCTCGATGCCTTCGGCCACCGGCTTCAGGTTGAGGATGCTCGCGAGCTCGATCACCGCGGCGGTCAGCGCCGACGCCTCGCCGCCCTCGCTCACCCCGTCCACGAACGACTTGTCCACCTTGAGGATGTCGACCGGGAACCGCCGGATGTAGTTCAGCGAGGAGTACCCGGTGCCGAAGTCGTCGACCGCGAGCTGCACGCCGATCCGCTTCAGAGCGCTGAGCCGTTCGATCGAGAGCTCCATGTCCTGCATCATCACGCTCTCCGTGATCTCGAGGATCAGGGAGTGCGGTTCGAGGCCCGTCTCGGCCAGGGTCCCGCGCACCTCGTCGACGAGCTCAGGCCGGGCGATCTGACGGGCCGAGAGGTTGACCGCCATGTGCAACGACGGATCGCTCGGGAACCGCTCCTGCAGCTCGACGGCGAAGCGGCAGGCTTCCCGCATGACCCAGAGTCCGATCGGCACGATGAGCCCGGTCTCCTCGGCGAGCGGGATGAAGTCGAGCGGCGGCACCAGGCCGCGAACCGGGTGGATCCATCGCACGAGCGCCTCGACGCCCGAGATGCGTCCGGTCTCGAGCTCGATCACGGGCTGGTAGTGCAGCTGGTACTCCTCGTGCTCGATCGCGCGCTGCAGGTCGGCCTTGAGTTCGAGACGCTTGAGCGCCGTGTCGTGCATCGCCGGCTCGAACACCTGGTACCGACCCTTGCCGCGTTCCTTGGCCATGTACATCGCGACGTCGGCGTTGCGGAGCAGCTCCTCGACGTCGCCGGCCCGCTCGCCGTCCGCGGTGGCGATGCCCACCGACGCGCGTACGAAGACCTCCTTGCCCTCGAGCGTGAACGGCTCCTCCAGCATCTGCATGATGCGCTCCGCCACGTCGGCCGCCTGCACGCCTTCCTCGCTGTCCTCGAGCAGGATCGCGAACTCGTCGCCGCCGAGGCGGGCGGCGGTGTCGGCTGCGCGCAAGCAGCCCTTCAGACGCTCGCCGACCTCGTACAGGAGCTGGTCGCCCGCCGCGTGCCCGAGGGAGTCGTTGATCGTCTTGAAGTCGTCGAGGTCCATGAACAGCACGGAGATCGGCTCGTGCTCCCGCACCTGGCGCTCCAAGGCGTGCGTGACGCGGTCGTGGAAGAGCGCCCGGTTCGCGAGCGTCGTGACCGTGTCGTGGAAGGCCTGGTGCGAGAGCTGCTCCTCGAACTGCTTGCGTTCGGTGACGTCACGGGTGTTCAGCACGATGCCCCGCACGTTCGGATCGTGCAGCAGCGTCGTGCGAAGCGTCTCGGTATGTACATACTCGCCGTCGCGACGCCGGATGCGGAACTCCACCAGTCCGGTGTGCCCCTCGGCGTCGCCGACCGGGGACAAGAACTGCAGCACCCGGGTCATGTCGTCGGGGTGGATCAGGTCGGAGAACCGCGTGCCCTCGACGTGGCTCGGGTCGAAGCCGAGCACCCTGAGGGTGGACGGGCTCGCGTAGGTCACGGTCGTGTCGGGGTCGAGCACGCAGACGACGTCGGACGAGTTGCTCACGAGCGAGGCGAACCGCGCCTCGCTCTGCTTGATCACCAGGTCCTCGGTGAGCGCGGCGGACTCGAGGGCGAGGGCCACCTGCGACGAGAGCGCCCGCAGGGAGTCCGCGACGGAGCGCGGCATCTCCTCCGGGGTGGCCACCACCATCAGTCCGTGCAGCTCGTCACGGATGAAGAGGGGGGCGACGAAGACCGAGCCCTCGTCGCCGGCGGGCAGGCTGAGTGGCTCGCGCAGGGTGCTCTCGTACGACCTGACCAGGTAGGCGTCGTTCTCCAGGAGGCGCTGGCGCTTCCATTCCTGCAAGGTGGAGAAGGCGAACCGGACGTCGTGCACGTCCTCGGTGCCGCCGGCCGCCGCGACGACCACGAGTTGGTCCTTCCCGTCCGGCTCGTCGCACATGCGGATCGCCGCGTCGTCGCCGGCGAGGGCCCTCGCGGCGTCGATCGTAGCTTCATGGATGCCCTCGCGGCTCGTGGCGGTCACGAGGGCCGCGCCCGCCTTCCGCAGGGCACGCTCGCGCTCGGCGGAACGCTCCTGCTGACGGATCAACCCCGCCATGCGGACGACGACCAGCAGGAACAGCACGATCGACGCGGCGCTCAGCACGCCGACGTCGACGTCCTCGCCGCGGGCCCACTGCACGAGGCGCAACACCGGGGGCGACACGGCGGCCACCGTGAGCAGCAGGAGGCGGCCGACGGTGAGCCGCTCCTCGCGCTCGGGAGCCCGCTCGGTCAGGGCACGCATCGACGGGTGCAGGGCGGCGGTGCACAGCAGCACGTAGAACGACATCCAGCCGGCTTCGAGCCAGCCGCTCCCCGGCTGGTACCCGCTCTCGGTGTACAGACCGAACCAGGCGTAGATCGCGTCGGTGGCGAACAACGCCACGATGGACGCCATCAACAGGTAGAACGCGACCGGGCGACGCCCCGCCCCCACGGCCAGCCGGATCGCGACCACCGCGAGCAGGAGGTCCATCGTCGGGTAGGCCATCGCCGTGAGCTTGATCTTCAAGTCCAGGTCGGCGATGTCGAGGTACGGCGCGATCAACAGCACCCACGAGACCGTGCCGACGCCGATCGCCACCATGGCCGAGTCGAGCAGGCTCGCGCGGTCGCGGCCCGGGTTCCTCGCGCGGATCAGGAGCATCACGCCGGCGATCAGGCATGGATAGACGCTGAGGTACAACAGGTCCGCCGGTCCCGGGAACGGCACGTCGCCCATCGGATTGAACGTGAAGTCGAGCGGGAACACCTGCGGGAACGCATCCGAGAAGTGCACGTAGTTGTAGGAGACGATGTCGCCGGCGATGAACAGGAACTGGCCGGCGGCGATCAACAACCACGGTGACGCGCTTCTCGGGTTGGTGCATGTGCACCGCGACGAGGATCAGCACCGGGGACGACAACCCGATCACGTTGAACAAGAAGCTGTTGTGGCCGAGCAGGTAGTAGAAGGCGGTCGCCGCGACCGCTACCGCCGGATACACGATCCACGCTCGGCTCTTCACCTCTGCGTTATCGGTCCCGGCCCCCGATGGCTGATACCCGGTTCTGGGTAGTCAGCGCGTCTGACCTGCGACGTTGTGGGCCTCGGAAACAGCGGCGGACCTGGGTTCGGACAGACCCGCGAGCAGCGCGTCACGCGTGCGCCTCGGTGAGGCCATCGAGCCATCCTCCGTCGGCCCTGATGTCGGTACCGGTCACGTACCGACTGTCGTCGGACGCGAGGAAGACGTACACGCCGGCCACTTCGTCGGGGAGCGCCGGACGGCCGAGGCAGGTGGCGACGTGCGCGATGCGGGCCTCGGGATCGTCTGCCGGCTGCATCGGCGTGAGCACCGTCCCCGGGCTCACCGTGTTGACCCTGATCCCCCGGGGACCGAGCTTCATGGCAGCGTGCCGGCTCAACTCATAGAGCGGGGCCTTCGACGCGCTGTAGCCCATGTACCCGGGGAAGGCCCACGACGTGGCCGCCGACGCCGTGATGATGATGCTTGCCCCGTCGCGGAGGTACGGGGGCGCCAGGGCGAGCCCGTGGAGCACGCCCATCGTGTTCACGCGCAGGAGCTCGGCCACGTCGGTCACGTCGGTCGCCTCGAGCGTCTCGGCGTCGAGGCCGGCGATGCCCGCGTTGAGCACCAGCACGTCCAGCGGCCCGTCCCGATCGGCCGTGGCCTCGAACGCCGCTCGCATCAGGTCCGGGTCGGCGGCGTCGGCGGCCACGAATCGCGCCCCCACGTCGTCGACCTCGGGGCGATAGCGACGGGCCACCGCTGTGGTCTCGGCTCCTTCGCCGATGAACCTCGATACCACCGCGAGGCCGATCCCCGACGTGCCGCCGGTGACCATGGCGGTCCGCCCCTCGAGCCTGCCTCCGCCGTTCGCTCCGCCGGACATGCGCGGGTGGCCCTCAGGCGAGCCCGGTGGGCGCCAGCGCATCGGAGCCCTGTTCCAGCAGGAAGTGGTCGTGTAGCGAGCCGAGCACCGCGATCAGCCCTTCGATCTCCTCGTCGGTGTTGGCCGCGGTCACCTGGATGCGGAACCCGACCTCGTGCTTGGGCACGAGCGGATAGGCAGCCATCGTCGCGTACTGCCCGTGCTCGAAGAGGTACTGGCCCACCTCGTCGATCTCCTCGTGGTTGGCGAGCGGAACCTCGACGATCGGGAAGCCGGTGGTGTTCGGGGTCCTGATGCCCATGTCGTGCAGCGCATCCAGCAGGCGGTGCGTCATGCGCCACAGGTCCGCGCGGTACACGTCGCCGCGACTGCGGTTGACCTCGAGACCCTTCAGGGTCGTCGCGAGCGAGGCGACCGGCGACGGTCCCGAGTAGAGGTAGGGTGGGGCGAGGACCTTCAGCGCGTCCTTCAACCGCGTCGGCAGCACCAGGAACGCCAGCAGCGACGAGTACGACTTCGAGAATCCCGCGACCATCACGGTGTCGTCGTAGGGCACGTCCAAGTGACGCATGATGCCGTTCCCCTTCGTCCCGTAGTCGCACAACTCGTCGGGCGACCGCTCGCCGATCACGCCGAACCCGTGTGCGTCGTCCACGTACAGCAGGGCGCCGTGCTCGCCGGCGACACGGCTGAACTCCGCCATGTCGGGGGCGTTGCCGGTCATGGAGTTCACGCCGTCCATCGCGATGATGCGCGGGATGCCCGGGTCGCTGGCCCGGATCAGCTCCTCGAGGTGCTCGCTGTCGTTGTGCCGGAACCGAACGACGGTGGCGCCGTGACCCGCGGCGACCATGGCGCCGTCATAGACGGTCTTGTGCGCTCTCCCGTCGAGGAAGATCGTGCCGTCGCCGACGAGCACCGGGATCACGGACATGTGGATGTGCGTGATCGTCGGCAATACGAGCGCATCCTCGCCGTCCACCAACTCGGTGAGCTGCTCTTCGATCTCCGGATAGAGACGGGGGTTGCCCAACAGCCGGGACCATGAGGGATGGGTGCCCCAGCGCGCCAGGTACTCGGGCACCGCGTCGATGATCTCCTGGTCCAGGTCGAAGCCGAGGTAGTTGCACGACGCCCAGTCGGTGAGCCAGCGATCGCCGATCCGGATCTTCCTGCCGATCTGCTCCTCGATCACCGCATCCACCATCGGATGCGTGTTCTTCAGGCGGGTCAGGTCCGAGACCGTGGCTGCCCACCGATCGAGCCAGCCGTCATAGTCCCTGCGGCGCGGTTTGCCGTTGGGAGAAGGCTCGGTGGGCAGGTCGGCGAGCCGGCGGCTGAGGCCGTCGTTGGCTCGCCGGCGGGGGAGGTCGTGCTCGGACTCCATCGTGCTACCCCATCGGCTGCACGCAGGCGCACCTTTACGACTCGGCGGCAACGGGAAGCAGGTCCACGAGGCGGTGCGACATGAACGGGGCCTCGCAGGGGTTCCCGGCGGTGAGCCGTAGCTCTCCGGCCGTGAGGTCGATGATCACCGAGGCGACGGTCACGTAGTCCGCTTCCGGCGGCAGGGAAGGATCGCCGTGCGCGCAGACCGACCCTTCGTCCCGTTCCGGCACCGCGTGGGCGCGCAGCGCCGCTTCGATCACCGACGGGTCGACGGCCTCGACGGCCTCCGCGGACCGTTCGGCCGAGGCGTGACGGTCGAACGAGTCCCGACCCTCGAGCGGCGCGAGGTCCTTGAACGGTCGGTCGGGCCGCATGAAGTGGTTCGCGTGGCACACCAGCGGGCCCTCCACGCGCCACGCCGCGTCGGGACCGCCGGGCGCCACCTCGATGTCGACGACCCGGCCGTCGCGTGAGCCGATGATGTAGTTCGCGGACGATGCCCGATGGGAACCGGTCGCCACGTCGACGGCCTCGTCGAGCGAGGTGCTCGTGAGCATGCGCCGCAGGATCGCGTGGAACGGCACACCGGGCAGGCCGCGGTCACGGCTCGACGTGAGGGCGTTCGTCGCGAGCCCCAGGCCCGCCTCGTTCATGCCGCACTTCGCGAGCAGCCCGGCTTCCACGAGGGTGACGAACCCAGGTCGCTCGTGCGGGCGCATCGCGAGCAACACGCAAGTGTCGCGGGCCGCGGGTTTCCAGTCCCAGTTCTGAGCCACGAACACCCGGCCACCGGAGCTGCGCGGCGGCGCGGCAGCGATCGCGGTGCACTCTCTGGCTGCTGCGCGCGCGGCGCGGGCGTCGAGACCGAACATGACCTCGGTGCGCACGTTGAGCGCGAGCACGTCCTCGGCATCGACGCCCGCCCCTTCGGCGATGCCCTCGATCTCGGGCAGCAGTTGCACGTCGGTCGCCTCGATCCACTCGACGAACGCTCCCGCGCGGTCGCGCACGCGGGACCACGACAGGCCGGTGTAGTGCGCGAAGACGGCTGCATACAGGTCGATCGAGCCGTGCACCCGATCTCGGGCGCCGTCGCCGTAGGCTCGTCCGCGCGTGCGCGGACCTCCAGACGCGCGTACCACGGGCCAGCTCATGTGGGTGAGCGTACCGATGCCACGGCGGCCGCGGGCCTCGTACGCGGAGCTAGACTCCGCGCACGAGCCCGTCGCCGGGCAACATGATCGGGAGGACACGCGTGGAGACGATCGACCGTTCACGGCTGGCTGCGCTGATGGAGCGCGAACGCGCGACGTTCCGCCGCCGTCACGCTCGCAGCGGGCAGCTCGCAGACGAGGCGAAACGATCGCTGCTGTTCGGCGTGCCGATGAACTGGATGACCCGCTGGCCGGGCGACCATCCGGTCTACGTCGATCGAGCCGAAGGCGCGCGTTTCTGGGATGTCGACGGCAACGAGTTCGTCGACCTGTGTCTCGGGGACACCGGCGGCATGGCCGGCCACGCGCCGAAGATCTCGGTGGACGCGATCGCCGAGCAGGCGGCCAGGGGCATCACGCTGATGCTGCCGACGGAGGACGCCACGTGGGTCGGCGCCGAGATGGCCCGCCGGTTCGGCGTGCCGTACTGGCAGTTCACGGTCACGGCGACCGACGCGAACCGGTTCGTCATCAGGTGGGCCCGTGAGATCACGAAGCGCCCGAAGATCGTCGTGCACAACTGGTGCTACCACGGGTCGGTCGACGAGACGTTCGCCACCCTCGATGCCGATGGCAACACGGTCGAACGCGAGGGCAACATCGGCAAACCGGTTCCTCTCGATGAGACGACGCGCGTCGTCGAGATCAACGACCTCGAGGGGCTCGAGACCGCGCTCGCCCACGGCGACGTCGCCGCGTGTCTGTTCGAGCCGGCCCTCACGAACATCGGCATCGTGCTGCCCGACCCTGGATACCATGAGGCCGTACGCGAGCTCTGCACGAAGTACGGCAGCCTGCTGGTCATCGACGAGACCCACACGATCAGCGCCGGTCCGGGCGGGTGCACGAAGGCTTGGAATCTGCAGCCGGACCTCGTCACGATCGGCAAGACCCTCGGTGCGGGCATCGCCTGCGGCGCGTACGGCATGAGCGAGGCGGTCAGCCGCATGGTGTACGAACACACCGATTGGAAGAACGCCGACGTCGGCGGCGTGGGGGGCACCCTGGCGGGGAACGCACTCTCCCTCGCCGCGATGCGCGCGACGTTGGGACAGGTCATGACCGACGACGCGTTCGACCGCATGATCGCGCTCGGCGAGCGGTTCGAACAGGGGGTTCGTGGCGTGATCGAGTCCCGCGAGCTCCCATGGCACGTGGTCCGGCTCGGCTGCCGTGTGGAGTACCTGTTCCGGCCCGACGAGGCGCGCAACGGGGCCGAGGCGGCCGCCGGCCAGGACGAGGAGGTCGATCCGTACATCCACCTCTACCTGTTGAATCGGGGCATCCTCATCACCCCCTTCCACAACATGGCGCTGATGTCGCCGGCGACGACCGCCGACGACGTCGATCGCCACACCGAGATCTACGCCGGGATGGCCGACGAGCTGATCGGAGCCGGGTGATGGCGGCGGGCTTCCTGTTCCTCACGGTCGATTGCCTCGACCCCGATCGTCTCGCGTCGTTCTGGGCGCAACTGCTCGGCACCGAGGTCGACGCGGTGATGGACGAGGGCCGGTTCGTCTTCCTGGAAGGAAGCGAGACGCTGCCCGTGATCTGCTTCCAGCGGGTGGCCGAGGGGAAGTCGGGCAAGAACCGCCTGCACCTCGATCTCTCCGTTGTCGATCTCGAGGCGGAGACCGAGCGCGTGCTCGCGCTGGGCGGCTCGTGGCCCGACGGGCAGGAACGGTCGCTGGAGGGCTTCATGTGGCGGACCCTCGCTGACCCCGAGGGCAACGAGTTCGACATCGCGATCGGTGGTTAGGCCGCGCTCCTGGGGAACCCGGCCATGAAGTCCGCGAGGGCCCGGGCGCCCTCGACCGGCATCGCGTTGTAGATGCTCGCCCGGATCCCGCCGACGCTGCGGTGCCCCTTCAGCTCGACCATGCCGCGCGCTGCGGCCTCGGTGATGAACCTGGCATCGAGGTCCTTGTCCGGCAGCCGGAAGGTGACGTTCATCATCGAACGTGAGGCCGGGTCTGCATGGCCGTGGTAGTAGCCGTCGCTGCCGTCGATCGCGTCGTAAAGCAGTCGAGCCTTCTCGCGGTTGCGGCGCTCCTGCTCGGCGAGACCGCCGACCTCGTCGCGCATCCAACGCGTGACGAGCATCACCACGTAGACGGCGAAGACCGGTGGGGTGTTGTACATCGATCCGTGCTCGACGAAGGTGCGGTAGTCGAGCATCGTGGGGAGTCCGTCGGGCACACGCGCGAGCAGATCCTCACGCACGATCGCGATCGTCACCCCGGCGGGCCCGGCGTTCTTCTGGGCGCCGGCGTACAGCACCCCGAATCGCCCGACGTCGATCGGACGTGACAGGAAGTCCGACGATGCGTCGGCGACGAGGGTCACGCCGCTGGGAGGCGTCGGAGGTTGCGGCCACTCCACGCCTTCGATCGTCTCGTTGGTGGTGAGGTGCACGTAGGCGGAGGCGGGGGACAGTGCCGATGTGATCTCGTCGGCGGTCGGCACTCGGGTGAAGTCGTGCGCCGCATCCGACCACGCGACCCGCACCCGCCCCTCCTTCTCTGCCTCGAACACGGCCTTCGCTCCCCACGAGCCGGTGACCACGTACTCGGCGACCCGGTCGCTGCCTCGCAACAGGTTCATCGGCACCATCGAGAACTGCTGGGTCGCGCCGCCCGGACAGAACACGATGTGGTGGGGATCGGGCACGGCGAGCAGCGTCCGGAGGTTCTCCACCGCCTCGCCGATGACCTCACGGAACCACGGACCGCGGTGGGAGAGCTCGAGGGGGGAGGCGCCGATCCCCGGCAACGACACCAGGTCTCGTTGTGCCTGCTCGAGCACGGAAGGGGGCAGCGTGGCCGGCCCGGCCGAGAAGTTGAAGACGCGATCCATCATGCCCCGGGCTTGAACACCATGAGGTACAGGATCACGACCAGGCCGAGCCCGCCCGTCGTCGCCGTGATCATCGTCGCGGGACCGGCGAGCGTCGCGCGCAGCTCCTGGTCGGACATCGTGTAGGAGCCGTCGGCCCAGCGTGTGCACCCCTCGCGCAGCCGCTTCATGTACGGGCTGGCGACCACCGACATCAACGCGGTGAGGAGGAGCAGCAGCAGCAACGACCCCAGCAGCCACCACTGGGCGAACAGCGCCCTGTCGATACCGGCCGCGACGCCACCGAACAGCAGCAACCCGAACGAGATGTACATCGGCGCCGTAGTGCGCCTCGAGGCCTCGCACCATTCCAGGATGCGTTCACGGTCGTCCTCGAAGGTCCTCGTCGCGAACATCGCGAACACCGAGACCCCGTGTGCCGCCAGGAACCCGGCGACCCCGACCAGGTGGATCAAGACCCAGAGCCGGTACATGACCGGGAGGATACGGGCTCACGTCCGGCGGGGCTCCTTCTCGTGGCGGAACGCGCGCGGCATGCGGATGCGTCCTCGGAGCCGCATCCCCCGGCGCAGGTGCACCCTGTGCGGCAAGCGGCCCCGCGATCTGATCGGAGGGCCGGGGGTCTCCGCCGCCCGGACCTTCGTGCGGTACGACGCCAACCAGGTCGTCGGGGAGACATGTGTCATCGTGCACACCTCCTCCACCTCGAACGTAAGGCTGCTGCGCGTCGATCGCATCGGCCGAGGGACCCCCTGGGTCGGGGACCGCGGGCTGAGGAGATGTCGCTGCGGCCCGGTGCGCGGTAGCGTGCGGTCCCCGAGGAGGTCGACCCCATGGCGTACAAGCGCATCCTGTTCGGCACCGATGGCACCGCCCGTGCGGCGGCCACGGGCGGCGTCGCCATCGAGTTGGCGAAGGCCGGGAAGGCCGAGCTGATCGTCGCCCACATCTGGGAGCGTCCCGAGGGCGCCCAGCAGGTGCTCGACGCTACGGTCACCGCCGTGCACGAGGCCGGCGTCAGGAGAGTCAAGGGCGAGCTGCATGGCGGACGCTCGCCCGCGGACGTGCTCATCGATCTCGCCGAGGCACGAGACGTCGGCCTCGTGGTCGTGAGCGGCGGACGCAGCGCCACCGAGCTCGGGCCCACCGCCGATCGCCTCTCGCACCGAGCGCCCAGAGACCTGCTGATCGTGATGGACGCTCACCGCGGCGACGAGGAGCGCCTCTACCGCCGCGTGCTGATCGCGACCGACGGTTCCCCCACCGCCGACCGGGCCGCCCGCAAGGGGTTCGACCTCGCCGCTTCGGTCGGCGCGTCGGTGACGCTGGTGTTCGTGGGGCATCCCGCGACCGGGAAGCTGGTGACCGACGACACGGTCGCCGTCTACGGCGCCGAAGCCGACTCCGACGTCGTCCTGCGACAAGGGGATCCTGCGGACGAGATCATGGCGGTCGCGCGCGACATCGACGCCGACCTGATCGTGATCGGAAACAAGGGCATGACGGGCACGAAACGCTTCTTCCTGAACCCCGTGCCGGAGAAGGTCGTCGACCTCGCCGACCGCGACGTGCTGGTGGCGCGTACCATCGCGCAGGTCGCCTCGGAGCTCGGCCCGGGGGAAGGCGGCATCCTCGTGCAGGCGGGGGAACGCCTGGCGGCTTTCATGGACGAGGCCGGAGAGCTGCACCTGATGTCGGCCCGATGCACGCACATGGGGTGCACCGTTGCGTGGAGCGCGGCCGACCATCTCTTCGAATGCCCGTGCCACGGATCTCGGTTCGGTCCTGGCGGCGAGGTCGTGAACGGGCCCGCCGCGCGCCCTCTCCCGCCCGCGTGACTACGGATAGCCGGGCTTCGTCACCATGAGGTAGACGATCACGATCAGGCCGGCCACGCCGATCGTCGTGATCAGGTGCGCCTTGCTCTTGGGGCCGGCGATCAGTTCCTGCAGCTCCTCGTCGCTCACCCTGGGAACTCCCGACGGACGCATGGCGCACGCCGCCGTGATCCGTTGGAAGTACGGCTTGGCGATCAGCGTCATCAGTACGGTCGTGACCACCAACACGGCGACGGCGAGCCACAGCCACCAGTGACCCAGCCACTTCCCCTGCACGCCGAGGACGAAGCCGGCGACGACGAGGACGATGAGGGAGACGTACATCGCCCGGGTGGTGGTGCCGGAGAAGGCGATCGTATCGGCGATGCGTGCGCGATCGAGTCCCACGGCGCGGATGCGGTAGAGCGCGAACATCGACACGCCATGACAGCCCACGAACGTGATCGCCGCGAGGATGTGCAGCAGCAACCAATACTCGTACATCGCGCGGGAGCATACCGGTGACCGATGGGTCGCGCCGTCAGGCGCGGTCGAGCGGCCGCGAGAGGCAGGTCGGCCCGCCGTCGCCCTTCCGCGAGATCTCATCGCCGACGAACGTGCGCACATCGACGCCGGCGCGCTCCATGCGCCTGCGCGTCTCAGGGTTGCCATCGAGCGCCAGCGCGACGCGCGGTCCCAGCGCGAGCACGTTCGGCCCCTGCGACTCGAACTCCTCCTCGGGGACCTCCACCAACGAGACGTCCCGCTCGTTCAGGAGCTCGACCAGGCGCACCGGCATCATCGGCACGAACGCGACCGCGAGATCGCGGTCGAGCGGAGAGATGAAGGACAAGAGGTGCAGGCAGGCCGCTGGACCGAGGAAGTGGGGCAGGTCGAACACGACGAGCTCGACCCCGGGACCGAGCAGGGTCCCGAGCTGAGCGATGCCGTCGTCGTTCGTCCGGTACCCACGGCCGACGAGCAAGGTGCGTTCGTCGAGCCAGAACATGTCACCTCCTTCTGCGGTCGCCGGCGCTTCCAGCGCTCCGAGAACCGTCACGCCTGCGCCCTGAAGGTCGACGCCGACCGCCTCCGGTTCACGTCGACGTGCCGGCTTCCCGGGTCGCAGTAGGACCGCGCCGTGATCGGTCAGCAGGACGGGGTCGTACGGGTAGATGGCATCGGGGTCGCCGGGAACCGGCGATGCGCCGATCACGACGTCGGCGCCCGACCGCTCGAGCTCGAACCGGAAGGCGGCGTGCTCTGCCTCGGCCCGAACCGGATCGGGGGGCTGGTGCCAGCCGAACTCCCGCCATGCGGCGCCATCGTCGGCGCGGGGGGGACGTACGTAGATCGAGCGCAGCGATCCGAACGCGTTCTGGATCGTCATCGAGGTGATGCTACGTGGGGAAGCGTTCAGTGCCCGCCATCTGCGCCGTCGCCCTCGACGTGAGCCGGGTCCTCGCTGCCAGCGCCGTCGCCCTCGACGTGAGCCGGGTCCTCGCTGCCAGCGCCGTCGCCCTCGACGTGAGCCGGGTCCTCGCTGCCAGCGCCGTCGCCCGGCTCGTCGCGGTCGCCGGCGTCACCGTCGCCACTCCCTCCGGCGTGGTCATCGCCATCACCGTCATCGTGGTCGCCGCCGTCGCCGTGGTCATCGCCATCACCGTCATCGTGGTCATCGCCGTCATCGTGGTCATCGCCGTCATCGTCACTCACGCCACCGCCACCGCCACCGCCACCGCCACCGCCACCGCCACCGCCACCGCCACCGCCACCGTCGTCTTCGCTGCCACCTCCGCCGGCATCGCCGCCGCCGTGGTCGTCGTCGCCGCCACCTTCGTCCGGGTCGCCGCCACCACTGCCGCCGCCGCCGTCGTCCCCTCCTCCGCCACCGTCGTCGCCACCGCCGCCTCCACCGGTCCCGGACCCGATGTCGCCCGGTTCAACGCCGACATCGGGGGGGCCGGTCGGTGCGGGAGGAGCGGTCGTGGGTGTCGGGAGGTCGCTGCCTCCCGTCCTCGTGAAGATCTCGGTCGACCCACCGTTGGTCTGGTCGTTGCCGGGGTTGCCGTTGTCTTCGCCGGTCCCGGGTGGTCCTTCGCCGGTGCCGTCCGTGGAATCGGTCTGGCCGGGTGTCTCGGGTCCGAAGGTCGGGGCGGATCCTCCTCTGATGCCGTCGATCGGGATCCGGTTGCTGCCGACGGCGAGGGCCAGCACGAGCGCGCTCGCGACGGCGGCCCCGGCCAGGGCCATGTTCCCCAGCCTGCGATTGAGCGCGCTCTGGGCGCCCACGCTCGCACCTCGCGCAGCGACCCCGCCCGCGCCGGCGCCGGCCTCGACAGCGGCCCCGGCGCCCTCAGCGGCCGCGGCCGAAGTCGTGCCACCGAGGATCGCCGCAGCCGCGACGCCTCCGGCGACCGCTGCTCCGGGAGCGCTCACGCCCTCGCCGTCTTCCGGCTCTGCCTCGGGAACCTGCAGGACCGCGCCCTCGCGGTCGATCGTGGGGGTCACCGGCAAGATCACGACCGGTGCCGGCTCGCGATCCTCGATGATGGGCTCATCGACCGCGGCCATGCCGCCGAGCAGCATGGCTCGCAGCATGTCCGGATCGTTGGCGGCTCGATCGAGGAGGGCTGCGCCGCCCCCCGCGCTCGAGACGCTCGGCTGGCCGGTGAGACGTTCCACCGTGGGCCCGAGATCCTGGAGCACACGCGAGGGCTCGACCCGAGCGGCGCCGCCCACCGGCATGACCGCCCCGGGCCACACGAGGACCACCTTGGTCGCGGGCGACATCTCGTTGACCATGCCGACGGCGACCGCACCGATGCCGTCGTCGAGCACGACGACGTCGGGTCGGTGCGTGGCCATGACGCGCGCGAGTTCAGCCGTGGTGGCGGCCTCGGCCACCACGTCGTACCCCTCGCCGTCCAGCACGAAGCGGAGCAGGCCCTTCCTGGTAGAGGGGCCCTCTCCGACGACGATGCGGACACCTCGCGCGCTCATGCGTTCGCTGTCCCCCATTGGACCCCCATCTGCGCGGGAGCCTACCGCATGGTCTCACGAGGACCGTGCAAGTATGCGTCCCAAAAACGAGTGGTTCACGAGGACTAGTTCTTCCGACGGAGACGCACGGGCCGATCGCCGACTTCCATCTTCTCGGCGGCGCAAGTGCTCTCCGCGGGCCATCCATAGACTGCATGCGAGCAGGGTCGATGGAAGGAGCATCCGGGTGAGCGAGGTGACGCTGCGCTGGTCCGGGGAGGGGCTGTCGTTCGAGAGCCGGGCGACGTACGGGGCCCCGATCATGACCGGCAACGATCCCGAGGGTCAAGGCGCCAAGCCCTCGGACCTGCTCCCGATCTCGCTCGCCGCCTGCACCGTCTACGACGTGATCGTCATCCTGAGGAAGCAGCGCCAGGATCTACGAGGGCTCGAGGTGCGCATCACGAGCGAGCAGGATATCGACCCTCCGTGGACCTTCCGATCGATCCACATGCATTTCGTCCTCACCGGGATCGTGGACGACCGCAAGGCCGGCCGCGCGATCGATCTCGCCGAGTCGAAGTACTGTTCGGTCGCCTCCACCCTCCGTCCGGTCGTCGCTTTGACCCACTCCCACGAGGTCGTCGCATCATGACGGTTCGGGTCGAGCGATCGGGATCAGTGGCTGCCCGACACTTCGACCTTGGCCGAGGCCGGCGGGAACCCCTTGCACCGGAACGAGACGCTCGCCGTGCCGCGGAACCCCGTGACCGTCCAGGCCGATCCTTCGAGGTCCACATCCACCGCTTCCAGGACGACGTCGATCGGGGCCGGAGCTCGTTCCTGACCGGTGCACCGGGCAGGGAGGCCCTGCACGGTTCCCTTCCATCGGGATCCTCGCGGGACGATCTCACCCTCGAGCCCCGACCAGGTCGACGGGCATGCACCGGTGTCGGTGCTGCAGGTCGTCTCGAACGACCACCGGTCCCTGCCGCGCTTTCCGGGCAGCGGGTTGGCGATGCCGAACGCAGACCCGATCGATCGGGCGGAGCGGACCGTCAGCTTCACGCGGTAGACGCCGTCGAGGTGAGCCGCCTCTGGGGGCGGCATCGGGACCGTAGCTTCCACCGACGCCGTCGAAGGCGAGTCGCCCTCCCCGCTCACGGCAACGACCTGGTACCCGTACACCTCGCCCATCATGACCGTCTCGTCCACGTAGATGCGCGGCGCCGCGTCGACCTCGGCGATGAGCGATCCGTCTCGCACGACCCGATAGTCGGTGGGGTCGGCACCCGAGACGGGTGGCGGCCACTCGACGACCACGCGCGGCGCAAGCGTTTCGCATGGCTCGTCGCACGTCGATGCCTCGACGGAGACCGGGCCCGGCGTGGTGGGAGGTCCGGGCGAACGCGTCAGCGTCACGACGGCCAGACCGGCGGCCACCACGACGACGGCGGCCACGCCGATCACGACACCCCGGCGACGACGGAGCCCTTCCGTCAGCGAGTGGAGGCGGGGAGACACCATCGCTCAGTTGCCGTCGCCCGTCGACGACCAGCATGCAGCGAGCACGGTCGCCGTGGTCGTCGTGGCTGCGTCCGAACGGATGAGCACCCGCGGATGGTACCCAGGCCGGTGTCGCACCGTCGAGGAACCCATGGCCCGCTTCCGCCCGATCGTCACGTCCGTCTGCGACGATCGAGGCATGCGGATCGAGGCGCTCCGATCGCTGCTGGAGGACGGCCCGCTGCTCGCTGACGGCGGCACCGGAACCTCGCTGCTCGCCACAGGGCCGCCGCCCGTGGGCTGCGTCGAGGCATGGAACGCGGACGACCCCGAGCGGGTCGAAGCCACCCACCGGGCATTCGTGGCAGCGGGCGCTCGCCTCGTGATCACCAACACGTTCGGCGGGAACCGTTACCGTCTGGGGGAGCATGGTCTGGGCGACCGAGTCGCGCTGTTGAACTCGGCCGGCGTCCACCTCGCGAGACGGTCGGGCGCCGAGCTGGTGGGTGGTTCGATGGGCCCGCTCGGCGTCAGGTTAGCGCCCTACGGGCGGGTCCAGCCCGGTGACGCGTTCGAGGCCTACCGGGAGCAAGCCGGTGCCCTGGCCCAGGCGGGGGTCGATCTACTCGTCATCGAGACCCAGACCGACCTGCGCGAGATGGAGCAGGCCCTCGCGGCCGCGCGGGACGCGGCGCCCGGCCTCGTCCTTCTCGCGAGCGCGACGTTCACCCGTGACGATCGCACCCCGCTCGGGTCGACGCCGGAGGAGGTGGCGACGCGACTGGTCGATCTGGGGGCGGACGTACTCGGGGTGAATTGCGGGGAAGGTCCGGCGCAAGCGCTCAGGCTCGTGCGAGCGATCGTGCCCGTGTCGGACGGGGCGGTCATCGCGTCGCGACCCAACGCGGGCGGGCCCGCCCGCGTCGGCGGGCGGTTCGTCTACCAGGCGACCCCTCGTTACGTGGCCGAGCTCGCGCTCGCCGCGGTCGACGAGGGAGCCGCGATCGTCGGGGGATGTTGCGGCACCGGTCCCGCCCACACGGCGGCGATCGCCGAGGCGATGCGGGAGCGGGGGCCGCGGGTCCGCGTCGAGCCGTGGGTCCCGGTCCCCGAGGTGTCTCCGGCGTCCACGGCGATCGCTGCGACCGGGCTGCAGCGGTCGTTGGCCGCGGGACGGTTCGTGGTGGCCGTCGAGATGGAGCCGCCGAGATCAACGAGCGTCGCCACCCTGATCGCGGCGGCGAGCACGCTGCGCGATGCCGGCGCCGACGTCGTCGACGTGGCCGACTCCCCGATGGCGAAGATGCGAATGAGCGCCTGGGCCGCCTGCCGCCTCGTACAGGATGAGGCGGGGATCGAAGCGGTGCTGCACTTCCCGACGCGGGGGCGGAACCTGCTGCGCCTGCAGGGCGACCTGCTCGGGGCGCACGCGCTCGGCATCCGCAACCTATTCGTCTGCGTCGGCGATCCGGTGTCGATCGGTGAGTACCCGCAGACGATCAACGACGTCGACGTCACGGCGACCGGCCTGCTCGAGCTCATCACGAGCGGCTTCAACGAAGGGCGTGACCGGCGAGGGTCGACGATCGGTGAGCCGACATCGTTCTTCGCAGGTGCGGCGGTCGCCCCGGGGGCGATCGATCTCGAGCGCGAGGTACGCCTGCTGAGGAAGAAGGTCCGTTCCGGCGCCGCGTTCCTCCTGTCCCAGCCCGTCTACGAACTGGATACCGTGCGGAGGATGCGCGTGGCGTACGAGCGGGAGGCAGCTGAGCCCCTCGACGTGCCCCTGCTCGCCGGCGTCCTACCGCTTGTCAGCGCGAGCCACGCGGAGTTCCTGCACAACGAGGTGCCGGGCATCGCGATCCCCGATGCGATCCGTGAGCGGATGCGCGGGTCGGGCGACAACGCATGGTCCGAGGGTCGCGCGATCGCCGCTGATCTGATCGCTGGGCTACGCGAGGAAGGGGTCGCCGGGGTCTACGTGGTGCCGCAATTCGGTCGGTACGACCTCGCCGCCGAGGTGGTCGAGGCGGCTCGAGCCTGATCCTCCGCGCCACCAACCGCTCCGGTCAAGACGTACGGGGCGTCGGTCGATACCTCGGTCGTCCATGCGCCGTCGACTGCTCACGATGCTGCTGCTCTCTGTCGTCCTGGTTCCGGCCGCCGCGCCTGCTCCGGCCGCCGCCTCGACGACCGATCTCGACCTCCGCACGATCGACGCCCGCATCGAGAAGGCGCACGCCCGCGTGGAGCGCTGGTACGAGCGCATCGAGCGGTGGTACGGGCGGATCGACCGGGCTGCCACCGAGGTCGAGCGGCTGGAGGCGCGCGTGGCCTGGGTAGGGCGATCACCGGTGGACGACGTGCTCCGTCGCCCGAATCCTCGATGGGCGGTGCCATCGTTCCTGCTGATGCGCGCCTCCCGTGACCTGCGGGCGACGTTGAAGGATCCGTGGGCACGCCGGGTACAGTCGGAGCTCGACACCTGGAGCGCCTACCTCGAGGAGCTGCTGCGCGCACGCGAGCGAGCCCTGCGTCCTCCGGCGGCAGGGGATGGGGTGGGTGACCCGAGCGATGCGCTGCACGGAGGACCTCTCACGTACGTCGCCTGGGCGGGGGCATTCCTCGGCCGGCTCGAAGCGCCCGCCTGCGACGAGAACCTGCTGATCGTCGTCACCTGGCAGACGGCCGAGTCGACCTCGGCAAGGTACAACCCACTCGCGACCACCCGCGACATGCCCGGAGCGACGGACATGAACGAGGTCGGCGTGAAGCACTTCGTCTCGCTCGAGCAGGGGCTCGATGCCTCGCGCGACACGCTCCTGCTGGGCGCGGAGTCCTACGGCTACGGCGCGATCGTTGCGAGTCTGCGCGCGTGCGCCCCCGCGGAGGCGACGGCGCGGGCGATCAACGCGTCGGCCTGGTGTCGGGGGTGCGTCGGCGGTGCCTACGTGACCGGGTTGCTCCCGATCGTCCGAGCCACCTACGACGAGCACGCCGCGCGGCTCGTGGCGTCCGACGTCTGACCCGCTGGCCCAGGCGGCACATCGACGGGCCGCGGTTCGGCCCTTCCAGCCTTCGCCAGGACTGGGGCGACCTGCGAGAATGAGGCCCCGTGGACGCGCGCTCAGAGACCGCTTCGGTTCCCGCGCCGGGTGAACCCCATCCCGTGTTGCAGGCCTTGCTCGCGTCGATCGACGAGCGCACGCCTCCCGATCGGCGTGACGCCCTCTCAGCCTTCGCCAAAGCCTTCCTCCGCCGGCTCTCGAACGACGATCTCGAGGCGTCGGGCGTCGAGCAGCTCTACGGGCTCGTGCGATCGGCGTTCGACTTCGCCGACGGACGGGGTCTGCACCCGTCGGCCGTGAGGGTGTTCGATCCGGATCCGGCGACGGATGGCTACGAGGCGGTCGGCTCGGTCGTCGAGACGAACAGCGATGACACGCCGTTCCTGGTGGACTCGGTGCAGGAAGAGCTGCTCTCGAGGGGCCTCGCCGTCCGCCGCCTGCTGCACCCCGTGATCGGCACGGTCCGCGACGAGCAGGGGCGCATCGAACGCGTGATGTCCGGCCGCGATGCGAGCCACCGCGAGTCGGTGATGCACTTCGAGCTCGACCGGCCGCTCTCGCTCGATGAGCGCCCCGATCTCGAGGAACGCACCCGCCGGATCCTGCACGACGTCCGGCTCGTCGTGCGGGATTTCGAGCCGATGCAGGAGCGTGTCCGGCACATGATCGAGCTGGCGCGCACCGCCGCCGTGCGGTACCCGCCGGGCGAGGTCGGCGAAGCGGTCGACTTCCTGGAGTGGCTCGCGCAGCTCAACTTCGTGCTGCTCGGATACCGGGAGTACGAGCTGGTGGAGGCCGATGGCGTGCCCCGGGGGGCGATCCGGACGGTGCCGGCCAGCGGCCTCGGCATCCTCTCCGACGTGCAGCGTTCGGCGTTCGCCGACACCACCCGCCTGGCCGATCTCGACCCCGCCGTGCGTTCGCGCATCGAGGACGGCGACCTGCTCGTGTTCTCGAAGACGAATTCCTACTCCACGGTGCATCGACGTGCGCGCATGGACTACATCGGAGTCCGGATCGTCGACCACGAGGGTGAGATCGTGGGCGAGGCGCGCCTGATCGGCCTGTTCACGTCGAAGGCGTACATGGAGCCGGCCGCCAAGACGCCGCTCCTGCACCACAAGCTCGAGCAGATCCTCGCCGCCGAGGACCTGATCCCCGGCTCGCACGACTACAAGGAGGTCGTGGAGCTGTTCGAGTCGTTCCCCAAGGACGAACTCTTCCAGGCCTCCACCGAGGAGCTCCGCTTGCTCGTGGTCGGGCTGCTCCAGCTCGAGAAGCATGGGGGCATCCGCGTGCTCGTGCGACGCGACCTGTACGGGCGCAGCGTGTCGGTCGTGGTCGCACTGCCGCGCGACCGGTTCAACGCAGCGCTGCGCAAGCGCCTCCAGCAGTACTTCCTCGCGCAGTTCCGCGGATCGACCGTCGATTACCACCTGTCGCTGGGTGAGACGGAGTCGGCCCGGATCTTCTTCACGGTGCACGTCGATCCGGGCACCCAGATCCCCGACGTGCCCTACGAGCAGCTGGAACGCGAGGTCGAGCGGCTGGCGCGCAGCTGGGACGACGACCTTCGAGACGCGCTGATCGCCAAGGTCGGGCCGGAACGGGGCCCGGTGTTGGCCGAGAAGTACGCGCCGAGGTTCCCGAGCTACTACAAGGCATCGGATGAGTGGGCGCTGATCGTCGACGACGTGCTGGCGCTCGAGCGGGTCGAGACCGAGCCCGAGGGATTCCTCGTCGGCATCGGGAACGAGGCCAAGGGCGAGCGGCTGACCCGGGTGAAGCTCTACAAGACCGGCGGCAAGGTCGACCTGTCCGCGTTCATGCCGATCCTCGAGGCGCTGGGCCTGCGCGCGGTCGAGGAGATCCCCACGCAGCTCCATGGGGAGGGGAAGGTCTACATCCACGATTTCGGTGTGCTCGACTCACGTGGCGCGGTGCTCGATCTCGGCAGGGAGTCCGAGAACGTCGCGGCGACGATCGCAGCGGTGTGGCGCGGCGAGGCCGAGTCCGACTCGCTGAACCGCCTCGTCACGCTCACCGACCTCGACTGGCGCCAGGTGCAGATCCTTCGGGCGTTGCGCAGGTACCGCATGCGCGTCTCGTCTCGCTACACCGAGGAGTACCGCAACGATGCGATGGCCGAGCACGCACACATCTCGGCGAGGCTCGTGCGCATGTTCGAGGCCAAGTTCGATCCGGAACGTGGGGCGAGTGAGGACGAGATCGACGAGATCCGACAGTCGATCCATGCCGACCTTCGCGAGGTGACCTCCCTCGACCAGGACAACATCCTGCGCAGCCTGCTCGGCACGATCGAGGCGATGGTTCGCACGAACGCCTACGTGCCCGGCCGCTCCTCACTGAGCTTCAAGCTCCGATCGGCTCGGGTGCCAGAGATGCCCAAGCCCAATCCGCTCTTCGAGATCTTCGTCTACTCGCCCCACATGGAGGCGATCCATCTGCGAGGCGGCATGGTCGCGCGTGGTGGCATCCGCTGGTCGGACCGGAAGGAGGACTACCGCACCGAGGTGCTGGGCCTGATGAAGGCGCAGAAGGTGAAGAACGCCGTGATCGTGCCCGATGGCTCCAAGGGCGGGTTCATCCTGCGGCGGACGCCGAGCAATCCCGACGAGCTCCGTGCCGAGGTGTCATCGCAGTACGTGACCTTCATGCGAGGCATGCTCGACATCACCGACAACCTCGTCGACGGCAGCGCGGTGCACCCGCAGCACGTGCGCATCCACGACGCCGAGGATCCCTACCTCGTGGTGGCCGCGGACAAGGGCACGGCGACGTTCAGCGACACGGCGAACGCGGTGAGCGAGGAGTACGGATTCTGGCTCGGTGACGCGTTCGCGAGCGGCGGATCCCAAGGCTACGACCACAAGGCGCTCGGCATCACGGCCCGTGGGGCATGGGAATCGGTGAAACGGCACTTCCGGGAGATCGGCGTCGACGTGATGACCCAGCCGTTCACAGTCGTCGGCATCGGGGACATGTCGGGCGACGTGTTCGGCAACGGCATGCTGTACACGGCGCAGATCAAGCTCGTCTTCGCGTTCGATCATCGGCACGTGTTCATCGATCCCGACCCCGACCCGGCAGCCTCGTTCGCGGAGCGGCAGCGACTGTTCACCACGCCGCGATCCACGTGGAACGACTACGACCGTTCGCTGATGTCGGCCGGTGGCGCCGTGCTCGACCGCTCGTCCAAGAGCGTGACCCTGTCCGCCGAGGCCCGCGACTCGCTGGGCATCGGCGGCGACGTGCCCCAGGAGATGACCCCCGCCGAGGTGATCCGTCATGCGCTGCAGGCACCGGTCGACCTGCTGTGGAACGGCGGCATCGGCACCTACGTGAAGGCCACGCGCGAGGGACACACCGAGGTCGGGGACCGCGCGAACGACCCCGTGCGGGTGAACGGCGATCAGGTGCGCGCCCGGGTCGTGGGCGAGGGCGGCAACCTCGGGTTCACCCAGCGTGGGCGCATCGAGTACGCGCGCACCGGGGGTCGTATCAACACCGACTTCATCGACAACTCCGCCGGTGTGGACACCTCGGACCACGAGGTGAACATCAAGATCCTGCTCGGACTCGCGATCAGGCGCGGCGAGCTCACGATGGACGAACGCAACGTCCTGATGCAGGAGTGCGCCGACGACATCGTCGCTCACGTGCTCTACGACAACTACCAGCAGGCGCAGATCCTTTCCCAGGAGGTGGAGCTGCGCACGCAGCGGGTCGAGGCTCACGAGGACCTGATGCAACAGCTCGAGAGCGACGACGGCGAGCTCGAGCGCGACGTCGAGTTCCTGCCGTCAGGGGACGAGATGGTGGAACGGCGCGCCGCCGGTGAAGGGCTAGTGCGACCGGAGCTGGCCGTGCTGCTCGCGTACGCGAAGCGGGCGATCTTCGCCGCCCTCGTGGAGTCGGATCTCCCGGACTCGCCTTACCTCGCGCAGGACCTGCGGGCCTACTTCCCAGCCAAGATCGTGGAGCGGTTCGGGCACCTGATCGACGAGCACCCGCTGCGCCGGGAGCTGATCGCGACGATCATCTCGAACGACGTGGTGAATGCGCAGGGCGTGACGTTCGTCTCTCGCATGGTCACCGAGACGGGGGCGAGCCCCGCCGACGCGGTGCGAGCCTTCCGTATCGCGCGCGACGTGACCGGCGCCGTGGAGCGCTGGTCCGACGTCGAGGCGCTCGACGGTCTGATCGATCCCGGCATCCAGAACGAGCTCATGAGCGGGGTCGACTGGCTGGTCGAGACCACCTCGCGGTGGTACCTCGTGCGCTCGTCGGGGCGCCGGCTCGCGGACGCCGTCGACGACGCCCGCGAGTCGTTCCGCGAGCTCTCCGGCGTGATCGACCAGATCGGACCCGAGGCCTGGCGGGAGGAGCATGAGCACACCGTCCGGCGCCTCGAGGCCGAGGGCGTCCCGGCCGAGATCGCCCGCCGGCACGCCTTCCAGGCTGAACTCGTGCACGGACCCGACATCATCGCGGTCTCGCACGCGACCGGCCGCACGGTGCTCGAGGTGGCCCGCGGGTTCTTCCTGCTGGGCGAGCGGCTCGAGCTCGACTGGCTCGAGCACCAGGTCGAGGACATGCCGAGGGGCAGCCGGTGGCAGCGGTGGGCCCTGCAGTCGATGGAGGACGATCTCTTCACCCTGCGTCGCAGCCTGGCGGAGGCGGTGCTCGCCGAATGCGGGGGGCTGCCGATCGATGAGGCGGTCGAGAAATTCCTCGAATCCCGTGACGACGCTTACACGCGGCTGCAGCGGTTCATGCGGAGCCTGGCGGTCGACGGCATGGGCGACCTCGCCCAGCTCACTGTGGCGCTGCGGCAGATCCGCGCGTTGATCGGCTAGCGCCGGGACGCCGAACGTCGGCCCCGGGCCCGCGAAGAGCCGGGTCAGCCGCCGTAGAAGATCACCGTTGCCCAGATGCGACCGCCGGCACGGACCACGCCGATGCCGACGTGCGAGTAGGCGCTGCGGAGGATGTTCCCGCGGTGTGGCGCGCTGCGCATGAACAGCCTTTGCACGCGTGTGACGGTGCCCGCCATGCCGACGTTCTCGCCCCACGTTGACGGATGCCAAGGACGGACGAGCTCGTAGAGGTTCGCGGAGTGGAAGATGGTGCCCCTGGCCGCCATGCGCCGGGAATGTGTCGCTGCGTTGCTCGACAGGCGCCAATTCAACGCGAGGGGTCGCATGCCGTTGTTCCGACGAGCGCTGTTCGTGAGGGAAAAGAGCTTGCGGCGCAACTCTTTCGAGCTTGCGGCCTTGGCTGCACCGGCGGTCATGGGTACGGCCACCATCACCACGGCAGCCAGGAGGAAGGCGATCAGGAAGGTCTTCGCACGTCTCATGCGGATCGCACGACCCTAGCGGCCGAGTTCCGAGCCGTCACGCGCTTCCGGTTTCGCAGATGTGCGACGTTCTGCCGAGGATCGCTGGTGGGCAGGGGATGAGAAGAAGGGAAAAAAGTCACATCCGAGGGGCCTTTCAGCGCCCGAACCAGGCCGCGAGGCCGCCCGGTCGCGGCCGGACCTGGCCGAGGCCGATGCGAGAAGGGCTCTGCGAGAAGGGCTCTGCGGTGCCGCCGCCTAGGCGCGGAACGCCATCCGTCCCGGACGGCCAGCCCCTGCAACGGATGCCCTCGGCCAGATCGAGATCGCCGTCGAGCAGCGTCGGCACGTCGACGTGACCACCGTCAGGGTGTCGCACGGCACCGGCCGGCGGGTCTACCCGCGGGCACGGCGCCGGGCGGCATGCGTGAGATGGCCATGGCCCCGGGGTAGGCTCGGACCCGCCACGGCGGCCGGTCCCTTGGATCGTCGGTGGCTCTCCCCGACCAGACACGCGAAGGAGCCAGTTCGATGCGAACCGCCCGAGCCTGGGGCCGCAGCCTCGCGATCCTGTCCGTCCTCACCCTCCTGCTCACGGGTTGCCTGAAGCTCGACATGGCCCTCACCGTCTCATCCGACGACACGGTCGACGGGGAGCTCGTGTTCGCCGTGAACAAGGAACTGCTCGAACTCTCGGGTCAGACCGTCGACGACTTCCTCGGCCAGACGCAAGTGCCCTCCGATGTCGAGGGCGCAACGCAGGAGCCGTACGAGGACGACACGTTCGTGGGCACCAAAGTCATCTTCGACAGCGTTCCCCTCGCGGAGCTGCAGCAGAGCTCCGACCCCGATTCCCTGTCGATCGTCCGCGAAGGCGATCGGTTCGAGGTCACCGGTGTGCTCGACCTGTCGACCGCGGACCGGGAACTTCAGGGCAATCCTCTCGAGGGGCAGATCACGGAGGCCTTCGATACCGCCGAGTTGCGCATCGCGGTCACGTTCCCGGGCGAGATCATCGAGACCAACGGACAGGTCGACGGCACCACGGTGACCTGGGAGCCGAAGTTCGGCGAGCGCACGGAACTGACCGCGGTGGCGTCCGCCTCGGGAGACGGCGCCGAGGCGGCCGCCGACGGAGACTCAGGGGGCACCGGCGCTTCGGCCGATCCCTCGGGCGAGCGATCGGGCGACAGCCCGCTGATCTTCCTCCCGATCGGCCTCGTGCTGATCGCCGGGCTGTTCGTGCTGTATCTCGTGATGCGTCGCCGTCGCGGCTCGTCGGCCGGCGCGCCGACGATGCCACCGGGTGCGGGGCTTCCCGGTGGCGCGCCCCCGCCCGCCCCTCCCGCCGGCGCCTCGACGGCATCGATCCCGCCGGCGCCGGTGCCCACGTCGGTGCCGCCCGCCGAGCAGATCCCCGTCGAGGACACCGCGCCGTCCGCGGAGGCGACCGAGCCGCTCGGCGGCGACCCGGGATCCGAGCCGCCGAGAGATCCGTCCGACGATCCGTCCGACGATCCGTCCGACGGTCCGGCTTCCTAGCGGGTCAGGCCACCTGGAACGAACGCTTCGCCAGGCCGAGGAAGTACCCCTCGATCTCGGTCTCCGGCGAGGCCTCGGGCTCGCTCGCCGCCCCCAATGTGACGAACAACGGGGCGAAATGCTCCACGGTCGGGTGAGCGTACGGCATGCCCGGCGCGCGATCGCGGAAGGCCAACAGTTCGTCGACGTCGCCGTGCCCGAGCGCCTCCTTCGCCCACTCGTCGAACTCGACGGACCAGCCGGGCGGCGTGGCGTCGACTCGGAAGTCGGTGAGGAACGGCAACCCGTGGGTCAGGAACCCCGAGCCGACGATCAGCACGCCCTCGTCCCGGAGGGGCCGGAGCCGGCGGCCGAGGTCGAGCAGTCGCTGAGGATCGAGCGTGGGCATCGACATCTGCAGCACCGGGACGTCGGCCTCCGGGTACATCACCATGAGGGGCACGTAGGCGCCGTGGTCGAGCCCGTAGTCGTGGCGCTGGGCGACGGTCGCGGTGTCGGGCATCAGCGCCCTCACCCTGGCGGCGAGATCCGGCGCTCCCGGTGAGCGATACGTCATGCGGTAGTAGCGCTCCGGGAAACCGTAGAAGTCGTAGGTGAGCGGCACGCCCGTCTCCGTCGCTCCGAGCGTGAGCGGTGCCGACTCCCAGTGAGCCGACACGATCAGGACAGAGCGTGGGCGCGGCAGATCCTTCGCCCACGCGGCCAGCTGCGACGTCCAGAGCGTGTCGTCCAGAAGCGGCGGCGCGCCGTGACCCATGTACAACGAGGGCATCGGGCCGTGGTCGGGGCTCCAGTGGGAGGTGGCGGTCGTCTCGGCGCTCATGTCGGTGGTCATGGTGGCACTCCTTCGGGTTCCGGCATGTCGGTCAACCCACGGCGACGTTGATATCTTCCCTGCAAGAATCTCGCTTACAAGAGGAATCTCGCCGCAGGAGACGGGAACGATGGGTGGATCCTCGGAGCCGATCTCGCGGGACCTGCTGCTCGACACCTGGTACGAGGTTCGCGCGGCAACGACCGCGGTTGACGGACTGGTGGCTGACGCGATCGAGCGCGGCGTCGGGCTCGAGATGACCACCGCCGAGGTGCTCATGCGGCTCCTGCGGGCCCCGACGCACGCCATGCCGACCACCGAGTTGGCGCGGGAGGTGTCGTTCTCGAGCGGTGGGTTCACGAAGGTCGTCGACCGCCTCGAGGGCGGAGGGTTGGTCGAACGACGGCCCGATGCGGCCGATCGGCGCATCACCTACATCGTCCTCACCTCGTCCGGCGAGGCCTCGGCGAGACACGCCGCGGCCATCATGACGCTGACGCTCCGACGGCAGGTCGGGCGTCCGCTCGGCGCGGCCGGCCTGCGGACCCTCTCCGAGGTCATGCAGCGGCTCACTCCGGCTGAGGGCGCCGGATAGACTCGGGTCGGCCATGGGTTATGTCGCCAACGCGTCTCGGTACGACAAGATGACCTACCGTACGTGCGGTCGCAGCGGCCTCCGCCTGCCGGCCCTGTCGTTCGGCCTCTGGCACAACTTCGGCGATGCGACGCCGATCGACCAGCAGCGGGCGATGGTGCGCACTGCCTTCGATCTCGGCATCACGCACTTCGATCTGGCCAACAACTACGGCCCTCCGTACGGCAGCGCGGAGGACAACTTCGGTCGCATCCTGCGGGAGGATCTGGCAACCCACCGTGACGAACTGGTCGTCTCGACGAAGGCCGGATGGGACATGTGGCCGGGACCGTAGGGGCAGGGGGGCGGTTCACGGAAGTACCTCCTCGCGAGCCTCGACCAGAGCCTGGCTCGGCTGGGCCTCGACTACGTCGACATCTTCTACTCCCACCGATTCGACGCCGACACGCCGCTCGACGAGACAGCGGGGGCGCTCGTCACCGCCGTCGAGCGCGGCAAGGCACTGTACGTGGGCATCTCGTCGTACTCGGCGAGAAAGACCCGCGAGACGATCGCCCTGCTCCGCGAGCACCGAGTCCCGCTCCTGATCCATCAGCCCTCCTACAACATGCTGAACCGGTGGATCGAGGAAGAGCTCCTCGGCGTGCTCGGCGAGGAGGGCGTGGGGTGCATCGTCTTCACCCCGCTTGCACAGGGCCTGCTCACCGACAAGTACCTCGAGGCGATCCCCGAGGATTCGCGCATGCATCGGCCGGGGGGCCAGACGCTGACCGAGGAGCATCTCAGTCCCGAAAACCTGGCGCGGGTGCGGGGCCTGCACGAGATCGCGCGCGAACGCGGTCAGAGCCTGGCCCAGATGGCGGTTGCGTGGGTGCTGCGCGACCCGAGGGTGACCAGTGCGGTGATCGGGGCGAGCCGTCCCGAGCAGATCCGCGACGATGTCGCGGCGTTGGACCAGCTGGGATTCTCCACGGAGGAGCTCGCGCGGATCGACCGCTTCGCAGAGGAGGGCGGCGTCAACCTATGGGAGCGACCCTCACGCGACCTCAAGCCTGGGTGACGAGCGGAGCGCCGTGGTCGATCGCGGCGCCGGCGGGTCGTTCGGACATCGGGTCAGGCGAGCAGGTATCGCCGTGAGAGCGGCACGGCGTGGACAGGGTCGCTCGTCAGCGCCCGGCCGTCGATCGTGACAGCGCCGTCTTCGGCGGACACCTGTAACCCGGCGGGCGTCGCGGTGTTCGCGACGAGGTCGGCCCTCGTCAGTCCCCTCGTGCCTCGGACCGGCACGACCCGACGCCGAGTGCCGAGCGTCCGAGCGATGCCCGCATCGACCGCGGTCTGCGAGACGAATGTGACGGCCAGGCGGGATGCGGCATGGCCCAGACCCCCCCAGTCGGGGCCGAAGCGTGTGGGCTCTGCGCCGTGGACGCTGGCGTTGCCCTCGCCGGCCGCGCTCCAGGCGACGATCCCTGCCTTGAGCACCATGATCGGCTTCACGCCGAACTGGGTCGGAACCCACAACACCACGTCGGCGAGCCGCCCCGGAGCGAGGGTGCCGACCTCGTCGAGGATGCCGTGCGCGCGCGCCGGCTCGACCGTCACCTTGGCCAGGTAGCGCAGCACCCGCTCGTTGTCGTCGGGATCCTCGTCGGTCCGGGGTGCGGCGGGACGGAGCCGCGTCGCGGGCGGCGGATCGTCCCAACCGGCGCCGGCTTCCGTCGCTCGCCAGGCCTTCATCGCGTGGGCGAGCTGGAACGTGCGGCGGAGCGATTCTCCGATCCGGCCCATGCCTTGGGAGTCCGAGTTCACGATCTGGATCGCGCCGAGCTCGTGCAGGGGGCCCTCGGCGGACATCGTGGCCGGGTGCACCAGCTCGCGCGCTGCGGCGACGTCGTCGGGGAGGTCCGCGTTCCCCTCGTGCACGATCAGTTTCATGTCGAGCTGCTCGAGCGCCGTCGAGGATCCGTACGGCACGGTCGGCGTGGTCGACGAGCAGATCACGTTGGGCACGGTCGTGAGGCCGAGCGCATCGGGGATGTGGCCTCCGCCCGAACCCTCGACGTGGTAGGCGTGGACGGTGCGGTTCCCGATCGCTTCGATCGTGCCCTCCAACTCCGTGGACTCGTTCAGGCTGTCCGTGTGCAGGCACACCGCGATGTCGTGCGCGTCTGCAGCGGCGAGGGTGGCGTCGATGATGCTCGGGTACGCCCCCCAGTCCTCGTGGATCTTCAGCCCGACGGCGCCCGCCTCGATCATCGGGTCGAGGCCCCCCTGCACATCGGTGCGCGCGGAGGGCTGGAGGCCGATGTTCACAGGGGTGTGCTCGAAGGCCTCCAGCGTGGCTCGCATCCGGTCCTGCGGTTCCTCGAACCCGGCGGTGATCAGGGTCGTGACGCCGGCGGACAGCGCGACCGGCACCAGGCGAGGCGAGAGCAGGTGCACGTGCGAGTCGACCACGGCGGGCGTGGCGATCAGCCCGTGGCAGGGGATAGGCCAGGTGTTCGGGCCGATCGTGAGGTCGATGCCATCGGTGATGCCGGGATTGCCGGCCCTGCCGATGCCGGCGATGCGGCCATCTTTGATGCCGAGGTCGCACTTCGCGACCCCGAGGAGCGGATCGATCACGATCACGGACCCGATGACGGTGTCGAGCTCGGATGCCTGAGTCGGATGATCGTGCTGGGTCATCCGTGATCGCCAGTTCTTGGCATATCCCCAGAGCGCTTGGTCGCCAGGCTCGGTCAGATCGTCCTCGATCCGGATCCAGAGATCCGTATCGCCGAGGCGCACCCGGTCGCCCACGGTCGGGCCGTGCCGGAGCGCGTGCTCCTCTCGACTCAGATGCTCGGGAGACACGGGTTTGGACTCCTCACGGTCGGATCGGGGCGGTCTCGGTCGTGGCTACGCCCCGTACCGCTCGCGGAGGAAGCGCAAGCGCTCCCGTCCGGTGGCCGACAGCCGCGTTGCGTGATCCGGCGCCGGTTCCACGAGCTGTTGATAGAAGCCGGCCATGCCTCGCCGGTTGTACCCGTGTTCCTCGCCGATCTCCAGGAATCGCCGGCGGCTCACCTGACCGCCTTCCCTGTCGAGCTGGTCGAGGACGGCGAACATCATCCTGGCCCAGCGTTCGTTGCCCCCGCCGTCGAGCCCGAGATCGATCCGGGCGCTCCTGGCCTCGTCGGCCGCCGCCCTCAGGAGCCGCTCGACCCGTTCGAGCCTCCGCTCCACGTCCAGAAGCTGCATCTGTGCCATCGGCCACCTCCACCCTCATGGACCAGGACTCCGTCGCCCGGAAGGCATCGTAGTCGTCGGTGCGTCCGGCACGTGTGCGTGCGCTTGTCCGGGATCCAGCGGTGGGGCTAGTGTCGACGTTTGAGCGAGTACCGGAGTATCGAGTACCTCGACCTCGAGATCGAGATCGGACCGCGGGGTGACGAGGGCTATCCCGTCGCGGTCCTGCGTTCGCCGGCCGGAGAGCCGCGCGGCGCGCTGCGGCTCCCGTTCGAGGGGCTGGAGCTCGAGAACAAGCTGCAGTCGTTGAAGCTCGCCCTGCTCAGCTCGTCGACGACGGTGCGCCGCATGTCTTCACCGGAGGACGCCACGGTCGAGCGGTTCGGTGGGGCACTGTTCGACGCCCTGTTCGCCGGCGACGTGCGGAGCTGCCTCGACGTCAGCCGCCGCGATGCCGCGGCCGCCGGCAAGGGGCTCCGCGTCAAGCTCAGGATCCAGGCGCCCGACGTCGCGACCCTGCCCTGGGAGTTCATGTACGACGCGCGCGCCGGCGAGTACCTCTCGCTCTCGAAGTACTCCCCGATCGTGCGGTACCTGGAGCTGCCGACCCCCGTCGTACCGCTCAAGGTGGATCCGCCGCTGCGGATGCTCGCGATGATCGCCTCGCCGGAGGACCTTCCTGCCCTGAACATCGAGCGGGAACGGCTCAGGGTCGAGACGGCGCTCTCGGAACTGGTCGGTGGCGGCGTGATCGAGGTCGAGTGGATCCTCGACGGCAACTGGCGAGCGCTGCAGCGCCGCCTCGACGAAGGCACCTGGCACCTCTTCCACTTCGCGGGTCATGGTCGGTTCGACGCTGCGCGTGACGAGGGAACGGTCGCCCTCGTCGACGAGCACGGCGGCTCCATCCCCTTCAGTGCCACGCAGCTCGCGCGCATGCTGGCCGACCATCCGACGCTCCGGCTCGTGGTGCTGAACGCGTGTGAGGGTGCGACCGGAGGCTCCCGCGACATCTTCTCGGGCACGGCGTCGATCCTGGTGCGTCGCGGCATCCCCGCGGTGCTCGCGATGCAGTACGAGATCGGCGATGCCGCGGCCGTCGAGTTCGCGCGCACGTTCTACGAGTCCATCGCACGCGGGATGCCGATCGATGCCGCTGTGGCCGAATCGAGGAAGGCGATCAGCTTCGCGCGAGGTGATTCTCTCGAGTGGGGCACCCCCGTGCTCTACACGCGGGCGCCCGACGGCGTGCTCTTCCAGTTGGACGCCCTCGCCCTGCCGCTCGTGCCGGCAGGGGCCCTCGAGTCGGAACCCGAACCGGAGCCGGAACCCGAGCCGGAGCCGGAACCGGAACCCGAACCGGAACCCGAACCGGAGCCGGAACCCGAACCGATCCGGTCGATCGCGCCACCCCCCGCGGCCCCCCCGATCGACACGGGCAGACCACGAGACGCGGGACCGCGCCGGTCGCGCGCGCCCTGGCTCGTGGCCGCCGCGTTCGTCGTCGCGGGCCTCGTCGGCGGGTTCTTCGCGTTGAACGCGAGCCGTGACGGCGCGTCGGAGCAGCGTGGGGGAGGCGAGCGCTCACCCTCGTCGACCGCTGCGACTCGCACGCTCGAGGCCGCAGCGCTCCACGGTCGCTACGCGATGGTGATGACGTTGATCGACTACGAGAACGGTGGGCAGACCAAGTTCCTATGGGGCGCCACCACCGATGAGCGCCAGATCGGCAGGGTCTGGCCGGCGGAGGATTGGCTCTTCTCCTCCACGTGCTTCCCCGACGCGTGCGACGCCGAGGTGACCGTCGAAGGCCGTGGGCAGAGGACCTGGCTGTTGAAGAAGGACGGCCGTTCGTACACCGGTGTCGACGAGGGGTTCGATTGCGACGGGACGGTCATCACACGAACCCTGCGGTTTACGGTCTCCGAAGCGGAGCTTGTCGCCGAGGTCTACACGGCTTCGAGTGTCGAGGGCTTACTCGAGATCCAGGTGATGTGCCCGGGATTCGATGTGCCCCAGCGCGCGAAGTTTTCGCTGAGCGGCACGCTCAGCGCTTAGCCGAGTCCTCACGGCGGGCGCGGCGGCTCGCGAGCAACTGGGAGACGCCGACGCCTGCCGTCATCGCGGCGACGACGGCGAGCCACGGAGCGTCCGGCCAAGCCACTGCGATCGCCAGCCACGAGAGCGACGCGCCGAGCAGCGCGATCACGACGCGGTCCAAAGGTCGGAAGCCGTCGTGCCAGCTGACCGCGACGACGGGCGCGGCCAACAGGAGCGTGACCAACGAGGCGAGCAACGGCAGCCGCAACGGCTCGTCCACATGGAGCGTCAGATCGAACGTGGCGATCGCGCCGATGCCGGTGAGCAGCGCGCTCAGCAGGGCCGTCTGGTACAGCACGAGCCGTGACCGACCCGCCTGCAACCGTTGCTCCGCCTGCTGCAACCGCAGCGACGACAGGCCGGTCGCGTGCTGCGCCCGCTCCTGCACAGCTTCCCCGTAGCCGATGTCGTGGTCGATCTGGTCTGACAGTCGGGAGGCGAGGGCACGGTCGCGGTCGACCATCGTCTCCGGTGCGCCGGTGTAGTCACCCGGAGCGATCAGCGCCAGGTTGTGCCTCGCGATGTCGATCGTTCGCTGGAGCGCGCGCAGGTACGAGAGTTGGATCACCAGGCCGGCCGAGTCGGCCTGCGCTTCGAGCAGGCGCTGGTCCGCGGCAGCGAGCGAGGCGGTCGAGGTCTCATCGAGGTCTCGATGCGCCTTCAATACGTCGTCGATCGCCCGCTCGACCTCCTCGGTGGCCGTGTCGAGTTCGGCCTTCCTCAGGGCGTGCACCCGCTCCTCGTACCGGAGCTTCGCCGCGTGCACCTGGTAGCGCGTCATCCGCGGCATCTCCCGTTCGCCCGACCACCAGAACAGCCGCGAGAGCTCGTCACGCAGGCCGAGCGGGGCCAGCACGGACACGACGCGTCGGCCCCCGGGTGCTTCGCCGTCCCAGAGGACCACACCGTCCTCGGGCTCGTAGGGGGCGTCCCAGACGGACAGTCCGCAGGCGTGCATCGCCGGCGCCACGGCCGAGCTCCACGCGTCGGAAGGCGCCGCGACCGCGTCGTACCCGCAGAGGAATGTCAACGTCTCGCCCAGCATCGCGTCCGGGAAGGCTTCGTCACCTGCGGCATCGCGCCACGTGCCGAGCAGCTCGCGCCATCCCTCGAGCTCCTTCGAGGATGCCGGATCCTCCAGACCGATCGCCATCCCGAGCACGTCGTGCCGGCGGAACAGCAGCGCTTGGCGTCGGGGATCGGCCTCCGGACTCCCCCGTGCGGCCAGGACGACGAACGCATCCGATGTCTCGGCGGGCCAGACGAACGCCGTGCCGACGCCCGGCAGCGGGGCCTCGGTCATGCCGAGACGCTCGCAGCTGGTCCAGAGAGAACGGAGGTATGCCTCCGCCGCACCACGATCGTCCGGACCTGCCGTGAGCGGGGCGAAGGCGTGCACGATCAGGCTGGGTTCGACGAACGCGACGGTCTCGTCGACAGGGTTCACGGTGTGATCCCGGTTCGGCCGTCGCCCGGTGCATGCACGAGGGAGTTGATCAGCTCGAGCACCGGCTCCGGCGGGGCCGAACCCGCTGTCGCAGGGTCATCATCGGGAGCTAGGCGAGCGAGCCGCGCCGGGGCGGCCTCGTCGAGTTCCTGGAGATGGCGGTAGAAGGCGATGCGGTCGTTCCGCTCGACGGCGGTCTGCACGTCGAGGAGATGCTGCTCGATCGTTCGCCAGCCGTCCCCGGAGAGCCGCCAACGGGGGACGATCTGCAGCGTGAGGCGGAGCTCTTCACGGGCGTCGTCGTCGATCCCGGGCATCGGTTCCTCACGGTCTGCGGGAGGGGACCTTCGTAATACGGCGGTCGTCCGCCCGTCAACCGCTACGGCGCACCGAAGGAGGAGTAGGTTGCTCCCGTGAAGACCTGCGAGGCATGCGGCCGGGAGTCATCCGACGATTCCTCGTTCTGCCCGGCGTGCGGCACCCCGTTGCGCTCCGACGTTCCCACCGGAGCTCGCCGCACGGTGACGATCCTGTTCAGCGACATCGTGGGCTCGACCGAGCTCGGCGAGCGCCTCGATCCGGAGCGTCTGCAGACCGTGCTGGCGCGCTACTTCGACGCGATGCGTGCCGTGATCGAGCAGCACGGCGGCACGATCGAGAAGTTCATCGGCGACGCGGTGATGGCGGTCTTCGGGGTGCCCCACATCCGCGAGGACGACGCCCTGCGGGCGGTGCGCGCCGCCGCCGACCTCGGCGAGGCGCTGCGTGAGCTCAACGCCGACCTCCTCGACGCTCACGCCGTCGAGATCCAGGTGCGCACCGGTGTGAACACCGGCGAGGTCGTCGTCACCGACATCGGACCCGATGGCACGCTCGCGGCCGGCGATGCGGTGAACGTCGCGGCCCGGTTCGAGCAGGCCGCGGGCGCGGGCGAGATCCTGATCGGCGAGACCACGTACCGCCTCGTGCGCGACGCGATCCTCGCGGAGCCGCTGGAGCCGCTCGCCCTGAAAGGCAAGCGCGAGCCCCTCCGCGCCTACCGGGTCGTGAAGGTCGATCCCCACGCCGCCGGGTTCGCGCGGCGGCTCGACGCCCCGATGGTCGGCCGCGAGCGGGAGCTCTCGATGCTGGTCGGTGCGTTCGATCGCACGGTGTCGGATCAGGCCTGTCACCTCTTCACGGTGCTCGGGGTGGGCGGGGTCGGCAAGTCCCGCTTGCTCGAGGCCTTCGTGGCCGCGCTCGACGACCACCCGACGGTGCTGCGAGGACGCTGCCTTCCCTACGGAGACGGCATCACCTTCCTCCCGGTGGTGGAGGCGGTGCGTCAGGCGGCGATGCTCACGGGCGAGGAGGAACCCGACGACGCCCGGGGCCGCATCGCCGAGTTGGTCGGCCCGGACGAGCACGCGGCGCGGATCGCGGAGCAGGTCGCGCAGGTCGTCGGGATCGCCGGCGGAGAGGCCACGCCCGAGGAGACGCTCTGGGCGATCCGCAAGCTGCTCGAGGGGATGGCGCGCGAGCGCCCCGTCGTCTTCCTCATCGACGACGTCCAGTGGGCCGAGCCCACGATGCTGCAGCTGATCGAGCACATCGCGGACTGGTCGGTCGACGCGCCGATCCTCCTGGCGTGCATGGCACGCCCCGAGCTGCTCGACGCGCGACCCGGCTGGGGTGGCGGGAAGCTCAACGCGACGTCGATCTCGCTCGAGCCGCTCACCCAGGAGGAATGCGGCTCGTTGGTGGCGAACCTGCTGGCGGTCGACGAGGTCGCGCCGGAGATCCGTGCGCGCGTCGCAGCCGCGTCCGAGGGGCATCCTCTCTTCGCCGAGGAGCTGCTCGCGATGCTCGTCGACGAGGGCCGCCTCTCGCTCGTCGACCACGTCTGGGCGCCGACCGGCGACCTCGGTGAGCTCACGGTCCCTCCGACCACCTCCGCCCTGCTCGCGGCCCGCCTCGACCGGCTCGATCCCGCGGACCGGCGTGTGCTCGAGCAGGCGAGCGTGATCGGCCAGGTGTTCTACCGCGCGGCACTCGAGGCGCTCGCGGACGACGCCGGCCTCGACGGCAGCCTCGCGTCGCTGATGCGCAAGCAATTCGTCAAACCGGAACGATCCGACGTCGTGGGCACCGAGGCCCTCGCCTTCCGGCATCTGCTCATCCGGGACGTCGCCTACGACGGTCTCACCAAGGCGGCGCGGGCCGAACTCCACGCGCGCTTCGGCGATTGGCTGGAGGCGCACGCTCCCGAACGCGAGGAGCTGATCGGCTACCACTTCGAGCGCGCCTTCCGGTACCGCGAAGAGCTCGGCTCGAGCGGGGGCGCCGCCGCGCTCGCCGAGCTGGCTGCCGCGCATCTCCGGTCGGCGGGAGGGCAGGCGTTCGCGCGGGGTGACATGCCGGCCACGAAGAGCCTGCTGTCGCGAGCCGCGTCGCTGATGGCGCTCGACGACCCGGAACTCGCACCGCTCTACTCGGAACTGGCAGAGGCGCAGGCCGAGATGGGCGAGCTCGGCGAGGCCTTCGAGATCGTCGATCGCGCGATCCGCGTCGCCGAGTCCGGAGGCGACGAGGTCGTGGCGGCGCGGACCCGGGTCCACGGCGGGTTGATCCTCTTCTGGGGACATCGTTCGGCGGGTGAGCTCCGCACGATCGAGAGCGAGGCCCGGGCGAGCCTGCCGCTGTTCGAGCGTGAAGGCGATGCGGCGGGGGCCGGCTTCTCATGGGCGACGATCGGCTCCTCGCTGTGGACCCGCTGCCAGGCTCGCCAGGCGCAAGCCGCATGGCGGCGCGCGGTCGACCTCTTCGATGCCGCCGGGAACCGCTGGTTCGCGGACGAGTACATGGGGTGGATGTCCTCGGTGTGCGTGTGGGGTCCCACACCGTGCAACGAGGCCCTGCGGGACCTCGAGGCGCTCGCAGAGGAGGCGCGGGGATCCCCGTCGGCCGAGCTGGAAGTGGCCGCATCGATCGGCACCGTGCTGATGATGCTCGGGGACCTCGACGGCGCTCGGCTCCGCTTCGAGGCGTGGGACCGGGGGACGCAGGAGCTGGGACGGAGGCTTCCGCTCGCTCACGGCTCGCAGCAGCTCGGCTTGCTCGAGCTCCTGTCGGGGAACGCCTCGGAAGCTGAAGCGATCCTCGGTCCCAGTTCTCGGGTGTTGGAGGAGATGGAGTCCGACGCGCGGAGCATCATCCACGCGTTCCACGCACATGCGCTGTACGCCCTCGGTCGATACGACGAGGCCGACGATGCCGCGGCGAAGGCGGCCGCGATGGACGACACCAGCGCCTCAACGATCGGCTTGGGGGTTCGCGGCATGGTCGCCGCGCGCCGCGAGCGCTACGACGAGGCCGAAGGGCTCGCCCGGCAGGCGATCGACGCCATCGACGACTCCGACTTCCTGGTCGACAGGGCCGACGCGCGCGTCGCGCTCGCGGAAGTGCTCGAGCTCGCGGGTCGCCGCGGACGAAGCGATCGGATGGGCCCGCGATGCGCTCGCCTTGTACGAGGAGAAGGGCAACCTGCTGCAGGCCGGGCACGTGCGTGCACGGCTCGACCGGCTCGCCGTCGGTGGAGGGCTCCCGCACCCGTAGGTCCTCGTCCGCAGCGACGTCTGACGTCTGCGCGCGATCACGCTGGTGGGCGATGTGGGGCTGGTTCCCGAACCCTGACCCCGCAGCTCATCCTCCGGGGCTCGCGCCGACCATCTGAGGCCCGGGCGCCTCGGCGCCCGAGTCATCGACGTCGCGCCGACCGTCTTCCTCCCGCCGGTGCGCGATCCACTTCCACGTGAGGTCGAGCCCGATCGCAAGCACGATGATCGCCACCAATGCCGTCATCGTGGCCGGCTCCTCCGCAAGGGTCGTCGACGCGAAGACCGCGAACGTCGTGGCCGTCGTGATCAGCGCCAGCACGAGCACGCCGATCCGGGCTCCCGTGTCCCGCCGAACGCGGAGGTGGGCGATGCTGACGAGGGTGAAGACCAGCAGCGCCACCGCGCTTCCGAGCGACGCGATGGCCGAGAGGTCGAAGAACACCGTCAGGAACACGGTCGCCACGACCATGAAGCCGAGGGCGATCGACACACGGCCCCAGTCCCGCCCGAGCACCGGAGGGAACTGCCCCTTGGCGGCAAGGTCCTTGCTGAGTCCGGCCGCTGGATAGATGCCGGAGTTCGTCGCCCCTGCAGTCGCGAACAACGCGGTGACGGCCATCAACAGGTACCCGGCCTCACCGAGCGCCGGCTTGGCGGCTTCGGCCAATGCGGTGCCGCCGGAAGCGATGACCTCGTCGACGGTCAGGGTCCCGTACACGCCGAGCGAGATCGCGATGTACACGGTGGCCGCGATCGCGAGGGCGATGTACATCGCCCGTGGCAGCTCGCGCTTCGGGTTCGCCAGGTCCTTCGCGGTGAAGGTGATGACGCCGAAGCCCAGGAACGCGAAGAAGGTGAGCGCGACGCTCGAGACGATCTGGCGCATGCTCGGGTACCCAGAGAATGCGAGGAGCGACCAATCGACGTCGGCGAGCGTGACGATCGAGAAGAAGACGAGGATACCGATCACGATCCGCACGATGACGCCTTGCGCCTTCGCCACAGCGCCCGACCCGACGACGTTCAGCGTTCCCATCGCCAGCACGATCAGCGCCGCGAAGACCTTGGCCCAGGTGGCGTTCCCGTCGGTGAACATCGAGCTGGCATAGCTGCCGAAGGAGACGGCCACCATCGAGGTGACGATGATGTTCGAGGAGAACACGAGCCACGAACTGATCCCGGTCAGGTGTCCGGCCCCGAAGCCACGGGCCAGGTACTCGATCATCCCCGAACCGGACGGGAACCGGGAGCCGAGCTTGGCGAACGAGTACCCCTGGAACAGGGCGATCAGCCCGGCGATCATGAACGAGAGCCAGACCGCAGCTCCCGCGACCTCCCCGGCCGGCCCCAACAGCGAGAAGATGCCGGCGCCGACCATGGCGCCGACGCCGATGAATGCAGCCTGTCGGACCGTCAACCCCCCGTGTGGAGTGTCCATGCTTCAAACCTCCTAGTGCCAGCCTAAGAGGGAGGTGCTTCGCGGAGAGGTGCGTTTGGTCCCAGCCATCCTGGGCCCATGGGCGGGCAGGAGTGCCCGCGTCGGCTCGGCCGGCTCACTCTCGTTGCTTGCGACCCGATGCTCATGCGAGCATCGCGGCGAAGTGATCGGAAGGACCATCGACCGCACGGGGATCGTCGCCGCCCCCCTTCGTGGTCGCCATCACCGCGGTCGCCTGGCTGACTGCGTGTGGCAGCGACGCCGTGAGCGACGCGACCGGCGAGGCTCCCTCGGGGTCGGAGCGCCCTTCGCGACTCGGGCTGAGGCGGCGCGCCGGGAGGCGCTCGAAGGCAGGGCATCATGGAGGCCGTGGCCGCCTTCCTGGAGGAAGAGACAGCAGACACCTCCGAGACCTGGCTCGCTGAGTTGGAGGCCCTCGGTGAACCCCCTCGCGGGCAGGATGCGTGGGGCGACGTCCTGGCCCGGGCCGTCGAGACCATCGTCCGACTGTCAACGCGCCGGCGGAGCAGATGGCTTCTGCCGCTCGAGGAGTGACGATACTGGCAGGCGTTCATCGAGGCCACGATCGAGCTTCGGGATACCCAGGTTCAGCGGGAACGTGCGACTGATGCGGCCGGCGTGTCGGAGTGCGCCGACGTGCACAAGTAGTCTCAACGGCGATCCTCACGTTGCCCCCTTCGCTGTCGGGGAACGGACCAGACCATCTGCGCTTCCGCGCCCACCGTGTTCGGGGCGCTACGCTGGCGCGACATTGCCGGATAGCCCTCTTGGGCGATCGCAACCGTCAAGGAGCCGCTGTGGCCGGAGTGGAGATCGCCACCTCTCGCGGCGAGCTGCCGGTCTACGTGTCAACTCCGCGGGAACGGGGCCCGTGGCCGGGAGTCGTCGTGATTCACGACGCCTTGGGCATGAGCCGAGACCTCCACAATCAAGCCGACTGGATGGCGGGCGAAGGATACCTGGCAGTGGCGCCTGACCTCTTCCATCGGGGCGGGGCGTTGGCGTGCTTGTGGTCGATCGGTCGCGACTTGCGTGCCCGACGGGGAAGGGCATTCGAGGACGTGGAAGCTGTTCGCATCTGGCTCGCCGGCCAAGATGGCTGCACCGGCAAGATCGGAGTCATCGGCTTCTGCATCGGCGGGGGGTTCGCCTTGCTTCTCGCCCCCGGCCACGGGTTCTCGGCGGCGAGCGTGAACTACGGGGTTGGGGTCCCGAAGGACGTCTACACGGAGAACGCCTTGGCGGGCGCATGCCCCATCGTCGGGAGCTATGGACAGAGGGACCGGGGGAATCGCGGGACTGCACGGAAGCTCGACCGAGTCTTGGAGGCGCTCGGCGTCGATCACGACGTCAAGGAGTATCCCGAGGCAGGACACGCGTTCCTCTACGACCACGAGACTGCGGGCGACCACAGCCCGGCCATCTTCGTCGTGATGGGGAAGTTCGCGGGGCCCTCCAGTTTCCACGGGCCTTCGGCCGAGGATGCCAGGCGTCGCATCGTCTCCTTCTTCGACGCGCACCTCGGCTCGTAGGGGCGCCTGATGCTGCTGGACCGCGGCGGCGGTCCCTCCCCATAATCGGTCGGTGACCGGCACGCCGAGGAACCCACCCACCGGAACGGTGACGTTCCTCTTCACCGATATCGAAGGCTCCACCCGCCTGCTCCAGCGTCTCGGCGGGGAATACCGGAAGCTGATCGACGACCACAACCGCCTGCTGCGGGACGCGTTCCGCGACGGTTACGTATCCGGCACGGAGGGCGATGCCTTCTTCGTGGTCTTCCGGTCCGCCCCCGCCGCCGTCGACGCGGCGGTGCGCGCCCAGCGGGTGCTCGACGACCACGAGTGGCCCGAAGGGACCCGGGTGAAGGTCCGTATGGGACTGCACAGTGGCGAGGGCGCGCTCGCCGGCGGAGAGTACGCAGGGATCGACGTGAATCGGGCGGCACGCATCGCCGCGGCCGCGCACGGCGGTGAGATCCTGGTCTCCGATGCGACGCGGGCACTGGCGGAGCCCGCGCTGGCTGAGGGGCTGCATCTCCGCGACCTCGGCGAGCACCGGTTGAAGGATCTCGATCGACCCGAGCGCCTTCATCAACTCCGGATAGAGGGACTTCCCGACGATTTCCCCCCACCTCGATCGCTCGACGTCCGGCCCGGCAACCTTCCGTCGGATCTCACCCCGTTCATCGGTCGGGAGCAGGTCCTCGAGGAGGTGCGTGATCTCTGCCGCGACCACCGTCTCGTGACCCTCACGGGCCCCGGTGGTTCGGGGAAGACTCGGCTCTCGCTCCAGCTCGCCCACGAGGCGCTCCCCGTCCGCCCGGAGGGGGCGTTCTTCGTGCAGCTCGCGCCGATCGTCGACCCCGAGCTCGTGCCCGACGCGATCGCGAAGGCGCTGAAGGTGGTGGGAGAAGCGGGCCGGCCCGTGCTGGAGACCATCTGTGAACACGTGCACGGCAAGCAGCTCTTCCTCGTCCTCGACAACGTCGAGCAGGTGATCGACGCCGCCCCGGTCGTGCCCGAGCTGCTCCAGGCAGCCCCAGGCCTCCAGGTGATCGCCACGAGCCGGGAACCGCTCCGCGTTCGCGGCGAGCAGGAGTACGCCGTGCCTCCGATGTCCGTCGCCGACCCCTCGGACGTTCCATCGCCCGAGGAGCTCGCCTCGTACGAATCCGTGGCGTTGTTCCTCGACCGGGCTCGGAGCGTGCGACCGAGCTTCGCCCTCGTCGAGGAGAACGCGCCGGCCGTCGCCGAGATCTGTGCCCGCCTCGATGGACTGCCCCTCGCGATCGAGCTCGCAGCCGCTCGGGTTCGCGTCCTCACGCCGCGCCAGATCGCCGAGCGGCTCGATGCGGCGTTGCCCGTCCTCAGCGGCGGCGGTCGCGACCGGCCGGCTCGTCAGCAGACGCTGCGTGACGCGATCGCGTGGAGCTACGACCTTCTCGACGTTGCCGAGCGGACCTTCTTCCGCCGGCTCGCGGTGTTCCGTGGGGGTTGCACGCTGGAGGCCGCCGAGCGGGTGTGCGACCCGCAGGGAGGCTCGGGTGCCGACGCGCTCGAGCTCTTTGGATCGCTCGTCGACAAGAGCCTGCTCCAGCGCGTCGAGCGCGACGGTGAGCCGCGGTTCGAGCTGCTCTACGTGATCCGGGAGTTCGCGAAGGAGCGGCTCGCCGACGAAGACGACGAGCCGGCCATCCGCCGTCGCCATGCAGCGTTCCTGATCGAGCTCCTCGGTGAAGCCGCGCCGAAGCTCTTCGGGGCGGACCAGTCGATCTGGCTCGACGAGCTCGACCGCGAACACGACAACGTCCGCTCGGCGATCTCGTGGGCGATCCGCGACGGCGAGACGTCGATCGCGCTCGGTCTGGTCTCGCCAAGTTGGCGGTTCTGGCAGATGCGAGGCCATCTGCACGAGGCGCGCGAGCGCCTGGACGAGGTCCTCGCGATGCCCGGCGTCGAGGATCTGCAGGTCCACCACGCCGACGCGCTCGAGGCCGCGGGAGGGATCGCGTACTGGATGGCCGACTGGTCGACCGCGGGGGATCGCTACGGCGCCTGTCTCGCGCTGCGGCGCCGGATCGGCGATGCAGGGCCGAGAGCGGAAGCTGCGTACAACCTTGCGTGCATCTCCGCGTACGGCCCCGAGCCGTTCCGGTCGGTCGATCGGGCCGACGAGCTGCTCGCCGAAGCGCTCTCGATCTTCCGTGAGCAGGACGACAGGCTCGGGCTCGCGAAGGTGCTCTGGGCGACGGGGGGCAACGTCGTGGACGTGCGTCCGGCCGATGCGCTCGAACCCCTCCGCGAGAGCCTCGTGCTCTACCGTGAGATCGAGGATCGCTTCGGGGAGGCGTGGGCCCTCCACATGCTGGGACTCGCCGAGGCGCTCACCGAGGCGGTCGACGATGCGGAGGTCCACATGCGGGAATCGCTCGATCTGTTCCTCGCGGCCGACGATCGGTCGGCGCTGTCCATCCTGTTGAACGACTTCGCCGTCCTGGCGACGCTCCGCGGGGATGTCGCACGCGGACTGCGGCTGAACGGCGCGGCTGCCGCGACCGAGGAACGCTCAGGCGTCGGGCTCGGCGTGTCGGCCACCGACTTCGGTGGAGTGCTCGCCCGCATGTGGGCCTCGCTCCCCGCCGAGCAGGCGCAGGTGTTCTACGACGAGGGCAAGAGCTTGACGATCGATGACGCCCTGACCTACGCGACGCACCAGGAAGGATGACGAGCGGCTGCTTCGCCGTCGTACCGAGCAACCGGTCCCTCGAACGCCCCCCGATCGGCGACCGCGCTCACACGTCGTCGCGCACGATGCGAACCACGACCTCAGCGGAGGGGTGTTCGGCCGCCCGCTTGGATCCGAACCTCCGAAGGACGAGGGCGGTGAGTGCCGTACTTCCCAGGATGACACCCGCCACGCTCTTCATCGATCGGACCGATGCCGGGAGACGGGCCTCCAGCTCTCGGAGGTCGGCCTCGAGCCGGCTCCGGGTCTCGTCGATCTCCGTCACCTTGCGATCTGTCGCCTCGCCCATCGAGCATCCTCCTTCAGGGATTCCCGGGTCCGCTCGCCCGGCGTCGGAGCCGTTCTCAAGATGCGACGCGCGACGAGTACCAACACCCCCGCAACCACGACCAACATCACGGCCACGATCAGGATGGCCGCCCACGTGGGCAGCACCAAGGCGAGCCCGGCGGCACCCGCGGCCGCCCCGAAACCGATCGCGTACGCCGCCACGACGGCCGCGGCAGCGATCATGCCCACGCCCCGTCCCCGGATCGATGCGGCCTCGGTGGCCTCGAGCTTCGCCAGCTCGACCTGTTGGCGAGCGAGCGCGCGGAATCCATCCACGGCCGATGCCACCACCACGCCGAACGGTCGCTTCTCGGTGCCTGCCGGCGTGCCGTCTCCGTGCTCGTCTCGAACGCTCATGACCAGCTCCTCCCTTCGTTCTCCACCTCGTGCCACCCTATGCATCTGCAAAGGCATCTGCCTCGAGACGAGCGACCTGCCGGTGGCTGGTCGGCCTCAGGGGCGGCGTCCCGTCGAGATCCGCTCCGCACCGTGGCTATCTCGTGGAACCATCGGACGTCCCCGGCGCCCGGGCGATCGTGCGAGGATCCTCACGGAGGGAAGTGTGGATCAGCGTGACCAAGTGGTGAGCCCGTCGGCCGAGTCGGGGGTCGCCACCCACCGACGTCGGCGGCCGACGGGCGCAGCCCCGCCGCTGCCTAAGCAGATCGGCTCCACGGGGTGGATCTGGCTCGTCCTGCTGCTCGTCGTCGTCGTCACGGGCTGCCTGTGGCTGCGCATCGATCCGGTCCCGCTCGACCGGTTCGACGCTCGGATCACCGACGCCGTCGTCTCGCTGCGCACGGGATGGCTCGACGCGCTCGCGCGCCAGGCGCACACGATCGGCTCCCGCGTCGGGTTCGCGTTGCTCGGGCTGGTGCTCGTGCTCGCGACCGCCTGGTTCCGCCGCTGGCGTCATCTCGTGATCTGGGCTATCTCGCTCGGCATCGCCGGTGCGATCCTTCAGGGGCTCGAGCTGGTCTCGCTGCGGCCGCGGCCCTTCGGCGTGCGACAGCTCGCGAGCTGGGAGGGCTACGCGGCTCCCTCGATCCCGATCGGCGCGATCGCGATCCTGTCGATCGGGGTGGCTTTCATGCTCGTGCCTCCCGGCCGGTACCGGTACTGGGCGAAGCTGGTCGCGGCGGGCGCGATCGTGATCACAGGAGTGCTGCGCATCTACCTCGGCGTCGACCACTTCAGCGACGCCGTGTTCGGCGCGATCGTCGGCGTCGCGATCCCTCTCGCCGCGTTCCGGGCCTTCGCCCCCAACGAGCTCTTCCCGGTGAGCTACGGCGCGCACGGTAAGGCTGCGCACCTCGACGTCACCGGTCGCCGTGGAGAAGCGATCCGTTCCGCGTTGCAGGATCAGCTGGGGTTCAGGGTGCACGATGTTCGGCTCGTCGGGCTCGAGGGCTCCGGCGGCTCGACTCCACTGAAGCTCACCGTGACCGACGAGGAAGGCCACGACCGGACGATCTTCGCGAAGCTCTACGCGAAGAGCCACGTGCGCGCGGACCGGTGGTACAAGCTCGGCCGCACGATGCTCTACGGACGTCTCGAGGACGAGACGCCGTTCCAGACCGTGCGTCGCTTCGTGGAGTACGAGGACTACACGCTGCGCATGCTCGGCGAGTCCGGGTTCCCGACGCCCTCGCCGCTCGGCATCGTCGAGATCACGCCGGAGCGCGAGTACCTGATCGCGATGGACTTCTTCGACGACGCCGTCGAGATCGGCGAGGCCGAGATCGACCCGGACGTGATCGACGAGGGCCTCACGATGATCCGCCGGATGTGGGACCTGGGGCTCGCCCATCGCGACATCAAGCCCGCCAACCTGATGGTGCAGCGTGGGGTGCTGAGGCTGATCGACGTCTTCTTCGTGCAGGTGCGGCCCACGCCATGGCGCCAGGCCGTCGACCTCGGGAACATGATGCTGGTGCTGGCGCTTCGGTCGGACGCGCGGACCGTGTACGACGCTGCCCTCCGGTACTTCACGCCCGACGATCTCGCCGAGGCGTTCGCGGCGACCCGAGGTGTCGCCAGTCCGACGCAGCTGCGCCAGCACCTCAAGGAGGATGGACGCGACCTGCTCGCCGAGTTCCGAGCGATGGCTCCCGAGCGCCGGCCGATCTCGGTGCAGCGATGGAGCGTCCGCCGGGTCGCGCTGATCTTGGCGACGCTCGCGGTGCTGCTCCTCTCGGCGCTGACCGGCGTGGCCCTGCTCTTCCCCTCCCGCGGCACGGTCACGACGCCGGTGTGCGGCACCGGGCGGGCGATGCAGCTGATGGCCCAGGCCGTGCCGACCGCAACCCGGCTCCCGTGCGTCACGAACCTGCCCTACGGATGGGGGGTCGGCAGTGCGGAGACCGTCGGGGGGCAGGCGACCTTCACGGTCGGGGTGGGCGACGGGTTCGACCCTGTGACCGTGTCCCTCACGGAGTCCTGCCCGGCTCCGGTCGCGGGCACCGAGCAGATCTCTGTCGACGGGGGCTGCGTGACCTACCGTTCGACGGTCACCGGTCCGTACACGGCGTCGTTCGCGCCGAACGGTGGCCTCGCGTTCACCTCTCGCGCAGATCTCGTCGCCGCGGTCGCCGCTGAGGACGACCAGGTGCTCTGCGGCGCGCTCGCCCCTCCGTGTCGCTAGCCACCATCGTCCCCTCGTGGGCCTGGGGGGTCGTCGTCTCGTGCCCCAGGTGGGTCCGCGTGTAGCGGCACGGTAGGGTGGCGCGCGATGACTCGGGCCGGGGTTCCCACCGCCGCCGACCTCGGGCTGATGCAGGGCACGCCCCCGATCGGCGACGCCCTCGTGACGCTCGCGAACTGGCAGGACCCGCCGTTCAACCGGTGGGGCTTCCAGCACGTCCGCGAACTCATCCCGACGGCTCGCATCGCCCGCGGCGACGGCCCCGCCCGCCGTCTCCCGGATGCGGAGCGCGATCTCTCTCGCGCGACGGTCCGGGCCGCCGGCCGCACGCTCCGCCTCGACAGGTTCTGCGAGGAGACCTACACCGACGGCATGCTCGTGCTCCATCGCGGGCGGGTGATCCACGAGCGCTACGAGAACGGCATGACGTCGTCGACCACCCATCTGCTGATGTCGGTGTCGAAGTCGGTCACGTCGACGGTCACCGGCATCCTCGTGGGCCGTGGGGAGCTGTCCCCGAACGACCTCGTGACGATCCACGTCCCCGAGCTCGAAGGGACCAGCTTCGAGGGGTGCACGGTCCGCCATCTCCTCGACATGCGTGCGGGCACCAGGTTCGACGAGGACTACGACAACGTGCGCGCGGACGTTCGGGTGTACGAGCAGATCTACCTGTGGCGTCCGCGCACGGCCCGCCGACTGCCGGCGACGATCACCGACTACTACGGCATGCTCCGCAACGCGCGGACGCACGGCGGCGTGTTCGACTATCGCTCGATCCTCACCGACCTGCTCGGGTGGGTGATGGAGCGCGCGAGCGGCATGCGCTTCACGGACCTGATCTCGCGCGAGCTGTGGGTGCCGATGGGCGCGCAGTTCGACGCCGAGGTCACCGTCGACGCTCATGGGCACGCGATGGCCGACGGCGGCATCTGCTGCACGCTGCGCGATCTCGGCCGGTTCGGGCAACTCATGCTCGACCACGGCCGCCGTGGCCGGACGCAGATCGTGCCTCGCGCGTGGATCCGCGACATGCTCGAGCCCGACGACGACACGGTGGCGGCGTTCGGCGCGAGCGCCGATTCGCGTGAGCTTCCTCGCGGCGCCTACTACCGCAACAAGTGGTGGGTGATCGACCCGAGCGGACCGATCTACATGGGCAGCGGCATCAACGGACAGACGGTGCTGATCCACGCTCCGGCCGACGTGGTCGTCGCGAAGTTCTCGACCTGGCCCGTCGCCTGGGATCTCGACTACTCGGTCCGCACCCGCACGGCGCTCGTCGACCTCGCGGAGCAGGTCGCCGATGGTCGACTCTGAGGTCCTTCGTGACCGGCAGGTGGCACTCCGAAAGTCCGTCCGTTCATGCGGGTCAGGGTACCCGTGACTCCGTGACCCGAACGCCTCGACCCATGCTCGATCGGGTCGCCTGCTTCGCGACGCACGAGGGCGGTCGCGCGGAGGAACGACTCCGGGCGGGACTGCGGATCAGCCGGGTGGCCCCTCCGGTGCCAACCCCAGCTGTTGCAGCATCGTCAGCTGGTCCATGACCCCCCAATGTTCGTGCGCGAGGCCGTCGTCGCCGACGCGGATGATGTCGATGAGCTGCACGTCGATCGCCTTGCCGGTCGCCGGCCCGCCGAGGAACTCTCCCTCGTTGGTGCCGGTCACCCTCACGCGTGCGACGACCTTCTCGCCACACTCGAGGACGTCCACGGGCTCCATCCGGAGATCGGGGAACGCTGCGAGGAGCGACTCGAAGAAGGCTCTGACCCCCTCCTTCGAAGGCTCCAGGCCGGGAAGCTCCTCATGCTCCACGAGATCATCGGCGATGACGTCGTCGAAGATGCCCATGTCTCGTGAGTTGATCGCCTCGTACAGGCGTTGCACCGTCGCTCCGCGATCCATCGTCCCCCCTCGTGTGGATGACCGGCGCGGCATCGTCGCATCCATCCCTTCCGGCCGCAACTCGAGCCCGGCGTTCATGCTCCGACTGAGCTGATCGTGTCCTTGGCGGCAGTCCGCGTGCCTGAGCCCCGGCCCTCGGCCCTCGTTCGCCCTCGGAGATGGTGAGGCGAGCGCCGAAGTCCGCACGTTACTGTGAACAGGCTTCCTAGCCCTCCTGCTCCTTGCATAGCGCCGGGATGTCCGGGTCCTTCGTCTCGGTCTACGTCCACCCTATCCATGCGGCGGACATGCCGTGCTGGGCACCTGACACCCCTTCCTCCGGGACTGCGAGTCCCGGTGTTCGGTGTCCGGCTTCAGGGCGCAAGCTCAGTCGGCCGTCTCGGGCCACCAAGAGCGAGGCTCATCGTGGCTTGCGTCGCTCGAGCCACGCCGGGTCGACGGTGATCTCGTCCGCCGTCAGGCCGTACCGGTCGGCCACCTCCCGGAGACTCGCATCACCGCGTCCGAGCGTGAACCGATGGCCGTCCGGGTCCTGCACGACGAAGTCCCGCATGCCGGACGGGCGGGTGGCGACGGGGTCGACGACGTCGGCGCCGGCCGCCTGATACTCGGCGCACAGGGCGTCGGGGTCCTCCACGTAGACGTAGGCGGAGACGATCGGCGGCGGCGAGCCGGCCGTCCACGGCACGAGCAGGAGCATCTCGATCGCGCCGCTGGCCATCGCCGCCAGGCTGTCGTCGTTCGTGCGCCACGCGGGCCGGAAGCCGAGCGCCTCCTCGTAGTAGGCGACCGATCGGTCCAGGTCGCGCACCGGCAGGCGCGGCATCACGTGCAGCCAGCTCGAGATCTCGGTTCGTGTCCCCATGTCGACCAGCTCCTCCTGTTCGGTCATAGCGTCGACCGCCTCCAGCAGGTCGCGGACCTCCTCGAGGCGTACCTCGAGGCGAGCGCGATGCTCGCGCAGGATGCGTCGCCGTTCCTCGTCGCTCGCTCCGGAGATGATCCGGCGGATCTCGGCGATCGGCATGTCGACCGATCGCAGCAAAGCGATGACGCGAGCCGCGCCCGTCTGTCCGGTGCTGTAGTAGCGGTATCCAGAGCCTTCATCGCGGGCCGCAGGCTCCAGGAGCTGTAGGCGGTCGTAGCGTCGGAGCTGCGGGACGCTGAGGCCGACGAGCTCGGCGAACTCCCCGATCCGGAGATGATCCTCACCATCGTGCATGAGCCCATTCTCAATGGCTCACCCACGTGAGGGTCAAGCAGCGACACCATTGACCGTGTCGTCGTTCGATCACGAGCGTTGAGGTGGCGACTGGCGCGTCGAGGTGGGACCCCCACCGGGGAGCGTTGGACGAGGGGTCGTGCGCCTGGGCACCTCCGAGGTCGCCCGATTGGGCGGACCGGAGGAGGTTCCCGTGGCTGCGGCCGTCGAGTTGTCTCTCCGCTACGGCACCAACTCGCACCAAGGCCCATGCGCGCGCGACCAGCGCCGATGGCCCGCTGCCGTTCCGCTTCTTGAACGGAGCGTCGAGCCTCATCAACCTGCTCGACGCGCGGCTGCTTCCTTCAAGCACGTCAGCCCATCCGGTGCTGCCGTGGGCCTGCCGTTGTCTTCGCAGCCTGCACGATCGTGCCGCGTCGATCGCGCTCGCCTGACGAGATGGTTGCCAGCTATGTGCCCGTGGCACCAGGCGGGATGTGCGGCCCGTCGCGGCCGAAGAGGGAGAACATCCCGAACCGCTTCGTGGGTTCGCCGGAGGACTCTGATGGCAGGCCAACGTGGCGTTCCATGCGCCGCGCCCAGACCGCATAGAACACGAGTCCCGCAAGCAAGGCGATGAGGACGATGGCGGAGGCGAGGTACTCCACTGCGCTCACCCACTCCCGGGCCGGTGTCCCGCTGGTCGTCTCATCGTAGTCCGGAGCCGTTCGATTCCAGCCAGCTCATCGCATCACGCGAGTGTTCCAGGTGTGCCCGTCGTGAGAGCAGGCGTCGACGGGCTGGGCGGCGCGCGTCGATGCTAGGTCATCGTGTGCCCTCATTGAGGCCACGTCTCGTCGTTCGGCGTCCTCCCGCTCCATGTCCTCGTCGGGGCCAGCGGGGAGCGGGAAGCGGCGATCATCAGGCACCTCGCGGGCAGAGCCTGCCGTTCGTGACGCTGGATAGGACATCCTCTGGGGTCCGTCGTTCGACACGCCCGGCGATGGCTACCGAACGTTCCGGGAGACCTGGTTGCGGCTCTCAGCGAACATCCATCAGTCGGGCGCCCGGTGCTCCTGGTCGGCAGCGGGAGTCCGGATCAGTATGAGTTCGTCAACGGCAAGCAGTTCTTCAGCCGCATCGAGTACGCAACGCTCGTTTGCTCGGAAGATGCGATCGTCGACCGGCTGACCTCAGGGAACACTTCCGTCGTTCGGACGACGCGGAGCCGATGGCTGCCGTTGGAAGGCCTGGACTCGGATGGCGAACACCATCGTCTGCTCGATCGCCGGGTGGGAACAGGAACCGGAGACCCTCCGTCAGGAAGTCCGCCTGCTCGACTTCCGTCTCACGGCCGTCCTCGATCGCCGCGACCCGTTCGCTGTGCGTCATCAGGTAGGCCGCCAGTGACTCCAGGTTCATCCTGACCTCGTACCGAGGATCCGCGGACCAGGTCGGGCGGAATCCCACGTCCAGGAGAGCCCTGAGGTTGTCGTGTCGCTTCGGAACGGATGGATATCGGGGTGCGCAGACCTCCGACATCCACTCGGCGAACCGCGGCTCCCCCACCATCTCGGACGGGAACCACACGTCGTAGACGACCAGCGTGCCCTCAGCCCTGACGACGCGGTGGAGCTCCTGGAGCGCTCGCGGCTGGAACCAATGGAGCGCCGAGCAGATGGTCGCCAGATCGAAGGTTCCCTCCTCGAAGGGGATCCGTTCCGCCGCCGCCTGTGCGTAAGAGACGCGTTCCGAGCGCGGCGCGAGCGTGAGCATCTCCGGAGAGGCGTCGACGCCGACGACCTGCCGGGCGACCTCGAGCAGTGGCGCGGTCGAGAGGCCTGTTCCGCATGCCAGATCGATCGCCCGGCGGACCTTCGGCTGGCGGGCGAGCATGAGCTCGGCGACGTGGTGATGCAGGGCTGGACGGGCACGCGCGTAGCGGGCGGCAACCGTGTCACCCACGAAGGGGTTCAGGACCTCCACCGATGTGAGCCTAGCGGCGTACGGCCGCGATGCCGTCCGTCCGATCGTCTCCACGATCATCCCTGAACGCCACCGCTCGGGGGTCCGGCTCCGAATCCTCACGCCGGCTTGAGGAGCCCGAAGGCGATGAACGCGGGGATCGTCGACAGCTTCGCGTGGTCCTCCGGGGACCGGTCGGCCATGTCCGGGTGAGGTCTGGGCTCCGCGAGCCGCTCGATGAGGAATCCTGCCTCGGTGAACTCGTCACAGAGCTGCTGGAGGGGCTGGCGCCAGTACCGGACGTGCCATTGCCCGTCGTGCCAGTCCTCCTCGATCACCTCGACGTCGAAGTAGCTTCCGCCCAAGCGCGTCCAGTCGTTCGTAGGGTGGTGGGTCGAGACCACCAGGCGGCCGCCGGTTTTCAGGACCCGGAACAACTCTCGGTACATGGTCCGTCGATCGTCGACGTGGTGGACGACGAGAGCGGCGACCGCCAGGTCGAATCGCTCGGACGGCAGCCAATCGATCGGCGTCTCGAGGTCGTGCACGCGCACGTCGAAGCCCGGGATCCGGCGCCGCGCGAGCTCGACCAAGTCCGGGCCGACGTCGAGCCCGACCACCTCGGCGCCCCGCTCGATCAACGCCTCTGCGTAGAAGCCTGGGCCACACCCGACGTCGAGGATGCGCGTACCACGGACGTCTCCGAGGAGCTCAAGCACCGCTGGGCGGTCGTAGAGGCCGTTGTAAGCGCTGTCGATGGCATGCCGCTCGTAGTCGGCCGCGAACCGGTTCCAGAGCAGGTGTTGATCCTTGGGCGCCATGCGTTCAGCCTCGGGTCACGGAGTGTGGGAACGATATCATCGGGCCTCGGTCCAGTGTGCCCTCCAAGGGGAGCGGAGATGCGTCTCGAGCTGAACCTCGACTTCACCGAGCGGTTCGATCCCGGCCGCTTCCTCTTCGGCGTCGCGTACGCGCCGTACTGCGAGGGAGCCGGACTGAACACGCCCGACGGGTGCAAGAACACCGACTGGGCGGCCGGGGCCCGGGGCGACCGGACGAGCCTGGAGTTCCACGATCGCTATCTCGAGCACGTCGAGCTGGCGGCGTCGCTCGGCCTGAACGCGTTCCGCATGGGCATCGAGTGGGCGCGCTGCCAGCCGAGCGCGTCGACGGAGCCGACCGATCCGCCCGACTGGGATCCGGTCGCACTCGACCACTACGCCGACATGATCCAGGCGATCGTCGACCGCGGTATGGAGCCGGTCGTGACGCTGCACCACTTCACGCACCCGCTGTGGCTCGGCGTCGACATCTGGCTCGACGATCGAGGCCCCGGCCTGCTCGTCGAGGGGCAGGTCCGCATCGTGGACGAGATCAACTCACGGCTGCAGGAGCGCGGTCGCAGGCCGATGTCGCACTTCCTCGTGTACAACGAGCCGAACCTGGTGCCGTTCTTCTACCACTCGATGGGCAAGTACCAGGCCGAGCACCAGGGCGACGAGTACCTCGCGCGAGCGTTCGACACGATGCTCGCTCACTACGTCGCCGCTTACGACGGCATCCATGGTCTCTTCGAGGCGCGGGGATGGGGGTCGCCGAGCGTGGGCTTCACGATCGCGAGCCTCTGCTCGTACGAGCTCGACAAGCAGCTCGACGACATCCTCCGGCTCCGGAGCTGGGGTGTGCCTCGGGATCAGGCTGCGGCCCGGCTCGGTGCGTGCCGGCGGGCCTGGCGGACACGCATCGACGACCTGGCCCGATCGCAGCTCACCGACGAGCAGTTCGACCGCTACCTCGGAACGGTCGAGCACGTGGCGGAGGCCCTGCCCGGAGCCTCGTTCACGAAGACCCTCGATGCTGTCTACGCGTCGCCGCGCGCGAGGAAGCTCGACTATCTCTCGTTGAACGTCTACGAGCCCTTCGGGGGTCCTCGACGCGACCCGGGCGATACCGACCGACGGATCCCCTGGGAGCGTTACACCCTGGACGGCGAGGTCTATCGCACGTTCATCCAGGCGACGAACGACGCCAACGACGACCTGCCGGTGATCATGGGTGAACACTCGTGCGTGAACCTGCAGGAGATCGACGGGCCCGCCCTGGCGCGTCCCGACGGATGGACGAGGGAGCGCTACCTGAAGACGTACCTGATGGAGATGGTCCGGTGCATGAAGGAGGGGGTCCCGATCGAGGGCTTCCTCTACTGGACCCTGGTGGACGACGTCTATCCGCCCCGGCTCGGCCTCTACAACTACGACTTCGCGACCGAGCGGATCATGCCGACCGACGGGTTCGGGGAGCCGTCGGGCGAGATCTACGGACGGCTGATCGCAGCGCTCAGGAGCGGCGACAAGACGAGGATCGCGCACGCCTTCGTGCGTGAGTACGCTGCCGGCACCCCCGGCGCGTGATGCCGGCTACGGGCTGACGCCCGTCGCCCGTTCGATCGCCGCGTCGATCGCAGCCATGGCCTCGGCGATCTCGGCGCCGTGCTCGCCGTCGAGGGGGACGGGTGGCCGGTCGGACAGTTCGTCGACCAGGGCGGCGTACCGCTCGTTGGCTCGATCGACCGCGGCGAGGACGGGAGGGATGAGGTAGCCCGCGACCTCGTCGGCCTTGGCGTGGACGAAGAGCCGGTCGCCCGAGACCGAGATCTGCCGTCTCCGGTCCGTCGCGATCGACGAGTAGCTATCGACCACGAGCCGGATCCAATCGGCGTTCGGCCGTTCGCTCAATCGCAGTGCGGTCTCGGGGTCCTTCCCCTGGTTGACGTAGCTCCGATCGGCGCCCACGACGGTCGGCAAGTGGACCTCCCTTGGTGACCCTTCCCTTGGCGGACGTCACTGTACTAGGGTGTGGGAACGTTGCCAGAAGACGTGGGGGAGCCGCCCGTGGCCTGGAATATCGACGATCCAGCTCAGCTGCTCGCTGACGAGCTCACCCTTCGAGAGGAGTCCGGCTACGACCTCGCGCACGCGAGGCACCAGGTGCGCCGGGCCCTCGAACGCGCCGACCTGCCGTCGATCGCCCAGGCGGATCACCTGCTCGGATCGACCGTGCGTCGAAGCGACTGGCCCTACGACGAGCCGAGCACCTTGCCCGAGATCGAGCGCACACGCGTGCCCAGCGTCGTGCCGCCGTGCGAGCTCGACGACGACGAGCTCCGCGACCGGTTGCTCGCTGCCTGGCTCGGCCGCTGCGCCGGCTGCAACCTGGGCAAGCCCGTGGAGGGGTGGAGCCGCACGCGGATCCGCGCCTACCTCGAGCGTGCCGATGCGTATCCGATCGACGACTACATCCCGGCGATCGACGACATGTCGGGTGACCTCCGGCTGAACGACTGCTGGCCCGAGACCACGCGCGGCAACGTGGCGTTCATGGCCCGCGATGACGACATCGACTACACGATCCTCGCGCTGCACCTGTTGGAGGACCGTGGGCTCGGGATCGGCCCGGGCGACGTCGCCGCGGAGTGGCTCGATCATCTGCCGTACAACCAGGTGTACACGGCGGAGCACATCGCCTACCGCAACTTGGTCCGCGGGCTGACCCCGCCGGCGACCGCCTCGTACCGCAACCCCTATCGGGAATGGATCGGCGCGCAGATCCGCGCCGATCTTTACGGCTACGTGTTCCCCGGAGATCCGGCATCGGCATCAGCCCTCGCCTTCCAGGATGCGGCTCTGTCGCACACCGGGAACGGGATCTACGGCGCGATGTGGGCCGCCGCGCTGATCGCCGCCGGGATCACGATCCCGGACATCCGAGAGGCGTTGCGCGTGTCGATCACCTGGATCCCACCCAGGTCGCGGCTCGCGGAGGCGTTGCACGACGTGCTCGACCTGCACGCATCGGGCATCGGGTGGGATGCGGCGCGCGATGCGATCGAGGTCCGCTACGGCCGCTACTCCAGCGTGCACACGATCAACAACGCGGCGGTCGTGACGGCGGCCTTGCTGTGGGGAGACCGCGACTACACGCGGACGATCGGCCTCGCCGTCGAAGGAGGGTGGGACACCGACTGCAACGGCGCGACAGCCGGGTCGGTGTTCGGCGCGATGTGGGGCACCGGGTCGTTGCCGGGGCGGTGGGTCGACCCGCTGAACGACCTGATCCGGAGCTCGATCATCGGCTTCGACCGGTCGACGCCCTCGGACCTCGCGGAGCGGACCCTCCGACTCGCTCGCGTGGCGGATCCGCTCGCCGCCTCGACGAGTGGGGGCTGATCGCCGTGGCCTCCGTGAACGACGACGGCGAGGTCGTATGAGCGGCGGTCCTCCGGACGCGGGCACGGCAGGCTTCCTCGCCTCGATCGGGCTGGCTCCCGGTGACCCGTCCCCACCGCCGGACTCGACCGTTCGGTTCCCCGACGGGGTGGCGTTCCGTATCGAGATCCCGAGCACGGAGGGACCTCGATGCTTCGAGGCCGTGCTCGAGGAAGCGGCGCGGCTCGACGTGCCCGTCCGGCGGGTCTCCCAAGGCAGCGGCGCCCTGATGCTCACCGACGCCGAGCTCGACGAGATGGCCACGATCGGCGCCGAGGCGGGTGTCGAGGTCAGCCTGTTCGCCCAGCCGGTCGCCGCATGGACGCCGTCGGCTTCGGCACGGTCGGAGGGTGGCGGGGCGGTGCGAAGCGCGATCCGTGGCACCGACGGCCTGATCCACGCGCTCGACGATGTTCGTCGCGCCGCCGATCACGGCATCCGCAGTGTCTTGATCACCGACGTGGGATTGCTCGTCGCGTTCCGTGAGATGCGCGCCACGGGCCTGCTCCCGGTCGACATGCAGGCGAAGATCTCGGTCACCTACCCGATCGCGAACCCGAGCACGGCGCGGGTGCTGGCAGGACTCGGTGCCGACACGCTGAACCTGGTCACCGACCTCACGGTCGCGCAGATCGCCTCGGTGCGGGCGGCCGTCGAGGCGCCGATCGACCTCTACGTCGAGGCGCCCGACGACCAAGGCGGATTCGTGCGCTACCCGGAACTGCCGGAGCTCGTCCGGGTCGCCGCGCCGCTCTACGTGAAGCTGGGTCTGCGCAACGCGCCCAACATCTACCCATCGGGTGGTCATCTCGAGGCGACGGCGATCGCCCTCGGCCGCGAGCGGGTGCGACGAGCGCGGCTGGCGATCGAGACGCTCGAGCGCTCGGGCGTGCCGATCGAGACCTCGGCGCCCGGTGCCGCGGGGCTGGCCGTGCCCGTGCCCGCCGGCACCTGATCAGCGGTCGTCGACGAGCGTCGGCGGGGGACCGGGCACGGAGGGACGCAAGCGGAACAGCCCGCCGGCGAGAGGCTGGGCGCGCAGCTCGTCGGCCGTCAGCCCCTCCCGTGCCGTCGTCACGTAGAGGTCGCCGCCGTCCGGCCCGCCGAAGGCGCAGCTCGTCACGAGCGCGACGGGCATCGTCACGATCGCGTCGAGGCTCCCGTCCGGCAGGAATCGCCGCACGGCGCCGCCCCCCCAGAAGGCGATCCAGAGCGCGCCCTGGACGTCGAGACACATGCCGTCGGGCAGGCCCCACGCCCGCGGGAGGTCGACGAGGCGCCTCCGCGCCGAGATCGCGCCGGATCCGGGATCGTGATCGAAGACGTCGACGGCGTGGGTCGGGCTGTCGATGAAGTACATCGTCGCAGCGTCCGACGTCCAAGCGATCCCGTTCGACACCGTCAGCCCGGACAGCACGCGCTCCGGCGGAGCCCCCGGGCGCCATCGGTAGAGCGAGCCGATCGGGCTGTCACCTCGGACATCCTTGGTACCGGCCCAGAACGCCCCCGTGGGATCGGTGCCGCCATCGTTCATCGTGGTCCCGCGCCCGGGCGGTTCCACCGTCGCGACGCGATCGACGGCGCCGGAGTTCGGGTCGAGCGTCCAGAGCCCGGTCGCGGCGGCGAGCGCGAGACGTCCGGAGGCGCAGGTCGCCGCGGCGCCGACGGGCATGCCGACCCGCCACGACCGATCGTCGCCGGTCGAGGGCTCGAATCGGTGCACGAGTCCCCCCGTGATGTCGACCCATGTCAGGGTGTCGGTCGTCGGGTCCCAGGCCGGGCATTCCCCCAGCGTGGCGCCGGCGGCGAGGACGAGCTCGGGCCGCATCGGATCAGGCGAACCGGACGCTGAGTCCACCGTCGACCATGATCGCCGCTCCGGTCACGAAGCTGGCTTCGTCAGACGCCAGGAACGCCACGACGTTCGCGATCTCCTCCGGTTCCGCGACGCGGCCCAGCGGATGGATCGCGAGCATCTCCCGCTCGGCGGCGGCGGGATCGTCGGCGCCCTCGATCCCGGACATCAACATGCGGGTGCGCGTGTACCCCGGGCACACGGCGTTCACCCTGATGCCCCAGCCGCCTTCGTCGAGCGCGAGGCTGCGCGTGAGGCCGACGACCGCCGCCTTCGCGGCCGCGTACGGGAACTTCCCCCGAGTCGTGACGAACGCGTGGATCGACGAGATCGTGACGATCGAGCCGCGGCGCCGCTCCCGCATCGTCGGGAGGGCGTGCTTCGCGGTGAGCCAGACCGAGCGCAGGTCGATCCCCATGAAGGCCTGCCATTCCTGCTCGGACATCGTCGCCGCGTCGAACGGCCGGTCGATCCCCGCGTTCGCGACCACCACGTCCAGGCCGCCGTGGCGCTCGATCGTCGCCGACATCACGGCGCGGAGCTCGTCTTCCGAGGTGACGTCGCACGGGTGGAACGTCGTGGGGCGTGGCCCGTGGGACGATCGAGCCTCGACCTCGCGGCCGGCGTCGGCGTCGATGTCGCAGAACGTGACCGTCGCTCCCGCGCGACGCAGTCGCTCGACGCACGCGCGACCGATCCCATGGGCGCCGCCGGTGACGAACGCGACGCGACCCTCCAGCGTCGCTCCGACCGGCTCGACGTCGGTCGCGCTCACCTCCCCTCCCGCCCGACGCGCTGGATCGTCATCCCTCGCCGCCGCCGTCCAGCGAGCCGGCGTACAGATGCTGGTCGCGGGGGCTCGCCGCGTGGATCGATGGCTCGCCCCGAAGAACGCGTGCGGCGTCGATGCAGGCTTCGCGGAAGCAACGCTCGTGCGCGAACTGTACGTTGCCCGCGATGTGCGGCGTCGGCAGCACGTTGGGGTCTCGGCGGAACCACGCATCGGCCGGCGGTGGCTCGGGATCGTAGACGTCGACGGCGGCGCGGAGCTCCCCGCCGCGCACGCGCCGCCACAGCGCCTCCTGCTCCACGACGGCCATGCGGCTGAGCAAGACGAACAGGGATCCGGTCGGCAGCGCGTCGATTACCGCGGCGTCGATGACGCCGAGCGTCGAGGGGGTCGGAGGGATCGCGACGACCAGGACGTCACTGCTGGAGGCGAGCTCGACGAGTGATGTGGTGCCGCGGACGTCCTCGGCGGTGAGCGCGGCCCCGTCGACGAAGGGATCGTACGTGGCGACCCGGCTCCCGAACCCGCGCACGAACCGACGGAAGTGCCGGTTGATCGTGCCGTACCCCGCGAGTCCGATCCGGCAGTCGGCGAGGTCGCGGAAGACGAACCGTTCCTCCGCCTTCGGCCGGTCCGGCCAGCCGCCGCCGCGGACGACATCGAGTGAGGCCGGGATGTCGCGCAGCAGCGCGAGCGTGATCGCCACGCCGAACTCCGCGACGGTCGGCGTCATCGTGCGCGACGTGTCGACCACGATGATCCCCTGGCGGGTGGCGTCGGCGATGTCGATCCATCCCAGCCGGTAGTCGAACGTGCCGGCGATGACGCGCAACCCTTGCGCTCGGTCGAGGAGCTCGTCGTCGAACCGTGGCAGGTCCATGAGCCAGGGGGCCAGCACGATGCCGTCGATCGCTGTGGGGTCGGTCTCGAACGACACCGACCAATCGCCGGTCGACGCATCGGGCCGCCAGGCCTCGTGGATCACGTCGGCCTCGGTCCCGAGGATCTCGTCCGCGATCGCGCGGTACCGCATGCCGCCGTGGAAGTACCGGGAGACGCCGTCCACGTCGCGGCGGCCGTCATCGTCCGGGGCGATCACCAGGAGCCTGGGACGCGAGGTCGGGCTCACGCCGAGGTCTCCGTCACGCCTCGATGGCCGGCACGACGTGCCCCTGGGCGTCGGCGTCGCTGCGATGCAGGTGACCGATCCGTCCGCCCGGAGGCGTGCGACCTTCGAACCAGAACGCCTCCAGCGTCTCGTAGATGCCCACGACGTCGTGGTCGGTGCCGGTGGGCGTGCAGACGATGTCGCCGGCTTCCACCTCGTAGTGGGTCGTGCCGACCACCACCCGAGCCCGGCCGCCGAACACCAGCCAGTACTCGTCGCAATCGTGGAAATGGCGATCGAACGACCCTCCGGGCTCGACCCGGAACGTGCCCGCAGAGGTCACGTCCGACCAGGAGGGCCGGTGGTCGGGGGAGAGGGTTCGCGCGACGACCATGTCGACATCCGCGTCCGGGCCGTCGGGCTCAGGATCAACGGTGTCGTCAGGTCGGACCGTCATCGTGTGGATGGTATCGTTCCCAGGTTCCCCGCCGCAACGCGCGCGGTTGCATCGCTGGGTCGGCAGATCTGGATGACGCCTCCTCAGCGTTCCTGAGGAGGCCCCTCACCGAGCCGATCCGGCGCGGAGTCTTGCGGCTCGTAGCCGATCGCCTCGCGGGCATGGTCGAGGTCCCAGAGCCGTCGCGGATTCGCGGACGTTCCGAAGACCACCGCCCAACCGACCTCCGCATCGAGCGCGGACGCGACCAGCCGGCCGCAGTCGCGCTGACTCAGCCACGTCGCCCGGAGCCGCCTGTAGCGATCGGCCTCGGAAAGGCCGAACCATCCGCTCCCTTCGGCCACGGAAGCTCCGCTCGGATCATCGTCGGGCAGGACGGATCCGATGCGGAGGCACACGACCGACATCTCGAAGGCCTCCGCGTAGTAGCGACCGAGGGCCTCGCCGAAGGCTTTGCTCGCGCCGTAGAGGGAATCCGGCCGTATCCCCTCGCGGTGATCGATCATGCGGGGATCGTCCAAGCGATAGAGAGGCGGCCCCGAGGCCGCTTCGAACATCCCCACCACGTGGTTGCTCGATGCGAACACCATCTTGTCGACACCGGCGCGCCGTGCGGCCTCGAACACGTTGTAGGTTCCGACGATGTTGGAGGGCAAGACCTCCTCCCACGGCGCCGAGACGTCGGTCGCCGCGGCGAGGTGGACGACCGCCCGGCAGCCCGCGAATGCGCGCTCGAGGCCCTCGAGATCCGCGAGATCGGCGACGAGCCACCCGTCGAGGGCGGCGCCGCTCCTCTCGATGGGGACGAAGTCATACCGGTCGGAGAGCTCGCTGAGGAGGGTCGTGCCGATCGTGCCGCCCGCGCCGGTGACGGCGACCCGCTCTGCGTGTCGCACGGCTTCGGGGGTCCGGAGGTCATCCTTCGAACCCCGCTGCGGCCAGGAGGTCGGGGTTCACCTCGATACCGAGCCCGGGACCGGCAGGCACTCGGAAATGACCTGCCTCCGGCACGATGTCGGGGCTGAGGAGGGGCTGCTCCAGCTGCGCCGCAGGGAACTCCACCCATGGGACCGATCCGAACGCGGCCGCCAGGTGAACGCACGCGGCAAGGCCGGGTCCGAAGTAGAAGGAATGCGGGGACGGGACCAGCCGGCGCGCAGCAGCAGCCTGCGACCACATCCTTCACGACCGAGATCCCCCCGGCCTTGGCGACGCTCGGTTGGACCACGTCGACCGCGTGGGCGTCCATCAAGCGGGAGAACGACGCCGAACCGGCTTCGTTCTCTCCTGCCGCGATCGGCGTCGACGAGGACGCGCGGATGCCGGCGAGCCCCTCGTAGTCGTCGGGCGGCCACACCGGCTCCTCTATCCACAGGAGGCCGAGCGGGTCGAGGGCGCGAACGGTGTCCATGGCGGTCTCTCGCGGCCACGCGCAGTTCAGGTCGAGGGCCACGCGACCGGGATCGCCGGCAACCGCGATGGCCGCCCGGACCGACTCGACATCTGTCTGGTGGAGCTTCGTGCTGCCGAACCCTGCGGCGAGCCAGGAGTCGGTCGCACGGGCGACATCCGCCGGGGTCTCATACCGCAGCAGGCTTGCCATCGCGGGGATCCGACTGCGCTTCCCCCCGCCGAGCAGCGCCGCGACGGAGAGCCCTTGCATCTTGCCGGCGAGATCCCACAGCGCGATGTCGACTCCGCTCAATGCGTACTGCCCGATCCCGCTCCTGGCGAACTGGTGGAGCTCTCGCTGGAGTTCGTCCACGACATCACGAGGGTCGTCGAACCGACGACCGGCAAGCACAGGCGAGACGGTTTCACGGATGACGGTTGCCACCGCATCCGGCGCGCCGATGGCGAACGACTCACCCCATCCATACAGATCCGGATCGCTCGTGTTGACGCGGATGACCAGATGTCTCCCGAGGCGTTCGAGCCACGGCGACCCAGGCTCGGTCGGCAGCGCCGGCATCGAGAGGACGATCGCGTCGACCGATCCGAACGTGAGGCTCATGCGGCCGAGCGCTCCACCCGAGCTCCCTTCAGTCGTGCTCGTGCGCCGACGTGCCGGGGGCATCGACACCGGTGTGCCGGAGCGTGATGCGATCGACCCCGAGGCCGGGAGCCCGGCTGTACAGGCGGATCGAGTGCCGACCCGCTCCGAGATCCAGCCGAGTCTTCCACCGCTGCTCGATCCACGTCCCCGGCGGGGCGTCGGCGGGTCGTCGTACGCGATGTCGTCGGAGGCCCTCCTCGAGGGAGAGGTTGCCCTCGTCCACGAGGATGCCCAGTGAGCCTGCCTCGGATCCCCATCGACATCGCACCGACAGGTCGTACCGGCCATCGGCCGGCAGATCGACCGCGTATCTCGCGCTGAGCGCCTGCGTGATCGCGAGCGCGCCGTCGGCGTGCGCCTCTTCGGCGACCGACATCGGTGTGATGTCGACCGTCTGGTCGGCATCGAGCCGGAGCTCCAGGCATCGGCCGCTGGCGGTATCGGGATCGCCCACGACCATCCACTCGGGGGTCCTCGACTCGGTCGACTCGGCCTCGAGGCGGACCACGACCCCGTCGCCATCAGGGGTGGGCTCGTCCACGAAACCGAACAGTTCCCTCGAGTAGGCCAACCAGGGGTGCATCCCCTCGAGGGCGTACGAGGACTCCGTCCGGAACGGTCGAGCGTCCCGGGCGATCGCGATGTCGCGCTCGACGTCCGTCGTCAGGTCCTTCCAGTGGAAATGGCCGATGAGGAAGATGTCCTGGGGCAGGTAGTGCTCCTCCGTGATCGCGACGACCTCGTGCCACGCGGCCAGGGCTCGCTCCAAGCTCGAGACCGCGCCGGTTCGATCTCGCTCATCACCGAAGAAGAGGAACTTCGCCAACGACACCGCGCCCTGAAGCTTCTCCGCGTAATAGCGGCCGAGCGCCGAGTAGGCCTCGATGTCCTGCGCCGTGCACTCGAACTCCTCGAGCGACCGATCGACGCCGGAGCGCGCCTTGGCGAGGGCCGCCATCGCTCGGGCGCTGCATCCTGCGAGCTCTGTCGCCACGTCGAGTGGTCCCACCGCCTTCGAGCCCGCGAGGTACTCGGGGATGCTCGCGTACTCGTCGTCGATCGCGCTGTTGAAGATGTACGCCAGGATGTCGTGATAGTCAGTCGCGCGTCGATAGTTCGGCCTCGGCAGCTCCCACGACGTGTTCCAGCTGCCGATCGACCCTTCCGGATACCAGTCACCGTCCATGAAGGCCCAGTGGTAGGACGTCATCAGCGGAGCGATGCGACTCACCTCACGCAGTGCGTCGAAGACATCGACGCCGGCCCCTTCGCCGAACCGCTGATCGAAGTGGGAGATCCAGCGATCGTCGGGTTCATCGAGGTCGTACCCGAGGCGACCCCAGAGCATGTAGCGGAACCAATGCTTCTCGAACTTGAACGACCACGCGACGTGCGACTCCGCCGGCCCCGTGTGCTGCACGTCCGGTCCGGGGATGTCGATCTCGGATCCTTCGACGAAGCCGACCGAACCGAGGCGCTTGACGTTCTCCAAGGTCGCTCGCGTGAAGGCGGGGTCCCCCCATCGGAAGTAGACGAGGTCGTCGTTCCGGAGATGTGGCAACAGTCGGAACGGACGGCGCTCACGAGAGAGCCATCCGGACTCGACGATGTGGTGTCGCGGGGAGGAGTACATGTGTTCGCCGTTGTACTTGATGTCGAGGTGGACGCCTCCCGCGTACCCGACCTCGTCCAGCATCACGGACGCCTCGTCCGGCGCCGCTCCCCAATCGCGCAGGATGAACGGCGTCGTCCTGCCCGCTTCCTCCAGGGCTGCGATGTAGGTGTCTCGGACCCAATCGAGTCGCTCTCGGGCGTTCATGCCCGGCATCTCTTCCGCGGCGGCGGTGCCGAGGCCCGTGAGCATCGGGTAGGTCGTCAGGCACGACACCAGGGTCCGTCGCATGTAGTCGCGCACCAGCGGCGAATCGTGGCCGGTCGCGGGGATCCCATGGTGGCTCGCGAAGGCTGTCGGAAGGTGGATGTTCCACGTCACGAGGAACGTGTCGATCGCACGGTCGGCCGCCATCTGGAAGACGCGGCGGAAGAACGTGATCCGGGCGTCCAGGGTGGCGCTGTCGACGGCCGAAGCCTCGGGATACTCGGGCACACGGACCATCTCGTCGAACGGATGGGCGGCCCAGAAAGTGACGGCGTTGTAACGGTTGCGTGCGGCTTCGTCGAGGAACCGCTCCCAGTAGCCGAGGTCCCAGAACCACTCGCTCCGCGCGAGGTCATCGGCCGTGAGGTACCACGAGCCGGAGAGGGGGAGGTTGAACTTCAAGCCCCGGACGGCAAGGTACGGTTGTTTGGTCGTCGGGGCGACGGAGCCAGACGATCTCACCTGCTCGGCCGCCTCGAAGGCACCGTACATGGCGCCTCGGGAGTCGCCCCCGGAGATCGTGGTGCCTCCGTCGCCGACGCGGATCTCGAAGGCCTCCGCGCCGAGCGTCGGGTCGATCGCCATCCGAACCGGGCCGACGCCCGGGTCCTGCAACACCCGTAGCTGCGAAGCCCCGAACTCCGTCGCGGCGTCGCCGATGTCGTTGGTGACCTCGAGGGATCCGGTCACCGGCGCTCCTTCCAGGCTCGGGAACCAGCGGCAGTTCGCCCTGCCTTTACTCCGCGACCTGGGAACGTTACCATGCCGAGCCAAGCCGAGCCGGGGCTGCGTACAAGGCATCAGGGGGCCGGGCCCCCGGGGTCTCGATCTGGAGGAGGGGATTCGCATGCGGGGGGTCCGTAGGACCATCGGATCGATCGCGGTGCTCACGCTCATCGCGGCAGGTTGCACGAGCAGTCCCGAAGCCGACGGAGGGGGGGGAGGCGGGGACGACGGCGGCGGCGCTTCCGGCGAGCAGGTCACGATCGAACTCTGGACCTTCGAGGAGGAGGGGTTCCTCACGTCCCTCGAGTCGGACTTCGAGGCCGCCAACCCGAACATCGACCTCGACGTCACCGCGTATCCCGAGGAGAACTACGGGGTCAAGCTCGACACCGCCATCGCCGCGGGCAAGGAACCTGATCTGACCTTGTACCCCGGTTCCGACGAGATCCGGGCCGGACTGATCCTGCCGATCGAGGACATGGTGGCTGAGGAAGGGATCGACGTCTCGACGTATGTGCCGGCGATCGTCGAACCGGGGGACGACCTGAGCTGCGCCTGGGAGGACCACCTGTACTGCCTGGGTTCGTTCGCCGGCTCGGTGCAGATGCTCTACAACAAGGACATGTTCGATGCGGCCGGGATCCCCTACCCGGCGCCGTGGCCTCCCATGACCCCAGAGGAGTTCGTCGACATCGCGTGCCAGCTGACGGATGCGGACAACGAGGTCTGGGGTGGCGCGGCTTCCGATCCTCTGTCGTACATGCCGGAGGACATGTTCTACAGCGCCGATGGCCGCACGGCGATGGGCTACGTCAACGGGCCGGAGGTGGTCCACCAGTTCGAGGTGCTCGCGGGCGGCTACGAGCAGGGTTGCCTGCCGGCCCCGAACGCCGTGGATCCATGGTCGCAGGGCATGGACTACTTCTCGAAGGGCCAGCTCGGCATGGTGATCACCGACTTCGCGGGTCTCGAACAGGTGGAGAAGGCCGGGATCAACTACGGCTCGACGGCCCCGCCGACGCCCGAGGGCGTGGAGCCGTTCTTCTTCGTGTGGACCGACAGCGTGGCCGTGATGTCGTCCACGGAGAACCCCGACGAGGCGATGGCGTTCATCGCCTTCCTGGCCACGGAGGGACAACGCATCCGCTACGAGACCACCGGCGACATCCCGCTCGATCTGGCGATCGCCGACGAGGTGGACTGGGCGGAGGGCATCCCCGGTCGCGAAGACGGTCTCGAGGTGCTGAGTCATGCCCGACCGCGGATCTTCATCCCGAACCGCTGGGACGTGTCCGAAGACCCGTACAGCGACGCCTGGGGGTTCGTCCTCGCTGGTGAGAAGACCGCCCAAGAGGCGCTGGACGACGCGGCACCGGCCATCCAGGAGAACCTGGACAGGGAATGGGAGGACTGGGAGCAGACGCGTAGCCGAACTTCGTCACGAGATGTCCGGATGCGTCGGTCGCTTGGACCGACCCGATCCGATGGACGGTCGAGGGGGCAACGTGATGCGAGGGATCCGGGGAAGCGCGGGGCTGCTGGCGGTGCTGGCGCTCTTCGCGGTCGGCTGCACCAGTAGCCCGACGAGCGACTCCGGCGGCGGAGGAGGCGGCGATGACGGCGGTGGTTCGGGAGAGCAGGTCACCCTCGACTACTGGGTATTCGAAGGGGGCGACTCGGTCGTTCCTCGCGACGCCATGAGAGCGAGTTCGAGACGGCGAACCCGAACGTCGATCTGAACATCACGGCGTATCCGGAGGAGAACTACGAGGTCAAGCTCGACACCGCGATCGCCGCCGGGCAAGGCGCCGGATCTCGTCCTGGTCTTCGGCCCCGAACAGATGCGCGCGGGCCTGCTCCTGCCGCTCGACGACATGGTGCAGGAGACAGGGCCTCGACCTCTCGACCTACGTTCCGGCGATCGTCGAACCTGGGGACGAGTTCAGCTGCAACTACGGAAGGCCAGCTGTACTGCCTCGGCTCCTACGTGGGGTCCGTGCAGATGCTCTACAACAAGGACATGTTCGACGCGGCGGGGATCCCGTACCCGGCGCCGTGGCCACCGATGACGCCCGAGGAGTTCGTGGACATCGCGTGTCAGCTCACCGACGAGGCGAACGGCGTCTGGGGTGGCGGCGGCGTCCGATCCGCTTGCCTACGTCCCCTTCGACATGCTGTTCAGCGCTGACGGCCGGACCGCCGAGGGGCTACGTGAACGGCCCGGCCTTCGTCGGCCAGTTCGAGACCTTGGCCGACGGCTACGAGCAGGGCTGCCTGCCGACCTCGAACATCCTCGACCCGTGGGAGCAGGGTCGCGACTACTTCGCGAACGGCCAACTCGCGATGGTGATCACCGACTTCCAGGACCTCCCCAAGGTCGAGAACGCGGGGATCAACTACGGAACGACGGCCGTCCCCACGCCCGACGGGCGTCGAGCCATACTTCTTCGTCTGGTCCGACAGCGTCGGCGTCATGGCGAGCTCGGAGCATCCGGATGAGGCGAAGGAGTTCATCGCGTTCCTCACGACGGAGGGGCAGCGGATCCGGTACGAGACCAACGGGGACATCCCGCTCGACCTGGCCGAGGCCGAGGCGATCGACTGGGCGGCGGGGATCCCCGGCCGCGAGGAAGGACTCGAGATCCTGAGCCACGCCCGGCCGCTGGTCTTCGTCCCGAACGCGCTGGGACGTGATCGCGCCGTACTACGACGCCTGGGGGTTCGTGATCGGCGGCGAGAAGTCGCCCAGGAGGCCTTGGACGAAGCCGCACCGGCGATCCAGGAGAACCTCGACAAGGCCTGGAGCGCCTGGGAGCAGCAGGGGTAGGTCGACGGTGGCACGCCCACGGAGGGACGAGCCCATGAAGCGGAACGGGAGCTGCAGGCGCGGAAGGAGCAGCGCGCCGCCTACCTCTTCCTGTCCCCGTGGCTGATCGGGCTCGTCGGGTTCTGGCTCATCCCGATCATCGCGTCACTCCTCCTGAGCTTCAGCGAGTACGACATCATCACGCCGCCACAGTGGCTCGGGCTTGGACAACTACCGGAGATGCTGTTCGACGACCGGACGTTCTGGGTCTCGATCCGGGTCACGCTGAAGTACATGGTGCTCTCGGTGCCGCTGTACATCATCACCGGATTGCTCTTGTCGCTCCTGCTGAACCTCAAGATCCGTGGCATCAACATGTTCCGCACGATCCTCTTCCTTCCGGCCGTGCTCAGCGGCGTCGCCGTGGCGGTCCTGTGGGTCGCGCTGCTGAATCCGGACGTCGGGGCGATCAACGAGGTGCTGCGAGCCATCGGGATCGACGACCCGCCGCGCTGGCTCGACAGCCCGACCTGGGCCGTTCCGTCGGTCGTGCTCGTGGGGCTGTGGGGGATCGGCGGCGGGGCGATCATCTACCTCGCCGGCCTGCAGAACATCTCCGCCCAGCTCTACGAGGCCGCGCGAGCTCGACGGCGCCGGGCCGCTGCAGCGTTTCCGCTACGTCACGCTCCCGATGCTGACGCCGACGCTGCTGTTCGTGCTGCTCACGAGCCTGATCGATGCCTTCCAGGTCTTCGACCTCGCGTACGTCCTCAGTCGCGGCGGGACCCAGGGCGGATCGGGCGACTCGCTCTCGTTCTACCTCCTCAACCTCTGGAACGAGGCGTTCCACAACGGTCGGTACGGCTACGCCTCGGCGATGGCGTGGGTGCTGGTCCTCGGGGCCGCCGCGGTGATCCTCGTGATCTTCAAGACATCGGGCCGCTGGGTCTACTACGAGTACGACCCCGAACGGGAGCGGTGAGGCGATGAAGACGCTCGACGAGCCAGAGACCGTCGAACGCGACGAACCGGTCGAGTCCGTCCCGCTCGACGGGCGGTCGCTACCGCGCCCGCCGACTGGCGTTCAAGGTCGCGATCTACGCGCTCCTGATCGTGGTCTGCGGCTTCATCCTGCTGCCCGTCGGCTGGATGCTGACCGCGGCTCTGAAGCCAGACCTCGAGCCGATCTTCACGCCGACGCCGGAGTGGTTCCCGACGCGATGGTGGGAGTGGAAGAACTTCCGCCGGGTCCTGACCGAGAACATGCCGTTCCTGCGCTACATGATCAACACGATGATCATCGTGACCGCGAACATCGTCGGCGTCCTGATCTCGTGCTCGCTCGTCGGCTTCGCGTTCGCCCGGCTGCGCTTCCGCGGGAGCAAGGTGCTGTTCTACATCCTGATCGTGACGATGCTGATCCCCTGGCAGGCGCTGATGATCCCGCAGTTCCTGTTCTTCGTGAAGGTCGGCTGGTACGGCACGTACCTCCCGCTGATCGTGCCGTCGTTCTTCGGCACCGCGTTCTTCATCTTCCTGATCCGTCAGTACATGCGCACGATCCCGAGGGACCTCGACGACGCCGCCCGGGTGGACGGGCTCAACTACTGGCAGATCTTCTGGCGGATCATCCTGCCGCTCTCGACGCCGGTGCTCACGGTCTGCGCGGTGTTCACGTTCCTGGGGAGCTGGAACAACCTGCTCGGCCCGCTGATCTACCTGGACGACTACGACAAGTTCACCGTCGCGATCGGCCTCGCGAACCTCGTGACCCGCGCGGACACGCCGTGGAACCTCACGATGGCGGCGAACCTCGTCACGATCCTCCCGAGCGTGCTCCTCTACTTCTTCCTGCAGAAGAAGCTGATCGGCGGCATCGCGTCCGTGGGGCTGAAGGGATGAGCCGAGACGCGTGGACCGCCCCGTTCGAGATAGGGATGAGCGATGGCTGAGATCACCCTCGACGGAGTCCGCAAGGTCTTCCCCGACGGCACCGAGGCCGTCCAGTCGTTCGACCTCGAGATCCCGGACGGCAGCTTCATGGTCCTGGTCGGCCCGTCGGGATGCGGCAAGACCACGGTGCTCCGGATGGTCGCCGGCCTCGAGGATCTCACGGAGGGGACGATCCGGATCGGCGATCGAATCGTGAACGACGTCCCTCCCGGCGCGCGGGACATCGCGATGGTGTTCCAGAACTACGCGCTGTACCCGCACATGACGGTGTTCCAGAACATGGCGCTCAGCCTCAAGATCCACAAGGTCACGTCGCGACGAGCGGAACCGTCGGGTCCATGAGGCCGCCGCCGTGCTGCATCTCGAGGACATCCTGAACAAGCGGCCGCGCGAGCTCTCCGGAGGACAGCGTCAGCGCGTCGCGATGGGCCGGGCGATCGTGCGGGAGCCACAGGCCTTCCTGATGGACGAGCCGCTGTCGAACCTCGACGCCAAGCTGCGGGTGCAGATGCGCGCGGAGATCCTGCGGATCCAGCAGGACCTGCAGGTCACGACGATCTACGTGACCCACGATCAGACCGAGGCGATGACGCTGGGCGACCTCGTGGCCGTCATGAGGAAGGGCGTGCTCCAGCAGCTGGCGACTCGCCGCACGAGCTGTACTCGGAGCCCGCGAACCTCTTCGTCGGTGGATTCATCGGATCGCCGGCGATGAACCTCGTCGAGGCGACGCTCGTGGAGCGCGAAGGGAGACCTGGTCGATCGAGTTCGCCGGTCACGGCTCCGCGTGCCCGACGAGGTCGTCGCGGCCCGGCCGGGTCTCGCGGCGTTCCGCGGACGCACGGTGATCCTCGGGATCCGGCCCGAGGGCATGGACGACGCGGCGCTCGTGCCCGGCGCGGATCCGGACAGCCGGTTCCCGATCGTCGTGGACCTGCGCGAGGGGATGGGGTCCGACGTCTACCTCCACTTCACCGTCGACGCCCCGCCGGTGTTCACCGAGGACACCCAGGGAGCTCGCCTCGGACATCGACGAGAAGGCGCTCGCAGGACCTGAAGGAACGCAGGCGAGCGAGCGACGGTCGATGTTCGTCGCGCGGGCGAGCCCGGAGACGACGGCGCAGGTCGGGGCTGCGATGTGAGATCCACGTCGACGCCCGCAAGCTGTACTTCTTCGATCCGGAGACCGGTGCCTCGATCGTCGGCGATCGATCGGTCCTCGAGGTCGGAAGCGGTGGCGCCCGGTCGGGATGAGTGACCCGCGGGCGGGGACGGGAGGCCGGTTGTGTGACATCGTTCTCCCATGTGACATCGTTCTCTTACGACGGTGCGAGCCACGGTGGCGCGCCGTGGCAAGGGCGGATCCGACGATCGAGGTCTGAGCGGAAGGGGGCGTGACGGCATGGCGGTCGATGCGAGGCGTGACGAGCGTCGAGCGTGCCCTCTCCGACGACGACGGCGTCCTCCGGCTCGCCCCGGCGTGGGTCGCACGGGACTTCCTGCCTCCCGGCCGACGCCTCGGTCTCCCCGACGAGGCGTACGACCTCGGGGACCGGGGCGCGGTCTGTGAGCGATGGCTCGCCTCGACGACCGCTGCGGACAACCGGGTCGGGCCGGACGACGAGGGCTTGAGCTACCTCGCGCTCGACGGACGCGAACGCGTTCACGCTCCGCGACGCGGTCGCAGGCGACCCCGGTGCGATCATGGGCGCGGACTACGCGGCGACCCACGACGGGCTGGGACGGCTCGCGAAGATCTTCGACTACAGCACGCGGCTGCCGTTCCACCTGCACCAGCGTCAGGAGCACGCCGCGCTCGTCGGGCGACGGTCCAAGGACGAGGCCTACTACTTCCCGCCGGGCGTCGACATGGGGCCGCACCCGGAGTCGTTCCTCGGCCTGCACCCGTCGGTCGCCGAGGAGCGAGAACCACGAGCGTGCTGCTGCCGTTCCTCGAGGACTGGGACAGCGACCTGATCCTGCAGCACTCGGTCGGGTACACGCAGGTGGCCGACGAGGGGTTCCACATCCCGTCGGGCGTGCTGCACGCGCCGGGCAGCGCCCTGACGATCGAGCTGCAGGAGGACTCCGACGTCTTCGCGATGCTGCAGGCGCTCAACGGCGGCACGGATCATCTCGAAGGAGCTCCTGTGGAAGGACGTGCGGCCCGAGGACCGCGAGCGTAAGGGCGAGCGGTTCATCCTCGAGCTGATCGACTGGGACGCGAACGGCGATCCGTTCTTCTACGAGCACCATCACCTGTCGCCGCTGCCCGTCGAGGGGTCGGCGCAGGACGGCGGCGAGGAGTCCTGGATCTACTACGACACCACGAAGTTCAGCGGGAAGAAGCTCGTGGTCCGCCCCGGAGGCTCGTACGTGAGCGTCGACGCCGGCGTCCACAACGTCCTCGTCTGGTCCGGGACCGGCACGTACGGCGGCGTTCCCGTCCAGGGCCGGGGATCCCGAGCTCGGACGAGCTGCTTGATCGCGCACGACCGTGCCGTCCGCGGCGTCGAGGTGCGGAACACCGGCCCGGACGAGCTCCTGGCGATCAAGTTCTTCGGTCCCGACGTCAACCCCGACGTCCCGACGATCCCGCGCAGCTGACGAGGTCGTCGTGGCTGAGCGGGTTCGCTGGGGCATCCTGGGGACGGGCAAGATCGCCCGGATCCTGGCGCAGGCGATCGCCGAGTTCGAGCGACGGCGAGCTGCTCGCGGTCGGCAGCCGCGACCCGAAGCGCGCCGACGCATTCGCGGCGGAGCTCGGCGTGCGCGGGTCACGGCACGTACGAAGAGGTCATCGCCGACGACGCGGTCGAGCTCGTCTACGTGGCGACCCACCATCCGGAGCACCGCGCATGGGCCGATCGCCGCCGCCGACGCCGGCAAGCACGTGCTCTGCGAGAAGCCGCTCGCCGTGCGGCACGCCGATGCGGCCGAGATCGTCGAGGCGGCGCGCCGCAACGACGTCTTCCTGCTGGAGGCGTTCGCCTATCGCTGCCACCCGCAGACCCAGCGGCTGCTCGCGCTCGTCCAGGAGGGTGCGATCGGCGAGGTCCGCATGATCGACGCGGTATTCGGCTACGACGCCGGGCCCGACGCCCACGAACTACCTGATGGACCCGATCCTCGCCGGCGGGAGCATCCTCGACGTCGGCTGCTACACGACGTCGATGGCGCACCTGATCGCGGCGACCGCGCGCGGCGTCGAGGTCCGTCCCGCCGACGAGGTCGGCGCGGCGGCGGTGTTCGGCGCCGACCGGCGTCGACCACTCGGCCGCCGCGACCGTCGCGTTCGACGGAGGGCGTGCTCGCTCGCGTCGCGTGCTCGATCCAGGCGAACCTGGACAGCTCGCGTGCGGATCGTCGGATCGGAGGGCCGGATCGAGGTGCCCGTCGCCCTGGCTGCCCGGGCGGATCGGCGGCGACGCCCGCATCGTGCGTCGAGCGATGGGGCGCCGAGCCCGAGGACGTCGTGATCGAGCGAGGATCGGGACGTCTACACGATCGAGGTGGACGCGGTCAGCGCACCGTCCGCGCAGGGGAACGTTCGTCGGCCGGATGCCGTGGGAGGACTCGCTCGCAGAATATGCGGACGCTCGACCGCTGGCGCGCGGCGATCGGGCTGCACGTACCCGGACGACGCGAGCGCCTGAGCCGGGGAGGGGCGCATGGCGACGGTTGCGGACGTAGCGAAGCGGGCGGGCGTGTCGGTCTCGACGGCGGCGCGCGTCCTGTCCGGCACGGGGTACGCGGCCGACGAGACGCGCCGGCTCGTGCTCGAGGCCGCGAAGGAGCTCGGCTACGTGCCGAACCAGATCGCACGGAGCCTGCGGACGCGGCAGACCCGGATGATCGGCCTGCTCGATCGGCGACGTCGAGAACTCGTTCTACTCCGTGATCGCGAAGCACGTCGAGTCCGATGGCGAAGGACGCCGGATACCACGTCGTCCTGTGCAACAGCGACGACGACCCGAAGATCGAGCGCGAGTACCTCAAGCTGCTCGAGGGCATGCGCGTCGACGCGCTGATCGTCACGCCGACCTCGAAGAACCGGCGGCAACTGGCCGACCTGATGGACAAGGACATCGTGATCGTCCAGGTCGACCGGCGGGTCGACGGGCTCGAGCGGACGCGATCCTCGTCGACAACGAGGCTGGCGCGCTCGTCGCCGTCGAGCACATGATCGAGGCGGGCCACCAGCGATCGGGATCCTGACCGGCGATCTCGACGTGCCCACGGCGCAGCCAGCGGCTCGCCGGGTACGAGCGGGCGCTCCGAGACCACGGGATCACGGTGCCGTCGTCGCTGATCAAGTCGGGCTCGTTCCATCGCGAGCACGCGATCGAGGACGCGACCGACCTGATCCGCGTCCGGCCGGCCCCGACGGCGATCTTCGCCGCGAACAACATCCTTGCCGAGGCGACGCTGATCGCGTTGGACCAGCAGGGGCTCCGGGTCCCGCGAGACGTGTCGATCGTCGCGTTCGACGACGTGCAGTGGATGAGCATGGTCGAACCGCCGCATCACGACGGTGCGCCAACCCGTCGCGGACATGGCCCGCAGCGCTGCCGAGCTCGCGCTGCGTCGCCTCCGCGAGGGCCATCAGGAGCGGCCGAGCACGGTCGTGTTCGGACCGAGCTGGTCGAGCGCGCGTCGGTCGCCGCGCCGAAACGCACGAAGGCCGAGAAGGCTGCGACCACTCGGTGAGCGTCGCGATCGGTGTCGACGTCGGCACGACCGGTGCTCGGGCTGTGGCGGTCGACGAGCGCGGGACGGTCGTCGCCGCACGGTCGGCGGACTACCCGATGCTGACGCCGCGGCCGCGTTGGACCGAGCAGGACCCCGACACATGGTGGGACGCCTCGGTCGAGGTGCTGGGCGGCGTGACGTCGGACTGTCGGTCCGCGGGGGAGCCCGTCGTCGGGATCGGGCTCACGGGGCAGATGCACGGCTCGGTCTTCCTCGACGCCTCGGGCGAGGTGATCCGTCCGGCGCTGCTCTGGAACGATCAACGCACCGAACGGCAGTGCGAGGAGATCACCGAGCGGGTCGGCGCCGACCGGCTCGTCGAGATCACGGGCAACCCCGCGCTCACCGGGTTCCAGGCACCCAAGGTGCTGTGGCTCCGCGACGAGGAGCCGGACGGCTACGCCCGGGTGGCGCACGTGCTGCTCCCGAAGGACTACGTGCGGTACCGCCTGACGGGCGAGCTCGCGACCGACGCATCCGACGCGGCCGGCACCCTCTTCCTCGACCTGCGGGCCGCGCACTGGTCCGCGGAGGTCCTCGACGCGCTGGAGGTCGCGCCCGAGTGGCTCCCCGACGTGATGGAGGGGCCGGATCGGACAGGCGCAGTCGGGCCGGGACGTCGCCGCGGCGATCGGGCTCGGAGCCGGCGTCCCGGTCGCGGCCGGCGGCGGCGACAACGCGGCCGCGGCGATCGGGACCGGCGTCACGCGTGCGGGACTCCTGTCGAGCTCGATCGGAACGAGCGGCGTGCTCTTCGCCCACGCCGACGAGGTCGCCGATCGATCCATCCGGGCGGATCCACGCGTTCGCGCACTCGGTGCCCGGGTGCGTACTGCCTGCTCGCCGTGACGCTCTCGGCCGGCGGTTCGCTGCGGTGGTGGCGGGACCAGACGGGCCTGACCTACGACGAGCTCGTCGCGGAGGCGGCCTCGGTCCCGCCGGGGAGCGAGGGGCTCCTGTTCCTGCCGTACCTGACCGGGGAGCGAACGCCGCACCTGCGATCCGCTGGCGAGCGGCGCGTTCATCGGCCTGACGGCGCGACACACGCGCGGGCACCTGACGCGTGCGGTGATGGAAGGGGTGCTCTTCTCGCCTGCGCGACGGGATCGAGGTCATGCGCGGTCTCGGACGTGATCCCGACGGAGATCCGGGCGATCGGTGGGGGTGCATCGTCGCCGCTCTGGCTCCAGCTCCAGGCCGACGTCTACGGCATCCCGATCCATCGCATGGTCGATCGAGGAGGGCGCGGCGTACGGGGCGGCGCTGCTCGGTCACGTCGACGGGCGGAACCTTCGCCGACGTCGACGACGCCTCGGCCGTCGTGCGGACGGCGAGCGGCACGACGGATCCGCAGACCGGCGTCCGTCGACCGCTACGAGGAGCTCTACGGCGTGTACCGCGGTCTGTACGGCACGCTCCGCGAGGACATGCACCGCCTCGCGACCCTCGACGCCGAGAGTCGGCTGAAGGGAGCAGCGGATGGACGTCTGCGTGATGATCGAGGGGCAGGAAGGCGTGACGTGGGACGAGTGGGTCGGGCTCGCCCGCGACTGTGAGTCGCTCGGCTTCGAGGGGCTGTTCCGGTCCGACCACTACCTGTCGTTCTCCCACCCCGCTGAGCGCGGGGCGCTCGACGCCTGGGCCACGCTCGAACGCCGCTCGCGGCCGTCACCGAGCGGATCCGGCTCGGGGCCATGGTGTCGCCGGTGACCTTCCGCCACCCCGCCGAGCTGGCCAAGGTCGGTCGTCACCGCGGATCACGTCTCCGGCGGCCGGGTCGAGCTCGGGCATGGGTGCCGGGTGGTTCGAGCGGGAGCACGAGGCGTTCGGGTTCCCGTTCCCCGACGATCCGGGAGCGCTTCGACGTCCTGGAGGAGCAGGTGGAGATCGTCCATCGGCTCTGGGGTGCCGACGGGCCGACCGTCGACTACGAGGGTCGGCACTACCGGCTCGAGGCGTGCCCGGCACTGCCGGCACCGATCCAGATCCCGCACCCACGGCTGATCATCGGCGGCGATGCCGGACCTCGGTCGGCCGCGCTCGCGGCCCGGTGGGCCGACGAGTACGACGTGGTCTACGTCGATCCGTCCGCCGCGGCCGACCGGGTCCGCGCGGGTCTCGTCTGCGTGCGAGGCGATCGGTCGAGACCCGGACGACGATGCAACGGTCGCTGCTGATCAAGGTGGTCGTCGGGGAGAGCGAGGCCGACGTGCGTGACCGCGCTGCGGCGCTCAAGGCGTGGCAGGGGGAGGACGGCGACGTGGATGCGTTCCTCGCCGACCTGCGCGCCCATCATCTCGCCGGGACCGCGGGGGAGATCCTCGAGCGGCTCTCCGACTACGCGGGCGCCGGGATCCAACGGGTGCTCGCGCATCAGCTCGTCCACACCGATCGGGATTCGATCGAGCTGATCGGCCGCGAGATCGTTCCCGAAGCCGCCCGGCTCTAGCCGGCGACCTCAGCGCACAGCGGCGTAGTCGACGAGGTTGCCCATCCGCTCGGGCGACCCGTCCAGGAAGATCCGGAGGTTCCGACAGAAGAACTCGACCTGGCGGTCCCAGCTCTCGGGGGCGTTCCCGGAGATGTGCGGCGTAATCAGGAGGTTGGGCGCCGTCCAGAGCGGACTCTCGGCCGGCAGTGGCTCCTCGACCGTGACATCGAGCATCGCCCCCCGCAGGCGTTCCGCTCGGAGCGCGCGAACGAGCGCGTCCTCGTCGACCAGCCCGCCGCGCGCGACGTTCACGAGGATCGCCGTCGGCTTCATCGCCGCGAGCTCCTGCGGGCCGATCAACTGCCGGGTGCTCGTGTTCAACGACGCGCAGAGCACCACGACGTCGCTCGTCGTCAACAGCTCCTCCAGCCGATCCGGTGCGAGCAGCCGGTCGAGCGGCTCGGCCGAGAGAAAGAGCGGGCTGCGCTTCGTCGCCCAGACGGTCATGCCAAGCGCCTTCCCCGCCGCCGCGAGCTCTCGTCCCACGGCTCCGTAACCGACGATCCCGAGCTGCTTCCCGCGCAGCACCGACGCGCCGTGCGCGTCGGCGTCGAGCCAGCGCCGGTCGCGCTGCGCGTCGAGCCACGACGGCAGGTTCCTCGCGAGCATGATCATTGCGGCGATCGTGTACTCGGTCATCGCCGTCGCGTAGGCCCCGGCCGAACTCGTGAGCAGGACCCCCCGCTCGGCCATGCGCGCGAGTGGGAGGTGCTCGACGCCGGCGGAGACGCTGTGCACCCATCGGAGCCCGGGACCGTCGACCGCCCGGTGCAGCAACGCGTCGTCGATGCCCGTGACCGCGACCGCCACGTCGACGGGACCCGGCGCGGCGAGGGCGGGCTCGTCGTCGGCCACGAGCGCGGCGCGTCCGTCGACGGCCGCCTCCACCTCCTCCTGATGGCCGTCGAGCAGGAAGCGCGGCAGGAGGATCGACGGGAGGTGGGTTGGAGCATCGGCGGATCCGTCAGCGACCATGTCTGACAACGTTCCCATACGTCGGATCGAGTTGCACGCCGATACTCGTCGCAACCTCGGAGGCCCGATCCGCTCACCCTTCGATCGTGATCGCCTCGAAGAGCCGGATCTCGGGGATGTCGATCGCGAGCCGGCCATCGGCGGTCCGCCACTCGAGCTCCCGCCCGGCAACGAGGGCGGTGACGCGCGACGGCTCTCTCGCGAAGGGCACGACCACCTCGATATCGCGCATCGTGACCGGCTCCACGCAGCTGATGCCCTCCCCGCCCGAGCCGTTCACGAGGTGGAGCAGGTGCACGTCGCCATCACCCCGCTGCAGCCACGTCACCTCGACCAACGGCGAGAGGTTCCCGCCGACCTGGTCGACGCCCGCGTGTTCGAGCACCACGTCGGCGACGAACGACGATGTGTTCGGGAATCCGTAGCGGTCGACGAGTGTGCCGCACGTCCACGGGACGTAGATGGCTCGGCCGGCGCCGAACGCGTTGATCACGAGCCCGGGCTCGCCGGTGGCCTCGGGCAGCACGCACCGCTCGGGGGGACCGAACGGCCCCGGCGGCACCAACCGGAGGCGTCGATCCGCCTGCGGCTCGTAGGTCGCGTCGATGTACGGCCCGTCGAGGAAGACGAGGTCGGAGTCGCGCAGGCGCGGGAAGCCGTCGGCCTCGGCGAGCTCGAAGTACGCGCCGCGCACGCTCTCGCGGACGCCGCGGACCGTCTCGATGCCCAGGCAGGCGAGGGCCGTGCCGTCCCGTGGTTCCAGCTCCTCGGTGCGCCACCCGGGCCGGCCGCTCGCGATCAGCGTGCCGCCTGCCTCCACGAAGCGATCCAGGCGCCGGGCGGAATCGTCGGAGATCGGCTCGAGATCCGGCAGGATCACCGCGTCGTACCGTGTCAGGACGGGATCCTCGGTGCGGTCGAGCAGCACGACGTCGAACGGCACGTGGTGTTCGGCGAGGACCCTGAACCACCCTCGGTACTCCCGCCACGCCCCGTGGTCCCCGGTGATGAGCGCGACCTGCGCGTTCGAGCGGAGATCCCGATACTCCTCCTCGTGCGCTGCATGGAACGCGAACAGCTCCCGGACGCCGTCGAGGCCCGACCGGTCGTGACGGCGATCGAGCCGCCCGATCACGTAGTGGTCGAGGCCGCCGCCGTTCGCGAGCGCCCGCGCCAGCCGCAGCCGCTGGCGGTGCGGCGAGACCGATACGTGGCGAGCGGGGTAGTCGATGAAGTCGACAGAGCTGTTGCTCGAGACCGTGCGGGCGAGGGAACCGACGACCCACTTCGTGTTCGACGACGCCCCGTACGACCACTCGGGCGGGGAGCGATCCAGGGCCGTGTTCGATTCCTGGCGGACGAAGCCTCCGAGGTCGTCCGACGGCCGGTCGATCGCGAGGTCGGGACGGAGCCGGCGGATCGTCGCGTCCATCCGGCGCTTCGCGTCGTCGATCGTGCGCCCCTGGTACGCGAGGTAGCGACGGAACGTCGCGTCCTCGAGGTCGCGAGTGTCCGGCAGTGAGAACCCCGACATGGAGCGGAAGCCCTCGACACACGCGTCGCAGTGGCAGATGCCGTGGTCGACACCGCGGTAGTCGGTCGTGTGGAACCCGGCCATGTTGAAGTAGATCCCGTCGACGTCGAGGACCGTGATCGTCTCCTTGACGATCCGTGGCGCACACTCCTGCTGGTAGGCGCCCGAGGGACAGACGTGCACGTCGCCGCCGTCCTCGACGATCCCCCCGTCGGCGGTCCGAGATGCCCACTCGGGGTGTCGCTCGTGGAGCTCGCGCCGGACCTTGGAGAAGTCCGCGCGCGCGATCACCTTGATGCCCGCGTCATGGCACGCCTCGACGATCGTCGCGAGGTCGTCGCCCTGCAGGTACGCGCTCGGGGTGTGGAACGCCAGCGTCGTGGGGTAGCTCGCGACGATCCCCGACGTGTTGATCATCGCGACCGTGGCGTGCAGGTCCTGCAGCGACGCCACGTAGCGCCCCGCGTCGATGTCGGCCATATCGATCTCGCGCAGGTTCGTCTGCACGAGCCGCCAGGGCCACCGCTCCCACCAGCAGGCCGCGCCGATCACGTCCGACCCTGAGGCCGCAGCGCGTCGGCGACGACGCCGGCCCACGCCACCAACGCCTCGTCGGTCCCGGGTCGGCTCACCAGCTGGACCCCGCGGGGGAGCGTCTCGCCGCGGTCGGTCACCGGCACGGTGATCGACGGCAGGCCCGCGTACGACCAGAGGCCGGTCATCCAGCTGAACCCGGCCTGCTGGGCGCCGACCGGTGCCGGGCCGGGGGCGGTCGGGCAGATCCACGCATCGATGCCCGCACTCGCGGCGCCGTCGACCAGCAGGTCGGCGAGCGTGTCTCGGGCCTCGCGGCAGCGATCGACCCGGGCGGGCTCGATGCCTCGGCCGTGCAGGACGCCGCGGGCCGTGCCGGGCCGGTAGAGGTGCGCGTATCGATCGAACCATGGCGCGTGGACGCGCGCCATCTCCCCGTGGAGGAGGTCGAGCGTCCGCTGCTCCCAGACGAGGCGATCGTCGTCATCCGTCCAGGGCAGGTCGACCCGCCGCATCTCGAAGTCCCGGGAGCGCAGCGTCTCGGCGTGCTCCTAGAACGCTCGCCATGCATCGCCCACCTCCCGATGCGGTCCCCACGCGTACGGAATCCCGAGCACGGGTCGGGTCGGCGCTTCCGGCTCGATCCAGCCCGGCAGGACCTCTGCCGCGACCGCCCGCAGATCGTCGACGGATCTGGAGAGGAATCCGACCGTGTCGATCGAGGGGGCGAGCGGCACCCCGTCGAACGCGAGCCGCCCGTACGTCGGCTTGAATCCGATCACCCCGCAGTACGCGGCCGGCACGAGCACCGACTGGAGCGTCTGGGATCCGATCGAGATCGGGCAGATCCCCGCGGCGACCGCGGCTGCGGAGCCGCCGCTCGACCCGCCCGGGGTTCGTCGAGGATCGAGGGGATTCCTCGTCGCCGGGGGCTCGCAGTAGGCGAACTCGTCCATCGCCGTCTTCCCGAGCACCACGGCACCGGCCCCCACGAGGCGTGTGACGACGGCGGACTGCCCGCGTTCGAAGAGCTCCGGGGGCAGCCGCGAGCCCGCTCGGGTCGACAGCCCGGCGACCCGGTACAGGTCCTTCACGCCGACCGCGACCCCATGGAGGAACCCGGTGGCGACCTCCGTCGACCCCAGTCGACCACGGCGGTCCGACTCGTCGACGAACGCTCCGAGCTCGGCGTCGACCGCGTCGAGCCGCTCGAGCGCGACCACGACCCGAGGGTGATCCGAGGCCGTCCGGCGCTCGGCGCCTTCGTTCCGATGTCGGCCGGCCATGCCGTCCCGCCCCGTCGTCCGCTCCCGCCGCCAGGCCAACGCACCCGGCCCCGCCTGGATGTGGGAACGATACCATTGGGATCGTCGGTGGATGTCGGCGCGAGGTGGGGGAACGGTGATGGAGCGACGGAGGCTCGGTCGGCTCGAGCATCGGAGCAGCGTGCTGATCTACGGGGGCGCCGCGCTCGGCGACGTGTCGCAGGCCGTGGCCGACGCCTCGATCGAGATGGCGCTCGGCGCCGGGATCAACCACCTCGACACGGCCGCGGGGTACGGGGATTCAGAGCTGCGTCTCGGCCCGTTGATGGCGAGGATCCGCGACCGGATCTTCCTTGCGAGCAAGACGGGTGATCGGACCGCCACCGACGCGTACGACTCGATCCGGCGCTCCCTCGAGCGGCTCCGGGTGAACCGGCTCGACCTGATCCAGCTGCACGCCGTCTGCGATCTGGACGATCTCGGCGAGGTCACCGCGACGGGCGGCGCGCTCGACGGCGCGATCCGCGCCCGCGACGAGGGACTGGTCGGGGGGATCGGCATCACGGGTCACGGGATGCGGGCGCCTGCGGTCCACCTGGAGGCACTGCGCCGGTTCCCGTTCGACACCGTGCTCACCCCCTGCAACTACCGCCTCTGCCGGGAGCCCGGATACCGCCACGACCTCGAGGCGCTCGAGGACGAGGTCCGCGCGCAGGACGCCGGGCTGATGTTCATCAAGGCGATCGCGCGCAACCTCTGGCGCGTCGGCGAGGCTCGTCGGTACGAGACGTGGTACGAGCCGCTCGACGCGCAGGCGGCGGTCGACGCGGCCGTCGCGTTCGCGCTCGCCCGGCCGGCGGCGACCGGGATCGCGACGGCCGGGGACGTGCGCCTCCTGCCGCTGTTGATCGAGGCGGAGCGCCGTGCCGCGAGCGCCGATGCCAGCTCGATCGCGGCCGAGCTCGACGCCGTGCCCGAGCTGGAGCCGCCGTTCGTGCGGCTACCCGGACGCTCGATCCCGGACTGGCTCGAGCCGTACGTGGTGGAACCGTGATCGATCCCCCGATCGGCGATCAGGACGCGTCGGCGACGAGCAGCGCGTAGGGGTCGAGCTCCGGTACCACCACACGCAACTGCCCCCGCTCGATCGACGTGGTGAGCGGGCGCTCCCCGCCGGGGGTGACGAGCGAGACCTTGGGGTCGTCTCCCTCCGACCACGGCATGCGCAGCTCGAGGTCCCGGACGGGGGCGACGGCGTCGGCCGACTCGTCGTAGCCGAGGGCCAGCACGTGCAGCACGTGCAGCACGTCCGCCGGCCGGCGACCGTGTGCGTCACTCGGACCGAGGGGTCCGAGACCTCGATCCGCTCCGCCGGCATCCCCGCGAACGCGTCGACGATCCGCTCGCGGTCGGCGTCGAGGTACTCGCGCCAGAACCTCGTGAGCACCTCGCGGTCCGCCGACGTGGAGAGCCCCTGCGCGATCGGGCTCTCGGAGAACGTGACGATGTTCCCGCCCGCCCGCGCGAAGCTCTCCAATGCGGCCACCGGCCGCCGGCCCAGGTCGCGGGCTTCCGGGACCAGGATCGTCCGGTACCGTGCGAGCGCATCGGGGTCGAGCGCGTCGGGGTTGAAGCGTCCGTCGCCGCCGTAGAGCACGTCGAACTGCACGCTCCGTTCCGCGAGCGCCTGGGCGAGCGCGAGGTACGACGCGTGCCCTTCCGGGTGCTCGAGGATCGGTCCGTCCGCGTACAGGATCGCCAGCTCGTTCCGCGTGGTCGCGCCCTCGTACAGGTCGCGGTTCCCGTCGATGAATCGGATCCAGATCTTCAGGGCCTCCGGCGCGGTCGCGGCGAGCCGGGTGGCCGCGTCGACGCCGGGCCACCAGTAGTAGCCCCACCGACCCCCGTTCGCGTACGCCTCGAGGAACATCAGCAGGTAGTAGGTCGTGCGCTGCTGCCCCGCGAGCTGACGAGGCACCGTGATGCTGGGACAGATCCAGGCGGGGGAACCGTCGAGCGCCGATCCGAGGCGGTAGCTCGCCGCGAACGATCCTCGGGGCAGCAGCTCGTGCGGCCCCCCGGCCTCGACGCGGTAGTGCTGCTCCAGCAGCACGAAGTCGAGGTGGCGGCCCCACCCGCAGCCCCAGAGCGGCCCGAACGACCGCACCAGGTCGCCGAGGTACCCGACGTTCGCGCTGATCGCGAACGAGGGGTGTACCCGGTCGGCGTACGCACGGAGCTCGTCGATGAACGCGATCATCACGCCGAACGCCGCCTGCTCGTGGAGCCGGCGGTACCGCCCGTACAGCTCGTCGTCGGCTCGCAGAGCCGTCCGGAACCCGTCGTCGTCGAGCGCCGTGACCTCGGGCTCGTCGGTCGTCCCCGCGGATGCCCGGAACCGGTCGAGGCAGCGCCGGCAGAAGCCGGTCCCTCCTGGATCGAGGTCCATCAAGCCGATGCCGGTCATGATCTCGTCGAGGTTCACGACGTCCATGCCCTTGTCGACGCCGTCGCGGCACCGTGTCATCAGGTAGTCGCGGAACGAGTCGCTGTAGATGCACGCGGCGTAGACCGGCTTCGACTCCCAGTAGTACCAGTCGCACTCCGACGGCCGGCCCTCGATGTCGAGGCAGACCTCGTCGATGAGGACGCTGGTCTCCGGCGCCTCGTACACCTCCGGGGTCAGGGCGATCATCGGGACCGAGAAGAGCACCCGGCGACCCCGAGCCTGCGCGTCGGCGACGTCGTCGCCCGACAGACGCTCGGGGTCGGCCCACATGCCATTGACGGTCGTGCCGTACTCGGCCGCGACGTCGTCGGGCATCGCCACGGCTGCGACGAACTGGACGTGCCGGTACCAGTCCATGACGTCGGTCCTCCCTCGGGCTGGACGGCCCAGGATCCGGAAGGCGACATGATATCGTTCCCACACCGATGAGGGCGAGGCCGGGGTTCCACGACGGGATCGCGATCGTCAGCGACCCGGACGACGGCACGGCGAGCTCACCACCGGTCGCGTGGGCGATCGGCCGGCTCCGGTCGGCGGTGCAGGCGCGCGGCATCGCGGTCGGGCCGTCCGACGCGTCGGCCACCGAAGCGACGACCCGGCTCGTCGTCGCCGGCGCCGAGCATCCGGCCGCCCGCCCGGTTCTGAGCGCCGCCGGCGTCTCGATCCCCCGGGTCGCCGAGGCGCTCGGGCTCGTCCCGGGCGCTGCGGGTCGAGCTGCTCGTGACCGGATCCGACGTCCGGGGTCTCGTCTACGCGGTGCTCGAACTGGCCGATCGGGTCGAGCACGGGGACGACCCGCTCGAGGCGATGCGGGTCGACACTCCGGCCGTCGAGCGGCCGGCCAACCCGGTGCGGAGCGTGGCACGGCTCTTCACGAGCGAGGTCCACGACAAGCCCTGGTTCCACGACGAGGGGTTCTGGCGCCGGTATCTGTCGATGGTCGTGGCCCAGCGTTTCAACCGCGTCAACCTGATGGTGGGGCTCGGTTACAACTTCCCGTGGCGGATCATGGACCCGTACCTCTACTTCGCCTACCCCTTCCTCGTTGACGTGCCCGGGTCGGGGGTCCGCGTCCCGCAACTGTCCGACGAGGAGCGCGATCGGAACCTGGCGATGCTGCGATTCATCTCGGACGAGGCCGTCGCCCGGGGGCTGGAGTTCCGGTTCGGCATGTGGACGCACGCGTTCCGGTGGTTCGAGAGCGAGGACGCCCCGTACACGATCGAGGGGCTCGATGCCGATCGGCACGCCGCGTACTGCGGCGAGGCGATCGGGATCCTGCTCGACGCGTGCCCCTCGATCGGCGGGCTCACGCTCCGCACGCACGGCGAGAGCGGCGTGCCCGAGCGCAGCTGGGACTTCTGGAAGAAGGTCTTCGACGGCATCGTCCGCGTCGGGCCGCCCGATCGAGCTCGACCTGCACGCGAAGGGGCTCGACCAGGAGACCCTCGACCTCGCGGTCGCGACCGGCCTGCCCGCTCACAGTCTCGCCGAAGTTCTCGGCCGAGCACATGGGGCTGCCGTACCACCAGGCGGCGATGCGCGAGCTCGATCGCCTGCCGACCGATCGCGATCAGGAGACCGAGGGCAAGGCGGGATTCATGAACGTCTGCGAGGGCACGCGTCCCTTCACCCGCTACAGCTACGGCGACTTCCTGCGCGAGGACCGCCCGTACGACGTCGTGTTCCGCATCTGGCCTGGGTCACAGCGGATGCTCCTGTGGGGCGATCCCGCGATGGCGGCCGGGATTCGGGCGCAACGTGGGCATCGCGGGGAGCGAGGGACTCGAATGGTGTGAGCCGCTCTCGCTGGAAGGCCGGGAGGCGACCGGCGCACCCCGACGCGCGTCGGGACGGGTACGCCGACGCCTCACTCGGCACCGCCGACGACTGGGAGCGGCACGCGTACACGTTCAGGTTGTACGGGCGGCTGCTCTACGATCCGGACGCCTCGCCCGAGGGGTGGCGGCGTTCGCTGCGCACGACGTTGGGGTCGTTCGCGGAGCCTGCCGAGGCCGCGCTCGCGAGCGCGAGCCGGATCCTGCCGCTCGTCACCAGCGCGCACCACCCGTCGGCCTCGAACAACTACTACTGGCCCGAGGTCTACACGGACATCGCGATCATCGGCGGCGACGGCTCCGTCGAGACGCACTACTACGACACGCCCGAGCCGAAGCGGTTCGGCACCGTCAGCCCGCTCGACCCGGAGGTCTTCCTGACGGCCGAGGAGTCGGCGCGGGAGCTCGAGGTCGGCGTCGCCGACGGGCGATACTCCGCGCTCGAAGTGGCCGCGTGGCTCGAGCGGCTCGCGGCCGAGGCCGCGGCAGCGCTCGCTCGCGTCGACGCGGCGTCGTCGGGACCACCGGTCGAGGTGCGCCGGCTCATCGTGGACGTCGCGATCCAGGCCGCCCTCGGGCGGTTCTTCGCGGGGAAGCTGCGCGCCGGCGTCGCGTACGAGCGGTACCGGCTCTCCGGTGGCCGCGCGGTGCTGGTCGCGGCGCTCGAGGCGCACCGATCGGCGCGGGGCGCCTGGGCGGACGTGGTCGCTGCCGCCGGGGGTGTGTACTCGTCGGACCTCACGTACGGCACGCAGGCCTGGCTGCGGGGGAGCTGGGCGGACCGACTCCCGGCGATCGACGACGACCTCGGCGCGATGGAGGCGCTGGCCGCGGCTCACGTCGCGGACGTCGCCGAGAGAAGAGACGCGGTCGTCGACCGCCGCTCCCGGACGTGTCGCACGACCCGCCGCGCACGTTCGTCCCTGGTGAGGATCTGCCGATCGTGCTGGAGACCTCCGACCCGGACGTCGTCGGCGCCGCGCTCCGCTACCGGCACGTGAACCAGGCCGAACCGTACGTCGAGGTCGAGATGGAACCCGTCGAGGGAGGGTTCGCCGTCGCGATCCCGGGAGCGTACGGCGGGACGGACCGCGCGCTCCAGTACCACGTCGTCGTGCGCGCCGACGGCGGTCGGGCCTGGCTGTACCCGGGCCTGGGGCCGGAGCTGTCGGCCCAGCCGTACCACGTCGTGCGGCCCGGCTTGCGCGCGAGAACCTGAGAACGTTACCATACCCCCGACGTGGGAACCGTCGTCGCGATCGGCACGCTGGACACGAAGGGTGCGGAGTACGCCTTCCTTCGCGACCGGTTGGTCGAGCACGGGGCCGATGTGATCCTCGTGGACGCCGGTGTGCAGGGGGAACCGGCGATCGAGGCCGACGTGTCGCGCCAGGAGGTCGCGCGCGCGGCGGGGGCCGATGTCGGGGAACTGGCCGCCGCGGGCGATCGCGGCGCGGCCGTGGAGACGATGGCCCGAGGCGCGGGCGAGATCGTGGAGCGCCTCCACGAGGAAGGGCGGCTCGACGGGGTCGTCGGTATGGGCGGCACCGGTGGCACGTCGCTCGTCACGTACGCGATGCAGCGCCTGCCCGTCGGGGTACCGAAGCTGATGGTGTCCACGGTGGGATCGGGCGACACGCGCCCGTACGTGGGGGCGGTGGACATCGCGATGATGAACTCCGTCGTCGACATCGCCGGCGTGAACCAGATCTCCGCACGCGTCATCGGGAACGCGGCCGCGGCGATCGCCGGCATGGCCTTGGCATCGATCCCCGAGCAGGGGGAGGCGCGGCCGCTGATCGGGGCGTCGATGTTCGGCGTCACGACCCCGTGCGTGACGGCGGCGCGCGAGCAGCTCGAGGAGCTTGGGTACGAGGTGCTCGTCTTTCACCAGACCGGCACCGGTGGCCAGTCGATGGAGGAGCTGGTGCGGGCGGGGTTCATCGTCGGCGTGCTCGACGTGACCACGACCGAGCTGTGCGACGAGCTCGTCGGCGGCGTCCTTGCGGCGCACCCAGAGCGGCTCCAGGTGGCCGGGAAGGTCGGCGTGCCGCAGGTGGTCTCGCTCGGCGCCCTGGACATGGTGAACTTCGGGCCGATGGAGACTGTGCCCGAGCGCTTCCGCTCGAGGAACCTGTACGTCCACAACCCGAGCGTGACCCTGATGCGGACGACGCCCAAGGAGTGCGCCGAGCTCGGCGCTCGCGTCGCCCGAAAGCTCAGCGCCGCGACTGGCCCGACGGCCTTGTTCGTGCCGCTGCGGGGCGTCTCGATGATCGCGACCGAGGGCCAGCCGTTCCACGACCCCGAGGCCGACGAGGCGCTCTTCTCGGCGGTGCGGGAGCACCTGGGCCCGAACGTGGAGCTACACGAGCTCGACATGGACGTGAACGACCCTCGGTTCGCGCTCGCGATGGCCGACCGCCTACACGAGATGCTGCGTGAGGCCGGATGATCGTGCGCGAAGTGGTCCTCGAGCGCCTGCGTTCCCAGATCGCGAGCGGCGCCGCGATCGTCGGCGCCGGTGCCGGCACCGGTCTGAGCGCGAAGTGCGCCGAGGCCGGCGGGGTGGACCTGATCATCATCTACAACTCCGGCCGATACCGCATGGCCGGTCGCGGCTCGCTCGCCGGCCTGATGCCCTACGGGGACGCGAACGCGATCGTGGTCGAGATGGCCGCCGAAGTGTTGCCGGTCGTGCACGACACGCCGGTGCTGGCCGGTGTCTGCGGCACGGACCCGTTCCGCCTGATGCCGGTCTTCCTCGCGGAGCTGAAGGCGATCGGGTTCTCCGGGGTCCAGAACTTCCCGACCGTCGGGCTGGTGGACGGCACGTTCCGACAGCACCTCGAGGAGACCGGCATGGGGTACGGCCTCGAGGTCGAGACGATCCGGCAGGCCCACGACCTGGAGCTCCTGACCACGCCGTACGTGTTCTCGTCGGAAGACGCCCGGGCGATGACCGAGGCCGGCGCCGACGTCCTGGTGGCGCACATGGGTCTCACGACCGGTGGCGCGATCGGCGCGGGATCCGGCCGATCGCTCGACGAGTGCGTCGTCGCGATCCAGGCGATCCGGGACGCCGCCGTCGAGGTTCGTTCCGACGTGATCGTGCTCTGCCACGGCGGGCCGATCGCCGAGCCCGACGATGCCGGCTACGTCTTGGAGCGGACCGACGGGGTCGCCGGGTTCTTCGGGGCGTCGAGCATGGAGCGGCTCCCCACCGAGGTCGCGATGACCGCGACGACACGCCGGTTCAAGGCACTGCGCGTCTGAAGCCCGGCGCGGACGACCCTGTGATATCGTTCCCACAGCTTGAGGGGGACCCAGGGCGATCGTCGGCGGTTCCCACGGAACGCGAACGAGGAGGGGACGGAGGGTGAAGACCCACGCCGTGGTGTTCCCGGAGCCGAAGCGGGTCGAGGTTCGGGAGTTGGAGGTGCCCAACGTGGGTCCCGACGAGGTCGGCATCCGCACCGCCTTCTCCGGCATCAGCCAGGGGACCGAGCGCTGGGCCCTGACCGGGCGATACGGCCACTACGACGTCGACTACGCCGCGTACTTCCCGTGCTCGCCCGGCTACCAGGCGGCCGGCGTCGTGGAGGAGGTCGGTTCGGCCGTGACCGACGTCGCGGTGGGTGACCACGTCTTCACGATGGGCACGCACTTCGCCGACCCCGATCACAAGTACCCCGGGCCGTGCCAGGCATCGCACTCGGGCTACCTGGTCGCGGCCGCGTCGGAGGTGTGGCGGGTCTCCCCGGAGGTCGACCTCGCCGGCGCATCGTTGTTCCACATGGCCGGGGTCGCGCGGCACGGGGTCCGGCTGACCGGCGTCGCCGACGGTGACGTCGTCGCCCTGATCGGGCTCGGGATGATCGGTCAGATGGCCGGGCAGGCGGCGAGGCGTGTCGGCGCGCGTGTGATCGCCACCGATCTCATCGCCGACCGCGTGGCGCTGGCCGAGACGTACTCGGCCGACGTGGCGCTCGACGGCACGACCGAGAGCCTGGAAGACGTGGTGCGCGCCGAGGTACCCCAAGGGGCCGACGTCGCGATCGATACGACCGGCGTGAGCTCGATGTTCGGCCGCTGCCTCGGGTTGATCCGCGAGGAAGGACGCATCGAGATGCAGGGGTACTACCCGGATCCCATCTCGATCGACTTCCACCCGACGCACCTGCGACGGCCGCTCGTGTCCTTCCCGTGCGGGTGGGACGACCAGTACAACGGAGACCTCGCCGACGACATGGCCACCGGCCGCATCGCGATCGATCCGCTGATCACGCACCGCATCCCGTTCCGCGATGTAGAGTCAGCCTACGAGCTCGTCGTCGACCATCCGGAGCGATCGATGGCCATGGTCTTCGACTGGACCGGTGCCTGAGAGATCACCCCAACGGTGGGCGTCGTTCGCGGAGCGAGACCATCGACGGGTCCAGCTCGCCGATGGACCGGACGCCGAGGAGCTGCATCGTTCTGAGGACGTCGTCGCGGAGGATCGCCAACGCCCGGTCGACCCCTCGTTCGCCCCCTGCCATCAGCCCGTAGAGGTACGAGCGGCCGACCATCGCGGCCGCCGCACCCAGCCCGACCGCCGCGACCACGTCAGCGCCGGACCGAACGCCGCCGTCGACGAGCACCTCGACCCGGCCACCGACGGCGTCCACGATCTCCGGGAGCACCTCGAGTGGGGTGACGGATCGGTCGAGCTGCCGGCCCCCGTGATTCGACACGACGAGGCCGTCGACGCCGTGCGAGACCATCTCCCGGGCATCGTCTTCCCGCATCACGCCCTTCACGACGAGGGTTCCTGCCCACCGCTGTCGGAGCCACGACAGATCGTCCATCGTCACGGCCGGGTCGAACACCCGGTCGATCACATCCTCGAGCACCTCGCCCGCTTCGGCGTGCGCGGCGAAGCGGAGCGGTTCTGTCGTGAGGAGGTCGAGCCACCAGCTCGGATGGAGCGTGCCGTCGACGAGCGTTCGCCAGGTGAGCGCGGGCGGCATCGCCAGCCCGTTGCGAACATCGCGGCGGCGATCGCCAGCGACAGGAACGTCGACCGTGAGGACGAGCGTCCGGAAGCCGGCCTCGGCGACCCGTTCGATCAGCGCCTCGGTCCTGCCGCGGTCGCGCCACACGTACAGCTGGAACCATCGTGTCCCGGCCGGCTCGACTGCGATCAGATCCTCGGGAGAGGTGGTGCCCATCGTCGACAGGGCGTAGGGCACCCCCGCCCGAGCTGCTGCCCGAGCCACCGCCGCCTCGCCCTCGTGATGCATCATCCGCGTGAGCCCGGTCGGTGCGAGGACGAGCGGCATCGATGCCACTTCGCCCAAGATCGTTGCCGCCGGGGAGACCGCCGCGACGTCGCGAAGGGTCCTCGGACGGAACTCGACGCGTGTGAACGCGCGCACCGAGCGTGCCATCGAGAGCTCGTCGCCGGCGCCGCCGTCCACGTAGTCGAGGACGGCCTTCGGCGCACGGAGCGCCGCCATCCGCCGGAGGTCCGCGATCGTCGTAGCTCGTTCGAGCCGACGCTCCAGCGTGATCGCGGGAGGCGCGAGCCGGATCAGGGATCGCCACTCGCGCCAGCGCGGGAACCGACGGCCGGTCCGGCGCTTCCCCATCGACGCGTCGGGACGGCCCATGGCCTGCGGGCGACCGTCCGCCGCTAGATCCGACGTCTCGCGCGCGCGTCGAGCCACCACGGGGTGAAGCCTCGGTCGTCCTCGTCGACCAGGCTGCCGGGGGGCACGAGGCCGTCGATGGCGTCCAGCGTGGATCCGTCGAGCCGGACGTCGGCGCCCGCGAGCAGGTCCTCGAGCTGGTCCATCGTCCGCGGTCCGATGATCGCCGACGTCACCGCCGGGTGGGCGAGCGTGAACGCGATCGCGAGGTGCTGCAGCGACATGCCGGCGTCGGCCGCAACCTTGAGCATGTCCTCGACGAGGTCGAGCTTCCGCTGGATCGCGGGCCGGGACTCGTCGAACTGCGACTCGACCTGTCGCCCAGCCGCCCGTCCCGCGCGGGATCCCGGCGATCGGTCGAACGATCCACGCCGATACCGGCCGGTGAGCCAGCCACGGTTGAGCGGACTCCAGACGAGGACCCCCATGCCGTAGCGTTCGGCGACCGGAAGCAGGTCGTGCTCGATATGTCGCACGAAGATCGAGTAGGGAGGCTGCTCGGTCCGGAACCGCGACAGCCCGCGTCGCTCGGCGGCCCAGTGAGCCTCCACGATCTGCCAGCCGGGGAACGTCGACGATCCGAAGTACCGGATCTTGCCCTGGCGCTGGAGGTCGGTGAGCGCCGAGAGGGTCTCCTCGACGTCGGTGTCCGCCTCGGGGCGGTGGATCTGGTACAGGTCGATGTGGTCCGTGCCGAGCCGGCGGAGGCTGTTCTCCACCTCGCGCATGATCCAGACGCGTGAGTTGCCCCACTCGTTCGCGCCGGACCCCATCCCGCCGTGGACCTTCGTCGCGAGGATCACGTCGTCGCGCCGGCCCTTCAACGCCTTGCCGACGATCTCCTCGGACTCGCCGAGCGAGTAGACGTCGGCTGTGTCGACGAAGTTGATGCCGCCGTCGAGCGCTGCATGAACGATGCGCACGCATCGGTCGACGTCGGTGTTCCCCCACGATCCGAAGTTCATGGCACCGAGGCAGTGCGTGCTGACCCGCACACCAGTGCCACCGAGCGAACGGAACTCCATCTCGTCCTCCCTTCGTCGCGGCGTGACGACTCCAACCCGGCACCATGATGCATCAGCGCGCCGCCCGGGCCACGATGATGTGGGAACGTTATCATGCTCACCTCGGCTCTCGCTGAGGAGGTGCAGTGTCGTGAGGATCACCGCCGTCCGGCTGTTCCGCGTCGAAGGGCACGGCCCGGCATGGACGTTCGAGGACCGGGCCGTGGAGCAATTGGACCTCTACCCAGGTCACGTTCGTGCGACGGCGGGCGCCGGCGATGTGGGATCGCACCTCGTCGCCTGGTACCTGACGATCGAGACCGACGACGGGCCATCGGGGTTGTACGGTCCGATCGACCGCCGCCAGGCCTTCCTCGTCGCGACGGAGTTACGACCGCACCTGCTGGGCGCCGACCCACTCGCGATCGGATCGCTGCACGATCGCATGCTCCGGGTGCACCGGCACGGCCGCGCCGGCCTCTTCGTGACGGCGGTGAGCGTCGTCGACAACGCGCTCTGGGACCTGCGCGGCAAGGCGATCGGCGAACCCGTCTACCGGCTCCTCGGGGGACCGACCCGGGAACAGGTGCCCGTCTACGCGAGCATGCTCGGCTCGTCGATCGACCCTGAGCGAGCGGCGACCGTCGCCGTCGAAACCCAGGCACTCGGGTTCGGCGCGCAGAAGTGGTTCTTCGCGTTCGGTCCCGGCGCCGGCCGGGAGGGCCTGCATCGGAACCTCGCGATGGCTCACGCGCTCCGCGAGGCCGTCGGCGCGGGGTACCCGCTGATGTTCGACGCGTTCATGGGGTGGGACGCGTCGTACGCAGCCGACATGCTCCGAGGGCTCGAGTCGGTGGAGCCTCACTGGGTCGAGGAGCCCGTGCCGCCCGAGCGGGTCGACGTGTTCCGGCGCCTGGCGGCCGGGACGTCGATCCGGCTGGCGACCGGCGAGCACGTCGCCACGCGCTGGCAGGTCAAAGAGCTGCTCGACGCGGGCGTCGGCGTGATCCAGGCCGACCCCGACTGGTCGGGCGGCATCACCGAGCAACGGCACATCTGCTCGCTGTGTTCGGCCTACGACGTGCCCGTGGTCGCGCACGGGCACGCGATCCCCGTGCCGCTGCACGTCGCGGCGTCACAATCGCCGCAGGTGGTCCCGATGATGGAGTACCTCGTGCGGATCCAGGAGCGCAACCAGTGGTTCCACCGCACCATCCTCCGCCCCGTCGACGGAACGCTCGCGCTGCCCGAGGGGTCCGGGCTGGGCATCGAGCTCGACCCCGCGAAGATCGACGACCGGCGAGAGGTCGCGTTCGACGACTGACTGCAGGCGGCCCCTACCCGAGCGTCTCATCGAACGGGAGGCCGAGCGCCTCGTACCCCTTGCGGCGGCCCGGACGGTCCGCATCCTGGATGCGGCGGGCTCGATCGACGATCTCGTCCGCGATCTCGTGCGGAACGACGATCACGCCGTCGTCGTCGGCGACCACGAGGTCGCCCGAACGGACCGGCGCGCCGGCGCAGACGATCGGCTCTGCGTCGGAGACCGCCCGGAGCCGTCCCATCGGATGGGCGGGGGAGCGCACGGTGCAGAAGGCCGGCGTCCGCTGGATCGTGCACTCGGAGGAGTCCCGGCACGTTCCGTCGATCACGAAGCCGACGGTGCCGCGGACCTGACCGGCGAGCGTGTTCGCCGACCCGAGGATCCCGGCCGCCGTGCCCTTCGCGTCGATCACGAGCACCTCGTCGGGGGCGCCCCACGGCCCGGCCTCCCGCCAGAGCCCGTCCGCACCGGGCGCGTACTGCCGCTCGCTGAACTCGTCATAGCTCATCGGCCCGAGCGGCTCGTCGATCACGTCGTACGCCATCGGATGAGCGATGCCCGCGAACCGGATGCCGGGGAACAGCGGGCGCATCCGAGGGTCCATCTGATGGCGCTCCTGCTCACCCATCGAGTCCAGGGCGTCGGACACGTCGGACGTCCTGACCGATCGAGCGATCCTGAGCACGTCGGCATCGATCGTCATCTCTCGCCACTCCTTCGGGTCATCCGACCGACCTCCCCGGCTCCGCACGGGAGGACCATGATATCGTTCCCACACACAGGGGGAGCATCGACCGGACGAGCGCCTGAGGGACCCGACCGCCAGGCTCGCGAGAAAGGACCACCTCGAGATGGAACGCGGCGTCTACTTCGACGCATGGTTCCCGCGGCAGCACTGCTACCACCCGAGCCTGCCGCCACGGCGGCTGAAGATGGTCGAGGACCTCGAGGCGTACCACGCGACCTCGCTCGTGTGGGCGTCGCTCGGCGGCGGGTCGATCTCGCTGCCCTACCTGGAGCAGGAGGCGTGGGGCGAGGTCGACGCGCGGTTCCGCTTCTACGGCTTCGTGAACGACGCGGAGTTCATCGCAGCGGTGCCAGGAGCGCGGGATCAAGGTGTTCGGCTGCGTCTTCGAGGTGCAGGGCTGGGAGTTCCCGGTCGAGCTCAACGAGGACGAGTCCGAGGTCCTGTCGATGAACGAGCTGCGGGGCGTCGGCAAGCGCGGCTTCCTCGGGCTTGCGCGAGTTCACGCAGAACACGTACCCGAAGCTCTGGAAGCCGTTCGAGCACTACTTCCCGGACGGGCTCGTGAACAGCGACGGCGAGGTCGTCACCGACCTGCTGGAGGAGTGCACCTCGCGCGACATCTACGGCGAGGCGTGCCACTCGACCTGGGTCGAGGTGCCGGGCAACGAGCACTACGCGTACCTGATGGACCGCAACAACCCGGTCTGGCGCGAGTACCTGAAGGCGATCATCCGGATCCAGATCGACGCCGGGGTGGCCGGCGTGCAGCTCGACGAGGCCGACCTGCCGATCTTCGCGACCGGCTACGGCGGCTGCTTCTGCAAGGACTGCATGAAGTTGTTCCGCGCCTGGCTGCAGGCCCTGCCCGCCGAGCGCGCTGCCCGCGGCGCTCGAGGGGACCGACCTCGAGACGTTCCACTACGGGGAGTGGCTGCTGGCGCGCGGCTACGACTTCAAGTCCGACCGCGAGTCGACGCCCGCTGTACTGGGACTACATCCGGTTCCAGCGCGAGACGATCGTGGGGTACTTCGCCGAGCTCGCCGACTACATCCGGGAGTACGGCCGGTCGAAGGGCCGCGACGTGCTCGTGTGCGGCAACTACTACTACCTGATCGCCGCACTACTACCCGTTCGAGCCGCACGCCGACGTGCTCGTGACGGAGATGAACGCCACGAGCTACCGGCAGCCCGCGTGGTGCCGGTACGCCGCCGGGTTCGCCCAGGGCAAGCCCGTGATCGTCGTCGAGAACCCCTACGGCGGCGTCGGTCCCGAGCTGCTCCCGAAGCTCCAGGAGGGCAAGGGCTACGACCTGTTCCGCATGATGCAGTACGAGGCGGCCGCGCTCGGCATCAACATGAGCGTGCCGTACGGGGCGTGGATGGGCAGCGTGATCGAGGACTCGTTCTGGGCCCCGCACGAGCTCAACGTGGAGATCCAGGACTTCATCACCGAGCACGAGCGGCTCTACACGACCGAGACCTACTCCGAAGTCCTCGTCGCCTTCAGCATCCAGAGCGCCTACGACTGGGAAGAGCACCAGGGCTGGAAGGAGAAGTTCCCGTTCTGGACCGCGGCGGAGGGGCTGGTCGACCAGCAGCAGCCGTTCGACGTGGTCGTGCTGCCCGAGGGGAAGCTGCGCGAGGACTGGATCACCGCCGACGGCCTGGCGAGGTACCGCACGGTCGTGCTCCCGGGCTGCACGTGGCTCACCGATGCGCAGGCGGCGGCGATCCGCGGCTACCTCGATCACGGCGGCCGGGTGATCGCGAGCGGTGAGCTCGGCGAGAACCTCGATGCCGAGACGCGGGCGTCGTTGCTCGGCCATCCCCACCTCGTGCGGACGACCGAGGTGCTGGCGAGCGACTTCGCCGGCGGCCCCCAGGCGGTCGTGGACCCCGGCGTCGACCTCGCCCTCAACATCTGCCGCGTGGGCGACAAGGAAGCCGCGATCCACCTGATCCGCTACGACTACGACGAGGATGCGCGACGAGGTGCCGGTGCTCGATCGCATGACGATCGACGTGCGGGTCGGGCGGCCCTTCCGGAGCGTGACCGCGATCAGCCCGGGCGGCGAGGTGCAGGCCGAGCTCACGTTCAGCCGCGAGCGCCGGGAGATGCACCGGATCGAGCTCACGAACGTGCCGCTGTACACCGTGCTCCTGCTCCAGTGAGGCGGATGCGGCCGCCGGGGCGATGATCGCGCTGCACGAGGGCCGGCCCCGCTTGCGCCTGGACGGCGCCTGGCGGTACCGCCTGGAGGGCGACGAGCACGGCGAGTCCCTCGGCTATCACCTTGCTGATCTGGATGCGGGCTCGTGGGCCGAGATGGAGCTCCCGACGAACTGGTACCTGACCGAGGTCGGGGACTTCTTCGGCACGATCTGGTTCCGCCGGACCTTCGACGTGCCCGCCGACCTCGTCGGCGGCCGGCTCGCCCTGCGCTTCGGGGCCGTCGACTACGTGGCCGACGTCTGGCTCAACGGCATCCACCTCGGGTCGCACGAGGGCATGTTCAACCCGTTCGAGTTCGACGTGACGGATCACCTCGACCTCGACGGACCGAACGTCCTCGTCGTGAAGGACGCCGCGCCGCGCGATCCGACCGAGTACGTGGAGGTCGGCCCGACCGACGGCCCCCTGTCGCCTCCCTATCGGACCCACCAGGCGAGGGCGATCGCCCAGATCAAGGGGCACATGATCGACGCGATGCATCGCCCCGGGGCCGATGACGTCGTTCCGCTCCGACGGGAACACCGGCGGCATCTGGGATCACGTCGATCTGATCGCGCGCCCCGACGTGCACGTCGAGCACGTGAAGCTGTTCACGAAGATCGTCCGGCGGAAGGACCGGCAGGGCGACGGCCGCGACCGGCCCGACGGCTCCGCGCTCGTCAGCGCCGAGGTGGTCGTGAACAACACGACCGGCGCGGTCGTGACGACGGACCTCCGGCTCACCGTGACGCCGCACACGTTCGAGGGCGAGGCCGCGGACCGGAGCCGGCGCGTGACGCTCCAGCCCGGACGGACCACGCACACGATCGTCGTGACCGTGGCCGACGCCCGGCTCTGGTGGACCTGGGACCTCGGCGACCCCGATCTGTACCGCGCGACCGTCTCGGTCGGACGACGACGCCCTCGACCAGATCGTCGGCGTCCGCGAGGTCGTCCGCGACGAGGCGACCGGGCAGTGGTCGCTGAACGGCAGCGCGGCTCTTCCTGCGGGGGATGCGCTACATCTCGAGCCAGTGGATGAGCCAGGCCGGCGAGGCGATGTGGGCCGACGACCTCGCGAAGATGCGTCGAGATGGAGATCAACGCGATCCGGATCGGCAGCCACGTCGAGACGCGACGGCTTCTACGCGATGTGCGACGAGATGGGGTTCCTCGTGTGGCAGGTCTTCCCGCTGCACTACTGCGTGAGCGACGACGACGACCTGATCGACCGGGCCAGCGACATGATCCGCGACATGGGGCTGATGCTCTGCAACCACCCGAGCATCGGCATGTGGTCCGTCTTCAAGGAGCCCGAGGTCTACCTGTTACCCGACGTGCCGAACAACTACCACCGGCTCTGCCCGATCCTGAAGCAGACGCTCGGGGCGGTCGACCCGAGCCGGTGGATCCACCTCGGCGACTACCGCGAGGGCACGCTGAACCTGATGATCGGGTACTGCTGGCCCGGCGACACCGACCTGCACGAGGTGGAGCTGCCGCCGCAGATCGTCGAGTTCGGCGCCGGCTCGATCCCGGTGCGCGAGACCCTCGAGACCTTCGTGCCGCCCGAGGCGCTGTGGCCCCCCGACTGGGACGTGTGGGAGTACCACGGGTTCTTCCACCACCTGTCGTTCGGTTACGCGAAGGTGCCGATGACCGAGACGCTCGATGAGCTGATCGACGCGTACCAAGCGTACGAGGCGCTGGTCGTGAAGGAGCAGGTCGAGTACCTGCGCCAGCGGAAGTACCACCCGGTCGCCTCGATGTACCACTACTACTGGAGCGATCCGTGTCCGATCATGGGCTCCGGCCTGCTCGACCACGACCGTCGCCCGTACCAGGTGTACGACGCGATGCGGTCCGTGTACGGGCGGGTCCTGGTGAGCCTCGAACGAGAGGTCTCCCCCTACGTCCTCGGCCGCGAGAAGGTGTACGAGCGCGAGGCTCGGCGTTCGCCGGAACGGTCTGGGTGACGAACGATCACCATCGCCCGTTCGACGACGCGGAGGTCACCTGGGACGTGACCGCGCTCGACACAGGCGAGGTGGCGAGCGGCGGTCGGAGCCGGCTCACCGTTCCCGCCGACGACGTCCTCGAGGCCGCACGCATCGACTGGAGGATCCCGGCGTCGGCGGCAACGGGTCCTTACCGCGTGGCGATGTCGGTGCGCGACGGCAGGGGCGAGGTGCTGTCCGAGAACCACACCGACGTGATGGTGCGCTGAGCGGTCAGCCCGGCTGCTCCGTCGCCCGCAGGTGACGGGCTACCGCCGTGTTGTCCTCGTCTCCCAGCCCGGCGGCGATCGCCTCGTCGCACACCGCGATCGCGTCCCGCACCATCTCCAGCCGGACCCCGAGCTCCTGCGCCTCCTCGGCCGCGAGCGCGAGGTCCTTGCGGGCCAGCACCAGGCGGAAGTCGACCCGGCCGCCCGTGGCCTCGGTCACCCCGGGCCGCCAGCGTTCCACGAACGAGGCGAGCGGGCCCATGCCGATCGCGTCGAGCACGGTCTCGGGGTCGAGGCCCGCGCGGTCGGTGAACGAGAGCACCTCGCCGAGCGCGACGAGAGCCGACATGCCGGCGGCGTTGTTCGCGAGCTTGACGGTCGCGCCCGCGCCGGTTCCTCCGACGGGTACGACCTTCCCCATCGCCTCGAGCACGTCCGTGCACCGGAGCAGCGCGTCGCGATCGCCCCCGACGAGGATCACGAGCGAGCCCGTCTCTGCCTGAGGCACCGAGCCGAGCACCGGCGCGTCGAGCACCTGAACCGGCCGCAATCGTTCGGCGACCGACCGGATCGCCGTCGGGCCGACGGTCGACATGTCGACGAGCACGGCGTCCTGGCCGATCGAGCCGGCGAACCCGTCGATCACGTCGTCGAGGGCCGCCGGGTCGGCGAGCATCGTGACGACCACCTCGGCGTCGCGGGCCGCCTCGGCCGGGGTCGTCGCGGCGGTCGCCCCCCGCGCCACCAGCGGGTCCGCCCGGCCCGGCGTCCGGTTCCAGACCGTGAGGTCGTGGCCCGCCTCGAACACCCGCCCGGCCATCGGCGCCCCCATCGCGCCGAGGCCGAGGAACGCGACACGGGTCATGGGATCGTCACCGCCGCGGCTCCTCGCTCCATCGACCGTGCTCCGGCTTCGACTTCCTGGTCGGACCTGGGAACGTTATCATCCTGCCCTCGAGTCCCGAGGTCCCGAAGGGTGGGCGCGTGGAGTACCGATCGCTCGGCCGGTCCGGATTGTCGGTGTCGGTCGTCGGCGTCGGCACCACGGGATGGGGCGCCCACGAGGAGTTCGGTACGGTCGATCGCCGGGGTGCGGCCCGGCAGGTCGCGATCGCGCTCGATGCCGGGGTGAACCTCTTCGACACCGCGGAGACCTACGGCGACGGTCGATGCGAGGAAGCGCTGGGCGAGGCCCTCGGCCCCCGTCGTGACGAGGCGGTGATCGCCACGAAGGTCTTCTTCGGGACGACCGGGAAGCCGAACGACCTCGGCCTGTCCCGCCGCCACATCCTGCAGTGCTGCGAAGGGAGCCTTCGTCGGCTCCGGACCGATCGCGTCGATCTGCTGCAGATGCACGGTTGGGACGGGAGGACGCCGCTGGAGGAGACGCTGGCTGCCCTCGACGACCTGATCCGGAGCGGGAAGGTCCGCTACGTGGGAGTCTCGAACTGGTCCGCATGGCACCTGATGAAGGCGCTCGGGATCGCCGAGCGCGACGGTCTGCCGAGGTTCGTCGCCCAGCAGATCTACTACTCGCTCCAGGCGCGGGAGGCCGAGAACGAGCTGGTTCCCCTCGGCCTGGACCAGGGCGTGGGCGTGCTGGTCTGGAGCCCGTTGGCCGGCGCGTTACTCACCGGTCGCTGGCGACGCGGGTCCCCACCTCCGCGCGACTCGCGGCGCATGCTGGGGTGGCCGGACCCGCCGATCTACGACGAGGAGCGGCTCTGGGCGACGGTCGACGCCGTGATCGAGATCGCCGGATCGCGCGGCTGCCCGGTGCCGCAGGTCGCCCTGTCGTACCTGCTCGCGAAGCCGGGGGTGGCCTCGCTCGTGATCGGCGCGCGGACCGACGAGCAGCTGATCCAGAACCTGCCCGCGGCCGAGCTCAGGCTGACAGCCGATGAGATGTCCCGGCTCGACGACGTGAGCGCACAGCCTCTGCCGTACCCATACTGGTGGCAGGCGAAGTACGACGAGCGGCTCGGCCCGGCCGACCTCGCGCTGCTCGGCCGATACCAGGCGATCCCGGCGGCCGGTGGGCTGCACCGCGCGCTGCCCGGCTTCGACGTCGTCCCGGGGTCCGCAGCCTCCCTTAGGGACGCTGAACGTCAGTGATCGGCGAGGAGCCCGGGCACCGTCCGGGCTCGAGCCGATCGATCGGCCACCTTGGCGCGCGCGAGGTTCGCGAGGCGGGTCGCGAGTCGCTCTGCCTCCGAGACGGCGGCGGGACCGAGCATCGACAGCCATGACTCGGGGATCGCGTCGCGGCCACCGAGCGCGCCGCAGAGCGCTCCCGTCATCGTCGCGATCGTGTCGGTGTCGCGGCCGAAGTTCGCGGCGAACTCGACGCCTCGCTGCAGGTCGCCTTCGGCCAACACCGCCAGGGCGAAGGCCGCAGGCACCGTCTCTCGCGAGTCGCACGCGATCGGTCGGTGGAACCGGACGAATCGCGCGCGGAGGTCGTCGTACCCCGATGCGTCCTCGGCTGCTGCCACCGCTTCCGAGATCAGGTCTCGCATCGCCGCTCCGCTCGTCGGATGCAGCGTGCCCAATGCCTCCGCCACGACGTCGGCAACGGTTGCCTGAGGGCGGAGCCCACCGGCTACCGCCGCGGCGATCGCGGCGGCCGCGTCCTGGCAGAAGTCGACCTCGCCCACGTGGATCAGGGCGGCGAGCGCGTACGCCTGCTCGGCGGCCGCCCGCGGATCTCCGGCGTTCACCAGTCCTACCGGCCACATGCTCATCGCCGAGCTGCTGGACGGCATATTGCCCGCCGCGACCCGGCGAGGGGGGAAGCCCCACGCGAGCTTGTCGGCCGTGTGCAGGACCGAAGGGAAGAACCGATCGCGGATCGCCTGCATGCGCTCGCGCCCGGCGACCCACTGCGCCGCCCAGTCGTCGACCCCCGCGTGCCCGCCCGTCGCGAGCAGCGCATCGCCGAGCAGCGCGGCCATCAGCGAGTCGTCCGTGCCGTCGCCGGTGAACCGATCGACCCATCCCAACCGGGACGCGATCTCCTCGGCGCTCATGCCCTCGGTCGGGGCACCCATCGCGTCTCCGACGCGCGCCCCGACGACGACCGCGAGGAACCGGTCGGCGAGCTCCACGGGTGGACCCTGCGTCGACGGTTCCAACCTGTCCCCCTTGCGAGTCTGGGAACGATATCATCCGCCTCGACATGCGGATCAGGGACATCACCACGCGGGCCGTTGACGCGGGCGATCGGGATTGGGTGTTCATCCGGGTCGACACCGACGAGCCGGGCCTCGTCGGATGGGGCGAGGCGTCGTTGGGCTGGTACCCGAACGCGGTCCGTGGCGCGGTGCGCGACCTCCGCGACCTGCTGGTCGGTGAGGATCCGAACGCGGTCGAGCGTCGGCGGCGATCGATGATCCGCGCGCCGTACTTCCGCGGCGGGATCGTGACGAGTGCGGCGATCTCCGGGATCGAGCAGGCGTTGTGGGACATCAAGGCCAAAGCCTTGGGGGTCCCACTGGTCGATCTCTTGGGCGGTCCGGTCCGCGACCGGGTCCGCACCTACGCGAACCTCGGATCGGAGCTCGGCGGCGACGCCCCCGGCCCCGAGGCCTGGCGGGATGCGGGGCGGGAGGCCCGCGAGGCGGGCTTCGACGCCGTGAAGGTCTATCCGGTTCCCCCGGCCCGGCCGTTGGAAGACGCGAGCTTCCTCCGCCGGACCGAGGAGCTCGTCGCCGCCGTCCGCGAGGGCGTGGGCGACGACGCCGATCTCATGGTGGATCTGCACGGCCGCACCACGCCGGCGACCGCGATCCAGGTCGCCGGCGCGATCGAGCCATCGCGTCCGTGGTTCCTGGAGGAACCGTGCCAGCCCGGCGACGTGGACGGCCTGGTCGAGGTCGCGAGGGCCACGCCGATCCCGATCGCCACCGGCGAGCGGCTCCATGAGAGTCGCGACTTCGCAGAGCTCGTCGCGCGGAGGGCATGCGCGGTCATCCAGCCCAACGCCTGCTATTGCGGTGTCGCAGAGCTCGGCCGGATCGCGTCGATCGCCGAACGGGCGAACGTGTCGGTCGCGCCCCACAACCCCAACGGGCCGATCGGCGCGATGGTGAGCGTGCACGTCGCGATGGCGATCCCCAACCTGCTGATCCTCGAGCAGGTGCGTGGGGACGTCCCGTGGCGGGACGAGATCGTCGACGTGCCATTCGAGATCCACGGGGGCTGGATCGACGCGCCGACGAGACCCGGGATCGGCGTCGAGCTCGTGGACGAGGTGGCCGCCGCGCATCCGGGTGGCACGCCGCGCCCGCACACACCGACCGGCCCCGACGGCACGCTCCTCGACTGGTAGCGGTCAGACCTTCAGCGCCGTGAGGAGCGGGTTCTCCTCCGCGAAGATCCCGTTCGGGTTGTCGACGAGCCACACGTGGGTCATCCACACGCCGCCCGGCGACCACGTGCCTTCCATGATCTCGCACTCCTCGCGCGAGATGACCCCCCAGTCCTCCTCCTCGAGCTCCTCGTCGTCGACGATGCAGTTCCACGCATGCTCGTGGTACGTCGCTCCCGTGAGGCCGACCGGGGGCTCGGGATAGTCCGCCTGGTCGACGAAGTAGGCGACGGCGACCAGCTTCCATCGGCCGGTCAGGAACTTCGAGTACATCAGGTACTCGGGCTCGGCCAAGTGATCGCCCGGGTCGACGTACGGCCCGTCGATCGTCGCCGGGAGGTAGAAGTGTGCGCCGGTCTCGGGCCAGTCCGGGTGCTCCTTGCGCCACCCGTCCTCCAGGGCGACGTGCACGTCGTGGTACTCGCGCGTCGCATCGCGGATCGTGGCGATCTGGAAGAGATCGGGCTCGCCGGAGCCCCCCGCGAGGTGGTGGCCGTCGTCCTCGTGTCCGTCCGCGGACGCGCCTGTCGCGTCGTGGGCGTGGGTGGTCGGACCGGGCCCGTGGCCGTGGCTCCCGACCGTGGTCATCGCGGCGCTCGCGACCAGGACGATGCCGAACGCCAGGGCGATCGGGGCCCGACCCGCGTGACGAGCGCGCTCGGGATGCACGCCCCGTGCGAGCCTGGCGACGCAGCCCGCCACGATCCCCAGCTCGAGGATCGTGCTGACGACGTCGGCCGTCGCGGCCGCCTCGGGCGTCCAGGGGTGCGGCCCGATCGGCACTCCGACCGTGCGGGACGCCGCCCACACGGCGACGATCGCGGCATTGCCAGCGATCCCGGCCGTGAAGAGCCAGCGCCGAGGCCGGACGACGGTCGCGCCGGCCCACAACGCCTGCGCCCATGCGACGACGAGGAAGAAGAGGCCGAAGGCGACGTGCTCTTGGGCGTGGTCGCCGGTGACCGCGAAGTGGATCGCGGCCGCCGCGAGCGACATCAGCGCGAGCACGGGGTCCCAGGGGCTCCGCGCCGAGGCGTCGACGTTCAAGGGCGTCGGAGCGTTGCGGAACATGACAACGTTCCCATACCATACGCGAGGTGCCCGCGTTCCTCAAGAGGGGCCGAGGAGGCGATCGACGTGGAGATCCCCGACGGGCGGCTCGACCAGTACGAGCCGATCGACCTCGGCCCCTGGTGCACGCCCGAGGACGAGGTGCTCGATCCGGCGGGCCGGATCGAGGCCGGCGCACGCACGTTCCACGGGCTCCCGTTCCTGATCGGGCCGGCGGGCGCCGCGGACGGCGCCACCATCGTGCTCCTCGAGCCCGGACGGCCCGACGTCGAGATCCCGATCCGCGGGTCGGCCACGCGGGTGCTCGTGGCGCATCGACGGCTCCCGGGGTCGGACCCCGCGGACGAGCCGGCCGTCGGGGACGAGGTGGCGTCGTACGCCTTCGTCTCGGCCGGCGGCCGCGCGCACGTGTCCTCGATCCGCGAGGGATTCGAGATCGCTGTCGCCCCCGGGACCTGGGGGTGGCACGCGCCCTTCCTCGCCGTGGGGGCGGGCAGGGTCGAGCCGTTCGATCGGTGGGCGGGGGCGTGGGGAGGGGCAGGTTTCCGCCAGACCGAGCCTCCGGACGGTGTCGTCACCGAGCTGTTCGTGTGGTCGTGGGTGCACCCGTCAGCGGACGTGCACCTCGAGGCGATCCGCCTCCGCGCGGTCCGCTCGCGCGTGGCGGTCGCCGCCATCACGCTGTCCCACCTCGACGAGGAGCCGTTCGTCCGCGATGCGGCCCGGCCGATCGTGATCACGGCTCCCCGACCCGTGGATGCCTCGGATCGTTGGGACGTGTCGGTGGATCGCGGGGTCGCCTCGTACGCCTACCCGTTGCCGCGGGGGCCGGAGCCCTTCCTCGACGATCCGACGCCGGGGTTCGGCGAAGACGAGGATCCAACGAGCCCGCTCGGATACGCGAGGGTCGCGGCCGTGCCGTCCGCGACCGTCGAGGTCCACGCGCCCGGCGGCACGGCGAGGATCCCCTGGGGGGAGGTCGCGGCCGGCGGCTCGGCGCAGCGAGACGGGGTCGCGATCGAGGTCGTCGAGTCGGGGCCGGAACTGGGTGCACGTGCGCGTGGTCGACGACGACACCGGCCGGCCCGTCCCGTGTCGCGTCCACTTCCGCTCGCCCGAGGGCGTCCCGTACCAGCCGCACGGCCACCACGACCACGTCAACTCCAACCTCGACACCTGGCACGTCGACGTCGGCGGCGACGTGCGGCTCGGGCAGATCACCTACGCCTACATCGACGGGACGTGCCAGGGCTGGCTGCCCGCGGCGAGGTGATCGTCGACGTCGCGCGCGGCTTCGAGTACGAGCCGCTGCGCGAACCGGTGCGGATCGAGCGCGGCCAGCGGGAGCTGACGCTGCGGCTCCGGCGCTGGACCTCGGCGAACGACCGAGGCTGGTTCTCGGGCGACACGCACGTCCACTTCCTGTCGACGCAGGGCGCCCTGACCGAGGCGCAGGGCGAGGACCTGAACGTCGTCAACCTGCTGCAGAGCCAGTGGGGGAACCTGTTCACGAACACCGAGGACTTCACCGGCCGGCCGATCGTCTCGCCCGACGGCCGACACGTCACGTCCGTCGAGCCAGGAGAACCGCCAGCACGTGCTCGGCCACCTGATCCTGCTGGGGCTGCGCGAGCCGGTCATGCCCTGGTGCACCGACGGCCCGAGCGAGGCCGAGATCGGCGGGGCGCTCGAGACGACGAGAGCGACTGGGCCGACCGCTGCCACGCGCAGGGCGGCACGGTCGTCATCCCGCACTTCCCGCTGCCGAACGGCGAGCCGGCCACGCTGATCGCGACCGGCCGGGCCGACGCGGTCGAGATGATCGTGCCAGCGGCGCGGACTTCCACGAGGAGTACTACCGCTACCTCAACGGCGGCTACCGGCTGCCGCTCGTCGGCGGCACCGACAAGATGTCGAGCGACGTGCCGGTCGGGCTCTACCGCACCTACGCGCGACCTCGGCGACGAGGAGTTCACCTACGACGCGTGGTGGGCGGCGGTGCGTCGCCGGCCGGACGTTCCTCAGCGGCGGCCCGCTGCTGACGTTCTGCGGTCGACGGCCGCGCGATCGGCGACACGATCGAGCTCCCCGGCGGTGGCGACGGTGAGCGTCGAGGCGGTCGCCGAGGGCGTCTTCCCGTCTGTCGACCCTCCAGATCGTCCAGCAACGGTGAGGTCGTCGCCGAGTCGACCGGCGACGGTGGCGACGGCTCGAGGTGCGTGCCGAGGTGCGGTTCGACGGTGACGGCTGGCTCGCCGCCCGCTGCGGCGGGGCCGGGTACTACGACGGCCTCGTGCACCGCGACGTCTGGCGACGGCCGGTGTTCGCGCACACGTCCCCGATCTACGTCACGACGGGCGATGCGTGGTCGATGTTCGACCCCGGCCATGCCAGGTACATGCTGACGTTGATCGACGGAAGCCTCGCGTACATGCGGGAGTGCGCGGCCCGGTATCCCGACGGCTACGCCACGCACCATCACGGCGAGGCGGATCATCGAGCGGTGCTCGAGCGGCCGTTCCTCGAGGCACGGCGGCGGTTGGAGGAACGGCTGGCGCAGGGTCGATGAACGCTACCCCTGCCGGCGCTCCCAGCCTTCCTCGAAGAGCTTGATCCGCCCGCCGGTCGCTGGGTGCGCCGCGCATGCGTCGGGGTCGAGCCGCAACCCCAGGCCGGGCCGGTCCGGCACCTCGAAGCACCCGTCGTCGCCGACCCTCGGCGCGTGGTCGACGAGGTCGAAGACCCACGGGTCGGCGAAGTCGTTGAAGTGCTCGAGCACCCGCACGTTCGGCGTCGCGGCGGCCAGATGCACGTTCGCCATCGTGCCGACCGGGCCGCAGACGTTGTGCGGCGCCAGGGGGAGCTGGTAGGCGTGCGCCCACCCCGCGAGTCGCCGCATTGTCACGAAGCCGCCGAAGTGCGTCAGGTCGGCCTGGATCACGTCGACGAGGCCGTCCTCGATCAGCGGCTGGAACTCGCCGAGCCCGTGGAGGCGCTCGCCGGTGGCGATCGGCAGGTGGGTCGCCTCGCGCACCCGCCGGAGCCCGCGCCGGGTTCTCGGGACCGACCGGCTCCTCGATCCAAGCGGGGCGGAACGGCTCGACCGCGACGGCGAGCCGGGCGGCGACGTCGGGCTCGAAGCGCCCGTGCATCTCCACCATCAGGTCGCGCTCGGCACCGATCGCGTCGCGCACCGCCTCGAGGATCGAGAGCGACCGTCGCTCCTCCGCGCGGGAGAGCTCGAGCGAGGCCATGCCGAAGGGGTCGATCTTCACCGCGTCGTAGCCGGCACCGACGACGCCCGTCGCGAGCTCGGCGATCGACGACGGGTCGCGCTCGCCCCGATACCAGCCGTTCGCGTACGCCGGCACCCGGTCGCGGAAGCGTCCCCCGAGCAGCTGCCAGACCGGGACCCCGAGCGACTGGCCGACGAGGTCCCAGCACGCGATGTCGAACGCGGCGAGGGCGCTCTGCGCGACCTCCCCCGCCCGGCCGTACTCGTGCCACTGGATGTCCCACGTGAGCCGCTCGCGGTCGGATGGGTCGCGTCCCACGACGTAGCGCTCGCCCAGCTCGGCGATGCAGGCGAGGAGCGTCTCGGTCTTGTTCACCATGCGGACCTCGCCGACCCCGGACAGGCCGTCGTCGGTGCGGAGCTCCACGAACGTCAGGTCGCGCCACGGCGCGCCGACGACGGTCGTGGCCACCTCGGTGATCCTCATCGGTCCCCCTCGGACTTGGAACCGGCCTTCCGCGATCCGGCTCCGCCCGCTACCCTGGGAACGTTATCAGCCCATTCGTCCGCTGGGAGGCCCGGTGCACGTCACGAAGAACGGGAGCGACACCGCGACCGGCCCACGCGAGTGGTTCACCGGCGACGTCTACCTCGATACGATCGCGGAGCCCGCCGGCCGATCGCGGCTGAGCGCGTTGAGCGTGCACTTCACCCCGGGGGCCCGCACCGCGTGGCATTCGCATCCGAACGGACAGACGCTCTACGTGACCGAAGGGGTCGGGCTCGTGCAGCAGCGAGGAGGCGCGATCGAGGTGATCCGACCGGGTGACCGGGTGACGATCGGTGTCGACGAGGACCACTGGCACGGCGCGGCGCCGTCGCGGTTCATGACCCACATCTCGCTCGTCGAGGTGGACGATTCTGCGACGGCCGCGACGTGGGGGCCGCACGTCACCGACGAGGAGTACGGCGCGGCTCCTCAGACCGATCCGAAGGCATGACGTGAAGCTCCGGGCACCCGCGCCGACCGGGCTCGACGAGCCGCAGCCGGACGTCGACGCGCCGCGCGCGGGCACGTCCGATCCGGGGCTGCGCGCCGGGATCGCCGTCACGTCGCTCGCGGCGGCCGCGATCCACTTCGCGGTGGTGAGCGTCCATCTCGAGGAGGCCACCTGGATCGGGCTGTCGTTCGCCGCCGTCGCCTGGTTCCAGGCGTTGTGGGCGGGCGGCGTGCTCACCTCGGACGACCGTCGATGGCTGTGGGCGGGCATCGTCGGCAACGTCGCGGTGATCGCCGTCTGGGCCATGACCCGCACCACCGGCCTACCGATCGATCCACTCACGGAGCCGGAGGCCCTCGGCCGCGTCGACCTGCTCGCGACACTGCTCGAGGTGGCGGTCGTCGCGGGCTGCGCCGCGGCGCTCACCGGCCGGCCTCGGGAGCGTTCGATCGGCGGCCGCGCGCTCGTGGTGTACGCCTCGATCCTGGCGCTTGTGACCACGGGGGCGATCGCGACGGCGGGCCCTCATGGACATGGCGGGGAGGCGCACGCGCACGGCGCGGCGGAGCCCGAGCTCGTGGCCGCGGGCGGGCCGACGAGCACGACCCATGGCGGGCCGCCCCACTTCCACGTGCAGGGCGCCGAGGCGCACGCCGACGGCCACGACCACGGCGGGGGCGGGGTCGCGGGCGTGGCCGCCGCGGCGCAGATGGAGCAGATCCGCACCGCGATGCAGCGGTACGCCGACGTGCGGGTCGCGCGGGACGAGGGCTTCATCCGCATGGACGGCGACTCTCCCGAGACCGGCGCGCACTTCGGCATCCCGGAGTGGACCGAGGGAGGCGCCTACTCGATCACCGGCGACCTCGATCTCGCGAACCCGGAGTACCTGATGTATTCGAAGCGGCTCACGGGGTCGTGGGAGCTGGTCGCGGTCGCGTACGTGGCAGACATGTGGGAGTACCCGGAGCCGCCGACCTCCCTCGTGGGCGCGCCGTACCACGAGCACGTCTGGAACTGCATCGAGGCCGAGGGCTGGACCCTCGACGAGGAGGAATCAGGCGTCGTCTCGCGCGAGGAATGCGGGGCGATGGGGAACATCTGGTCCCCTGGTGGCGAGTGGATGACGCACGTGTGGTTGATCCCCAACCCCGAGGGCGTGTTCGCCGACTGGAACCCCGATCTCGTCTAAAGGCTGGCCGGACGCTAGCCCGGGTCGGGTTCCACGATCACCTGGCGCACGATCCCGGTGAATGCGGAGCTCGTTGCCGGTTCCGACGAGATGGGCGACCCGAGGTCGGCGCCGACGTCCAAGCCCCCGTCGAACGCGTAGAAGCTCTCGGCCACCCTGTCGATCCTGCCGGTGGCCACCACGTCTCCGTCCACCGCGATCGTCACGGACGCGCCGGGAACGGGACCCTCGCGAGGCACCACCTCGAAGGAGACGCCGATCTCGTGTCGGCCGGCCGTCAGCCCCTTCGGCGCGACCACCCGCGTGTGCTCGAGCCCCGCGAAGTTGTACTCGAAGGTCGCCCGGCCACCGACGAGGCCGAGTCTCCATCCGCCGCCGAGGCCCCCCTCGGCCGCGATCGACCCCCTCGCCGGGACACGGTCGAGCTCGACCGAACACCGCAGCGACCATGAGCGGCCGATCGTGACCGACCCACCGACTGGCCCGCGCACCCGCATCGCCCCGGCGTGCAGGACCCGGCGCCGTACGTGCTCGTCGGGTTCCCGCCGTCGCGGACGCGTGTCCGGGGGCTCCTGCGCCTCGGGTTTCGCGAAGTCGGCGAGCGGATGGATTGGGGCGAGCGGTTCATCATCTATCGACTCGACGCTCCATAGGCTTGAGATCGAGGGCTGCTGAGCCCGCTCTGAAGCGAACACGTTCCCAAGAAAGGAGTTCGCTGGAAGCGTCGACCGACGGAAGGGAGGCCTCGATGGCCGAGGAATTGGGCGATGTGCAGCGGACGATCGAGCAGGCGAAGGATGCGCTCACGGTCCGACGCGTGTTCGGCGACCCGTACGAGAAGAACGGCGTCACGGTGATCCCCGCGGCCCGCGTGCAGGGCGGGCCCGGCGGGGGCGGCGGCACGGGTCCGGAGGGCGAGGGTAAGGGCAGCGGATTCGGGTTGAACGCGCGACCCGCCGGCGCCTATGTGATCCCACGGCGACGAGGTCGACTGGCGTCCCGCGGTGGACCCCAACAAGATCGTGATCGGCGCCGCGATCGTGGCGGCGGCAGCACTGCTGCTCGCCCGGACCGCGATCCAGATCCGAGCGAACGCCGCGTAGTAACCCTGACGATGGCCGGTCCGGCTGGCGCCGATCGGGGGCCGCGCAGTCGAGGTCAGTCGCCGGAAGGCTGCACGGGCCCGAGCGCGAGGGCCTCCTCGAGCTCGGCCAGGGTCGCCGGGTCGAGCTCGAGGTCGCCGGCGCCGGCGTTCGCGGCCACGTGATCGGGGTTGCGGCTCCCGGCGATCGCCGAAGTCACGCCGGGCTGGTGCCAGTTCCATGCCAAGGCGATCTGGGCCACCGAGGCGCCCAGCCGTTCCGCGACCGGACGGATCGCGTCGACGAGATCGAGGGCGCGCCGCCGCTGAGAGGGCTCGAACAGCCCGGTCCAGCTCTCCCCCTCGCCACGATGGTCGCCCTCCCCGAAGGTCGTCTCCATCGTGATCGCGCCGGTCAGCAGGCCGTACCCGATCGGGGCGTAGGACACCACGCCCGTGCCGACCTCCCCGCACCACCCGATCAGCTCCCGATCCTCGAGCGAGATCATCGAGAAGCGCTGCTGCAGGGAGTCCACGTGCCGGATCGCCTCGCAGCGCTCGATCAGGTCGCGGTCGAAGTTGGACACGCCGACGAAGCGCACGAGCCCCTCGTCGACGAGCCCGGCCATCGCCCCCCAGGTCTCCTCGATCGGAACGCCGGTCTCGTCGGGCCAGTGGAGCTGGTAGAGATCGATGCGGTCGGTCCCCAGGCGGGCGAGGCTCCCCCGACACGCTCGCTGGACGTCGTCCGGGCGGAAGCCGGATCCCCACGGCGCAGGGCCGACCTTCGTCGCGATCAGCACCTCGTCGCGCCGGTCGGCGAGCGCTCGACCGACCAGTTCTTCCGATCGGCCCTCCCCGTAGGCTTCCGCCGTGTCGATCCAGTCGATGCCGGAGTCGACCCCGCGCCTGATCGCTTCGAGGATCCGTTCCTCGGGAGGTGCCTCGCCCCACTCCGATCCCATCCCAGCCTCCCAAGCCCCGAAGCCGATCACCGAGATGTTCGGCCCCTGCGAGCCGAGGGGTCTGGTTAGCATGCGATCTCCTTCGCTGAGGGGCCGCAGCGGTCCCTCTGTCGTCGCCCGAACGTCTATCAACAGCCTCTCTCGCGCCGCGCTGCTGAGAGGTGTCGTGTTGGGCCGATGATAACGTTCCCACATGATGGTCGCGTCTGGGAAGGAGGTCGAACGACGTCACCTCCCACACCACCTGACGCGCGGCGCGTGACCAGCCGTGGCTTCGTGATCGGCGGTCTGGCGCTCGTCGGCGCCGGTCTGGGCGGTGCGGCGATCGCAGCCAGGTCGTGGACGAGGGGGCGGGACCCCGTAACGGGGAGCTGGAGCGAGCTGGAGCACCCCGAACTTCGCGATCACTTCGCGGAACCCTGCCACCTCAGCGTCGGCGACGAGGTCTTATCCGTGAATCCCGTCATGGGGTCCGGCTCGTCTGAGGCCTCCGTCCATCCCTCGTAGGCGACGAGCTTCTCGACGAGATCACTCACGGGCGGCGTCATACGCCCAGAAGTCGTCGAGTGAGTGCGGGAAGTGGCTGTTGATCGGCTCGAAGAGCGAGACGCGACCCCTCGCCAACGTCGAGGACGATGTCACCGGAAGGGAGGTGTGCCCATCGAGGACGCGGTCGCGGACGGGGAGCAGGTACTCCAGGGCCCTCCGCTGCTGCTCCGCATCATCGCCGTCTCTCGATGAAGCAACCATGCAGCCCACTTGTCCAACTCCTCGTGGTCGGTCCGCACACCCATGTGCCCGAGTCTAGGAGCGCGAGTCGGGCTGCCTGTCAGGTTCCGAGCCAGGCGTCGGCGTCGATCGCCGTCTCGTCGCGCTTGGGCCCGGTCGTCGCGGAGCAGTGCGTCGAATGGTCTCGCGAGGATCCGCCTGGGAGCCGGCCGTTCAGGTCTCGGGCGGTGATCCGACGTCGTCGACGAGGATCCCGAGCGCGCGGCGAACGCCCCGATCGAACCCCTCGCGCCCCATGTCGACGTAGGGATGGCCCGTGTGTCGGCAGGCAGCCTCGGTCTCGAGGCTCCAACGTCGGATCGAGGCGGACAACCGCTCCAGTCCGATATCGGTGGAGCTCGCGTGCCATGGATTGTCGCCCGGGACCTCTCGGAGGGATGAAGGGGTGATGGTCGCGTTCCCCAGGAAGCACGACCTGGTGCCCGGGTGCCGGGCCTCGTAACGAGCGACGTCGGCCGGGCGGATCTCGATGCCTTCGACGAGGAACGCGCGCGACTGCCCGAGGCACACGTCGATCGTGTGCTCGAGGTACGGGCGCATCATCTGCACCAGGTCGTCGATCCGATCGAACCGATCGAGCGCGGCGATCTGTGGATCCGCCCGGCCGAGCACGTTCCTGATGACGTCGGTCGGGAGCCACGGGATCGCCCGCCGCTGCATCAACATGATCGCCACCGTCGACTTCCCGGTGCGGGGCGGTCCACCCACGAGGTAGAGCACGCCCGGCACGCTACTCGGCAACGGCATCGGACGTCGCTCGAGCGAATAGGCTCGCTGGATTGGGTCGGTGCACCAACGATCCGCTCACCTGTCTGCTCGTAGCCGATCCTGGCCCAAACGCTCTGCGGAAGACAGAGTTGTTGACGTCCTTCATGAGCGGTCGAAGAGCTCGCGGCGCCGCCGGCGTTCGCGCTGACACGGGCGAGGATCTGTTCGGCCGCTCGAGCGCGTCACGCCGAAGCCAGGGTGCCACCGCTTCTACAACGAGAATGAGCCTCCTCCCGACTTCCGTGCCGCCAAGCCTCTACGCATCCGCCTTCACGGGAACGATGAGGACTCCGCCGCGGACTCAATCGTCCGGAACACCTCCGCGCTATCCCGCCTTCCGATCCCGACTACCACACACACAACGCGAGGCGCGTCGACGCCGAGAGCGTCAACCGCAGGCTGTCGGACACACCCTCTATTGGCGTCGCGCCCACTGCGTGGGGCACACCGCGCAGGACGCGGACCTGCTCGGTTTCGGACTCGGGATGAACGCACTCAGCTGGCATCGCCACTGCAAACGCAGCGATGCCCGCCGCCGATCCCACCCAGAGCCGGCCGGAGGCTGGACGCAACCCGCCTTCGGCGTCCTCCTGGCGCCAACATCGTCCCCTGATCGCCGCTCGCTAGACTCGATGCGCCAGGATGCTGGCCCTCGGGCCTCGGCCCTCGCCCTCGGCCCTCGTAGCTCAGTGGAAAGAGCACCGGTTTCCTAAACCGGGTGTCGCAGGTTCGATTCCTGCCGAGGGCACCGCGCGTTGTCGTGTTTCGGGTGATGCTGGTCACTCCTTCCCGGCCATTGGCATCGGGCGGAGCCGCCAACTCGTAACGTGAACGAAACGCAGATGTCATCGCCTGGAGATCCGTCTGGCCTATGAATACCTCAACCGTCGAGGGGAGGGATCATGGGACAGATCGATTCGGGGGATACCGCCTGGGTCCTCGCGTCCGCCGCACTGGTGTTGTTCATGACGCCTGGGCTCGCGTTGTTCTACGGGGGGCTCGTCCGCTCGAAGAACGTGCTCGGCACGATGATGCACTCGTTCGCGGCCATCGCGGTCGTGTCGGTCGTCTGGCTCGCGATCGGATACACGCTCGCCTTCGGTCCGGACATCGGCCGGTTGATCGGAGGGCTCGAGTACGCCGGATTCCGTGGCGTCGGTGAGACGCCCGCGGCGTTGGCGCCGACGATCCCGGCATCCGCGTTCGCGGTCTACCAGATGATGTTCGCGATCATCACACCGGCGCTGATCGCCGGCGCGTTCGCGGAACGGGTGCGCTTCGGCGGCTACGTGCTCTTCATCGCCGCGTGGTCGCTGCTCGTCTACTCACCGATCGCGCACTGGGTGTGGGGGGGTGGCTTCCTCGGCCCGGAGGGCCTCGGCGCGCTCGACTTCGCGGGCGGCACGGTCGTGCACATCGCCGCGGGCGCTGCGGCCCTCGCCGCCGCCCTCTACGTCGGGAAACGGCGCGGGTACCCGGGTGGCGCCTTCACCCCGCACAACGCGCCGATGGTGATGCTCGGCGCCGGCATCCTGTGGTTCGGGTGGTTCGGGTTCAACGCCGGCAGCGCTCTCGCGGCCGGCGGCGTGGCCTCCTCGGCCTTCGTCGCCACGCAGCTCGGCGCGGTGGGCGGTGTGATCGGCTGGGTGCTCCCCGAATGGCGGCGCCACGGGAAGATCACGGCGATCGGGGCCGTCACCGGAGCCGTCGCCGGCTTGGTCGCGATCACCCCTGCCGCCGGATTCGTCGCACCGATGCCCGGGCTGTTGATCGGGCTCCTCGCGGGTGGCGTCTGCTTCATCGCGGTCGAGGCGAAGTCGCGACTCCGCTACGACGACTCGTTGGACGCCGTGGGGGTCCACTTGGTCGGGGGACTCGTCGGGGCGTTGCTCACCGGGGTCTTCGCCACCATGGCTGTGAACCCCGCGGGGGTCGACGGGAGTCTGATGCAGGTCGGGAAGCAGGCTGTCGCCGCGGGCGTCGCCCTCGTCTTCTCGTTCCTCGCGACGCTCGTGATCTTGAAGGTGGTCGACGTACTCGTCGGGTTCCGTATCGCGGCAGAGGGCGAGGACGAAGGGCTCGATCTCGCCGAGCACGGCGAGAGCGCCTACACGTGGGGAGCGAAGAGCATGACCCTCCGGGTGCCGAGCCAACTCTCCGACGAGGACCTCGAGTCCTTGCGGGAGCGACTCGTGCTGGAGGCCACAGCCCAGGTGATCGAGAACGTTCGACTGGCGGAGGATCGCGACGATGCCTAGGGCTCCAAGCCGTAACCGACGCCGCGCACCGTCGAGATCGCTCGCGCGTGCTCCTGGCCGAGCTTCGCCCGCAGTCGGCGCACGTGGACGTCGACGGTCCGGATGCCGCCGTAGTACTCGTAGCCCCAGACGTTCCGCAGGATCGCCTCCCGCGTGTGGACCCGGCCGGGGGTCGCTGCGAAGTATCGAAGGAGCTCGTACTCCATGTACGTGAGCGCGAGGGGCCGGCCGGCGACCGACGCCCGATACGTCGCCGGGTCGACGACGATATCGCCGGCCCGGATCCTGTCCGGGGCGCCGTCGGGGTCGGTCCGCAGGCGGCGCAGCCGGGCGTCGAGCGATGTGCGCTGGTACGGCATCTCAAGGAAGTCGTCGAACACGTCGTCGTGACGATCGAGGCCCGGCAGGTCGTCGGAGCCCACGATCCACACGATCGGCGTGGCGTGTGCGCTCCGGCGGATCGCCGCCGAAGCGATCGCGCACTCGAACAAGGCCTTCTCCACGACGAACACGGCGGCGGTGACGGACGGTTCGAGCCGCGGGTCGGATAGATCGAGGGCCGCCACGTCGTAGCCGAGCGCTCGCAGGTCCGATGCGACCTCACCCGCGAACGAGCTCGTGGCGGCGCCCACCGCCACGGTGGGCCGGATCTCCGACGGTCGTCGTGGTTCCGTCACGCTCACCTCCTCGAACCCTGGTGCTACAGCCTGGGGAGGTACTGGCGGATCTCCAGGTCCGTCACGTGCATCGTGTGCTCGCGCCACTCCGCGACCTTGTTGGCGAGGAACCAGTCGAACAGGTGCTCGCCGAGCACGTCTCGCACCAGGTCGCTCGCGTCCATCGCATCGAGGGCAGCCGCCAGGGTCGTGGGCAGCGCCTCCTCGGTCTCGGCCTCCGGTGGCAGCTCGTACTCGCCACGGATCCCGGCCAGGCCCGCTGCCAGTATCACCGCCAGCGCGAGGTAGGGGTTGCAGGCGGGATCGGGCGCGCGGTACTCGACCCGGCACGCCGATTCCTTCCCGCGCTTCGTGACCGGCACGCGAACCAGCGCCGAGCGGTTCCGCGCACCCCACCCCACATGGGTCGGCGCCTCGAACCCAGCCACCAGTCGCTTGTACGAGTTCACCCACTGGTTCGTGATCGCCGTGATCTCGGCTCCATGGCGGAGCAGGCCCGCCGTGAACGACCGACCGATCTTGGACAATCCGTAGGCGTCGGTCGGGTCGAAGAACGCGTTGCGCTCGCCTTCGAAGAGCGAGATGTGCGTGTGCAGCCCCGACCCCTGCACGCCGGTGATCGGCTTGGGCATGAAGCTCGCGTGCAGCCCCATCTGGCGGGCGACCTCCTTCACGATCAGCCGGAAGCTCATGATCGAATCGGCGATCGTGAGCGCGTCGGTGTGGCGCAGGTCGACGCCGTGCTGGGAGCTCGCCATCTCGTGGTGGGAATCCTTCACGGGGATGCCCAAGCCTTCGAGGTAGAGAAGCACGCGCCGGCGGATGTCGCTCGCGCCGTCGTGCGGCGTGAGGTCGAAGTAGGAACTCGTGTCGATCGGCGTCGGCACGTCGGCGCCGTCGAACAGGAAGAAGTCGATCTCGGGACCGACGTATGCGGCGTACCCCATCTCGTGTGCGGCCTGCACGACCTTCGTGAGCACCAAGCGGGGGTCACCCTCGAACCGCCGACCGTCCGCGTCGAGGACGTCGCAGAACATCCGCGCGACGCCCGCTTCCTGCGGACGCCACGGCAGCGATTGGAACGTGCGCGGCACGGGCATCGCGATCATGTCGGCTTCGTGCACGCGCGCGAACCCCTCGATCGATGACCCGTCGAAGCTGGCGCCTTCCGCGAGCGCCTCGGGAAGCTCCTCGACGGGGATCGCGAACCCCTTCAGCTCCCCGAGCACGTCGGTGAACCAGAGCTGCACGAACCGGATACCGCGCTCGTCGGCTGCCTGCACGACGAACTCGCACTCCGAATCGGCCCGTTCCATCGTGTTCCCTCCCGTCGCATCCTGCGTCCGGCAGGACCTCGTCGAGCTTCACGGTACCGGGTGCTGCGAGTCGGGGGTGTTTCGGGCATGTTTCGGATCCGTGAACGCACAGGTCCGCGAACGTGGAACCGTTCGCGCGACGTCGACGACCGTTCATCGGCGTGAAACGAGGGGGAAACGCACCGTCTCTAGCGTGACCAGGATGCGTCGTGGATGGGATCCTCGAGCGGAACGCAGCGCGTGCGGCGTTGGCTTCGCCGCAGAAACCTCCGGCCTCCCGGGTCGGCGGTCGCTCGACGCCGCGCTGCTGGCGCTTGAACGACTCGAACACCGAGGCGCCGTCGGTCCCGACGGCACCGCCGACGGAGCGGGCCTCCTGACGCCGATCCCTCTCGAGCTGATCGCCGGCGAGCTCGGTCTGTCGCCCGACGAGCGGGAGCCGGGTCGCCTCGGCGTCGCGATGCTGTTCGCCCGTGGCGAGGGGGCACGTCGTCTCCCCACCGTCGTCGAACAGGCGTGCACGCCCCAGGGCATCGAGGTGGTCGGATGGCGACCGGTGCCGATCGAACCCTCGATGCTCGGCTCCCGTGCGTGCTCGACGATGCCCTCGATCGTGCAGGCCGTCCTCCGGATCGACGCTGAGGTCGGACGACTTCGTCGCGCCGCGCACCGAGCGCGTCGCGCGCTCGAGCGGGCGACACGCGACGAGCACCTCGACGTCTACGTGAGCTCGCTCGGCTTCGACACCGTCACCTACAAGGCGCTCGTCCGTGGCGGTGAGCTGGCGAGATTCTTCCCCGACCTGGTCGATCCGCGGTACACGGCATGGTTCGCGATGTTCCATCGGCGGTTCTCCACGAACACCGTTCCCGCCTGGGAGCGTGCACAGCCGTGCCGCGTGAGCGCCCACAACGGTGAGATCAACACCCTCTCGGGCAACGTCGGCCGCATGCGGGAGCGCGAGGGACGCCTGGGCCTGGGCGATCGGTCGCTCGAGGCTGGTCTGAGGCCGCTCCTGGATGAGCGCGGATCCGATTCCGCGATGTTCGATGAGACGGTCGAGCTCCTCACGAGCGAGGCAGCAGTGGATTCGGGGCCACGGTCGATACAGCACGCGGTGACGATGATGCTGCCGCCCGCGTGGGAGCGGCACCCCTCGATGGACGAGCGCCGGCGCGCGTTCCACCGATGGCACGAGGCGCGTATGGAACCGTGGGACGGGCCCGCCGCCGTCGTCTTCTCCGACGGATCGATCGTCGGCGCGGCGCTCGACCGCAACGGTTTCCGTCCCCTCCGCTACTCGGTCGCCGACGGCCAGGTCGTGTGCGCCTCGGAGGCCGGTGTCGCCGATCTGGGCGACGCGCCCGTGCGCCTCGGACGACTCGGTGCGGGGGAGATGCTCATCGTGGATCCCGCGGCGGGGGGGCTGGTGCTCGACCCGGTCGGTCCCCTGGCCGGGGCGCAGCCTTACCAGGCATGGCTGACGAGGGAGCGCGTGACCACGCCGATGCTCCTGCCCCGAGCGGAGCCGCACGATCTGTCCCGGCGCCAGGTCGCGCTCGGGCTCACGCGGGAAGACCTCACGCTCATGGTCCGTCCGATGGCGGCATCGGGCCACGAGGCCGTGTCCTCGATGGGCGACGACACGCCGATCCCGCCGCTCGCCTCGTTCGCACGACCGATCAGCGCGTTCCTGCGGCAACGGTTCGCGCAGGTGACGAACCCGGCGCTCGACCATCTGCGGGAGGCGTGGGTACTCTCGCTCCGCACGTTCCTCGGACGTCGGCCCCCGTTGATGAGCGTGGGCCCGGCGTCGCACCGCGTCGTCGAACTCTCGACGTTCCTGCTCGACGCATGCCCCGAGGGTCGGCGGCTCGATGCCACGTGGGCGGTCTCGGATGGTCCCGACGGTCTGGAGGCGGCGCTCGGACGCTTGGCCGATCGAGCCCTCGCAGCGTGCAGGGACGACGACATCCTGGTGATCGACCACGCCGCCGTCGGTCCGGATCGAGCGCCGCTGCCGTCGATCCTTGCGGTGGGCGCCGTGCACACGGCGCTGGGCCGTGCCGGCGTGCGGGGGCGGACATCCATCGTGGCCGACGTGGGCGACGTCTGGAGTTCCCACGACGCGGCGTGCTTGCTCGGCATGGGGGTCGAGGCGATCGTGCCGAGCCTCGCGATGGCGACCGTGGAAGCCTTGTTCGCCGACGGCCGCCTCGGCGACGTCGCGACTGCGGGCGAAGCTCGTCGCCGCTACCTCGCGGCCCTCGAGGAAGGCGTCCGGAAGGCGCTCGCGAGACTGGGCATCTCCGCGCTCGACGCCTATCGGGGCGCTCGCGCGTTCGATGCCCTGGGCTTGGCTCCCCAGGTCGTCGACCGGTGCTTCCCCGGCGTCGTCTCCCCGATCGCAGGTCTCGGGTTCGCCGCACTCGCGAGCGTCGTGCTCGATCGGCACGCCGCGGCATTCGGCGCCGCCGCCCCGATCCTGCCGAGTCCAGGCTCGATCAAGCACCGCAGGGGCGGGGAGTACCACGCCTCCAACCCGGAGGTGATCGAAGCGTTGCACCGGGTCGTCGACCCCGAGAGCGCGAAGCTTCGATCGTCCGGTCCGGCTGCCGGCACGATGAAGGAAGCTCACACCCTCCGTCGCGCGGTCGCCGTCAACGACCCCGTCACCTACCGCCGCTTCGCCTCGTTGGTGGAGGAACGCCCCGCGACGGCCCCTCGCGATCTGCTGTCGGTCGGTTCGGCGGGCGAGCCGATCCCCGTTGCGGAGGTCGAACCGACCGAGGCCGTGACTCGCCGATTCTCGACCGCGGCGATCTCGCTGGGCGCGATCTCCTCAGAGGCGCATGAGGTACTGGCGGCCGGCGCCGCGCTGGCTGGTGCTCGCTCCAACGGCGGGGAGGGGGGCGAGCCTGCCTCGCGCGCCTTCACGGAGCGGGGTGCGACGATCAAGCAGGTCGCTTCGGCGCGGTTCGGCGTGACCCCCCGCTACCTCGCATCGGCCGACGAGCTGCAGATCAAGATCGCCCAGGGATCGAAGCCAGGCGAGGGCGGACAGCTCCCGGCCGTCAAGGTCTCACCCGAGATCGCGGCGCTGCGGCACAGCCAACCAGGCATCGCCCTGCTGAGTCCGGCACCCCACCACGACATCTACTCGATCGAGGATCTGGCGCAGCTCATCTACGACCTGCGGCAGGTGAACCCTCGTGCCGACGTCTCCGTGAAGCTCGTGGCGGAGGTGGGTATCGGCGTCGTCGCCGCGGGGGTGGTGAAGGCGGGCGCGGACGTCGTGCACGTCTCGGGTGCCGACGGCGGCACGGGAGCATCCCCCCTCATGTCGATCCGGCACGCAGGGCTGCCCTGGGAGCTTGGGCTCGCCGAGGTTCGCATGACCCTCACGGAGCAGGGACTGCGCGACCGAACGCGCGTGCGGGTCGACGGTGGCTTCCGTATCGGCCGGGACGTCGTGCTCGCCGCCATGCTCGGGGCCGACGAGTTCTCGTTCGGCACCGCCGCCCTCGTCGCGCTCGGGTGCCTCATGGTCCGCTCGTGTCACCTCGACACCTGCCCAGTCGGCATCGCCACCCAGCGGCCGGAGCTACGTTCGCGCTTCGCCGGCACCCCGGAGATGGTTGCGACGTTCCTGCGGTTCGTGGCGGACGATGTTCGCGGGATCCTCGCCTCGATCGGTGCTCAGGCGCTGGACGACGTCGTGGGACGGGTCGATCTGCTGGAGCAGGTCGGCGACGGCGGTGTCGGCCTCGACCTCTCCGGGCTCCTGACGGCATGCGCCGGACCCGCTCACGAGGCGCGGCCGCCTCGCCCCGCGCACGACGAACAGCCGGTGTGGGCGACCGTCGGACCGGTCGCCATCACGACCAGCGATCGAGCGATCGGGGCGGCACTCGGTGGCCGCGTGGCGGCGCCTCGTTCCTCGGGCCACAGCTCGCGGCTCGACTTCGAGGGCGCCGCGGGGCAGAGCTTCGGCGCCTTCCTTCCCGAAGGGGCGTCCCTGCACCTCCGTGGGACGGCGAACGACGGTGTGGGCAAGGGGTTGGGAGGAGGGCGCATCGTGATCGCGTCGCCCCGGGACGCGGGCCACCGCCCGGCACTGATCGGGAACACCGCGCTGTACGGCGCGACGGCGGGGCAACTGTTCGTGGCAGGGAGCGCCGGGGACCGGTTCGCGGTGCGCAACGCGGGGGCCCTCGCGGTTGCTGAGGGGATCGGCGCGAGCGGCTGCGAGTACATGACCGGCGGGATCGTCGTCGTCCTCGGTCCGATCGGGCCGAACTTCGGCGCGGGCATGACGGGAGGGCGAGCGTACGTGCTCGACTGTGACACGGCGTCGTTCGCCCTCCTCGATCGGGGGCTGCTCACCGTCGAACCGGTGTCTGCCGATGCGGCCGAGGAGCTCCTCTCGATCATCGCGCGGCACGCCCGACTGACCGGATCGGTGCGGGCTCGGACCCTGCTCGCGGGCGGGCGCCCGACCGTCGCACGCTTCTGCCGGGTACGTCCGAGCGGCCCCTCGATCCGCGGTTCGCTCGATCCTCCTGCCTTCAGCGGAGCTTCAGGAACGCTTCAGCGAGGATTCAAGGTGGCCGTGGTAGGAAAGGGCTGACGATGCACTCAGCCCGCGCATCGCACCACCGTTCGGCCGGTCGACCGCCGCTCGGATGCCAGGCTTCCCCCTCGCGTGGGCGAGGAGGCATCGAGGAGGTGACCTGCCATGACCAACGCGACCGAGGACGTGGTCGAGGCGAGCGTGAGCGCCCTCGAGTTCAGAGAAGCCGCGTGGAGCGCCGACGAGGGGGGTCGCGGCCTGCCCGACGCATCCGCACTCTCCGATCCGGCACTGTTCGCCGTCATCCGGTATCCCCGGTCGGATCTCCCCTCGAGCGCGAGCACGGCCGCCAAGGCTGAGGCGACCCGTCGAGGCCTGATCGCGAGCTTCGCCGACCGATGGTTGCCGTGGGGCGTGCTGGCGATGCTCGTGATCTCAGGCATCGTGATCGTCGCCGAGCTGCTCATCTGGTGACGATCGCCGCGGTCGGCGGCCCACGCACGAGTCGCCGAAGCCCTCGGGTCAGTCGTCGAGCGAGGCCAGGACGCCCGCGAGGGAGACGATCGAGTCCTCGGTGATCGGGTCGATCACCAGGATCACCTCGTCGGCTCCCGCGTCGCCCATCGAGCGGAGGGTCTCCGCCACGAGTTCGGGCGATCCGATGACCGGGGGAGTCGACGGGTCGTGCGAACGCTCACCCGACGACCGATCGAAGGCCACCAGCAGGCACGCGCTCCGTTCGATCGAGGCCGGATCGCGCCCGGCTCGTCGTGCCGACTCGTCGACCTCCGCGTTGCGAGCTGCGAAGCCCTCAGGGGTGTTGCCGAACCAGTCGAACCAGGTGTTCCAGGCGTCCACGTGCGGCAGGGCGGCGGCCAGCACCCGCTCGCCGGAGCTGCCGATCATGAGGCGGGGGCGTGTGAGCGGCGGAGGCATCAGCACGGCGTCGTGGACCTGCACGTAGCGGCCTTCGAACGACACGCGCTCGCCCGACACGAGTCGCCTGATCACCTCGAACGATTCCTCGAACCGGGACGCTCGATGGTCGAACGGGAACCCGTAGGCTCGGAACTCCGTCTCGTTCCAGCCGGCGCCCAGGGCGAGCACGAGCCGTCCGCCGCTGATCTCGTGCACGGTCGCCGCATGCTTGGCGAGCATCGCCGGCGCGTGGAAACCCGTGCACGCAACGAGCGGACCCAACCCAACTCGCTCGGTCGCCGCGGCCAGACCAGCGAGCGTGGTCCAGACCTCCCACGGGCCTCGCTCGGGCCGCCCGTCGTCGCGGTAGAGCAGGTGGTCGCCCACCCAGACCGAATCGAACCCCACCGCTTCGGCTGCCCGCGCCATCGCGACGTACTCGGGCCAGCGCACCACGCGCTCGACCTCGGGAAGCTGCACCCCGACGCGAACGGCTCGCGTCATCGTCCCGCATCTCCTTCGCCCGGCGTCGACGCCTCCTCGTCGGCACGGCCCGACGGGACGCGGTGCGCGATCGCGAGCAGCATCGCCGCGGCGACCAGCGCGAGCACGTACGCCCCCGCGATGCCGGTCCGCAGTGGTGCGCCGAGTGCGTCGGACGCAGCGATCGCCGCGCCGCCCAGACCGGCGCCGGTCGCGACGCCGAGCATGTCCATCAGCAGCACCGATGAGAGCTCCTCGCTCTCTTCGCCGGCCTCAGAGACGCGCATCGCCGCGAGCGGGATCGTTGCGAACGCGATGCCCATCCCCACGCCGACGACCCCCCAGCCGACGTAGGCCAGGGCCAGCGGGACCTGGATCCACAAGGTGCTGGCCACGGCCGTCTCGCCCGTCAACAGCAACGTGGTGCCCACGACCACGAGCCACGAGAGCGAGCGGTGCCCCGCGCGGTTCGACTGCCACAGGGCGCCGGCCGCCCAGGTGACGGTGGCGACGGTGATCACGAGACCCGCGGCCCCGAGCGAGAGGCCGCGCACCCGTGTGAGCATCAGCGTGATGAAGGCGTCCATGGCGAGGAACGACGTCGACAGCAGGAAGGCGGCCGCCGCGGTCGCTGCCAGGCCCGGCCTGGCGGTGAACGTGCCGACGGGCGCGATGTGTCGCAGGGCCGGCACCCCGACCGCGAGGCCGGCGAGCACGGCGAACGGAACCCACCAGGCGATGACGGTGAGCGACGCGAAGACGAACCCGGCGCCGATCATCAGTTGGAGCGGCCAGCGCAGCGAGAGGCCGGGGCCGGTGCGTTCGGGGCGGGGGACGAGGTCCAGGACCGGAGCGATCAGGGCCCACGTGGCCAGGAGCACCGGCAGCGGCGCCACGAAGGCCCAGCGCCAACCGATCGTGCTCGCGATCAACGCCCCCACCGGTGGTCCGATCAACCCCGGCAGGATCCACATCGTGGCCAGGAGCGCGAGCACGCGCGGCCGAAGGTGGTCGGGGTAGGTCTTGGCGACCGTGCCGAGCGAGAGGGCGTAGAGGCCGCCACCGCCGATCCCCTGCAGGAACTGTCCGACGAGCACGACGGGCATGGCCGGGGCGGTGGCAGAGACGAGCAGCCCCGACGCGAACACGGCCAGCACCGGCACCAGCACGGCGCGGGTGCCGAACCTGTCGACCGCGCGGCCCACGACCGGGATCGAGGCGATCGTGGCCAGGCTCATCGAGGTGAACACGAGTCCGTACAGCCCCACCATGCCGAGGTCGTTGCGGACGTCGGGCATGATCGTGGCGACCACGAGGGACTGCACGGCGACGGGCGCTTCGAGCAGCAGCAGACCGACGGTGAGTCGGCCCCGGCGACCGCGGAACACCTCGCGCCACGGCGTGGGCGCGATCGCGTCGGGAGCCATCGGTCGAGTGTAGGACTCCGGCCGCCGGTCGCCGAAGGGCCGAACGCGACGACTCGCTCGACACCGACCGTGCCACTCGCCCCTGCACCGATGGGACGATGGCCGCGCCCGCTGCAGGTGCTCCCGCTCTACCGTGGCCGCAGGAGGGGGGTTCGATGAGTGCGACCGGCGGCCTCACCCGGGGGAGATCAGCGCTCACGCTGGGCCTGCCGCGGATGCATATGGAGGCGGCGGAGCGGCGGGACTTCCTGCCCGACCTGATCGTCGCTGCCGACCGAGCAGGCGCCCGCTCGATCGTGCTGGAACACGGATACGGCGCCGGCATGGGCCTGACCGCCGATGACTATCGGTCGTCGTCGTCGAAGGTCCGATTCGCCGACTACGACGAGGTGCTGTCGAGCGATGTGGTCGCGGTGATCAGGTGTCCCAGTGAGGCGACCGTGCGCGCGATGCGCGAGGGCACGCTGCTCGTGACGATGCTCCACTACCCCACACGGCCGGAACGGACGCGCATGCTCGCCGACAGCGGGCTGCACGCGATCTCCCTCGACGCGGTCACCGACGACCTGGGGAGGCGCCTCGTCGAGTACCTCGAGGCCGTCGCATGGAACGGCGTGCGACTCGCCTTCGTGGAGATCGCCCGGATCCATCCGTTCTTCGCCCACCCGAGCCGTCGACCGCTGCGTGTGACCTGCCTCGGCGCCGGGGCCGTCGGCGGCCACGCGGTGCGAGCGGCGACCCGCTACGGCGATCCCGGTCTCCGTGAGGAGCTGGCCGCCAACGACGTGCCGGGCGTCGAGGTGACCGTGGTCGACTTCGACCTGACCCGACATGAGGACTACCTGCTCTCGCGCCTCGAGGTGACCGACCTGCTGATCGATGCCACCCAGCGCCTCGACCCCACTCGTCCCGTCGTGCCGAACCCGTGGATCGCCGCGCTCTCCGGCGACGCGGTGATCCTGGATCTCGCGGTCGATCCTTACGACTTCCGCGTCGAGCCGCCCCGCACCAAAGGCATCGAGGGCATCCCGCACGGCAACCTCGACCGGTTCGTCTTCCCGATCGACGACCCGGCATGGGACCAGCTCGACCACGGCATCGACACTCGCGAACGGCGCCTCGCGCTGTCGTGCTACGCCTGGCCGGGCATCGATCCGCTCGACTGCATGCGTGTGTACGGGCGACAGATCGAGCCGGTGCTCGCCGTCGCGCTCCGAAGGCCCGTGGATGAGCTCGACCCCGGCAGCGTCGATCCGTACGAGCGCGCTGTCGCGAGGGCCGAACTGAGGAGGTGGCTCGCGTGAGCCCGCTCAGCCTCGGACTGCCCCGCATGCACAAGGAACCCGGCGAGCGGCGCGACTTCCTCCCCGGCCTGGTGGCCGCTGTCGAGGACCTGAGCGGGCCGATCGTCGTGGAACGGGGGATCGGCTCCGGCATGGGGTACGCCGACGACGACTACACGCAGGTCGGCTCGAGGGTGCGGCTCGGCTCGAACGAGGAGTGCTTCGCGCAGGACGTCGTGCTCACGCTTCGGGCCCCCGAGGATCGGCTGCATCTGCTTCGGCGCGGGACCACGCTCGTGTCGATGCTGCACTTCCCGACGAGGCCGCGCCGCGTCGCCCGGCTCGCCGCGCTCGGCATCGACGCGATCTCGCTCGACCTGCTCGAGGACGACGTGGGCCACCGGCTCGTCGTCGACGGTCGCGACGTCGCCTGGAACGGCCTCGAAGCCGCGTTCGACGTGCTCGAACGGCAGTGGCAGGAGTTCGCCGCCCCGACCAGGCCGCCGATCAAGGTGACCGTGATGGGCGCCGGGGTGATCGGCAAGGACGCGGTCGAGGCCGCGACGAAATACGGCGACCTCGACCGGGCCGTTCGGCTCGCACACCTGCCGGGGGTCGAAGTCACGACGATCGGTCGCAACCTGACGGGGCGCGAGTCGTACATGAAGGAGCGCTTCGGCGTGACCGACGTGCTGGTCGACGCCACCCAACGGCACGATCCGAGCAGGCCGCTCGTGCCGAACGCGTGGCTCGCCTACCTGCCGGAACATGCCGTCGTCTGCGACCTCGTCGTCGACCCGTACCTCTTGCACGAGGTACCGCCCACGGTGCGGGGCATCGAGGGCATCCCGCAGGGCAACCTCGACAGGTGGGCCTTCGCGCCCGACGATCCGGCGTGGGCGGCGGTGCCGGACGAGGTGGACGCCTCGCATCGGCGCTGGGTCGTCTCGTGCTACTCGTGGCCCGGCGTGCACCCGCACGCCTGCATGGAGCTCTACGGACGCCAACTGGAGCCCCTGCTCCGCGCCCTCTTGCGGGTCGGCCCCGACGGGATCTCTCCGGCCGGCGAGTTCCACGAACGGGCACTGTGGCGCGCCAGCCTGCGGGCATGGGTGGGGCGACACGCCGCGGTCGTCTGAGACGCCAGGCTCGGCGACGACCGCTCACACCTCGAGCTCGGCGCCCTCCGCTGCCACCGTGCACCGATCGGCTGCTACCGGCCACGCCGCGAGCACCGATCCCCGCATCGCGTCGAGCCCTGCGTCGTCGTGGCCCGGGTGATGGTGGAACAACATCAGACGGTCGACCTCGGCCCGCCGCGCGAACGCGGCCACGTGGCTCACGCTCGAATGTCCCCACCCCACGTGGTGCACGTATTCGTCGTCCGTGTACTGACAGTCGTGCACGAGCAGGTCTGCCCTGTGGGCGAGAGCGAATCCCGAGATCCACTCGGTGCCCACCGCCAGGAGGTCGGCCCCGAGTCCGGGCTCGTGATCGGTGATGTATGCCAGCGCGCGCCCGCGATGCTCGAGGCGGTACCCGACCGTGGCCCCAGGGTGCAGGATGGGTTTCGAGACCAGCTGTACCGATCCGATCGCCCATGGCTCGCGCGGAGTGTCGTGGAACGACACCCGTGCCGGCACCTCCGACAAGTGCACGGGGAACAGCGGCGGCGAGAAGTAGGTGGCGATGCGCTCGTCCAGCGAGGCCACGGGCGAGGGCGGCCCCCAGATGTGCAGTTCCGTCTCGGACACCCAGATCGGGGCGAACATGCCGAGCCCCTCTACGTGGTCGACGTGCAGGTGGGTGAGCAGGATGTCGATGCGCGGGACCGGGGTTCGCATCAAGGCTTCGCCCAGGGGCCGCGCCCCGGTGCCGGCGTCGAGCACGATCACGTGGTCCTCGTCGCCGCGCACTTCCACGCACGAGGTGTTGCCGCCGTAACGGACCGTCTCCGGACCCGGCGCGGCGATCGAGCCCCGGCATCCCCAGATGCGGGCGCGCACTAGCCCTCCGGGCGTTCCCAGAAGAACGCGATCGCCCCGAGGCATTCGTCCTCGTGCGCGAACAACGGGAATGCGGTCACCTCGATGCGGCGCTCCGTGCCGTCGAGGCTGCGGATCCGCAGGATGTCGTGGTCGGGGTGGCGCTCCCTGATCGCGATGCCGAGCGGCAGCTCGGCCATGTGGATCGGGTTCCCGTCGTCGTCCGACGGCGCGAAGATCGTGCTCCATTCCCCGGCGGGCATGCCGGTCCCCTCGATGAACCGCCGACCCAGCACGCGCTCGGCGGCCTCGTTGAAGTAGATCACGGAGCCGTTCACGTCGACGAGGAACACCGCCGTCGCCAATCGGGATGCGAAGTCCCGAGCGAGGATCAGCACGAGATGGTGTTGCGCTGCCGGCGTCGCCATCGATGTCAGCCTAGTCCTGGGCGGCGTCGCGGGCGAGCCACGAGGCGAGGGGCTCGAACCTCGCGCGCAGCAGGAACTGGTGTCCGCCCTCCGCCACCACGTGGCGCTCGGCGTTCGGAAGCAGCTCCGCCCATTCATCGGACGCTCGGACCGAGACCGTCCGGTCGTCACGCGCGTGCGCGAGCAGGACTGGAAGCCCCGACACCGTCTCACCGGCGAGGTCGACCTCATCCCGCAGCGTCGGATCCGACCAGAGCGACCACATCGTCCATGCACGAGCGCGCACCGACTGGCGGCCGAAGTCGACCACGACGGCCGGCGGGTAGCCGCGCGCGAGCCCGAGCGGTACGGCGACGACCGGCCAGATCGCCCGAACGACGCGGGTGGCGGCGCGCCGGGCCGTCGACGGTCGGAGGTCGGCCCGCGATCGGAAGTCCATCACGGTCCCGTCCGGGAACGGCGCGGCCGCCATCGAGAGGGACCCGACCCGTCCGGGGTGCCGCCCGGTCCACAGCGCGGTGAGCACGCCCCCGAGCGAATGACCCGTCACCCGGAACGAGCCGCCGGCCGGCAGCGTGTCGACGAGCGCGTCGAGGTCGGCCAGGTGCATCGCACGGTCGACGTCACGGACCGGTGTATCGGACATGCCGAAACCCGCCAGATCGGGGGCGACGATCGTGAATCGGTCGCCGACCCGGTCGACCAGTCCCTGCCAGTACCGCCCCGAGCCGCCCAGCCCGTGCACGGCCAGCACCACCGGTCCGTCTCCGGCTCGCCACACCCGCATCCTTCCCCAAGGGCGGTCGAGCCAGCTCCCACGCAACCGGCCAGGCGATCCGGTGCTTCCTGAACGCATCGTGCGGTCAGCCGTCGGCGCGGGCGCGCTCGAAGCCCGGGCGGATCGTCTCGTCCACCAGGGCCCGACGCTGCTCTTCGGGCAGGAAGGCCGACATCGCTGCGTCGATCGTGACCCGCTCGATGCGGTCGAGGTCCCACGCGAACGCCTCCGAGAGCGCGGCGAGCTCGCGCGACTGCGTGGTGGCGGACATCAGCCGGTTGTCGGTGTTCACCGTCACGCGGAACCCCAGGTCCGCGAGGAGCCCGATCGGGTGTTCGGCGATCGACGGGGCTGCGCCGGAGTGCACGTTCGATGTGGGACAGAGTTCGAGCGGCACCCCCCGAGCTCGGACGGCGCCCGCGACGGGTCCGACCGTGACGCCGCCGCCCGTGGATGCGACCAGGTCATCGGCGATGCGCATGCCGTGCCCGAGCCGCTGGGCGCCGCACGCGAGTGCACCCTCGATCGAGGCGAGCCCGTCGGCCTCGCCGGCGTGGATCGTCAGCCCGAGGCGCCCGTCGGCGAGCACCAGATCGAACGCCGCTCGGTGGTGTTCGGGCGGGAATCCGGCTTCCGCGCCGGCGAGGTCGAACCCGACCACGCCGCGTCCGGCCCACCGGAGGGCGAGCTCGGCGATCTCGAGGCTCCGGTGGCCCGTGCGCATCGCGGTCACCAGCGTGCCGACGCGGATCCCGCTCGCCTCTCCCTGGTGGAACCCGCGCACGACCGCGTCGACGATCGCGTCGAGCGCCAAGCCCTTCCGCGTGTGGAGCTCCGGCGCGAACCGCACCTCGGCATAGGCCACGCCGTCCGCCGCGAGGTCCTCGGCGCACTCGCGGGCGACCCGTGTCAGCGCGTCGGCGTCCTGCACGACCCCGACCGTGTGCGCGAACGTCTCGAGGTACAACACGAGGTCGTGCCGGCTCGCCCCCTGGGTCATCCACGCAGCGAGCTCGTCGGGATCGGTCGCCGGGAGGGCGTCGTAACCCGAGGCCACGGCGAGCTCGATCATCGTCTCGGGTCGCATCCCACCGTCCAGGTGATCGTGCAGGAGCACGGTCGGCAGCGCTCGAACGTCCTCATGGGTGAGCGGCGGGAGGTCGGGCATCGCTCCCCATCGTAGGGGCCGCGTGGTGGTCAGGAGCCGGCAGGGTGCACGCGGCGGTCGAACGCCCCGCGAGCGCCGTCCAGCATGCTGGCGGCGCGATCTCCGAGTGCCGTGCACGTCTCGGTCAACTCTGCGCGCCGTGCGGCGTCCGCGATCGCGAACGCATTCAGCTCGACGTTGGCAACCGCTGCGAGCGTGGCGGCATGCAGCGCGGCAACCGCGGCGAGGCCGTCTGCGGCCGCGTTCGGGTCGGACGCGACCGTCGCCTCCTCCGCGAGTCCGGCCAGCAGCACGCTGCGCCGGGCCAGGTCGAGTTGCACGTCGACGGCGTCCTCGAGCACCGTCTGCAGCGTGACCAGCCGGGCGGTCCGCTGCTCGTCGGACCCTTGCGGCATGCGGGCGGCGAGTGCGAGCTCGCCGTGGACCTCCGCGTTCCGGTCGGCGAGGGCGAAGAGCACCGGGCGGGCCGCGTCGGCCTCGTCGGCGATCTCCCCGAGGCGCCGGGTGGGCTCGTCGTCCGCGTCGAGCCGTCGCAGCGTTCGTTGCGCGACCGCCGTGATCAGGGAGGCCCCGGCCGCAGCCGAAAGGGCGGCGAAGGCTCCAGACCCGGGCTCGGTCGAGCCCGACGCGAGGTCATCGAGCAGCGCGTCGACCTGCTCGCCGGCGACCACCCGGCGTGCTGCGGTCACGCCCCACCCCCGCGACGACGTTCACATGCGCCCGTCCGCATGCCCGAGCCTCCCCCGCCGCACCGGCGTGGTCAAGCGTCGGCGGGGTTCGTGAGATCCGCCTCCTCGGCGCCGAGCGCAGCGAGCAGCGCGTCGGCATCCAGATGAAGGTTCACGCCCCGCGCGCCGGCGCCGATCGCCACCGTGCCGAGGTCTCGGATCGTCACGTCGGCCAGGACCGGCCACGCCGCGGTGGCCCCGAAGGGGGTGATGGCGCCGCGTTCGTACCCGGTCGCGGCCTTCGCCTCGTCGGCATCGGGCAGCGAGAGGCGGCGCTCACCGAGGTAGGACCGCAGTTTCTTCCAGTCGATCTGCCGCCCACCCGGCACGAGCACGAACACGTAGTCGTTCGCGCCGCGGCGGATCACGATCGTGCGCAGCAGGCATCCGACATCGATCCCTTGCAGACGCGCGCTCTCCTCGGCGCTCGTCGGCACGTCGGTGGCGACGACGCGTGCCTCGAGTCCCGCCGCGAGTGCGGCACGCGTCGCCGGGGTGTCGGGAGTGTCGGAGCTCGAACCGTCCACGCGGTTCAGTATCGCGGTGCGCTCGCGGTCGGGGCACCATCCAAGTCGACGAGATCGTCCGGTTCGAGCGTGAGTCCGGCGGCGGCCATGTTCTCCTCGAGGTAGCGGAGACGTTTCGTGCCCGGGATCGGCACGACGTGAGGGCCTTGCGCGAGCGTCCACGCCAGCGCCACCTGGGCCGGCGTCACGCCGTGCCGGCCCGCGACGTCGCGGACCACTTGCACGATCGCCTGGTTCGCCGCGATCGCCTCGTCGGTGAAGCGTGGGTTCGACGCCCGGAAGTCGCGATCGTCGAAGTCGGCGCTCGTGACCGAGCCTGTGAGGAACCCGCGCCCGAGCGGGGAGAACGGCACGAAGAGGGCGCCATGGGCCGCGCACCACGGGAGCACGTCGTCGACCGCGTCCCGGGTCCAGAGGCTGAGCTCCGACTGCACCGCGGCGACCGGGTGGATCGCGTGCGCCCGCTCGAGCTCGTCCACGCCGACCTCCGAGAGCCCCATCGCTCGAACGAGCCCAGCCTGGGCGAGCGATGCCATGGCGCCCCACGATTCCTCCAAGGGAACCTTCTCGTCGACTCGGTGCAGGTAGTAGAGATCGACCGCGTCGGTGCCGAGCCGGCGGAGCGATCCGTGGATCTCGTCGGCGATCCGCTCGGGTCGCGCGTCCCGCAGGAGCGGATACCCGCCGTTGGGCCCTACGACGAGCCCGACCTTCGTCGCGACGACGGCCTCGTCGCGACGGCCCTCGAGCGCCAGGCCCACCAGCTCCTCGTTCACGAACGGCCCGTACACGTCGGCGGTGTCGAGCATCGTGACACCCAGCTCGAGTGCACGGCGGATCACGCGCACGGGGTCGTCCCCGCTCGGAGCGTCGACGTAGCCGAAGCTCATCGGCATGCAGCCGAGTCCGATCCGCGAATGAGGTGGCGCGAGGTCGATGCGGTCATGGTCCCACGAAGCGGGGATCGGAGGATCCGATCAGCGCGTCGGCCGATAGGCTCCGCTCCGACGGCCGAGGCGAGGAGCGAGCGACGTGAACGTGGCACCGGCAGCGGACGGAACCTTCGAGCGGGGCGACGAGGGGCGGTTCAGAGGGGAGGTGTGGCTCCGGTCGACGCTCGCCGACGAGACCGGCACGAACATCGGGGTGGTGCACTTCTCACCGGGTGCGAGGACGCACTGGCATCGGCACCCGGGCGGCCAGTTCCTGTATGGCGTCAGCGGGCGGGGCAGGGTTCGCACCCGCGGGCAAGCGGGGCATGTGCTCGAGCACGGCGACGTGGTCCACGTGGGCCCGGACGAATGGCATTTCCACGGCGCCACCCGTGACTCGCCCATGGTGCACGTGGCCGTGAACGGCGGTGGGGCACCGGAGTGGGGTGAGCCGGTGCTGGACGAGGACTACGACGAGGGGTTCTGACGAGCCAGGCGGCGACGTCAGAGCTCGATCGCGCCGCGCACGGTGAGGAACAGCCCCATCGCGACGATCGCTCCGGCCGACGCGAGCGGCAGGAGCCGGGCGAACCGGTCCGTGAGCCGCCGCTCGGCAAGGTCGCGAGCCCGGAGGGTCAGCACGCCGACCCCGACCAGGGCGACGGCGAGCCCCGCGCTGAATGCGCCGATCAACACCAGGCCGAGCGCCGTGCGTCCGAGTGAGACGGAGGCAAGCAATACGACGAGCGCGCTGGGCGAGGGAAGGATGCCGCCCGAGAACGCGAGCGCGACGAGACCCCGGCGCGACGGCGGCACGACCGCCTCGACCCCGGCTTCGTGGGCGTGCGGGTCCGGGTGCGCGTGCGGGTGCGTTCCGTGGGTCGCCGAGTGGATGCGCGAGATGAGGAGCACCGATCCGAGACCCAGTGCGATCAACCCCGACGCCAGTCCCAGCACGGGGTAGGCACGTTCCGGCGCGAACAGCCGCTCGGCGGAGAGCACCACCAGTCCGAGGATCAGCACCGACGAGGTGTGCATCACGGAGACGGCCGCCCCCACGCCGACGGCATGGCGGACGGTGCCTCCCGCACCGACCAGGTAGGCGACGATCAGGGTCTTGCCGTGTCCGGGACCGAGCGCGTGCAGCGCGCCCACCCCCAGGGCGATCAGCAGCATCGCCCCGATCAGCAACGGCGTGAGCTCGTCGCGACCGACGAGCGACGCGAGCAGTCCGCCGTCGCGTGCCCCGATCGTGCTCGAGTCCACCGGATCGGTCGAGCCCGGTTCGGGCAGCTCCGCCAAGCCGGGCCCGCCGGCCATCACCGACAGCCTCGTCGCGCGAACGCCGGGCGAGAGCTCGCCGTCGGGGTAGTCCGTGAGTCGCGCGGTGCGGGAGACCGCAGGCACGAGCGAGCCGGGCAGCGTGACGCCATCGCCGATGGCCGTCACCTCGCGCCACCCGATCGCGTCCGGGAAGTTCCGATCCGTGTAGCCCACCGAGTGTGGGGCATCCTGCGCGAACGGGGTCGCGATGGTGGCGGTGAAGCGGCATTCCAGCCGAAGTGTCGAGAGCCCACCCGCTCCTTGAGGGAAGGAGAGCGCGTGTTCGCCCGATGACGCCACCGGCAGGGGGACCCCGTCGACCTGCACCGACACCCCGTCGGCGAGCGCGGCGCATGTCTCGTCGCGATAGGCGAGGGCCTCGTGGTCGTCGACGCGGTCGTCGAGGTTCGCGTCGATCGTTCGACGTTCGCGGAGCGCAGGGATCTCCGCCATGTCGACCACGTAGTCGACGACGACCGCGTCGAGCTGCACGACGAGGCCCCCGTAGACGTTCACGGTGAAGTTGCCGAGCGGATGCGCCCCGGCAGGCGCCGCGGGCCAGAGCAGCGCGGTTGCGACGGTGGCAACGGCTAGGAACCGGCGAGCGACACCCCTCACGCCCCACCCCCGAGCCCCTCGAGTGTCTCGACGGCCAGCGGCGCGAGGAGCGGGTCGAAGTTCGGGTGCAACGCGAGTGCCCGCGAGAGCTCCCCTCGTGCGCGGTCTCGCTCCCCGAGGGCGGCCGAGATCATGCCCGCGTGGAACCACAGCCGTGCGTCGGGCGTGTCCAGCGCGACGGCCCGATCGCTCGCCGAGCGCGCATCCTCGTATCGGCCCATCTGGTAGAGCACCCAGGCGAGCGCGTCGTATCCGTACACGTCGCGACGGGTCTCGATGCCTCGTTCCACGACGGCGAGCGCCTCGACGAGATCTCCGTCGTGGTCCGCCCAGAAGAGGGCGAGCTGACGGTCGTAGAGCTGGCGGTTCACGGCCTGCAAGGTCGCGATCGCCTCGACCGTCGCGTAGCGGTCGGAGGCCGCCCGCGCGTCGCCGACCAGCGTGTAGAGGTCGCCGAGCGCGGCCAGCGAGCCCGGTTCGGGAACAAGGCCAACCGCACGCTCGTACAGGCGGATCGCCTGATCCGTGCGTCCCTGCGCGGCGCGCACACTCGCGAGACCGGAGATCGCGACGTGATAGTCGGGCGCCGTCCGGACGGCCCGGCGGTAGTGGCGAACGGCCTCGTCGTAGCGGCCGGCATCGAGTGCGAGCCGCCCTCGGTAGGCGGCGTACCACGAGCGCGAGGCCCCGAACGTACCCTCGCCCGCTGCGGCATCTTCGGCGGATGATGCGAGGCGGGCGGCACCGGCCGCGTCGCCTCGGAGGAACGCTAGTCGAGAGAGTCGGACGAGCGAGGTCGACGCCTCGGGCTGCACGTCCGCGAGCGCCATGTAGTCGGCCGCGGCCTCGTCGTAGCGGCCGAGCTCGAGGGCGGCGTCGCCTCGGACGGCGAGGGCGCTCGGGTTCCGATCGGTCTCGTAGATCTCCGTGGCGAGCGCCAGCGCCCCGGTGAAGTCGTGGGTCGTGAAGCGAACGCCGGCGAGCAGCGCACGGGGCTCCGGGTCCTCGGGCGCGAGCATGACGGCTTCCTCGAGGGCGCGCTGCGCTCGCGCGTACGAGTCCACGTCGCCGGTGAGGCGGGCGCGTTGCAGCTCGAGCTGCCCGAGGAACGTGAACCCGGCGGCGCTGGGCGCATCGTCGGTCTGTGCACCGAACGAGCGGATCAATCGGTCGAGTTCGGCGAGCTGGGGACGGCCGGGCGCCTGCGACAGGGTAGCGGTGTCGCCTCCGGGAAGGATCCCCTGGGAGATCGTCGGACCCTGCTCGAGCGAGCGACGCGGCACGCCGCGACCGACGTACGTGAGCGCCGCGATCGCGATCGACAGGGCCAGCACCCCGCCGGCCACGTACTTCGTTCGTCCCATCCGTTCGCTCCTCGCCTCTGACATGCCGTCCTCCGGTCGGTTCGAGGGAGCTCGCGCCCTTCGTCGAGCTCCCGCGGATCGGCCGGCGCTCCGGAGGGACGACGGAGGTCCCCGGAGCGCGCAGGTCGTCGATCTCGACTACGCCTCGTGGGGCTCCCCCAGGTAGGGGAACGAGGTGAGGTAGTCGTCGTGCGCGCCGACGCAGTCGCCGCCGATCGCGCCGTCACCGTCGCGCCCGTCGAACGGGAACCCTCCGGTGACGAGGTTCAGCTCGGCGTCGATCACGTCGTCGGTGAGCGCGCGGCCGTTCAGCGGGCCCGCGGCGTGCGTGCGCGTGTCGTAGGTGACCATGTCGGGCAGGAGTACCTTGGCCAGCGTCCTCGTCTCGGCGTCGGTGTACGCACCCTCGGGATCGAGCGCCGAGAAGGTGGCGAGCACGCCGCGGACGTTGTCGCTGAACTTCCGGTAGTCCGACCGGGGGGACCCGTCGTTGAAGCGGATCTTGTCGTCGCCGCTGTTGAACACGGTGTTGATCGCCGGACGGCCCATGCGGTCGATGCGGTCGTTCCCCTCGGTGGAGGTGATGGCCCACACGCCGATGTTGCGTTCGAGCGTCGCGTCGGGCACCTGCAGCACGATGCCGTTGGTGTTCAGCGACTCGAAGAAGTCCACTTCGTTGCCATCACAGAACGCACGGTCGCCCATGCCGAGCACCGAGCCCTGGAACGCGGCGAGGTCGAAGAAGAACGGGTCGGACCGCAGGCCCGCGAAGACCTTGCCACCTCCCCGAACATCGTTCACGGCGCCGGTCAGGCCGCGTGCGACCTGACGCTCATCGTCTTCATCGCTGCGAACGACCCAGTACGGTTGCGCGCCGCTCTCGCGGGCGGCACCGAACCGGAGCGCGTACTGCATGTCCGCCACCGCGTCGCCGTTGCGGTCGACCTTGATCTTGTACGTGACGTCGGTCGCGTACTCGAGTGGCGCGATCGCACCGGCGGCCGGGTGCGTCGTGACCGCGACCACGGTGTTGTGCTCGTTGCGACCCTGGAAGACGTAGACATCGTTGATGTCGCCGTCGGGTCGCATCGCCGGTGACGTGGTACCGGGTGCGTCGAGGTGATCCGCACCGAAGCCCACGAGCGGCGCAGCGCCGAGCACGAGCACGAGCGCCGCCGCTGCGACGGACGTGCCGAGCAGTTTCCTGCGCGAGGGTTCCATCCGTTCCCCTTCCTGTCTGCAGCGCGACACCTGCTGTGTCGCGACGGGATGGCTGCCGCCGGCGGTCTCGAGTCACCCACCTCCTTCGGATCCGGGTTCCTCGCCGGCGACATCCCCTCTTCGCGAGCCGAGATGCATCGGATCACCGCTGTTAGCGTCGGGTGATGTCGAGGATCGGAGCGCTCGCCACCGCTGAGCGATCGCGGCGAACGGTCGGCATCGGGCTGCTGTCGGTCACGACGGTGGTGTGGGGACTCGTGCCGCTCGTGCTGAAGCAGGTGGAGATGCCGACCCTCGCCTTCGCGAGCTACCGGCTCTGGATCGGCGTGGCTCTCTACGCGGCGATCTTCGCGGCGACGGGACGCCGGCTGTCATGGACCACGATCCGCTCGACCGCGCTGGGGGGCGTCTTCTTCGCCGGTGACATCCTGCTCACCTTCACTGCGTTCCGTCTCACCAGCGTCGCGAACGCGACGATCATCGGCGCCCTCGCCCCCGTGTTCATCACGCTCGGCGCGGTGCGCTGGTTCGGGGAACGGCTCGACCGCCGGGATGCGGTCGTGATCGCGATGTCGTTCGTCGGGGTCGCGGTCGTCGCGCTGGGCTCGCACGGCACGCCGAGCTGGAGCCCGCTCGGCGATGTCTCTGCCGCGGTGAGCGTGCTGACCTGGACCGCGTACTGGCTGTTCTCGAAACGCGCTCGAGCGACGACGAACGCGATGGAGTACATGGCCAGCGTGATGCTCGTGTCGGCCATCGTGGTCACGGCGCTCTCGGTGGTCACCCGGACCTCACTGCGACCGCCGGCCGCCTCGGACTGGGCATGGATCGTGCTGGTGGCGGTGGTGCCGGGGCTGATGGGTCACCTCTCGGTGGCCTGGTCGCACCGGTTCGTCGAGGCCTGGCTCGGTTCCCTGCTGCTGCAGTCCCAGCCCGTGATCGGCTCGGTCGCTGCCTGGGTGATCCTCGACGAGCGGATCACCGCGCTGACGGCCATCGGCGGTCTCGTCGTGGTCGTGGCCACGGGGGTGATCGTCGTCCGCGCCGCTCGTCGGGATCCTTCCTACGAGGAACCGGAGACGATCGCGCCCGCCGGTTGACGCGGAGCGGGGGGCTGGGCACGCCGCGCCGACGCCCCTCTCGGTAGACTGCCGCCCTCATGCCTGCCTCGATCGTGCTCGGCACCCAATGGGGGGACGAGGGCAAGGGCAAGGCGGTCGACTACCTCGCCGATCGCATGGACTACGTGGTCCGCTATCAGGGCGGGAACAACGCGGGCCACACCGTGATCGCCGAGGGCAGGCTGCTGAAGCTCCAGCTCATCCCCTCGGGCATCCTCTATCCGCACATCACGTCGGTGATCGCCGACGGCGTGGTCGTCGACCCCCGTCACCTCACGAAGGAGATGGACGCGGTCCGCGAGACCGGCGTCGATGTCTCACGGCTCGTGGTGAGCGGCAACGCACATCTGATCATGCCGTACCACCTCGAGCTCGAGAAGGTGACCGAGCGGTTCCTCGGCAAGAACGCGCTCGGCACCACGAAGCGAGGCATCGGTCCCGCGTACGGCGACAAGGCCGCCCGCATCGGCCTGCGCATCCAGGACCTCTTCGACGAAAAGATCTTCCGAGAGAAGCTCGAGGTCGTGCTCCGCGAGAAGAACCTGATCCTGACCAAGATCTACAACCGGCTGCCCCTCGACGGCGAGCGCATCGTCGAGGAGTACATGGCGCTGGCCGAGCGGATCCAGCCGCATGTGATCGACACAGGAGCCCTGCTCTACGGCGCGTTGCGCGACGGGAAGCACGTGATGTTCGAGGGTGCGCAAGGGGTGTTGCTCGACCTGGACCACGGCACGTATCCGTTCGTGACCTCCTCGAACCCGGTGGCCGGCAGCGCACTCGCGAGCGCCGGCATCGGGCCGCATTGGGTCGATCGGGTGGTGGGCATCATGAAGGCGTACCTCACGCGGGTCGGCGCCGGCCCGTTCCCCACCGAGCTGTTCGACGAGGTCGGGGAACGCCTCGGCACGCGCGGCAAGGAGTTCGGCACCGTGACGGGCCGCCAGCGTCGCTGCGGCTGGTTCGACGCCTGCCTGGGCCGGTACGCGGCTCGCCTGAACGGCCTCACCGAGATCCTGGTCACGAAGCTCGACGTGCTGAGTGGCCTCGAGACGGTGAAGATCTGCACCGGGTATCGCGCCTACGGCCAGAGCTTCGACGACATGCCGCCGCATCAGTCGGTCTTTCACGATGCGAGCCCGATCTACGAGGAGCTCGAGGGCTGGCACGAGGAGATCGACGAGTGCCAGACGTTCGAAGATCTGCCCAAGCAGGCGCAGGCCTACGTGCGCCGGATGGAGGAATCGGTGGGAGTGCCGGTCTCCGTCGTCAGCGTCGGCCCCGCGCGCGAGCAGAGCCTGCCGGTAGGGTAGCCCTGTCGTGAAGGTGCTCGTCGTCGGAGGCGGAGGCCGAGAGCACGCGCTCGCGTGGGGGCTCGCCCGCAGCCCGCGCGTCGACGACATGATCGTGGCGCCCGGGAACGCGGGTATCGCGGGCCTCGCCCGCACCGAGCCCGGTGTGGCCGCCGAGGACGTGTCCGGCCAGGTCGATCTCGTCGAGCGCGAACGCCCCGATCTGGTGGTGATCGGCCCGGAGGCTCCGCTGGTCGCCGGTCTCACCGACCGGCTGCGAGCGCGCGGCATCCCGGTCTTCGGTCCTACCGCCGATGCCGCCCGGCTGGAAGGGTCGAAGGCCTTCGCGAAGGGCGTGATGCTCGATGGCGGCATCCCCACCGCTCGCGCTGCGTCGTTCACCGAGGTCGACCCCGCCCGCGCGTACGTCGACGATCTGGGTGGGCGCGCTGTCGTGAAGGCCGACGGCCTCGCGGCAGGCAAGGGCGTGACGGTGGCTCTCGACCGGGCGGCCGCCGACGAAGCGCTCCGTCAGTGCCTCGAGGACCGTGCGTTCGGTGAAGCGGGCGCGACCGTGGTCGTCGAGGAGTTGCTCGACGGGGCCGAGGTCTCGGCGTTCGCGCTGGTCGACGGCGGCGCCGTGGTGCCGCTCGCGCTCGCACAGGACTTCAAGCGCGTCGGTGACGGCGACACCGGGCCGAACACCGGTGGCATGGGCGCCTACTCCCCGCTGCCCTTCGTCGACGACGAGCTGGAGCGCACGATCTGGCGGGATGTGGTCGATCGCACCGTGGCCACGCTGCGCACGCGCGGCATCGCGTATCGGGGCCTGCTCTATACCGGGTTGATGCTGACCGACGACGGTCCGAGGGTGCTCGAGTACAACTGTCGCTTCGGCGATCCGGAGACCGAGGTCGTGATCCCTCGGCTCGCATGCGACCTGGCCGATCTCCTGGAGGCGACCGCGACCGACCACCTTTCGGACGTGAAGGTCGTGACGTCCGACGACGCCGCCGTGACGGTGGTGCTCGCCTCCGGCGGCTACCCCGGCCCCTACACCACCGGCCGGGCGATCGCCGGGCTCGACGAGGCGGCCACGGTCCCGGGTGCCACGGTGTTCCACGCGGGCACCGCCGAGCGCGACGGTAGAGTGGTCACCGCCGGAGGAAGGGTCCTGGCGATCACGGGCACCGCGGCGACGATCGCCGGGGCACGCGCGATCGCGTACGAGGCCGCCGCTCGCATCTCCTTCGAGGGCAAGACGCTCAGGCACGATGTCGCGGGGCTCGCCGCGGGGGAGGAGCAGCAGTGACCGACGAAACGCCCCGGGCGGGGGTGCTGGCGGCCTCGCCGTCCGAGTTGGGCACGATGCGTCAGGCCGGGCTGATCCTCGAGAAGTTCGGGGTGGAGCACGAGGTCCGCATCATGTCGTCCTCGCGCAATCCTGACCTCGTCGACGAGTACGCGCGCACCGCGTTCGACCGGGGGTTGAAGGTGATCATCTGTTCCACCGGCATGTCGGGCCACCTCGCCGCGGCCGTCGCGGCCCGGACCGTGCTGCCGGTGATCGGGGTGCCGATCGCGACCTCGCCGCAGATGCTCGGCTACGAGGCGCTCGCGATCACCGCGCAGATGCCCACGGGCGTGCCGGTCGCCACGGTCGGGGTCGACGCCGCGGTGAACGCCGCCGTGCTCGCGGCGCAGATCGTGGGCGTCTGCGATCCGGACGTGCAGGCGGCCCTCTGGCGGTTCAAGGACGACCTGGCGGAGGGTCTCAAGCTTTGATCTCCCGGTACGACGTGCCCGAGGTCTCGGCCGTCTGGTCCGACGAGGCCCGACTCGGGCACTGGCTCGAGATCGAGCTGCTCGCGGTCGAGGCGTGGGCCGAGCTGGGGGTCGTGCCGGCCGCCGACGCGATCGCGTGTCGCGAGCGCGCATCGTTCACGGTGGATGCCGTGCTGGAGCGCGAGCTCGTGACCCGCCACGACGTCGCCGCCTTCGTCGACGTGGTCTCGGCGTCGATCGGCGCCGAGGGGCGGTGGATCCACCACGGCCTCACCTCCTCGGACGTGCTCGACACCACCTTCGGGCTGCAGCTCCGCGCCGCGACCGACCTGCTGCTGGCCCGGCTCGAGCGTCTGCTCTCGGTCGTGAAGCGGCAGGCGCTCACGCATCGGGCGACGCCGATCATCGGCCGTTCCCACGGTGTGCACGCCGAGCCGACGTCCTTCGGCCACAAGCTCGCGGTCTGGGCCTTCGAGCTCGATCGCGACCGGGACCGGCTCCGTCGCGCCAGGGAAGCGGTGAGCGTCGGCGCGATCAGCGGGGTGGTGGGGTCCTACAGCGCCGTCGACCCGAGGGTCGAGCAGCTCGTCTGCGCCAGGCTCGGGCTCACGCCCGCCGAGGTGTCGACGCAGGTGATCCAGCGCGACCGCCACGCCGAGTACATGGCGGCGCTCGCCGTCGTCGCCTCGACCCTCGACGCGATCGCGACGGAGATCCGTCATCTGGCGCGCACCGAGGTCCGAGAGGTCCAGGAGCCGTTCGCGGAGGGTCAGAAGGGCTCGAGCGCGATGCCGCACAAGCGGAACCCGGTGGTGAGCGAGCGCGTGAGCGGGCTCGCACGGGTGATCCGCGGCCACGCCGTCGCCGCATTCGAGAACGTGACCCTGTGGCACGAGCGCGACATCTCGCACTCCAGTGCGGAGCGCATGATCTTCCCCGATGCGACCGGGCTGCTCGCGTTCATGCTCGACGACCTCACACGTGTCGTGGACGGGCTCGTCGTCTTCCCCGAGCGCATGCGCGAGAACCTCGCGTCGTACGGAGGGATCGCGTTCAGCCAGTCGGTCCTGCTCGCGCTCGTGGAAGCGGGGATGCCGCGCGAGGACGCGTATCGCATCGTGCAGGCGGCCGCCGCGGCCGCCTGGGACGAAGGCGCGTCGTTCCGCGAACGCATCGAGGCCGATCCCGCTGTACGCGCCCGACTCGATGACGCTGCGCTCGCGGAGCTCTTCGACCCCGCCCGCTTCCTCCGGAACCTGGGGCCGATGTTCGAGCGCCTCGAGAAGCTGCCCGCCGACCCCGTGTCCACGGAGGCCGAGGACCCGTGACCAGGCCGGACCCGCTGCACGCCCAGGACGTCGCCCGGTGACGGCGACCGGCCGGCTGCACGCGCAGGGGAAGGTGCGCGACGTGTACACGGCCGGCGATGACGCCCTCGTGCTCATCGCGACCGATCGCATCAGCGCGTTCGACGTCGTGCTGCCGAACCCGGTGCCGGACAAGGGGCGGGTGCTCACGGGCCTCTCGTTGCACTGGTTCGAGCGCACATCCGATCTGGTCGGCAACCATCTGCTCGCCTCGGACCGTGCCTCGTTCCCGGCGCCGTTCGCCGACGAGCCGAGCCTGGCCGGACGAGCCTTGCTCGTGCGCCGCGCCGACGTGATCCCGCTCGAGTGCGTCGCGCGCGGCTACCTGAGCGGCAGCGGGTGGGCGCAGTACCGGGAGCACCGATCCGTGTGCGGCGTGCCGCTGCCGCCGGGTCTCCAGGAATCCGCCGAGCTCCCGGAGCCGATCTTCACCCCGACCACGAAGGCAGCCGAGGGCCACGACCTGCCCCTCACGCCCGACGAGGCCGTCGACCTGGTGGGTCGTGGGCTCTACGAGCGCCTGAAGGAGCTGAGCCTCGGCATCTACGAGCGCATCGCGAGTTCGGCGGCGGCCCGCGGGGTGATCGTGGCCGACACGAAGTTCGAGTTCGGGTTCGCCGGAGGGGAGCTGCTGCTCGTCGACGAGGTCGGCACGCCCGACTCCAGCCGCCTCTGGCCGGCCGACGGGTACGAGCCGGGGCATGCGCAGCCGAGCTTCGACAAGCAGTTCGTGCGGGACTGGCTCGATCGGAGCGGATGGGAGCGCGAACCGCCGCCGCCCGATCTGCCCGACGCCGTGGTGTCGGGCACGGCCTCGAGGTACCGCGAGGCCTACGAACGGGTGACCGGGGAGGGGTTCGACACTTACCTCGCACGGGCAGGCGCGATCGGTCGCGAAGCGACGAGCGATGCGGCGGCCCTGGACCGCCTCCGGGAGGAGCGAGCATGAGGTTCACGTTCGAAGTGCTGGTGACGTTGAAGCCGGGGCTGGCCGATCCGCAGGGCAAGGCCGTCGAAGCGTCGATGCCGGCGCTCGGGTTCGCGAACGTGTCCCACGTGCACGTCGGTCGGCACGTGCGGCTCGACGTGGAGGCGTCGACCGAGGCGGAGGCTCGCGCCCTGGTCGACGACATCGCTCGACGCCTGTTGTCGAATCCGGTGATCGAGGACCACCGGGTCCTCGAGACGATCGTGGCGGATGCACGGAGCGCGAGCGGGCCATGACGGTCGCGACCCCCAAGGTCGGCGTGATCACGTTCCCCGGGTCGCTCGACGACCGCGATGCCCTGCGCGCCGTCGAGACGATGGGTGGTGAGGGCGTCGCCCTCTGGCACGCCGACCACGATCTCCGCGGGGTCGACGCCGTGCTCCTGCCCGGCGGATTCAGCTACGGCGACTACCTGCGGTGCGGCGCGATCGCCGGGCACGCGCCGATCCTCGACGAGGTGCGGGCGTTCGCCGAGCGGGGCGGCCCCGTGCTCGGCATCTGCAACGGGTTCCAGATCCTGTGCGAGGCGGGGTTGCTGCCCGGGGCCCTGATCCGCAACGCTTCCCTGCGCTTCATCTGCCGCGACGTGTTCCTGCGGGTCGAGACCTCGCAGACGCCCGTGACGACCGACCTCGTCGCCGGCGAAGTGGTCGAGATCCCGATCAAGCATGGGGAGGGACAGTTCGTGGCGACCCCCGAGCAGCTCGGTCGCATCGAGGATGAAGGCCTCGTGGTCTTTCGCTACGCGGACCCCTCCGGCGCCGTGAGCGCCGCCACGAACCCGAACGGTTCCCTCGACAACATCGCCGGCGTGCGGAACCCGGCCGGCAACGTGGTCGGGTTGATGCCGCACCCCGAGCACGCGGTCGACCCCGACGTCGGGCCGACGGGCGGACAGGCGCTCTTCGCATCGCTGCTCTCGGCGGCGCTCGCCGGGTCCTCGGCGGAGGCCGGAGCGAGCGCGTGAGCGAGGCCGGCGTGGCCGACGAGCCGCTGCATCGACGTCTCGGGCTCGCCGACGACGAGTACGAGCGCATCCGCGAGACGCTCGGTCGCGACCCTCGTCCGGCAGAGCTCGCGATGTACGGGGCCATGTGGTCCGAGCACTGTTCCTACAAGAGCTCGAAGATCCACCTGAGGACGCTGCCGACCGAAGGTGCGGCGGTGCTCGTCGGCCCCGGGCAGGACGCGGGAGCGGTCGACGTGGGCGACGGCATGGCAGCCGTCTTCAAGATGGAATCGCACTCGCACCCGAGCGCGATCGAGCCCTACCAGGGTGCGGCGACCGGCGTCGGAGGCATCGTTCGCGACATCGTGTCGATGGGGGCGCGGCCGGTGGCCCTGCTCGACCCGCTGATGTTCGGCCCGCTCACCGATGCGCGGAACCGCTGGCTGCTCTCCGGCGTCGTGGCCGGCGTCGGCGGCTACGGCAACTGCATCGGGGTGCCGACGGTCGGCGGCGAGATCCGCTTCGCCGAGCCACACTCCGCCAACCCGACCGTCGACGTGATGTGTGTCGGGCTCGCCGAGGCGGGTGCGCTCGTCACGGCGTCGTCGCTGACGCCGCAGGTGGGATCGTTCATGGTGCTCTACGGGGCGAGCACCGGGCGCGACGGCATCGGCGGGGTGAGCGTGCTCGCGAGCGCCACGCTCGACGAGAGCGGCGACGAGTCCCGTCCGAGCGTGCAGATCGGCGACCCGTTCGCCGAGAAGCTGTTGATCGAGGCGTCGCTCGAGCTGATCGAGCGCGGTCTGCTCGAGGGCCTGCAGGATCTGGGCGGGGCCGGCATCGCGTGCGCAGTGAGCGAATCTGCCGCACGGGCGGGGATGGGCGCGCGGCTCGACCTCGACGCCGTGCCGCTGCGCGAGCAGGGCATGGAAGCCTTCGAGATCCTCACGAGCGAGTCCCAGGAACGCATGCTCGCGATCGTGCATCCGACGAAGCTCGACGACGTGGGAGCGGTCTGCGAGCGCTGGGGCCTGAAGATCGCGGTGATCGCCGAGCTGGTCGAGGGCGGCGCGCTCGACATCCACCATGGGGGCGAGCTGGTCGCCGAGGTGCCGGCGCGTTCGCTCGCCGACGAGGGTCCGGAGTACGACCGGCCCTGGGAGGAGCCGGTCGCGGCCTCGGACGTCGCCGACGATCCGACGTTCGTGCCGTTCGACGGCGAGCTTCGTGAGGCGATGCTGTCGGTGCTGGGTGCGCCCAACGTGGCGTCGAAGCGGTGGGTGTGGCAGCAGTACGACTCGCGGGTTCAGGGACAGACCGTGGCGGGTCCCGGCAGCGACGCGGCGATCGTGCGCGTGCCCGGATCGCTGCGCGCGCTCGCGCTCTCGAGCGACGGCAAGGGTCGCTACGGATCGCTCGATCCATACCTCGGGGCGGTCCACGCCGTGGCCGAGGCAGCGCGCAACGTCGCCGTCTCGGGCGCCACCCCGCTCGCGATCACCAACTGCCTCAACTTCGGCGATCCCGAGCGCCCGGTCGTGATGTGGCAGTTCGCGGAGTCGATCAGGGGCATCCGTGAGGCCTGCCTCGCCCTCGAGACACCGGTCACCGGCGGGAACGTGAGCTTCTACAACGAGTCGGCGAACTCCGCGATCTGGCCTACCCCGGTGATCGGCATGCTCGGCCTGCTCGAGGACCATCGGCTCCGCGTACCGACCGGCTTCTCCGGATCCGGGCATGCCGTGTACCTGCTGGGAGAGACCTTCGCGGAGCTCGGCGGGTCGGAGTTCGCCGAAGCGGTGCTCGGGGTCGTGGCCGGCAGACCTCCGGCGATCGACCTCGCCAAGGAACGCGCCCTGCACGAGCTGCTCGCCGCCGCGGCGCGCGAGGACGTGCTCGCGAGCGCGCACGACTGCGCCGACGGGGGCATCGCGATCGCGCTCGCTGAGGCCGCGATCGAGGGTGGCCACGGGTTCGCGATCGTCGTGGCGAGCGATCTGCCCGGTCACGTCGCCCTGTTCAGCGAGAGCGCTTCCCGCGCGGTGGTGAGCGTCGCCCCGGAGCACGAAGATCGCCTCGGAACGCTTGCATCGGCGCACGGGGTGCCGCTCTCACGCTTGGGGGAGACCGGCGGCCCGAGGGTGGTCTTCGACGGGATGTTCGAGACGACCGTCGAGGAGCTGCGCGAGGTCTTCGAGTCGGCGATCCCGCGGCTGATGGGGGAGCCGGCGTGACCGTGCAGGCGGTCACCTTCGACTACTGGGACACGATCGTCGCGGCGGAGGGCGGCAGCGGGAGCGGCATACGGAGGCTGCAGATCGACCGGTTCGCCTCGACGGCAACCGAGTGCGGGCAGCGCGTGTCGCGCGAGGAGCTGGCCGAGGCGTTCGACGCGAACTGGGAACGGTTCGAGCAGCGGTGGATGGACAACAGCGGTCAGTACACGCCCGCCGACTCGGTCGACTTCGTGGCCGGCCACGTCGGGATCGACCTCGTCGGCGACCTCCGAGATCGATTGATCGACGGCTTCCGGGTGGTCGGTGAGGCCGTGCCGCTCGAGCTCGGCGCCGGCATCGAGGAGGCGCTGTCCGCGCTTCGGGCCGCCGGCATCCGTCTCGGCATCGTGTGCGACGTGGGTCTCACGTCGGCCCCCACGCTCCGGCTCCGCCTCGAGCGGCTCGGGCTGCTCGGCTCGTTCGATGCCTGGGCGTTCAGCGACGAGACGGGGTGGTTCAAGCCGGCGCGCGAAGCCTTCGCTCCCGCGCTGCAGGGGCTCGGAGTCAGCGACCCGGCGTCGTCGGCCCACGTCGGCGACAACCTCCGGACCGACGTCGCCGGCGCGCGCGGACTCGGCATGACGTCGGTGCGATTCACCGGGTTCCACGATCGGCCGCGAGGGCACGAACCCGAGGCGCATCACGTGATCGACGACCATCGGAAGCTGCCGGGATTGCTCGGCGTGGCGTGACCCTGCCGGCCCCCGTTTTCACGCCGGCACCTCCGGTCACGTCGTTCCGTGGACGGCCGCGACGACGACGGGTTCGCGATGATGGGGCGATGAGGATGAGCGGTGCCCGGGCGGCGATGCCGCCCTTCCAAGAGTTCCTTGAGGCGAACCGCGCCACGGTATACCGCTTCCTCAGGGTGGCCGTGGGTCCGCAGGACGCCGACGACGCGTTCCAGGAGACGTTCATCTCGGCGCTGCGCGCCTATCCACGAGTGCGCGAGCCGCACAAGCTCGATCGGTGGATCCTGTCGATCGCCTCGCGCAAGGCGATCGACCACCATCGCGCCACGGCCCGCCGGCCGATGCCGACCGACGATGTGCCGGAACGGAAGGTGCACGACCCGACTCCCCACGACCCCGACGATCCGTTGTGGGCGGCCGTGCGTGCGCTGCCGCCGAGACAGCGGGTGGCGGTGGCCCACCGGCACGTGCTCGACCGTTCCTACGACCAGATCGCCGAGCTGATGGGGTGCAGCGAAGCGACCGCGAGGGCCAATGTCTACCAGGGCATGAAGCGACTCAGGGAGTTGATGGCATGAACGCGAAGGATCTGAAGCGGCTCGCGCCGGCCGCCGAGTCTGCCTCACGCGCGCACCGCGCGAGCGGCGCCCTGACCGACCGGGCGATCGGTGACGGCCTCGTCGATGTGGCGGTGGCGACGATGGATTCGCCGGTCGGCGAGCTGTTCGTCGCGGTCACCCCGAAGGGTCTGGTGTCGATCGCGTTCGAGGACGAGCACCGCGGCGAGGTGCTCGAGCGACTCGCGCGTGAGATCTCGCCCCGCGTGCTGGAGGCCGCCTCGCCGACCGACGGGGCCCGGCGAGAGATCGAGGAGTACTTCCGGTCGGAACGCCGGCGGTTCGAGCTGCGGATCGACCGCCGGTTGATCGGGGAATTCGCCTGGAGCGTGTTGCGCGCGACCAGCCGGGTCGGGTTCGGCGAGCTCGCCACCTACGGCCAGATCGCCGAACGCATCGAGCGGCCGAAGGCCGCTCGAGCGGTGGGCCGGGCCCTCGGATCGAACCCGATCCCGATCGTGATCCCGTGTCACCGCATCGTGGGCACCGGCGGCTCGCTCACCGGCTACGCGGGTGGGCTCCCCAGGAAGCAGACCCTCCTGCGCCTGGAGGGCTCCATCCTCTGATCTCGTTCGGGCCGCTTCACCTCGGAAGGGCCAAGGGACCTGCCTCGTACGTGATCCAGGCGGGGTGCCGATCCGGGTCGCCGACTCCGCGGGTGCGATCGCCTCGTTCGCTACACTGGGGACCTCGTGGGGGCCGAATCACCGAAGGAGGAATGCGGACTCTTCGGCGTATGGGCGCCCGGCGACGACGTCGCACGCCTCACCTACTTCGGACTCTTCGCCCAGCAACATCGAGGCCAGGAGTCGGCCGGCATCGCGGTCAGCGACGGCAGCAACATCCTGGTCTACAAGGACCTCGGGCTCGTGAGTCAGGTGTTCAACGAGGCCACCTTGACGACGCTGCACGGCGACCTCGCCGTCGGTCACACCCGATACTCGACCACCGGCTCGACCACGTGGGAGAACGCCCAACCGGTCTTCAAGACCGACGGCGCGCACTCGCTGGCGCTCGGGCACAACGGCAATCTGGTGAACACCCGCGAGCTGGCCGCACTCGTCGCCCAGCACGGCGCCGCCGCGACGACCGATTCCGACATCGTCACGACGATGATGGCGAACGAGATGGCGGTGCACGGCGGCCTCGAGGATGCCGCGATGCGCGTGCTGCCGAGCCTGCGGGGCGCGTACTGCTTCGTGATGATGGACGAGCGCAGCGTCTACGCCGCGCGCGACCCGTACGGCGTGCGGCCTCTGTCGATCGGTCGTCTGCCGAACGGCTTCGTGGTCGCGAGTGAGACGTGTGCCCTCGACATCGTCGGCGCCGCGTTCGTGCGGGACGTGGAGCCGGGCGAGCTGGTACGCATCGACGACCGGGGACTGCACTCGCTGCGTTTCGCCGAGTCGCCGCGCCGCGCACTGTGCATCTTCGAGTCGGTGTACCTCGCGCGTCCCGATTCGCGGCTTCGGGGTGCCACGGTCCACGAGTCCCGCCGCGAGATGGGCCGCATCCTCGCGCAGGAGCACGAGGTCGACGCCGACATGGTGATCGCCGTCCCGACGACCGGACATTCCGCGGCCCAGGGATACAGCGAGGTCAGCGGCATCCCGTACGGCGACGGTCTGTACAAGAACCAGTACGTGGGCCGCACGTTCATCCAGCCCTCTCAGGGACTGCGCGACCGCGGCGTGAAGCTGAAGCTCAACCCCTTGCCCGACTCGATCCGAGGGAAACGGCTGATCGTGGTCGACGATTCGATCGTGCGCGGCACCACGACGAAGCAGATCGTGCAGGCGCTCCGTGAAGCGGGCGCGACCGAGGTGCACATCCGCATCACCTGCCCACCGGTGCAGTGGCCCTGCTTCTACGGCATCGACATGCCGACCCGACAGGAGCTGATCGGTGCCGACCTCACCGTCGAGGAGATCCGCGCGTACGTGGGTGCCGACTCGCTGGGCTACCTCTCGCTCGAGGGCATGGTCGCCGCGGCCGGCGGCGAGAAGGATTCCTTCTGCCGGGCCTGCTTCGACGGCGAGTACCCGATCGACCTGCCGGCTCGGATCGGGAAGTTCGTGCTGGAGGATCAGCTCCAGCTGCCGACCTCGTGATCACCCGCGCGAGCGCCCCCGGGTGCGACCGGTCATGAGCGACGCGTACCGTCGCGCCGGGGTCGACACCGATGCGGCCGCCAAGGCGGTGACCCTGATCGGCGACCTCGCGTCGCGAGCGCGGCGCCCTGAGGTCGCCGACGAGGTCGGTGGGTTCGCGGGGTTGTTCCGCATCGGACATGGCCGGTTGCTCGCGGCTGCCACCGACGGGGTCGGCACCAAGCTCGAGATCGCACGCCTGACTGGCAGGCTGGATACGGTCGGGATCGACCTGGTCGCGATGTGTGCCGACGACGTGGTGTGCACGGGCGCCGAGCCACTGTTCTTCCTCGACTACCTCGCCGTCGGGAAGGTCGTGCCCGAGCGTGTCGCCTCGCTCGTCGAGGGAGTCGCGGAAGGGTGCCGGCGAGCCGGGTGCGCGCTACTGGGGGGCGAGACCGCCGAGCACCCCGGCACGATGCCCGACGACGCGTTCGACCTGGCCGGGTTCTGTGTCGGCGCCGTCGACGAGGCGTCGCTGCTGGGACCCGCCCGCGTGCACGAGGGCGACGCGCTGATCGGGCTGGCCTCGAGTGGGCTGCACGCGAACGGCTACTCGCTGGTGCGCCAGGCGCTGCTCGCCCGGTACGGACTCGACGATGCGCCTCCGGAGCTCGGCGGTCGCACGATCGCCGACGAGCTGTTGGAGCCGTGCGCGATCTACACGCGCGATGTGTTGGCCCTCGCGCGGGACGGACTGGTGGGTGCCGCGGCGCACATCACCGGTGGGGGGTTCCACGAGAACCTGCCGCGCGCGCTCCCCGAGGGGTTGGGGGTCGAGGTCGAGCGCGGCTCGTGGGTGGAGCCACCGATCTTCGACCTGCTGTGGGAGGCCGCCGGCGCGAGCGACGACGACATGTTCGCGACGTTCAACATGGGCCTCGGCATGGTGCTCGTGGTCGAACCCGGCCATGCGGACGAGGTGCTGGAGCGCTCCGGCCGATCCGCGGCGTTCCGTGTCGGCACGGTGGTGGGGGGTTCGGGCGTTCATCTCGCCTGAGATCGTCTGGGTCGCAGGAGCTGGCGGTCGCGTACGCGGAACCCCGTGGCTCCGCGTGACTAGGATCGAGTCACCCGCATCTCCCGACTTCCGCCGCACGCGTGGTCCTTCTGGACGAGATCGAAACGGGCCGCGCGGCCGATTCAGTCGACCGTGCGAACGACCGTAACCTTCAACGACATGCAGAACGAGACCTCGCCCGCGACCTCTCTGCCGAGCGTGCTCGTCGTGGACGACGAGCCGCAGGTCGTGTGGGTCCTGCAGTTCAGCCTCGAGGCCGAGGGGTACACGACCTACGCGGCGGCCAACGGCGTGGAAGCGCTGGCCGAGATCTCCGAGCACCACCCCAACCTCATGGTGCTCGACATCATGATGCCGACGATGGACGGCTGGGCGGTACTGGAAGAGATGCTGAAGCTCCCGATCGAGGAACGACCCCGCGTCGTGATCGTGAGCGCGCTCTCGACGTTGCGTGACAGGGCCAAGGCCGCGGAGCTCGGGGCCGACGCCTACGTGCCCAAGCCGTTCAACGTCGACGAGCTGCTCGCCGTGCTGCACGGCCTCGAACGCGCCTCGTGAGCGCTAGTCCAGCATAGACTAGCGCGTGAAGCGCTGGTGCTCCTTCGGCACCACCGTGGTGCCGACGGCCTTCAGCGTCAGGATGGGTTCCTCGAGGAACTCGGCCGCGCTCTCGCTGATGTCGGTTCGCGCGGTGCCGATCTTGTGGATCTCGAACTCGCACCGGCGCGACGAGTTCCCGGCGGTCACGATCCGACCGCGGGCCTCGATCCAATCGCCCGCGTACAACGGTGCGAGGAACTCCACCGACTCGTAGGCACGGAACAAGCCCTCGTCGCCGTCGTATCGCATCGCGAGCTCGGTGATCAGGTCGCCCACGATCTTCAGCTGTGTGGCGCCGGCGACGAGGTTGCCGCCGTAGTGGGCGTCTTCCTGACCGAGACGGAGGCGGATCATCGAGGTGGGCAGTTCGGCGGACATCGTCGTGACCTCCTGGGTCGGGTGGAGCGCCGAGCGGTCATCGGCTCAACGGGGGGTCGGCGTCGCAGGCCGGTCGGGGATCACCTTGCCGTGGCGGACGCCTCGCGCGGGGACCCGGACCTCGGTGCCGTCCTTCTTCCGCACGAAGTAGGTCTCGGCGGCGGGGTCCCAGCGCTCGAAGACCCCGACCGCCTCGGTCGTGTACCCGTTCGGCAGCTCGAACTGGAACGTGACGCGCGAGCCGACGTCGTCGGGGGTCACGAGGTTCGCGCCGGCCTTCGGCGCAGGCCTCGGGAACGGCTTCACGGGCTCCCGCTCCGGCGCCGCCGCGGACGCGGCCGCGAGCCGCTCACGCTCCTCACCCGCGGCCCTCGTCCACGCCCGGTTCAGCCCCGCCTGAAGGTACGACCCACCGAAGAACCCGGCGAACAGGTAGAGCAACAGCGCGAGCCCCGCCGACGAAGGCTCGACCCCCGCCTGCTCCTCAGCGGTCATCACTCGGCGACCCGTGTGGAAGAACCCGACGAGTGCCATGACCACGAGCAGCGCCGCGACCGCGAGCAACCACCAGACATCCGTGAGCACGGCCACCACGACCACGGGTCCCGCGACGAAGAGTCCGGCGATCGCGATCGTCGAGATGAGCGGCCGGATCGAGTAGTTGCGCAGGTACATGCGCACGTCGTCGTTCACCCGGTAGTACCAGTACAGCCAGTACATGCCGAGGGTGAGTGCGCTCAGTGCGAAGACGCCCAGTGGCGCGCGCACGCGATACTCGCGGCCGTCGATCGTCACGTCGTGGGCCATGGCGCGCAGGATATCGAACGGCCCGAGCCTCAGCCGTCCGGGTGGAGCGCCTGGAGCGGGTCGGGCGGGAGCGACAGCACCGCCTCTGCGGCGATGCGGAAGAGCGTCTCCCGCCCGGTGGTGTGCCCGTCCCAGCCGCGCTGATCCCACGCGTCGCCCGACAGGTCGTCGCCCGCGTACAGCACCTGTCCGAGCGTCACCCCACGGAAGGCCGCCACGGCGAAGAAGGCGGCCGCCTCCATCTCGACCGTCAAGCATCCCTCGGCGACCCGGCGCTCGACCTTGCTCCTGGTCTCCCGGTAGATCGCATCGGTGGTCCACGTCGCGCCCGTGACATGCGGCACGCCATGGCGCTCGGCGGTCGCGACGATCGCGTCGACCGCCTGCGGCGTCGGTTCGACGCTCCGAGAGGCGGGCAGGTAGTGGTAGGAGGTGCCCTCGTCCCGCACTGCGGACGTCGGCACGATCACGTGGCCGAGCGCCACGTCGGGCACGAGCACCCCCGCTCCGCCGCACGCGACGAAGGCTCTGCATCCGCGTGCGATCAGCTCCTCGAGGAAGCCGGCCGCGAGCGGGGCGCCCACGCCAGGGTGTACGACGACGAGCCGGTGTCCTCCATGGTCGATCTCGTAGATCGGGTTGCGGCCGATCTCGCTCACGACGTGGTCGACGACCCGCCCGCTGTGCCGCTCGACGACGTCGACGATCACGTCCTGGAAGAAGCAGAGCACCGCGTGCGGCGCGATCGACATCGGCTCGATCTCCTCCGACGGCTCGATCACGGCCGTCGGCGTGGGGTCGAACTCGAGGATCGGCGCGTGGTCGCGGATGCGTCGGTCCTCGTCGCTCACGCGCCGCGTTCCTTCTGGGAGGCGAGCAGCGCACCCGTGATCACGAGACAGATGCCGACGATCGAGAGAGCTCGCACCGTCTCGTCGAGGAACACCGCGCCGAGCACGAGCGCCACGACCGGGATCAGGTACGTCGCGAACGAGGCGCGGGACGATCCGACCCGTGACACGAGCCGCCCCATCAGGACGAACGCGAGGCCCGTGCCGAGGACGCCGAGCGCTACGACGCTGAGGAGCGGACCCAGCGCGAACGATGAGCCCGTGAGGCCGATGAGTCCGAACGGGGCGGTCCAGATCGCGCCAAGTCCGATCATGCGTGCCATCACCGGAAGCGATCCGTACCGCTGGGTGAGCGGCGCGACGATGTTGAACGCGACGCCGTAGCAGCCCACTGCCACGAGCACGAGCACGACGCCCAACGCCTCGGTCGCACCCTGGGCGAGCGAGGGCACGGCGATCGCCGCCACGCCGGCGAAGCCGACGACGAGTCCGACCGACTGCGGCTTCCCCGGCAGCCGGCGGAGCATCACGGCCCCGATCGCGGTCGCGAAGATCGGGAGCGAGCCGTTGATCAACCCCGTCAGACCGGAGCTGATCCACTGCTGCGCTACAGGGAAGAGCGTGAACGGCACGGCGATCCAGAGGATCGAGAGCGCGACGAGCCGAGGGCGTTCCTCCGGTTCGAGCGGCGTTCGAGCGGCGGGCGCGAGCCACAGCGCCGCCGCACCGAACAGCACCCGCAGCCATGTGACGAGGCCCGGCTCGAACGCCTCGAGGCCGATCGCGATGAACAGGAACGACGACCCCCAGATCGCGCCGATCGACGCGAAGAGCGCCCAGTCGAAGGGGGCGAACGCGCCCCGATGGGTGCCGACGCTGGTGGACAGCACCCCTCGGCTCACCGATCCCCCTTCCAGGTCGCGATGTGAGAACGACGTCGTGCGCATCGCGCCCGTGAATCCGAGCGAGGCGCGTCCGTCCCCGACACAACCACGTGCCGGCCGAGGCCTGTTCCCACTAGATCCGTGTGATCGAGCCGGGAGGCGGCTCAGGGTACGCCTCCGGGTGGACCGCCCAGGCAAGGATCTCGAGGCCGTCGACGATACGCGGGCCCGGTCGCGAGAAGAACGAGGATGCGTCGACGGCGAAGACGTTGCCGTTGCGGGCGGCGGGTGTGTCGGCGATCTCGGGGTGCGCGATCACCCGCTGAGCTTCCTCCTCCGCCTCCTCGAGGTAGTAGCCGCACGGCATGTAGACGAGCACCTCCGGGTAGGCGTCGTGGATCTCCCGGTGGGTGACCGTCCTGGACGGCTCGCTCTTGGCGCTGAGGAGGTTCGTGGCCCCTACGGCCTCCACCATCTCCGGGACCCAGTGGCCGGCGGCGAACGGTGGCTCGGCCCATTCCATACAGAGCACGTTGACGGTGGGAAGCCGCATCGCGGTCTGCTTCACCTTCGCGACGCGGTCGCGCAATGCCGATGCGATCTCGTCGGCGCGGTCCGCAGCGCCGAGAAGGGCGCCGACGATCTCCAGTTGCGCGATGACCTCGTCGAGGGTGCTCGGGTCGAGGGAGAGCACCTTCGTGCTGTCGGTCAGGCCGAGCTGCGCGAGCGCCTCTTCGACGTGACCGGCCGGCACTGCGCACACGCGGCAGAGGTCCTGGGTGAGGATCACGTCGGGCTGCTGGCGGCGGATCACGTCGGTGTCGAGCACGTACAGGGGCCGGCCGGCGTCCATGCGTTCGCGAACCGCCGCGTCGATCTCGCGAGACGTCAACGGGCGGCCTTGGGGGAGCGCGCTGCGAGAGACGACCGGCTTGGTCACCGCGTCGGGGGGGTAGTCGCATTCGTCGGTCACACCGATCAGGTTCTCGCCCAGGCCGAGCGCGTACACGATCTCGGTGGCCGACGGCAACAGTGACACGATCTTCATCGCGGCAAGTCTCCCAGTCGTTCGGAGGAGGCGAGCAGTTCGACCAGGTCGGTGAGCGCTCGCCCGACGACGGCGCCGTCGAGCACCCGGTGGTCGAACGTGCAGCTGAGCGTGCAGGCGGGGCGGGCCACGACGTTGCCCCCGACGACGAGGGCCCGCGGGGCGATCACGCCGATCGCGAGCGTGACGCTCGTGTCGGGCGACAGGATCGGCGTGCCGGCCTCGCTGCCGTAGCTGCCGGTGTTGCTGACGGCGATCGTCGCGCCCATGAGCTCATCCGGCGTCAGTGACCCGGCACGCGCCGCTTCGGCGAGCCGCTTGATCTCGGTCGTGAGCGCGGCGACGCCGAGCATCTGCGCGTCGCGTACGACGGGTACGACCAACCCACGCTCGGTGGCTGCCGCCAACCCGACGTGCACGTCCGGCCGTTCCATCACCCCGTCGGCGCCCCAGCGGGCGTTCACCGTCGGGTGTGCCGAGATCGTCCGGCACAATGCGGCCACCACGATCGGGAGCGGCGACACGGCCAGCTCGGCCCGGAAGGCCTCGAGCGCCGAGCAGTCCACCGTGCGGAACGTCGTCACCTGGGGGATCGCCGCCTGGCGCTCCAGGTTCGCCGCGATCGCCTTCCTCGCCCCGCCCGCGAGACGCGCCTCGCCTCCGGCCGCAGCCCGGATGTCGTCCCCGGTGATCCGTCCCCCGGGCCCGGTCCCGGCGAGGGTCCCGAGGTCGACCCCGAGCTCCTTGGCGAGCTTCCGCACGGGGGGCGTCGCCCGAGTCGTCGGCGCTGTCTCCACCTGGGTCCCGGTGGATCCCTCGCCGTCGCCTCCATCGGTCGACGAGAACGTCACCAACGGCGATCCGACCGGCACCGTGGACCCCACCGTCCCGTGCAACGAGACGACCATCCCCGAGAAGGGCGACGGGATCTCGACCGTGGCCTTCGCCGTCTCGACCTCGACCAACGGCTGGTTCAGCTCGACCGTGTCACCCTCGGCGACGAGCCACGCGACGATCTCGCCTTCCTCGAGGCCCTCACCGAGGTCCGGCAATGCGAACACGCGCTCGACCATCAGTACGCCACCACCGCCCGTACCGCGGTCGCGATGCGCTCCACGCTCGGCAGGTAGTGTTGCTCGAGCGCCGCCGGCGGGTACGGCACGTCCCAACCGGTCACCCGCCGCACCGGGGCCTCCAGGAAATCGAACGCCTCCTCGACGATGCGAGCGGTGACCTCGGCGCCGAGACCCAGCGTCCTGGGGGCCTCGTGCACGACGACCGCCCGGCCTGTCTCCCGTACGCAGCGGGCGATCAACCCGGTGTCGAGCGGCGACAGCGTGCTGAGGTCGACCACCCGGGCCGAGACTCCTTCGTCGGTGAGCATCGCCGCCGCCTCGAGGCAGCGTGCCACCATCGCTCCGTAGGTGAAGACGGTGGCGGCGTCGCCCTCGCACGCGACCCTCCCTACGCCGATGCCGGGGCCCTCGACGGTGAGGTCCGCATCCGCCTTCGTCCAGTACCGGGCCTTGGGCTCCAGCACGATCACGGGGTCGGGGTCTGCGATCGCGAGGCGCAGCAGGCGGTACGCGTCGCCGGGGGTCGAAGGGCAGACCACCTTGAGCCCGGCCGTGTGCACGTAGAACGTCTCGGGGCTCTCGCCGTGGTGCTCCTTCCCCTTGATGCCTCCGAACGACGGGATCCGGATCGTGATCGGCATGTCGACGCGCCCGCGGGTTCGTTCCCGCATCTTCGCCACGTGATCGACGATCTGTTCGAGCGCTGGATACGAGAACGCGTCGAACTGCATCTCGACGACGCTGCGCCAGCCTGCGAACGCGAGCCCCACCGCCGCGCCTGCGATGCCCGCTTCCGCGATCGGCGTGTCGAACACCCGCCGGTCGCCGAACTCCACGAGGAGCCCGTCGGTCACTCGGAAGACGCCTCCCGACCGCCCGACATCCTCGCCGAACACGAGCACCCGGTCGTCGGCGAGCAGCGCATCGCGCAGCGCCGCGTTCAACGCGGCCATCATCGTGACCTCAGCCACCGATCACCTCGCGGCGCTGATCGGCGAGCGCAGCCGGCGGGTCGGCGTAGGTCCAGTCGAACATCCATGCGACCGGGGGCGCCGGCTGCGCGATCACACCGTCCCTGATCGCGAGCACCTCCGCCTCGACCTCGTCGTCCCACGTCGCGAGCACCCCGTCGTCGATGTGTCCCTCGTGGGCGAGCCAGGCACGGAACCGCACGATAGGGTCGAACGCACGTGCGCGCTCGACCTCCTCGTCGTCGCGGTAGCGCCCGGGGTCGTCGGCGGTCGAGTGGGCCCCGACCCGATACGTGAGTGCCTCGATCAGCGTCGGACCCTCGCCCTGCGTCGCTCGCTCCACGGCATCCCGCGTCACCCGGTAGACGGCGAGCACGTCGTTGCCGTCGACCCGCACGCCCGGGAAGCCGTACCCTTCGGCTCGCTTCCAGATCTCGCCCGCGGTCTGGCGTTCGGTCGGCACGCTGATCGCCCACCCGTTGTTCTGGCAGAACAGGACAACCGGAGCCCCGAAGACCCCGGCCATGTTCGCCGCCTCGTGGAAGTCGCCCTCACTCGCGCTGCCGTCGCCGAAGTAGGCGATCGTGCAGGCGTGTGCCGCGTCGAGCGACTGCCCCATCGCATGGCCGACGCCGTGTGGGATCTGGGTCGCCACCGGGATGCAGATCGGACCGAACCGGGTCGCGCGCGGATCGTACGGTCCGCCGTGCCACGTGCCTCGGTGGTAGGCCAGGTACTGCACCGGGTCCACCCCGCGGACGAGCGCAACCGCCAGCTCGCGGAAGGTCGGGAAGACCCAGTCGTCGGACCCGAGCGCCATGGCGCTGCCGATCTGCGCCGCTTCCTGACCCTCGAAGCCCGGGTAGACGGTGAGTTCGCCCTGGCGCTGCAGCCCGATGCACTCTCGATCGAGGCGCCGCGCGAGGAGCATCCAACGGAGCATCGCGCGCAACTCGTCTGGGCCGAGGCCGACGTCGGTGTCGCCCGTCGCCCTGCCGTCGGGAGCCACTACGCGCAGTGGTTCGCTGCCGCGCCAGTGTTCGGGTTCGGACGCCACGCGAGATCCCCCTCGAGCCCCCCTCGTCGGACGCCGAGAGCATAGGGGAGACTTCTGGTCCGCGGCTGCCGTCGGCTCGTCAAGGTCGCGGCCGGCGTCGGCCGACGTAGACTCGACCGAGACATGGTGCCCAGCTCATACCTCCGCGTGTACCAGCCGCTCGACGCCTTCGAGCGGGGCGAGCAGCTGCACTGGGAGCGATTCCTGCTGCACGGAGGCGCGTCGGTGCCGGGGCGGGCGCGGTACGCAGACCACCACACCGTCGGCCGCCTCGGCGTGCTCGCTCCCGCCGACGTCGACAGCGCCGAGATCCTGCACCTCGAGGGCCGCACGCTCGTCAGCCCTCGCCGCATGCGCATGCGCGTGCTGGCGGCGATGGTGTCGTTCCGCGAGGCGCAGCCCATGGAGCTATGGGAGCAGTTCGTGCCCAAGAAGGACGGGAAACGCGCAGCCAGAGACCTGTCGAGGCTCCGTCGGCGCGATCCGTCCGCGGTCGCCTTCTGCCACCAGAGCCCGTGGCACGTGCCGATCCGATGGTTCGTGCTCTTCCGCGACGACGAACGCGAGCTGGTGGAGGACGAGCGGGGACGCTGGCGACTGCGGTACCGCACGACCACCCGCCGGGCGATCCGTCGGGCGGAACAGGCGATCGCGCCGCTCCGACGCTCCGATCTCGGCCCGATCGGCGACCTGATCCTCGACCTGCACCAGTGGATGACCCACTTCGACCCGTCGTCCGTGCTCGAGCTCGACTACGCGGAGCTCTGCGACTTCCAACGGTGGGACGAGCTCGATGACGACCGCTCGGCCAAGGAGGTCAACGACGCTCTCGAGGCGCTGGAAGCGGGGGAGTACCCGCATGCGGCCGACGTCTACCAGGGCGTGCTCACTCGTTGGGCCGAGGTGCGGAGCCGCGAGATCCTGAACTGAGGTTCGTCCGATCTGGTGGCCAGGGGCAGAATCGAACTGCCGACACCGCGGTTTTCAGCCGCGTGCTCTGCCAACTGAGCTACCTGGCCCGGGCCGGTAGAGAACCTGGCAGAAATCGCCACCGAGGTCACCACCAGCGCGTTGAAGTGTAGCGAGTGGAGGTGGGTCAGGACTCGGTAACGCCATCTCGGCCTGCGGGATGCCCCCGAGACAGCCTTGATCCTATTACGCCCAGCTGCTGATGATGCTGGTGTGGCTGCCCTTGGGCGACCTCTACTCGCCCGGACTCGTCACCGCTACCGCCCCAGGGCTGCTCGGCATCCTCACGATCTACGGATTCGCCAAGGGCTTAATGGCACTCAATGCTGTGGGCAACAAGACCACGGCGTTCAATCTGGCGGCGATCGTCGCGGTCCTGGTCGCCTTCGCCACCTTCAACGTCCAGCAGCTGGTCGGCGGCGACTTCGACTGGCCCCACCTCAACGCCCCCAACGATGCCGAGCCGTTCCGCAAGCTGCTCGGGCTCTTCGTGCTCGTCCAGGGGTTCGAGGCTTCCCGTTACATCGGCGCCTACGTCCCCGCGGACACGCGGGTCAAGACGATGCGCTCGGCTCAATACATATCGTCGCAGGTGTTCGTCCTGTTCGTCTTCTTCTCGCTGATCCTCTTCGCCGGCGTCAAGGCTCCCAACAACGTGACGGCGATCTTCGAGGTCTCCGAGCAGGTCAGCGTCTTCCTGCCGTTCCTGATCATGGCCGCGGCGCTCGGCAGCCAGCTGTCGGCGATCGTGAACGACACCGAGACCCGGACCGAGATGCTGGCCGGGCGGTCGGCGATCGGTTGCCCAGGCAGTGGACCTTTCCGCTGTTCTTGGTCCCGGCGATCCTTGTCGTGCTGCTCACCGAGGTCAGCTCGCGGTCGGCGCTGGCCTCCCGGGTGTTCGCCGCCTACTACCTGTCGCAGGCGTTGATCGCCGGGCGGCTCGCATGGCGGGCCGAGAGATGGGCCTGGGTCGCCTTCTTCGCCGGCATCGGGTTGGCGATGGCGGTGGTCGCAGTCTTCGGGATCCCGAGCTGAGCCGGCCAGGGGATCACCCGGGAGGATGCGTACGGTGTCGCCGGTGCCGCCGCCACTCACCGCAACCGCCCTAGCGGGTGAGCAGCGCTGACATCAGAGCCGTTTGGTGCGAGGCTTAGCCCGTGGCCTCGGCTCCAGCGATCACACCGAGCGAGCGAGAGGCGGCGGGAAAGGCAGTGCGGTCCCGCCTGCGGCGAAAGGCACAGGGGCAGTGGGAACCGGCCCCCGACCGGCCCGATCCCGTGGAGACGCTCGAGCGCCAGGACGCGAAGCGAACGGCGGCGCTGGTTCCGATCCGGCACGGGCGGATGCTCGTCTCGCCGTTCGCCTTCTACCGAGGATCTGCCGCTATCATGGCGGCCGATCTGGCGGCGATGCCGAGCTCGGGCCTCGAGGCTCAGCTCTGCGGGGACGCTCACCTGGCGAACTTCGGTGTCTTCATGGCGCCCGACCGCCGGATGATCTTCGACATCAACGACTTCGACGAGACCTATCCGGGGCCGTTCGAGTGGGACGTGAAACGGCTCGCGGCGAGCTTCGCGGTCGCGGCTCGAGAGCGGGGCTTCGACCAGGGCGAGCGGCGTCCGCTCGCCATCACCGCGGCCGGCGAGTATCGGCGGGAGATCCGCCGGCTCGCCGCGATGCGTGATCTCGATGTCTGGTACTCGCGGGTGGACGCCGAGACCATCGAGCGGTTCCGCTCGCGCGTGAGCGCGAACCGCAGCAAGCAGCTGGAGCGCAGGATCTCGAAGGCGGAGAACAAGAACAGCCTGCGCGCGCTCGAGCAAGCTCACCCGGCAGGACGACGATTCCCTGCGGATCATCAGCGATCCGCCCCTGGTCGTCCCGATCGACGAGGTCGCCGCCGAGTGGCACATCCCGATCGACCTCGAGGCTCTGATCAAGGGCCTGATCGAGGGATACCGCCGCACGCTGCACCCCGACGTCCGGCGTCTCGCGAAGCGGTACCGCTACGTCGATGCCGCGCACAAGGTCGTCGGCGTCGGGCAGCGTCGGAGCACCGATGCTGGATCGTCCTGATGCTTGGTCGCGACGACCACGATCCGCTCTTCCTCCAGGCGAAGGAGACGGGTCCCTCCGTGCTCGAACCCTATGTCGGGCGGCGACCGCTTCCAGCACCAGGGACAGCGGGTGGTCGAAGGACAGCGGCTCATGCAGGCGGCCAGCGACATCTTCCTCGGTTGGATGACGGGCCCGGGGGTCGGCCGCCCGGACGCTCGGAGTACTACGTCCGGCAGCTCTGGGACGGCAAGGGCTCCGCTCAGATCGAACGGTTCGATCTCGAAACCATGCAGGTCTACGCGACGCTGTGCGCTTGGACGCTCGCGCGCGGCCACGCGCGCTCCGGCGACCCGATCGCGATCGCTGCGTATCTCGGCGGTGGCGACGGCTTCGATCGGGCGCTCGCGCACCTTCGCGGAGGCCTACGCGGACCAGAATGAGCGCGATCACGAGGCGTTCGCGGCCGCGGTGGATTCGGGGCGCCTCGAGGCGCAGCAGGATCTCTGAGCGAAGGCGCTCGCTAGCAGCAGCCCCCTGTGCTGACTCGGTCGAGCGCCGGGATGTGCAGCTGAGAGTGGTCCCAATGCGGCAGCCGCCCTCGCTTCTGGCACGCCGAGAGCACGACCCGCTCGCGTGGTCGGATCCGTACTGGATCTGCGTGCAGCGCGTGGAACCCTGTTTCGCGACTGGGGCCGTTACCGGATCGGAGGATACGTTTCCGCAGCGACACGGACTGCACTTCTCTGACCTGCCAGGTCGGGGATCTACCCAACCTGGACCTGCCCTGGCCCGGGCCGGCGGACGACCTGGCACACAGCGCTACCGAGATCGTGCCAGCGCGTTGAAGTGAAGCGAGTCGAGGGGTCCCGGAACCGCTGCGTCCACGGTGGTCATGCGGCAGCACGTCGTGTTTCGTCCGGTGGCCCGACGGTGACGTGGGAAGCTTCGGCCATGGAGGACGACCCGACCCGGGAGGGCCAGGAGGAGCAGACATCGCACGACGTGGGTCCTCCGTGTCCTCGAGAGGATCGACGCCCGGTTCCCGAGGTTCGGTCGGGTCATCGTCGACCCGGTCTGGGCGATCGCGGCGCGCTACGAGGACGACGAACTCCCGACCCACGCCGGCGCGCTCACGTACGGGGCGTTCCTCTCCCTGCCTCCGCTGCTCCTGCTCGCAGCGTCCGTCGTCGGGTTCGCGATCAGTGATCCTGCGAAGCAGGAGCAGGTCATCGACGCCCTCCTCGACCTGATCCCAGGGCTCGACGCGGTCGCGGCCTCGTTGGTCGAGTCCATCGTCGACGGCCGGGTCGTGCTGGGCTTGATCGCGATCCCCGGCGTGCTGTGGGCGGCGTCCGGGTTCGTCGCGCGGCTGCGGCATGCGCTCGGCGTCGTGTTCCGAACGCGCTGGACCGGCTTGATCAGCGGGCGCTTCCGGGGGATGGTCGTCTCGATCCCGCTGCTCGCCGGCCTGCTGGTCGTGCTCGCGCTGCCGGGGAGCGTGTCGGGACTCGTCGGGTCCGGCGTGGTGGACGTCCTCGTCGAGGTGCTGACCTATCTCGCCGTGCTGGTCGGCGGCATCGCGTTCTTCCTCGCGGTCTTCCGGTTCCTGACCCCCCAGAGTCCCCTCTCGTGGCGCGACCACCTGCCCGGGGCCGTGATGGCGACGGTCGGCTGGCTGCTGCTCCAATGGGTCGGCGCTGTTCGTGGATCGCGTCGTCGCGCGCAGCTCGGCCTTGTACGGAGCCCTCGGCGCGGTCTTCGGGCTGCTCGCCTTCCTCTACGCGGCCGCCTACGTCCTCCTGCTCTCGGCCGAGCTCTCGCAGGTGCTATGGGAGCGGCGGAAGGGGGACGCTCGTGGCAGACGACGCGGTGACGACGTGGCCACCTGAGCTGCCGCGCCATCATCGCGATCCGGCGGATCACGCCCGACATGGTTCACGCATCGACACAGACGACCCGAGCGCTCGGGTTCAACCCGCCTTGACCTGGCCTCGGGCCTCACGACCCAGCGCGCCTGACGGGCTTCGATCCCGCGATTTCCGCCTTGACAGGGCGGTGAGGACCTGGCCTGGCCCCTGGCCCCCGGCCAACCTGTCCTGGCCTGGCCCTGGCCGGTAGGCAACCCGGCAGAGAACGCAACCGAGGTCGTCACCGGCGAGTTGCAGTGTACCGAGTGGAGGCGGGTCCGGGCTCGGCAACGCCATTCTGAGGGAGGTGTCAAGGACGGCCTTGATCCTTGCCGGGCCTCCAGGTGTGCTGCGCTGCATCTTCGGTCGCTCGCCGGGCTGCGAGATGAGTGGTGGACCCGAACGGACTCTATCTCCCGAAGGGGTCGCCGGGGTCGATCAGCCTTCGATGCGCCTTGTCTCGTAGGCCCACATGGCGATCTCGACGCGGTTCCGTGCCCCGAGCTTCGCCATGAGGCTGGCGACGTGGGTCTTCACGGTGCTGAGGCTGATGTGGAGTTCGTCGGCGATCTCGGCGTTGGTGCGACCGGAGGCGACGGTCAGCAGAACCTCCTCTTCGCGGTCGGTCAGCGGTTCGATCGGTTGCACGGGTGGCGTCTCCGGTCGCGCGTCCGAGAACGTGGCCAAGAGCCGGGCCGTGACGTTCGGGGCGATGAGCGCGTCACCGTTGGCGGCGGCGTGGATCGCCTGGACCAGGAGTTCGGGTCCGGCGTCCTTGAGCAAGAATCCGCGGGCGCCGGCCCTGAGGGCGCCGAAGACGTACTCGTCGAGGTCGAAGGTGGTGATCACGACGACCGCGAGCGGGTCATCGACGTCGGGTCCGGCCAGCTGTCGAGTGGCTTCGATGCCGTTCACCTCGGGCATGCGGATGTCGAACAGACAGACGTCCGGACGGAGTTCGCGAGCCAGGGACACCGCCTCACGTCCGTCGGCGGCTTCAGCGATCACCTCGATGTCGGGCTGCGCGTCGAGGATCATCCCGAGCCCGGTGCGGATGACGTGCTGATCATCGGCGATGATCACGCGGATGGTCATGTCGCACCGTCGTTCCTGGGAAGCACCGCATCGACGGTCCATCCGCGCCCGGCGTTAGGGCCTGCCTCGAGGGTCCCACCCAGGAGCTCGGCCCGCTCCGTCATCCCCGCGATCCCATAGCCCGACGACAGGTCGGGGCCGAACGAGCCGGTATCGCCATCGTCGCTCACGGTCAGACGCACGTAGCCGTCTTCGCCGAGCACCCGAACGTCGATACGGGTCGCGCGGCGGGCGTGTCGAACCGCGTTCGTGATCGATTCCTGGGCGATGCGGTAGATCGCGGCACCGACCGATGGCCTGAGGTCGGTGAGGTAACCCGACAGCTCGACTTCGACAAGCGGCGTGTCCCCGACGCTTCGAGCGAGCAGTTCGATGTCGCCTACACCCCGCTGCGGGGCGAGGTCGGGTGTCTCACCTTGACGCAGGGTGCCGACCATGGTTCGCATCTCGGCGAGCGTACGCGACGCCTCGGCTTCGATGACGTCGAGAGCCTCCAGCGCTGCCGAGGGATCGGATGCCGCGACGACGCGCCCGGCCTGCGCCCGGACGACGATGGCCGAGACATGGTGCGCAACCGTGTCGTGCAGCTCGCGCGCGAGCTGCTCTCGCTCGCGGAGCTTGATCTGGTCGGTCTGTCGGAACCGCGAAGCGGCCCGATAGCGGATCGAGGCGCCGAGCACCGCCGGGAACAGCAGGAACACGAGCCCGGCCACCGCATCGCCCGCACCCGTGTAGTCGCTGGCGATGCCGAGGGCGGCAGCCGCCAGCATGATCGGCAGTCCGATAATCGCCTCGCGGCCGCTCCCCCAGCGGAAGAGCGAGTAGGGGAGGACGAGCACTAGGGCGGTGACGTACAGCCCCACCGAGCCGGCGTCGTATGCGAGTGAGGCGATGTCGAGCACGATGATGGCGCCGAAGAAGCCGGCAACCGCGGCAAGGGGCTGGGTGCGCCGATACAGGAGCGGGAGCGCCAAGCCGAACGCGAGTATCAGCGCGACGGGTCGCCAGGCCACGTCATCGCGGAGCGATCCCTCGATCAGGGTGCCCAGCAGGAGCACCCCGACGAGTGCCCAGTCCCGCCAGTCCCGTACGGGTGGGTCGGGAACACGGGGCTCTGCCCACAGTGATCGGAGGGTGTTCCTCAGCACCACGCAAGCGTAGAGAGCTTGAGCGCACCTCGTATCGGTCGGAAGTACGAGCGACCTCTCAGCCGGAACGACGGGTCATGTCTGACCCGCAGACCGATGTCGCGATCATCGCGGCTCGCCAGGCTCGCTCCATCAGGGATCGCCGAGCCGAGGAGGAACGACGCATGTCGCACGCGCTGTACCGCACGGGTCGCTTCGCAGCACGCCGCCCTTGGCTGGTTGTCGCCACATGGATGGTCGTGTCCGTGATCGTGATCGCGGCGTCGGGCGCCTTCGGTCGGCAGCTCGAGAACGAGGGTTCCGTACCCGGGCTCGACTCGCAGCGAGCGGTCGATCTGTTGTCGGCCGCCGGATCGGATACGGCCGGGCTCACCGCCCAGCTCGTGATGACCCCGCTCGAGGACGGCGTGACCTTCTTCGGGTCAGCCGAGGCGCGGGATGCCCTCGCCGGTGTCCAGAACGGGGTTGCTTCCCTTGCCAAGGTGCTCGGGACGAGCGATCCTGCGGGTGCGCTCGCCGAGGGTCCCGAGGGGGCGGCGGCGAGCGGCTCCGTGTCGCCCGATGGTCGGATCGCGCTCGTCCGCGTCAAGTACCCGGTGCTCGAAGATCTGGACGCGGGTGACCTGGAGGACCTCAAGGCATTCGTCGCCGAGGCCCGCGAAGGCTCTCCGTTGCAGATCGAGATGGGCGGTGACTTGTTCTCCTCGTTCGAAGAGGGTCCGACGGGTATCGGCGAGATGATCGGTCTGCTCGCTGCGGTCATCATCCTGCTCGTGGCGTTCGGGTCGATGATCGCCATGGGCCTTCCGCTCGGGATGGCGTTGTTCGGTCTCGCCCTGGGCATCAGCTCGATGTCGCTGATCACCTATCTCGTCGACATCCCCAGTTTCGCCCCTCAGATGGCCAGCATGATCGGACTCGCGGTCGGCATCGACTACGCCTTGTTCCTGGTCACCCGGCACCGCGAGTACCTCGCGCTCGGGATGACCGTCGAGGAGTCGGCGGGCCGGGCGGTCGCGACCGCCGGGCGGGCGGTCATCGTCGCGGGGGCGACCGTCGTCATCGCGATCCTCGGCCTGGCTGTCGCCGGCATCCCCTTCATGACCGCAGCGGCCATCGCCACCTCGGTCATCGTGATGATCATGGTGGTCGCCTCGGTCACGCTGCTGCCCGCCTTCCTGGGCCTCGCCGGGCACTGGATCAACCGGCTCGGATTCCGACGGCGCCACGCGACCGATGGCCACGCGGTTGGCTCGGGCTGGCAGCGGTGGGGCGAGCATGTGTCGACGCACGCCTGGCCCTACCTCATCGGCATCACGATCTTGCTGCTTGCGCTGACGGCGCCGGTGTTGGGTCTGCGACTCGGCTTCCCCGACGAGGGCACGCTGCCCGACAGCCGCACCGAGCGCCGGGCCTACGACTTGGTCGCCGAGGGCTTCGGCCCCGGCATCAACGGCCCGTTGGTCATCGCCGTCGACATCTCCCAGGATCCGAGCGTCGTCGAACCGCTGCGCAGCGCCATCGAGCGCGACGAGGGGATCGCCGCCGTCGCACCCGCTGACGTGAACATGGGCGCCGGCGTCGCGACGCTCCTCGCGTTCCCGATCACGGAACCGCAGGACGATGTCACCCTCGACACGATCGAGCGTCTCCGGGCCGAGGTCTTCCCGGTGGTGCTGGATGAGAGTCCGGCCCGCGCGCACGTCGGCGGCGCGACGGCGAGTTTCGCCGACATCGGTGAACAGGTCAGGGATCGGCTGCCGTTGTTCATCGGTGCGGTGATCGTGTTGTCGTTCCTGCTGTTGACCGTGGTGTTCCGCTCGATCCTGGTGCCGTTGAAGGCGGCGTTGCTGAACCTCCTGAGCATCGGCGCCGCTTATGGCTTGCTGGTCATGGTCTTCCAGTGGGGCTGGGGCATCGGCATCATCGGTCTGGACGCGACGGTGCCGATCGTCTCGTTCATCCCCTTCTTCATGTTCGCCGTGCTGTTCGGTCTCTCGATGGACTACGAGGTGTTCCTGCTGTCCCGCGTTCGCGAGGAGTACCTCGTGACCGGTGACAACGATCGCTCCGTGATCCACGGCATCGCCAGCACGGCTCGCGTGATCACATCCGCCGCCCTGATCATGATCGCGGTGTTCCTCGGCTTCGTGCTGGGTGAGGATCCGGCCATCAAGATGGTGGGCCTGGGGCTGGCCACCGCCATCTTCGTCGATGCGACCATCGTGCGGATGATCCTGGTGCCGGCCTCGATGAAGTTGATGGGCGACGCCAACTGGTGGATGCCGGGCTGGCTCGATCGTCTACTCCCCACCATCGACATCGGGGGCGAGGCCGGACTGCCGGCGCCCCAACTGGAAGCTGATCTCGTTCCCGCGACTGCCGACGGCGAGCCCGAGCACGAGCTGGCTCCGGCCCGATGAACTGCGCCCGTAGAGGCGGGGGAAGTCGAGGTCCGAGGGCGTCGGATCTTCGGTGCGGCCCAGTGCTTGCGCGACGGTCGGGCCTCGGCGCTGCCATCGCCGGTCTCGCCCCGTTGTCCTGACGCGCGATCCGCTTCCGCTATCCCAATACCAAGAACAGCACGACGACGGCTATCAAGACGCTCTGTGCGCTGTGCACGATGATGCCGAACCACGCGCTGCGGTAGCGCTTCGACGGGTAGGCGAGGATGAGGGTGTCGAAGACTGCCGCCGGCATCACCCACGGCGTGTGAAGGTGGTAGGCGGCGAAGAGAACGCCATTGGCCACCCAGTCGCCGCGCCCGAAGACGCCGTTCATGCGAGGCAGAAGGAACCCTCGGAAGAGGAGCTCCTCCCCGAGGATGGTGTTGAAGATGAGCAGTACGAGGATCATCGCGTACCACCCCCACGCCCCGCGAAGGAACGTCACGCCCGCCTGCGACTCCAGGAACACGCCGAGATCGCGACTCGCTGGGTGCGACGGCAGCGGGATCATCTCCTCGGCTCCGAACGCGACGATCAACGGGATCACGAGGAGCCACAGCCTGCCGCCGACCCGTCCCGTCTTGGGGCTGCGAGGTGGGCCGAGCCAGAGCGCCTGACGGGCGGTCTTCCAGCGAAGGGTTCTTTGCTCGCGCCACAACAACAGGACCACGAGCGCGAACTGCCAGATGAGGCCGATGGTGAGACAGGTGAGGAGCGCTTTGGCGAACGGCTGGGGGCCGGAGAGGGCGGGCGCGAGCGCCGGGGCGACGATCCAGGCTAGTGCTGCCATCGGCACGGCCGCCGCCGCCCAGATCCCCAGGATGGCCAGTAGGGAGTACTGCGGGATCGCGACGTGGGTGTCCCTTGCTGGTTGATCCGGAGGAGCGCCGTCAGCTGCAGGCTCCGGGGAGGCGTTCATCACCATGAGAACTAACTCGAGCCGGTCCACATCCGGGCGACCGTCATGGGTTTCATGGAGCGTTTCTACTATGTAGATGGGGAGGGGGTCCACGGCAACCACACAACGGTGATTCACTGCCCCGGGCAGGGGACCGGTCCGCTCGCGGTCACGTGCCGGTGGGCGGGAGGTTGCCCAGCGGCGTTACCGGATCGGCGAGATCCGTTACCACCAGGGAATGGGCGGGCGGCTGAACTGCGGGTCTAGCGATTCCAACCACCCGACCTGCCCTCGAACGCCGCGCCGACCCTGAGGCCGGCGCGGCGTCGATGGCGCGCCCGACGGGCTTCGATCCCGCGATCTCCGCCTTGACAGGGCGGTGAGGACGGCCGGACTCCTCTACGGGCGCACGTGGTGTTCCAGTTGTCAAGGCGCCGCGCACCGACCGCGAGGTCGTGCTCGGAACCGTGCCCCCAACGGGATTCGAACCCGTGCTTCCGCCTTGAAAGGGCGATGTCCTAGGCCGCTAGACGATGGGGGCGCAGGTGCTCCTCCAGCAGGGTAGCGGCCGCAGAGGGCGGCCGACAGAGTATAGCCGGGGCGTCGCGAGGGCCCAGGGTCGTCACAACACCGCCGGCTCGAGGCATGAGCTTCCGTTCGATCTCGCCGAACCTGGTGGGGTCCTGCACAGGAGGCCGATCGCATGCGCCGGATGCTCGTGTTCACGCTCCTCACCCTCTGCCTCTCGCTCGCTTCGTGTGCCGACCGGACGCCTCCGCCGGCAGAGGGGGACGGCCCCTCGCCTGAGCCCGCGCCCGAGCTCGACGAGCGGAGGCTGGGCGTGTACGAGACGCTGATCTCGGAGTTGGTGGGAGCCGAGCCGATGGAGTGGCGTCGCGTCTACGTCCTCACGGGGCTCTGCTCCGACGCCGCCGATCCGATGGGTCCCGAGGCGTGCGACGACTCCTTCTCAGAGGCGGAACGGGCGGCACTGCGGGAGCGGCTCGGCATCGAGCATCTTCGCTTCATCGACGACCCGCGCCGCTCTACGACGACGACGTGGATGCAGGGTCCTCCGCACGAGATCGTGTTGACGCTCGGACCGATCGTGGAACGAGCGGGTGAGATCCGCGTCGGCGCGAGCTACGGCTGCGGCGGGTTGTGCGGCAGCGGCAGCACCTACGTGTTGGAAGAGCGAGGCGGCGACTGGTCGGTCGTGGACCAGCGCGGCCCGATGTGGATCGCCTGACCGCTCAACCGATCGCGCCGTGGCGCCGAACACCTCGTGTGATGAAGCTGGTGCTGGAATGGCTCGGTCTGGCGCGGCCCGATCGGGTCCGCAAGGAGCCGATCGCCTTGCCCGCGTGGGTTCCGTTCGCGGTCGCCGCGTTCATCGCGGTGGTGGCGACCGGCCTGACGGCCCTCCTGCGCCTGCTCATCGGCGCTTCGGTCTGAGCGTCGCCGGTGCCTTCCCCGGCGGCGCCGGACCGGGCCGTCCGCTCGAACCGATCGCCCGGCCGAACGTCGGCGTCGGTCGCGCACTCGAGGATGTGACGGATGCCCGGCCGCGGCAGGAACAGCCGGCGAGGGCGCAACACCGTCACACGTTCGACCTCGAGTCGCGTGTTCAGCGCGACGACCGTGATCGGCGCCGGCATGCCGAACGTGTGGACCGACCGGCACCGTTCGAACAGCATGCCGTGGCGGGGAGAGGTCCATGGGCGAGCCTTCGCGCCGCGCATACGCTCACGTCTGGTGGTCGGCTCGTCGATCACCCAGGTGCTGCTGCGTGGGCCGTCGAAGGTCGTCCGGAGCATCGCCCGACGCTAGCCGACGGCACCGACATCCAGGGTGGGCCCGGCAGGATTCGAACCTGCGACACGAGGGTTAAAAGCCCCCTGCTCTAACCGGGCTGAGCTACGGGCCCCACCCGCGGGATTGTACGGATACGGCCTCTGACTTGGGCGTTCTCATGCCCGGACCCTTTCGATAGTGCTCGACGTCTCTCGTCATCCGGCGGTCTCTGTTCACGGCACAGGCCTCCTGAATGTGTCCGACATGTCCCGTGTCTTCGGCCCGGGTGTGGCGTTAGGGACCGAGATGGATCCATCGCCTCGATGCACAGCTGACCGGCATTCCTGGTGGTCCACCTCAGCACTTGCGGCCCGGCACCGGCAAGTCGGACACTTGCGGCGTGATCCCAGAGACCCGATACGCGAGGACCGCGGACGGTGTTCACATCGCATACCAGGTGTTCGGCGAGGGTCCGACCGACCTCGTTCTCGTCATGGGCTGGGTTTTCAACGTGGAGCAAGCCTGGGAATGGACACCCGTCGCCAGCTTCCTCCGTCGGCTGGCCTCGTTCTCCAGGGTCCTGGTCTTCGATCGGCGGGGCACTGGGCTCTCCGACCATGTCGTGGAGCGCGAGGACCAGCTGACCCTGGAGACGCGGATGGACGACATCCGCACCGTCATGGACGCGGCCGGATCGGATCGGGCGACGCTGCTCGGAACAGACGATGGCGCGATGTTGATCACGTTGTTCGCCTCGACGTACCCGGACCGGACATCGGCCGTTATCCTCTGGGCTGCGACGGCGAGGGGACTCTGGGCTCCGGACTACCCCTGGGCGTGGACCGAAGTGGAATGGGACAAATATCTCGCTCGGATCAATGAGTCTTGGGGCACGCATGCGTTCGCCGAGTGGATGGTTGCATTGGAGTGGCCAGACCTTCACGATCCGGAGTTCGAGCGAGCCTACGCAACCTGGATGCGTCGTTCAGCTGGCCCAGGCGATGCCTCCGCACTTGAGCGAATGTTTCGCGATACGGACGTGAGGGACCTGCTCCCTGTGGTCCAGGCACCGACCCTGGTCGTTCATCGAACAGGGGATCAGGTCGAGCCGGTCGAACAGGCCCGTTTCCTCGCGGATCGAATCCCCGGCGCGACACTGGAGGAGCTTCCCGGCAGCTCCCACGGATGGATGGGTCCCGACCAGGAAGAGATGCTCGATGCGGTTGAGAACTTCCTGAGTGAGCTCCGGAGGGAAGAGGCAGCATTCGATCGCGTCCTGGCGACGGTGCTGTTCACTGACATCGTCGATTCAACAAGCCAGAGTGCGGCCCTCGGTGACCACGGGTGGAAGGAGCTGCGGGCTCAGCACGACAAGACGGTCCGCGCGAACCTCTCTCGCTATAGGGGGCGCGAGATCAAGACGATGGGTGACGGGTTCCTCGCCACGTTCGACGGACCCGCCCGCGGCGTGCGATGTGCCGCGTCCATCGTGTCCGCGCTGCGGCCGCTCGATATCGAGATCCGCGCGGGCTTGCACACCGGTGAGGTGGCGATCGAGGGTGACGACATCGCGGGGTTGGGCGTGACGATCGGGGCACGAGTCGGTGCCCTCGCAGGACCATCCGAGGTCCTGGTGTCCCAGACGGTCAAGGACCTCGTCGCTGGCTCGGGCCTTGAGTTCGAGGCACGTGGCGAGCACGAGCTGAAAGGCGTACCCGACCGCTGGCGGCTCTACCGAGTCGCTGGCTGAATCCACTCGCAGGAAGTCATCCAAGGCCAGTTGGCACGGGCCATGAACACACGCCATGAGGGTCCGTTGTTCACGGCACATCTGGGTCGTTCCTGAGCCCGGACGGCCGAGCGCAGGCACAGTCCACCGCGCTGACCCACAAGATGTCTCCCAGCGGCTCGAGGACCTCGCGACCTTCCCTCAGGCGCCGTTCCGCGGCCTCGGGAGCCCCGCCCACGTCTCCGTTTCGGCGATCGTGAGCGAGTGCTCGGCCCCTAGTCCGGTCAGTCCGTTGCGCTCGACGACCTCGTTCATGGTCGCTGAGTGCCGAAAAGCTCCTCGGCCACCTGGGCGAACTCCCCGAACGTCACGACACCCCCGCCTGCATCGACGCCTTGGCATCGCGCGCAGACGGCGGGCTCTCGCGAACGCGCGGAGCGAGGCCCGCATATACTCGGCCTGGTTGCCCGACCGGCAGGTCGAAACGCGAGGGGGACCCGGTTGCTCTGCACCGTGTGTGGGCGCGAGAACGCGGACGACTCCCGGTTCTGCAACGGGTGCGGCAACGATCTCGTCCACGCCGACGCGCCCGAACGACGAAAGCTCGTCACGGTGCTCTTCTGCGATCTCGCGGAGTCGACCGCGCTCGGCGAGCGACTGGATCCGGAGACACTGAAACGGATCCTGTTCGACTACTTCCACGTCGCCCGAACCGCTGTCGAGCGGCACGGTGGGGTCGTCGAGAAGTTCATCGGCGACGCCGTGATGGCCGTATTCGGCGTGCCATCCGTTCACGAAGACGACGCGTATCGGGCCGTCCGCGCTGCGTGGGAGATCCGAGGCGCCATCGAGAAGCTGAACGACCGGCTGGAGCCACGCTACGGCGTTCGCCTGTCGGCCAGGATCGGCGTCAACACCGGGGAGGTCGTCACCGCGCACGCAGGCACCCTTGCGCTCGGAGACGCGGTCAACGTGGCGTCGAGGCTCGAGCAGCTCGCCGAACCCGGAGAGGTGATGCTCGGCGAGTCGACGGCGAAGTTGGTGCGGTCACGCGTCGAGCTCGAGCCGCTTGAACCGTCCACGCTGAAGGGCAAGACGGACCCGATCACGGTCCACCGGCTCCTCACGGTTCGGGACCCACCCGGGCTGGAGAGCTCGGGACCACTCATCGGCAGGGAGGACGAGCTCGCGGCTGTGCACGACGTGTTCGAGCGAGTTGGAACCAGCGGCGAGGCTCACCTCTTGACCCTTCTCGGCCCGCCCGGTATCGGGAAGACGCGGCTCGCGGCCGAACTGGCGACGAACCTCGGTGCGTCGGCCACCGTCCTCGTGGGCCGTTGTCTTTCGTACGGCACCGGGCTTGCCTACTGGCCGGTCGCGGAGATGCTCGAGTACGAGCCGGGGGTTGACCTTCGCGGGCGGCTCGACTCGCTCCTCCAGGGGGTCGACGAAGCCGAGGAGATCGCCTCTCGTGTGGCAGCCGCGGTGGGCGGTGCGGACATCGCAGGAACCACCGACGAGACCACCTGGGCCGTTCGTCGGCTGCTGGAAGCCCTCGCAAGGGACCGTCCGCTCGTGTGCGTGTTCGAGGACTTCCAGTGGGCGCAGCCGGCGCTCGTGGAGCTCGTCCTGGACGTCGTCGACCACAGCCGGAACTCGGCCATCCTTTGCGTCTGCATAGCCCGACCGGAGCTACTCGATCTCCAGCCGTCATGGGCAGAACGGCACGGGGCGACGATCCTGCGCCTCGGGCCGCTCCCTGACGTGGAGGCCCACGAGCTGCTGGGCCGTTTCGCCGATCCACGGCTCTCGGAGGAGGTCAGGATCCGGGTGCTGAAGGCGGCCGAGGGGAATCCGCTCTTCCTTCAGCAACTTCTCGCCGCGGCCGCCGAGTCCGACGGGGAGAGCGAACCGCTCCCGGTCGTGTTGATGGCTCTGCTCGAGGCGCGGCTGGACCGCCTCCCATGGAACGAACGGAAGCTGTTGCAGACCGCCGCCATCGAGGGCAACGTGTTTCACACGCGGGCCCTCGCGGCGCTTCTCGACGTCGCCGAGGGCGATGTCCACGGATCACTCCTCTCGCTGATCCGCCGGGAGCTGGTGCGCCCTGCGCGGGCATCGATCCCCGGCACCGACGCGTATCGCTTCGAGCACGGGCTCGTGAGGGAGGCAGCCTACGCTGCCTTGCCCAAGCTCGACCGATCGGGGCTCCACGAGCGGTTCGCGGCGTGGATCGACGTGGATCTGGGTCCGGGGACTCCGGAGGCGGATGCGCTGATCGGCCATCACCTCGACATGAGCGTTCGTTGCCGTACCGAGCTCGGCTTGATCGGCGATGAGACCGATCGCGTTGCGGTCCTCGCCGCGGAACGCCTCGCTTCCGCGGGCCGTCGATCGCTTCGCTCGGGCGACGTACATGCCGCCCACGCACAACTCCTGCGCGCCAGCAACCTCCTCGCCGAGCGGAGCCCCGCCCGGATCGACCTGCTTCCGGACCTTGCTGTGGCCGAGTTCCAGGTGATCGGGATCCGGGAGGCTCTCGAGACGGCAGATTCTTGTATCCAGCTTGCCCAGGGCCCGGACTTCGAGAGCCCGCGCATGCATGCCACCGTCCTCCGATCGTTCTGGACGATGTTCGCCAACCCCGAGAACGTCGACCTCGACGCCTTGCGAGCGACCCTCGAGGAGGCCGTTCGCACGTTCGAGCGGCGGGACGAGCCGCTCGGTGTCCTTCGAGCACGGAACCTCCTGTGGGAGATCTGGCAGTGGCGCGGCGAGACGGAGCAGCAGACGTCCGCCGCGATCGCAGCTCTCGAGGCCGCCGATCGTGTCGCGAGCGCCGAGGACACCGACTGGGCCATCTGCAACTTGGGGTTCGCCCTCCTGGATGGCCCGGACCCGCTTCCCTTCGCGACACAGAAGCTCCAGGAGTGGCACGATCGGATGCAGGACCGCGCAGGGCGGATCATGCTCGGCGCCTTCCTCGACTACGCGTCGGCGTTGGCCGGGGACACGGCGACGGCCGTGCGCGGCATCGACCGCGCGGACCTCGTCGGCACCGCCTACGTCACCGAAGTGCCGCGGCTGATGTGGGGGCGAGTGGCGCTCGCCGCGCGCGACTACCCGGCGGCCGAACGCCAGTTCCGCGCCGGATGGGAGGCGGCGCGGGCAGCGGACGACAATTGGTTCGGCCCACTCGCGGCGTCGGAGCTCGCGCGTGCGCTCTTGGAACAACGGCGCATCGGTGATGCGAAGGACGTGATCGCATGGCTCGACCAGGTGCGCGCCGCACCTGACCCGGAGATCTCGACGAAGACGCTCGCGGTCGTGGCGCGACTCAAGGCACAGGAGGGCGACGGCATCGCAGCCGATCGGATGTCCTCCGAGGCGGTCGCGCTCACCGAGGGGACTGGGTTCCTGATCTTCCGAGCAGAGGCGCTGCTCGACCGGGCCGCGGTACTCCGCATCCTCGCACGGGGTTCGGAGACCGGAGCGCTGGTCGAGGAGGCGCTTGATCTCTACGCCGGCAAGGGGTGCGCACCCTCGCCGTCGCGGCTCCTCGCCGCGACGGCGTCATCGGTCGGGTAGCGCCCGGTGGACGTTTGCCACTTCGGACGGCGCCGTCCACGCCGGCGCCGGTCGCTCATCGAGTGTCCGGGCTGCGCTTCGCCATGCGTCACTGCGACAAGTCCTCGCCCCATCGTTGGTTCAGTCGGGCCGCAGCCGCGGATCCGCCGGGATGCGCCGATGGATGGGCGGCCCACGCCGGTCGCTTCGGACCCGATTTGCGGACGCTCCCACCATGTGACAGGGTCGTTCAGCCGCTCCGTTGGATCTTCCCCCGGGCCGTGGGAGCCAACGATGACGATCGGTCACACCCGTCGATTGGCCGCGTCGCTCTTGGCGGCGTTCATGCTGACCATCGCGATCCTGCCCGGTATCACCGGCTCGGCGGCCGCATCGGTGTTCGCCGACGACTTCGAGTCGGGCGGTCTGGGGCCGTGGACCCAGACCTCGGGCTTCACGGTCCAGCAACAGCTGGTCTTCGGCGGAGCCTGGGCTGGCCAGATCACCACGTCGGGCAAGCCCGGCTACGCGTCGAAGACGCTGGCCTCCCCCCAGGCCGACGTCTTCCTCGACGTCCGCGTGAACCTGCGTTCCTCGACCGGAACCGTGAGACTCCTCCGGCTGCTCAAAGTGAGTGGTGGCGGGATCGCGTCTCTCCGCGTGGCTGCCAACGGCACGCTTTCGATCAGGAACGACGTCGCCGGAACCACCACGACGAGCGCCACGAAGTTGAGCAAGGGCGTCTGGCACGAGGTGCAGATCCACGCCCGGGCGGCAGGCGCCGCTTCGATGACCGAGGCGTGGCTCGACGGCGTCAGGATCGCCGACCTCTCGTCCACCACCTCGCTGGGGACGAAGCCCGTGGGGCGTGCTCACCTAGGCAGCGACTCAGCAGTGACCATGGACGCTGCCTACGATGACGTCGTGGTCGCGGCCTCGTTCGTCACCACCGACGCCACGCCGCCGACCGTCCCGCAGGGCCTGGCGGCCGCCTTCATCGCAGGTAACCGAGTCGATCTCGTGTGGTCGGCGGCGACCGACGATTCCGGAGTCGCCGAGTACGCGATCTACCGAGATGACGTCGCCATCGGCCTGGTGCCCGGTAACCGGACCACGTTCTCGGACACATCGGTGCTGCCGCTCACGACCTACTCGTACTCGGTCGACGCCGCCGATCCTGGGGGGAGACGTTCGGCTCGCTCCTCGCCTTCGCTTCCCGTCACGACGCCCGCTCTCGATACGCCACCCCCGTCGGGAGGTACCAACGTTCTCGTCGCGGCGGGCGACATCTGTCAGGTCGCACCGACGAACTGCGCTGGCACCGCTTCCCTGGTGGAGGCTTCAGCACCCGATGTGGCGGTCACGCTCGGAGACAACCAGTACAGCTTCGGCACGCTCGCCCAGTACCTCGCCTCCTACGACCTGGAGTGGGGTCGATTCAAGGATGTGACGAAGCCCTCGCCGGGCAATCACGAGTGGAAGACCCCCAGCGCACAGGGATACAAAGACTACTTCGGAGCTTCGTTCCTGACGAACGGCGGCACGTGGTACTCCTTCGACCTCGGCGCCTGGCACATCGTCTCGCTCGACAGTCAATGCCTCTCGATCGGCGGATGCGGGCCGGGAAGCCCCGCACATGCGTGGCTTCAGCACGACCTCGCGAACGACGAACACGCCTGCACACTGGCGTACTGGCACAAGCCGAGATTCTCCTCGGGGACCAACCACGGGAGCGACCCCTCCAGCCAGCCGTACTGGGACCTCCTCGGCCTTGAGGGCGCAGAGATCGTGTTGAACGGTCACGAGCACAACTACGAGCGGTTCGCGCCGCAGACGCCGCTCGGGGCCGCGTCGGACACGGGTATCCGTCAGTTCGTCGTCGGCACCGGAGGGAACTGCTGTTATCCGTTCGGTACGCCGATCGCCAACTCCGAAGCCCGCATCACGGATACGCGGGGCATCCTCGAGCTCACGCTCGCCACGACCTCGTACTCCTGGCGCTTCATCGCGGTTGGAGGCGCCGTGCTGGATTCGGGCACTGGTGTCTGTCACTGATCGGCTGGGTCTTCGTCTTGGCCACTTGCGCTCGAGAGACGCGTTTCGCGCGGTCACAGAACACTTCTTCCGAGGCATGAGATGAGCGACGGGTCGCCTTTCCGCGGCCCGCCAGAACTTCACCCGGAAGGAGACCGTTCCATGAGCAGGCGAACGTGGATCGTCGCCCTGGTGGTCGTAGCGCTCGTGCTGCTCGCGTTCGGCGCCCGCGCGATGGCGCAGGGTGGCGACGAGGTCGGCGGACGCCGAACGATCACCGTGACCTCGACCGCCACGGTGGGCTCCGAGCCCGATCAGGCGACGCTCCACATCGGCGTCGAGTCGCAGGCCGACGACAGTGCCGACGCGCTCGCCGACAACGGCGCGACGACCGACGACGTCCTCGCTGCCCTTCGCGACGCGGGCATCGCGGCCGACGACGTACAGACCGATCGGCTCGACGTGTTCCGGCGCACCGTCGACAGGAAGACCCCTCGCGAGCGAACGGTGTTCGTGGCCGACGCCTCGCTGTCGGTCACCGTTCGTGATCTCGACTCAGTCGGGGCCGTCATCGAGGCGGCGGTCGGGGCGGGCGCAACCTCGGTGCGCGACATCAGGTTCGAGGTTTCCGACCCGTCGAAGGCCCGGACCGAGGCCTTGGAGCAGGCCGTGCAGGGCGCGCGGGCCAAGGCCGATGCGATGGCGGCTGCAGCGGGCGCCGGCGTTACCGGCCTCGAGCGCATCGTCGAGGAAGGCGCCGCTCGCCCGGTGTACGAGGAGGCCTATTACCGGGCATCGGACACGGCCGGCGCGGCGCTCTCGGTCCTACCACCCGACCAGCTCGACACGAGCGTCACGATCACGGTGACCTGGGCGATCGGCTGAGCGCCGTACCGCGGGCTCACCCTGAGTAACGGTTCGTGATCGGCATGCGCCGGTCTCGCCCGAACGCCTTCGGCGTGATCTTCACGCCGGGCGCCGCCTGCCGCCGCTTGTACTCGTTGCGGTCGATCATGCGCACGATGCGCTCGGCCAGCGCGCGCTCGATGCCCTGCGCGACCATGTCGTCGATGCCGAGGTCGTTCTCGACGTAGGCCTCGATCACCGGGTCGAGCACGTCGTAGGGCGGCAGCGAGTCGGTGTCCTTCTGGTCCGGTCGCAGCTCCGCGCTCGGGGGCTTGGTGATCGTGCGCTCGGGGATCGGAGGCGTCTCTCCGGCATCGGTCGCGGTGCGGTTCCGCCAGTTCGCCAGCTCGTAGACGAGGGTCTTCGGCACGTCCTTGATCGGCGCGAAACCGCCGGCCATGTCGCCGTAGAGGGTGGAGTAGCCCACCGCGTACTCGCTCTTGTTTCCGGTCGCGAGCACGATCGAGCCGTACTTGTTCGACATCGCCATCAGCAGGTTGCCGCGGATGCGCGCCTGCAGGTTCTCCTCGGTCACGTCCTCTTCCCGGCCGATGAAGAGCTCGGCCAGCGAGTACCGGTAGGCGTCGAACACCTTCGTGATCTCGACGGTGTCGATGCGGATGCCGAGGCGTTCCGCGCAGTCGACCGCATCCTCGACGCTCTCAGGTGAGCTGAACGGCGAGGGCATCGCGAGCGCATGAACGGCGTCGGCGCCGAGCGCGTCGGCAGCGAGGGCTGCCGTGAGCGCCGAGTCGATGCCTCCCGACAGCCCGAGGATCACCTCGGAGAAGCCGTTCTTCCGCACGTAGTCGCCGACGCCGAGCACCAGCGCGCGCCAGACCTCCTCGGCGTCATCGGTGGGCCAGACCGGCCGAGGATCCGCGAACGAGGTGTCGCCGTGGATGTCGACGATCAGCAGGTCCTCGTCGAAGACGTTCGCCCGATGGCGCACCGTGCCGTCGGGGGCGACCATCATCGAGCCGCCGTCGAAGACCAGCTCGTCCTGGCCGCCGATAGCGTTGACGTACGCGATCCAGGCTCCGGTCTGTCGTGCGCGGGCGCGGAGCACGTCCTCGCGGTCACCCGTCTTCCCACGGTGGTACGGCGAGCCGTTGATGTTCACGATCAGAGGGATGCCTGCGTAGCTCGCGAACGGCTGCGCATCGTGCCAGGCGTCCTCGCAGATCGACAGGCCGCAATCGGCTCCGTCGATCTCGACGCGCGTCCCTTCGGTGCCCGGCGCGAAGTAGCGGCGTTCGTCGAACACACCGAAGTTCGGCAGCTGCATCTTGTGGTAGCGCGCTTCGACGGTGCCGTTGCGCAGCAACGCCGCGGCGTTGTGGATGCCCGCTTCGGATCGATCGACGAAACCCACGACGACGGGGCAGGTCGTCGCGGTCCGTCGGGCCAGCGCGTCGAGGGTCTCGAGGTTCTCGCGCACGAACTCGGGACGAAGGACGAGATCCTCGGGTGGGTACCCGGTGACCGCGAGCTCGGGGAAGGCCACGATGTCGGCGTCGGCCTTCATCGCGTCGTCGGCCATCGCACCCATGCGAGCGACGTTGCCGGTGAAGTCGCCGACCGTGAGGTTCACCTGCCCGAGCGCGATGCGAGGCATGGCGGAAGCCTACGTGAGCTTCCGAGATGTCAACGGGCGCGGAGCCCCGCGTGTCGACCTACTCGGTGCCGCCGATGTCGACGTTGTACGCCTCCCAGACGAGGTCGGCGCCCTTCTGCCGGTGGCGGATCACCGTGCCGATGAACCGTTGCAGGTCGTCGCGCGCGTCGTCGAGGGGCCACTCCGGTCCGCCGATCGTGGCCTTCTCGAGGCGCTCGAGCATCTCCCCGATCTTCTCGGCGATGTCGGGGTGCTCGTCCTTCAGGCGTCGCACCGTGCCGTCGAGGCGAGGTGCGCGCATGATGATCTCCTCGTACAGCCCGCCCGGCTTCTCCGTGACGAGCACGTGCTGGTCGAAGGCGTCCCGGACGCTGGTCATCTCCTTCGTCACGAGGTCGGTCCATTCCGGGATGCGACCTGCCGCCGGGGAGGAGATCGCGACCTCGAGGTGCACGAGCGCATCGTGCAGCGTGGCGCGCCGCGCCTTCGCTTCGGACAGCGCCGGGGTCAGCTCGTCGCGCTCGTCTGGGGCCATGCCGCCACGGTAGCCGAGCGGTGCGTAGCAGGGCAAATCGCCGGAACGGCAGGCTTGGTCCTGCGCACCGGCCGTTCCGGCCATGTCGCTCGGGGTGAACCTTGCGACCGTTCCCGACCGTACCCTGATGAGGATCTCGAGCGAGGGGAGCGTGTCGTGGTAGTGCGAAGGATCGGTGTGGTGGTGATGCTCGTGGCGGGCCTGACGATCGCGGCGGCGGCGCCGGCAGCGGCGGTGACGATCAGGGGGAGCGGCACGCGGTGGACCCCGGCGACCGTCAACATCAACCGGGGCGATCGGGTCCGGTGGCGGGGAGTATCAGGGCATCACACGGTGACGGCGTACGGCGGGAACTGGTCGTACAACCAGCAGCTGCACATGGGCTCGTCGGTCTCGCGCCGATTCAACATGAGTGGCACGTTCCGAGTTCTACTGCAGGCGTCCACGGCACCGTCAGCGGAGGCAACTGCAGCGGCATGTGCGGCAAGGTCCGCGTCTGACGGACCCTGCCGCTTGCCGCCTTCCTCTGAGCCCGCGGGCGCACCTAGCCGCGCGTCACCCTCGGGTCGCCGAGCCCGTACAGCACCTCGGTCACATTGATCTTGCCGGCGACGTCTCCCACCTCTGAGAACTGGCTGACCAGGCACCACAAGTTGGGGTTGCCCGGGGTCGGTGCCGGCAGGTTGTACAGCTGCGGCCCCGCGGGATCAGGCTTGCACCAGTTGAGGTTCACCGGACCGCTGCCGATAGTCGACCTTCGTCGAGGTCGGGATCGGGTAGACGGCGCGGTTCTCGGGCAGCCAGTCGATCGTGAGCAGGAACTGCGCCGAACTTGCTGCGCCTCCAGGTTCTTGATGAACTCGACGAATTCGGTGCCCCTCATCCGTACCGGTCTCGAGGATGTACGGCACCAACTCGCAGTCGCTTCCGTCCGCGTTCTCGTCTCGCGCCAGGTCGGCGAAGGGGTCTGCCTCGCACCGCCGGCGGTGTCGGTGTTGGATTCGTCGCCTGATGCTCGGGGCAGCCCGAGTCCCCGACCGCGCCTTGCGCATTCCCGAACTTAAGGGAGGCTCCGGCATCCGTCGAGTGCGCTTCGACGGTCGCGCAGCCCGTCGCCACCGGGTCGGTGTTCGTCCAGCCAGGCTGGGGCGTCTCGCAGACGGTGTACGTGCCGCCGACCGGGACCGAGAAGGACGTCGTGCCGTCAACGACCGTCGCTCTGTGGGAGCCGATCACGGTGCCTCCGGAGAGTCGCTCCCTCGTGGACGTGAACTCCCAGCCGGGAGGAGCGGCTCGCCGCCGCCCCGGCTGTCGGACAGGTCCGAGTCCTCGTACTTCTCGACGTCGATCGTCGCGTTGCACGAGCCGGTCACGTTGGTCTTCTGAGCGTTGCCAGGGTTGTTCATCGAGAATGATGTAGCCGCTGAAGTTGCCGGTCTTCGTCAGCGCCGTCCACTGCGCTGCGTGCCTTCGACGCACGGACACAGACGCGGTCAGGGAGATCGTGAACGAAGACCCGAGCGACAGGTTCAGGTCTGCTGACACTGACTGATCGCGTCGGTGTGACGGTGCGATCGTTCCCCGGGTCGTCGTGGCGTCGTGCCCGTGACCGACGACATCGAAGTTCGGCGGCACCGTGAGCACGGTCGAGTTGATCTTGTAGATGCTCTTGTTCGTGTACGTGGCCGTGAAGGCCGTCTGACTGCCGGCGACCGCGGGCGACGGCGTCGCTGTCGACCCGACCGCGAGGATCTTCAGGTCGTACTTCTTCGCGAAGGTTGCGTTGCCCGGCACCGCCATCAGTGTCAGGGCGACGAGCGCCATAACGACCAACAGGGGCGCACGGGACAGGCGTTTCCGAGAGCGCACGGGGGACTCCTCTCTTCGTTGCACGGCATGATCGACCTGTCGGCCGTTCGGCGGATACTCTCTCCCGGCCGAACGCCCTACGTCAACCCCTGCGGCGGAACCGACCTACGCGATAAGGAGGGGGTCGAAACTTCGGGTCGAACTAGAGGATCGGCAGGTAACGTTCGAGCTCGAACGGGCTGACGTATGCCTTGAACGCATCCCATTCCTCGCGCTTGTTCCTGATCAGGAACTCGTGCACGTGCTCGCCGAGGGTCTGGCGCATCAAGTCGCTCTGCTCGGCGAGGTGGATCGCTTCGACCAGGTCCTCGGGCAGCGACCGGATGCCGGCCGCTTCACGCTCGGACTCGGTCATCTCGTAGATGTTGTTGCTCGCCTCGGGGGGCAGCTCGTACTCGCCCTCGATGCCGGCGAGCCCGGCCGCCAGCATCGCGGCGAAGGCTAGGTACGGGTTGCAGGCGGGATCGGGCGATCGGTACTCGATGCGTGTCGCCTCTTCCTTGCCGGGCTTGTACTGGGGCACGCGCACGAGCGCCGACCGGTTGCGTCGGGCCCAGCAGACGTAGACGGGCGCCTCGAAGCCGGGCACGAGGCGCTTGTACGAGTTCACCCACTGGTTCGTGAGCAGCGTGATCTCCGGTCCGTGGCGGAGCAGCCCCGCGATGAACCGCTTGGCGGTCTTCGACAGGTGGTACTCGTCGGCCGCGTCGAAGAAGGCGTTGCGGTCGCCCTCGAACAGCGACTGATGGGTGTGCATGCCGCTTCCGTTCACGCCGGCGACGGGCTTGGGCATGAAGGTGGCGTAGATGCCGAACTCCTGCGCGACCTCCTTCACGGTGAGGCGGTAGGCCATGACGTTGTCGGCCATCGAGAGCGCATCGGCGTAGCGCAGGTCGATCTCGTGCTGGCTCGGCGCCACTTCGTGGTGGACGTACTCGACCGGGATGCCCATCGCCTCCAGGTACTGCACGGTGCGCTTGCGCCAGTCGGTGGCGACGTCGAGCGGCGTCTCGTCGAAGTAGCCGCCCTGATCGAGGAAGGACGGGTCGTCGACGGAGCGGAAGTAGAAGAACTCGAGCTCGGGACCGACGTAGAAGGTGAAGCCGAGGTCGGCCGCCCGTTGCAGCTGTCGCTTCAGCACCCCGCGGGGGTCGCCGTCGAAAGGCACTCCGTCGGGCGTCCAGATGTCGCAGAACATGCGCGCGACGGGGGCTTCCATCTTCCAGGGGATGATCTGGAACGTCGCCGGGTCCGGGATCGCGATCATGTCGGATTCCTGGATGCGGCTGAAGCCCTCGATCGAGGAGCCGTCGAAGCCCATGCCCTCGGTGAACGCGCCCTCGAGTTCCTGCGAGGTGATCGTGAACGACTTGAGGAACCCCAGCACGTCGGTGAACCACAGCCTGACGAACCGGATGCCCCGTTCCTCGATCGTGCGCAGGACGTACTCGGCTTCCGCGGTGAGCGCCATGAGGCAAGGGTAGGTCCGACGCGACGCCGCTCGGTTACGCGCGCGTTAACCTCCGGGCATGGCCGATCAGCGTCGAAGGGTCTCGTCGGGCTCCCCGTTCGAACCGGAGATCGGATTCTCCCGCGCGATCGTGGCAGGGCGGCACGTGCACGTTTCCGGTACAGCACCGATGCCGCCCGAGGGCGAGTCGGTCGCCGAGGGAGCGTACGAGCAGACGCGCCGATGCCTCGAGATCATCGTGGCGGCGCTGCGGGAGGCAGGCGCGGGGCCCGAGCACGTGGTGCGCACTCGCACGTACCTCGTCGACGCCGGTGACTGGCGCGAGGTGGGGCGGGCGCACGCGGAGGTCTTCGGGCAGGTGCGCCCGGCGAGCACGATGGTGGTCGTGACCGGGTTCCTCGACCCCGCGTGGAAGGTCGAGATCGAGGCGGACGCGCTGCTCGATGGGTGAGATGCGCCTGCGATGATGCCGGGGTGCTGACCCCCGAGATGCTCGGCCGCACGTTCGCGACGGCGCCCGATCCCGAGCTCGCCCGGGTCGCCTTCTCCCGGGTCGGCGACGACCCGACTGCCCGTGAGGCCCTCGCACGACCGGGGATCACCGAGAACGCGGCCCGTCTGCTCGGGTTCTCCTCGGCCGCGGCCGACTTCCTGGTCGCCCACCCCGACGAGGTGCACGCCTTGGCCGAGGTGTCGGCTCGCGATGCCGGTGCCCTCAGTGCCGAGCTGATCGACGATGTCGACAGGCTCGGGCCGCTCGACGGCCTTCGCCGCTTCCGTCGCAGGGCGATGCTGCGGGTGGCGGCGCGCGACCTCGCCGGCGCGGCGCTCGACGACGTGGTGGTCGAGATCAGCGCCATCGCCGACGCTTGCATCGCCGAGGCGATCGACCTCGCCCCCAACACGCGCGACCTCGCGGTGATCGGGCTCGGCAAGCTCGGTGGGTACGAGCTGAACTACGCGAGCGACATCGATCTGCTGTTCCTGCATCGCGATCGCGGTCCCGCGGCCCAGGAAGCCGCCGAGGGCGCGGTCGCCGCCCTGACCGCCATGCTCGCCGAGCCCACCGCCGAAGGCATCGCCTTCCGAGTCGACGTGGCCCTGCGACCGGGCGGCCGCGCAGGCGCCCTCAGCCGTTCGCTCGAGGCGACCCTCGCCTACTACGACCGTGAGTCGGCCACCTGGGAGCGTCAAGCGATGATCAAGGCACGGCCGGTCGCGGGCGTCCGTGAACTCGGTGCGGCGTTCGTCGCCGGCGTCACGCCCTTCGTGTACCCACCCGAGCTGCCGCCCGCCACGATCGAGGACGTCCGCCGCACGAAGGTGCGTCTCGAGGAGTACATCCGGCAGCGCGGCAAGGAGTTCATCGAGGTCAAGCGCGGTCGGGGCGGCATCCGCGATGTCGAGTTCGCCGTGCAGCTGCTGCAGATCGTGCACGGGCGCCGCGATGCGCGGCTCCGCACGCCGAACACGCTCGCGGCCCTGCGTGTGCTGGCGCTCGAGGGCTACGTGGCCGACGCCGACGCCGACGCGCTCGCCGGGGCCTATCGGTTCCTGCGGAGCGTCGAGCACCGGCTGCAGCTCGTGCGCGACCTGCAGACCCACGATCTTCCCCCGGATCGGCGGGCGCGCACCACGCTGGCGCGCTCGCTGGGCCTCGCCGACGCCGACGCCCTTGCCGTCGAGTACGAGCGGACCACCGGCCTCGTGCGGTCGATCCACGAGCGGATGTTCTACCGGCCGCTGCTCGAATCGTTCGCCGGTCCTGCGCAGCTGCACCCCACCCACGGCACCGATCGCCCGGCGACCGAGGAGCTGCTGGGGGGGCTCGGCTTCGCCGAGCCCGCCCGTTCCTACGACGTGCTGGGGCGCCTCATCGATCCGACGAGGCGCATCGGGAAGGTGCTGGCTCACCTGTTCCCGGTCATGGCGCCTGCTCTCGCACTCTCGCCGACACCCGACGCGGCCCTGGTGCGGCTGGAACGCATCGCAGAGGCGATCGGCGACGGGCGTGAGGTGGCCGACCTGCTCACGACCGACCCGGTCGCCTCCCGCCGCCTCGCCCACGTCGTCGCCGCCAGCTCGTTCGCGACCGACCTGCTCGTCGCAGAGCCCTCGCGCATCCGTGGCCTCTCGGGCACGTTGCTCGCCGCAGAGACGGACGCGCCGGGCGACCTGGTCTCCGCGGTCGCCCGGACCGTTGGTCGCGAGTACACGCCCCGCGAGACCGGCGAGGCGCTGAGCGCGGTCGCCGTCCGCGTGGTACGGGAGGCATTCGCGGCGACCGACCGACCGGCCGACCTCCCGTTCGCGGTGATCGGCATGGGCAAGCTGGGTGCGCGGGAACTGAACGTCGCGAGCGACCTCGACCTGATGTTCGTCTACGAAGGCGAAGGTCCGGACGTCCAGCGGCTGGCAGCCTCGGTGGCAGAGCAGGTGATCCGGGGCGTCCGCGATGCCGGGTGGGAACCCGATGCCGACCTGCGCCCCGAGGGCCGCAACGGGCCGCTCGCACGCTCGATCGCCGGCTACCTCGAGTACTGGCAGCGCTATGCCGAGACCTGGGAGTTCCAAGCCCTGCTGCGCGCCCGAGCGATCGCCGGCGACCCCGATCTCGGGCGCCGCTTCGAGCTGAACGCGGCCGACGCGGCGTTCCCTCCCGATGGCATCACGATCGATCGCGTCGCCGACATCAGGCGTATGCGTGAGCGCATCGAGCGCGAGCGTGTGAAGCCGCCCGAGGCGGCGAAGTTCCATTTCAAGCTCGGCATCGGCTCACTCTCCGACGTGCAGTTCGCGGTGGAGCTGGCGTTGATGCGCAACGGCGGGCAGCACCCGGAGGTGCGATCCCGGCGCACGCTCGAGGCGATCGATCGCTTGGCGTCCGCTAGGCTGATGTCGGGTTCCGTCGCCCGCGATCTGGGCGAGGCATTCGTGTTCTGCACCGACGTGAAGAACGCCCTCGAGACGGACCGGCGGCTGCACGCCGAGGCCGTGCCGGCTTCGCCCGCCGACCAGACCGCCCTCGCGCGACGCCTCGGTTACGAAGAGTACCCTCGGCAGAGCTTCATCGACGACTACCTTCGCGTGACGCGTCGCGCTCGTCGCGCGATGGAACGAGTCTTCTCCGAGGAGATCTTGCCGGCATGAGCGACAGGACGGTCACCACCCGTCCCACCGCCCTCGTCACGGGCGCCTCGAGCGGGTTCGGGGCCGAGTTCACCCGTCTGTTCGGCGCCGATGGGTGGAACGTCGTGATGGTCGCCCGGAGCGGCGCCGCGATGGAGGTCGTGGCCCAAGAGGTCGAGGAGCGCGAACGGGTCGAGGTCACCGTCCTGCCGAGGGATCTGTCCGCCCCACGCGCATCGGCCGATCTCGTGTCCTCGATCGCGGACCGGGGGGTGATCGTCGACGCGCTCGTGAACAACGCGGGGTTCTCCACCTACGGCGAGTTCTGGCTCGATGACCCCGAGACGCAGTCCTCGATGCTGCAGGTGAACGTGGTGGCGCTCACCGAACTGTCGCGCCTCGTCGTGCCCGGCATGGTGGAGCGAGGGGGTGGCCGCGTGCTCAACCTCGGATCGGTCGGATCGTTCGGGGCGGCTCCGATGACGGCCGCATACGCCGCGACCAAGGCGTACGTCCTGTCTCTCTCGCTCGCGATGGCCGAGGAGCTGAAGGACACCGGCGTCACCGTGACGTGCCTGTGCCCCGGCCCGACCGAGACCGGCTTCCAGGAACGCGCCGAGATGCACGATTCCGCCTTGATCCGCGATCGGAAGCTGCCGAGCGCCCGCGAGGTGGCCGAGGCCGGGTACGCGGCGATGAAGGCGGGCAAGCCCTACCTCGTGACCGGCGGCTCGAGCAAGGTGTTCGCCGTGGGCAGCCGATTCCTGCCGAGGACGACGGCTGCGCGCATCGCCGCCCGCTCGCAGCGGCGCGTCGAGCCCTGAACCCTCGGCGATGCCGCGGTTCCGGGGTCGCGGGACGTTGCGGTTCCGTGGCGTCGAATCGGCCTGGGGTGCGCGAACTCAAGGTCCTGCCGAAGATAGGGATATGCGTCTCGAGACCACGGCCGAAGTCCGTTCGTTCGTGAGGGAACAAGGTGGCCTGCTCTTCGTGCGCGCTCGCCGCTTCGGGAACATCGTGTGCGGTGTGACGATGCTCGAGACCTCGACCGAGCCGCCTCCCGACGCGCTCGACTGGCGGAGGATCGAGGCGCCCGGCTTCCTGTTGTTCGTGCCGAGGGCCATGCGTCTGCCGAAGTCGCTGCAGCTGCGGGTGAGGGGACGGTTCCGTCGCAGGGTGGACGCCCTCTGGGACGGCTGCATCTACGTGGTCTGATCCAAGCGAGGGTGTGCGAGGCCCCGCTATGCGGCCGGGGGCTCGGGCACCTCGGGAGCCGCGTCGGGGACCGCGTCGCCGCGGAGTCTGGATGCGAGTTTCCAGTGCATCTCGAGCAGCCACCACGATGCGGCCGCGAGGGCGAGGCCTGAGACGATGTCGGCGATGCCCTGCTCCCTCTCGGCGCTCTCACTGAACGAGAGGATCGCGCTCGTGCCGGGCGCCACCACGCGGAACACGCCGTAGCCCGCCTTCACAGCACTCACCACGAAGAGCACGACGAAGATCAGCACGACGGTATAGGCGAACGCCTGGAACGTGCGAGCCGCCGGCGAGTCGCCGAAACCCGGGCCGTCGAATACGCGGTCGCGCCACCCCTGATGCAACCGATACATCGCGAAGGCGACGACGGCCGTGATGCCGGTCGCGACGAGGGTGCGGATCGCGGCCTCGGTCGGGTCGAATCCGAGGTTGCCGCCGAGCCCGGAGATCAGGTCGCCGAGCCCGCCCGCTCCGCCGCCCGCCGGCATGCCGCCTCCACCCATGCCACCGAGCCCACCCAGCCCACCGAGGCCGCCCATAAGGGATTCGACGCCCGATTCCGGTCCGAGGATCAGCTGCACCGCCGCCTCGAGGAACTTCGCCGCGGCGACCACACCGATCACGAGGACGGGCAGCATCGCGACCGAGAGGTAGATCGCGCGCGGGCGCGTCGCTGACTCGTCGGGAAGCCGGCGTCCGGTGATCACGGCAACGATGGCCATCAGCAGTCCGAGGGTGAAGAACGCCCCGATCAACGAGCCGGCGCCGCCGTCGAACATGGTCGATACCTCCCGGGTCGAGCCCCACCGCGGGGCGGCTTGTATCCAGCATCACAGCCAGCCCTGCGTGTGTCGAACACCGATGTCGGATGAGCCGAATAGTTGCTTCGTGACGCTACCCGAGGTACAAGGCGTCACGTGACGCGAGGAACGCGGCTCGAGCGCGCGGCGGCGTACGCGGGGGTCGGGGTATGGGTCTTCGTGTTCCCCGGCGTGATCGTCCTGAGCGGAGCCGGAACGCTCGCCGACGGGTACGCGTACGTCGTGATCGGCGCCGTGTCGGCGTTCGGCATCTGGCGATGGGTCACCGGTGGACGGTCACTCATCCCCTGGCGGAACCGCAGAGGGCTGACGCACCCGTGGTTGGCGTGGGCCGGCGCCGGTGCAGGCCTCGTCATCGCGGTCTTCCTCGGCTTCGGGATCCTGATCGACCTCGGTCCCTGGGAGGTCGATCCGGAGAAGCTCGGAAGCACGGAGAACTGGCTGCTGACGTCGTTCGTGGTCGCGTGGCTGCTCGCCATGATCGTGCTCCCCGTCGTGCTCTCTCGGCGCGCGCTCCGTCGCGAGCGGAGCGGGCGCAGAGGGCGGGGCGAGCTCGCCCCCGAGCTGCCTCCACCTCCCGCTGCGGCAGAGCCTTCCTGAGGGATCTCGGAGCCACGCGATCCCGGAGCAGGCCCTCGGAGGTCGCACGGTTCGACTCGGTTCGCAGTCCGATCGGCCCCGCGGTGCGAACCTCTGTACATGACGATCCGCATCGGGGCTGTGCTCGGCGTGGCCTCGGCCTGCGTGGCGCTCGGCGTCGCACACCTCGTGGCCGCCCTCGTCGGCGACCAGAGCTCGCCCGTCGTGGCCGTGGGTTCGGCCTCGATCGACCTCGCCCCGCAGTGGCTGAAGTCGTTCGCGATCCGAACGTTCGGTACGCAGGACAAGCTGGTGCTGGTCGTCGGCATCGGTGTGGTGGTCGCGGGTCTCGCCGTGGTGCTCGGCACCGCTTCGATCCGCCGGCCGCGCGCCGGGTTGGTGGGCCTCACGGTGCTCGGCGCGGCCGGCGCGGCCGCGGCCCTCACCCGCCCGACGGCCACCCTCGTCGACGCGCTGCCCGCGGTGCTCGGCGCCGCCGCGGGCGCCCTCACGCTCCTCACGCTCCGGCGCCGGCTCGACGGAGCTGCTCCGACGCCGGACCCGGCCGAGGTCGGCGCCGTCGAGGATCCTTCCTTCCGGGACGGCGTGTCGAGGAGACGGTTCCTCGGGGCCGGCGGCGTCGCGCTCGGCGTGGCCGCGGTTACCGCGGCGCTCGGACAGTTCCTGTCGCGCAGGAAGCAGGCCGAGGCCTCGCGCGCGGCGGTCACCGTGCCCGAGCCGGCCGACCCGGCACCGCCGGCGCCGGCCGGCACCGACCTCGACGTCTTGGGCCTCAGCCCGTACTTCACGCCGAACGACGAGTTCTATCGGGTCGACACGGCCCTCTTGGTGCCGACGGTGCGGGCCGAGGACTGGAGCCTCCGCGTGCACGGCATGGTCGAGCGCGAGAGGATCCTCGTCTTCCGGGAGCTCATCGACCGGCCCATGATCGAACGGGACGTCACCCTCGCGTGCGTCTCGAACGAGGTGGGCGGCGACTACATCGGCAACGCCCGGTGGATCGGCGCGCCGCTCGGTGACCTGCTCGCAGAGGCCGGGATCGATCCGGGCGCGACCCAGCTCGTCTCGACCTCGGCCGACGGGTTCACGGCCGGTACGCCGGTCTCGGCCGTCACCGACGGGCGCGACGCGATGCTCGCGGTCGCGATGAACGGCGAGCCGCTGCCGATCGAGCATGGGTTCCCCGTTCGCATGGTGGTGCCGGGGCTCTACGGATACGTCTCGGCGACGAAATGGGTGGTCGACCTCGAGCTCTCGACGTTCGACGCGTTCGACCCCTATTGGATCCGACGCGGGTGGGCCGAGCAGGCGCCGATCAAGACCCAGTCGCGCATCGACACGCCACGCCACAACGCCCGGGTCGCCGCAGGCGAGGTGGTGATCGCCGGTGTCGCGTGGGCGCAGCACCGGGGCATCGACGGCGTCGAGGTGCGCGTCGACGACGGCCCGTGGCAGCAGGCGGAGCTCGCGACCGAGGACACGATCGATTCGTGGCGGCAGTGGCGCCTGGCCGCGACACTCGCGGCTGGGGACCGCCGCCTCGAGGTGCGTGCGATCGACGGCGACGGTGTCGTGCAGACGGCCGAACGCGCCGAGCCGTTCCCGGACGGAGCCACCGGACTGCACTCGATCGTGATCCAGGTGGCCTGAGTCGAAGGGCGTATCGGTGCGAACCCGGATCCCACCCTCAGGGTGCCCTCGTGTCGGTCACCGACGGACCGGGACCAACGTCCGGGGGCGCGGCCTCATCGACGCCTACGGTGGCGAGAGAGGCATCCCAGCGAGGTGACCCCTATGCCTAGGGTGAGGAAGTCGGCGGCGAGCGTGATCGCGGTGGTCGCCGCACTGGTGCTGTGCGGCTCCGTGCTCCCGGCTTCCGCGGTCGACCCGCCCGTGGTCGACTGGTTCATCAGGAGCGGGGCGGAGATTTCGGACGTGGCGCTCGACGCTGAAGGTGGCGCGGTGGTCGTCGGCACCGAGAAGCAGAGCGGCAGCTCGGACGGGAGCAGCGTGATCGCGCGGTACGGACTAAGCGGCGAGCTCATCTGGCGCGACTCCTGGTCGCCTGAGCAAGGCTTCGTGTTCGGGAACGGCGTCGCCGTCGCCCAGTCCGGTGTCGCGGTCGCCGTGGGCATGGTCGCGTGCGACGGGTACGAGGCTGTCGGCATGTTCGCTCGCGCGTTCGGTCCCGGCGGGGAACATCTGTGGACGGTCACGACCGAGGGCGGCTGGTGCCTGGACGCGGTGGCCTCCGAGAGGGCGACCGACGTCGCGATCGCGCACGGCCTCGTCGTCGTGGTCGGACACGAGATCGGATGCTGCGGCATGGCGCTCGACGACGGATGGATCCGCGCGTACGACGTCGACGGATCGGAGCTGTGGCGCAAGGACTTCGAGGTGCCCGGCATCCCTCGGCGCACGAACGACTCGCTGCAGGGGGTTGCCGCAACGGCGGCGGGATTCGTCGTGACCGGCTCGGTCAATATGAAGCCAGGTCACGACACCGCCACGCCGGTCGATAGCGAGATCGTGCTGCAGTCGATCGACGTGAGCGGAACCGTGGGTTGGACCACCGTGCTCCGCGACCGGGGCGTGAAGGACGGAGACATCGGATACGGCGTGGCCGTGCGTGGGGAACGGATCGTCGCCGTCGGCGCATGGAACCGGTCGCGCCGGACCGCCGATCGTGGCTGGGTCGGGCGCTTCGGTGTCGACGGTTCGCTCCGTTGGATGCGCGAATGGGGCCGGCACACCGCGACCTACGGCGTCGCCATCGGTCCGGACGGGGTCGCGTGGACCCTCGGCTCGGCGAGCGATCCAGCCGATGACGGCACCGACATGCTGATGCGTGCCTACGACCTGAGCGGTCTTCCGCTGTGGCAGGTACGTCGAGACACCATCGGGTTGTGGTCGACGGGTACGGCCGTGGCGCCCGACGACACCGGCGCGTTCGTCACCGGTGCTGCCGGCTACCGGCGCGACAGCGGTCGCCTCTGGCACTACGTCAGTCCGTGAGTCGGGTCACGGACCGCGCCTCTCGGATCGCCGTTCTTAGCGCGACTTAGCAGGATTTGATAAGTTATGCGAAGAACGGTAAGGTCCTGCGATGGACCCGGGCTTGAATCCGTATACGCCCAACGCCGGAGCCCGACCGCCGGCCCTCGTCGGACGCGATCACGAGATCGAGGCGTTCGACGTGCTGTTGGCCCGGCTGCAACGTGGGCGGGCGGAGCAGTCTTTGCTGGTGACGGGTCTCCGCGGGGTCGGCAAGACCGTACTGCTCGGTGCGTTCCAGGACCGAGCGCAGATCGCGGGCTGGGTCTCGGTCGACACCGAGATCACGCGAACCACGCGCTTCGCCAGCCGCATGGCGCACCTGACCAAGCGAGCCCTGCTCGACATCGCGCCGGCCCAGCGATGGAAGGAACGCGCCCTCCGCGCCGCACGCATCCTCCAATCGTTCTCGCTCACGGTGACGACCGACGGATCGGTCACCGGCAGCCTCGACCTCGAACCACTGGTCGGGAAGGCGGACAGCGGCGACCTTGGCGAAGATCTCACGGACCTGCTCGTGGCGCTGGGCGAAGCAGCGGAGGATCACGAGAGCGGCGTGGTGTTCCTGCTCGACGAGGTGCAGTTCCTCGAGGAGCCGTCGTTCGAAGCCCTGATCGCGGCGATCCACAAGACGGTGCAGCGACAGCTCCCCATCACGCTGGTCGGGGCAGGGCTGCCCCAGCTTCCCCGTCTAGCGGGCGAGGCTAAGTCCTACGCCGAGCGGTTGTTCCGGTTCCCACGCATCGGTCCGCTCGACCCCGTCGCGGCAACCGAGGCGCTGGTCGGTCCGGCCCGCGAGCTGGGCGTCGAGATCCACCCGAAGGCGGTCCAGACGGTGCTGACGTACACCGAGGGATACCCGTACTTCGTGCAGGAGTACGGGCGCGCGTTGTGGGACCGCGCCGCTGGGCCCTCGATCGGCGCGGTCGAGGCGGTCGAGGCGCAGGCGATCGTCGAGGCCAAGCTCGATGCGGACTTCTTCGGGACCCGGCTCGAGCGGGCGAGCGATGCCGAGGTGGTCTACCTGCGCGCACTGGCCCGGTTGGGGCCGGATCCGCACCGCGCGAGCGCGATCGCCGCGGAGATGGGCCGTGCGGTCGAGCGGGTCGCGACCCTCAGAGCTCGACTGATCGAGAAGGGACTGATCTACGCGCCGAAACGCGGCATGACTGCGTTCACGGTGCCGCAGTTCGACCGATACCTGCGCCGCGTGTTCCCGAACGAGGCTCGAGTGTGACTCAGGTCACCGTTCGGCCGGGCTCGACAGCCCACGAGTCGTCCATGAGCGCCGATCCCAACCACGGTACACTTCGAGTATGGCGAAAGCGCCACTTCCAGACGAGCGGAACGAGGTGGGGATCCGCGACCTCCGTGATCACCTGAGCGCGTGGCTCGAGGAGGTCGCCTCGGGCCGCGAGATCATCGTGACCGACCGGGGCAAGCCGGTGGCCCGGATCGTTCCCGTGAACCGACACAGCAAGCTCGACCGGCTGATCGCAGAGGGGAAAGTCCGTCCGCCGCTCCGGCCCGCCATGCCGTCGAGCTCCCTGCCTCGCATCAAGGTCAAGGGATCGGTCAGCGACCTGGTGATCGAACAGCGCCGCCGGTGATCGCGTATCTCGACACGTCGGCGCTCGTGAAGCTGTTGCTCGACGAGCCTGGAAGCGACGTGGTTGGCGACGTCTGGGACGCCTCAGACCGAAGGGTGACTTCGGTCGCGGCCTATCCCGAGGGACGGTCTGCACTCGCTTCTGCGAACCGATCCGGGCGCATCGGCAGGCAGCAACTCCGTTCGGTGAACGGACGATTCGGCCATCTATTCGAAGCGATGAGCATCGTCGAGCTCGACCTGGAGCTCTCCGTCGATGCCGGTCAGCTGGCGGAGCGTCACGCGTTGCGGGGGTACGACGCGGTTCACTTAGCCTCAGCCCTGGCCTTGGGACCCGACTCAGCTCTGATGGTCACGTGGGATCTCGACCTCGCGAGGGCCGCGGAGGACTCGGGGCTCGCCGTCGTCTCCGGCTGAGTCACGGCGCGTCGGTGAGTTCGACGCGGACGCCGAGCAGGCGTACCGGGCGGTCCAGATCGAACCTCGCGAGCGCGTCGATGGCGCTCTCGACGATCAGGTCGGGGTCGGTCGTGGGCTCGGCGAGCTTCCTGCCGTGGGTCGAAGTGAAGAACGACGAGGTGCGGAGCTTCACCGTGATGCGCATCACCGGGCGACCTTCGGGCAGGTCGTCGATCAGCTCGCGGGCGATGCGCTCGGTCTCGCGGCGGATCTCGTCCGGGTCGGTCAGGTCCTGTTGGAACGTGCGCTCGTGGCTCTGTCCCCTTCGCACGTACGGCTCGGCGGTGACCTCGCCGTCGTCGTCGCCGGTGCCGAGGCTGCGGATCCACGGACCGGTGTTCGGTCCGAACCGGGCGGCCAGCACGCCGTCGTCGGTGTTCGCGAGCTCGTCGACCGTGTGGATCCCGAGCGCCTCGAGCTTGGCCGCGGTCTTCGTCCCGATCCCCCATAGGGCATCGACCGGCTTCGGACCCATCAGCGCCGGCCACTCCTCCCGCGTGAGCCGGAACACGCCGCGCGGCTTCGCGAACGCGCTCGCGAGCTTCGCGCGGTGCTTCGAGTCGCCCACTCCGACCGAGCACCAGAGGTCGGTGCGCTCGAGCACGACACGCTGCACGTCGCGCGCGAGCGGCTCGGGGTCGTCGGTCTCGACCGCCATGAAGGCTTCGTCCCACCCGAGCACCTGCACGACCGCCGGGAACGTTCGCAGCGTGTCCATCACGCGCTCGCTCGCCTCGAGGTAGTGATCGGCGTCGACCGCCAGGAACACGCCGTCGGGGCATCGCTTCAGCGCCGTGCGAAGCGGCATGCCCGAGCGAACGCCGAACTCCCTCGCCCCGTAGGACGCCGTGGAGACGACGCCGCGCTTCGAAGGGTCGCCGTCACCCCCCACGATCACAGGGGTGCCGCGGAGCTCTGGGTGCCGCAGCACCTCGACCGCAGCGATGAACTCGTCCATGTCGACGTGGAAGATCCAGCGTGTCACGACCCCAGTCTGACGAGCCGCCGCGACACCCGCTCAGCTCGATCCCGGCCGCGTGTCGTCGTCTCGTTCATCGCTCCAACTCCTGCTTCAGCGCGGCGGTCCGCTCTCGCCAGTAGACCTTCATGCGATCGCGCTCGGCTGCGTCGGCGAGGCGCTCGTGGGACAAGGTCGCGGTGCTCCGGTCGTGACCCTTGGCCGTGAACGTCACGTGCACGCGGGTGCCATCCTTGCCCCAGTCGAACCGAGCCGACTTCGGCCGGGTGGCGGTTCGCTTCCGGAGGCTGCCGTCGGGGAGCCAGCGCGTACGCTCCGCGGGCTCGACGAACGCGTCGTAGAGCCGCTCCACGGGCACGGCGACGGTCTTCGACGCGCTGACGCGGAAGCCATCCTCATGCTGTCCGACCGCCCGCCCTCCGCGCGCCCGCTCGTAGCTGCCGGCCACCGCCTGGGCGTTCCAGGCCAAGGGCACGACCCCCTGCTGCTCGGCCACCCAGATCGCGATCTCGCGATGTGTCCGCTCGGCCGCGCCCCACTCGTCGAGCAGGTCGAACCATTCCTCCCAGCCGCGCCCGGTGCGTTCCCGGATCGACTCGTCCGACGTGGCGAGTACCGGCCTGCCGGCCGGCGTGGGCTCGTCGGGCGGCGGTGTCAGCAGTGCGGTGCGCGCGGTGGTGTAGCTCTCGCCCGTCTTCTTCATGCGCGCGCGGACGAAGCGTTTGAACGATCTCTGCCTGGTCATCTCGTGCTCCCATCGTGGCGGCGTCAGCGCGACTCACGCTCACGTGACCCCGCCGGATAGGGCAGCACTGACCGGCGTCCCGAGAGCTCGAGGCTCCCTTTGCCCCCGCTTCGACCGGCGGCGTGAGCGCCGGAACCGGGGGTTGGGCGCAGGACGGCGCCGACTCCAACGCTACCGCCCTCAGACCGCTCCGCGCAACCGACGTTCGCGAAGTACGGTCGGGGAGCCAGATGAGAGCAGTCGAAAGGAGGCAACCATGTGCCTGACGTGTGGATGCATGCAGGCCCACCTCGAGATGGGCCAGAGTCAGCTCCGGTATGAGGACGTGAAGGCCGCGGCTGATGAGAACGGCAAGTCGGTGGCCGAGACGCTCGACATCATCGATCGCACCGTCGCGATCGACCGCGAAGAGCACGCGGGAGAGTACGCGCCGAACTCCTAAGCCGAGCCCTAAGAGAGTTGATCGACGAGGCGGGCGTCCTGCTCACCCGGGTGCTCGATCAGCTCCGATCCGGAGTCGTCATCGGCGTCGGGCACCGTCGGGCGTGATCTTCCCGACCGCGATCGCGAGGCCCTCGATCGCATAGGCGATCAGCTCGATCGCCCCTCGCAGACCGTCGACCTCGGTGCGATCGTCGACGAGCGAGGCGAGACGGTCGAGCTGCTCTCGAGCTTCCTCGATGCTGGCGAACGCGCCGCCGAGCGAGAGCTCCACGGCATCGCGAGCCTCACGGAACCTGCGAGCGACGTGCATGTGTGCCTCCCGATGGGGTCGGGAGAGGGAGTTACACGAGTGTGATTCAAGGGTCTGACATCCTGCCGGGATGACCGACGCATCGGTCCTCGAGCTCGCGCCGATCGTGGTGAACGAAGCTCAATCGTCGGCCACAACCCTGTAGAGATGCCAGCGGTCGGGCACCCCTTTCAGCTCGTGCTCGCCCGCGTCCTCGAAGTCGATCCGGGAGCCGGCCGTGAGGTCTTTCACGGTCGAGCTGACCAGTACCTCCGACGGTCCCGCAAGGGCCATGACTCGCGCGCCCACGTGGACAGCGATCCCATGAACGCCCTTGCCGGCGTGCTCGATCTCGCCGGTGTGCACACCAGTGCGGATCGACAATCCCAGTTCCTCGATCCGCCCGGCGATCGAGCGGGCGCATCGCACGGCCCGCGCGGGCCCGTCGAAGCTCGCGAGGAAGCCGTCGCCCGCGGTATCGATCTCGGTGCCCCCCCATCGCGCGAGCTCCTCGCGCACAGCCTGATGATGCAGTGCCAACAGGCGCCCCCACTCGGTGTCACCGAGCTTCGCCGCGCGTTCGGTCGATCCCACGATGTCGGTGAAGAGGAGCGTCGAGAGCGAGCGGCTCGCGTCGGTGGCCCTCCTGGCGCCGGTCATGAACTCCTCGATCTCGTCGAGCACCGAGTCGGCGTCGCCGACCCACGGCAGGGAATCCCCGCCGTCGAGCTCGACGAGCGTCGCGTCCGGGAGTCGCTCGGCGAGGTAGCGCGAGCTCTCGATCCGCAGCAACATCGAGTCCCGCCGTCCGAGCAGCAATGTCGGAACATGGATCGACGGCACCAGATCGCGCAGGTCGAGGTCGAAGAACATCCGCTGGTCCTGATACCAGGCTTCCACGGACCCCGCGAGGGCGGACAGGGCCTCGATCGTGGCGATCCTCTGGGGGTCGCCGGCCCATGAGGGGATCGCGTCTCGCGTGAAACGCTCGGCCCACGCGTGCAGGTTGGTGACCCGGCGGATCCCCCCGAGGTTCGCTTCGATCGCGTCGGGGGTCGGTTCCCAGGGCAGGTCATCGGAGCGGTGCCAACTCGGCGATGCCCCCCACAGGATCATCCCGTCGAAGCGGTCGGGGTGCGTCGCAGCCGCGAGCATCGCGATGAACGCCGTCTCCGAGCCGGCGAAGAGCGTCGTGGGGGTCGCGTAGGCAGACTCGATCACGACCAACAAGTCGTCGGCGAGCTCCTCGAGCGTCGGCGCCCGCCCGGGCGGAAGGCGGTCGGAACACCCCATGCCACGCCGGTCCGCGATGACGAGCCGGGAGAACGAGGCGAGACGCTCCATGAAGAGGGCATGCTCTGGGACGAACCAGTTCCCCACGACGTTCTGGGTTTCCACGGGCAGGTACACCATGTCCCGGGGTCCGGTTCCCACGATCTGGTACGCGAGCGAGAAGCCGTCGTTCTTCGTGTATTGCACGCTCGGGATGAGGGTCATCGCCGGCGCCGAACCGATGCGCACATGTCGAGCAGTCTCGGCTCGAATGGCAACGCCCGCAAGCCACCCAGGCTCGGCCGCGGGACGAGCTCGGCTCCGTACAGCGGGGTCCGCGCGCCGAGGTCGCCACTGGCAGCGCCGGCGCGACGAGGGTGGATCCCACGACGAACACCCACACGAACCGAGGGCCGGACCGTGGGGGTGGCAGCGTCGCGTGCGGTCGATTGCCCGATCTACCGAAAGCTCATAGGGTTCGCAGCGAGGATCCCTCCCCGAACGGACATCGGCATGGTCGGCACGGAGATCGGACGATGAACGGCGAACGACGCCGCGCCGAGATGCCGAGCCGACGGGAACCGGCCGCGGCGCTCACGGCCGTCGTCGAGGATCTCGCAGGCGAGTTGTCGCTGCGCCCACTGCTCGAGCGCATCCTCAAACGTTCGACGGAGCTGCTGGGCTGCGATGCCGGCTCGATCTGCCTCGTGGACGAAGCGGCGGGCGTCTACCGCAAGGAGGCTGACATCGGCATCGCCTGCCAGTCCGGCAAGGTGTTCCCGCTCACCGAGGGAACGACCGGCGCGGTCGTGGCTCGTCGAGGCCCGGTGATCTTCCGAAACTACGGCGATGTCCCCGGAGGTCACGTTCGCCCCGAGGACAGGGAAGCGCTCCAAGGCGTGATCGGGGTTCCCATCTGGTGGCGAGGGGCCATCGTCGGCTCCTGCGTCGTGTTCACGCGAGACCCCAGCCGTGTGTTCGGCCATGAGGACGCGGACCTGCTCGAGCTGTTCGCCAAGCACGCGGCGATCGCGATCACCAACGCCCGCCTCCACGAGGCAGCGGAATCGAACGCCCGCGCCGAGGCGGCCGCTGCGGAGCGCAACCGGATGGCCCGCGAGGTGCACGACGCGGTCGCGCAAGGACTCGTGTCGGTATTGCTCCAACTCCGAGCGGCCCAAGGAGCCATCGCAGGCGGCCGGCCTGACGACGCGACCGGCGCTCTCGCCGAGGCTCGAAATGCGGCGGAAGCCGTCTTCGAGGAGACGAGGCGCAGCGTGCTCGGGCTGGCGCCCTCACCGCTGGAAGGCCGTTCACTCGACGAGGCGCTCGAGCTCGAGATCGCATGGGCGAACCGGACGGGTGTGATCGACGCCCGCCTCGTGACGGCAGGAAGCCCCGTGGTGCCCCCTCCCGATGTGGCACACACGTTGTTCCGGATCGCCCAGGAGGCGCTCACCAATGCGATCCGCCACGCGAGGGCGGCCTCGGTTCGGGTCGGGCTGGTGTACTCGCCCACGGGCGTCAGTCTGCTCGTGCAGGACGACGGCGCCGGATTCGATCGGACCCAGGTCGAAGAGGACGGAGAGGGGCACGGCCTCGGGCTCGGCGGGATGGCCGAGCGAGCCCAGCTGCTGGGCGGGACGCTGGAGCTGGATTCGACACCGGGATGGGGAACGAGGATCCGCGCCTGGATCCCGTCGACCTCCGAGGTTCCGGACGAGACCGGCCGACCGGCTCCACCTGTGCGGGTCCTCGTCGTCGACGACCACGCGGTGACCAGGGCCGGCATCGTTCGTCTCTTGTCCGAGTCCGACCCCGCGGTGCACGTCGTGGGCGAAGCCGGGTCCGGGGAACAGGGGATCGTCGAGTGGCGCGCGCTGCGCCCCGACGTGGTGCTCATGGATCTGCAGATGCTCGACGGTGATGGCATCGATGCGATCGCGCGGATCAGGGCCGAGGATGCGAAGGCCAGCATCGTGGCGTTGACGGCCTTCGCCAGTGACGATCTGGTCGCCGGCGCCTTCCGTGCCGGGGCCCGCGGGTACATCGGCAAGGAGGCGTCTGAGATCGAGCTGGTCAGGGCCGTGCGGGCCGCCTCTCGTGGGGAGATGGTGGTGTCCGGCGCGGCGGCCGAGCGGCTCTACTCCCACCTCAACGGCGAAGGCGACGCGCCCGCTCTCACCGAGCGCGAGCGCCAGGTGCTCGTCCTGCTGGAACGCGGCTCGACGGACCGTGAGATCGCGGCGGCGCTCACGATCTCGGTCAAGACGGTCGAGAAGCACGTCGGCTCGATACTGCGCAAGCTCGGTGCCCAGAACCGCACGCACGCGGTGGCCCGCGCGCGGGAGCGTCTCGCCGGGTAGGGAGACCCCCGCCCAGTGGACGGGGGATCTCCCCGATGCCGCCCCGCGTGCGCGTCCCTACCCTGAACCTGTCCGACGACTTTGGCCGACCGACCGTGGAGGGTGCAGTGCCTGTCGTCCCACTCAAAGACGTCCTCGACCGGGCCTTCAAGGAGCGCTACGGCGTGGCGGCCTTCAACATCGTCAACGACCTCACGCTCGAGGCAGTTCTCGCCGCCGCCGTCGAGCTCCGCGCACCGGTGATCGTCCAGACGTCGGTCAAGACGGTCAAGTCGATCGGCCGGGACGTGCTCTACGGCATGTGGCGCACGATGACGGCCGGCATCGAGGTTCCCGTCACCCTGCACCTCGACCACTGCCCCGAGCGCGAGGTCATCACGTCGTGCCTCGAGGCCGGGTGGAACTCGGTCCTGTTCGATGCATCCGCGCTGCCGGTGGAGGAGAACCAACGCCAGACGAAAGAGGTGGTGGCGGAGGCGCACCGACAGGGCGCGCACGTGGAAGGTGAGATCGAGGGCATCAAGGGGGTGGAGGACGACGTGGGCTCCGACGAGGAGTCCGCCCGTCAGTCCCTCGCGGTGGCGTTGGAGTTCATCCGTTCGACCGGGGTCGACTGCTTCGCGCCGGCGATCGGGAACGCGCACGGCATGTACGCGGCCGAGCCGACGCTCGACGCCCAACGGGTGTCCGACATCGTGGAGGCCGAGCCGATCCCGATCGCGCTGCACGGCGGCAGCGGCATGACGAACGCGCAGTTCTCCGACCTGATCGCACGCGGCTGCGCGAAGGTGAACATCTCCACGGCGCTGAAGCGACGGTACATGCAGTCCAACCTGGCGTTCCTTCGCGAGGCCGAGGCAGCCGACACATGGGATCCACCCTCATTGTTCAGACACGTGCGAGCGGACATCGTCGAGATGGCCGAGGACCACATCCGTCGATTCGGAAGCGAAGGCAAGGCCTGGTGACCGCGCTCATCTTCGACTGCGACGGTGTCCTGGCCGACACCGAGCGCGTACGGCCACTTGCCGGCCTTCAACCAGATGTTCGAGGAGTTCGGCCTGCCCGTGCGATGGTCCGAGGAGGAGTACGGCGAGAAGCTCGCGATCGCCGGTGGGAAGGAGCGGATGACGAGTCTGCTCACCGAGGCCTTCGTCCGCGAGGCCGGGCTCCCCACCGATCCCGAAGGCCAGAAGGCGGCGGTGGCAGACTGGCACCGTCGCAAGACCGAGATCTACACGGAGATGGTCGCGGCCGGCCGCCTGCCGGGACGGCCGGGCGTGGCCCGGATCACCGCGGCGGCGCTCGACGCCGGGTGGGCCCTGGGAGTGGCCTCGACCTCGTCGGAGGCTTCGGTGCGGGCCGTGCTCGAGCACGTCGTCGGCGCCGACCAGGCGGCACGCTTCGCCCTGGTCCTCGCGGGTGACGTGGTCCCCGAGAAGAAGCCGGCCCCTGACATCTACGAGCTCGCCGTGGAGCGGCTCGGCGTCGACCTGGCCGAAGCGCTCGTGATCGAGGACTCCCGCAACGGACTCCTCGCAGCCGCAGCCGCCGGGCTGACCTGCGTCGTCACCGCGAGCAGCTACACCGAACACGAGGACTTCTCGGAAGCGGTGCTGGTGGTGTCGTCTCTCGGCGAGCCGGATGGAGAACGAACGAGGGTGTTGGCCAACCGAGGCATCCCCGAACCCGACGGATACGTTGCCCTCGGGGATCTGCAGGCGTGCCTCACGGCCGGAAGCGTGTCCGGCACATGAGCGATCAGGGAGGTGTGGATGGCGGACTCGAGCCTTGAAGGTGTCGAGCTGGTCGTGCGGACGATCGCGCAGACCGCGGTCGACAACGAGCAGTACTTCGGCGAGCTGGATGCGGTCGTGGGTGATGGGGACTTCGGGTACTCGATGGCGCGCGGCTTCGAGTTGGTGCTGGCCGACTTCGATGCCTTCGACCGCGAAGACATCGGGACGTTCTTGAAGAAGATCGCGGTCGTGATCACCAGCCGCGTCGGCGGGACGTCCGGTCCGCTCTGGGGCACAGGGTTCCTGCGCGCGGGCGCTGTGGCCGCGGGCAAGACCGAGCTCTCGTCGGAGGACGCGATCGCGATGCTCCGCGCGGCGATCGAGGGCATCAAGAAGCGGGGGAATTCGGACCTGGGTGACAAGACCCTGCTGGATGCGCTCCAGCCGGCCGTCGACGAGCTCGAGGAGGCGCTCGCGGACGGAGACGACGCCCCCGCCGCGATCCGGAGGGCGGCCACCACCGCACGCGAACGAGCCGAGGCCACGAAGGAGATGATCGCCAAGCGCGGCCGGGCCGCGTACACCGGCGAACGCAGCATCGGGACGCTGGACGCGGGGGCGATCGCCGTCGCGCTCATGTTCGAGCAGGTCGCCGACGTCTGGGCGGCCGACGAGTCAGGAGGAGGGCACGCCATGAAGAAGTTCGTCAACGATCCGAAGGAGTTCGTCCCGGAGATGCTCAAGGGGATCGCGCTCGCCAACCCGGACACCCTCAGATACGTGCCCGAGTACAACTTGATCATGCGGACCGACGCCCCCAGCGACGAGAAGGTCTCGATCGTGCAGGGCTCGGGATCCGGACACGAGCCGGCGCACGTGATGATCGTGGGCAAGGGGATGCTCGATGCAGCGTGCCCGGGCGACGTGTTCGCGGCTCCGCCGATGGACTACGTGCTCGAGACCACCAAGCTGCTCAACTCCGCGAAGGGCGTGCTCCACCTGATCAACAACTACACCGGTGACCGCATGGCGTTCGAGATGGGCGCCGAGATGGCCGACGCCGAGGGGATCCGGATCGGGACCGTGATCGTCGACGACGACGTCGCCGTGAAGGACTCCACGTGGACGGTCGGACGCCGCGGTGTCGCCGGGAACTTCTTCGTCATCAAGGCGGTCGGCGCTGCGTCGGAGAAGGGAGCCGAGCTCGACGACCTGGTCGCGTTGGGCGAGCGGGTCAACTCGGTCACCAGGACGATGGGCATGGCGCTCACGTCGTGCACACCGCCCGCGAAGGGGTCGCCGCTCTTCGACCTCGGTGAGGACGAGATGGAGATGGGCGTCGGCATCCACGGCGAGCCGGGTCGTCGCCGCGAGAAGCTCGCCGACGCCAACGCGATCGTCGACGAGCTCGTAGAGGCGACCGCTTCCGACCTTCCCTTCGAGAAGGGCGACAACGTCGCGTTGATGATCAACGGGCTCGGCGGCACGCCGATCAGCGAGCTCTACCTCCTCTACGGCCGCGCCCACGATCAGCTCGCGTCGCGAGGGATCAACGTCGGGCGCAGCTACGTCGGCGAGTACTGCACGTCGCTCGACATGGCGGGCTGTTCGGTCACGCTCGTGAAGCTCGACGACGAGCTGGTGTCCTTGCTCGCGGCGCCGGCCGAGGTCGCCTCTCGGGTCTTCTAGGGACCATCGGGCCTGAGACGAACCGAGGGCGGGCCCGGAGGCCCGCCCTCGATCGTCACGATCCATGCCCGGCGGCTGACCAGATCGACCGACTCAGACGTCGTAGTAGAGCCCGAACTCGTGGGGGTGCGGGCGCAAGGCGACCGCGTCGTGCTCCTCGAGGCGCTTGTACTCGATCCAGGTGTCGATCACGTCCTGCGTGAAGACGCCGCCTTCCAGCAGCCACTGGTGGTCGGCTTCCAGCTCGCCGAGCACCTCGAGCAGCGACCCGGGCACCTGCTTCACCGCCGCGTGCTCCTCGGGCGGCAGGTCGTAGAGGTCCTTGTCGATCGGGTCAGGCGGCTCGATCTTGTTCCTGATGCCGTCGATGCCCGCCAGCAGCATCGCGCTGAACGCCAGGTACGGATTGCATGAGGGGTCCGGCGTGCGGAACTCCAGGCGCTTGGCCGACGGGCTCTTCGACCCGAGCGGGATGCGCACGCACGCGCTCCGGTTCCGCTGCGAGTACACGAGCTTGATCGGCGCCTCGTAGCCCGGCACCAGCCGGCGGTACGAGTTCGTCGTCGGGTTCGTGAACGCGAGCAGCGCCGGCGCGTGGGCGATCAGGCCGCCGATGTACCAGCGGGCCGTGTCGCTGATGCCGCCGTACCCGACCTCGTCCCAGAAGAGGTTCTCGTCGCCTTCCCACAGTGACTGGTGCGTGTGCATGCCCGAGCCGTTGTCCATGAACAGCGGCTTCGGCATGAACGTCACCGTCTTGCCGGCCTGGTATGCCGTGTTCTTGACGACGTACTTGTACTTCATGACGTTGTCGGCCGTGGTCAGCAGCGTGTCGTAGCGCATGTCGATCTCGGCCTGGCCGGCGGTGCCGACCTCGTGGTGGTGCACCTCGATCGTGAGGCCGACCTTCTCGAGGTTCAGCACCATGTCGGTACGCAGGTCCTGGTACTTGTCCATCGGGGGAAGCGCGAAGTACCCGCCTTTGAACCGGGGCTTGTAGCCGAGGTTGCCGCCTTCCTCGACGCGGCCGGTCGCCCACGCGCCCGCCACGGAATCGATGTGGTAATACCCCTCGAACTGGCTCTGGTCGTAGCGGATCGAGTCGAAGATGTAGAACTCCGCCTCGGGACCCCAGTACGAGCGGTCGGCGATGCCCGTCTGCTTCAGGTACAGCTCGGCCTTGCGCGCGATGTTGCGTGGGTCGCGCGAGTAGTCCTCACCGGTCACCGGGTCCTTCACGAAGCACGTGATGTTCAGCGTCGGGTGCTTCGTGAACGGGTCCATGTACGCGGAATCGGGGTCGGGCATCAGCAGCATGTCCGACTCCTGGATCTCCTGGAACCCGCGGATCGACGAGCCGTCGAACGGCTGCCCCTCCGTGAGCTTGGCCTCGGTCAGCTCGTGCGCCGGCACCGACAGGTGCTGCACCTGACCCGGCAGGTCCGTGAACCGGAAGTCGATGATCTCGGCTCCCTGCTCCTTGGCCATCGCGATGACGTCCTTCGGCGTTGCCACGCGCGCTTCCCCCTTGTCGCTCGACGGTTGCAACGAGACTAAAGGTGAGGGGCCACGCCGCTGTTACCCGCCGGTTAACTCTGCGTTACTTGCTGGGCGTATCGGCCGGGAGTGGCCAACGGTGGAAGCAGGCGTGCCTCGTCATGAGATAGAACATCGGCGCGATCATCAGGGCGACAATACCGATGAAGACGAGTCCGATCCCTGCGAACGTCGCTCGCAGTGTCCCGTCCTCACCACGAGGCTCTCGGCGATCAGCGAGCGAGGGAGCCCACCGAGGCAGGCTCCCTCAGCTCGGGCGCTACAGACCGATCAGACCTTCGCGGGGATCTTGCCCTCGAAGAAGGCAAGGTCGCCGATCATGTTCGACCGTAGTTCGACCCGGTCCGCGAGATTCTCACGAACCCAGTTCGTGGCCACGGGGACCGCCGCGTCGGCGTCTTTGTGGGTTTCCCACAGGCTGAGTGACAGACAGGTCCTGTCACCGAGGTCGGCAAGGCCGTACTTGATGAACCCGGGCTGCTCCTGGAAGGTCCGAAGCATGCCCTGGCGGGCGAGGTCGGCGATCTCCTGGAAGGAGCCCTGCTTGATCTCGTAGGTTGCTACGCGCACGTGCTTCATGTGTGTGCTCCCTTGCTCGATACATGTCGCCCCTGAACATCTGGGGCCAACGTGAGCCAGATCGAGAGCGAAACCCGCTCGGGGTATCAAGCCTTCGCTGGGACCAGCGATCGGGACCGGATGGAGGCGAGTCCCCGTGAGTGGGTCTTCTCCCGACAGGTACGGGGGTCGCGTCTTCCCCAAGTGTACGTCTTCGTCCGATCGCGACGACGGGACCCCCCGCCGACCACGTCTCAGATGCCGGTCTCCGCGGGCATCGTGCCCGCCTTCACGGTGTTCGAGAGGGCTGCGTGGTCGCGCTCGACCTGGTCGGCGTACGCCCTGGCGAACGACACCATCGCCTCGTCGAAGCGGTCGTTCGTGCCGCAGTAGCTCGCGATCATGGCGGGGTAGCCCGTGCGCGCATGGGCCTTGCCGAGGAGCGTGCCGCAGAGCTCCGCGTAGTCGACGAGCGCGCGCCCTTGCAGCATCTCGGGGCGCACCCCCCCCTTCATGTCGCGCAGTTGCCGCACGTAGTACGAGCGCGAGCCGACGTTGGTCCAGCCGAGGAACGGGTCGCTCACCGACTGGATGCGCCGCTGGCCGTCGACCACGTGCTCGCCGTGGTGCGGCCGAGCGGGGAGCGCCGGGTCGCGAACGACGGAGGGCAGCGCCTCCTTCACCTGCAGGAACAGGTGGTCGCCCTCGTGGTTCCCCTGCAAGAGCACGACGTAGTCGCGGGTGCCGACGCTCCCGACCCCGACGACCTTGTGCGCGACGTCGAGCACCCCGTAGTCCTTCAGCAGCTCCTGGATGTCGGGCGAGACCGTCGCCAGGTACCCATCCAGCGCCTCGATCACCGAATCGCGGATACGCCGGTTGGGCGCCGTCAGCACCGGAGGGTCGACGTGGAAGCGCCCCCGCCGTCGTCGGTGAGGCGAACGCCGAGTTGCTCATGGGTCCGTCGATGCGCTCGCTTGCCCTCCCGTTCGGCGATCGCCACCATCTCCGGACACCAATGTTCGGGGAGCCCGTCGCCTTCCCCGAAGGCCAGGTAGTGCACGTCGAGGCGGGGGCGCGGTCCGGTCACCGAGAGGAGCGTGCGATATGCCCGGGAGGCGGTCGCCACCGCCTCGGATCGAAGGTCCTCGCTGAGCCCGTTGTCACGCCCGCAGAGCTCCACGCTCGCGACCAGGCGCTTCACGTCCCACTCCCACCGTCCGCGGTTCGTCTCGTCGAAGTCGTTGATATCCGTCACGAGCCGTCGTTCCGGCGATCCGTAGAGCCCGAAGTTCGACAGGTGCGCATCGCCGCAGAGCTGCACGACGAGACCGGTGGCCGGCGTCGGGCGGAGGTCGATCGCCATGAGGTCGGCCGAGCCTCGGTAGAAGGCGAAGGGCGAGGCGACCATCCGTCCGATCCGGATCGGTACCAGCCGCTGCTGGCGTCCGCGGTTACGCGCGCGGACCACCTCGACCGGGTCGGGCCGGCCGGGCGCCGCTCGCCACTGCCCGTGCGTCTTCCTCGGCACCCGCTGCCGCAACGCCTTGCCCAGGGCCTCGCGCTCCTCGCGGGATGGGATCGTTCGCCGGATGTCGCCGGCGCCCTCGATCGGCACGAACGGAGGGCTCGTCGTCGACATGCCGGGAAGGCTACCCCCTGGACCGAGCATCGCGAAGAGGACTACGGTGGAGCCCGACCAAGACGATGAAGCCGATCACGCAGACCGACGTCGGCAACGAGTCGGTCGTGCTGATGGACTTCTCCGAGTGGACAAGGGGACACGCCGAGCCCGCTGAACTGCCGAGGACGGAACCCGGGCGAGGGACGTCTGATGGATCCACCTCCAGCCGGTGCGGCGCATCGCGACGAGGTCGTGGCGTTCCTCGCCCGGTTCCCTCCGTTCGCGCACCTTCCTGCGGACGGTGTTGCCGAACTCGTCGGCGACGTCCGCGTCGAGTCGTACTCTCCGGGTGAGACGATCCTGCGGCAGGGCGCCGAGCCGGCTCCGGGCCTGTTCGTGGTGCGCGCTGGCGTGGTGGACCTCTACGACGACGACCGCCCGCTCGATCACCTGGGGGAGGGCGAGGTCTTCGGCATCTCCGTCCTCTCCGGGCTCGGGCCTGCCCTCTCGGTCCGCGCTCGCGCCGAGACCAGCTGCTACCTGATCGGCCCCGACCAGGCTCGAGCACTGCTGGGCACGCCCGAAGGCCTTGCGTACCTCGCGAGGAGCGTCGGTCGGTGGGCGGAGCGCGCCTCGGTCGAGGAGCACGTTCGTCGTGCAGGCGGCGCAGGTGACGATCTCGCCGTGGCGATCCGCGATGCCGGCGACGTCGACGACGTCATCGCCGCCTCGAGGCTCCTGCCGGAGATGATCGGCTCTCTCCTCGACGACGGCGTCGACCCGGTCGACATCGGCCACGTCGTCGGCACGACGATCGACGAACTGACCAGACGGCTGGTCGACATGTCAGTCGCGGCGAGGGGAGCGCCACCGTGCGCGTTCGCATGGGTGGCGCTCGGGAGCGCTGCACGACACGAGCAAGCGTTGGGCACCGATCAGGACCATGCGATCGCGTACGGCTGCAGCGACGACAACCTTGACGAGGCCGACCCGTACTTCGCCCGCGTGGCTACAGCGGTGACAGACGGACTCGAGGCGTGCGGGATCGCCCGATGCCGCGGCAACGTGATGGCCGAGAACCCTGCGTGGCGCCGCACCGAGTCAGGCTGGCGACGGCGGTTCGAGCAGTACGTGTCGGACCCTGACCTAATGGCCGCCCGCATCACGGGCATCGCTTTCGACTACCGCCGGGTGACCGGCGCCGTCGACATCGAACCCACGCTCGACGAGGTGATCCGCACCGCTGGGAAAGACCCCGCGTTCCTCGGCCGGCTCGCTTCGACCGTGCTCCAGTTGCGCCCGCCGGTCGGTCGGGTCCGAGACCTCGTCGTGGAGCGGGGTGGCGAGCATGCGGGCTCGCTCGACCTGAAGCACGGCGGCATCACGATCATCACGAACCTGGCTCGGTTCTACGCGATCGCGGGAGGCTTCACGCAGAACCGCACACTCGAGCGCCTCCATGGCGCGGCCTCGGTCGGGATGATCTCCGATCGGCTCCGCGACGATCTCGAGGAAGCGTTCCGGTTCCTATGGAGACTGAGACTCACCCACCATGTCGAGCAGGCCGAACGGGGCGACCAGGTCGACGACTTCGTGGACCCCGACTCGCTGGGGCCGATCGCTCATCGAACGCTGTCTGCTGCACTCCACGTGCTCGCCGGCGCGGTCACGGACCTGGAGCAGCACGGACCGAAGCATCAGGGCGGTGGACGGATGTTCCCCCGCTGAAGTCAGGCGAAGAGCTCGAGAGCGCGGGCCAGGGAGAAACGGGACGCACCGAGGTCCCGTCCGCGAGGGAGGAGCGGACGGGACCCGGTGCACCGGATCGCCTCGGCGCGGGCGCCCGAGGGCTGCCGCGGCGGTCGCCGACGCGAGCCGGGGAACGGCGGCGGGTGCCGCGTGACCGAGGGGAGGTCGCCCGGGGGGACGAGTGCCGCGGTCCCGATCTCGCCGTTCTCACCCGGGTCATCGGCGCTACAGCACGTCCGAGCGCAGAGCCCGGTCGAGTCATTTCGCCGTGACGACGACGTGCTAGGTCGTGCGGTCCCGGTCGTTGGTCGGGGTCGGGCCTACGCCTCGTGGTCGGAGGCCCGGTAGCCGACGCCGCGCACGGTCTCGATCAGGTTCTCGTGCTCCGGGCCGAGCTTCGCGCGCAGCCGTCGCACGTGCACGTCGACCGTGCGCGTTCCGCCGTAGAAGTCGTACCCCCAGACCTCCCGTAGCAAGGCCGGCCGGGTGTACACGCGTCCCGGGTTCGATGCGAGGAAACGGAGCAGCTCGAACTCCTTGTAGGTGAGGTCGAGGGGACGCCCGCTCGCTGTGACCCGGTAGGTCTCGGTGTCGAGGGCGAGCGGGCCGAGCCGCGTCACGGTGCCGTCGCCGCTTCCCGCTCGGCGCCGCAGCAACGCGAGGCGCACGCGCACCTCGGATGCCGGCGCGCCCGGGTACACGAACTCGTCGGCCACCTCGTGCCACGGGTAACGCTCGAGCGTGTCGCGTTCCACGATGAGCACGACCGGCACGCGGGGGTCGCGGTCGCGCAGCGACCCCAGAACCGTCCATGCCTGGGCGGGATGCTCGGCCGCGTCGACCAGCACCGCTTCCGGCTCGAGCGCGAGGACGTGTGCGATCGACGTGACCGACAGGGGTTCGAGCTTCAGGTCGGGGAGCAGCTCGTCGACGGCCGGCAGCGTCACCTGTGGTGGACGATCGGAGAGCAGGGCGAGACTTGCCATGGCTGTGTTCACGATATCGGCTCGGATCTCCGGCCGGAACGCCCGTGTGCGGTGCTCCCGGAGTCAACCACGTACGGACGAACGACCCTGAGGAGCTTGGGCCACATCCCGTCCGTGACCTGCCGTCCGACTACAGTCGTGACGCCTTCCGTCTCGCAGGCTCACAGATGTGGGTTCGGAAGAAAGGGGTACGAGATGAACAGGAAGACATGGGACCAGCTCATCAGCACGGCGGGCGTGGTGCTCGCTGTGGCGCTGATCGTGTTGGGAGGGCTCGCCATCTACGGCGGAAACTTCGCGCAATCCAACGTGACGGACCGCCTCGAGCCGCAGAACATCGTGTTCCCACCCTACGACGCGATGACGCCTGAAGAGCAGGCCGAGATCGGTGACTTCGCGGAACAGCAGGTGGTCGACGGCGCACAGGCAGAGGCGTACTCGCGCTACATCCAGGGACACCTCGCGGAGGTCAATGAGGGCGCCACGTACTCGGAGACCAGCGCGGCGGCGCGTGAGGAGGGCCTCGACCCCGACACGGCGGCCGAGCTGCAGGGCAAGGCCGACACCCTGTTCAAGGGTGAGACGCTCCGTGCGATCCTGCTGAACGCCTACGGGTGGTGGACCGCGGCGACGATCGCCGTGTATGCCGGGTACGTGATGATCGTGGTCGGCGTCCTCTTCGCGGTGCTCGCGTTCCTCGGGTTCCGCCACGCGAACCGGGGCACGGAGGCCACGGCGACCGCGTGACGTTGGGAACGTCGTCGGAGCCGCCCGGGCGGAGCCCGGGCGGCTCCGCGTGTGGTGGGTACCCTTGACCTGCGATGACGCGGGTTCACGGGCGCGAGACGGTCGAGCGATGACGAGCATCCAGGGCATCACGTCGCACCACTGGCGCGTGCCGGCCGAGCCGTTCCAGGTGACGACCGAGGACGACGTGCAGATCCGCGGCACGCGTCTCGGCGACCCCGACCCCACCCGTCCGGCGTTGCTGCTCGCCCACGGCATGGTCGGGTGGCATCGCAAGCCGCGGTTCGCGGTCTTCGGCGAGCAACTCACCCCGTGGTTCACGGTCTTCGCGATGGACATGCGTGGTCACGGCCACAGCGACGGGGTCTGCGACTTCGGCGGCGACGAGATCTTCGACATCGAGGCGGTGCATCGCCTGGCTCGGGCCGACGGACATCGCACGGTGATCTCTTGCGGCACATCGATGGGCGGCATCGCTTCGATCCGCCACGGCGCTCTGATCGGCGGCACCGACGCGGTGGTCGGCATCAGCTCCCTCGCGTACTGGGACTGGCACGACGACGCCCACCCTCGCGCCCGCCGCAACGTGCAGGCGCGCATCGGCACGCCGGCGGGGCGCGCCGCGCTGCGGGCGTTCGGGGTGCGCATGCCCGATCACTGGGACCCGCCCGAGTCGCCCGAGGACGTGATCGGCAAGATCGCGCCCATCCCCGTCGTGATCGTGCACGGTGCGGACGACCGGCTGTTCCCGCCGGCGCATGCGCATCGGCTGTACGACGCCGCGGGGGAGCCGAAGCGGCTCCTGATCGGGGAAGGATTCGGCCACGCGGAGGACGGGCTGACGGCCGCGTTCGCCCACAAGCTCGTCGACGTGCTCGGCGAGACCGTGTCGCTGGAGCAGCGGTGAACGTGCGGCTCTTCGCTGCGCTCCGCGAGATCGCCGGGGACTCCCACGTCGAGGCCGGTGGTCACACGGTGGGTGACGTGGTCGACGAGCTCTCGGTGCGATACGGCGAACGCTTCGCACGGATCGCCGAGGTCGGCTCGTTCGTCGTGAACGGGGAGCGCGCCGCTCGTGACACGCCGATCGCAGAAGGGGACGAGGTGGCGCTGTTGCCCCCGGTCAGCGGCGGCTGAGGGGCGGCTCCGTCAGTTCCAGAGGGCCGGCTTCCAGACCATCAGCACCACGATCACCAGGGTGAGCACGGTGACCACCGCGCCCCACATCGTGGCCTTCGAGGCTGCCGCTGCGTACCCGGACTCGTCGGCCTCGCCGGCGGCGATGCGTTCCGCGATCTCCCGCTGACGCCGGAACGACGGTGCGTACACCGTCATCGCGAGCACGGTGAGCAGCACGTAGATGCCGAGCGAGACCTCGAGCCACGCGCGGCGCAGCAGGTCCCAGTCGATGGTCGCGACGAGCGCCAGGCCGGTCACGAGCTGCGCGATGAACGCCGGTGTGGTGATGCGCCGGTCGATCCACGACACGGTGCGGAGCGCGAACGCCCGTCCCTGCACGCCGTCGGCTTCCCCGCGGCGCACCCACAGGCCGTAGCTGAGGGAGAACCCGAGCGCGACCACCGCGCCCAGCACGTGCAGCACCAACAGGAAGGTCCGCATGGAGGCAGATTATCGGTGAGGGCGCGCCGTCGCGCGCGCCCTGCGATACTGGCTTCGCCGATGCGATTCCAACGAGTGCTGTTGATCGTCAACCCCGTCGCCCGCACGGTCTCCAAGCCCACCCTGGCCGTGATCGAGAAGGCGATGTCGGCCGATTTCCGTCTCGAGGTGACCGAGACCAAGGAACGCGGCCACGCGAACGAGATCGCCGTCCAGGCGGTGCACGACGGCGTGGACCTCGTCGTGGTGTTCTCCGGCGACGGCACGATCAACGAAGTCGTGAACGCGCTCGCCGGCAGCGAGACCGCGCTCGGCGTGCTTCCCGGGGGGGCCACGAACATCCTCGTGCGGGCGCTTGGGCTGCCGACCGAACCGGTCGACGCGACGGGCGTGCTCATCGCTCGGGCGCTCGACGACGAGGCGTTCAAGCTGCATCTGGGGCGGGCCGACGGACGCTACTTCGCCGTGAACTGCGGCGCAGGCGTCGACGCGGCCGCGATGGCGCGCATGGACGCGAAGTTCCCGAAGACGAAGGCGAAGTTCGACCGGGTCGCGTTCCGTAGCGTCGCATGGGAGCTGATGGTGGGGTACGCGGGCAAGCTTCCCGATCTCGAGGTCTCGATCGACGGTGGCGCGTCGACACCCTCGCTCTCGGTCATGGTCGGGCGCACCGACCCGTACACGTACTACAAGGAACGGGGCCTTCGCATGACCCCCCAGGCCTCGCTCGAGACCGGGCTCGACGTGCTGAGCGTGCGCAAGCTCGCACGTCGCAACGTGCCGCGCATCGCGGTGCAGGTGTTCGGGTCGGCGCGCCACGTGCAGAGCCGCGACATCGATTACCGCCACGATGCGTCGCACGTGCTGGTCACGTCGGACCGGCCGTTCCCTGTGCAGGTCGACGGCGACTCGCTCGGTGACCACGAGCGGCTCGAGGTCCAGCTCGCCCGCGAGGCCCTCTGGGTCGTGGCCTAGGAGCCCACGCCTCGTGCACGCCAGTCGCCCATCGTGAAGAGCTGGTCGGGGCCGCGAACGCCGAGGGGCTGGTCGCGACCGCTGCCGTTGAGCACCGCGAACTCGGCCGCGCCGTCGTGGTCGAAGTCGATCGCCGCGGCCACGTCGCCACACCCTCGAACGTGGCTCGGCGTGGGGCGCCGCCGCCAGGCCTTCGCCTTCCCGTCGTTCAGGAGCAGTAGATCGTCGACGTTCTTGTCGCCCACGCACCCCTCGACGATCCATAGATCCGGTCCGTCGCGGCCGTCGATGTCGCCGATCGCGAGCCCGTGTCCGTTCTTGAGCGGGCGATGGAGCGTCGGCTTCCCGAAGCGCGACCGACCTACCCGCGGCCGTACGCTCAGGGTCCGCTCGGTGACGATCGTGAGATCCCGGTCGCCGTCGCGATCGAGGTCCGCGAGCCTGGCCCATGTCGCGTGGGCGCGCGGGATGCCGTAGCGCTCCGTCGAGTCGACGAACCGGCCGTCCGCTCGCAGGTAGAGGGCGAGCCCCCGCCGCTCGCACACCAGCACATCGTCCCACCCGTCGCCGTCGACGTCGGTCACCTGCACGCAGAAGGCCGCCACCTCCCGCGTGAGGCCCAGGTCGACCTCACGGAACCGCTTCCCGCCGACGTTGATGAAGGTCCGATTGGGCGACGTGTGCTCGTCCTGGCGGGGGTAGGAGTTGCCCACGAACAGGTCCGGGAACGCATCGTGGTTGAGGTCGATGAACGACGTGCGCCGTCCCCGGCCCCACCGGTCGAGCACGCCGAACGCGTTGGCACGGTCGACGAATCTCCCGTCGGGCCGCTGCATCCACAACTCGTTGTGCTTCTCCGCCGTGCCGACCCGGGCGCCCTTCACGCAGTACAGGTCGTCGAGGCCGTCGCGATCGACGTCGCCCCACGCGCAGTCGTGCCGGTCGATCTCGTGGTGCAGGCGGTCCACGAACTTGAAGGCGATCTCGAACCCGGAGCCGCCCGCGTTCCGGTACAGCACCGCCGGACTGCCGTGATGCACGATCAGCAGATCCTGCCAGCCGTCTCCGTCGGCATCGCGGACCGCGACGGAGTAGCTGGGGGTCGCCCTGGGAAGCCCGGCGGCCTTCCCGATCTCGCGGAGGGGTCGGGCGGCGTTCGCGGGCACCGCAAGGGAGAGCGCGAACACGATCGAGATGAGGCCCGTGATCGCCGCCGCGTGGACCGATCGCCGGTGCAGGGAAGTGGACGTCACGGTCCCGGCTCGTATCATCGCGCGGATGCTACCCGAGGTGACGTCGAGATCCATGAGGCAGAGGCTGTCCGCGATCGCGTCCGTCGCCGCCTCCGCCATGCTCGCCACGCTCGTCGCGACGACCGTGCCGGCTGCCGCAGCGCCGGTGCCGAGCCACACGCTTGCCGTGCGAGGGCCCGCCGGCGCCCCCAACGTGATCCTCATCATCACCGACGATCAGCGGGCGGGCACGCTGTCGTACATGCCCCAGCTCCGCCGGCGGGTCAGCAAGCCGGGCATCCGGTTCCGCTCGGCCTTCGTACCGAACCCGGCCTGCTGCCCGAGCCGCGCCAGCTTCTACACCGGCACCTACTCGCACACGAACGGCGTCTGGAAGAACACCGGGCCTTTCGGTGGGTTCGAGGCGTACGACGATCATTCGACGCTGGCGACCTGGCTCAACGGGGCCGGGTACCGTACCGGTCTGTTCGGCAAGTACCTGAACGGGTATCACGACCCACGCATCGTGCCGCCGGGGTGGGACGAATGGTTCGCGTTCATCTCTGACGACGGGCGGAACTACTTCGGGTTCGATGCCAGCCACGACGGGAGGCTGGCGAGTTTCCCCGAGAGCGTCTACTCGACGGTCGAGACCTACGAGCGCGTCTCGAACTTCATCCGAACCACGCCTTCGGACCGACCGGTGTTCGCCGTCTGGACCCCGATCGCGCCGCACCGCCCGTTCCTGCCCGAGGAGCAGTACGCGGACGCGCCGATCGACCTGACGCCCTGGCGGCCACCCAACTACAACGAACGGGACATGTCGGACAAGTCCGACTGGCTCCGCCGCACCGACCGACTCACGGCGAGGCAGCGACACACGATCGACGGCGAGCGCGTGGCCCAGTACCGTACGCTGCTCTCCGTCGACGACGGCATCGCGGAGATCGTCCGCGCGCTTCGGCAAGAGGGGCGCCTGACGAACACCCTCATCGTGTTCGCCTCCGACAACGGGCTGATGTGGGGCGAGCATCGGCTTTCGCACAAGGCGGTGCCCTACGACGGCGCGTCACGGATCCCTCTGGTCGTGCGGTTCGACCCGCTGATCGGGCGTGCGCGCGGAGGATCGTCGACCGGCACGCCCGTCGTGAACATCGACGTCGCGCCAACCGTGATGGACGTGATCGGGATGCCGACGGGCTCTCCGGTCGACGGGGAGAGTCTCGTGCCGTTGCTCGATGGGTCGGCCGATCGCGTGCGCACGCGATTCATCGTGGAGCACGCGTCCGGTGGCGATGCCCCTGCCTACTGCGGCGCGAGGTCCCGCAAAGAGCTGTTCATCCGCTACGCCACCGGAGAAGAGGAGTACTATCGCCTCGACCGCGACCCTTGGAGCCTCGAGAACCTCGCGGGTGAGCCGGGATGGGGCGCCGAGGTGAACGCCCTCCGCAGCTACGCGCGCTCGCACTGCAGCCCGGTGCCTCCGGGGTTCACGTGGTGATCAGTGCCTGCAGCCGATCGGTCACGGTCCAAGGGTGATCGTGTCCTGCGAGGCGGCCTCCGCCTCGTGGATGCCGCACTCCCACCTGGAGAGCCCTGCCCACCTGCCCGCTCGCTCGGGTTCGCCCGCGAACCGCAAGCGAGTGCACGGCGCGCAGCCGATCGAGGCGTAGCCGAGGTCGTAAAGCGGGTTGTGCGGCAGATCGTGCTCCTTCAGGTACGCCCAGGTGTCGCGCCGGGTCCAGGCGGCGACAGGGTTCACCTTCACGATCATGCGCCCAGGTTCGAGCTCGTACTGCTCCACGAACGGCGCGTTCGCGCGCGTCGGCGACGAATCCCGCCGGAACGCCGTGACCCAGGCGTCGAGCCCGCGCAGCGCCTCGAACATCGGGCGCACCTTGTTGAGGTCGCAGCACCGCTCGGGGTCTCGCTCGTACAGACGCGGGCCGTGCTCGACGGCCTGCTGTTCCACGGTGAGCTCGCCGTAGAGGTCGACGACATTCAAGCCCAGCCGCTCGGTGAGCTGCTCCTTGAACGCCAGCGTCTCCGCGAATTGGAAGCCGGTCTCCAGGAACAGGATCGGCACGTCGGAGCGGATCGTGCTCGCCATGTGCATCACGGCCGTGCCCTCGGCCTGGAACGCCGAGGCGATCGCGATACGCCGCAGTCCGGACGCGTCGAGCGCCCAGCGCAGGATCTCGCGCGGGTGCTCGCGTTCGAACCCGATGTTGAGGGAGACGAGCTCATCGTCGGACAGCAGTGTCTGCATGGAATGGGCTCCCGCTCGGGTCGCGGGAGCATACCGCGCCCCCGCGATCGTCGCCTCCCGTATGCTGTGCCCGTCGCTCGCCCGCGCGAGCGTGACGAGCCGCTCTCGATCCGATCCCCGGCCGATCCTGAAGGAGCTGAACATGTCCGAGACCTATCCCATCGCGCCCCACGGTGGCACCCTCATCGACCTGTTGGTCGCGGGTGACGCGGCCGCCGCCCTCGTGAGCGAGGGCGCGAACCTGCCCAAGATCGTCGTGAGCGAGCGCGAGTTGGCCGACCTCGAGATGCTCGCGATCGGCGCCCTCAGCCCGCTCACCGGGTTCCAGGGCGAGGGCGACTACCACTCCGTACTCGATTCGATGCACCTCGAGAACGAGCTGGCGTGGGCGATCCCGGTGGTCTTGTCGGTGACCGAGGCGCAGGCGCATCAGGTGGGTTCGGGCGGCGCGGTGGCGTTGCTGCCGGGCCAGGGCGCCGACCCGATCGCCGTGCTCCGGGTCAGCGGGTCGTTCAAGCGCGACAAGCAGAAGGAAGCCGTCGCGGTCTACCGCACCGACGAGGCCGAACACCCCGGCGTAAAGGCCGTGTACGAATCGGGCGACTACTGTCTCGCCGGCGACCTCGAGGTGTTGTCGCTGCCGGTCCATACCGACTTCCACGCCTACCGGCTCACGCCGGCCGAGACCCGCGCCGAGTTCGCCAAGCGCGGCTGGAGGACCGTGGTCGGGTTCCAGACACGTAACCCGATCCACCGGGCGCACGAGTACATCCAGAAGTGCGCACTCGAGATCGTGGACGGCCTGCTCGTGCATCCGCTGATGGGCGCCACGAAGTCCGACGACGTGCCGCCCGACGTGCGCATGCGCTGCTATGAGGCCCTGTTCGAGGGCTACTACCCGAAGGACCGGGCGATGGTCTCGATCTTCCCGGCCGCGATGCGCTACGCGGGCCCCCGCGAGGCGATCTGGCACGCGATCTGCCGCAAGAACTACGGCTGCACGCACTTCATCGTCGGTCGCGACCACGCCGGCGTGGGCAGCTACTACGGCACGTACGACGCCCAGAAGATCTTCGAGGAGTTCGAGCCGGGCGAGCTCGGGATCACGACGCTCAATTTCGAGCACTCGTTCTGGTGCGAGGCGTGCGAGGGCATGGCCTCGCCGAAGACGTGTCCCCACGGCGAGGAGACGCGGATCTCGCTCTCGGGCACGAAGGTACGCGAGATGCTGCGCGAGGGCGAGCGTCCGCCGCAAGAGTTCTCGCGTCCCGAGGTGGCCGACATCCTGATCGCGGCGATGCGCGGCGAGGAGGCCTGACACCGGCCTCGCCCGGATCCGCCATCCGACGACGATGCGGTGAGCTCGGCGAAGGGATGGAAGGGGACGCCGATCTTGGGCGGGGCGCCCGACCTGCGGGTTGAGCCCGTCCGGGGGTCGCTGGTAGCCTCGATCGAACGTCCTCCCTGGTCATCAGCCCGATCGATAGGAGTCGACGATCCGCTCCCGTTCATCCCTCAGCCTCCTATTGGCGTGCGCCCTCGTCGGCGCTGCGGTCGCCGTGCCGGCGAGCGCCGATACCGAGAGCGAGCTCCGGACGGCGGAGCAGCAGCTTCAGAGCGCCCACGCCGAGCTCGATCGTGTGAACCAGCTCTGGCAGGACGCCGAGGCCGCACTCGCCCGATCGAAGGACGCCGCTGCGTCGGCCCGGGACCGCATCGACACCCTGCGAGCCGACCTCGCGACGATCCAGGAGGAGTTGAACCAGCGGGCGGCGTCGATGTTCATCGCGGGCGGGAACCCGCAGGCCCTCGCGCTCCTCACCTCGACGTCGGTCACCGACGCCGCGGACCGGCTGGAGTTCGCCTCGGCGATCGCTGAGGGTGACGCCGACCTCGCGACGAGGGTGAGCGTCGAATCTCAGGAGCTCGCGTGGCAGCAGGATCAGCTGGCCGACGCCGTCTCCAGCCAGACCGAGGCGCTCGCCGACCTCGGTGCCCAGCAGGATGCGATCCAGGAAGATCTCGCGACGTTCGCCTCCCGTGTCGAGGAGCTGGAGGATCAGCTCGCCGCTGAGCAGGCTCCTCCGACCCGGGCCGGCAACGACACCGGCGGCGACCCGACCGGCGGCGACACGGGCTCGCCACCGCCGATCACCGGCACCGGATGGATCCAGACCTGCCCCGTGGCCGGTCCGAACTCGTTCGTCGACTCGTTCGGTGACCCTCGGCCCGGCGGTCGCACGCACCAGGGGATCGACATGATCGCAGCGCGGGGTACGCCCGTCGTGGCCGTGCACTCGGGGACGGTGCACCATACGGGAAGCTCGATCGGTGGCCTCGGTGTCGTCTTGTTCCACGACGGCAGCTCGGACTGGACCTTCTACACGCATTTCGACTCCTACGCTTCGTCCGGCGAGGGTTCCCACGTCTCGGCCGGCAACACGATCGGCTATGTCGGCAACACCGGCACGACCGTCTACCACCTGCACTTCGAGTACCACCCGGGTGGGGGCGCGGCAGTGAACCCCTACACGGCCCTGCTCGGGGTGTGCTGATCGACCGCCATCGCTCCGTGTCGCCTCGCGTCTGCGAGCGTCGCTCGCCGGCCGTAGGATGGTCCGTGTGAGCGATGAGCGCGACCACCCCGAGAACCGCCGCATCGACCGCATCCGTGGCGACGGCTTCCTCGACGGGCTCAGCGACCTGGGCCTCGACGATCTGCGCGAACGCCGCGACGAGTGCCTGGCTGAGCGCGAGTACCTGTCGTTGCTGCGCCGGCTCGTGCAGGGGCGAGCCGAGATCCTCCAGGCCGAGCTCGAGGGCCGCGGTGATGGTGGCGACCGAGCCTCGCTCGTCGACCGGCTGGCGACCATCCTCGCGGGAGACGAGCACCAGGGCCCTTCGCGGGGCGAGGCGGTACGTGTGGGCGTACCCGACGAGGAGCTCCTCCTCGCCCGTCGGCGTATCGAGCGGCTCGTGGCCGATGCAGGGATCTCCGATCCGACCGAGCTCGACGACGAGCGTCTGGCCGCGGCGGTCGAACGGTTGACCGCCGAGGAACACGAAGTCTCCTCGGCGCGGGCCGACGTGATCGACGTGCTCGATCGCCTGCAGGGCGAGCTGAAGCGTCGCTACAAGGACGACCCGACGCTCGCGCTCCGCTGATCACGCCGCGATCGCCGGTTCCGTGTCCCTCCGGCGGGGGACCCGCGCCGGACGTGAGGCCCCCGCCGTCGGGCTATGCGCGGGTGGGCCGGGTCGCGCCGGGGAATCCGGCGCCTTCCCGATAGCACCGGGGTTGATCGGCGGGGAACATGTGCGAACCACCGACCGGGGGGGCCGAGTGTCAGTCATGAGGATCGCCCAGGTGCCGGGGGCTGGCGGGTCGATGGTCGACGCGGAGCTCCCCGCCCTGCACGCACAGCTCGTCGTGTTCGCCCGTGAGATCGGCTCGCTGTATCAGGCCGAACGCACCAAGAGTCGCGAGTTGGAGGCCGCGCTCGACGGCATCCGCGAGATGTACGTCGCGACGATGACCTCCCTCGCCCGGGTGGTCGAGGCCAAGGACACCAGCACCCGCGGTCATCTCGATCGCACGCACCGCTACGGGCTGCTACTGGCGAAGCGAGTCGACCCGGAGCTCGCGGCCCGACCGGAGGTGGGCTACGGCTTCTTCCTCCACGACATCGGGAAGGTGGGCGTGCCCGAGGCGGTGCTCCGCAAGCCGGGGCCGCTCGACGAATCGGAGTGGGCTGTGATGCGCGAGCACCCGACGATCGGCGCGCAGATCGTCTCCCCGATCCGATTCCTCGCCGGTGCGATCGAGATCGTGCAGTCCCACCATGAACGATGGGACGGCCGCGGGTATCCGACCGGGCTGCGAGGTGAAGGGATCCCGCTCGCGGCTCGTGTCTTCGCGATCGCAGACTCATTCGACGCGATGACGAGCGACCGGCCTTACCGCGCGGCGATGCCGATCGAGCGGGCGCTCGAGGAACTGCGGCAGGGGGCGGGCACCCAGTTCGATCCCACGATCGTTCGGGCGTTCCTCGACCTGGTGGACGAGGGCGGACTGGAGCCCGGGTCCCAGGCCACTCCGATCGCACACGCGGTCTGACTCTCTCCACCAGAGGGCATCTCCTGCCGGGAAGCGGAGCGCTCCGGGCTAGGCTGCCCACATGGCGGTCGCGGTACCGATTGTGCGCGTCGTGCGTTCCGGGCTGGAGGAGTCGGTGCACCTGGGACACGTCGTCGCCTGCGACGTCGACGGCCGCCTCGTCGCCTCGGCTGGAGACCCGGGGCGACCGGTGTTCATACGGTCCTGCGCGAAGCCGCTGCAGGCGGCGGTCTCGCTGCGGGCGATCGGTGACGAGGCGCTTCCCGACCGCGAGGTCGCGGTGATGTGCGCCTCGCACAACGGCGAACCGGTCCATCTCGGTGCGGTTCGCGCGATCCTGGAGCGGGCGGGGTTGGGGTCCGAGGCGCTGCGAACCCCGCCAGCCTTCCCGCTCGATCCCGACGCGATGGCTCGAGCCCAGTTCCGCCACCCCCTCTTCAGTGATTGCTCGGGCAAGCACGCGGGCATGTTGCTCGCCTGCGTCCGTGCGAACTGGGATCCCGGCTCGTACACACGCCGTTCCCACCCGCTGCAGCGACGGGTGACGCGGGCGGTGGAGCGAGCGACCGGTCGCGACGAGGTGCACGTCGGCGTCGACGGCTGCGGTGTGCCGGTGCACGGCGTACCGCTGCGAGCCGTCGCGACCCTCTACGCGCGGCTGGGGTGCCCCGAGCGCTTGGGGGAACTCGAGCCGTACGCCGAGTGCGCGATCGATGCGATGCGCGCCGAGCCCTACGTCGTGGGCGGGCGCGGACGCCTCGACACCACCCTGATGCAGGTCGTGCCGGGGCTCGTCGCGAAGGAAGGGGCCGAAGCGTTGCTGTGCGTCTCGGTGCCCGATCGCGGCATCGGCGTAGCCCTGAAGGTGGCCGACGCCGGGTTCCGGGCATACGGCCCTGCCATGGTCGAGGTGCTCCGGCAGCTCGATGTGCTCGACGGCCCGGCGGTGCGCTCCTTGGCGGCGGTGGCACGTCCGCCCGTGCTCGGAGGGGGCGTGCAGGTCGGCCAGCTCGAGCCCCTCGTGGCGCTCCGTCGACGCTGACTCGGGTGCCGACGCTTCACGCGACCTCGCCTACCATCGAAACCGATGAACGAGAACGCCCGCGTCGCCGTGCTCAGCGTGCACACGTCGCCCATGGATCAACCGGGGATCGGCGATTCCGGCGGCATGAACGTCTACGTGCGGGCCGTGGCCGAGCGTCTCGCCGGGCGCGGGATCGCGGTGGATCTGTTCACCCGATGTCGCGGCGGGGCCGACCACGAGGTGAAGACGATCGCGCCGGGCATCAGGGTCGTGAGCGTCAAGGCGGGCCCCTGCGAGCCGATGCCCAAGTCCGAGTTGCCTCGCTACCTGCCGGAGTTCATGGGCGGGGTGCTCCGCGTGGCACACGAGGACGGGCGTGGCTACGACATCGTGCACAGCCACTACTGGTTGTCCGGTTGGGTCGGCCGCGCGCTCCGGTCGTCGCTCGGTGTGCCGCTGGTGGCCTCCTTCCACACGCTCGGCAAGGTGAAGAACTACTCGCTCGCCAGGGGCGAGGTGCCGGAGTCCGCCGAACGCCTGTCCGCCGAGATGGCGGTGATCGCCGAGGCCGAGCGGGTGCTCGCTCCGACCCCGACCGAAGCGGCACAGCTCGTCGGACTGTACGGGGCCGATCCGGGATGCGTGCGCCTCGTGCCACCCGGTGTCGACCACACGCTGTTCGTGCCCGGCGATCGGGCGCGTGCCCGCGAGCGATTGCACCTCGCGGGGCTGCGTCTCGCCTTGTACGTGGGGCGGCTCCAGCCGCACAAGGGGCCCGACGTGGCCGTGCGCACCCTTGCAGAGGCGATCGCTCGCGACCCGGCGACGGCGGGCGATCTGGTGCTCGCGATCGTGGGGGGTCCGAGCGGCCAGGACAAGGGGGCCGAGGTCGCTCGGCTCATGGAGCTCGCCTCGGCGCTGGGTGTGAGCGAGCGGGTGATGTGGTTCGCGCCGCAGCCCCAATCGAAGCTCGTCGACTTCTACTCGGCGGCCGATGTCGCGCTCGTCCCGTCCCGGTCCGAGTCGTTCGGGTTGGTGGCCCTCGAGGCTCAGGCCTGCGGGACCCCGGTGGTCGCCGCCGACGTCGGCGGGCTGCCGTACGTGGTCGAGCACGAACGCAGCGGGTTCCTCGTAGAGGGCCACGATCCCGGGGACCACGCAGATCGGTTGCTGCAGATCCTGCGCGACGGCCGGCTGCAGGCGGCGCTCGGTGAGGAAGCTGCTCGCCAGGCCCTCCGCTTCACGTGGGACGCCACGACCGACCAGATGGTCGCGATCTACGACGAGGTGCTCGCGGACACCGACGAGCCCTCCCGCTCGCACCACTCCTCCGGTGCGGGCGAGCTGTGATCCACCCTCTCTGACCTGCGCGTTCACCATCCACAGTGACGCTCGTCACGGTCCGTTCACTTTTGTCACTCTTTTCCCTGGGCCCGCTACCTGCATGTTCATGCTCTGACCTGCGGAAACGTCGAGTTGACCGCCTCCTCGCCCGCCCGTACAGTTCGCCTCGCTCCAAGCAGTCGAAGCACCGACTCGAGGAGATCGGACGAGGTTCCGGAGCCGCCGAAAGGGGGCGACGGAGCCAGGGAACCGACGAAGGCCGCAAGGCCAGACGCGGAACCCAGGGCACCGAAGAAGGTCGCAAGACCGGGCACGGAGCCTTTCGGACTCGGCAGACGCCGCAAGGACGAAGCCGATCCGAGCCCCACCGGGGAGCCTTCGGGCGAGCCGGAGGGGAGCCCCGCCGCCGGGGAAGCGCCGCAAGGCGAGTCCTCGAGCAGCAAGCGGCCGGAGCGCCCTCGGGCGAGCCACCGCCGGGACGATCCGGTCATCACCAGGGGCGGGCGCGGAGGTTGCTTGGAGCACCAGAGCCCGAGAGGCTGACGGTGGCTAGGAGTTTCGGCTCCTGGCGAGCCGGAAGGTCTCTCGGGCTCTTTCTCTTCCCTCCGGGGTTGCCTGCCTCGGTGACGCGAGCGCGCGGCTCCCATCGGCTACCGTTCGGGCATGGCTGAGGCCGGGGGTCATCCGAAGCGGAGCGACGTCACCGACCGGCGGCGGCGCGTCGTCGACGCTGCGATGCGGCACTTCGCCGAGCACGGCTACCGGGGCGGGCGGGTCGAGGACATCGCCGCCGACGTCGGGGTCGCGAAGGGAACCGTCTTCCTCGACTTCGGATCGAAGGAAGGGCTGTTCCTGGCGGCCTATCAGCAGGCGGTCTCGATGCTCCCTGCCTGGCTCGACGCCCCGGAGGAGGTCACCATCGAGGGCTTCTGGGCGACGCTCGATTGGTGGCTCGAGCACACCGAGGACTTCGTGAACCGCGATCCCGTGCCCAACCGCATCGCCGTGATCGGACGCTACGACGCGGGGCTCGGCGCCAGACAGCCCATCGACCGGTTCATGCGGAGCGAGGACCCGTACGGCACCCTCGAGTTCGTCGAGTTCGGCGTCCGGCGCGGCGAGGTCCGCGAGGACGTCGATGCGGAGATGCTCGCGTCGATGCTCGACTGGGTGGCCGAACGGTTCCAGGACGCACTGGTCTCGGCCGACCTCGATCCGGGGCTGATCCATCGCCAGCCTGAACGTCGCGAGATGCGGATCAAGGAGTTCGTCGAGATCCTGCGACACGGGATCGAGGTCGGCGCGGACGACCGCACCTGACCCCCGAGGCGGACTCCGTCAGCCGGGTGCATGCTCACTGCCACGCGCCGCCGGGCCAGGTGCCGGGTGTCATGCAGTAGCGTGTGGGCCATGAGCAGTAGCGATCCGCGGCGCGTGGCGTTCCTGGGCGGGGGGAAGATGGCCGAGGCCTTGATCTCGGGCCTGATCCGCTCGGGCGGTCGCGCCGTCGACGAGATCATGGTGACCAATCGCCGTGAAGAGAGAGCCCGGGAACTCGCGGGCAAGTACGGCATCGCCGCGACGCTCGACAACGCGGAGGCCGTTCGGTGGGCCGACGTGCTCGTGTTGATGACCAAGCCCCAAGACATCGAGGCGTTGCTGGTGCAGATCCGCGAGCACGTGCAGCCGCGCGACACGGTGATCAGCTTCGCGGCAGGGGTCCGCACGTCGTTCGTGCAGAAACAGCTGCCCGACGGTGTGCCGGTCGTGCGCGTGATGTCGAACGTGCCGGTCATGGTCGACGAGGCGATGTCGGTGATCTCGGCCGGCCGATCGGCGGACGAGGCCCACCTCGCGATCGCCGAGGAACTGCTGGGCACGGTGGGCAAGGTGCTGCGGCTGCCGGAGCAGCATCTCGACGCGGTCACCGCGACGAGCGGCAGCGGGCCGGCGTACTTCTTCCTGCTGGCCGAGGCGATGATCGAGGCCTGTATCCTGCTGGGGCTCTCGCGAGACGTCGCCACCGAGCTGATCATCCAGACGATGCTCGGCTCGGCCAAGATGCTGCGCGACACCGGTACGCACCCGGTGGAGCTCCGCGAGATGGTGACCTCGCCCGGCGGCACGACGATCGCCGCGATCCGCCATCTCGAGGAAGCCGGGGTGCGAGCCGCGTTCCTGAACGCGATCGACGCCGCGCGTCACCGCTCGCTCGAGCTGGCGCAGGGCGGCGACGACGACGACGAGTAGTCCGGGCGCGTTCCCGGCACGAAAGGACCACGACACGATGGGTAGGGGAGATCTCGCCAAGGTCCGTTCCGCGAAGGACCGGCAGCGCCGGAAGAAGGCTCGCGACGCCCGCAGGGCGGTCGAGAGGGGCAAGGCCCGCAAGGGAAAGAGGTAGCCGGTTCCTTGTGGTCGGTTCCTCAGGCCTCGCCCGCGCGGGCCCGTCTGATCTGGTCGGCGTGGTCGAGTCCGTGGTCGGCGTAGATCTCGAGCCAGTCCTCCACCGAGTACGCCCCCGACTCGCTGTGCACGCCCGTACGTGACCAATCCTCGCCGCGGAGACGGTCGAGCAGCTCGCTCGACGACCCTCGAACGGCCCGGAACACCGCGAGCGAATGCTCGATCGGTCGGTCGTAGTGCAACACGCGCGCGAACTCGGCCTCGTCGTACCCCTGGAGCTCGGCGTCCCGTTCCGCGAGGAGCTTCCGCAGGCGCAGGTACGAGTTCGTCTCGGAGTCCGCGAGGTGGTGCACGACCATGCGCGCCGACCAACCGTCGGGGGGCGTGCGATCGAGGTCCTCGTCCGTGGCGCCGGCGAGCGCCTCGTCGACCGCAGGCGCGCCGGCACGGTACTGCCCGATCAGCTCCTCGCGTCGCGCGGGGTCCATCGCACGATCGTACCGGAGCCCAGCGGCGCGGCGGTCAGTGGGTGCCGACCCGGTTGCGGAGTGTGCCGATGCCCTCGGCGGCGAGCTCGACCAGCGCGCCGGGCCACAGCCGCCGCGACGGGTCGGCGTCGTCGTCGACGGGCGGGAACGGGCCGAGGGCGAACGCGTCGCCCCGTTCGATCACGGCGTGCTGCGACACCGCCGCGATCAGTTCGAACAGCGACGTGGCGGCGCCGTTCAGGTTCCCCTTCATCACGTCGACCTCGTCGACCTTGACCTGCACGAACATCGCCTGGGGGTCGAGCTCGTCTGCCGTGACGACGCAGGGCCCGATCGAGATGGGCACCCCCTCGGCTGTCTCCATCGGCGCGCCGTCGCTCGAACGGGCGCGCCAGTCGTTGACCAGGGTGTACCCGAAGACGTCATCGGGCACGTCGTCGGCGGAGACGCGCGAGGCCTCGTTGCCGATCACCGCCGCGATCATCGGCTCGTAGTCGAGCCACGCAGCACCGTCGGGCCACGGCACCGGCTGCTCCGGCCCCACGATGCGGCGCTCGACGTCGACCGCTCGCGGTGAGAGCAGCGATGCGGGGAACAACGGCGTGAGGATGCGCGGACGCGGCACGCGCCAGTTCCATGCGTCGTCACGCTGCAGGGCGGCACGGGCGGCGTCCAGCACGCTGCCTCGGCTGCTCGAGACGAGACCCTCGAGGGTCGCGGGGAAGGCCGGATGCCCGACCGCGTCGGGCAGGTCGACCACCTCTGCCTCGAGGATCGCCCCCAAACGCCGGTGCCCCCCCCGGTCGTAGGTCACGAGCCTCATGTGGGAGCCGAAGCATACGCCCGCCCGGCCCCGATTTCCGGGTTTCCGCATGCCGGTTGCGGCGGTGCCTCGGGGGCGTACATGGATCGTTCGTGTTGCAGAGCCGAGAGGGACACACCACGACAGGCTGCGCGTCGTGGGCGAGCTCATGGGCGCTCGGATAGCATTGGCTGCCTGCGTCGATGGGCCGGTTTCCGCGTGTCACGCACGAGAAGGGGAGGGTTCCCGATGACCGAGAAGTTCAGGATCACCTACGCCACGTTGTCCGCTGACAACGAGGAGCTCCAGCGCGCGTACGACGAGGCCGCCGAGCGGGTCAAGGCTGATCTGGGCAAGGAGTACCCGGTCATCGTGAACGGCGAGGAGCGCTGGCGGGAGGACCGCTACGAGGAGCCCTCACCGATCGACAAGGACATCGTGATCGGCAGCTTCTCGCAGGCGACGCCCGAAGACGTCGAGGACGCCGTGGCCGCCGCGAAGGCGTTCCAGTCTGGAATGGGACCGCATGGGCTGGCAGGAGCGCGTGCGCATCCTGCGCACGTCCGCCGACATCATGGAGGAACGCCTGTTCGACCTCGCCGCGCTCATGGCCTACGAGGTCGGCAAGAGCAGGCTCGAGGCGCTCGGCGACGTGCAGGAGACCGCGGAGCTGATCCGCTGGAACTGCGACGAGATGGAGAAGCACGACGGGTTCCGCGTGCCGATGAGCGGGCTCGGCGCGGCGGGCGACTACTACGACGTGCTGCGACCCCACGGGGTGTGGGCGGTTATCAGCCCGTTCAACTTCCCGATGGCGCTGTCGGGCGGCCCGTCGAGCGGCGCGCTCGTGGCCGGCAACGCGGTCGTGCTGAAGCCGTCGAACCAAGGGGCCCTGCTCGGCTTCAAGCTCTACGAGTGTTACCGCGACGGAGGCGTGCCGGCCGGAGCGTTCCACCTCGTCTCGGGCCGGGGAGCCGTTGCCGGCGAGGCGCTGTGGCGTCATCCCGATGTGAACGGCATCACGTTCACCGGCTCGTACCCGGTGGGGATGGACATCTACAAGAACTTCGCGACGAACGTGCCCAAGCCGGTCATCTGCGAGATGGGCGGCAAGAACCCGACGATCGTCACGAAGAACGCCGACCTCGACAAGGCGACCGACGGTGTCTTGCGCAGCGCCTTCGGCTTCGGCGGCCAGAAATGTTCGGCCTGCAGCCGGGTCTTCGTCGAGCGCGAGGTCTACGACGACTTCGTGTCACAGCTGAAGACGAAGACCGAGTCGATCAAGGTCGGCAACCCGATCGAGCGCGACGTCTACCTCGGCCCGATCATCAACGAGGCTGCCCTCGACACGTACGAGGAAGCCGCCGAGGAAGCCCAGAAGAACGGCACGATCGTCACCGGCGGGCAGCGCATCACCGAGGGCGACCTCGGCCGTGGGCTCTTCGTCGAGCCCACGATCGCCGAGGCGCCCGAGGACAGCTGGATCTGGCACAAGGAGCTGTTCGTGCCGTTCGTCGTCGTGGCCCCGTTCGACGAGCTCGACGACGCGATCGAGAAGTCGAACGCGACGGAGTACGGCCTGACGGCGGGGTTCTTCAGCGAGGACTCCGGCGAGATCGACGAGTGGCTCGACCGTATCCAGGCCGGGGTCGTCTACGTGAACCGGCGTGCCGGTTCCACCACCGGCGCGTGGCCGGGCGTGCAGCCCTTCGGCGGGTGGAAGGGTTCCGGCAGCACCGGCAAGGCCGGCGGGGGTCCCTACTACATCCTCCAGTACCTCCGCGAGCAGTCGAGGACGGTGATCGAGGAGTGAGTCTGGAAGACATGGAGCTCGAGGGCCTGGCGGCGCACGCGAGGCCCAAGCTCATCACGGACGTGCCCGGGCCCGAGGCGATGGCCCGCATCGAGCGCGACCGCAGGGTCACGTCCCCGTCGTTGCCCCGCGCCTATCCGTTCGTGCCTCGACGCGGGTCCGGCTCGATCGTCGAGGACGTCGACGGGAACATCTTCCTCGACCTGAACGCCGGCATCGCCGTCGCGAGCACGGGACACTGCCATCCGTCGGTGGTCGAGGCGGTACAGCGACAGGCCACCCAACTCCTGCACTATTCGGCGTCGGACTTCTACCTTCCGATCTACTCCGACGTGTGCGAGCGCCTCGACGCGATGGCGCCGTTCGGCGAGATGCGGGCACGCTCGTTCCTGACGAACTCGGGTACCGAGGCGGTCGAGGCCGCGATCAAGCTCGCCCGCTACGCGACCGGACGCCAGTACCTGCTCGGGTTCTACCAGTCGTTCCACGGACGTTCGATGGGTTCGGTCACGCTCACGGCCTCGAAGGCGAAGTACCGCACGAACTTCGGTCCGCTGATGCCCAGCGTCTATCACTCGTTCTATGGCGACTTCGACTACATCGAGCAGGTGCTCTTCAGACGCGTCGTCTCGCCGACCGAGGTCGCGGCGATCGTCGTGGAATCGTGGCTCGGTGAGGGCGGATACGTGTTGCCGCCCGAGGGTTGGTTCACGTACCTGCGCGAGCTGTGCGACCGGCACGGCATCCTGCTCGTCTGCGACGAGGTGCAGTCGGGCATGGGCCGCAGCGGCACGATGTGGGCGATCGAGCAGGAAGGCGTCGCCCCCGACGTCGTCACGGCCGGCAAGGGCATCGCGAGCGGCCTGCCGCTCGGCGCGATGATCGCTCGCGACGACCTGATGACCTGGGATCTCGGCTCGCACGGCTCGACCTACGGCGGCTCGCCGGTCTCGTGCGCCGCGGCGCTCGCCACGTTCGACGTGATCGAGCGGGAAGGCCTGCTCGAGAACGCGCGGTCGGTCGGGGAGATCTTCCTCGAAGGGGTCCGCGGCATCGCCGAACGGCACCCGATCATCACCGAGGTGCGGGGGCGGGCGCTGTGGATCGGCCTGTCGTTCGCCGAGCACCAGCAGGCGACCGCGGTCGAGCAGGCGTCGTTCCGCAGAGGGCTGCTGGTGCTCGGCTGCGGCGACGACGCGATCCGGGTCTCGCCGCCGCTCGTGTTCCGCGAGGACCAGGCAAGGGCTGCGCTCGAGATCTTCGAGGAAGCCGTCGCCGAGGTCGAAGCCGCCTCCTGAGGGGCTGGGCGCGGGCATGACCTCGCTCGTCGACACGCTCACGATCGACTGCCACGACCCGAGGCCGGTGGCCGAGTTCTGGTGCGCCGCGCTCGGCTACGAGCTCGAAGGGGTCGACGATGAAGACGCGTGGCTCCGGGACCCATCGGGCCGCGGGTGGCCGTTGCTGTTCCAGATCGTGCCGGAGGGGAAGTCGGTCAAGAACCGGCTCCACCTCGATCTCTCCCCGCCGTCCACGATGCGCGAGGAGGTCGAGCGCCTCGTCGATGCCGGTGCGCGGGTCGTGCGCCGGGTCGACGAGGGCGGCAGCTACTGGACCGTCCTCGTCGACCCCGAGGGCAACGAGTTCTGCGTGCTGCGAGGGCCGAACGACGATCCGCCGAAGGAGCGGCCCTCGTGAGCCGGGGTAGGTGGGGATGAGCAAGGTCACGACGATGCAGGACGCCGTGCGGGAGCTCGTGCACGACGGCGACACCGTGGCGATCGAGGGGTTCACGCACCTGATCTGCTTCGCGGCCGGGCACGAGATCATCCGGCAGCGCCGGCGCGACCTGACGCTCGCCCGCATGACGCCGGACGTCGTCTACGACCAGATGATCGGGGCCGGGGTCGCCTCGAAGCTGATCTTCAGCTGGATGGGAAATCCCGGGGTCGGCAACCTGCACGCGGTGCGCCGGCGCATCGAGAGGGCCGATCCGGCGCCGCTCGAGATCGAGGAGTACTCGCACTTCGGCATGGTGTGCCGGTACATGGCGGGCGCCGCGAACCTGCCGTTCTTCCCGATCCGGAGCTACTACGAGAGCGACATCCCGAAGGTCAACCCGAGGATCGTGCCGATGACCTCGCCCTACGACGACGGCGACCAGGTTTACGTGGTGCCTCCGCTCAAACCCGACGTCGCGATCGTGCACGCGCAGCGGGCCGACGCGGCCGGTGACACGCAGATATGGGGCCTGATGGGCTGCCAGAAGGAGGTCGCGTTCGCGGCCCGGCGGGTGATCGTGGTGGTCGAAGAGGTCGTCGACGAGTCGGTGATCCGTCGCGACCCGAACCGCACGGTGATGCCCGGTGCCGTGGTCGACGCCGTCGTCGAGGAACCGTTCGCCTGCCACCCGTCGTTCGCCCAGGGCTACTACGACCGCGACAACCACTTCTACCTGGAATGGGATCGCATCGCGAAGGAGCAGCCCGGGCTCGACGCCTGGCTCGACGAGTGGGTGTACGGCCTCTCCAACCACCGTGAGTACGTGGCGAAATACGGCGACGCGCACTGGGACGCACTGCGTCCGGGGCCGGCGCCGTCAGGCGAGGTCGACTACGGGCGGTACGCATGAGCGATGCTGTCCCGGAACCCGGCTACTCCAAGTCGGAGCTGATGATCGCGGCGAGCGCGCGCCAGCTGATCGGTGTGTCGAACTGCTTCGTGGGTGTGGGTCTGCCGAACATCGTGTGCAACCTCGCCCAGCGCACCGTCGCGCCCGAGCTCCAGCTCGTCTATGAGTCGGGGGTCTTCGGGGCGCGACCGGAGCGGCTTCCCCTGTCGATCGGCGATCCGACCCTCGCGACCGGATCGACCGCGGTCACGAGCATGTTCGAGCTCTTCGCCTTCTACCTGCAGGCCGGCCTGATCGACGTTGCGTTCCTCGGGGGCGCACAGATCGACCGCCACGGGAACCTCAACACCACCGTGATCGGCGACTACGAGCACCCGAAGGTGCGCCTGCCCGGTTCGGGCGGCGCGTGCGAGATCGCGATCCACGCGAGGCAGATCCTCGTGATCATGCGGCAGGCGCAGCGGTCGTTCGTCGACCGGCTCGACTTCCGAACGAGCCCCGGCCACAGTGGCGATCCGGCTCACGACGCCGCCCGCGGCTGGCACGGGAACGGGCCGACGAGCGTGGTGACCGATCTCGCGACGTACACGTTCGACCAGCGACGAGGTGAGATGGTGCTTCGCACCCTGCACCCGGGCGTCTCCGTCGACGACGTGCGCTCGAACATGGGGTGGGATCCGAAGGTGGCCGACGACCTCGGCGAGACGCCCGCGCCGAGCGACGAGGAACTCGCGCTGATCCGCGAGGAGCTCGATCCCGGCGGGGTCTACACGAAGTGAACGACCCCGGCCCGGCGGCACCGCTCGAGTCGCCGGTCTGGTTCGCGCCTCTTCGGTCGCCGTCGTGGCTGTTGCGGGGCCTTCGCGACGACGCGATCTCCGTCGCCGCTGCAGCGGAACCGTGGGACGGCTCGCCCGTGAACGAGGCCGGACAGGATCTCAGGCTGGGCCTGCCGCTCTACCTCGCGGAGGCGCTCCGGTTCTCGACCGATGCCCGGACCGCCGCGCTGCGCGGCCCTCTCGCGGATGGCGACGCTTCCGATGCCGCGATCATCCTGCGAACCGCCGTCGCCCCGGAAGGAGCTCGGACCGTGCGCGTGCGGGTGCTCGACCGCAGTGGGGCGATGTTGGGTGAGGCTGTGCGCGAGGCGCACGACGCTTCCACGCTCGGCGCGGCCTTGGCCGCGCTGCCGCGCGCCGTGTTCGACGCGGTCGGCGCCTCCGCCTCGGGTGTGCGCCCAGTGTGGGACTCGCTGTACTCGCCGCCGCCGGCGGCACTCCTGCCTGCCTACGTCCGAGGGCAACGCGCGTGCTTGCGCCTCATGGAGCCGCCCCTGCGGGGGCAGGAGGACGAGTTGACGTCGACGTCGACGCGGGTTCGAGCCGGAGGGCGGGCGTTGCCGCCGTGCTCCGCTCGCTCGGCTCGCTGGCGACGAGCACGGGTGACGCTTTCCCCGCACTCCTGTTCTTCGCGGGGCTCGTCGCGGCTCGCGATGCCGGGTCGCCCGTGGTGGGTGAGTTCCGCCTGCAGGCGAACGCCCGATGCGCAGCGGCCACCGATCCGCTCGATCCGATCTACGCGGTCGGGGCACTGGTGCAGAGGGTCTTCGGCGACGTCGAAGCGAGCGATCGGCGCATCGAGCAGCTCCGCGCCGGGGGCGATCAGGCCCTGCACCGATGGCTCGCCCGGGTGCAGGCGGTAACGTGAGGCCCATGGAACCGGGCGACGACCGACCCGTGCGTCCCTCGGCGCCGTGGCCACCGGCGAGCGAGGAACCCGAACCGGACTGGGTCGACGCGATCCGTCAGGGCCGCAAGGATCGTGGTGACCGCCTGCGGCAGGTCTTCGAGACGTTCGCCGACGTCGATCCCCGCTCGATCGAGCCGTTGCGGCCCGGTGTCGGGCCGACGGAGGACGAGACGAAGTGAGCCATGTCTTCCCGCGGGTGCTCGATCGCGAGCTGCCCGTCGCCGTCGCATCCGAGGGCGCATGGATCACCTCCTCGGACGGTCGGCGGTTCCTCGACGGCGCCGGGGGCGCGATCGTCGTGAACGTCGGTCACGGGGAGCAGGTGGTCATCGACGCGATCGTCGAGCAGCTCTCGCGCACGCAGTACGTCCACGGCACGATGTTCACGACGGAAGCGCTGGAACGCTACGCCGACGAGCTCGCCCCCCTGTTGCCTATGGACGACGCGCGCCTGTATCCCGTGTCCGGCGGGAGCGAGGCGGTCGAGACCGCGCTCAAGCTCGCGCGCACCTATCACCTCGCACGCGGTGAGCGCTCGCGGTTCCTGGTGATCGGCCGCCGCAGCGCGTATCACGGCAACACCCTGGGCGCGCTCGACGCGAGCGGCAAGGAGCCGCTGCGCAAGCCCTACACGCCGTGGCTCGGCAGGTTCCTGCATGCGCCCGCCGCCTACGAGTACCGGTGTGAGAACCCCGGTCATCCCGATACGTGCGGGGCCTGGCACGCTGCCGAGCTCGAGCGCATGATCTCCCAGGCCACGCCGAATTCGGTCGCCGCGTTCATCGCGGAACCGGTGGCCGGGGCCACGATCGGCGCGGCCGTGCCGTGTGAGGACTACTGGCCCTCGATCGTCGAGGTCTGCCGCGAGCACGGGATCCTGGTCATCGCCGACGAGGTGATGACCGGCATTGGACGCACCGGCCGGTGGTTCGGCGTTGATCACTGGGGGGTGCGGCCCGACATCCTCACCGCGGGGAAGGGCACCACGAGCGGGTACGTGCCGTTCGGGTTCGCCGCGGTGAGCGGCGAGGTCTTCGATACCGTCTCGACCGTCGGGTTCGTCCACGGGTTCACCTGGTCGCACAACGGGCTCGGCGCAGCTGCGGCCGGCGCCGTGCTGCAGGTGCTCCGTGACCGCGACCTGGTTGCGCGATCGGCGGCGCTCGGGGAGCGGCTCCGAGCCGATCTCTCCATCGCACTCACCGACTCGCCGATCGTCGGCGAGGTGCGTGGGCTCGGCACGATGATCGGGATCGAGCTCGTCCGCGATCCGGAGACCAAGGAACCGTTCTCGCGCTCTGAGCGCGTCACCGAACGCGTCGTCGGCGCGGCGCGCGATGACGGGTTGTTGTTGTACTCGTCGACCGGGCACGTCGACGGCCACGACGGCGATCTGCTGATGCTCGGACCGCCGTTCGTACTGACGGACGACGACGCGGGGAAGCTCGTCGAGCGCACGGCGTCGGCGATCCGCTCGGTCACGTGAGCGGCGCGGCCGGGCTCGTCGTCACGCCGGACGCGAAGATCTACGACCACGGGCCTGGTCATCCGCTCCGCCCCCAACGGGTGTTGCTCACCTGGCAGCTCATCGCCGATTACGGCATGGATCGAGCGCCGGGGGTGATCCGGATGGGCGCATCGGCGGCCGACGACGAGACGCTGCTGCTCGTGCACACGTCGGAGTTCATCGAGGCGACCAGGCAGGCCGGGCACGGGGTCGACGGAACCTGGGGCCGGTTCGGCTACGGCCCTGGAGACAACCCGATCTTCGACCGCATGCACGAGGCGGGGGCGATCGTGGCGGGCGCCACCGTCGCGGCCGCCCGGTCGGTGGTCGTCGGCGAGACCGCGCATGCGTTCAACGCGGCGGGGGGGCTGCACCATGCGATGCCTTCGCGCGCGTCGGGGTTCTGCGTGTACGACGACCCGGCCGTGGCGATCGCCTGGATGCTCGCCCGAGGCGTCGAGCGCATCGCCTACGTCGACGTGGACGTACACCATGGCGACGGTGTGCAGACGATCTTCTGGAACGACCCGCGCGTGCTGACGATCTCGATCCACGAGTACGCGCCGGAGATCGGCTTCTTCCCCGGCACCGGCGGGCTCTCCGAGCGAGGAGGGCCCGATGCGCCGGGCTCCGCCGTGAACCTCCCCCTCCCCCCGGGCACCGGTGACGTCGGGTGGCTCGAGGCGTTCCGCACGGCCGTGCCGCCGCTCGTGCGGGCCTTCGCGCCCGACGTGCTCGTGACCCAGCTGGGATGCGACACGCACGTGAGCGATCCGCTGGCGCACCTGATGCTCACGACGAACGCCTACCGCGAGACCGCCTCCGTGCTTCACGAGCTCGCCCACGAGGCCGCCGGAGGCCGGTGGGTGGCGACCGGGGGCGGTGGTTACCAGTGGGCACGGGTGGTGCCGCGTGCATGGACGCTGTATTTCGCCGAGATGGCCGAGACCGCGCCCCCCGACGAGCTGCCTGAGGGGTGGATCGAGCGGGCCGAGTTCGCGCTCCGGGGATCGGTGCCGGCCACGCTCTCCGAGCCGCCCGCCGGCCGTCACGCCGCCGACGAGGAAGCCGGCGCGGTGGCAGCCGCGGCTCTCCAGGCAGCCGGCATCGATGCCGAGGAGGGCACGACCTCATGAGCAGCGCCAACCCCCCATCCGGCGCTCGCACGAAGCTGATGTGCACGCTGGGGCCGGCGACCAACACGCCCGCGTTCGTACGCGGCCTCGTGACCGCCGGGACCTCGATCTTCCGGGTGAACTTCTCCCACGGCACGCCAGACGATCACGCGCGTGCCGTGGCGCTCGTGCGGGACGCCGAGGCGGAGGGAAGTCGGTCCCTGGCGGTGCTCGCCGACCTGCCCGGCCCGAAGGTGCGGCTCGGCCAGATGCTCCCCGATCCCTTCCGGTTCACACCGGGGCAGCCCTTCGCCCTGCGCCCCGACGGACCGGGGAACGAACGGGGCACCTCCACCACATACCCGGGTCTCGTCGAGGACCTCCGTGAGGGCGATCGGGTGCTGCTCGCCGACGGCGCCGTGGAACTGCTCGTCTCCGCGATCGAGCGCGACACCGTGCAGACCGAGTGCGTACGGGGCGGCATCGTCAGGTCGGGCCAGGGCGTCAACGTGCCGGCGGAGCGGCTCGGACTGCCGGCCGTGACCGATCGTGACCGTGAGGGACTCGCCCGCGCACTCGACCTCGAGGTGGACCTGATCGCGCAGTCGTTCGTGCGTGGACCGGAGGACGTGCACGAGATGCGCGAGCTGATGGGCGACCGCGTGGTGCCGATCGTGGCCAAGATCGAGACGCGACCGGCGATCGAGCACATCGAGTCGATCCTCGAGGTCACCGACGCGCTGATGGTCGCCCGAGGCGATCTGGGCGTCGAGCTGCCGATGGAACAGATCCCGCTGCTGCAGAAGGACCTGCTCCGCAAGGCGAGGGCGGCGGGCCGCCCGGTGGTGGTCGCCACGCAGATGCTGGAATCGATGATCCGCGCGCCGAGGCCGACCCGAGCCGAGGCGACCGACGTCGCCAACGCCGTGCTCGACGGCGCCGACGCGATCATGCTCTCGGGCGAGACCGCGATCGGCGAGTACCCCTTCGAGGCCGCGGCGGCGGCCACGAAGATCGCCCTCGCGGTGGAGGCCCGAGCCGCCGACTATCGAGCATCCCAGCCGCCGTGTCGGCACACGGGGGAGGCCGCGGCGGTCGCGCACGCCGTGGCCGACGTGGCCACCACGGAGGCGGAGGTCGTCGCGATCTCGTGCTACACGGAGACCGGCAGGACCGCCCGTCTGCTCTCGGCGGAACGACCGGCGAGCCCGATCTTCGCGTTCATCCCCGACGCGGCGGTTCGGCGCGTGAACACGCTGAACTGGGGCGTGATGCCGCTCGCCGCCGACCACCCGGAGGACACCGACGGGATGATCGCGCTCATGGACCGAGGGCTCCGCGAGCAGGGTGTGGTGGAGCCGGGGGCGCTGGTGGTGATGGCGGCGTCCTCGCCGGCCGGACGCACGACCACCAACATGCTGAAGCTCCACCAGGTCGGCTCGGCGGTCCGCTGACCTCTTCCGTGGGAGGACGCTGCTAGCCTTCGTCCTCCGCGGTGAGCTCGTCGTCGAGCGCCTGGATCACCCAACCCTCGAGCCATGTGAGGTAGCCGTACAGGGCGAACATCTGTGCGGTCTCCCCATCGCCCTCGAAGTCCCGCTCGGTCGACTCCTCGGTCACCCCGAGCCGCGTGCCGACCACGAGCCGGATCGAGTTGAGCGAGCCGAGCCAGGCGAGCAGTTCGTCCTCCGTCAGTTCCTGGCGGTCAAGCGTACGGTCGACGACGTCGAGCGCCTCGAGCTTGCCGAGCAGCAGTTCGTTCCCGTGCTGCTGTTCCCACTCCAGATTCCCCAACACGTCGTCCTCCGGAAGCGCCGGGGGGAACAGCCGCGCCAGGCCAGGATCGCTCGAAGGACTCTCCGAGGTGAGGAGCTGCCGGAGCTGTCCGACGAACCTGCGGACGGCGTCGCGCTCCTGGTCGGACAACCGCACCGCGAACCGGCTCGGGGCGACTCGCCGGATCGGTCCCTTCCTCAGCCGCATCTAACGGTCCTTCTGCATCGTCGCCCAGAGGCCGTAGGCGTGCAGCCGGGCGACGTCTCGCTCCGCTTCGTCGCGGGTGCCGTTCGAGACGACGGCCTTGCCTTTCGTGTGCACGTCCCACATCAGCTTCTCCGCCTGCGCGCGTGGGTAGCCGAACAGCTTCTGCAGCACCCACGTGACATAGGTCATCAGGTTGATCGGGTCGTTCCAGACGATCACGACCCACGGCACGTCCTGCTCGACGTGCTCGACCGTCTCGGGGCGGCCGATCTCGACGGGGGCGGTGCTCACGCGTGCCATCGCTTCGCCTGTGTCGCCTTCACGCCGGTCCGACGGGCCTGGCGCACCCCCCAACGGTACAGCGGCGGTGTGAGCACGCGGAAGGCCTGGAACGGTGAGACCCATCGCGGCACCGAGTACTCGGGCGCGATGCCGTCCCGGACGACCTTCACGATCGCCGTGGCGACGCGGTCGGCTGACAACACGATCCACGGGGGGAGATCGTTCTGGGGGAACCCCTCGGTCGCGACGAATGCGGGGTTCACGGCGGTAACGTGCACACCTCGCGACTCTGCGTCGTAGTTCGCGGACTCGCTGGCAGCGACGACGGCGTGCTTCGTCGCCGTGTAGAGGCCTGTGCCTGGGGTGGCGAACCGGCCGGCCATCGAGGCGACGTTCACCACGTGGCCGTGGCCGCGGCGGAGCATCTCGGGCAGGAACGCCCGCATGCCGTAGAGCACCCCGAGCAGGTTCACTTCGACGACCGCTCGGATCTGCTCGTAGCTGAGATCCTCGATCGCGCCACCGCCGGGAACGCCGGCGCTGCTCACCAGGACGTCGACGGGACGCCCGTACACCTCTCGGACCAGCGTCGGCAGCCCATCGATCTCCCGCGGTTCCGTCACGTCGACCCGCAGCGCCAGGGCCGACCCACCTGCGCGCTCGACGCGGTCGGCGAGCGCCTCCAGACGGTCGAGCCGACGCGCCGCGAGCACGACCTTCGAGCCGCGGCGGGCGAACGCCACGGCCGTCGCCTCGCCGATCCCCGCGGACGCGCCGGTGACGACGACGACGGTGCCGTTCAGTTCCATCGAGCTCCTCTACGATGTGCCACGCATGGACGTTATCGGACGCCACGTCCGGCGCCTGCCGGCGCTCGACGCACGCTGGACGCCGCGCCCGTGTTCGCGCGATGAGCTCGAGAGTGCGCTGCTCGCAGGCGATGTCGCCGGCACCGCCACGCACCCCCTCGACAACGTGCGCGAGAACGCCCTGATGCTGATCGACGGTGACCCCGACAAGCTGTTCGGCTTGTCAGGGCTCCCCGGTTCCTTCGACCTCGACGGCATCCTGGATCTGGTGGCGGAGGCGGCGGGTGCGCCGATCGACCACGAGGCTCGGTACGGGCCCGTCGAGATCTCGCCGGAACCGATCGTAGAAGCATGCGAGGCGGCGGGGGACCGCGTGGCGAGAGCCGCGAAAGATGGCGAGACGGTCGTCCTCGCGACCGGGCACCCGGTCGGGCTTGCGCTCCTGTACCACGCGATCGACCGGCTGCTCGTCGACGGGGGGGCGCGTGTCGCTCGGCCGGCCCACGGCGCCCGCTGGAGGGAGCGTCACCTTGCACACGACTGGATCGTGGACCATTGGGGCGGCGTCGGCATGCTCAGCGACGGTCGCGAGCCACGCCACACGCACCGGCCCGACGCGATGGAGCGCATGCTCTCCGAGGTCCGGCCCGGACTGGTCGTGGCCGATCACGGCTTCGCGGGGGCGGCGATCGAGGCCGGGGTTGAGACCGTGTCGATCGCGGACGTGAACGACCCGGCGCTGATCGTCGCGAAGGCGCAGGGGCGCACCGGCGTCGTGGTCGTGATGGATGACCACGTCGAGCCCGATGCCTACTGGCCCTGCTTCCAGGCCATCGCCGCGCGCGGCTGAGGGCTATCCAGGGAGCCACCCTAGCGCCTATGATTCCGCCCATCGTGAAGAGTGAACCCTTCACCGAGGCTCGGCTGAAGACCGTCAACGAGGTCGCAGACCTCTTGCGCGTATCCAGGATGACCGTCTACCGAATGATCAAGACCGGAGAGATGCCCGCCGTGAGGGTGGGCCGGAGCTACCGGCTCCGAGAGGAAGACGTCCACGCCTACCTGATGGAGCGGTACACCGAGGCCGGCTGAGGCCGGTCACCCGTTCCGCGCGCCGTCGCGTCCAGCCGACCTCCGTGGTGGGACCCGGAGGGGGCGCAGTGAACGAGCACGACCGGCTCGTCGATCGAGCCGCGCGCGAAGCACGCACGGTGATGTTCGTCGGCGGCCTGGACGCCGGCAAGAGCACGCTGGCTCGGGCGACCGCGGCCTACGCCCTGCGGCTCGGCCGCACCGTGGCCTACCTCGACGCCGATGTCGCTCAGAAGACCGTTGGTCCGCCCGCGACCGTGGGACTGAAACACGTGCGTGGGCCCGACGATCTGACCCTCGAGCGTCTCGCGCACGCCGATGCCTTGGGGTTCGTGGGCTCGACCGGTCCCCAGGGGCATGTGCTGCCACTGGTCGGCGCGCTGGCGCGACTGCGTGACCGTGGTCGCTCCGAGGGTGCCGACCTGCTCGTGGTCGACACGAGCGCCATGGTCAGTGGTATCTGGGGACAGCTCGTCAAGTACTACAAGGTCGACATGCTCCTGCCCGACCTGGTGGTCGGTCTGCAGCGGGGCGAGGAACTCGAACCCGTGCTCGGCGTGATCCAGCGGTTCTTCGGCGTCGATCTCGTGACGCTCCCTGTGCACCCGAACGTGGTCCCCACCAGCGTCGATCAGCGCTCCGAGCAACGAGAGATGTCGATGGCCGCCTACTTCAGGGGCGAGCTGCAGCGGTTCCGGGTGAAACCCACCGTGTTCATGCCGACCCTGCCGCCGTTGTTCGACCTGCGGGAGCTCGATCGCCTGCTGGTCGGCCTCTCCGACGGCGCGGGTGGGTTCACGGGCCTCGGCTTCCTCGAGTACGTGCCCGAGGACCAGGGGCTTCGGCTCATCTCACCCGTGGCAGAGCCGCCTAAAGCGCTTAGACTGGGGTCCGTCCGTCTGGAGGAGACCTTCCGCGTGAAGCGCGTCGACCTCCGGAACCTCTTCGGCACCGAGTGAAAGGGCTACCGCTTGCCGTCGCTGATCAAGAAGCGCCGCAAGAAGATGCGCAAGAAGAAGCACAAGAAGCTCCTGAAGCGCACGCGGCACCAGCGCATGAAGCTGGGCAAGTAAGCCCGGACCTCCGTGCGCGCGTCCCGTTTCCGGCTCGCCCGGCTCGCGGCCGCGATGGCGGTCGCAGCGGTCGTCGTCCCGGCCTGTGGCGGCGGGGACGCTTCGTCGGCGCCTCCTTCGGGCTCCGAGGCCGTCTCGTTCAAGACCGCCGACGGTGTGGAGATCGATGGCCGGCTGTTCGGCGAGCCCGGCGCCTCGGCAGGCCTGGTGCTTGCCCACATGAGCTCCGCCGACCAGACCTCCTTCTACGGGTTCGCCGAGACCCTCGTCGACGAGGGCTATCGCGCCCTGACCTTCGACTTCCGCGGGTACTGCCCCGGCGGCGACGCCGGGTGTTCGGGCGGCGAGGCTCGGACGGATCTGATGTGGCAGGATGTGCAGGCGGCCGTCCGCTTCCTGCGCTCGCACGGGGTGCCGAGGGTCGGCGCGATCGGCGCCAGCATGGGCGGCACGGCGGCTCTCGTGGCCGTGAGCAAGTCCCGGACGGACATCGAAGCCGTCGTCGCGCTCTCGGCCCAGTCGATCGACGGGTTCGCCGTGGGACCCGAAGGGCTGGCGGTACCCACGACGGCGAAGCTCTACGTCGCCGGGAACGGCGACCCCGGGGCCGCTGCGGCAGCTCAGGAGCTCTACGACCAGAGCGCTCCGCCGAAGCGCGTCGAGATCTTCCCGTCCGAAGATCACGGCACCGACCTCCTCGAGGGCAATCAGGGTCCCAACGTGCGCTACCTGCTGATCCGGTGGCTCGCTGAGTTCCTGCCCGTCGGCTCGTCCGGGCAGGGTCCGTCGTGACCAGGCCGATCGTCTTCTGCACCGACTACGGGCTCGCCGATGGGTTCGTGGGCGTCTGCCACGGCGTGATCGCGCGCATCGCGCCCGACGCTCGGGTGATCGACCTCACGCACTCGGTGCCGCGCCAGGACGTGCTGCGTGGGGCCCTCACGATCGGACGGGCGACGCCGTACATGCCCGCCGACGCCGTCTACGTCGCCGTGGTCGACCCCGGTGTGGGCTCGGAGCGCCGCTCGATCGCTGTGCGGACCGCCTCCGGCGCGCTGCTCGTGGGGCCCGACAACGGCGTGCTCTCGCTCGCCTGGGAGTCGCTCGGAGGAGCGGACGCCGCCGCCGCCATCGAGGACGAGCGGGTCACGCTGCAGCCGGTCTCGAAGACGTTCCACGGACGGGATGTCTTCGCTCCCACGGGTGCACACCTGGCGAGGGGGTTCCCGCTGGAGGACGTGGGGTCAGCGATCGAACCGGAGACCCTCCGGGTCGTGGAGATGCCCGGCCCCATGGTGACGCCGGGGGCGGTGGGCACGCGGGTGATCGAGGTCGACGCGTTCGGCAACGTGCAGCTCAGCGCCCGCCCGGCCGATCTCGAGGCCGCGGGTCTCGGCTCGCTCCTCACGGTGGCCGGGCGGCCGGTCCCGCTCGTCTCGATCTTCGCCGACGTGGCCGAAGGCGTGCTCGCGGCGATCGTCGATTCGCAGGGATACGTGGCGCTCGTGGTGAACCACGGGAGCGCGGCCCAGGTGCTGAACCTGCGTCAAGGCGGCGCCGTCGTGCTCGAGTGACCGGTCGTCACGCCGGAGGCGGAACGGTGGTCGAGACGGACGTCGAGGCGCTCGGCAGCTGACCCGGGCTCGCCGGTCCCGGCAGCGGCTGATCCGCGTCGCCGCTCGCGATCACGATCTGGGCGGCGGCGGCGGCGGCGATCAGCGCGAACAGGATCACGATCATGATGAAGGTCGGCCTGCGCATCTCGGCCGCAGGCTAGCAGCGAGCGGCGTCCGGCCGGGCCGAGGCCGCTACGACGCGTCCTGGACCCCGGCGCGGAGCGCTCGCTCGGCTCGTTCCCGCATCTCGACCATGACGCCACGCAGCCGCACGGGGTCGGTGAGGTAGGTGCGAAGGTCGACCTCGAGCGAGACCGATCCTCCGTACCCGTCGTCGACCAGGTCGGCGCAGAACGCATCGAGGTCCAGCATCCCTCGGCCCGGAGGCAGATGGGAGTCCCAGCCCTTCCCGGCGTTGTCGGACAGGTGCACGTGGCGCAGGCGGTCACCGAACCGACGCCGCACCTCGATCGGATCGTGCTCGGCAACCGCGGCATGGCTCGTGTCGAGCACGAGATGCGGGAGCCCCTCGAGCTCGTCGAGATCCTGGTTCGCGTGGAAGGTCACCCCCCGCCGACCCATCCGCACCGGGAACATGTTCTCGATCGCCACCGTCACGCCCGTGCGCGCCTCCACCAAGGGGAGCTGCTCGTCGAGCCAGCGACGGTACGCCCGTTGCCACCGGAAGGGCGGGTGCATCACGACGAGCGGCACCTCGGCACGTTCCGCCACCTGGATCGCACGGTCGATCTTGCCGATCGGATCGGTGCCCCAGACCTTCCTCGTGACGAGCAGCGACGGGGCATGGATCGCCCCGATCGTGAGGTCGTGCTCGCGCGCCAGCGCCCGCATGCGAGCGGGGTCCTGGCTGGCGGGATCCTTGGTCACCATGATCTCGACGCCCGTGTACCCGGTCTCCGCCACGATGCGGAAGGTGTTCGCGAGCGGCCGCGCGAAGAACGCGGCCGACGAGAAGAGGAGGTGCGGTGTATCCACGTCCCTATCGTAGGCAGCCCGGAGTCGCGCCGTGGGCCGGTACGAGGCCCCTATGCTGGGGGCCATGTGGGTGTTCCCGCTGATCGCGGCCGTCGTGGCGGCCGTGTTCGCCGGCCTCGTCGGACGTCAGTACCTCGCTCGTCGGCGCCCGTACCAGCTCGCCTGGGCACTCGCCCTCGGGATGTACGCGCTGGCCTCGCTCGCGGTCGTGCTCGGCACGAGCGGCGGGTGGACGACCGGGGAGTTCCGGGTCTATTGGGCGCTCGGCGCCGTGTTGAACGTGCCCTTCCTCGCCGGCGGCGAGCTGATGCTGCTGTCCCGCAACCGCACGGTGCAGGCAGCGGTCTGGATCGTGCTGATCTTCCTCACCGCCTACACCGTGTCGGTGCTTCGGAGCGCGTCTTTCGACGCCGCGGCGCTCACGCAAGACCTCCCGTCGGGCAAGCACGTCTTCGGGGACGGGTCGGCCGCGCACCGACTTCCACAGCTGATCTCGATCCCCTCGTACGCGGTGTTGCTCGCAGGGGCGCTGTGGTCGGCCTGGCGCATGCGCGGCCGCCCCGAACTGCGTGACCGCTTCGTCGGCACCTTGTTGATCGCGCTCGGCGCGACCGTGATCGCCGGGTTCGGCTCTGCGTTCGCGGCGCTGGGCTCCCTGGCGCCGTTCTCGGTTGCGCTCGCTGCGGGCATCGCCGTCATGTTCCTCGGATTCCTCCGAGCGGCTCGCCCCGTCGCCGTTGCCGCTCGAGCGTCGACCTCGACCGTCTAGCGTCGGCGGTGAGCGATCAGGCCGCGGCGTCGGTGGTGGCCGGCTCGGAGGCGCGCCACCGCACGTCGGTCGGCACGTCGGTCGGCGCGTCGGCGGGCTCGACCGAGATCCACAGATCGTCGTAGCTGCTCGGGTCGAACGGCACCACGTGGAACACTCGCCCGGACTCGGGCAGGAAGTCGCCGACGAAGGTGGGGGTCCCCGCGGAGACGAGCCACACGCGGTAGACCATGCCGGCGGGCGGGGACGGCACGTTCTCGCCCATCACGTAGAACTCCTCCTCGCCCGGTGCCGAGACCTCGTTGACCGGCCCGACGGGCACGAGGCTCGCGTCGTCACGGGTCGCGAGCTGCGCAGCGTTCGCGAGCGCGTCGGCGCGCACGTCGGCGTTGTTCGCGCGGATGTTCTGGCTCACCGTGAGGCCGGCGAGGCCGACGACGGCGACGACGCCCGCGGCGACGGCGAACATCTGGATCGGCCGGCGGCGAGGAGCCTGCGGCTCGAGCTCGCGGTGCAGGTGGGGGAGCAGCGTCTCGGGCGGCGCGAGCGGCTCAGCCGCGAACGCGAGGTCGGCCGAGAGGTACTGGAAGCTCACGAGCGAGTCACGGCACGCGCCGCACGCGGGCACATGATCGGAGAGCAGCAGGTCGGCCTCGGCGGCGTCGTCGCCGGAGAGGCTGCGCAGCACGTAGCCGGCCAGCAGCTCCTCGATGTGCTCGTGGTCCTGGATCACTCAGTCCTCCTGGGCTCTCGGCTGGGTTCTCGGCTGGGTTCTCGGCTGGGTTCTCGGCTGGGCTCTCGGCAGCGTGGGCGGCAGACCGGCCGACGGTTCCGCCGACAGGCTTTCGGGCCCGTCACCGGGCCGGTCGAGCACCCGACGGAGCTTCCGCATCGCCGCGAGGGTGCGGGTCTTCACGGTGCCGAGCGGGATCCGCAGCCGGTCGGCGATCTGCACCTGCGTCAAACCGTCGAAATACGCCATCTCGAGCACCTGTCGTTGTTCCGGGGGGAGCGTCTCGAGCGCCGCACGGACCTCGACCCGTCGCTCGGCCACCTCAGCCGCGTCGGCAACGCCCTCCGCTGGGTCTTCGTCGGCCACGGGCTCGAGGTTCGACGCTCGCTGCTGGCGGGCCCTGATGCGCTCCTCCCGTCGCACGGTGTCGACGGCGCGATGGTGCACGAGTGACAGGAAGAACGTCCGGAAGGCCCCCCGGGCCGGGTCGAAGGCCTCGGGAGCGCGCCAGAGCGCCATGAACGCGTCGTGCACGACGTCTTGCGCGAGGAGCTGCTGTCCGGTGATGCGGTACGCGAGTCCGTAGGCCGTCGACGAGTAACGCCGGTACAACACGTCGAAGGCTCCTCGATCGCCACCGCTGAGGCTGCGGTGCAGCTCCAGATCGTCGCGGTCCGCCTCGCGCATGGGGCGTATGTTCCCAGACCATCCACTGCATCCGGCCCGAGCGTCCGGCTCGAGGGCCCGGGCGCAGCACGCTACGATCCGGCGATGGGTCCTTCCGATGCGCTCGACGACGTCCGATCGTTGCTGGAAGCGCCCGCCCCTGCCGTATTGATCACGTACAGGGGCGACGGCTCTGCCGATGTGTCCCCGGTGTGGTTCCGTTACGCGGGCGAGGCTTTCGAGTTCGTGGTGGCGAAGAGCGATGTCAAGCTGGCACGCCTGGCGCGGGATCCGCGGGCCGTGCTCATGATCTTCGAGACCGTCGCGCCCTTCCGCGGTGTGAGGATCCGAGCCGACGTCGAACTGGACGACTCGCCCGTCGACGACGTCCGGCGGGACATCTCCTCGCGCTACCTGGGGCCGGAGACGGCGCAGGCCTTCGTCGCGGAGCGTGGTGAAGGTGTCGTCGTTCGCCTTCCCGCGTCTGCGGCCCGCGTCTGGGACCTCTCCAGGATCCTTCCGGTCACCTCCTGATGACTCGACGCAGAGCCGCTCTGGGACCGACGTCTTCGAGCTCTCGGGCTTCGGCGCCGGTCATGCGTCGCTACCATCTGGCTCGATGAACGTGGTGCTCTACTCACGCCCCGGCTGCCACCTCTGTGACGAGGCCCGAACCGTGGTGCTCGGCGAGCGCGAGCGCACGCCGTTCGGGTTCGAGGAGGTCGACATCGAGACCGACGACGACCTGCTCCGTGATTTCGGCGTGCGCATCCCGGTGGTCTCGATCGACGGCGACGAAGCCTTCGAGTACACGGTCGACCCCGACGAGTTCGCGCGGCTTGTGAGCTTGTGAACGCCCGTCACCGTCGCTACCCTGAACCCATGCAGTGGAGCCAGTTCCCGTGGTGAGGGATCGGTCCATCCCAGAGGCCACGGTGGGGCGGCTCCCCGTGTACCTCCGGGCACTCGTCGACCTCGCCGAGGCCGGCGCCGGCACGGTCTCGAGCGACGAGCTCGCCGACGCGGCCGGTGTGAACTCCGCGAAGGTGCGGAAGGATCTCTCGCACCTGGGTTCCTACGGCACCCGCGGCGTGGGCTACGACGTGGCCTACCTGATCCACCAGATCCGCCGCGAGCTCGGTCTCACGCAGCACTGGGCGATCGTGATCGTCGGGATCGGCAACCTCGGACAGGCCCTCGCGAACTACGGTGGGTTCGCCGAACGCGGGTTCCGGGTCGCGGCGCTGGTCGACGCCGATCGAGCCCGGATCGGCGAGCGGGTGGGAGACCTCGAGATCGCCCACGTCGACGACCTGCCTCGGCTCGTCGAGGGGTTCGACATCGCGATCGGCGTGATCGCGACGCCGGCAGCCGCCGCGCAGGAGGTGGCCGACCGGCTCACCCAGGCGGGTGTGCGCTCGATCCTGAACTTCGCGCCGGCGATGATCGCGGTGCCTCCGGGCGTCTCCGTCCGGAAGGTCGACCTCGCGGTCGAGCTGCAGATCCTCGCCTACTACGAGCAGCGCAAGGCCACGCTGGCCGAGGTCCGACGACGCGGTCGCGCGGTGGCCGATCTCAGCGGCGCCTGACGCGCCCGGGAGATCGCGGCGGGCGCCGCTACTTCGAGATCGTGACCCAGAGCGCGGCGAAGATCGCGATGATCGTGATGCCCATCAGGATGAACTGGACGCTGCCCTGTTCCAGGAGGGGGACTTCGATGTTGGCGAGCATGTCGGATCCTCCTCTCTGACCTCAGGCCGGTCCGTACCAGGCGGGCGCGCCGCCTCCGGTCAGGAATTCCTTGCGCTTCCTCTCGGCACGATCGAGCAGGGGCAGGAAGGCCAGGAACAGCACGATCGAGCCGGCCAGGAACATGTACGAGTACCGCGGCACGCTGCCCGAGTCGTAGTACAGCGACACGGTCCACAGAGGACCGCCCCCGGTGAAGTGCGACTGCACGACCGCGAGCTTCGTGCCGCCGTCCTCGGCGAACCTGATCGAGTCGATCGCGAACTGACTGCCCTGGATCGCCGTGGGTTCGGTCTCGGCGATGCCCAGCTCTTCGTTGGTCTGCTCGGCCAGGAACGCGGTCACCGCGCCGCTCGCGCTCTGCACGTCGGCGGTCTGGGCGGTGTCGGTCTCGTCGGGCACGGCCCACGGGTCGCCGGGCCAGGTGGCGTACGCCTCGTACCGGTCGGAGGTCTCGTCGACCGCCGCCTCCACCGCGACCCAGGAGGGCTCCGATCCGCGTGGTCCCAGGTTCGTGGGCGTCTCCAAGCCCTGCGACCAGAAGCCGAACAGCCACAGCGCCGAATGCAGGGTCATCCACCCGGCGAAGGAGACCATCAGCACCAGGAAGCCGAGCCAGCGACCGAAGATCGCGGTCAGCAACAGATAGGTGCTGAAGATGAAGAGCGTGAACCCCATGATCGTGACGCCCGCGCCCTTCCACAGGGTGCCGCACTCGATCGCGAATCCCAGACAGCTGTGCTCCATCTACGGGTCCCTCGGGTTGACGTCGGGCCCACGTTCTCCGCGAGCCTCCAAGGCCCGGTTAGACGCGTCAGGGTTCAGGCAGACGTTGTCCTCGAACGGCACGTTCTCGGAGCTCATCTCGACCAGATAGACGACGAGGTCGTTGATCTGCTGGTCGTTCAACGCGCCCTGGTACCGGATACTCCACGACGGCATCGCGTTCCGGCCCTCCTCGATCACCTGGTAGATGTCGTCCTGAGACATGATCGCGTGGTGCGGCGGGTCCCCGAACGGGCCCGCGCAGAGATTGGTGAGGTTCGGCGGGTAGGCCAGCGTGTCGCCCGACTGGATCACGCCTCCACGGAGCTCGGGACCGTGGCACCGCACGCAGCCAACGCCGAGCTGGTTCTCCTCGGAGAAGGTCTGCACGGACAGTTCTCCGCGGTCGAACGCCAAGACCTGGAGATCCTCCTCCTGGCTCAGGTTGGTCGAGGGCTCGACCAACCAGTTGTAGGGGATGAAGATCACGAAGAAGGCGACGAGCACCACGCCCCAGCCCTGCAGCTTCTGCAGCAGCGGGGTCTCGAGGGCCGCGTCGGCGGGGCCGGGCCGCATCCCCCGCGGGATGTCGAGCGGCTGTTCCTTCTGCCGGCTGCGGAAGTACAGCGCGGCGCCGGCCGCAACCACGAAGATCGCGCCGAGCACGAGCAGCACCACGCCTGCGGTGTTCGTGGCAGCGAGCATCTCCGTCGCTCGTTCCCTTCCTTATCCGGTGGCCACGCAGAACGGGCCCTGGGGTGGCTGGTCGATCGTATCGGTGCCGCGTGGCGGTCCGAGGATCACCTCGGAGGTGTCGACGACCACGTTGCCGTCGGTGATCTCGAGCTTGAAGCGGTCCATGCCGCGGGGCGCCGGGCCGAGCCTGTACTCGCCGGCGCCGTTGTACTTCGAGCCGTGACACGGGCACTCGAACCACTTCGACGAGCCGCAGTACGGGACGCGGCACCCCAGATGCACGCACCGCTGGTACAGAGGCATGATGCCCTCGGCCGTGACCCCTTCGGTCGCGTAGTCGACGTCGCCGCTCGGCGAGCCGTTGTACTTGACCACGTAGAACCGGCCGGTGCCGTTGTACGCGACCCCGGCGTCGTCGATCTCCGCCTTGATGTCGTCGATGTTGCCGGCCTCGACCAGCGACCCGAACCCACCCTTCAGGTTCGGCCACAGGAAGGCGATCGTGGCCCCGCCGAACTGCGCGCCGAAGACCAACAGCGAGGTCAGGAGCGATCGGCGGAAGAAGTCCCGACGGGAGATCGTCTTGACCGGCTTGCCGGCGACCTCGATCTGCCCGTCGGCGGTCTCTCGCGCCGCGCGGTTCGCGCGGACGAACGACAGCCCGAAGACGATCGCGAAGATGTCGAGCACGACGAACGCGAGGATCGCGGCGACGAGTGGGGTCGAGAGTCCCAGGATCGTTGGCGACGGCGCGCTCACAGTTCGAAGAACACCCCCTGCGCCCACGGCCAGACCCAGTTGTAGCCGGGGCCGCGGAAGAACGAGCCGATGATCGTCAACACGCCGCCGAACATGAACAGGATCGTGAACATCGTGATCGCGATCTTGCGATCGCCCGGCTTGTTGCTCGGGTTGCGGTCGACGTAGGGCACCGCGGCGAGTCCGACCAGGATGAAGGTCGGGATCGTGATGCCCGCGACCATCGGATGGAAGTACCGCAGCAGCTCCTGCAGGCCCAGGAAGTACCAGGGCGCCTTCGACGGGTTCGGCGTGAGGTTGGGGTTCGCCAGCTCGCGCAGCGGCGCGTTGATGAAGGCGGAGAAGAACGTCAGGCCCGCGAGCATGATGAACATCGCGACGAACTCCTCGATCAGCAGGTGGGGCCAGACGTTCACGCGGTCCCCCTGCTCGCGTTCGACGCGCTGGATGCCTTCGGGCGGCACCAGCGCGAGCAGCCGGTGCTTGTCGTCGGCGCCCTTCTTCGGCGTGGGCACGTTGCCCGTGGGCAGCGGAGCCTCGCGCATCGGCGTCGTCGTCGGGGCCGCGGCAACGGCCACCGGGGCGCCGGCTGCCGCTGCCGCAGCCGGGGGGGTTGCCGCGGCAGCCGCGGCCGCTGGCTGTGCCGCGCCTCCACCACCGCCCCTGCCGCCGCAGCGGCCGATGCGGCGCCGGCGGCCTCGTGCTTGGCCGCCTCCTCGGGGTTCGCGGCCCGGTAGGCGCGGACCGCCGCGGAGCGTGCGCGACCCTCGGCGACACGGCGGTCGGTGCCCTTGGCCAGCTCGGCCTCGAGCGTCGAGTCGAGGACCGATTGGTCGAGCGGGGTGTCTTCCTTGGCCACTGATGACTCCTTAGAGCGGTCCCGAGATGCCGCCGTCCTTGCGGATGCGCCAGAAGTGCACCGCGAGGAAGATCACCAACACGAACGGGAGCGCGAGCACGTGGAGCACGTACCATCGGAGCAGCGTCTCGGGTCCGACCACCACACCGCCGAGCAGCAGGAAGTTGGCCTGCTTCGCGATGAAGGGTGAGTAACCGGCGAGCGACGTGCCCACGGTGACCGCCCAGATCGCGAGCTGGTCCCACGGGAGCAGGTAGCCCGTGAACGACAGGCCGAGCGTGAGGAAGAGCAGGATCACGCCGACCACCCAGTTGAACTCCCGCGGCGGCTTGTAGGCCCCGGTGTAGAACACCCTCGCCATGTGCAGCGTCACGCTGAAGACCATGAGGTGGGCGCCCCATCGGTGCAGGTTGCGCACGAGGTCGCCGAAGAACACCGACGTGCGGATGCTCTGCATGTCGGTGAACGCCTGGGCCCCACCGAGGTCGGCCGTCGGCCGGTAGAAGAACATCAGGAAGATGCCGGTGATCGTGAGCAGGATGAAGAGGAAGAACGACAACCCGCCGAGGCAGAACGTGTAGGTCAGCTTCAGCCCGTGCCGCTTCACCTTCACGGGGTGCAGGTGGTAGAGCACGTTGTTCATCGTCGCGAGCGCGCGGTCGCGCGACGTGTCCTTGTAGCCCTTGCGGAAGATGGAGCCCGGCCGGAAGATCGACTTCCAGACCTCGGTCTCCCTGATCCGGTCACCCAGGTCACCGGGTGACGGCGGCTTCAGCTTCAATGAAACCTCGCTCTCATATGGCCTCGGCCTGAGAGGTGGGGACCTCGGCCATCGTGCGCGACCCGCCCGTGGACCCCTCGGGAAGTCGCGCGTAGTACAGCGTGTCGGTGGGGCACCGGTCGACGCAGACGGAGCAGCGCGTGCATGCGTTGTCGTCGAGCACGAAGATCGCCGTTGAGTTGTCGACCTCGTCCTCGACGACGCCTTCGGCCGCGCCCTGCACGATGCCCGGCGACAACATGTAGATGCAGTTCCAGGGGCAGACGTCCTCGCACGCTCGGCACAGGATGCAGTTGTCGGGGTCGAGCATGAGGTGCTTCGGGGACTTGACCCCTTGCGCCAGCCACGCCGGGTCGACGGCGCCCACGACGTAGTCCTCGTGGATGTCGACCTCGGTCTTCGTGTACGGCATCGGCTCGTGCTCCTAGCGGTACCCGCCGGCGGGACGGCTGTCGGAGGCGCCGCGAAGCTTGCGTCGCCAGTTCTGCATGATGGCCGCGGCCACGAGCACGGTGATGATCGGCCCCGTGGACAGGCCCATCGCGATCGCATCGCGGACCTGCAGCAGGATCTCCTGGTACTCCGCGGGCTCACCGCCGGGCAGCAGCGTCGGGACCTCTTCGAGGGCCGCCTGGATGTCGGTGGGCCCCTGCCAGCCGAACTTCTGCTCGGACACGTAGAGGAAGAACGACGGCAGCACCGACGTGGTGATCAACAGGAAGAAGACGAGCCCCAACGAGAAGACGACGGCGCTGGTCCACGTCCACTCGAACTCCTTCAGGAACGTCTCGACCCGCTCCTTCGTCGTCGGCGTGGACTTGATGGGCGTCGTCTCGACCTGGCTCATACGCTCCGAGTCTCCTGAGGCGGGGCGATTATAGACATGTGTCGCGTACGGCCGACGACCCGCCCTGGCTCGTGAATCGTTTCACAAGCGTCGTGGCTACTATCGCTGCAGCAACGTGGTCCGTGCAAGGCAATCCGACGGACATACCGGACGGACATACCGGGAGTCACCGTGACCGCCGACATCGTGCAGACAGGGCTGGCCTCGTGGTGGGCGCCCGCCCTGGCGTTCGCCGCGGGGCTTCTCTCATGCCTCAGTCCGTGTGTCTGGCCGCTGCTTCCCGGCTATCTCTCATTCATCACGGGGGAGCGGATCGTCGGCGAAGAGGCCGGGAACCGGAAGCCGCTCGCGCCGATGCTGCTGTTCATCCTGGGGTTCACGATCGTGTTCGTGCTGCTCGGCGCATTCGCGTCGACGTTCGTCAGGTTGTTCACGGGCACCGCCGGACAGCGCATCGGCGGCGCGATCGTCATCGCCTTCGGTGTGCTGATGATCGGGTACGCGCTCCAACGCGGGTCGCTCGGGCTCTACGCGGAGCGACGGCCGTTCCTCGCGCGCGCGCGGCCGGGGAGCGTCGGTGCGGTGCCGCTCGGCATGGCGTTCGCGGCCGGGTGGACGCCGTGCATCGGCCCCGTCCTCGGGTCGATCCTCGCGATCGCGGCGACGGGGAGCACGGCCCGCGCGGTGGTGCTGCTCGTGAGCTACTCGGCGGGCCTCGGCGTGCCGTTCCTGTTGGTCGGCCTGGGGGTCACGAGGTTCCTGGGCGCCTTCGACTGGGTGAAACGCCGGTACACGGCGATCGCGATCGTCTCAGGGGCACTCATGGTCGCGGTGGGTGTGCTGTTGTTCACGGGACGGTTCACGCGCCTCGTGGCCCCACTCGCGGAACGCTTCACCCTGGGTCTGTAGAGCGACCCGACTAGGATGGGGACGCCTCATGTCCTCCGCTCAGCGACTCTCCCTGCGTCAGTCGGTCGCCCTCGTGTGGCGGACCCTGCGCTCGATGCGCACGGCGTTGATCCTGCTGCTGCTGCTCGGGTTGGCGTCGGTGGCGGGCTCGCTGCTTCCCCAATGGCCCAACACGCCGGAACGGGTGCTCGAGTACCGGGACGACCACCCGATCTGGGGCGCCTTCTTCGACCGAGCGGGCTTCTTCGACGTGTTCGGGTCGTGGTGGTTCGTGCTGCTCACCACGTTGTTGTTCGTCTCGCTCGTGGCGTGTCTGATCCCTCGCACGCGAGCGCTCTGGCGGGCGCTCCGCACGCCGCCGACGCAGGTGCGCGAGATCGACGCGCTCCCTCGGTACGAGGAGCGAGAGGTCGCTGCACCCGTCGAGGCGGCGGTCGGGGCCGCGCGGCGTACGTTGCGCCGCCGGGGCTACCGGGTGGCGGGGGATCCGGATAGGCCGGCGCTCGCCGCCGAGAAGGGCATCGCGCGCGAGGTGGGCAGCCTCGCGTTCCATTGGGCGTTCATCCTGCTGCTCGCCGGTGTGCTCTACGGCAAGGGCACGGGTTTCAGCGGCTTCGCGGTGGTGGTCGAAGGCCAGACGTGGGTGGACGCGCAGGCGAACTACGACGGCCAGATCCGCGCCGGCCGGTTCTTCGGTGGCGACTTCACCGGGCGTCGGGCTGCACCTGAACGACTTCCGAAGCGACTTCCGCCGTACCGGGCAGCCGATGGACTTCGTCTCCGACGTCGATCTGCTGAACCCCGACGGGTCGCCGCTGCGGCAGGAGGACATCCGGGTCAACCACCCGGCGGGCGTGGAGGGCATCCGCATCTACCAGATCAACTTCGGCTGGGCGCCGATGATCGAGATCCGGGAGGGCGGCGAGGTAGTGGCGTCGGGTCCCGTCGTGATGGATCGCGACCCCGCGCCCGACGGCGTCGTGGAGTTCGCGATGCCCTGGCGCGGGATCGTGAAACTACCGGGAGCCGGCGCGGGGGGAACGGACCGGGCGATCGAGCTGGAGCTGTGGCCCGACAGCCGCGCGCTCGCGGCGTTGCTGGAACCGGGCGGCGAACCACAGGCGATGCTCGTCGAGTTCGAGCCGATCATCCGCTTCACCGTGTGGGAAGGCGTGCTGTCCGACCTGTCCACGAACCGGCTCGACACCACACTGATGGACGAGGTCGCCTCGGGCATCGTCGGGGCCGGGCGCACCGCCGACCTGTCCGACGGCGCAGCGCTCGAGCCGGGCGACGAGGGATCCGGCTCGACGATCTCGTTCCCGGCGTTGCGGCAGTACTCGGTGTTCCAGGTGAGCCGCGACGCGGGGGTGCCCCTCGTGCTCGCCGCGGCTATCCTCATCCTCGTGGGGCTGCTGCCGGCCCTCTACAGCTCACGCCGGAAGGTCTGGGTGCGCGTCGATCCGTCGGGTGAGGGGTCGCGTCTGCAGGTCGGGGGCCTCGCCCTGCAACGCAAGCCGCAGTTCGAGGAGGAGTTCGGCAGACTGGTGGCGGCGGTCGCCGCGGCCGCGGGAGGTTCGGCCGGGGTGGTGCGAGGCTCCGACTCGCGAGGAACATCGGCAGAGGTGCCGAACGGGGAGCCGAAGGAAGAGCCGAAGGAAGAGCCGAAAGAGGAGAGGGTGCAGACGCCGTGACCGATCTGCAGTGGGCCCGGATCTCCAGCGACGCGTTCAACGTGGCGTTGTTCGCCTACCTCGCGGCGATGGTCGGCTACTTCGCCTTCCTGGCGTTCACACGCGACGCGATCTGGCGGGTCTCGCGGGCGCTCGCGGTGATCGGCGTCGGTGCGAACCTCGTCTCGATCGTGGCCCGCGGGCTCGCGGCCGATCGCGTCCCATGGGGCAACATGTACGAGTACTCCTCCCTGCTGGCTCTGCTCGTCGTCGTGGGAGCACTCGTCGTGGTGGAGGGCGTCTACAAGGTGCGCTCGCTCACCGGGTTCGCCCTCATGTTCAGCGTGCTGACGATGGCGGTGGCCGTGTCGTTCCTCTACGTCGGGCCCGGGCCGCTCGTGCCGGCGCTGAACTCGTACTGGATCAAGATCCATGTGCAGGCGGCGATCTGGGGGTCGTCGCTGTTCGCGCTCGGTGGCATCGCGACGATCGCGTATCTGTTCGTCGACCGGCACGAACGCCGTGACGCTCGCGGTGCTCGGATCGCAGACGCCGCCGCCGATCATGGGCGGTTCGCTCGACCTTGACGACGCCCTGTCGGCCGATGCCCCAGCCGACCTGGTGCCCGACGCGGTCGAGGAGATGGAGTCCGGGCCGTCGAGGCGGCGGCTGGTGCCATCGGCCGCCGGTCTCGACCGGCTCGCCTACCGCATCATCGCGCTGGCGTTCCCGATCTGGACGTTCGCGGTGATCGCCGGGGCGATCTGGGCCCAGGAAGCGTGGGGCCGCTACTGGGGTTGGGACCCGAAGGAGACCTGGTCGTTCATCACCTGGGTCGTGTTCGCCGGCTACCTGCACGCCCGCGCCACGAGCGGCTGGAAGGGTCGTCGCGCCGCGGTGATCGCGCTCGTCGGCTTCGCGTCGTTGCTCGTCACCTACTACGCGGTGAACCTATGGATCGTGGGCCTCCATAGCTATGCGAAGTGATGCACGAGCGACGTCTGGTTGCGTCGACGTCGGTGATACAGTGCGCGCGTTCCGGCCAGCCTGCTGCCGTGACGGCATGTGAGAGAGAGAGGCATCGGCATCGTGCGGAGGAAGGTGCTGTGGACCCTCGGCCTCGGGGCCCTGGGACTGCTGCTCGCCGCCTGTGCCCCCGAGGCTTCCCAGGACACACTCCAGCCCGTCGGCGACGTCGCGAAGCAACAGAAGGCCCTGTTCGTGCCCGTGTTCTGGGTCGCGGTCGGCGTCTTCGTGATCGTGGAAGGCACCATCCTCTACATCGCGCTCCGATACCGCCACCGCAAGGGGCGGGAACGCATGCCGAAACAGACCCACGGCAACACCAGGCTCGAGATCGGATGGACGATCGCCCCGGCGGTCGTGCTCGCGGTGGTCATGGTGCCGACCGTGTCCTTGCTCTGGGAGCTCGCCCGTCCGGAGGAGGAGGGCGCGCTGAACATCACGGTCGAGGGCTATCAGTGGTGGTGGGGCTTCTCCTATCCGGATGAGGACATGGTCACCGACTGGGACCGGCCGATCACGATCGCGGACACGATGGTGATCCCGACCGGTCGCGACATCTACCTCTCGCTCGAGGCGATGGGCGGGGGAGCCAAGGACGCGAACGCGAACCCCGACTACCAGGTGATCCACTCGTTCTGGGTGCCGCAGCTCTTCGGCAAGCAAGACGTGGTGCCGGGACGGACGAACCACATCCAGTTCAGCGTGGACGAGCCCGGGATCTACACGGGCCAGTGCGCCGAGTTCTGCGGGCTCCAGCACGGCCGCATGAAGCTGACGGTTGAGGCGCTCGCCCCCCTCGAGTGGGAGACCTGGGTCGAGCACCAACGGTCACTGCCCCCGGCTCCGACCGATCCGTTGGCACAGCAGGGCGAGGAACTGTTCCTGAACCCGCTGAGCGACGGCCGCGGCGCCTGTACCGCGTGCCACGCGGTGGGTGACGTGGGCGGGGCGGCGGCCCCGAACCTCACGCACTTCGCCGACCCGACGCACGAGTGCTTCGCGGGCTGCAACTGGCCGACCGACGACAGCGAGGCGCTCGCGGCCTGGCTCGAGAACCCCGGCGGCGTGAAGCTCGGCGCGAAGATGCCGGACTATGGACTCACACCCGACGAGATCGAGGCACTCGTCGCCTACCTCTACAGCCTGACGTGACGGAGGCGATCACCGAACCATGGCGAGCGTGAGCGTTCCTGCGAGCGGCCGGGGCCTGCTCCGGCGACCCGCGGCGATCACCGGCTTCTGGAGCTGGTTCACCACGGTGGACCACAAGAAGATCGGCATCCTGTACGGGGTCGTCGCGTTCACGTTCTTCATCGTCGGTGGCCTCGAGGCACTGCTGATCCGCGCACAGCTCTACCAGCCCGACGGAACGTTGTTGAACGCCGACCAGTACAACCAGATCTTCACGATGCACGGCCTGACGATGGTGTTCCTGTTCGTCATGCCGATGTCTTCGGCGTTCTTCAACTACTTCATCCCACTGATGATCGGCGCGCGCGACGTCGCGTTCCCGCGCCTGAACGCGTTCAGCTTCTGGGTGTTCCTGCTCGGTGGGATGTTCCTGTACTCGAGCGTCTTCCTCGGCGGGGCCCCGAACGGCGGCTGGTTCGGATACGCCCCGAACTCGATCACCGATCCGTCGATCGGCATGACGTTCTACGCGCTCGGTCTGTTGATCACGGGTATCGCCTCGACCGCCGGTGCCGTGAACCTCGCCGTCACGGTGATCAACATGCGTGCACCGGGCATGACGCTGTTCCGCATGCCGGTGTTCGTGTGGATGGGTCTCGTCGTGCAGTTCCTGCTGGTGTTCTCGCTGCCGATCATCACGGTGGCGCTGTTCCAGCTGCTGTTCGACCGGAGGTGGGACACGGCGTTCTACGACCCGACGCGTGGCGGCGATCCGATCCTGTGGCAACACCTGTTCTGGCTGTTCGGACACCCGGAGGTCTACATCTTGATCCTGCCGGCGTTCGGCATCATCAGCGACATCATCCCGGTGTTCAGTCGCAAGCCGCTGTTCGGGTACCAGTTCGTGGTCTTCTCCGGCATCGCGATCGGCTTCATCGGCTTCGGCGTGTGGGCCCACCACATGTTCGCCGTGGGACTCGGGCCGGTCGCGAACACCGCGTTCGGCATCTCGACCGCGATCATCGCGATCCCCACGGGCGTGAAGATCTTCAACTGGATGGGCACGATGCACGGCGGCGACATCCGTTTCGCCACACCCATGCTCTTCTCCGTCGGCACGGTGACGATGTTCGTGATCGGCGGACTCTCGGGCGTCACGCACGCGATCGTACCGAGTGACTACCAGCAGACCGACACCTACTACATCGTCGCCCACTTCCATTACGTGTTGTTCGGCGGCGCGATCTTCGGCCTGTTCGCGGGCATGTACTACTGGTGGCCCAAGGTGTTCGGGCGCACGTTGAGCGAGCCCGCGGGCAAGATGCAGTTCTGGCTCCAGATCATCGGGTTCAACCTGGCTTTCGGGCCGATGCACATCCTCGGTCTGCAGGGCATGATCCGTCGTGAGTACACCTATCCCGAGACCCTCGGCCTCACGTTCTGGAACGAGGTCTCCACCGTGGGGGCGTTCCTGATCGCCGTCGCGGTGCTGATGTTCATCGGGAACGTGATCCGCACGCAGACGAAGCCCAAGGGTGAGGCGGTGGAGGATCCGTGGGACGGGCGCACGTTGGAGTGGATGATCACGAGTCCGCCGCCCGTGCACAACTTCGACGAGATCCCGACCGTGCACACCCTCGACGAGTTCTGGCATCGCAAGTACGTCGAGGACGAGCGGACCGGCCGGCTCGTGCCGGCGCAGGCCGGCGCCTCGGACGCGCACGACGAAGCCCATCCCCCCGGGCAGGGGGAAGGCCACTCGTCGATCCACCTGCCGAGTCCGTCGTACTGGCCGCTGGTCGCGAGCATCGGGTTGCCGATCATGGCCTACGGCGTGCTCTACTCCTGGTGGCTCATCGGCCTCGGCGCACTGGTGGCGCTGATCGGGTTCTACGGATGGGCCCTCGAGCCCTCGGTGGCGGAGGGGTAGGCGTGTCCGACCTCGCGATCACCCCCGGGCACGGTGCGGCCGACGCGCACGACGAGCACGCGACCACGACCGGGTTGCCCAGCACCAAGCTCGCGATGTGGGTGTTCCTCGCCTCCGAGTGCATGCTGTTCGGGGCGCTGATCACCACCTACGTGTTGTACCGGGGCGCGAGCGAGGTGGGGCCGTACCCCGCCGACGTCTTCGACATCCCCTACACGTCGGTGTCGTCGTTCGTGCTGCTGGCGTCGTCGCTCACGATGGTGCTGTCGCTGGCGTCGGCGCAGAAGCGCGATGTGGCGCGCATGCGGCTGTGGCTGCTCGCCACCGCGATGCTCGGACTCACCTTCGTCGGTGGCCAGGTGTACGAGTTCACGACCTTCTACGACGAGGGCCTCGCGATCTCGACGAACCTGTTCGGCACGACGTTCTACGTGCTGACCGGCTTCCACGGGGTGCACGTGACGGTGGGCATCTTGATGCTGCTCTCGCTGGTCGGGTTCTCGGCCGTCGACCGGTTGCCCGACGACGCCGCGTTCCCGGTGGAGATGGTGGGCCTGTACTGGCACTTCGTCGACATCGTGTGGATCGTCATCTTCACGGTGGTGTACCTGATCCCGACCCCGTCCCCCGGGGCGCCGGTCTAGGAGGGATGACCGTGTCCGAGATCGAGACCGATTTCCAGGAAGAGCTCGGCACCCGGGACATGGCCGACCCCAGGGAAGCGCGAGCGCCCCACCACGAGCATCCGAGCGCCAAGGAGTACATCCGGATCGGCGTGATCCTCGCCGTGCTGACGGCGCTCGAGATCGCGACCTACTACGTGGACGTTGGCGGCGCGCTCGTGCCGACGCTGATCGGGCTCTCGATCGTGAAGTTCGCGCTCGTCGTGATGTGGTTCATGCACCTCAGGTTCGACAGCCCGACCTACGCCCGGTTCTTCCTGCTCGGCCTCGCGGGCGCGGCCACCCTGTACCTGATCGTCCTCATCACCTTCGGCGTCTTCCAGGTGGAGTGAACGACGGTGCAGCTTCCCTCCTGGCATCCGCACCCCGACGTCTGGTTGTTGTTCGCTTCGATCGTCGCGATCTATCTCATCGCATCGCGCCGCCACCTCGAGACGACGGGCGACACCACGCCCCGGCGGAAGACCACGCTCTTCCTCGCCGGCATGGGTGTGCTGTGGCTCGGGGCCGATTGGCCCGTGCACGACCTCGCCGAGGGCTACCTCTACTTCATGCACATGACGCAGCATCTTCTGTTCACCCTGATCGCGGCGCCGTTGTTGATCGCCGGCATGCCGGCGTGGATGCTGCGTGCGCTGCTCGCCCCGCGCCCGGTGCGGCGCGCGTTCCGCTTCTTCACGCGGCCGCTCGTCGCCCTCGTGATCTTCAACGGCGTGCTGCTGTTCACGCACTGGCCCGCGATCGTCGAAGCATCGGTCGGCTCCGAGCCGATCCACCTCGCCCTGCACGTGCTGATCGTGGCCTCGGCGCTCGTGATGTGGTGGCCCGTGATGTCACCGCTGCCCGAGATGCCGGCTCTGTCCCCGCCCGGCCAGATGCTGTATCTGTTCCTGCAATCGCTCGCGCCGACGATCCCGGCGTCGTTCCTGACGTTCGGGCACTCGCCGCTGTACCCGGTCTACGCGACGTTCCCGCGCCTGTGGGGCGTCCCGGCGCTGACCGACCAGCTGATCGCGGGGCTCATCATGAAGCTCGCGGGCGGCATGCTCCTGTGGATCGTGATCGCGGTGATCTTCTTCCGCTGGTTCGATCAGGAACAGCGCGACGGCCTGGACGCGTCGGCCTACCAGAACGTCCAACGAGAGATCGATGCGGAGTTGAGTCGATGAATGCCGACGAGGGGTGCCCGGCTGATGGGTGAGGGCAGGAACCGGCAGAGCCTGCTGTTGCCGATCGCGATCCCCGCGGCCGTGCTCGCGGTGATCCTGCTGGTGCTTGCCGGGTTCTCTCGTGTGCTGCTGGCGGTCTCGCACAACGCTGCGACCGTGGTGGCCGTGGTGGTCGCAGCGAGCATCGTGGCCGTGGCGGCCTTCGTCGCCTCGAGGCGACGCGTCACGGCCTCCACGCTCTTCTCCATGGTGGCGGGGGTGACGGGTATCGCGATGCTCGCGGGAGGCCTGGCGGTCGTCGCGGCCCCGCTGCAGTCGGAAGGGGAAGGCGAGGGCCCCAGCCAGGGTGTCGTGGTGGCGCTCGCTGCTCCTGAGGGCGCCGCGGCGACCGGCTTCTCGACCGACGCACTCGAGGTTCCCTCGGACGAGCCCTTCACGCTCGCGTTCGACAACCAGGATCCTGCCGTGCCGCACAACGTGGTGATCTTCGACGGCGCGGACGCGGATACGCCCGCGCTGTTCACGGGCGAGCTGCTCACCGGTCCGGCGAAGGCGGACTACGCGGTCGAGGCGCTGCCCGAGGGCGACCACTTCTTCCACTGTGAAGTGCATCCAGAGACGATGACGGGCACGATGACCGCGTCGCCCGGCGGTGGAGGCGAGGGCGGCGGGGGCGGTGGCGGGCCGACGGTGGTCGCGGCGGATCTGGCGTTCGACACCGACACGATCGAGTTGCCGCCCGACGTCGAGACCACGATCACGCTCGACAACAAGGACGCCGGCACGCCACACAACCTGGCGATCTACACCGACGACTCCCTCGGGGAGGTGTTGTTCACCGGCGACCTCGTGACCGGCCCGGCTACCGCCGAGTACGTGATCCCGCCGTTGCCCGCCGGCGAGTACTACTTCCAGTGCGACGTGCACCCGACCATGAACGGCACCGTCGTCGTGGGCGGCGAAGGAGGCGGCGGGGGTGGCGGTGGTGGTCCCGGCGGCGGCGAGGGTGACGGCGGCGGCGGTGGCCCGTCGGAGGGCACGGCGGCGGCTTCGATCGTCGCCGAGGGCACGGCGTTCGATCCGACCGCGCTGAGCTGGGCCGCCGACACCGAGGTCACGCTGACCTTCGACAACCGCGACGACGCGGCGGTGGCCGGTCCGCACAACATGTCGATCTACGACGGCGAGACCGCGCTATTCACCGGCGACCTGGTCAGCGGCCCCGCCACGGTCGACTACACGATCCCGCCGATGTCCGCGGGCACCTACGAGTTCCGATGCGACGTGCACCCGACGATGATCGGCACCGTCGAGGTCACCTGACGGACACCGACGCGCCCGGCCCCGAGCAGACCGGCGTCCACACCGACGGCCCTCCCTCGCGCGGCCGTGGTCGACGAGTCGCACTGTCGGTCCTCGGTGTCGTCGCGGTGGGCGGGATCGCCGCGTTCGCCCTGAGACCCACCAGCGACCCTCGGGAGGAGGGCGGCGTCGCCTCGATCGAGGAGCCGATGCCGCAGCTGCAGGGCGAGGCTGTCGTGGGTCCCGGTGTGGATACCGACGAGATGGACTGGTCGGTCCTGGTGATGAACGTCTGGGCGACGTGGTGCGAACCGTGCCGTCGCGAGCAGCCGGCACTGCAGCGTGTTCAGGCCGAGTTCGAGGGGCGCGGCGTGGAGTTCCTCGGGATCGACTACCGAGACGACCGGGCCGCCGCCGAACGATGGATCGCGGACTTCGGCGTCACCTATCCGAGCCTGTCCGACCCCGACGGGCGAGCGGCGGCGCTGCTGGGGTTCCCGTTCCTGCCCGACACATACCTCGTGGACTCGTCCGGCTCGATGCGCTACGTGGTGTACGGCGAGACGAGCGCCGAGGAGCTGTCGGGGCTGATCGAAGGATTGCTGGCAACGGAGGACGAGGCCGGGAACGCCGCGGACTAGACGATCGCGTCGAGCGCGACGGCGCCGAACAGGGCCGCGAGGTACACGATCGAGTAGGTGAACAGCCGCCAGGATCGATCGGCGCCCGCGTGGCGCCGGAGCAACAGAGCCCGGTAGACGAACACGCCGCCGAGCACGACCGCGGTGCCGAGGTAGATCGGGCCCATGCCGGCGACGGGGGCGAGCAGCAAGGTCGTGCCGAACAGCGCGAGCGAGTACAGGAAGATCTGACGCCTCGTCTCGTCGTCGCCCTTGACCACCGGCAGCATCGGGACGCCCGCGGCCGCGTAGTCTCCCTGGAACCGCAGCGCGAGCGCCCAGAAGTGCGGTGGCGTCCAGACGAAGACGATCGCGAACAGCACCCATGCGGGCCAGGCGAGCGACCCCGGTGACGGCCGCCCAGCCGATCAGCGCCGGCGCAGCGCCGGCCGCGCCGCCGATCACGATGTTCTGCGTGCTTGAGCGCTTCAGCCACATCGTGTAGACGACCACGTAGAACGCGATCGCCGCGAGCGAGAGGGTGGCCGCGAGCACGTTCACCGTCATGCCCAGGAACACGAACGAGAACGCGCCCAGCCAGAACCCGAACGCGAGTGCACGCTCGGGGGAGATCTGGTGGGCCGGGAGTGGTCGGCTCCGCGTCCTGCGCATCACCTCGTCGATGTCGCGGTCGAGGTACATGTTGATCGCGTTGGCCGCGCCCGCTGCGAGCGAGCCGCCGACGAGGGTCGCGAGCACGAGCCAGAGCGAGGGCACGCCGCCCTCGGCGAGCACCATCGCGGGCACGGTCGTGATGAGCAGCAACACGATGATCCGGGGTTTCGTGAGGCGGAAGTAGGCCGTGACCGTGTCGCCGACCGATTCGCGTTCGGGGAGGTCCCCTTCCCGCTCGACATCGGACGCGGGTCGTCGCGCGTCCGTGACCGGTTCCCGGCGAGCGACCACCGCCAGCGCCACCACCGTCGCCCAGATCGCGGCCGACGTGGCGACGTGCAGTGCCCTCGGCCACGTCGAGAGCTCGGTCAGCACGTTGATGCCACCGAGTGCGATCTGGCCGAGGAACAGTAGACCGGCCAGGGTCGAGAGCCGGACGAGCCGCCGGGACCGCACCGACATCGTGCGCGCGCGCACGACCAACCAGAGGGCGAGCGCCGCCACCGCGATCGCGAGCACCCGGTGCGCGAACATCTCGGCGGCGCCCCGTGGTCCGAACGGGGGCACGAGACGTCCACCCATCAGCGGCCAGTCGCGGAACGCGAGACCGGCCCCCTCCGCGCGCACGTAGGTACCGACGAGCAGCAGCGCGAACGTGGCCACCGCCGTGATCGCGGCGAGCCTCGCGTAGGCGCGGTCGCCGGCGCGGCGGTCGCCCTCGAAGGACAACGTGGTCGCGGCGATCACCACCCCCAGCACGATCATCGCGAGGCCGAAGTGCAACGTGACCACCGCCGGGTCGAGGTCGCTGTTCACGACGGCGCCGCCGAGCGCACCCTGCACCGCGAACAGCGGCACCAGGGCGGCGGCGAGCCACACGGCCGACCGCGGGGTGTCGGTCGGGCGTCCTCGCCGGTCGCGGACCAACCCGACGACGCCTGCGACGGCGAGCGCGACCGCGAGCAGGCCGGAGGCGACGCCGAGCGCCCGATGCGTGTACTCGATCAGGGTGTGGTACTCCCACCTCGGCACCCAGCTTCCGAAGCATCTCGGCCAGTCGGGACACCCGTCGCCCGACCCCGTCGCCCGTACGACGCCGCCCCACGCGATCAGGGTCAGGGTCGATGCGGTGGTGGCGACGGCGAGCTTCTGGAAGCGGGTCATCGGGTCCTCATGGGAACTCGGGGTGCATCGCACGCGGGACTCCCTCGTGGCAGGGCTCATGATAGTGCCGGGCCGCGGCGCGCGGCTGCGAGATACTCCGCACGTGACCACCGAGCACGCCGTCTCCGTCCCCGCGCTCGACGCCGTGCGGGCCGTCGTCGACCCGACGTTGCACGCCGCGCTGGCACGGGATGCCGAGCACCTCGCCGCGATCGATCCTCACGCCCCGCTGCTGGTGCGGGAGATCTCCCGCCTCGTCGAGGCCGGCGGCAAACGCGTCCGGCCGGCGTGCTGCCTCTGGGGGTTCCGGGCGGCGGGGGGTGACGCCGCGTCGGCCGATCGCATCGACGGACCGATCGCGCGGGCCGCGGCCGCGATGGAGCTCCTGCACACGATGGCGCTGATCCACGACGACCTCATGGACGAGGCGGACGAACGACGCGATGTCGCGGCGACGGCTCCGCACCTGGCGGGCGAGGCGCTCCGGCGCGGGTTCCGGGTCGAGGCGGACCGTTTCGGCCGCGCGGGCGCGCTCCTCGCCGGCGACCTGGCCGCCGTGCTCGCCGACCGGCTGCTGCTCACGAGCGGGTTCGATCCGCCGTCGCTGGCCCGTGCCCTGTCGCCCTACCACGAGATGCGCCTCGACATGGCCGCGGGCCAGCTGCTCGACGTGGCCGGGATCGCCGGGGAACCCGACGCCGCCCTCGCCGCGGCGCGCCTGAAGGGAGGCAGCTACACGGTCGAGGGGCCGTTGCTCGTCGGGGCGGCGCTCGCCGCCGACGTCCCCGAGGTCGCCGATGCGCTGCGTGCGTACGGCGCGCCGTTGGGTGAGGCCTTCCAGTTGCGTGACGACCTGCAGGATCGTGAGGGGGCTCACGGCGCGACGCCGGAGACCGTGAACGCGCTCGTCGCGCGCGCCCGGGAGGAGTTGCGGGAAGCCCCGATCGACCGAGACGCCGCCGCCGCCCTCGACGGGTTGGCGTCGTCGATGGAGATGGCGTGAGCGACGACCTCGAGGGGCTGCGGCGGTCGTTCGGCGACGTGCCGGCGTGCCGGATCGCGACCGTGCGCCCCGACGGCGGTCCCTACATCGCCCCGCGGTGGTTCGTCTGGCGCGACGACGGCATCTGGGTCTCGACGAGGGTCGGCGACACCACGTGGGAGCACGCCCTGCGCGACGCCCGCGTCTCCGTCTTGATCGACCGAGGACGCGACTGGAGCGAGCTCGCGGGTGTTCGCCTCGAGGGGGTCGCCGAGGCCTACCCGGCCGAGCACCCCGACCTTCGGGCGCCGATGTCGAACTGGCATGAGAAGTACCGGCCGATGTTCGCGCGCGACGGGTTCGAGGCGTTCAGCCGCGACGTGCACTCCCTCGGGTTCCTGCGGGTCGTGCCTTCGCGCGTCGATGCCTGGAGCCACCGCTGACGAGCGGGCGGCTGACGCCCTGACCCGCGTTGGCCCTCGCCACGCGACCGGGGTAGCGTGGCCGTGCGCGTTCCGACGACGTGCGGTAGCCTGAGCTTTGTGAATCTTTTCACAAGCCTTCCCGATCCATCGGGCTCCTCCGCCGGATGAGGACCCGGGAGCGGGGAGGCGGCCGCGCCCTCACCGCGCAGGGGGGATCGACGTGAGCGAACGACGACTCGAGACCGACGTGCTCGTGGTCGGCGGCGGGCCCGGCGGGGCCGCCGCGGGCTACTACCTCGCTCGCCACGGCCTGGATGTCACGGTGGTCGATCGCTCGTCGTTCCCCCGCGAGAAGGTCTGTGGCGACGGCCTGACCCCTCGAAGCGTGGCGGCCCTGCTGCGCATGGGCATCGACACCGACGATCCCGGGTTCGAGCGGGTCAAGGGGCTGCGCGTCTACTCGCGGCACACGACGATCGAGCTGCCCTGGCCCGAGCTCTCCAGCTGGCCCGACTACGGGCTCGTCATGCCCCGCGCGACGTTCGACCACCTCTTGATCGAGCGGGCGCAGAAGGCCGGCGCCCACCTGCTCGAGCGCACCGAGGCGGTCGAACCGACCCTCGACGGGGGGTGGGTGACCGGGGCCCGGGTTCGTCCGTCGGATGACCGCGACGCCGAGCCGACGGAGATCTCGGCCCGATTCACGATCGCGGCCGACGGGGCGGCGAGCCGGTTCGCGAAGCCCGTGGGGGTTCGCCGCGACGATTCCCGCCCGCTCGGCATCGCGGCGCGCCGCTACTACCGCGTGCCGTATCACCCGGGCCCCTGGTTCGAGTCGTGGCTCGACCTGTGGGAGGGCGACCTCCTGCTGCCCGGCTACGGCTGGCTCTTTCCGATGGCAGGCGGGCGCATCAACCTCGGCGCAGGCCTGCTCAACACCTTCAAGGACTTCAAGCAGATCTCGGCCCAACGGCTGTTCACCGCGTTCTCGACGATGCTGCCGGGCGAGTGGGGCATCGCGGAGGAGACGGCGGAGGGACGCGTGCTCTCGGGTCCGCTCCCGATGAGCCTGAACCGGGTGCCGCAGGTCGTGCCGGGCATGCTCCTGATCGGCGACGCCGCCGGGGCCGTGAACCCGTTCAACGGGGAGGGCATCGCCTACGCGATGGAGACCGCGGAGGTCGCCTCCGAGCTCGTGCACGAGGCGCTCGTGAAGGACCGTCCCGGCATCGCGATGATGTACCCGACCGCCCTGCGAGAACGGTACGGCGACTACTTCACGATCGGGCGGGGTTTCGCGAGGCTGGTCGGGCGCCCGGCGATCATGGGCGGGGCCACGAAGTACGTCCTTCCGAACCAGCGCGTCATGGGCTTCGCGATGCGGGTGATGGCCAACCTCACGGACGGGCCCGACGGTGACCGGCAGGACCGGCTGTTCCACCTGCTGACGCGGATCGCGAGAGCGTCGTGACCGATAGGATTCGCCCGTGCTGATCGACTACCTGCCGATCGTCGCGATGGCCGCGCTCGCGGTCGCCTTCGGGGTGGTGTCGTTGGTGGTCTCGCGCGCGTTCCGACCCCACAGGCCGAACCCCGTGAAGCTCTCAGCGTACGAGTGCGGCAACGACCCGGTGCGGCTTCCGCGGGGGGAGAAGTTCAGCGTGAAGTTCTACGTCGTCGCGATGCTGTTCATCATCTTCGACATCGAGATCATCTTCCTGTTCCCGTGGGCGATCCATTTCCGTGAGCTCGGACTCTTCGGCCTCATCGAGATGGCGATCTTCCTCGGCCTGGTGTTCGTGGCGTACGTCTACATCTGGCGCTTGGGTGGCTTCGACTGGTCCGAGACGGCCGCCACCCCCGTCGGGACCGATGACTCGGCTGATGTCGATGTCGAACCGGCAGCGGAGCGGCGGGATCCGGAGGTCGCCGGTGCCCGTTGAGCGCCTCGAGGGCGTGCACCTCGGGAAGACCCCCGAGGAGATCGAGGACGAGGTCCGTCGTGGCGTGCTGCTGACATCGCTCGACCGCGCGGTCGGGTGGGCGCGGAAGCAGTCGATGTGGCCGGCGACGTTCGGGCTGGCGTGCTGCGCGATCGAGATGATGTCGACGGGCGCCGGCAAGTACGACCTCTCCCGCTGGGGCATGGAGTTGTTCCGGGCGTCGCCTCGCCAGGCCGACCTGATGATCGTGGCGGGCCGCGTCTCGCAGAAGATGGCCCCGGTGCTGCGGCGCATCTACGACCAGATGCCCGAACCTCGATGGGTGATCTCGATGGGCGTGTGCGCGAGCGCGGGTGGCATGTTCACGAACTACGCGATCGTGCAGGGGGTGGACACGATCGTGCCCGTCGACGTGTACGTGCCGGGATGCCCGCCCAAGCCCGAGATGCTGATGCACGGCATCCTGAAGCTGCAGGAGAAGGTCCGCACCACGGAGCCGTTCAAGTGACGCCTGCCGAGGTGGCAGAGCGTGTCCGGGCTCGCTGCCCCGACACCGTGGTCGCGCGGGGCGAGGTCACCGCGATCGACGAGCGAGACGACCTGCTCGAGACGCTCGCGTGGCTCCGCGACGACGACGAGCTCTCGCTGGGCTTCTGCTCCAGCGTCACCGCCACCGATTGGCCAGGATCCGACCCACGGTTCTGGGTCGCCTACGAGCTCCTGTCGATCGAGCACCACCACCGGATCCGGGTGAAGGTCGGCCTGGCCGAAGGCGACGCGCACCTTCCCTCGGTGACCTCGTTGTTCCCGACGGCCAACTGGCACGAGCGCGAGACCCACGACTTCTACGGCATCGTGTTCGACGGCCACCCCGACCCTCGACCGCTGTTGCTCCCCGAGGGATGGGACGGGTTCCCACTGCTGAAGACCGAGGAGCTCGGTGGCGTGAACACCCGGTACCACGGGGCGTTCATCCCGCCGGTCGACACCCGCACGACCACCTGAGGTTCCATGGCCGACGCCCCCATCTACGCCGATCACACCTGACGCCCCTGCCGCGGTCGACGCACGCACGGGCGAGATCAGGCAGGAGACGATGATCATCAACATGGGGCCGCAGCACCCCTCGACCCACGGCGTGCTGCGCCTGCTGATGGAGCTCGACGGCGAGACGGTGATCAAGTGCACGCCGATCATCGGCTACCTGCACACCGGCATCGAGAAGAACACCGAGTACCGCACGTGGATGCAGGGGGTCACCTACGTCACCCGTGCCGACTACCTTTCGCCGTTCTTCAACGAACTCGGGTACTGCCTCGCGGTCGAGCGACTGCTCGGCATCGAGGCGCCGCCGCGCGCCCAGGTGATCCGGGTGTTGATGAACGAGCTGAACCGCATCTCCTCGCACCTCGTGTGGCTCGCCACGGGCGGCATGGAGCTCGGGGCGGTGAGCGTGATGCTCTACGGGTTCCGCGAGCGCGAGGTGCTGCTCGACATCTTCGAAGAGGTCACCGGGCTGCGCATGAACCATGCCTACATCCGCATCGGCGGCGTGATCATGGATCTGCCCGAGGAAGGCATCCGCAAGATCGAGCGGTTCCTCGAGGAGATGCCTCCGCGCATCGACGACTACGAGCGGCTGCTCGACGAGAACCCGATCTGGCTGGAGCGGAACGCGGGTGTCGGGGTGCTCAGCGCCGGCGACGCCCTCGCGCTCGGCGTGACGGGCCCGGTGCTGCGCGCCGCCGGCCCCGCCACCGACGTGCGGAAGGACGCTCCGTACTGCGGCTACGAGACCTACGACTTCGACGTGCCTGTGCGAACCGACGCCGACGCCTACGCGCGCTACCGCCTACGCATCGAAGAGATGCGCGAGTCGATGAAGATCGTGCGCCAGTGCCTCGAGCGCCTCCGGGAGCCCGGCCCCGTGATGATCGAGGATCCGAAGGTCGCCTGGCCCGCGAAGTTGAGCGTGGGTCCCGACGGCATCGGCAACGACCCCGCGTACGTCCGCCACATCATGGAGGAGTCGATGGAGGCGCTGATCCATCACTTCAAGATGGTGACCCAGGGCGTCGAGGTGCCGGCCGGCGAGGTCTACCAGGCGGTGGAGTCGCCCCGCGGAGAGCTCGGCTTCTACGTCGTCTCCAACGGCGATCATCGCCCGTATCGCGTCAAGATCCGCGATCCGTCGTTCGTGAACCTCCAGGCGATCCCCAAGATGGTGGAGGGGTTCCTCGTCGCCGACGCCATCGCGGCGATCGCCTCGCTCGATCCCGTGATGGGCGGGGTGGACCGCTGATGGCGATCTTCGAGGGCGATCGCCTCGACGAGGCGCGCGCGATCGTGGCGCGCTACCCCGACGGGCGGCAACGCTCCGCGGTGATGCCCCTGCTCTACCTCGCGCAGTCCGTCGAAGGGCAGGTCACGCGTCGAGGGCTGCAGGAGGTGGCGGGCTTGATCGGCGTGCGTACGGCCGAGGTGGAAGCCGTGGCGAGCTTCTACACGATGCTCCGGCTGCGCCCGACCGGCACCCATCTCATCGCGGTGTGCACGAACCTGTCGTGCGCCCTGCGCGGTGCGAACGCCGTGTACGAGGCCGCCCATCAGGCAACCGGCATCCCTCACGGCGGCGAGCTCAGCGACGACGGGGCGTTCAGCGTGCACGAGGAGGAGTGCCTCGGCGTGTGCGAGCTCGCACCGGTCGTGCAGGTGAACGTCGCGAATCACGACTTCGTCACGCCCGAACGCATGATCGAGATCGTCGAGTCGCTGCGATCCGGCGAGGTGCCCGAGCCCGCGCGCGGCCCGGCCGTCGAGAGCTTCAAGGCCGCCTCGCGCATCCTGGCGGGGCTCGAGCCGCTGGAGGCCGCGTCGCCGGTCGAGGGGGCGAACGCATGAGTGAACCGCGCCGTGTGCTGACCGCCCACTGGAACGATCCGAGCGTGATCCCGCTCGCGGGCTACGAGGCGGCCGGGGGCTACCGGGGGCTGCGCACGGCGCTCGGGAAGACGGGCGACGAGCTGATCCAGCTGGTGAAGGACTCCGGACTCCGCGGTCGCGGTGGCGCCGGCTTCCCAACGGGCATGAAGTGGTCGTTCGTGCCCCGGAGCACCGGCAAGCCCACCTACGTCACCGTGAACTTCGACGAGTCCGAGCCGGGAACATGCAACAACCGCGAGCTCGTGGAACGCGAGCCGCACGCGTTGATCGAGGGTGCAGCGATCGCGGCGGCTGCGATCGACTGCCACCTCGCCTTCATCTACATCCGAGGCGAGTACCTGTGGCAGGGGCAGGTGTTGCAGCGGGCGCTCGATGAGGCCTACGCCGCCGGTTACCTCGGCCACGGCATCATGGGCAGTGACTACGACCTCGACATCGTGCTGCACCGGGGCGCCGGGGCCTACATCTGCGGCGAGGAGACGGCCCTGCTCTCGAGCCTCGAGGGCTTCCGAGGACAGCCGCGACTGCGGCCGCCGTTCCCGGCGGTGGAAGGCCTCTACGAGTCGCCGACGGTGATCAACAACGTCGAGACGCTGATGAACGTGCCGCACATCGTGAACAACGGCGCGGACTGGTTCAAAGAGGTCGGCACCGCGAAGGCGCCCGGCACGAAGATGTTCACGATCAGCGGCAAGGTCGAACGCCCCGGCAACTACGAGCTCCCGATGGGCACGCCGATGCGGGTGCTCCTCGAGGAGCATGCGGGCGGCGTGCTGGGCGGGAACGCGATCAAGGCCTGGACGCCGGGAGGCTCCTCGACGCCCTTCCTCACCGCCGAGCACGTCGACGTGGGGCTCGACTTCGAGTCGGTGATGGAGGCGGGCTCGCTGCTCGGGACCGGCGCGATCATCGTGCTCGACGAGACCGACTGCATGGTCGAGGCCGCCCGGCGCCTCGTCGAGTTCTACGCGCACGAGTCGTGTGGCAAGTGCACGCCGTGCCGCGAGGGGACCTGGTGGGCCTCGCGGGTGCTGGGCCGCATCGAGGCCGGCTACGGACGCGAGGACGACCTGCCGGTCATGGCCGACGTGGGCGAGAACATCCTGTTCCGTGCGTTCTGCGCGCTCGCCGACGGCGCGGTCTCGCCGATCCAGTCCACGCTGACGTACTTCATGGACGAGTACGAGGCGCACATCCGCGACGGCCGCTGCCCGGTGACGGGGGAAGGACCGGGCCGCGAGGCCGAGTCAGCGCAGGAAGCCGTGACGTTCGCACCGACCGGTCCTTTCGAGATCCAAGGAGCGCCGACGTGATCGGGGGACTCCGGGGTGCTCACGGGCGAGCCACGAGGCGTGACGAGGGGGAGCGAGATGGCGAGCGTTAGCTCCCCGGAACAGATGGTCACGTTGACGATCGACGGCAAGGAAGTGACGGTGCCTGCGGGCACGCTGATCATCCGGGCGGCCGAACAGGTCGGGGTCGAGATCCCGCGGTTCTGCGACCACCCGCTGCTGGAGCCGGTCGGCGCATGTCGACAGTGCTACGTCGAGGTCGAGGGCCAGCGGAAGCTGTTCACGTCGTGCACCACGACGGTGGCCGAGGGCCTGGCCGTGAAGACGCAGAACACCAGCGATGTCGTGCACGACGCGCAGGTCGCGAACCTCGAGTTCCTGCTGTTGAACCACCCCCTCGACTGCCCGATCTGCGACCGGGGCGGCGAGTGTCCGCTGCAGGACCAGGCGCTCGCGTTCGGGCCGGGGGAGAGCCGCTACCGCGAGGCCAAACGCGTGTTCCCGAAGCCGCTGCCGCTCTCGCCGCTCGTGAACCTCGACCGCGAGCGCTGCGTGCTGTGCGCGCGCTGCACCCGCTTCTGCGACCAGATCTCGGGCGACCGGTTCATCGAGCTGTTCGCGCGCGGGGCGGCCGAGCAGGTCTCGATCGCGGCGGGCGAGGACTTCCGATCGCCGTTCAGCGGCAACACGGTGCAGATCTGCCCGGTGGGCGCCCTGACCTCGACCCCGTACCGGTTCGTCGCGCGGCCGTTCGACCTCTCCACGGTCGACACCGTGTGCCCCCATTGCAGCGCGGGCTGCAACGTCAAGTTGGACATGCGCCGCGGCGAGGTCGTGCGCCAGCTCGCGCGAGACAACCACGACGTGAACGACGCGTGGCTCTGCGACAAGGGTCGGTACGCGTTCCGGTTCCCCGATGCGCCCGACCGCATCGCCACGCCGCTGATCCGCGACCACGGTCTCGAGCCCGCGTCGTTCGGTGAGGTGCTCACCCGCGTGGCGGAGTGGACCCACGGGAAGCGCGTCGCGATCCTCACCGGCGGCCGGCTGATGGACGAGGACTACTTCGCGTTGTCGAAGCTCGCTCGCACGGTGTTCCGCACGAACGACCTCGACCACCGGCGCGCCGGGGATTCCGGCGCGGCCGCCGCGGAGCGTCACGCGGCCGCGACCCCCATGGCGGTGACGTACAAGGACGTGGAACGCGCGGGCGCGATCCTCGTGGTCGGACTCGATGCCGAGCACGAGGTGCCGATCCTGCACCTGCGGCTGCGGAAGGCGGCGAAGCGCGGGGCGCGGATCTGGGTGGTGCATCCGCGGCGTACGCGCCTGCACGACGTCGCGACCCACGTGTTGTGCGCGCCCGGCGACGAGGCTCGCCTCCTGGCCGGCGGCGCAGACTCGACCCTCGACGAGGCGCTCGCCGCGCTCCGCGAAGCCGGCGAGGGAGCCGTGGTGCTCGCGGGCGAGCGACCGGGAGCGGCCGATGCCGCGAAGGCCGCTGCCGACGCCGTCGGCGCGCGGTTCCAGTACGTCACCAGACGAGCGAACGATCGCGGCGCGTTGATCGCCGGGTGTGCACCCGGGCTTGCTCCCCGGCGGACGCTCGATGCACGACGTGGACGACGTGGAAGGAGCCTGGGGCCCGCTGATGAACCGGGAGCCGGGGCGGGACACGATGGCCATCTTGCGCGCCTGCGTCGACCGCGAGGTCGACGTGCTGTTCCTGATCGGCATCGACCCCCTCCGCGACGTGCCCGATGCAGACCTCGTGCGCCGGGCGATCGACAACGTGCCCGTGAAGGTCGTGCAATCGCTCGAGCTCGGCTCGCTCGAGCGGTTCGCCGACGCCTTCCTGCCGGCGAGCGCGTTCCTCGAGAAGGACGGGCACGTCTCCACGTGGGAGGGCCGCGGCCAGCGGCTGCGCGCGATCCGCGGTCGTGACGGCATCAGCCTCGCCGACTGGGAGATCTTCGCGAGCATGGCGCTCGCGTGCGGCGGCGACCTCGGTTTCGAGACGCTCGACGAGCTGCACGAAGAGATGGGCCGGCTGGTGGGGGCGCGCGAGGGGAGCGCGACGAACGACGAGGTCGGCGCGCCCCCGGCGTCCGCCGGGACCGTCCCGGCCGGTGAGGGGCTCGTGCTCTTCACCTATCCGTTGCTCGTCGACGAAGGGCGGTTGTCCGAGCGGGCCGACGAGCTGAAGGCCGCGCTCGAGGACGAGGCGTTCGTCGAGGTACATCCCGCCGATGCGGGCGCGTTCGGACTCGTCGACGGGGGGCGGGCGATCGTCCGCACCGATGCCGGGGAGGCCGAGCTGCCGGTGCGGGTGACCGAGCACGTCGCGGCGGGGGCCGCGTTCGTGCCGTTCAACCAGCCCGGGCTCGCCCTGAACACGCTGCTGTCCGGCGCGATGCTTGCGCGCGCAAGCATCGTGGCGATCGATCCCGCCACCGGCGACGGGGCGGCCTCCGAGGCGCTCGAGCCGGTCGTCGCCGCCGCGGCGGGGGGTGAGGCCTGATGGACTGGGTCGATTGGGCGATCCTCGTCGTGCGGGTCGCGGTGGTCTTCTTCGCGCTGCTGATCGCGGTGATGCTCTACATCTGGATGGAGCGGAAGGTGATCGCCGACATGCAGACGCGTGTCGGTCCGATGCGTGCCGGCCCCCGCGGCGTGCTGATCACCCTGGCCGACGGCATCAAGCTCTTCTTCAAGGAAGGCATCACGCCGACCGCGGCCGATCGTCCGGTCTACGCGATCGCGCCGATCCTCGCGATGTTCCCCGGATTCCTCGCGTTCTGCGTGATCCCGTTCGGCACCGAGGTCACGCTGTTCGGACGCGAGATCCCATTCCAGCTCGCCGACCTCAACATCGGCATCCTCTGGATCCTGGCGATGACATCGCTGTCGGTCTACGGGGTGGTGCTCGCGGGCTGGTCGAGCGGCTCGAACTACCCCCTCCTCGGCGCGGTGCGCTCGAGCGCGCAGATGATCTCCTACGAGGTGGGCATGGGTCTGGCCCTCGTGGCCGTGCTGATGTACAGCGGCACGCTGCAGATGAGCGGGATCGTCGCGGCCCAGGACACCGTCTGGAACGTGATCCCTCAGTTCCCCGCCTTCATGGTGTTCCTGATCGGTGCGATCGCCGAGACGAACCGGCCGCCGTTCGATCTCGCCGAGGCCGAGTCGGAGCTCGTGGCCGGCTTCCACACCGAGTACTCCGGCATCAAGTTCGCGATGTTCTACCTCGGCGAGTACGTGAGCACGGTGACCGTCGCTGCGGTGGCGGTGACGATCTTCCTCGGCGGGTGGCGCGGGTACTGGCCGTTCGACGGCGCCGTCGCGTGGGTCGGGCCGCTGCTCTGGTTCATCCTCAAAGTGACCGCGGTCATCTACGTCATGATCCTGGTTCGGGCCACGCTGCCGCGCATGCGCTATGACCGGCTGATGAACTTCGGCTGGAAGGTGCTGATCCCCTTCGGGCTGGCGTGGGTGTTGATCACGGGCGTCGTCGTCGTGCTGCCGCAGGAGTACGGCGATCGGGGGCGCTACCTCGCCGCCGCGGTGATCGTGGGCGTGGCGGCGCTCGCCACGCTCGTCGCCCCGCTGTTCGGTCGTGGCACCGCCGCCGAACGTGAGGGGGTGCACCAGTGAGCGATCGGACCGACGAGCACCCGCGAGACGACGAACATCGGCCGATGGACGAGCCGCCTCAGCCGCAGGGTGCCTGGGACGCGGCCGTCGCGATCGGCAAGGGCATGGCGACGGTCTTCAAGCAGACCTTCCGCCCCGACAACACCGAGCGATACCCGAAGGAGATCGCGCCGATCCCGGAGCGGTCGCACATCGGCCGGCACCTCCTGAACACGCACGAGGACGGGCTGGAGAAGTGCATCGGGTGCGAGCTCTGCGCGTTCGCCTGCCCCGCCGACGCGATCTGGGTCGAAGGTGCCGACAACGACCCCGACTCGCCGGTGAGCCCGGGGGAGCGGTACGCGAAGGACTACCAGATCAACTACCTGCGCTGCATCATGTGCGGCCTCTGCGTCGAGGCCTGTCCGACGCGGGCGCTGACCCTCACGAGCTACTTCGAGCTGTCGTTCACGAGCCGTGAAGAGGCGATCTGGACGAAGGAGCAGCTGCTGGAGCCGCCACCACCGCTCGGCACCGATCCCGCGGATCGGGAGGGGTAGGGCCGGGTGCCGCTCGACAACGTCGTCTTCTGGGTCTTCGCCCCGCTCTCGATCGCGACGGCCGTGGGCATGATCGTGGCCCGCAACGCCGTGCATGCGGCGCTCTTCCTCGTCGTCAATCTCTTCACGATCGCGGTGATGTACCTGCTGCTCGACGCGCCGTTCCTGTTCGCGGTGCAGATCGTCGTCTACGCGGGCGCGATCATGGTGCTGTTCCTGTTCGTGATCATGCTGCTCGGGGTCGACCAGGACGCCGCGCGCGGGGAGCGGCTGTTCGGCCAGCGGACGACCGCCGCGATCCTGGCGGTCGCGATCGTGGCCGAGCTCGCGACGGCGATCCGCGCAGGTATCGGGTTCGCGACCCGGGCGCCCGAGGGCTTCGACGCAGCGAATCCCGGCGGGAACCCCACCGCATTGGCCGAGGTGTTGTTCCGGGACTACTTCTTCCCCTTCGAGGTCACGTCGGTCCTGCTGATCGTGGCAGCCGTTGCGGCGATGGTGCTGGCCTTGCGGCGCTCGCGAGCCGTCACACAGCGTGAGGTCGAGGCCCATGCCGATGACGACCTCGAGGCCTACGCGATGATGCCGCCCGGCGCGCCGAGCTCGATGCGGCCCGGCTCGATCCGGGGAGACGCCCGGTGAGGACGCCGATCGCCTACTTCCTGCTGCTCTCGGCGATCCTGTTCGCGCTCGGGTCGGCGGCGGTGCTCCTGCGCCGGAACGCGCTGCGCATCTTCATGGGGGTCGAGCTGCAGTTGAACGCGGTGAACCTCACGCTCGTGGCGTTCTCGCGCATGCACCTCGAGCTCGACGGACAGATCCTGGCCTTCTTCTCGATGGTCGTCGCAGCGGCCGAGGTGGTGGTGGGGCTCGCGATCATCGTGGCGGTGTTCCGACGAACCTCGACGACCGACGTCGACCGAGCGGACGTGTTGCGAGGATGATCGACCTGATCGGCCTGGCGATCGCGATCCCGTTCGTCGCGGCGGCCGTGAACATGCTGTTCGGCGCGCGCCTGGGGCGCTCTGCGAGCCGAACGTCCGGGTGGTTCGCCACCGCCGCGATGGCGGCTTCGTTCGTGGTGGCGTTCGGGGCGCTCATGCAGTTGCTCTCGCTCCCCGCGGATGAGCGCACTCAGGTCGTGACCGTTGCCGAGTGGATCAGGGCGGGGGCGGCCACGGTGAGCATCGATCTGCGCGTCGACCCCCTCTCGATCACGATGGCGATGGTCGTGACCGGCGTCGGCTCGCTGATCCACCTGTACGCGATCGGGTACATGGAGCACGATCCGAGGCCGTGGCGATTCTTCGGCTACATGAACCTGTTCTGTGCGTTCATGCTGACGCTCGTCCTCGCGAACGACTTCCTGCTGCTCTACCTGGGGTGGGAAGGCGTCGGGCTCTGCTCCTACCTGCTGATCGGGTACTGGTCCGATCGCCCCGAGGCGGCCCGAGCGGCGAAGAAGGCGTTCATCACGACCCGTGTCGGCGACGTGCTGTTGATGCTGGGACTGTTCGTGATGTGGGTGCATTTCGGCTCGTTCAGCTTCGACACCGTGCTCGGTCACGAGGGGTCGCTGCCCGAGATCGCGACCGGCACGGCGACCGCGATCTCCCTGCTCCTGCTCGGCGGGGCGGTCGGCAAGTCCGCCCAGCTGCCGCTGCACGTGTGGTTGCCCGACGCCATGGCCGGTCCCACCCCGGTGTCGGCCCTGATCCACGCGGCGACGATGGTGACGGCCGGCGTCTACCTGGTGGTGCGGTCCTCACCGCTGTTCGAGATCTCCGACGTGGCGCTCACGGTGGTCGCCGTCGTCGGGCTCGCCGGTGCTCTCTACGGTGGGTTCTCGTCGATCGGCCAGTACGACATGAAGCGGGCGTTGGCGTACTCGACGATGTCGCAGCTCGGGTTCATGTTCTTGGCCGCCGGGCTCGGGTTCTACTCGGTCGCGATGTCGCTGCTGGTCGCCCATGCCTTCTACAAGGCCCTGCTGTTCCTCTCGTCGGGCAACGTGATGCACGGGCTCCACGACGAGATCGATGTGCGTCGCCTCGGTGGCTTGCGACGCGACATGCCGTGGACCGCCGCGCTCTTCGCCGCGGGCGCCCTCGCGCTCTGCGGGCTGCCGCCGTTCAGCGGCTTCTTCACGAAAGACGCGATCCTCGAGCTCGCGAGCCACGACGGAGAGGTCTGGGCCTACGTGCTCGGATCGCTCGGGGCGCTCGTCTCTGCCTGGTATGTCGCCCGGCTGTATCTCACGGCGTTCATCGGTGACCAGCGGTACGAGGGCCATGCGCACGAGGCCTCGTCGCTGATGCGAGCGCCGCTCGTCGTGCTCGCGATCGGCGGCCTGTTCGCCGGCATCTGGCTGGCGTTCACGCCCGAGGGGCGGCTGGCGACCTTCCTCGAGCCGGTGCTCGGGCCCGTCGTCGAGGGCCACGCCGGTCCATCGACCCAGGTGTTGATCGCGATCTCGGTCGTCGTGACCGTGGTCGGCCTCGGCATCGCCTGGCGCCTCTACCGTCCGGCTCGGGCCGAGCGCTGGGTGTCGTTCCCCGAGCGTGAGCCCGGCATGGCCGGCGCGCTCGGCCACGCCTTCTACGTGGACGACCTCTATGCGTGGGCCGTGAGCAACGTCGGCCTCCGAGGAGCCGCCGCGCTGGAATGGTTCGACCGCACGGTGGTCGACGGAGCGGTCGACGGGGTGGGCAGGCTCGTCAGGCAGGCGGCGCGCCTGGCTCCGATCTGGCAGTCCGGACGCGTCCGCCGCTACGCGCTCTCGTTCCTGGCCGGCGGCGCCGCGCTGCTCCTCTACGCGGCAGGGAGGGTGTAGCCGATGGACGCGCCCTGGCTCACCCTGGTGATCGCGGCTCCGCTCGTCGGCCTGCCGGTGCTGGCGCTCTGGCGTTCGATCACCGACGACGCTGCCCGCTGGGTCGGGTTGGCCGCCACCCTCGTCACCTTCGCCGTCTCGATCGGCATGCTGGTCAACTTCGAGATCGGCGAGCCCGGGTTCCAGATGGTCTCGAAGCACCCGTGGGTGGAGTCGGTGGGACTCTCGTGGTTCGTCGGGGTGGACGGGTTCTCGATCTGGCTCGTGATGGTGACGACGTTCATGTTCCCGATCGCCATCGCCGCCTCGTGGAAGGTCGATCTACCAGGTGCGCCGCTACATGGCTGTCTCGCTGTTCCTGGAGACCGTGATCGTCGGTGCGTTCCTCTCGCTCGACCTGCTGCTCTTCTTCCTGTTCTTCGAGGCGTTGCTCTTCCCGATGTACTACCTGATCGGCGTGTGGGGCTCGAAGCGGCGTATCTACGCGGCCACGAAGTTCCTGCTGTACACGATGTTCGGCTCGGCATTCCTGCTCGTGGGCATCCTGTACCTCTACGTCGAGTCCGGGAACCAGCTGGGCCGGGCGACCTTCGACCTCACCGCGCTCGAGCAGCTGCAGCTGTCAACGGGGGTCGGCCGGTGGCTGTTCCTCGCGTTCTTCATCGGGTTCGCCGTGAAGGTGCCGGTGTGGCCACTGCACACGTGGTTGCCCGACGCCCACACCGAGGCGCCCACGAAGGGCTCGGTCGTGCTGGCCGCGATCCTGCTGAAGACAGGGCCGTACGGCATGCTGCGGTTCAACCTCGACCTGTTCCCAGAGGCCTCGCGCTACTTCGCGTTGTCGATCGAGATCCTCGCGGTCGTCGGCATCATCTACGGCGCGATCGTCGCGATGATGCAGACCGACATCAAGCGCCTGATCGCGTATTCGTCGGTGAGTCACATGGGCCTGATCGTGCTGGGCATCTTCGCGTTCACGGCCGAGTCGATGGACGGGGCCGTGCTGCAGATGGTGAACCACGGGCTGTCCACGGGCATGTTGTTCCTGGTCTTCGGCATGCTCTACGAGCGCACGCACACGCGGGAGATCGCCGACCTCGGCGGCATCGTCCAGGTGACGCCGTGGCTCGCGGGCGCCTACGTCGTGGCGATGCTGTCGTCGATCGGGCTGCCCGGTCTCAACAACTTCGTGGGTGAGTTCCTGGTGCTGCTCGGCACCTTCTCGGTCGACCGGGTACTCGCGTCGATCGCGATCGTGGGCGTGATCCTCTCGGCGATCTACATGCTCTGGTCCTATCAGCGCACGTTCCAGGGTCCCCTGAAGGAGCGCTGGGGCTCGCTGCCCGACCTATCGTGGCGGGAGGGCGCGATCGTCGTGCCGATCGTGGCAGCGATGCTGTGGATCGGCCTGCACCCCTCGCCCGTGCTCGAGCGCCTGCGGCCGACGTCGGAGCAGGTGGCCGAGCGCGTGCGGACCGTGCAGGTCGGCGAGCCGGTGGAACCGCTCGTCGAGGCGAACGCGACCGGCGCGGGGGCGGCTCCGTGATCGAGACGCCCCGCATCGACCTCGTGCCGATCCTGCCGATGTTGATCCTGATCGGCGGCGCGCTGGTGGCGCTGCTCACGGCCGCGTTCGCCCGCCGATCGGCGCAGGCGCCGTTCGCCCTGTTCACGATCGCGATCCTCGCCGCGGCCGCGGCCGCGGCCCTCTACCTCTGGGACCGCCCGGCGGGCACGGCGATGCAAGGCATGGTCAGCCTCGACCGTCTCGGGGTCGTGGCGACGCTCGCGCTCTGCGGCATCGGGGCGTTCGCCGCCTACCTCGGCTTCCACTATTTCGAACGCGACGAACTGCGGCGCAACGAGTTCTATGCGTTGCTACTGTTCGCGCTCGGAGGCATGGCGCTCCTCGTCGTCGCGGCCGACCTCATCGTCGTGTTCCTCGCCGTCGAGTTGCTCTCGCTCGCGCTCTACGTGCTCGCCGCCCTCACGTTCCGCCGTGGTCCGATCGAGGCGGCGCTGAAGTACTTCCTGCTCGGGGCGTTCGCCTCGGCGTTCCTCCTGTACGGGGTGGCGATGGCCTACGGGGCCGCCGCCACGACGAGCATCCAGGGTCTGGCCCGTGCGCTCTCCGGATCCACCGGCAGCCAGCCGCTCGCGCTCGTCGCGGTGCTCCTCCTCGCGGTGGGTCTCGGGTTCAAGGTGTCACTGGTGCCGTTCCACATGTGGACGCCCGATGTGTACCAGGGCGCCCCCAGCCCGGTGACCGCCTTCATGGCGGCGGCGACGAAGGTGGCGGTGTTCGTCGCGCTCGTGCGTGTGCTGTTCGTGGCCTTCGTCGCCCTCGGCTGGGAGATCGCCCCCGTGATCGCCGCCCTCTCGGCGGTCTCGATGGTGGTGGGCAGCGTGCTCGCGATCGCCCAGACCGACGTGAAGCGGATGCTCGCCTACTCGAGCGTCGCGCAGGCGGGGTTCATCCTGACCGCGTTCGTCTCGCTGGATCGGAACGGCATCGCGGCGGCGTTGTTCTACCTGGTCACCTACAGCCTCTCGGTGATCGGCGCGTTCGGGGTCGTGATGCTGATCTCCGGCGGCATCGCCGAGCAGACCGGGTTCGACCGCTTCCGCGGGCTCGGACGCCGCCAGCCGGTGCTCGCGGCTCTGCTCACGCTCTTCCTGCTGTCGCTCGCAGGCATCCCGCCGACCGCCGGGTTCGCAGCGAAGGTGTCGGTCTTCGGCGCTGCGACGGGCGCCGGGTACTGGCCGCTCGTGCTGATCGGTGCTCTCGCCAGCGTCGTGGGCGTGTACTTCTATCTGCGGGTCGTGGCATTGATGGCGATGCAGGAACCCGAGGGCGACGACATCGCCGATCCTTCACCGTTGCCGAGACTCGTGCTCGCGGTCCCGGCCGTCGCGGTGGTGGTGCTGGGCATCGTGCCGGGCGTGATCGTGCCGTTGCTGCAGGACGCGGGGGTGCTCACGTGGTAGCGAGGCGAAGCCGAGCGGTAGGCCCCCATCGAAGGAGAGAGGAGCAGCGATGAGCCGCCGGGTGATCCCTGGCCTGGAACCGCCGGACATGACGCTCGAGTCCGAGGTCCGCACCCGTCTCGACCAGGTGGAAGACGCGCTGGAGAAGTCGGTGCAGATCGAGGCGTCGGGCATGCTGACCGAGACGTCGTCCTACCTGATCGCTGCGGGAGGCAAGCGCTTCCGAGCGATGCTCGTGCTGCTGGCAGGCTACTTCGGCGACCCGGCCGACCCGCGGCTCGTGCCGGGCTCGGTCTCGATCGAGCTCGTGCACCTCGCGACCCTGTACCACGACGACGTGATCGATGAGGCCGACTCACGACGAGGAGCCCCGAGCGCGAACGTGCGGTGGGACAACACGGTCGCGATCCTCACCGGTGACTACCTCTTCGCGCGGGCATCGGAGATCTCGACCGACCTCGGCACCGAGGTCTGCCGGCTGCTCGCGCGTACGATCGCCGTGCTCTGCGACGGGCAGATCCGCGAGGTCGACAACTCGGCCAAGGTCGAGCAAGAGGTCTCGAACTACCTCGAGATCATCCGACGAAAGACCGCATCGCTGATCGGCACGTCGTGCAGGCTCGGCGGCATGCTGAGCGACGCCGATCCCGAGCACGTCGACGTGCTGGAGGAGTTCGGAGGCGCCCTCGGCATGGCCTACCAGCTCTCCGACGACATCATGGACATCACCGCGTCGCAGATGGAGCTCGGCAAGGAGCCGGGGCAGGACCTCAGGGAGGGCGTTTACACTCTGCCGGTGTTGCACGCGCTCGTGTACGACGAGGATCGCGAGGAGCTGGCCCGGATCCTGTCGCACGGGGCTCCCGACGGCGAGATGCTCGATCGCGTGCTCCAGATCGTGCGCTCGGGCGGCTCGGTCGACGCAGCTCGCGACGCCGTGACCGCCGAGGTCCGACGCGCGACGCAGCTCGCCGAGCGGTTGCCGGATGGCGCGGCCCGGCACGCGTTGATCCAGCTCGCGAAGTTCCTGGCGGTGCGATGCGGGGCAGATGCGGAGTGATGGGCCGGTCGGAAGGAGCGCGCTGCTAGGATACGGGCGCTCGGGAAACCGTTCACAAGCATGGGTGACTACTACGCGTCATACGGGGTGGTGCTCGCGGTCCTGACCGCCGGTGCCCTGCTGGTCGCAGTGGCGTTCACCACAGCGCGACTGGTCGCCCCCAGCAAGCCCAATCGCGAGAAGCTCACCACCTACGAATGCGGTATCGACCCGGTGGGTCAGGGCTGGTCGCAGAGTCAGGTCCGCTACTACGTCTACGGGTTCCTGTTCGTGATCTTCGACGTGGAGAGCGTATTCCTCTTCCCCTGGGCGCGCGTGTTCGAGAGCCTCGGCTACGCGGCTGTGGTCGAGATGGCGATCTTCATCGCGATCCTTGCCGTGGGACTCCTGTACGCGTGGCGCAAGGGGGTCCTGCGGTGGGCCTGATCACCGAGAAGACCCCACTGCCGAAGATCCAACCGGTCAAGTTCATCCTCAACTGGGGGCGTCGTTACTCCCTGTGGGTCATGAACTTCGGACTCGCCTGCTGTGCGATCGAGTTCATCGCCGCCTCGACCGCGAAGAACGACTTCATCCGCCTGGGCGTGATCCCGTTCGCACACGGCCCCCGACAGGCCGACCTGCTGGTGGTGGCCGGCACGCTCACCGACAAGATGGCGCCCGCGCTCAAGCGCGTGTACGAGCAGATGCCCGACCCGAAGTACGTGATCTCGTTCGGCTCGTGCTCCAACTGTGGTGGCCCGTACTGGGACAGCTACTCGGTCACGAAAGGGGTCGATCAGATCGTGCCGATCGACGTCTACGTGCCGGGGTGTCCCCCCAGGCCCGAAGCCCTGCTGCACGGCATCGTCGAGCTGCAGAACAAGATCAAGGACGAGGACATCCAGGAGAAGTTCAGTGCCCCAGGGACCCAGCCCGCTGTCTCCTGACGAGGCCGGGTCCCGGCTGCGGGCGCGGTTCGGATCCGACGTGCTCGACGTGGCCGACCAACACGGACACACCGTGGCCACGGTCACGCGCGATCGCTACCACGATGTCTGCCGGTTCCTGCGGGACGAGCCCGAGTTCGCCTTCGACTACGCCGATCTCACGACAGCCGTCGACCGTGGCCCAGAGGGTGGGTTCGAAGTGATCACCCACCTGTTCTCGAACACCCACCACCACAACGTCAGGATCAAGGTCGCGCTCGCCCACGACGACGCGGCCGTGCCGACGGTGAGCGACCTATGGGCGACGTGCGACTGGCACGAGCGCGAGACCGCAGAGATGTTCGGCATCCGATTCGAGGGCCACCCGAAGCCCGTGAAGCTCCTGCTCTCCGAGCCTTTCGAGGGACATCCGCTCCGCAAGGACTTCCCGTTGATGACGCGTGAGGCGAAGCCCTGGCCCGGCGCGGTCGAGGGTGAGGAGGACGAGGAGGAATGATCGCGCTCCTCGCACAGTCCGGCACATCGGTCTTCGACGGGTTCACGGAGAACTTCTGGCTGGTCCTCGTGATGAAGACGGTCGTCGTGATGGCCTTCTTCCTCGTGGTGCCGCTCGGCATCGGCTATGTGGAGCACAAGGTGCTGGCGCACATGCAGGCGCGCCTCGGTCCGATGGAAGCCGGCGCGTTCCACGGGTGGGCCCAGCTCGTGGCCGACGGCGTGAAGTTCATCCAGAAGGAAGACATCGTGCCTGCGGCCGCCGACCGCACCGTGTTCTCGCTGGCGCCGGCCGTGGCGATGATCCCCTACATCGCGATCCTCGTCGTGCTGCCATTCGGTGACACGCTGTTCGCGCTCGACCTCGACGTCGGCATCTTCTTCGTGATGGCCATGTCGAGCGTCTCGGTGATCGGCGTGTTGATGGCGGGGTGGTCCTCCGCGAACAAGTTCTCGCTGATCGGCGCGCTCCGCGCGGCCGCACAGCTGATCGCCTACGAGCTGCCGCTCGTGCTGTCGGCTGCCGGTGTCGTGATGCTGGCGGGCACCACGTCGATGGTGGGCATCGTGCAGGCCCAAGAGTCGCTCTGGTACGTGGTGCCGTTGTTCCCTCTCTTCCTGATCTTCATGACCGCGGCGCTCGCCGAGCTGACGCGGCCGCCCTTCGACATGCCGGTCGCCGACTCCGAGATCATCTTCGGCGCCTACACCGAGTACACGGGGCTGAAGTTCGCGTTCTTCCTGCTCGCCGAGTACGGGGGGATCGTGGCGCTCTCGGGCGTCGCCGCGGTGCTGTTCCTCGGGGGGTACCAGGGGCTGCCGGCCATCCCACTGCCGGACTGGGTGTGGATGTTCGTGAAGATCGGGGCGCTCTCGTTCGTGGTGATCTGGCTGCGGGCCACCTACCCGCGTCTGCGCGAGGACCAGCTGCAGCGATTCGCCTGGCTGACGCTGATCCCGCTCTCGCTGGCGTGGATCCTAGGGACGGCATTCTTCAAGGTCGCGTTCTGAGACGAGGGGGGAGGGACCGAGTGGCCGTCGACACGTCACAACGGAAGGATCAGCCGGAGTCTGGCGTGGGCCAGGGCCTGCTCAAGGGCCTCACCGTCACGATGAAGACGATGCTCAAGCCCGCCGTCACGCTGCAGTACCCGCACGTGAAGCCAGATCTGCCCGCGCGAACCCGCGGCGTGATCGCCCTGAAGCAGGAGAACTGCACGGTCTGCTACAAGTGCTCGCGTGAGTGTCCGGATTGGTGCATCTACATCGACGCACACAAAGAGACGCACGAGCCGGCGGGCGGCGGCCGCGGGCGATCGATGAAGGTGCTCGATCGGTTCGCGATCGACTACGCCTTGTGCATGTACTGCGGCATCTGCGTCGAGGTGTGCCCGTTCGACGCGCTGTTCTGGAGCCCCGAGTTCGAGTACGCGGAGTACGAGATCGACCTGCTCCTGCATGAGAAGGAACGTCTCGAGGAGTGGACTTACACCGTGCTGCCGCCGCCTCCCCTCGAGGTCGGCGCTGAGCCGAGCGCTCACGCAGCCGAAGGCGGTAGCGCCCAACGAGAGGAGGCGGGTTGAGCTCCCAGGAGTACGCGTTCCTCGTGCTCGCCGTGGTCGGTGGCCTCTCGGCGATCGCGGTGGTCACGGCCACGAACGTCGTGCATGCCGCGCTCTACCTGGTGGTCTCGCTGCTGTCCGTGGCCGGCGTCTACCTGTTGCTCGGCGCCGAGTTCGTCGGGTGGGTGCAGATCCTGATCTACGTCGGGGCGATCGTGATCCTGTTCCTGTTCGGATTGATGCTCACGAAGGCGCCGATCGGGCGCGACACCCTCGACAACCAGCAACGGTGGCTCGGGGCGCTCGTGGGCCTGGGTGTGTTCGCGGGTCTGGTCTTCCTGATCCAGGATGCGTTCCCGGTGCAGGACGCCGCGCAGTTCGAGACGTTCAAAGGTTCCACCGAGGCCGTGGGGGACGCGATCTTCCGCAGCTACGTGTTGCCGTTCGAGGCGGTCTCGTTCCTGCTGCTGGCGGCGTTGATCGGCGCGATCGTACTCGCGAGGAAGGACGACGCTCGATGATCCGCTTGCCGCTCGTCCTGATGTTCTCGGCCCTGCTGTTCTCGGCCGGGGTCTACGGCGTGCTCGCTCGCCGGAACGCGGTCATGGTGCTCATGGCGATCGAGCTGATGTTGAACGCCGTGAACGTGAACCTGGTCGCGTTCAGCTCGGCCCTCGGCGACCTGGGGGGACAGGTGTTCGCGCTGTTCGTGATCGCGGTCGCCGCGGCAGAGGTGGGCATCGGGCTCGCGATCGTGATCCTGCTCTTCCGCACGCGAGAGTCGATCAACGTGGACGAGGTGAACCTCCTCAAGTGGTGAGTGCGCTCGCGTCCGAGGGGGAGGTGGTCTTCGAGACCACGACGAACGGGTTGTGGTTCGTCGAGCATGCCTGGGTGCTCGTCCTCCTGCCGCTGATCTCCTCGGCGCTGATCCTGTTCTTCGGCAAACGCACGCCCGGCAAGGGTGCCGTCTACGGCATCGTCGGGGTCGGCGCGGCGTTCCTGTTCGCCCTCGGCGTGCTCTGGCACTTCGTGGAAGGGGGCGGGCCGTTCGAAGGCAGCATCGAGTGGTTCACGATAGGTCCCCTCCACCTCGAGCTCGGCATCCTCGTCGACGGACTCACCGGCATCATGGTTGTCGTCGTCACCGCCGTCTCGCTCGCCGTGCACGTCTACTCGCTCGGCTACATGCACGGCGACGAACGCTACACGTGGTTCTACGTCGTGCTCTCGCTGTTCACGGCCGCGATGCTCACCGTGGTCGTCTCCAATAACCTGATCCAGCTGCTCGTGGGCTGGGAGGTCATGGGCCTCTGCTCCTACCTCTTGATCGGCCACTGGTGGGAGGTCAAGGAGAATTCCGACGCCGCGATCAAGGCGTTCATCACGACGCGCGTCGGCGACATCCCGTTCACGTTCGGCATCATCGCCTTGATCGCCCTCACGGGGTTCGAGACCTCCAACATCACGGTGATCTCGCACGAGGTCGGCCTCGGTGAGGCATCCCCGCTGTACATCTCGATCGCAGCGATCCTGCTGTTCGGCGGCACGGTCGGGAAGTCGGCCCAGTTCCCGCTGCATGTCTGGCTGCCCGACGCGATGGCTGGTCCCACCCCCGTCTCCGCCCTGATCCACGCGGCGACGATGGTCGCGGCCGGTGTCTACCTGATCGGACGGCTGTTCGAGATCTTCCTGCAAGCAGAGCAATGGGTGCTCACGACCGTCAGCATCGTGGCTGCGATCACCGCGCTCGGGGCCGCCCTGCTCGCGATCGTGCAGAACGACATCAAGCGGGTGCTCGCCTACTCCACCTTGTCGCAGCTCGCGTACATGATCGCCGGTCTCTCGCTCGGTGAGCTCGGGCTCACGGCGGGCTTCTTCCACCTGTTCACGCACGCCTTCTTCAAGGCCCTGCTGTTCCTGTGCGCCGGCTCGGTGATCCATGCCGTGCACTCGAACAACATGAGCGACATGGGCGGTCTGCGGAAGTCGATGCCCGTCACCTTCTGGACGATGCTGTTCGGCTCGCTGGCCCTCGCGGGCATCTTCCCGCTCGCGGGGTTCTGGTCCAAGGACGAGCTGCTCGTCGTGGCCAGCGAGGAGCACGTCACCTGGTTGTTCGTGGTGTTCCTCGTCACGGCGGTGATCACCGCCTTCTACACGATGCGCATGGTGCTGCTCACGTTCTCAGGGGAGTACAAGGGACACGCCCACCCACACGAGTCGCCGCCGACGATGACCGGTCCGCTCGTGTTCCTCGCCCTGTGCACGGCCGGGGTCGGGCTGCTCGGCGCGCCCCAGCTCGGGGCCGTGTTCGGCCAGTGGGTCTTCTTCGAGGCCATCCATGAGGCCGTCTTCGTGCCCTGGATCGCGCTGTTGTCGACGGCGGGCGCCCTGTTGGGACTGGCCGCGGGGTACGTCCTGTACAAGGAACGTAAGGAACGGGACCCGCTGCAGGCCCCGATGGGTCCGCTCTGGAACGTGTTGCAGGAGCGCTACTACATCGACGCCTTCTACATGCGTGCGATCGTCTACCCGGTGCGCGACACGTGGTCGGCCGCCGTCAACTGGTTCAACCAGCGCGTGCTCGACGGGGTGGTGAACGGCGCTGCGATGTTCGCGCGCGGGCTCGGGCAGGTGGTCGCCTGGTTCGACCGCAGCGTGATCGACGGGTTCGTCAATGCCGCCGGCGAGGGCGCCGGCCGTTCGGGCAACGTCCTGAAGTACCTGCAATCGGGCAACGTGCAGTGGTACGCCGTCGGTCTGTTCGTCGGCGTGATCGCGTTGGCCGTCGTCTTCATCAGGGTCGTTTGAGAGGAAGCGTGGAGGCCACATGACCTGGGAGAACTCGGCCATCACGATCACCACGCTGCTGCCCATCGCGGGCGCGCTGGTGATCGCGGTGATGCCGCGAGACAAGGAGCGCGCGGTCCGCGCCCTCGGCATCGTGTTCACCGGCGCGGCGCTCGTGCTCGCCGTGGCGATCGCGGTGGGGTTCGACTACGGCGTCGACGGCCTGCAGTACGTCTTGAACGTGGAATGGATCAGCTCGATCGGCGTGAACTACCACGTCGGCATCGACGGCATCTCGATGCCCCTGTACGTGCTGACGTTCCTGCTCTCATTCCTCTGCGCGATCTACACGTGGCGCTACGTGCCGGACCCCGGCCGCACGAAGGCGTTCCTCGGGCTGATGCTGCTGCTCGAGACCGGCATGGCGGGCACGTTCATCGCGTTCGACCTGATCCTGTTCTTCGTGTTCTGGGAGCTGGTGCTGGTGCCGATGTACTTCCTGATCGGCATCTGGGGGTCGTCCAACCGCGAGTACGCGGCGATCAAGTTCTTCCTGTACACGCTCTTCGGGTCGATCTTCATGCTCTTGGGGTTCCTGGCGATGTACTTCCAAGGCCCCGATCCGCACACCTTCGACATGGTGGTGCTGCGCGACTTCGGAGTGACCGGAGGCTTCAGCCAGACGTTCCAGCTGATCGTCTTCGGCGCCGTGGCCCTCGGGTTCGCGGTGAAGGTGCCGATGTGGCCGTTCCATACGTGGCTGCCCGACGCGCACACCGAGGCCCCCACGATCGGCTCCGTGCTGCTGGCCGGCATCATGCTGAAGATGGGCACGTACGGGTTCATCCGCATCGCGATCCCGTTCCTGCCGTACGGCGCACAGAAGTACGCCCCGTGGATCGGTGCGCTCGCCGCGATCGCGATCGTGTACGCGGCGCTCGCCTGCCTCGCGCAGAAGGACCTGAAGCGACTGATCGCGTTCTCGTCGGTGGGGCACATGGGCTTCGTGATGCTCGGCATCGCGACGCTCACCGAGATCGGCATCCAGGCGGCGCTCTTCGGCATGGTCGCCCACGGCGTGATCACGGGCATGTTGTTCTTCTGCGTCGGGTCGATCTACGACCGCTACCACACCCGGCAGATCTCGGAGATCGGTGGGGGCATGCTGCAGGGGCTCCCCAAGCTCGGCAGCGTCTTCGCGTTCGTCGCGATCGCCTCGCTCGGCCTGCCCGGGCTCGCCGGCTTCTGGGGCGAGGTGATGGCCCTGCTGAGCTCGTTCGACCCGAACCAGGTCTTCCTCGCCGACCAGGTCGGGCTGTTCCGGCTCTTCATGGTGATGGGTGGCATCGGCACGGTGCTCACCGCCGGCTACTTCCTCTGGATGCTCCAGCGCGTGAACATGGGGAACCAGCCCGAGCGCTGGAAGGAAGCCGGCCTCAGCGACGTGCTCGCGATCGAGTGGGTCTCGTGGCTGCCGCTGCTCGTGCTGACCCTCGTGCTCGGCCTCTATCCGAAGCTCGTGTTCGGCGTCACCGACGAGGCCGTGGGTGGTCTGATGAGCCTGCTGGGGAGCTAGGCGACCTCGATGAACATCGACTACCACGCCCTGCTGCCGGAGCTCGTCCTGTCGAGCACGATCCTCCTCGTGCTCGTGGTCGACCTCTTCCTGCCCGAGCGCGCGAAATGGTTCGCCATGCCGATCGGGCTCGTGGGCGTGCTGGGATCGCTCGCGGCGGTGATCTCGTTGATCGGCGCGGGCACCCGCGTGAGCTTCGGTGGCACCTACGTCGTCGACGAGTACGCCCTGTTGTTCAAGGGTTTCTTCCTGGTCGTCGCGCTCGTGGTGCTCTCGTTGTCGTTGCGGTACTTCCGCGAGGGCGGCTTCTACCAGGGGGAGTACTACTTCCTGCTGCTCACCTCGTTCCTCGGCTGCGTGATGATGCCGAGCTCCCGCGACCTGCTGCTGTTGTTCATCGCGCTCGAGCTCGTGTCGGCGCCCGGGTTCCTGATGGCCGCGTTCCGTAAGGGCGATGTGAAGTCGAACGAGGCCGGGGTGAAGTTCTTCATCATCGGTGTGCTCTCCACCGCGGTGATGCTCTTCGGCATGAGCTTGATCTACGGCGTGACCGACGGCGCCACGAAGCTGGACGACATCGCCGTGGCGCTCTCGGCGATCCCGCCAGAGCTGGAAACGCTGGCATTCGCGGCGATCCTGTTCGTGGTGGTCGGGTTCGCGTTCAAGGTCTCGGCGTTCCCGTTCCAGTTCTGGGCGCCCGACACCTACGAGGGTGCCCCCGTGCCGGTGGCCGCGTTCCTCGCGGTGGCCTCGAGCGCCGCCGGGTTCGCGGGGCTGCTGCAGCTGATGTTCGTGGCCTTCATCGGCCAGAACGAGTTCTGGGTGCCGATCTTCGCGTTCCTCTCGGTAGCGACGATGACGATCGGGAACCTCGTGGCGTTGCAGCAGACCCAGATCGTGCGGCTGCTGGCCTACTCCGGCATCGCGCAGGCGGGCTACATCTTGATGACGTTCGCGCTGGTGACCGACGACGCGGCGGTGAATCGCTCGGCGTTCTCGGCGGCGGTCGCCTACATCTTGATCTACGGCATCATGACCCTCGGAGCGTTCGCCGTGACCGTGGCGGTCTCGCGGCGCCACCCCACCCTGCTGATCTCCGACTTCGCCGGGCTCGCGAAGACCGCTCCGATCCTCGCGATCGGGATGACGATCTTCATGATCTCGCTCGCCGGCGTGCCGCCTACGGGAGGTTTCTGGGCGAAGATCCTGATCTTCCAGGCAGCGATCGAGCGTGGCGGCTCCCTGGGACCGTGGCTCGCGGTGGCGATGCTCGTGAACTCCGTGATCAGCATCTACTACTACTTCCTCGTGCCGCGGCAGATGATCTTCCGCGAGCCGGTCGACGCGTCTCCGTTGCGCGTGCCGACGCTCGTGACGGCAGTGGTGGCCCTCGCCACGGTCGCCCTCATCGTGATCTTCGTGCTGCCGAACCCGTTCGCGCGGCTCGCGGACCTCTCGACGCTGGTCGGGCTCGGCCCGTAGCAGGTAGCCCGCATCGAACCTCCGCCCCGCTCGTATCGAACCTCGCGTGAGAGCATCCGCTCGAGGAGGGATGACACGTGACACCTGGCATCAACCGAGCGAAGACCTGGCTGCTGATCGCGGGACTAATGGGATTGTTCCTCGCGGTCGGCGCACTGATCGGCGGCCGTGCGGGCATGACGGTCGCCCTCGTGCTCGGCCTCGGATTCAACTTCGCGATGTACTGGTGGTCCGGTTCGGTGGCGGTGCGCGCGACGCGGTCGCGCCCGGTCACCGAGCAGGAGTACCCGCAGCTCTACAGCATCGTGCGCGAGCTGACGCAGGCCAACGACATGCCGATGCCGGGCATCTACGTCTCGGACATGCAACAGCCCAACGCCTTCGCGACGGGGCGGAACCCGCGCGACGCGAAGGTGTCCGTCACCAAAGGCATCCTGCAGATCCTCGACGAGCGTGAGCTCCGCGGCGTACTCGCGCACGAGCTCAGCCACGTCGCGAACCGCGACATCCTCGTGAGCTCGATCGCCGCGGCGATCGGCACGTCGATCAGCTACCTCGCCTGGATGGCGTTATGGTTCGGCGGCGACGACGATGGCGCCAACCCGATCGCGCTCCTGGCCGCGTGGCTCCTCGCCCCGATCGCGGCCGGGCTGATCCAGATGGCGGTCTCCCGGTCGCGGGAGTTCCAAGCCGATGAGTCCGGCGCGTTCCTCTCGCAGGATCCGAAGGCGCTCGCGGGCGCCCTGCAGAAGCTGGAGCAGACGAGCCGTCAGGTGCCGCCGCCGCAGTCGCTGCAGCCCGGTGAGGCCCATCTGTTCATCGTGAACCCGCTCGCGGCGTTGAAAGGCCGGGGGTTCATGAGCCTGTTCTCGACCCATCCCCCGACCGAGGAGCGTGTCGCGCGGCTGTTGGCGGTCGAGGACGAGATCCTGCGGAGGCAGGGCCCGATCGGGCGCTGAAGCCGCCCGCGTGTCGGTTGGGTTGCCCGTAGCGCGGGTCTCTTCGGGCCGTGACTTGGCAGGGACCTCCGTAGTGGCGCCAGCTGGGGTTGCCCCGGTTCAACGGACACGTCGTCTGTGTTCTCTCGTCGCGTGTGTCCGTTCGAACTCGACCGGCGAGAGGTAGCCGAGCGTCGAATGGCGCCTCCGGCAGTTGTAGAAGACCTCGATCCATTCGGCGATCGCCGTTCGGGCGTGTGCCCGGGTGAGGAAGCGCTCGTCGCGCAGCCGCTCTCGTTTGATCGTGGCGAAGAAGCTCTCGACGACCGCGTTGTCGTAGGCCGAGCCGTTGGCGCCCATCGACAGCTCGATGCCGGCCCGGTGGGTACGCTCGGCGAACTCCATCGACATGAACTGTGTTCCGTGATCGGAGTGGTGGACGAGGCCTCGAGCCGGCCTGCGGTGGGCGATGGCCATCTCGAGGGCCCCGAGAGGCAGCTCGGTGCGCAGGTGATCCGCGGTCGACCAGCCCACGACCTTGCGCGAGTGCAGGTCCATCACCACGGCCAGGTGCAGCCACCCTTGGTCGGTCGCGACGTAGGTGATGTCGGCTGCCCAGACACGATCGCGAGCACCCGGGTCGAACCGCCTGTCCACGAGATCGGGCATCGGGCGCGTGAACCCCTTGCGGCGGATCGTGGGCGGGCGTCGGAGGTGTTTGCCCTGCAGCCGTGCACGCCGCATCAGCCGGGCGATCCGCTTGCGGGAGACCCGGACGTCTTGGGCCCTGAGCTCGGCGGTGATCCTCGGCGCCCCGTAGGTGCCTCTGGAGTCGCGATGGATCTCGCGGATCCGCTGGATGAGCGCCCGGTCGGCGATCGCTCGCCGCGACGGTGCTCGACGGCTCCAGTCGTAGAAGCCCGAGCGTGAGACCCCGAGGACCTGACACATCAGCACCACCGGGTAGCTCGCCCGCTCCGCCGCGATGAACCGGTAGGCGCTCACCGGTCCTCGCTCTCCCGCGCGAAGAAGGCGACTGCTTTTTTCAGGATGTCGCGTTCCTGAAGGGCATGGCGCAGCTCCTTCTGCAGCCGGCGGATCTCCGCCTTGTCATCGCTGGCGACGCCATCGGCCTTCGCCTCTGCTGCGCGAACCCAGTCCTGGACGGTCGGGCGACTGACCCCCAGGCGTGCCGCCACCTTGGTGGCCGAGAGACCTTCCTCACGGCAGAGTCGGACCCCTTCAGCTCGCAGCTCGTCCGGATAGGCGAACGGATGATTCGGCACCCGGCACCCCCTTCCCTGGCTGAGCCAGTCCTAGGGTGTCCGTGAAAGCGGGTCAACCCCACAGCGCAGAGCTCGTGAGGTCCCTGCCAAGTCGCCGCGCGAGACACGAAGCGTCACGACGCCATCGTGCCGAGCACGGCGCGGACATGGTCGATCGTCGTCCGCGGGTTCACGAAGCAGAGCCGGGCGAGCTTCTCGCCCTTCCACGACGTAGGTTGCACGAAGGCGATCTGGGCCTCGAGCAGCCGCCGCCACCAGGCCTCGTAGTCCTCGCCGCTCCACCCCAGCCGCCGGAACAACACGACCGACAGCTCGGGGTCCATCACCAGCTCGAGGTCGTCGCGGGCCCGGATCTCCTCGGCGGTCTCCCGGGTGAGGCTGAGCACCCGCTCCACCGCGTCGCGGTACGCGTCGGTGCCGTAGGTCGCGATCGAGAACCAGAGCGGGAGGCCACGGGCCCGGCGGGTCAGGTGGTAGGCGTAGTCCGCCGGGTTCCACTCGCTCCACGCGGCGCCGGGCTGATTCACGGTGTCGAGGTAGCTGGCCTCCTGCCGGAACACGCCGTGCGCCGTCGTCGGATCGCGGTAGACGAGCGCGCAGCAGTCGTATGGGGCGAACAGCCACTTGTGCGGATCGATGATGAACGAGTCGGCGCGCTCGATGCCCCGGTACCGTTCGCGCACCGTCGGCGCGACGAGCCCGGCCCCACCGTAGGCGCCGTCGACGTGGAACCAGATCCCGCGAGCCGAGCAGACGTCGGCGACGCCGGCGAGGTCGTCCACGGTGCCGGCGTTGGTGGCGCCCGCGCTCGCGACCACGGCGAAGACGCTCGCGGCCTCCTCGGGGTCGAGGGCGTCGAGCGCGGAGGCCAACGCGTCGCCGGTGAGCCGCCCGCGTTCGTCGCCGGTCACGCGGACGACCCCCACGTCGATCACGCGGGCGGCGGTCGCGACCGAGGAGTGCACGCTGTCGGCGACCGCGATCGTCCAGCCGGTGGCGGGCCGCGCGCCGAGTCGCTCGGCAGCCTGCGCGCGAGCTGCGACCAGGGCCGAGAGGTTGCCCGCCGAGCCGCCGCTCACGAACGCGCCGCCGGCCGACCCCGGGAACCCTGCGAGATCGGCGAGCCAGCGCAGGGCTTGGTTCTCTGCCCAGATCGCGCCGGCGCCGTCGATCCATCCCGCGGCGATCGTCGACGATGCGCCGACGACGAGATCGAAGAGCACCGCGGCCTTCGTGGGCGCGCCGGGCACGAAGGCCATCGACGACGGGTGATCGGTCGAGATCGTCGCGGGCGCGAGCACCTCGCTCCACACCCTGAGCGCCTCCTCGCCGCCGATCCCTTCGGGGGTGATCGTCTCGCCCGCGAGACTCGTCAGCTCGTCGCCGGTCGCCGAGCCGTCGAGCGGTTGTGGGCTCGCGATGCGGCTGCGAGCGTAGGCCACGATCGCCCGCGACAGAGCCTCGGTCTCGTCGGTGTAGCGGTGCATCTCGTCCATGTCGCATCCCCCTGGGAACACGAAGGGCCGGCCCGCCGGGCCGGCCCTTCCGCGCCTGACGCCGTGCTCAGCGCACGAGCTGCTGGCAGAACTCGCCGAACGCGTCGACGTACTTCTGGATGTCGTCCTCGGTGTGCTGCACCGAGATCGTCCACTGTTCCTCATCGCCGGGGGTCATGAAGATGCCGCGGTTCACCATCCACGGGTACGAGGCCCAGTAGATGTCGGGGATCGTCTCCAGGAAGTCCCGGTAGTTCGTGAGGGGCTCGGACCTGTACGACACGCAGCCCTTCGCGCCGAGGTCGACGGTGTGCGCCGGGATGCCGCTCTCGGCGATCGCCCTGTCGCACCCCTCGGAGAGCATCGTGCCGAGCTTGCCGAGATGGTCGTAGGCGTCGCGGGTGAGCACCTGGGTGAGCGCCGCGAGGCCGACCGCCGAGGAGAGCGGGTTCCCGTTGAAGGTGCCCTGCTGCGCCGCGCCCTTCGTGACGTGCTCCATGATGCCGGCCTCGCCGCCGAAGGCGCCGGTCGTCGCGCCGCCGCCGATCGCCTTGGCCCAGGCGGCGAGGTGCGGCACCACGCCGAAGCGTTCCGCTGCGCCGCCATAGGCGATCGTGCCACCGCATTTGACCTCGTCGAAGATCAACACGGCGCCGTGCCGCTCGCAGGTTTCCTTCAGAGCCTGCAGGTAGCCTTCTGCCGGCACCACGATGCCGATGTTCATCATCACGGGCTCGAGGATCACCGCCGCGACCTGGCCGGGGTTGTCGGTGAACGCTGCCTCGACCGCCGAGGCGTCATTGAAGGGCACGATGATCGTGGTGTCCCACAGCGCTCGCGGTACGCCCTTGGAGGTCGGCTGCGTCGTGTACCAGGGCTTGCCGCTCTGATCGACGCTGTGGCGGAGGTCGAGCACGTCGGCCTCGGGCACGACCGAGAAGAGCACCGAGTCGTGGTGGCCGTGGTAGGAGCCTTCCATCTTGATGATCCTGTCCCGGCCGGTGGCTGCCCGCGCCACGCGGATCGCGTCCATCGTGGCCTCGGTGCCCGAGTTCACGAAGCGCATCTGCTCGCACTGGAAGCGCGAGCAGATCTCTTCGGCGAGGGCGACCGTCGCCTCGGTGGTGACCGCGAAATGGATCGCGTCGTCGGCGGCCTTCTTGATCGCCTCGACGATCTTGGGATGTGCGTGGCCGACGACGTTCACGCCGAAGCCGCCGTGGAAGTCGGTGTAGACGTTGTCGTCGACGTCGGTGACCGTGGAGCCCTTGCCGTGCTTGAGGTAGACGGGGTAGGGGTCGCCCGTCTGGAAGTTCGAGACCACGCCGTTGGGCAGCGACTTCGTCGCCCGCTGGTACAGCTTCTCCGACGCCTGGGTCCGCGCCAGCCACTCCTGCATCTCCGTGTCGGCGATCTCCGCCGCGCGCGCCTTCAACCGTTCGAGGTCCACGCGTATCACCTCCTGAGTCGGGCCAGGGTACTCGTCCCCCGGTGACGCGCGCAACGCGACGTCGGTGGGGTCGAGCCTGATCAGGGACGGTAGTTCGTGAACTGCAGGGCCAAGCCGAAGTCGTGCTCCTTCACCGCTCGGATCGCGGCCTGCAGGTCGTCCTTGCTCTTGCCGAGCACGCGGACCTGCGCCCCCTGGATCTGCGTCTGGATCTTCGGCACTGACTGACGCACGAACTTCGAGATCTCCTTGGTCTTCTCGTCGCTGATGCCGGTGACGATCGTGACCGTCTGGCGGGAGGTGCCTTTGGCCGCGTCCTCGATCGCGCCGGCCTGCAGGGCCTTCAGCGGGATGCTCCGCTTCACCGCACGCTCCTGCAGCACCTGCCACGCGGCCTTGAGGCGATCCTCGGTGGAAGAGTGCAGCTCGATCGTGCCCTCGCCGAGGGTGATCGAGGTGTCGGTGCCCTTGAAGTCGAACCGCTGCGAGAGCTCGCGCCCGGTCTGGTCCACCGCGTTGCGCACCTCTTGCATGTCCACTTCGGAGACGATGTCGAAGGAGAACTGGTCTTTGGCCATGGCCGCATGGTAACCGCCGCCGCGCAAGGCTCCACGGCGGGTGGAGCGGTGCAGGGTTGCGGGCCGGTTCGCTATCCTCGGAGGTGCACCACGGGAGGATGCCCGAGTGGCCAAAGGGAGCGGCCTGTAAAGTCGCCGGCGTAGCCTACGGAGGTTCGAATCCTCCTCCTCCCACCGACC